>NZ_WFLJ01000001.1 GCF_009208735.1 Janthinobacterium rivuli | reverse complement strand
AACGCATGCCGACGGCCGGCATCCAGGCGAAAGAAGCACCCGAAGAATTCGTGTGGAGTGAAAACTTGATACAGGATATTGCGCAAGCCAAAGCCGATGAAGAGATTTACCTGGCGCAGCAGCGCTACGCAACGCGGATCGAGGCGCTTGCATAGGGCGTGATTTCAGCGCGACTGGAGTCGAAAGGAAAAGTATGAAATGGATTATGTATCTTGGCACTGCATTGCTGCTGAGCGGCTGTGCGTTCAAGGGCAGGCAGCTTGAGCAAGCCGGCCCAAGTCCTACCGCGACAGCGCAGGTGGGTATTGTCAACCATACGGGGAAGTATATTTATTCCGCATCGGTGGATGGGGCCGGAGGCGCCAACATGGCCAGGTGGGGAGCAGGAGGGGCAGAAATATGTTGCGCCTCTATCCCGAGAGTGTGGTATCCGGGAATGATGGTTCGGGTGCGGTGGAATATGCCTGAAGGGCATACCGACGTTATCAAAGAAAAAATGGTGGAAGTGGAAAAATACGATGAACCAGGGGATATCTATATGCATTTCTTCCCCGATGATGAGGTGAGAGTTGTCGTGTCAAATGCCGGAGGGCGTGCAAAAACTCATCCTATTCTTCATTCCGGAAAACCGGCCGATATGCCTTGATGTCTGTCGCGGAAAGGATCCCCACCAGCGAGGCTGGCGCCGATGGAGGATCAGCCGATGAAGGAATCGAACTGCATGTCGAATTCCTGCAGCGCCTTTTGCGCATTCTGCATCTTCTTGCGGAATTCGGGGCCCCGTTGCAGGGCCAGGCCCACGGCCAGCACGTCGATCACCACCAGGTAGGCCAGGCGGGCGGAAATCGGGGTGTAGGGGTCGGTGTTGAAGACCAGGTCGATCGGGATCAGTACGGTCGCCAGGTCGGCCAGCGGCGTGCCCGATGGGGCCAGCACGACGACGTCGGCGCCGCCGCGGCGCGCCAGTTTCACGGAGCGGACCAGGGCGGGGCTGTTGCCGCGCTGCGAGATGGCCACCAGGCAGTCGCCGCCGCGCAGCAGGGCGGCCGCGATGCTGTGGATGTTCGGGTCGCTGTAGGCCACCGTCGGCACGCCCGAGCGGAAGAACTTGTGCTGCGCGTCGGCCGCTACAATGCCCGACGTGCCCTGGCCATAGAATTCGATCTTGCTGGCGCGCGACAGGATGTCGAGCGCGCGTTGGATCGCTTCCGGGTTCAGGTTGTTGCGCAGGTCGAGCAGGGTGTTGATCGAGCGGCTGCAGATTTTGTTCACCAGGTCGGCGGCCAGGTCGTCCTGCGCCGGTTGCTCGTTCGCGCCCGGCATGGCCAGGGCCAGGCCTTGCGCCAGTTTCAGCTTGAATTCATGCCAGCCGTCGTAGCCCAGGGTGCGGCAAAAGCGCACCACGGTCGGTTCCGACACCTGCGCGCTTTTCGCCAGCGCCGTGATGTTCTGGCTGACCGTCTGGTTCGGCTGGTCAAGCACGGCCAGCGCGACCTTCTTCTCCGACTTGGAGAGCGAATCGAGCTGGGTGCGGATGGAGTCAAGCAGCATCAGGGTAGTCTTCTGGTAGGTGTTCGGGAGTGTGGGGATAATAGATAAAGGGCCTGCCCATATGCGGACAGGCCCTTGTCTTGCCTGTTAATCTTCCGGTAAGGCCTCTTCACGCCACTGCAAGCCATCGCGGCCGATCAGGGCGCTGGCGGCCGCAGGGCCCCAGGTGCCGGCCGTGTACGGAATCGGCGCGCTGTCGTTCTGTTCCCAGTTGTCGAGAATCGGCTCGACCCATTCCCAGGCCGCTTCCAGTTCGTCGCCGCGCATGAACAGGGTCAGCTGGCCGCGCAGGACGTCGAGCAGCAAACGCTCGTAGGCGTCCATGCGCGGTGTCTTGAACGATTCGCGGAAATCGAGTTCCAGTTCCGCCGGCTTCAAGCGCATGCCATCGCCCGGGGTTTTCGCCATCAGGTTCATGCGCAAGCCTTCGTCCGGTTGCAGACGGATCACCAGGCAGTTCGGCTGGAAGCTCGACGTCGGCTGGTTGAAGATCGAGTGCGGAATCTGCTTGAAGCGCACGACGATCTCGGCCAGGCTGTCGGCCATGCGCTTGCCCGTGCGCAGGTAGAACGGCACGCCGGCCCAGCGCCAGGTGTCGATTTCCGCCTTCAGCGCAACGAAGGTTTCGGTGCGCGAATGCTCGGGCGCATCCGGTTCGTCGCGGTAGCTCGGCACGGTGGCGCCGTCCACGTGGCCGGCGCGGTACTGGCCGCGCACGATGTTTTGCGCCAGGGTGGTGGGCGTGAATTTTTTCAGCGAACGCAGCACTTGCAGTTTTTCATCGCGCACGGCGTCCGGCGCGATCGAGGTCGGCGGTTCCATGGCGACGATGCACAGCAGTTGCAGCAAATGGTTTTGCAGCATGTCGCGCAGCGCGCCCGAGGTGTCGTAGTAACCCATGCGGTTGCCCACGCCCAGCTTTTCGGCGATGGTGATCTGCACGTCGGAAATCCATTCGCGGCGCCACAGCGGTTCGAACAGGATGTTGCCGAAGCGCAGGGCCAGCAAGTTCTGCACGGTTTCCTTGCCCAGGTAATGGTCGATACGGTAGATCTGCGATTCCTGGAAAACCTTGCCCACTTCGGCATTGATCTGCTTGGCGCTGGCCAGGTCGCGGCCCAGCGGTTTTTCCAGGACCACGCGCGAATTCGGCGTCACCAGGCCGTTGTCTTCCAGATTGTCGCAGATGAGGGCGAACAAATGCGGCGGCGTCGCCAGGTAGTACACGCGCGTCAGGTCGGCATCGCCGCGCAGCGCTTCGACCAGCGGCGCGTACGTGGCCGCATCGCTGGCGTTGAGCGACACGTACACGATGCGCGCGCAGAATTTGCTCCAGGTGGCGGCATTCAGGGTGCTGGCCTTGATGTGGGGACGCGAGTTGGTCTCCACCATCTTCAGGAAGGCATCCTGGCCGCTGTCCTGGCGGCCCACGCAGATGATGCGCGCCGTCGGCGGCAAATCGTTCGCGACGTCGCGCGCATACATCGCAGGCAACAACTTGCGCATTGCTAAATCGCCGCTGCCGCCAAACAGGACCAGGTCAAAATCGGTAAGTGCCATAAGTGAGTGTCGTCGCAAAAGTAAAAGGGCCGGAGCGGGGAGGAAACCGACCGGAAGTGCCAGTCTGTCGCTACTATCATCGGTGGTGTAAATTTACTACGTAGAACAGGCAATTGCAAGAAATTTTACTACATTCCATCCCCTGCCGTCGCCATTTTGCCCCGTATGCCTGCCAGCGGCGCCGGCATGGCCATTATATGCCGTTCACCGGCGCCGGCGCAGGGACCTGCAGATCATCGGCTTTTCAAAGCAACCATGGTTGCCAGGGAAATTTTCGATTCCCTCTGTCATCATTTGCGCTGTAGCAACAAGCAAATCAAGAAATGCTGTCAGGATCGCCGTTGGCAGCGTAAAGTAGCTTTGAGGAAAGTAAAAAACCGTATAATTCAAGCTGAAATCGATAGCAACTATTGGTTGTAAGAAATTGTACGACATACACTGCACCGCTAGCGCCGGCCATGCCCCGAACCCGCCATCCGACGTCCATGCGACGTGCAGTCCGCGCTGCCCGCGGCATCACGGGCGGGCGACTTAACTTTACAAGACGGCTCAAGGGGACACAATGAATTCAATGCAGCAAGATGTCGATGAACGCACCAGCCTGACAGGCAATAACAAATTCGAACTGTTCCTGTTCAAGCTGGGCACCAGTGATCACTCGACCAGCCGCGAACTGTTCGGCATCAATGTGTTCAAAGTCCGTGAAATCATGGAAATGCCCGCCATCACGGCGGTGGCCGGTTCGCACCCGCACATGCTGGGCGTGGTCAATATCCGTGGCCAGATCGTGCCCGTGATCGACTTGCCGATGGCGGTCGGCTGCAAGAGCAATGGCTTGAAGATCCTGATGGTGACCGAATTTGCCCGTTCGACACAGGCGTTTGCCGTGGAAGAGGTCGATGAAATCGTGCGCCTCGAATGGAACCAGGTGTTGTCGGCCGAATCGAGCGTCGGTGGCGGCCTCGTCACCAGCATCGCCCGCCTCGATGGCGATACGGACAAGACGCGCCTGGCGCAAGTGCTGGACGTGGAGCAAATCCTGCGCAACGTGCTGCCGTCGGGCGACCCCGACGTGGACCAGAACAGCATCGGCCCGCAAGTGCGCTTGCCGGCCGGCGCCGTGATCCTGGCGGCCGACGATTCCTCGCTGGCCCGCTCGCTGATCGAAAAGGGCCTCGAAGCGATGGGCGTGCCTTTCATCATGACCAAGACGGGCAAGGAGGCGTGGGAACGCCTGCAGGCGATCTCGGCCCAGGCGGCCACCGAAGGCAAGACGGCAAGAGACAAGGTCGCGCTGGTGCTGACCGACCTGGAAATGCCGGAAATGGATGGCTTTACCCTGACGCGCAACATCAAGAACGATGGCCGCTTCGCCAACATCCCCGTGGTGATCCACTCGTCGTTGACGGGCTCGACCAACGAAGACCACGTCAAGGGCGTGGGCGCCGATGGGTATGTGGCGAAATTCGTGGCGGCCGAGCTGGCTGAAACGATCCGCAAGGTGCTGGCGCGGTAATTTCAACCCAAGGTCGAAAAGCTGGGGTCAGACCCCCGGGGGAGACAGCACAAGCCCCTGAGTTAGCGGCATTGAGGGTCTGACCCCGGAACTATTACGCTTGGTAAGCCGTTTCCGGCTGGCCCGCCACGTCCACGCGCACGGACAGCACGTGGCCAGTCAACGGGTGGTTGGCAATTTCCTCGGCCGAGCGGTTATGGCTGGCGCTGGTGATGTACAGGGTGCGCAGGTCCGGGCCGCCGAACGTCACCATGGTGGGGCAGCGCACGGGCACGGTAATTTCGCCCAGCAGGTGCCCATCGGGGGCGAAGCGCAAGATCTTGCCGCCTTCAAACATGGCCGACCAGTAATTGCCTTCGCTGTCGACGGCCGCGCCATCGGGGCGCCCGCCGTAATCAACCGCTTTCTTGTCCGTGGAAAAACGCTGGAACGGCTGCGGCGCGGAAATGGCGCCCGTCGCCGCGTCGAAATCGAAGCGGTCGATGCGGTGCGTGGTGGTATCCGCGTGGTACATGGTGCGCTTGTCCGGGGAAAAGCCCAGGCCGTTCGACACGGTCATGCCGCCCGACCAGACCTTGCGTACATTGCCTTTTTCCAGCACGAACATTTCCGCCGCATCGGCGCTGCGCGGCTCGAAGATCGTGCCGACCCAGAAGCGGCCTGCCGGGTCGACCTTGCCATCGTTGAAGCGCGTGGTGGCCATGTCGAACGGCGCCGGGGCGATTTCCGTCAGGCTGCCCGTCTTCGTGTCGAGGTGGGCGAAGCCGCTGCGCAAGGCCACGATCAGGCCGCCGCCCGCATTGATGGCCAGCGCCGACGGTTCCGTCGGCATGCTCCACTGCTCATGCTTGCCGCTGGCCGGGTGCAGCCGGTGCACGGCGCGGCCATCGATGTCGACCCAGTACAGGGCCGCTTCCTTGCCATGCCATAGCGGGCATTCGCCCACTTGCATGGCTTTGTCGCTGACTACTTTGATTTCGTAAATATTCATAAACCTCAATTAAGTTAATACGCCGCCTTGGCGGCTTTCGCCAAGGCAATCAAGCCATTGGTCGAGCTGTCGTGGTGGTCAGGACGGGCTTCGCCCGTCAGTTCGGCCTGGATTTTCTTCGCCAGCACCTTGCCCAGTTCCACGCCCCACTGATCAAAACTGTTGACGTTCCACAAGACGCCCTGCACGAAGGTCTTGTGTTCGTACAGCGCGATCAGGGCGCCCAGGGTGGTCGGGGTCAGCTGGTCCATCAAAATGGTGTTGCTGGGGCGGTTGCCGGGGAAAGTCTTGTGCGGCACCAGCGCTGCGATCTCGCTGTCCGGCAAGCCCTGCGCCTGCAAGTCTAGCCGCACTTCCTCGCCCGTCTTGCCCGTCATGAAGGCTTCCGACTGGGCGAAGCAGTTCGCCAGCAGGGCATCGTGGTGGCCCGGCAAATCGTGCGTGGCGCGCAGGGCGGCGATGAAATCGATGGGGGTAATATCGGTTCCCTGGTGCAGCAGCTGGAAATACGCGTGCTGCGCATTCGTGCCGCAATCGCCCCAGATGACGGGACCGGTCGGCACGTCGACGGGCACGCCATCCTTGGTGACGCGTTTGCCATTGCTTTCCATGTCCAGCTGTTGCAGATAGGCGGCGAAGCGGCTCAAGTCCTGGTGATACGGCGCGATGGAAACGGAACCGCAATCGAGGAACTGGCGGTTCCAAAAACCCACCATCGCCAGCACCACGGGCATGTTCTGTTCCAATGGCGCCTGGCGGAAGTGCTGGTCCATCGCATGCGCGCCGGCGAGGAAATCGCTGAAGTATTCAAAGCCGACGGACAGCGCCACGGCCAAGCCGATCGAGGACCAGACGGAATAGCGGCCGCCGACCCAGTCCCAGAACGGGAACATATTGTCCGGCGAAATGCCGAAGTCGACGATGGCTTGCGTGTTGGTCGAGACGGCCACAAAATGCTTGGCCAAGTCGGTTTCTTCGCCTTCGAGCAGGAACCAGGCGCGCGCCGTGTTGGCGTTGAGCATGGTTTCAGCGGTCACAAAAGTTTTCGATGCGACGATGAACAGCGTGGTTTCCGGATCGACTTTCGATAAAGTCGCTTCCATGTCGTGGCCGTCGACGTTGGACACAAAGTGCATTTCCAGGCCCGGGTTGGCGTAGGAGCGCAGGGCCAGGCACGCCATTTTCGGGCCCAGGTCCGAGCCGCCGATGCCGATGTTGACGATGTCGCAGATGGGCTTGCCCGTGTAGCCGAGCCAGCTGCCATTGCGCACCTTGTCCGTAAACGCCTTCACGCGTTGCAGCACATCTTGCACGTCTGCATCGATATCCTGGCCATCGACCACCAGCTTGGTGCCGCGTGGCGCGCGCAAGGCGGTATGCAGAACGGCCCGATGTTCGGTAAGATTGATTTTCTCGCCGGTAAACATGGCTTCGCGCTGCGCTTCCACGCCGCGTTCGCGGGCCAGGTCCATCAGCAGGCGCATGGCGGTGGCGTCGACCCGGTTCTTCGAGTAATCGAGCAGCAAGCCGGCCGCATCGACCGTCATGCCGGCAAAGCGCGCCGGGTCGGCTGCGAACAGCTGGCGCAGGTGGACTTCGCGCAGGCTGGCACTATGCGCTTGCAGGGACAGGAAACTGGCGGTGGCGGTGATGGCGGGAGTAGGTACTGGCTGGCGCATGGCGGTCGGCTTGGGTGCTTGTCTCGGTTGAAAGGGGCGCGGCGCGTTCGTCGTGGCGAACGGGGTGCCGGCGTTGATACGAGAATAATACATCAGAAAAACGTAATTTCACTACAGTTTGTGACGCGGAGCTGATTTTGTTGTGCTTTTTTTAGCGATTGCGCCACTGGTATATAAGAGATGGCTTGGCGGGTGTTGATACGCGATATTGCCCGGGTTTGCTTTGATCAGCCGCAATCCGTGGCTTATTTGTGTTGTCGGCCCATGCAAGAGTGCTTCCTCTCCACCATTTTGTAGTAAAATTTCACGAAATACTCATTTTTAAGGAAATCCATATGGCGCTGCATCCAGTAGTCGAATCCGTAACAGCGCGCATCATCGCGCGCAGCCGGCCATCGCGCGGCGCCTATCTGGCGCATCTGGATGCGGCCCGCATCCAGGGCGTGCAGCGCGGCGCCCTGTCGTGCACCAACCTGGCGCACGGCTTTGCCGCCTTTCCCGCCAACGACAAACTGTCGCTGAAGGAATACAAGAAGCCGTCCGTGGCCATCGTGTCCTCGTACAACGACATGCTGTCGGCGCACCAGCCGTTCGAAGGCTTCCCGCAGCTCATCAAGCAAGCCGTGCGCGAAGTGGGCGCCGTCGCCCAGTTCGCCGGCGGCGTGCCCGCCATGTGCGATGGCGTGACGCAAGGCCAACCCGGCATGGAACTGTCGCTGTTCTCGCGCGACACCATCGCCATGTCGACGGCCGTGGCGCTGTCGCACAATATGTTCGATGCGGCCCTGTACCTGGGCGTGTGCGACAAGATCGTGCCGGGCCTGCTGATCGGCGCGCTGCACTTCGGCCACTTGCCGGCCGTCTTCGTGCCGGCCGGTCCGATGACCTCCGGTTTGTCGAACCAGGAAAAAGCCAAGGTGCGCCAGCTGTACGCGCAAGGCAAGGCGACGCGCGAAGACTTGCTCGAAGGCGAATCGAAAGCCTACCACGGCGCCGGCACCTGTACCTTCTACGGTACCGCGAACAGCAACCAGATGCTGATGGAAGTGATGGGCCTGCACTTGCCGGGCGCCGCCTTCATCACGCCGAACACCCCGCTGCGCGATGCGCTGACCAAGGCGGCCGCCCAGCGCGCCGCCGTCATCACGGCGCAAAGCGGCAGCTACCTGCCAGTCGGCCATATCGTCGACGAGAAATGTATCGTCAACGCCGTCGTGGGCTTGCTGGCCACGGGCGGCTCGACCAACCACACCCTGCATCTGGTGGCGATCGCCAAGGCGGCCGGCATCGTCATCGACTGGAACGACTTCAATGAACTGTCGGCCATCGTGCCGATGCTCACGCGCATCTACCCGAACGGCGACGCCGACGTGAACCATTTCCACGCGGCCGGCGGCACCGGTTACCTGATCCGCGAATTGCTGGACGCGGGCTTGCTGCACGACGACGTCAACACCATCCTCGGCCACGGCTTGCGCGCGCACTGCATGGAACCGTTCCTCGGCGAAGACGGCAAGGTCTTCTGGAAAGACGCGCCGGCCGCCAGCGCCGACGAGAACGTGCTGCGCCCCGCTTCGAACCCCTTCGCGCCGGACGGCGGCATGGTCCTCGTCGCGGGCAACCTGGGCCGCGCCGTGATGAAGGTCTCGGCCGTCAAGCCGCAGCACCGCACGGTGGAAGCGCCGGCCCTCGTGTTCAATTCGCAGGAAGATTTCATGGCCGCCTACAAGGCGGGTTCCCTGGACCGCGACTTCGTCGCCGTGCTGCGCTTCCAGGGCCCGCGCGCCAACGGCATGCCGGAACTGCATGCGCTGACCCCCGCGCTGGCCAACCTGCAGGATGCGGGCCGCCACGTGGCGCTGGTCACCGATGGCCGCATGTCGGGCGCGTCGGGCAAGGTGCCGGCCGCCATCCACGTCTCGCCTGAAATCCTCGCCGGCGGCCCGCTGGGCCTGGTGCGCGACGGCGACATCATCCGTCTCGACGCTTTCACCGGCGTGCTCGAGGCGCTGGTGCCGGCCGACGTCTGGCACGCCCGTTCGCTGGTCACGACCGATTTGTCGCCGAACCACGTCGGCATGGGCCGCGAGCTGTTTTCCATGTTCCGTTCCACCGTCAGCGCGGCGGAAGAGGGTGCCACCACCTTCGGCCTGCCGTCGCCGATTCCCACCACCGTCGCCTTGCACGACGCCGACAATGTCGGTGATACCGTACCGGGTTCCGATGAAGACTTTTTGGCTAGGAAATAAGAGATGACCATGACACTACTGGAAATTATGCGCACCTCGAGCGTGATCCCCGTGATTGCGATCGACGATCCTGAACACGCCGTACCGCTGGCGCGCGCGCTGGTGGCGGGCGGCATCCGCGTGCTGGAAGTGACCCTGCGCACCAAGCACGGCCTGGACGCGATCCGCGCCATGTCGGCCGTGCCGGGCGCCATCGTCGGCGTCGGTACGCTCACCCGTCCCGAGGAATTCGCGCAGGCGCGCGACGCGGGCGCCGTCTTCGGCGTCTCGCCAGGCCTGACGTCGGCCCTGGTGGCGGCGGCGAAAAGCAGCGGCCTGCCCCTGCTGCCGGGCGTGATGACGCCGGGCGAAGTGATGGCGGCGCGTGAAAACGGCTTCCAGCAGCTGAAACTGTTCCCGGCCGTGCCGGCGGGCGGCATCGGCATGCTCAACGCCATCTACGGCCCGCTGCCGGACATCACCTTCTGCCCGACGGGCGGCATCTCGCAAGAGACGGCGTCGCAGTTCCTGGCTTGCAAGAACGTCGCCTGCGTGGGCGGTTCGTGGCTGACGCCGAAAGACGCGATCGCGGCCGGCAACTGGGACCGCATCACGGAAATCGCGAAAGCGGCCAGCGGCCTGCGTTCGGTCTAATCGCTACCGGCGCGGCAGGCTTTGCGTTTGCCGCGCTTTCCTCCCTATTCTGTATGCGCATCTTGCGCCGCCCCCTCACCATCGGCGAAACCGCCATGGCCCGCAGTGTCTTCCAGGACGCCATCGACTACGCGCGCGTGCGCGTCGTGCGCGGTTCCTTTCTCCCGTTCGGCTTGCAGGACCAGAATACGGCGATGACGCCGCGCGGCAGCCTGCATTTCATGCCGGCCCAGTACCGCGACGATTTTTCCCGCGAAGGCAACGGCGGCAAGCTGTTCTTCATCCACGAAATGGTGCACGTGTGGCAGTACCAGCTCGGCTACAGCGTGTTGCTGCATGGCGCGCTGCTGGCGCTGCGCGGCGGCTACCTCCGGCAGCGTGCCTACCGCTACGATGCGCAGGCCGGCGGCGTCCTGTCCGACTTCAACATGGAGCAGCAGGGCGACATCATCGCCCACTACTTCGGCGCGCGCCAGCTGGGCATTCCCGCCCACGTGGCCAAGCTGCCGCAGCTGCAGGAGATCCTGCAAGGCTTCCTGCTCGACCCCGCCGACCGCCGCCTGCTGCCGCGCTGACGCCGCTGATGCCACGGCTACGGTGCCGTGTTCGACGCCAGGCGCACGTCCGGCGCGCGCAGGCTGGCCGCCGCATCCTTGCCCAGCAATAGACGCAGGTCGGCGCCCGCGCCGATGCCGCCGTCGTCCGCCGCTTGCAGCTGCGGCATGCCGCCCAAGGCCAAGGCCAGGGCGGCGGCGGCCTGCGCATGGCCGGGACGGTAGATGATGCTGCTGGCCTGGACACCGTACGGCCGCTGGTTGCCCAGCCGCAGCACGCTGATGCCCATGCCGCCCAGCATGCCGCGCATGCGCGCCGCCATGCCCGTTGCGCCATTGCCGTTGATGACTTCCAGCCGTGGCAGCGGCGTCGCCGGCGTCGCCGGCGCCGCCGGTTTTGCCAGAACCGGCAAGGCGGCGTGTACCGCCACGGGGGCGTCGCGCCAGCTCAGCGCGAAGATATTCGGCTGCAACCGCGTCAACTGCAAACGGCTGGACGGGGCCGTTGGCGCTGGCGCCGGCGCCAGGTCGGGCGCGATGGCATCCGCGGTGACGTCGACGGTGCCGATGCTGCGCGCCAGCGCCGCGATGGCCAGTTCCAGGTTGGCGCGCGCCGGTTGCTGGCCGTTGTCGAGCTGCAGCGACTGGCGCAGCACGCTGGCCGCCTGGGCATACTCTCCCTGCAGGTACAGCACATAGCCGAGGTTGTTGTACGTCCTGGCCGTCGGCGCTTCCTGCGCCAGCGCCTGCAGCATGCTGCGCGCCGTCTCCAGCTGGCCCAGCTGCGCGTGCAGCACGGCGGCGCCATTGCGCGCGTCGGGCGAGTCGGGCTCAAGCAGCAGGGCTTCGCGGTAGGCGGCCAGCGCGGCGCGCGCGTCTCCCAGCGCCTGCAGGCGCTTGCCCAGCTTGCAGAAAGCGGCCGTGCGGGTGGCGGGACTGTCCTCGATGCGCGCCTGGGCTGGCGCGGCAAGATTGCCCTGGCTGGCCGGGCCGGGCAAGTGGCCGCAGGCGGGCAGCAGGCCGGCGCAGGCCAGCATGAGCATCAGGGTGGTGGGCTGTGACATGGCGGTTCTCCCATCAGCTGCCGCTGCCCATGCTGGGCAGAAGCACGCGGTAGATTTGCAGGAAGGCTGGTCCCATCAGGACGACCAGCAGCGAAGGGAAGATGAAGAAGATCAGCGGGAACAGCAGCTTGAGGGCGATCTTCGCCGCTTCTTCCTCGGCCATCTGGCGCCGCTTGGTGCGCAGCTGGTCCGACTGCACGCGCAGCGAGGCGGCGATGCTGGTGCCGAAGCGCTCGGCCTGGATCAGCATGGCCACCAGCGCGTCGACATCCTCGACGCCCGTGCGCAGGGCCAGGTTGCGCAGTGCCCGCTCCTTGGTATTGCCGGCGCGCAGTTCCAGCATCACCAGATGCAATTCCTCGGCCAGCACGGTGCTTTTCAGGGCGATTTCCGCCGCCACGCGGGCCAGCGCCGCATCCATGGCCAGGCCCGCTTCCACGCACACCGTCATCAAGTCCAGCGCATCGGGAAAGCTTTCGAAGATATCGCGCTGGCGCCGCTTGATCATTTGTTGCAGGACAAAGTTGGGCAGGTAGTAACCGACGGCGGCCACGATCAGCAGCCAGAACAGCAATGCCTTGCCCGCCATCTGGCTGCCCGACGCGCTCAGTCCCAGGAACAGCAGCAGGGGCAGGCCGATGGCCAGCATGGTCTTGGCGGAAAAGAACAGGATGGGCGCAGATGCCTGGCGCAGGCCGGCATTCATGAAGCGCCGGCGCATCACGGAGCCTTCCCAGCCCTGGTCGGGCAGCGACAGTTTGGCCAGCGGGCCGCTCAGGCGTACCATGCGCGCCAGCCAGGGGCTGGGCGCGGAGGATGCGCCAGGCGCCGCCGCGCTCTTGCCGGTGGCGTTGTCCATGCGCTGGCGCAAGGGATCGGGGGCGAAGCTGCGCATGGCCACCAGCACGGTGCCGAAGACGGCGATGAAGAGCAGGGCGAGAAAAGCGATATGCACGGGATTCATGAGGGTTCTCCTTGCGGGCTCAGACGCGGATGCGGATGATATTGCGCATGACCAGGACGCCGCACACCATCAACAGCAGGGCGCCGACGAGCATCTTGCGTCCGCCCGGGTCGACGAACAGCATTTCCAGGAACTGCGGATTGGTCAGGTGGATCATGGCCGCCGCGCCGAAGGGCAGCAGCGACAGGATCCAGGCCGACAGCCTGCCTTCGGCCGACAGCACGCGCACCTGTCCCAGCAGCTTGATGCGCTCGCGGATGATGCGGCTGATGCTGTCGAGCAGTTCGGCCAGGTTGCCGCCCGTTTCGCGCTGGATCAGCACGGCGATGACGAAATAGCGCAAGTCCGTGCTGGGCACGCGCGTGGCCAGGTTCATCAGGGCGTCCTGCATGGCGATGCCGAAATTGACTTCGTCGAAGGTGGCGCGAAATTCCACGGCCAGCGGCGCGTTCATTTCATCGCCGACCATTTTCAGGGCGGTGGGGAAGGCGTGGCCGGCGCGCAGGGCGCGCGCCATCAGGTCCAGCGCATCGGGCAATTGCTGTTCGATGCGCTGCAGGCGCTTGGCCTTGGCGCGCAAGACCAACAGCAGCGGCAGCAGGGCCGCGCCGGCCACCAGCGGCAGGCGCAGCAGCCACGGCACGCTGAAGTAGCTGAGCAGCAAAAACGCGGCGCCGGACGAGGCCAGCATCACGCCGGCGAAGCTGGCCACGCTCCAGCTCAGGCCCGACTGTTCCAGCAGGCGGTCGAGCGCATGCACGCGGGGCACGCTGAGCAGCAAGCGCTGCAGCGCCGGGGTATCGCTGAGCAGGCGCTTCTTGATCATCGAGCTGCCCGCGTCGCCATGCGCGCCGGCCGACATGATGCGCAGGCGGCGCGCCACCCTTTCCGCTTCCGGGCCGCGCGAGGTGTTCCACGCCAGGTACAGGCCCTCGATCAGCAGCACCACGGCGATGAAGGTGAGGATGGCGAATACGTAATAGAGATAGTCCATGATGCTCCCCTTAATGGTACTGACGGGCGGGATCGAACAGGGTTTCCGGCAGGCTGATGCCGAAGGCGCGCAGGCGTTCGAGGAAATGCGGCCGCACGCCGCTGGCATGGAAATGTCCCTGCACCGTGCCGTCCTCGCCGATGCCGGTCTGGCGGAAGGTGAAGATTTCCTGCATGGTTATCATCTCGCCCTCCATGCCCGTGATTTCCTGGATCGAAATGATCTTGCGCTTGCCGTCCGTCAGGCGCGCCACCTGCACCACCACGCTGATGGCGGAACTGATCTGCTGGCGCATGGCCTTCACGGGCAGGCCCGCCGAGGCCATGCTGATCATGTTTTCCAGGCGCGTCAGCGCGTCGCGCGGGGTGTTCGCGTGGATGGTGGCCATCGATCCTTCATGGCCCGTGTTCATGGCGCCCAGCATGTCGAGCGCCTCGGCGCCGCGCACCTCGCCGAGGATGATGCGGTCGGGGCGCATGCGCAGCGCGTTGCGCACCAGCGCGCGCTGCGTCACTTCGCCCTTGCCCTCGATGTTCGGCGGGCGCGTTTCCAGGCGCACCACGTGCGGCTGCTGCATCTGCAGTTCGGCCGCGTCCTCGATGGTGACGATGCGTTCGGCCGTGCTGATGAACCCGGAAATCGCATTGAGCATGGTGGTCTTGCCGCTGCCCGTGCCGCCCGAGATCAGGATGTTGACCTTGGCCTTGCCCAGCGCCTGCAGGGTGGTGCTCATTTCTTCCGTCAGGCTGTGCTTGAGCATCAGGTCGGCCAGGCGCAGGGGCTGGGCCGAGAAGCGCCGGATCGACATCACGGGGCCGTCGATGGCCAGCGGCGGGATGATGGCGTTCACGCGCGAGCCGTCGGGCAGGCGCGCGTCGACCATGGGGCTCGATTCGTCGATGCGCCGGCCCACGCGCGAGACGATCTTGTCGATGATCTTCATCAGGTGGGCGTCGTCGGTGAAGCAGACGTCGCTCAGTTCCAGGCGGCCGTGGCGCTCGACATACACCTGGCGGCAGGTGTTGACGAGGATATCGGACACGCTGGGATCGGCCAGCAGCGGTTCGAGCGGGCCGAAGCCGAGCACCTCGTCCTGGATGTCGCGGATCAGCGAGCGCCGTTCCAGCTCGTTGATCACGACATTGTCTTCCGTGAGCACGTCGCTGACGAGGAGTTTGAGCTCTTCGCGGATCTGCTCGCGCGACAGGCGCTGCATGCCTTCCAGGTCGACGCGGTCCAGCAGCGCCTGGTGCGTGCGGTGCTTGAGTTGCTGGTAGCTCTGGCTGGCCGCGCCCTGATGCGCGGCGTCGTCGTTCAGGCTGGCGTCATCCTGGGCATAGCCCAGGCGGTCCCGCAGGGTGAGTTTTTCGGCAGTCATGGTCGGTCTCCGGTGTATGGGGGGATCTGGTTGGAACCTCAGGCGCGCGCCAGCAGCCGCGCCACCCAGCCTTGCGCGGCGGGCGGCGTTTCGCCGGCCAGGCTGGCGGCCAGTTCCTGCAGGGCGCGCGAAACGGGATTGTGGGGCGCCAGCTTGAGGATGGGCACGCCCTGGCTGACGGAGGCCGCCACGCCCTCGTAGTGATTGGGGATGGACTTGTAGACGTGCTTGCCATACGCCGCTTCCAGGTCGGCCACGCGGATGCTGTCGCTGCTGGCATAGCGGTTCAGGATCAGGCGGATCTTGTCTTCGCGGTAGCCGAGGCCGCGGAACACGTCGAGCAGGCGCTTGCCGTCGCGCACATACGGCAACGTTGCCTGCAGCACGGGGAAGATCAGGTCGGCCCGGTCCAGTGCGCGCACGCTGACGGGGTCCAGGCCGCGTCCCACGTCGAGCAGGATGTAGTCGTACTGGCTGCGCGCCAGCGTCAGCAGCCGGTCGATATGCTCGGCTTCGACGTCGGCCGCATGGGCGGGGTCGTCGGCGGCGGCCAGCACGCTGTAGGAAGGCGTGATCTGGATCATGCTGGCGGTCAGCAGCGAGGCGTCGAGGCGCACGATCTGCTGCGACAGCTGCGACAGCGTGGTGGCCGGCTTGTGGTCCGAAACGAACAGGGCGGCGTCGCCGAACTGCAGGTTCAGGTCGAACAGCGCCACCTTGCGCTGTTCGCCGGCGGCCAGCGCGTAGCCGAGGTTGGCGGCCAGGAAAGTGGCGCCGCTGCCGCCCTTGCACGAAACAAAAGCCAGCACCTGGCCCTTGCGCGTGACCTGCTTTTGCAGTTTTTCCTCGATGCGGCGCAAGGCGGCGCACAGGGCCGCGTCGTCGTCCGGCTGCAGCACTTCGCGCACGCCGGCGCGCATCGAGCGCAGCAGGAATTGCGGGCTTTGCTGCGGACATTGCACGATGATGGCCAGGCTCGGATGGCGCCCGCCCAGCAGCTCCAGCCGTTCCAGCTCCTCCTCGCCGATATGCTCCTGTTCCAGCAGCAGCAGGTCGGGCGTGACGCCGTTGTCAAAGACATCCGGTATGCTTGCCAGCAGCGAGACGCGGTCGGCCGTGCTGCGCTCGCGCAGCAGGCGGGTGAGTCGCTTGAGCTGGGCTTCATTTTTCGAGACGATGACGATATTCACTTGGTACTCCCGGTAAAGGCGTTCAGTTGATCTGGAAACCCAGGCTTTCGGCGTGCATGACCACGACCGAGGCGGGCAGGGCGATATTCAGGAAACCGAACAGGCTGACCATCGGCGTGTAGCTGACGTTGTCGATCGATACGCGCACGCTGTCGATGCAGCTGGCCGTGCGGGTGTTGTCGCCGCAGGCCGACAGGTTGTCGCCCGGATCGAGCGGCGGCAAGGTCACTTCGGCGCCGCTCTTGTTCAGGTAGCGGATGGTGATGTTGGCGGCCGTGACTTCGGGCGCGGCCGGCAGTGCCGTGCCGCCGAACAGGGCCAGCGTCTTGACGGTATCGGTCTGGTCGATCCAGCGCACCACCGCTTCGCGCGCGGCGCGGCGGCTCACTTCCTGCACCGTGTTGTACAGGTACAGCATGCGGCCGAATTCGAGGATGCCGAACAGCAGGGTGAAAAACAGCAGCGCCACCAGGGCGAATTCGACGGCGGCGGCGCCGCGCTGGCGGCCGGCGCGGGGTGCGGGAGGAAGGCGGTGGCGCATGGCGTTCTCCTTACAGCATGTAGCGCATGGTGGTGCGCGGTGCGAGCGGCGTGGCATAGCTGCTGGCCGCGCCGATCACGAAGGGCAGGTACTGGCCCACCGACAGCGTGTAGTTGACGACTTCGACGCGGATGCCGCCCGGCGCCGTGCCGTCGGTGCAGCTGCTGTCGTTGAAGCTCGCGTCCAGGCAGGTGACCGTCACGTTGGCCGTGGTGAAGTCGCTGATGCCGGCGCTGGTGGCCGCATCGACCACCGTCTGCCTGGCCGCCGGCACGCCCTGCGAGGCGATGCCGGCCTTGGCCTTGACGGACATGTTGCGCGCCGCGTCGCGCGTGGCCTTGGTCAGCGCGTCGTAGTACCAGAAGGCGCGGCCGAAGCCGAAGATGCCGGCCAGCAGGGTCACCAGCAGGGCCAGCACGATGCCGAATTCGACGGCGGCGCCGCCGCGCTGCCGGAGAGGGGAGTTGGGGGTGCGCATGGCCGCCTCACTTGTAGAGTTTGATTTCGGAATTCGGCACGGGCTCGATCAGGCCGGCGAACTCGACGTCGAGGCGCTTGGTGCCGCCGCTGAAATCGGCCTTCATCGTCATGAAGAATTTGCCGATGCCCACCGCGTTCATGGTGCCGCACGAGGCTGGCCCGACGGGCGCCGTGCGGCAGTCGACCAGCACCACGTTCAGGATGCGCCGGTTGCGCTGGCCGGGATGCGCCACCGACGGCGCCTGGAACGTGGGGCCGCTGGTCTGGTTGTACGGCGATGGCGGCGTGCCGGCGGGGAAGCCGGCGCCCGCGCTGACGGGGTAGCTGGCCGTGTCGAAGTAATTTGCCTTGGCCGTGCTGTACATGGGATTGGCGTTGCCGTCCGTGACACTGTAGGCCGTGCCGGCCTTGGCTGGCGTGGCGCCGTTGCTTTGGTAGGCGGGGCCGTACGACCACAACACGCCGTAGCCGGCGAACTGTGCCTGGGCGGCCGTCACGGGCGTCGTGAAGGTCGGCGGCAGCTGGTAATTCGGCTTGCTGCCGGCCAGGCTGACCGACTGCTGGCTGGGCAGGGTGCTGGCGCCCGGCTGCATCCAGCCGGTGGGCGGCGAGTTGGCGGCGCTGGCGGCGCACGGCGACGCGGCGCCCACGCATGGATATTCCTTGATGTTGGTATCGGGCGGCGCCGATACGGGGTCGCACACGGAGGGCGAGGAATAGTCGTCGAAGCGCGAGTTGAGCGAGGCGGCCAGCGAGGCCGTCATGCCCGTGTTCGTATAGACCTGGCCGGTGCCGCTGGTGATGACGGCGCTGCTGCCCGTGCACATGAAAGGCGCGGTGGCGCTGGCGCTCGAATGCGAGGCGCTGCAACTGCCGGGCGGGGCGTCGACCGGGTTGATCAGGTAGGGATCGGACGGGCCGCCCAGCGGATTGAGGCCGAACAGGTTGTAGGTGACGCCGCGGCGAAAGCCGAATTCCACCAGTTCCGTCAGGCCCGTGCCGGCCGGCGCGGCCGGATACGTGTATTGCGCCGTCTTGTTGGCCGGGTCGACGGCGCACACGCCGATCGGCGTGACGTCGTTGACGAAGCGCCCCGCCACGGCCACGCCCGAGGTGCTGGTGCTGGCGATGCCGGCAATACCCATCAGGTAGGTGGCGAAGGTCTTGCTGCCCGTGTCGACCTGGATGAAGGTCATGCCCTGCGGACTGGTGCGGGCGCTGGCGCCGGATGACCAGGGACCGTCCGGGCTGGGGCCGAAGCTGATGTTGGCGGCCGTGATGGTCAAGGTGGTGGAAAAGTCGTAGCGGTTCTTTTGCGCGATGGCGATGGCCTTGGCCTGCGCATTGTCGATGCCGGCCGCGCTCTGATTGAGTTCCACCGCGCCGGCCAGGGCGGCGCTGTCGGCGCCGTTCTGCAGCTCCGTCTTGGCGATGTACAGGTGGCCCAGGTCCAGCACCAGGCCGCCCATGGCAAACAGCACCACCAGGGTCAGTCCCAGCACGATGGCGATCGCGCCCTGCTGCTTGTCGTGTCTGCGGAATGCGGTGTTCATGGCGGTCTCCTGGTGGCCTGGGGGAAGTGCGTCGCGGGACTGGCGCCTACTGGCGTCCGCCCACGCCGATGGTGAAGACGTTCGGTTGCGGTTCCGGCGCCGCAAACGATTTCTGGTAGCGCTGGTAGGCGCTGGCGCCGGCCTTGCCGTCGATGCCGCTGACGGGGTTGGCATTGCGGTAGGCGTCCGGATACATGATCTGCTGCGCCTTGAGCAGGGCCACCGATTCGCCGAAGTGCGAATCGAGCACGGGCGTGGTGGTGGCGGCGCAGCCGGCCAGCAGCGACAGCAGGGTTGCGCAAGGCAGGCAATGTGCGGTTTTCATGGTGTTCTCCTATTTGAGGTCGAAGCCGGCGGCAGCGGGCTGGGGCGCGGCCGCTTGCGGCTGCATGGGGGCCGATGGTGCCGGCGCCGCGGCGGGGGCGGGTGCGTCGCCTTCCATTTTTCCTTGCATGAACATGTCGCCGCGCGTCGGCTGGATGTAGCCGTCGGTGGGCAGCTTGTAGTCGGCGGGCAGCGGCTTGACCAGGTGCGGCGTGATGATGAAGACCAGTTCCGAGCGGTCCGTCTGGAAGTCCGTGCTGCGGAACAGGGCGCCCAGCACGGGCACTTCGCCCAGTCCTGGCAAGGCCTTGATGTTGCTGGTCACGTTGTTCTTGATCAGGCCGCCGATGGCGAAGCTCTGGCCATCGAACAGCTGCACCGTTGTGGTGGCGCGCCGCGTCGTAAACGAGGGCAGGATGGCGGTGGCCGAGATGCCGGTGGCGGTGATGCCGATGCCGTCCTTGTTCAGGTCCGACACTTCCGGCGCCACCTTCAGGTTGATGCGTCCGCCATCGAGCACGGTGGGCGTGAATTTCACGGCCACGCCGAACTCCTTCTCTTCCAGCGTGATGGTGGGCACGCCGCCATTGTTGGTCTGGCTGACGGGAATGAAGATCTTGCCGCCGGCCAGGAAGCTCGCCTCCTGGCCGCTGATGGCCATGATGTTCGGTTCGGCCAGCACCTTGATCAAGCCATCGCGCTTCTGCGCGTCGAGGTTGAAGAAGTTGTTCTTGCTGGCGCCGCTCAAGCCGCTGGGATTGTTGCTGAGCAGGCTGGACAGCAGCGAATACGACCAGCTGCCGATGGTCTTGTTGATGCCCAGGCTGGCGCCCAGCTGGTCCACCAGCACCTTCGACACTTCGGCCACCTTCACTTCCAGCATCACCTGCTGCGGCGCGGCGATCGACAACAGGTTGATCACGCGCGGCATGGCCGCATCCGGCGCGGCGGCGGGGGCGGGAGCGGCGACGCCTGCGGCTGGCGTGGCGCCGGAGGCGGCGCTGCTGCTACGGCTGCTGCGCTGCACATAGGCGTTCGCCAGCGACAGGGCCTGGTCGGCCTTGACGACATCGCTGACCATGCCCGACAGGATCAGGGTATCGCCCGCCACCGTGACGTTGATCTTCTCGTTCGGCAGCAGCTCTGCCATGCGTGCCTGCAGGCTGCTGCTGTCGATGCCGACGGCCAGGTCGATGATGGTGGCGTCATTGCTCTTGTTCCACAGGATCAGGTTGGTGGTGCCGACGGAGCGCCCCAGAAGGTAGACCTCGGTCGGATTGAGCAGGATGACGTCGGCGATGCGCGGGTCGCCGACGGACATGCGGCTGGCGGCGAACGGCAGGCGCATCAGGGTGGACTTGCCCTCGGCCAGGCTCATTTGCGGCGCCATCTCGGTGCGGCCGGCGCGCGATTCGCTTTGCGGCGGCGTGGCCTTGGGGCGGGCGGCGGCCCGGCTGCTCCTGGCTGCGCCGGTGTCGGCGGCAACGGCGGTGGCGGCAGCGGCGACGGGTTCGCCGCGTGCCTGGGGCGCCAGGGCGCCGATCATGGCGAGGGCAAGCGCCAGGCTGAATACCCGGCTTTCGCTTGCTGTGCAATATGTGCTCATGGCATGACTCCTCTGGTGCGGGTTAGAATTGTTGGGAGCTGCGTTCCAGCCCCTTGATGACATCGACGCGGGTGCCCGCTTGCGGTGCTGGAGCCGCGACGACGCGGCGGCGCGGGGCAGGCTTGGCCTGCACCATGGCGGCGGGGGCGGCTGCGGCGACTTTTTCGTCGAGCAAGCTGGTCTTGGTGGCGCCCTCCGTGTTGACGGGTTTGTCCTCGACCTGGTTGCGCAGCACCAGCGACAGGGTGCCCACGCTGCGCGCCAGGTCGAGTTTTTCCGCCTGTTCCGGCGTCAGCTCCAGGGTCACGGCGTTGACCACCTTGGGCTTGGTGTCGTCGCGGTTCGATTCCTGGGCGATGGCCAGCACGAGGATGCGTTCGAGTACGATCTTGGAAATATTCGGATCGCGGTCCGGCGTCTTGCGCGCCCCTTCGCCCTGGGTGTTGACGAGGATGTCGACGAAGTTGCCGGGCAGGGCGAAGCCGGCCACGCCCACCACATCGTTGACGCGCACGGTCATGGCGCGCTTGCCCTCGGCGACGACGGCCGACAGGCCGCCTTGCGTGCCGGGAGGCGCCAGCTTGCCTTCCATGATCGGTTCACCGTGCTGGATGCTGGTGCGCGTGACGCGCGTTTCCAGCAGTTTCGGATCGTTGATGGCGCCCGGCGGCAGCGCGTTCGATGGCCAGTCGACCATGCGCACCATGTCGGGCGTGAGGCGTGCCCCCAGGCTGATGTCGACCTGGGCCACGGCCACCTTGTTGATGTTGCCCGAGGCTTGGGCATTGATCCAGCGCGCGGCCACGATGACCGCGGCGAACGCCAGGATGACCGCGATGGCCATCATCGTCAGTGCGCGTGCGTTTCTCATTTTGCTTCCCCTTTGTGCTGGACCGCTGCCGGTCCGTTATGTGTACTTGCAAGGTCGTCATCGCTGCCGAAATAGTTTTTCCATGCCCACAGCAGGACTTCCGGAGACAGTTGCGCCGCGTGGTCTTCATAGCGCGCCCGGTCGCAGATCTGCGCCAGGATGTCGCGCGGATAGCAGGCCAGCAAGGGCCGCCCGTACTGGCTGTGCAGGTGCAGCAGGTAGGTGTAGGCGGCTTCGTCGAAATTGATGCCCAGCTGGGCGCAGGTGCTGCGGAACACGGCCAGGTAGTGGTAGGCGCTCAGCGGCCCCACGTGGATCTTGTAGCCGATGCGGCGCAGGAAGGAGTCGTCGGCCAGGTGCTGCGGCGCCAGGTTCGACGAGAACACGACGATGACGTCGAAGGGCACGGGGAACTTGTAGCCCGTGTGCAGCGACAGGTAATCGATGTGGCGCGCCATCGGCACGATCCAGCGGTTCATCAGTTCCACGGGCGAGCAGCGCTGGCGGCCCAGGTCGTCGATGATGAAGATGCCGTTGTTGGCCTTCAGGTGCGGCGGCGCCTGGTACAGGCGGGTGCCCTGGTCGAATTGCAGGTCGAGCATGTCGAGCGTCAGCTCGCCGCCCGTCAGCACGGCGGGGCGCTCGGCGCGTACCCAGCGGGGATCGGATGGCACGGGGCCGCTGCGCGACAGGGTGTGCAGCATGGGGTCGAGGAAGGGCAGTACTTCGCCGTCGACCATCACGGCATGCGGCAGGGCGATGGCGCCGCTGAGCAGGCCGTTCAGGCGCTCGGCCAGGTAGCTCTTGCCGCTGCCGGCGGGGCCGTGGAAGAACAGGGCGCGCCCGGAATTCATGGCCGCGCCCAGCTGGTCGAGCACGGCCGAACTGGCCACCACGTCGCGGAATTCGCGCTGCACGTCGTCGCGGGTGACATGCATGTCCGCCACGCTTTGCGCCAGCACCTGGTTGCTGTAATCGGCCAGCGTGACGGGGGCGGGGCCGCTGTAGGCGTTGCGGCGCATGTACTCGGCGGCGCGCAGGCGGCCCTGGTCGCCCAGCATGTAGTACAGGTCGGCGTCGGTGCCGCTGCCGCCGTTGCGGCGCGCTTCGCACAGTTTTTCGGCGCGCATGAAGGTCAGCAGCGGTTCGAGCACGCCGGCGCCCAGCTTCACGTGCGTCGACAGGGCGGGCAGGCCGATCTGGCCGCGCAGGAAAAGTATCTTGACCAGCAGTTCGACCAGGAACAGGAAAGGCAATCCCGTTTCCTCGACCGTGCGTGGCGCGCGCCTGGCCGCCGGCTCGATGCCGCCGCCGTCGCTGCGTTCTGGATAAGTGTCAGGCATGATAAGTGCTCCTCTTGCTTGGGTGGCCGATGATCAGAAGATGAAGGGCAGCAGGCGATACTTCACCTGGCGCATGTAGACGCGATAGCGCACGTCTGCGGCCAGGAAGCGCTCTTCGCGCAGTAGGCGCGCCACCAGCATGGAGATCGTCGCGACGTAGGTCACGGCATTCGCCGGCGAGGTATTGGCCAGCAGGTAGCCGCTCAGGGAAATCAGGTAACTGGCATACAGGGGATGGCGGATGACGCGGTAGACGCCGCCCGTCTTGATGTCGCGCTGTGCCGCCACCAGGCCGAAGCTGCGGTTGAGCGACAGCAGGCCGGCGATCTGCAGCAGGCTGCCGACGGCCAGCAGGTAGCGCGCACCGGGCCAGATGGCCATGTCGGATGGCGCGAAGAGGAACGGGGCGAAGGTGGCGCCGATGGCCAGCAGCCAGTCGCCCGCATCGGTGGAGACGCTGACGGGGGCCGAACGCACGATGAAGAACAGGGCGGCCAGGGTTTCGGCCACGCAGAACAGCAAATAGCTCCAGTCGTTGCTGTGCAAATAGCCCACAACGTGTGCACCGGCAAAGAAGGTCCACAGGCAAGCCATGGTGATGCTGGTGAGCAGGCTGGCGCCTCGGGTGTGGCAAAGAGTGGCGAGAGTGTGCATGGTCAGGTCCTATGGTGGCGGGCAGGCGGCGCGTTTCAGCGCAGGCTCCACAGATGG
The DNA here is from genome assembly GCF_009208735.1 of Janthinobacterium rivuli. Classification (GTDB taxonomy): domain Bacteria; phylum Pseudomonadota; class Gammaproteobacteria; order Burkholderiales; family Burkholderiaceae_D; genus Janthinobacterium. The sequence goes on along the minus strand of NZ_WFLJ01000001.1, from coordinate 539,983 downwards.
TTGTAATGCAGGAATACCTGCAGCGAGGTGCCGCTGGCGATGGCGAAGGCGTAGGCCAGCTTGCCGGTGGCGGGCGGCGGCTCGGCGATCGTGGCGGCGCCACCCGCCAGGCTGTGCAGCAGCGCGCCCAGCATCATGTGATAGGTGTTTTTCAGCACCTGGCGCAGGCGCTGGCCTGCCAGCGCGGCGGCCAGGGCCAGCACGCCGCCACACAGGAAGGTCAGCAGGGCCGCTTCCAGCACGGCGTCGGGGCCGAGGAAGGCGCCGCACATGGCCATCAGCTTGACGTCGCCGGCGCCCAGGGCGCGCAGCAGGTGCATGGGCAGCAGCAGGGCCAGGCCGGCAGCGGCGCCGGCGAGCGCCTGCAGCGGTCCCAGGCCGCCGAAGGCGGCGTCGAACAGGCCGGCACCGGCTGGCACGAAGCTGTTCAGGATCAGTCCCGTCAGCGTGCCCCACAGCACCAGCCGGTTGGGGATGCGGCGCGTGCGCAGGTCGTGCCACAGGGCGGCGGCGAGCAGGCCGGCCAGCACGGCCAGGCACAGCAGCATGGGCAGGTGGGCGTTCATGATGTCACTCCTCCCTTGCTCATGCAGGGCACCGTGGCCACGTGCATGATCGGTGCCGCGGCCTGGCTGCGCAGCAGCCGTCCCACCAGGTGCCACACCAGCGCCGCGCCGGCCGCGCCGACATAGCCGTCGAGCGCATAGTGCCAGCCCAGGTGGATGGAGCCGAGCAGGATCAGCATGGCGAAGGCGGACAGGGCGAGTCCGGCGGCGCGGCTGACTTTCCAGCCCATGATCGCCATCAGCACGGCCGTGGCCACATGCATGCTGGGCATGGCGGAGATGCCCAGTTCGCCATGGGCGCCCTTGCTTTGATAGCCTTGCCACAGCAGGTCCTGCACTTGCAGGGCCCAGACGGGGACGTGCTGGTTGGCCTCATGCAGGTAGGCCATCAGCGGCGCATACGGGTCGCTGCTGTGCAGGTGGCCGTAGTAGCAGGGGCCGACGGAGGCGAACAGCACGGCCAGGATGCTGCCCAGGACGATCCAGGTCAGCGCAAAGCTGAGCAGGAACTGCATGCGCAGCAGCGGACGGCGCGTATCGAGGATGAGCCAGTACAGCACGGCGTAGAACAGGAAGAACCAGAAATGGTAGCTGAAGTTGAGCAGGCCCGTGACGAGCGGGTGGCCCAGCAGCGGCTGCAACCTTTCCCACGGTGCCATGCCGCCATGCAGGGCCATGTCCCAGGCGGACAGGGTGGCATCCCAGGTGTAGGGGTGCAGGCGCGGAATGGCGGCCTTGAAGACAGTGAAGCTGGAGGCGAAGACGGGGATCAGCAGCATGGCCGGCAGCGCGTGCAGCAGGCGCTCGTTGTTCAGGTAGCGGCGCAGATCGTGGTATAGGTAGTGGCACAGGCGGTGCGGACGTTGCATCACCATGACGCGGATGGTGTAGCCGCACAGGATGAAGATGGGGCCCGTGAGGATGGCGACAAAGAAACCGGCCAGTACGTTGAGGATGTCCGCGGCGCTGGGCAGGCTGCCGGCCAGCAGCGTGGCGGCTGCGCCATACAGCAGCACGATCAGCAGCAGGGCGCGGTGGGTGCGCAGCGAGGCGCGCAGGGTGTTCATGACAGGGCCAGGACCACTTGGTCCTTGACGTAAACAAACAGCTGCTTGACCTGGTCGCCGACCAAGGTGATCGTGATTACCAGCACTGCCGCGATCAGGCCTGCCAGCAGCGCGTATTCGATCGCTGTGACTGCCGATTCGTCGGATAAACGGCTGAAGAAAGATTTCACGATGGGCCTCGCTATGCGTTCGTCAAGATGGGCGTGCCGGGGATGCGGGAAAAAGTTGTCCGGGCCGCGCCTGGGCCCGCCCGGACAGTACCGCCTCAGTTCGCGGCGGTGAGTTTGGTGCCGATGGTGCTGAAGGTCTTTTTCAGCTGGGTGCCGACGATGGTGACGGCGGCGATGATCACGACGGCGATCAGGGCGGCGATCAGGCCATATTCGATTGCGGTGACGCCATCTTCTTCGCGGATAAAGTTTTTGATGAGGTTCATGACAACTCCTGGTGGTGGTTAAGGTACAACGGTGGATAAAACGACATGACAACTGTGCTGCTGCTGTGCGCTGGCGTCATGGGCTTTCGCCCAGTGCCAGCAATCCGATGATGCAGACCACCGCGATGAGGGCCGCCACCAGGGCATAGCGGTAGAACGCAGCCTTTTCCTTGCCCTGTAAATAGGTGATCAGGGCTGTCGGAAGAAACTTGTCAAGGCGCATGCTGTGCTCCGTGTCGTGGTGGGCCGCTGCGGTAATCTGCACTCCGGTAACACCACTATAGAATTTGCCAGCTTGATCTACATCAGAAGAACATCCTTTTATTGCAAGGAGGAACTGCTTGTTTTTTTCGTGACAATTGTCACGGTCGAGTTCGACGCACGGGGGCGACGGCCATGCCGGTGGCAGGCGAGCAAGGAGGGAGGGTAGGGGGGCGTGGCCGTGCGGTGGCCGCGCGGGGGCAGTTGCGTCAGGCGCCGGGCGGCAATTGGCCCAGCTGGTGCTTGGTGGCGTAGGCGTACAGTTCTAGGCGGTTATACACGCCCAGCTTGCGGTAGATCGACGTCAGGTGATTGCGCAAGGTGTGTTCGGAGATGAACAGCTGGTCCGCCAGCAGCTTGGCCGGCGTTCCGCTGCCGTGCACCAGCGCGGCGATGATCTTTCTTTCCTTGAGAGTCAGGCTGGCGATGGCGATGGCTTGCGCCGAGCCGCCGCCGGGCTGGGTCAGCTGCGTGAGCATGCGTCCCAGCATCGCGTGTTCCAGCCACAGTTCGCCGTGGTACACCTTCTCGATGGCCTTCAGTACCATCTCCGCCGGCGCATCCTTGCTGACGATGCCGCGCGCGCCTTTCAGCACCGTCTGGTCCAGGATGGCCTGGTCGTGGCTGGCCGTCAGCACCAGCACGCGCGTGTTGCCGCACTGCGCCAGCGCGGGCAGGATGGCCAGCGAACTGATGCCGCCCAGGTCCAGGTCCAGCACGATCACGTCTGGCTGCAGCGCCTTTGCCTGCTCCAGCGCCTCGGCGCTGTCGGACGCCGTGGCGACCACGCGCATGCCCGAGTGCTCGCCGCCGATCAGCCGCTCCAGGCCCCACAGCATGGTCTTGTGATCGTCCACCAGCATGACGCTGATGACATGGCTGGGCGATGGCATGGGGCGGTTGTCGTTCATATGGGGATCTCGATCTGTACGGAGGTGTTGCCCAGCATGCCGTGCGTGACGCGGGCCGTGCCGCCCAAGGCGGCGGCGCGCTCGGCCAGCGAGTCGGGCAGGAAGTCGGGCACGTGCGCGGCGGCGCATTCGTTGTCGATGCTGATGTGCAGTGCGCCCTGCACGCAGGTCAGCTTGACGGCGCCATGGCGCGCCGACGTATGTTTGCGGATATTGCTCATGCCTTCGTTGACGATCTGGAATACCTCGGCCGCCAGGCGGTCGTTGATGTGCAGGTCGCCTTCGATATGCAGGGCGATGTCGATGCCATAGAATTCGCGGATCTGCGTGGCCTGGCGGCGCAGCGCGACCAGCAGTTCCGGCTCGCTTTGCACCTGGCCGTTCTTGAACGTGCGCGCGTAGCTGCGCAGGTCGGCGATCACCTGGCCCGACATGATGATCAGTTTTTCCAGTTCGGGCAGCAGCGGGTTGCCCGGCGTGGCTTCGTTGCGCAGGGCGGCCAGGCCATGGCGCAGGCCGATATACGGCTGCACGGCCGTGTCATGCAGGTCGCGCGCGATCTTCTCACGCTCGCGCGAGGCCGCCTGCGACGCCAGGCGGTCGAGCAGATCGATGTTTTCAATAACGGGAAACGCCTGCGCGCCTATATGGCTGAGAAACAGGGCATCCGTCTTGCTCATGCTGGTGGCGGACACGATGAAGATGCGGCCTTTGCCATTGCGCAAGGGCAGCGGCGCGCTGATGAAGGCGTGCGCTTCGAGCAGTTCGGCCAGGCGGGCGCCTGCCGCGTCGTCATGCCGCAGCCAGCGCCCGCTGTCGGGATCGAGCATGCGCGCGCCGCCTGTCCACGGCAGCCAGCGGCCGGCCGGCTGGTTGTACAGGGCGATTTTGTCGAGCGGGAAAGCGAGCAGGGGACTGGCCGCGTCGTCGCTGAGCAGCGAACTGGTATGTACGACGGTCGCGCCCGTTTGAATCACGCTGCGCAGCGACCAGACCCGCGTGCCCTTGTCCTGCATGATCAGCAGGCAACTGCGGCCGTTGAAATAACTGCGGGTCTTTTCCAGCACCGAGGTGATGGTCTGGTCGACGCCGAAGCGCGGATTGGACAACTGGCTGACATCGCGCAGCAGCGCCAGGTGGCTGCGCTGGGTGATGGCCGAGCCGCCCCAATAGGCGATCATGTAGCCGAGCGCCAGCAGGAAGGTGGTGCGCAGCAGCAGGCGCGACAGTTCCGCCCCCGTTTCGCCGAACAGGGCGGTGGCGGCGAACAGGCCGGCCGAGGCCAGGGTCACGCGCGCACCCTCCTCGAAGCCCCGCTGGAACGACGAGGTCAGGATGGCAAAGAAAAAAAACAGGAAGAATAAATTGTTGTGACTGCTGGTGGAAAAGACGATCAGCGCATACCAGGCCACGTCCAGCCAGTATAGCAAGATGTCCTGCGGCAGGTTGAAGCCCAGCACGGCCAGCACGTAGAGCAGCAGGCTGTGCATGGTGTAGGCGGAAAAGATCAGCCAGGTGATCTTGCTCAGCTTGCCGGCGCTTTCGGGGTCGATGAACAGGGTCAGCAAGGTGGCGCTCGACAGCAGCAGGCGCATGCCGTTCACCATGGTCGTATCCATGCCGGCACCCGGCAAGCTGGATCTGAGGGGAGGATCGAGATTCACAAGCGCTCCTGGCCATGTCCCGCATGGGGGGGCCATGCGCAGGGATAGATACCACAGACAAATTCTTGTTGTTGTTGCTGCAATCAGCTACGAGTCTACGCATCCGCCGTAAAGATGTCTACTGGAATCCTTTTTCTTGCGTTGCTTTTTTTATGACGGCTGCACCATCACGCGGTTGCGCCCGGCACCCTTGGCCAGGTACAGGGCGCGGTCGGCGGCGCCGATCAGGGCGGAGATGGCCAGCGGCTGCTGCGGGTGCTGCGTGGCGATGCCGATGCTGACCGTGATGTGCTTGACCTCATTGCCCGTCTTGGCGTGCGCAATGCGCAGGTCGGCCGTGTGCCGGCGGATCGCCTCGGCCATGCGCAGCGCCTGCGCCGCGTCCGTGTCGGGCAGGATGGCGGCAAACTCTTCGCCGCCATAGCGGGCCAGCAGGTCGGTGGGGCGCTGCAGCATGGCGGCCAGCTCGGCCGCGACGCGGATCAGGCAATCATCGCCCTGCTGGTGGCCGTAATGGTCGTTGTAATCCTTGAAATGGTCGATATCGATCATCAGCAGCGACAGCTGGCTGCTGGTGCGCGTGGCGCGCCGCATTTCCTTCTCGATCGCCACGTCGAAGTGGCGGCGGTTGGCGATGCCCGTCAAGCCGTCGGAAAAGGTTTGCGAGCGCAAGACCATGGTCTGCTCGCGCAGCAGTTTTTCGCGCCCCACGGCGATGGTAACGTCATTGATCTGGATCAGGCAGTGGCGCGGCGCGCCGGGTAAATTGATCGGTGTGACGGCGATCGCTTGCTGCATGCGTTCCTCGCCATCGTTGCCGCCCGTGGCCGCGCCATGCGTGTACAGCGCAAACGGCGCCTTGTGCAGCGTTTGCGACAGCAGCGACTGGAAATTGTCGCGCAGGGCCTGGGTGATGGCCGAATCGATGCGCTTGTGCCGCATGTCCGGAAAGACGGCGAAGAAATCCTGGCCCAGCACGGCGTCGGCCTGGCGGGCCGAGTGGCGCGCCATCCAGTGATTCCACAGCACGATGCGGTGCTGCTCATCGAGCACGATGGCGCCCAGGTTCACGGCGCCGAGTATGCTCTCGAGCAGGGCGAGTCGGTGTAAGGCATCGGGCATGATCGTCACGCCTGTCCCAGGACCTTGGCCAGGTAGCGGCTGACCTGCTGTTTCAGGTCGTGCAAGGCGGACAGGTCGAGCACGAAGGCCACATAGCCATGGATCTGGTGCTTGGACAGCACGAAGTCGATATGCAGCATCAGCACGACGGCCTCGTCGTCCTGGCCGCCGAACGAAGAGAGGATTTCCGCGCTGGTGCCCACGTGGTACAGGGGCAGCGAGCCGTGCAGTTCGCTGTCGAACAGGTTGGCCAGGGTGCCGACGCAGGAATTGAGGATGATGTTGCCGATCTCACTCATCGCCTCCTGTTCCATTTCCGTCAGTTCCTGCAGCGGCATGGCGTCGCCCACCATCAGGCGCACGATTTCCAGGCTCTTATCTTCAGGAAACATCAAGATGGCTTCGGTGGCGAAAGCGCCATCGTAATGCTGGCTGACGCCACAGATGCGTTCGCCATCCTTCTTGCTGTCCAGCAAGGCGGCCGCATCGGCACGGTTCAGGAAGGTGATCGACGGCACCGACATGGTGACTTCTTCATTCACGATCTCGCTCATGGCCGCCGCCGCATGGCCCACCCCGATGTTGAATATCTCTACCAGGGCATCGTTCTCGAGTTCGGAGAGATTGACCATGTTCACAGTCCCAGTGATTCGATCAGCTGGTGGATGCGCGTTTCAGTGATCGGTTTTTCCATGAAGCCCACGCCCAGTTCGCTGGCGCGGTTGCGGGTGGCGTTTTGCACATTCGCCGTGACGAGAATGATGTGCGTCTGCGGGCACAGCGTACGCAATTGTTCCGCCGCCGCCATGCCGCCCATGCCGGGCATGTTGACATCCAGTAGTATCAGCACAGGGTTGACTGTCTTGACTTTTTCCAGGGCTTCCTCTCCCGTCGCCGCCTCAATCACTTGCCAGTCGGCATGTTTGCTGAGGATAAACTGATGCGACATCAAACGTGAAACCCGGCTGTCATCGACAACAAGTACCTGTTTACTGTGATTCATGTGCTATTCCTGAAACGTCATATCGGGGCTATCGTGCCATTTTCGCATATTTTAAAGGGCATAGAGTGTAAATGGACGCGCAATTGCCCTGAGGCAAGGTATTTCCACTTGCCTGTTGTATCGGCTCCCATCATCGGTCATGATGGCCGGCTGGCCGGGCCGGCAATCCGTTAAAATAGCGCCATTCCTCACTTTAGCCTGAATGTCATGACCCAAGACGAATTGAAGCAAGCCGTAGCCCGCGCCGCCATCGACTACGTAGTAAAAGGTGAAATCATCGGCGTCGGCACCGGTTCCACCGCCAATTTCTTCATCGATGAACTGGCCAAGATCAAGGACAGCATCAAGGGCGCGGTCGCGTCGTCCGAAGCGACGGCCGCCCGCTTGGCAGGCCATGGCATTCCCGTCTTCGACTTGAACGACGTCGAATCGATCGCCGTCTACATCGACGGCGCCGATGAAATCACGGCCAGCGGCGCCATGATCAAGGGCGGCGGCGCGGCATTGACGCGTGAAAAGATTGTCGCTTCCGTCGCGAAACAGTTCGTCTGCATCGCCGACGGCTCCAAGCTGGTGGAAACCCTGGGCGCCTTCCCGCTGCCGGTGGAAGTGGTGCCGATGGCGCGCGCCGCCGTCTCGCGCCAGCTGGCCGCTCTGGGCGGTACGCCCCGTTTGCGCCTGAAGGCCGGCAGCACGGAAGCGTTCATTACCGACAACGGCGGCGAAATCATCGACGTGCTGGGCTTGCGGATTGCCGATCCGGTGGCGCTGGAGCAGCAGATCAACCAGATCGTCGGCGTCATCGCCGTCGGCCTGTTCGCCGTGCGCGGCGCGAACGTCTGCCTGTTGGGCATGCCGGAAGGCGTGCGTACGTTGGCGTACTAAGGTGATAGCCGGCGTTTGCCGGCGTACGCACCTGTTTTACACGGCGGCCCCTTGCGGGCCGCTTGTCATGTGCGCCTGGCGGTACACGGCCACGGTGCGCAGCAAGCCACCCAAGAAGATGCCGCTGAAGCAACCATAGGCGAGGCAGACGGGTACGATGAAGCTCGTCGCATGGGCGTAGGCCGGCGCGATGGCGAGCGTCACGGCCACCGCATATTTCATGCAGAAAATGCTCATCATCAAGACCAAGGGCACCCAGCTGCCGGGACGCCGCACGCTGGCCCGCTCGGGTATGGCGACGATCTTGCGCGCATCGGTCAGCATCCAGGCCAGCGACGCGCCGGCCAGGGCGCCTACTGCCCAGGCGAACGGCGCCACGCCGGCCAAGCCGAAACTGCCCTGCACGCCGCTCAGGGACAGGGCCAGCATGACGAGCGGAATGATGCACAGCTTGCGCAAGCTCACTTCACGCGCGCGGCTGGCCAGCACGCCCCGGTAGACGAGGAAGCCCAGGATGGCCCAGACGTAGAGGGGAGTGTGGCTGAAGATTTGCTGCAACATGGTGTCCGCCTTGGAGTGAGGTTGTCGATGGGCGTACTGTGCCAGCCGGCGGCGCGGGCGGCGAGCGGTGTGCGACGAAACGGGTAGGAATGGCCGTGAAACGGCGGGGAAAGGCGTGAAACGACGGAGAAACTGCCCGTGACGTGGTCACGGGCAAGCGATACAGCTTATTCCGTTGGTGGAACGTAGCCCATGGCCGCATCGGCGCCATCGCCGAAGAAATGCTTTTCCATCTGCGTGGCCAGGTATTTGCGGGCGCGCGCGTCGGCCAGGTTCAAGCGGTTTTCATTGACCAGCATGGTCTGGTGCTTGAGCCAGGCGGCCCAGGCTTCTTTCGACACGGATTCGTAAATCTTCTTGCCCAGTTCGCCCGGGTACGGCGGGAAATCCAGTCCTTCGGCTTCCTTGTTGAGTTTGATGCAGTGGATCGTGCGGGCCATCTGTGCTCCTGAATCAGTGTAGAGATAAAGCGTGATTATAAGGCACTTTGCGCCTGCCCTCGCGGGGCCGTCGCGGCCTGGCGACATGCCGTTTGCCGCGCCCTTGCGCTGGATCAAATTTGATCTGCGCCGCCCTAGCTAGTAAGATGCCTTATCGCGCCAGCCGCTGGCGGCGCCTCTTCCAAGCAAGTAGTAGCAATTAACCAAGGTGGAATCCCTATGACCTCAGTGAAAGTCCATGGCATCGATGTCAGCAATACAGGCAGCTTCGCGCTGTTTGGCGGCATCAACGTGCTCGAATCGCGCGACCTCGCCATGCGCGCCTGCGAAGAATATGTGCGCGTCACGCAAAAACTGGGTATTCCCTATGTGTTCAAGGCCAGCTTCGACAAGGCCAACCGTTCATCGATCCATTCCTACCGCGGCCCGGGCCTGGAAGAAGGCATGCGCATCTTCCAGGACGTGAAGGCGGCGTTCGGCGTGCCCGTGATCACGGACGTGCATGAGCCATGGCAGGCGCAGCAGGTGGCCGAAGTGGTCGACGTGCTGCAATTGCCCGCCTTCCTGGCGCGCCAGACGGACCTCGTCGTGGCCCTGGCGAAGACGGGTAAGGTCATCAACATCAAGAAGCCGCAATTTTTGAGCCCTGGCCAGATGGCCAATATCGTCGAGAAATTCAAGGAAGCGGGCAACGATCAACTGATCCTGTGCGACCGCGGCACCTGCCTCGGCTACGACAACCTGGTGGTCGACATGTTGGGCTTTGGCGTCATGAAGAAAACCTGCGACGACCTGCCGATCATCTTCGACGTCACGCACGCGCTGCAGCAGCGCGACCCCGGTGGCGCCGCCTCGGGCGGCCGCCGTCAGCAAGTGGCGGACCTGGCTCGCGCCGGCCTGGCCGTCGGCATCGCCGGCCTGTTCCTGGAAGCCCACCCTGATCCCGACAACGCCCGCTGCGACGGCCCCAGCGCCTTGCCGCTGGACCAGCTGGAACCGTTCCTGGCGCAGTTGAAGGCGCTCGACGACCTGGTGAAATCGTTCGCCCCGCTGAACATCAAGTAGTGGTGTGTCAGTAAAGAAAAAGCCCGGCATGCCGGGCTTTTTCAGTTTTACAGGGTCTTGATCAACACCTGCGACTTACGCTGCCAGTTATACATATGCTGGCGGTCCTTCGGCAAATCGTCAACCGTGGCCGGCACGAAGCCGCGTTTCTTGAACCAGTGCGAGGTGCGCGTGGTCAGCACGAACAGTTTGTTCAGGCCGGCGGCACGCGCGCGGTTTTCCATGTGCTTCAGGATGCGCTCGCCGTCGCCCTGGGCTTGCACTTCCGGATTGACCGTCAGGCAGGCCATTTCCGCCATCTTTTGCGCGGGGAACGGGTACAGGGCGGCGCAGCCGAAGATCACGCCGTCATGCTCGATGACGGAGAAATAATCGATTTCGCGTTCGATCAGCTCGCGGCCCCGCTTGACCAACGTGCCGTCCGCTTCCAGCGGTTCGATCAGTTTGATGATGCCGCCCACGTCTTCGATGGTGGCCTGGCGCAGGCTTTCCAGGTTTTCATGGCTGATCATGGTGCCCACGCCATCATGGGTGAACAATTCCAGCAGGGCCGAACCATCCATCGAGAAGGGCACGATGTGCGAGCGCTCGACGCCGTTGTGGCATGCCTTGACGCAATGCTTCAAATAAAACGCCGTCGCGTCCGGCAAGAAACCGGCCATCAGCACGGCTTCGGCCTGGTGCGACGACAGTTCGCGGATTTCCACGCCCGTGGCGTCTTCCATCATCGGGGTTTCCGTGATGAAAATCAGCTTGTCCGCGTGCAGGGCGATGGCGGCGCTGCACGCCACGTCTTCCATGGTGAGATTGAACGCTTCGCCCGTGGGCGAGAAACCCAGTGGCGACAGCAGCACCAGGCCATCCGAACCGAGGATGGAATGGATGGTTTCGGCGTCGACCTTGCGCGTGATGCCCGTCAGTTCCAGGTCCACGCCATCGATCACGCCCAGCGGGCGCGCCGTGATGAAGTTGCCTGAAATGATACGGATGGCCGCGTGCGACATGGGCGTGTTCGGCAAGCCCTGGCTGAACGCGGCCTCGATGTCGAGGCGCAGCTCGCCGGCGGCTTCCTTCGCGCATTCCAGCGCGGCGATGTCCGTGATGCGCACGCCATTGTGGAAGCGGCCTTCGACGTTACGCAAGGCCAGTTGTTCCGCCACCTGCGGCCGCGAGCCGTAGACGACGGTGACATTGATGTCCAGCGCATGCAGCAGGGACAAATCATGGGCCAGCACCTGCAGCGCCCCGGCGCTGACGAGTTCACCGGGGAAGGCGACCACGAAGGTCTTGCCGCGAAAGGCGTGGATGTAGGGCGCGACGGAGCGCAGCCATTGGACGAATTGGGTAGGGTTTTCCATTAAGCGCATTATAATTCGCTGCGCGATGTGCGCGCTTAAAATACCTGTAAAAAAACAATGTCTTCAGCCAGCAATAAGTCTTCCCCTCTTTCCAACGTTGCAAACGTGCCCGCCAGCGGCGATGTTGCCATGCCTGCCGCCACGCCTGCGCAGGGCCGCCAGCGTCCGCCCGTGAGCCAGCAAAGGCAGCAGCCGCCGCGCGCGGAACAACAGAAACAGCAACAGCAGCAGCGCGCGGGAGAGGGCAGGCCGCAGGCCGCGCGCCCGCCGCGCGAGGGGCAGGACAGCCGCGAAAGCCGTGACGCGGCCCGCGCCGCGCGCGAGGCGGAAAAGGCTTTCCGCAACCCGCTGCCGCCGATCACGTATCCGGAAGACTTGCCCGTCTCGGGCCGGCGCGCGGAAATCGCCAAGGCGCTCACTGAAAACCAGGTGATCATCGTCTCGGGCGAGACGGGTTCCGGCAAGACGACCCAATTGCCGAAGATTTGCCTGGAACTGGGGCGTGGACAGAAGGGCTTGATCGGCCACACGCAGCCGCGCCGCATCGCCGCCTCGTCGACGGCCAAGCGCATCGCGCAGGAGCTGGGCACGCCGCTGGGCGAGACGGTCGGCTTCAAGGTGCGCTTTGCCGATACCTTGACGAAGGGCGCATCCGTCAAGCTGATGACGGACGGTATCCTGCTGGCCGAGACGCAGACCGACCCGTTGTTGAAAAATTACGACACCATCATCATCGATGAGGCGCACGAACGCAGCCTGAACATCGATTTCCTGCTCGGCTACCTGAAGCAGCTGCTGCCGCGCCGGCCCGACCTGAAAATCATCATCACCTCGGCGACCATTGATGCGGAACGTTTCGCGCGCCATTTCGGCACGCCGGAAAAACCGGCGCCCGTGATCGAAGTGTCGGGCCGCCTGTACCAGGTGGAAGTGCGCTACCGTCCCGTGGAGCGCGAGCAGGTGGCCATGCCGGGCGCCGGCGCGGGGAATAGCGGCGCCGACAAGCCGGGCCAGCGCACGGCCGCCGCGCGCGAAAAGCGCGACCTGATGGATGCCGTCGTCGATGGCGTGGAAGAACTGTGCCGCATCGGCTCGGGCGACGTGCTGGTGTTCTTGCCGGGCGAGCGCGAAATCCGCGACTGCGCCGAAGCGCTGCGCAAGCACCATCCGCCGCACGTGGAGATTCTGCCCCTGTTCGCCCGCCTGTCGGCCGAGGAGCAGGAGCGCGTGTTTAAAACCAGCAATGCGCGCCGCATCGTGCTGGCCACCAACGTGGCGGAAACCTCGCTGACCGTGCCCGGCATCCGCTATGTGGTCGACGCGGGCCTGGCGCGCGTGAAGCGCTACAGTTATCGCAACAAGGTCGAGCAGCTGCAGGTCGAACCGATCGCCCAGTCGGCCGCCAACCAGCGTGCCGGACGTTGCGGCCGCGTGGCCGATGGCGTCTGCATCCGCCTGTACGAAGAGCAGGATTATTTGCTGCGCCCGAAATTCACGGAACCGGAAATCCTGCGCTCCTCGCTGGCGGCCGTCATCCTGCGCATGAAATCGCTGCACCTGACGGATGTGGAAACCTTCCCCTTCATCGAGCCGCCGCTGGCGCGCGCGGTGGCCGACGGTTATCAATTGCTGCAGGAACTGGGCGCCGTCGATGAAGTGAACAAGCTTACGCCGCTGGGCAACAAGCTGGCCAAGCTGCCGCTGGACCCGCGCGTGGGCCGCATGATTCTCGCCGCGCTCGATAACGCGTGTCTGACGGAAGTGCTGATCGTCGCCTCGGCCCTGTCCGTGCAAGACCCGCGCGACCGCCCGATGGAACACCAGCAGGCGGCCGACGAGGCGCACAAGAAATTCGCCGATGAGAAATCGGAATTCTTGAGTTACCTGAAAATCTGGCGCTGGTTCGAGTCCGCCATCGAGCACAAGAAAACCAACCGCCAGCTGCAAGACAATTGCCGCACGAATTTCCTGTCGCAGATGCGCTTGCGCGAATGGCGCGACGTGCATTCGCAGCTGCTGACCATCGTCAAGGAGCAGGGCTGGCGATTGAATGAGGCGCCGGCCACCTACGACAACCTGCACATGGCCTTGCTGACCGGCTTGCTGGGCAATATCGGCTTCAAGGGCGAGGACGAGCCGGGTGCGGGCTACCTGGGCGCGCGCGGCATCAAGTTCCATATCTGGCCCGGTTCCTCGCTGCTGAAAAAGCCGGGCAAGTGGATCATGGCGGCCGAACTGGTCGACACGACGCGGCTGTACGCGCGCTGCGTGGCGCAGATCCAGCCCGAATGGCTGGAAAAAGTCGGCGTGCATTTGCTGAAGAAATCGTGGGGCGAACCGCGCTGGGAAAAACGCTCGGCGCAGGTGACGGCGTCCGAACGGGCGACTTTGTATGGCCTGGTGGTGTACAGCCAGCGTCGCATCAATTACGGCAATTTCAACTTGCCGGAAGCGCGTGAGATCTTCATTCGCGACGCCCTCGTGGGCGGCGACTTCGACACGCGCGCGCCGTTCTTTGCGCACAACCACAAGCTGATCAAGGACATCGAAAACCTTGAGCACAAATCGCGCCGCCTGGACGTGCTGGTCGACGATGAATTGATCGCCGCCTTCTACGATAAATTGCTGCCGGCGGACGTGTGCAATGGCGCCGGTTTCGAGAAATGGCACAAGGAAGCCACGCGCGAGAACCCGAAGCTGCTGTATTTGAACCGCGAAGAGCTGATGCGCCACGAGGCGGCCGGCGTGACGACGGACCTGTTCCCGAAAACCATGTCGGTGACGGGCCTGGAAATGGGCCTCACGTACCACTTCGAACCGGGCAGCGTGCGCGATGGCGTGACCTTGAGCGTGCCGCTGTATGCCTTGAACCAGTTGCCGCGCGAGCGCTGCGAATGGCTGGTGCCGGGCATGCTGAAGGAAAAAGTGCATCTGCTGCTCAAATCGTTGCCGCAAAAGCTGCGCCGCCACTGCGTGCCGCTGCCCGACTATGCGGCCAAGTTCTGCGAGCGCGTGCACGAGGCGGGCGTGTTCGGCCGCGGCGATCTTGTAGACGCCATCATCCTCGACATCCGCACGCAGATCACCATCAATGTGTTGACGACGGACTTCAAGCCGGAAACCCTGCCTGCCCATCACTTCATGAATTTCAAGGTGATCGACGAGCATGGCCGCCAGCTGGACATGGGCCGCAACCTGGCCACCCTGCAGGCGGAATTCGGCGGCCAGGCGCGCCAGAGTTTCCAGAAGCTGGCCGAGGTGTCGGGCGTGTCCGGCGCGGGCACGCCCGGTGCCAAGGTGGCGGGCGCGCAAGTGGCGTCGCGGCTGCAGGCGCAAGCGCAAGGCGCCAGCGCGGCGACAGGCAAGGGCGCTGCCCCTGCCACGCCAGCGTCGCCGAATGCCACCGTGTCGCAGCACATGGGCTTGACGGGCTGGACCTTTGGCGAATTGCCGGAGTTGCTGGAAATCGTGCAGGGCAAGCTGACCCTGATCGGCTTCCCCGCACTGGTCGACAAGGGTACGCATTGCGACCTGGAAGTGTTCGACGATCCGACCGTGGCCGCGCGCACGCACAAGGTCGGTTTGCGCCGATTGTTCGCGCTGCAAATGAAGGAGCAGATCAAGTACGTCGAGAAAAGCATCCCCGGCTTGCAGCAGATGGGCATGCAATTCATGGCCCTCGGTTCGCAGGAAGAGTTGCGCGAGCAAATCATCAACAAGGCGCTCGACATCGCCTGCCTGCAAGAGCCGCTGCCGCTGGACGCCGCCTCGTTCGCCAAGCGCCAGGCGGAAGGCAAGTCGCGTCTGGTGTTGCTGGTCAACGAAATCGCCCGCCTGCTGTCGCAAGTGCTGACGGAATTCCACGGTTTGCCCAAGCGCTTGCAGAATATTCCTGCGGCGGCCGCATCCGATATCCAGGCGCAGCTGCAGGGACTCGTGCATAAGCGCTTCCTGACGGAAAACGAGTACACGCAGCTGGCGCATTTCCCCCGTTACTTAAAAGCGATCAACGTGCGTCTGGAAAAGCTGCGCGCCGATCCCGCGCGCGACACCAAGTTGATGGCCGAATGGCAATCGGCCGCCGCGCCATACTTGCGCCAGGCCAAGGACCGCCAGGCCGGCAAGAACACGGACCCGAAACTGGTCGACTTCCGCTGGATGCTGGAAGAGCTGCGCGTGTCGCTGTTCGCGCAGGAATTGCGCACGCCGATGCCGGTATCGGCCAAGCGCCTGCAAAAAGTATGGGAGTCCATGCAGCGCTAGGTTTCTAAGCCCCAGGCAAATACCGGGGTCGTACCCTCAGGGTACGACCCCGGTCCTCGTCTGTCGGGTTTGTCCGCTTGCCCACTCAACTACGCTCGTCGCGCCCATCGTCGCCGAGCGCCGAACGCGAACCCAGGTTGCTCTGGCTGCCGCCCGTGCCGGCGCGGCTGCCGCTCATCGAGGTGCCGGACATGCTGCCTTCGCTGCCCGATTGCAGGCTGGCGCCGCCGCGCAAGTCGCTGCCGGATGGCATGCGGCCCGCCGCCATGACGCCGCTGCCGTAGCGCGCGCCGCTGCCATAGAACGCTTCCATCTGCTGGTTCCACGCTTCGCTGCCCATGTCGGGCCAGTTGTTCTTGTCGAAGCCGGGGGCGTCTTTCAGCTGGTTTTTTTCCACGTTGAGCAGGAAGCGCTTGTTGACGGTGTCGAGGGTCAGGCGTTCCCAGGGCACGGCAAACAGCTTGTCGCCCATGCCCAGGATGCCGCCGAAGGACAGCACGGCATAGGCGATCTGGCCGGTGCGCATGTCGAACATGATTTCCTTGATGTCGCCCAGTTCCTCGTCGTTGTGATTGTAGACCTCGTCGCCAAGCAGGGTGTCGGCCCCCATCAGGGCCGGCCCCGGGCCTTTGTGGTTGCGGTACATGCCCAGAATGTCGCGGTCCAGATAGCTCATGGTGTTTTCTCCTCTGTGTAGTGCTGATCGAGTCCTCAGATTACGCAGGCGTACAAGGTGGTGCTTGATCTGCCTCAATGGTGCCGGCGGCACCTTTATCGGTGTGCAAACGCACGGTGTTGGCCACCAATTGCGGTACTCTATGCGTTCTACGGAGGAGACCGCACATGCTGACGATGCAACGCTGCAGAGGGATGAACTTGCGGTACGCTCCACCACGACACGCGCGCGACTTGCCATGGTGAAGCCCGCCACCACATGGCTGCGCGGGCTATTGCGCGCCGGTAAGGCGCAGCAGCGCACGGCGAGCAAGCTGGCCAAGGTGCTGTTCGGGCCCGTGCCGGCCAAGCCCACGCCTAAACCTAAGCCTAAACCCCGCGGCAAGACTGCGGCCAAGGTCAGGCCGACGCCGCGCGCCAGGCCCGCCAGCGACGCCGTGCCCGCCCTGGCGCCGTTTGCCACGTCCCTGTCGCCGCCGCGCGTGCGCAAGCGAACGGCGCCCCCGCCGGGCAAGTGGCTGGCCGCCCACTATGCGCCGTTGCCGGAACTGGGACAGTTGCCGGGCCGGCGCCTGCCGTATTTCCTGTACCTGCCCGACAAGGCGCCAAGCGCCGCCATGCGCAGCCGGGGCCGGCCGCTGCTGGTGATGCTGCACGGCTGTGAACAGAGCGCCACGCAGTTTGCCGAAGGCACGCGCATGAACCGCCTGGCCGAGCGCAAGGGCTATGCCGTGCTGTATCCGCAGCAATCGTTGCGCTCGCATGCGCGTCGTTGCTGGAAGTGGTACGACAAGCTGACGCAGGAGGGCGGCGGCGACGTGCGCCTGATCGTCGGCGCCATCGAGCAGGTGGCGGCCCGCCATGCGATCGACCGCGCGCGCATCTATATCTGCGGCATTTCCGCCGGCGCCGGCATGGCGCATATCGTGGCCCTGAACCATCCCCATCTGTTCGCCGCCCTGGGCCTGCACTCCGGGCCCGTGTTTGGCGCCGGGCATAACCTGATCGGCGCGCTGGGTGTGATGCAGCATGGCGCGGCCGCGCGCGCCGATGCGGCCATCGATGAAGTGCTGGCGCGCCAGCCCGCGTTTCCCCGGCTGCCCACGATCCTGCTGCAAGGGCTGGCCGACAAGGTGGTGCGCCCCATCAATCAGACGCAGCTGGTGCGCCAGAGCGTGCGCGTCAACCGCCTGCCGTTCGATACCGTGGTGACGGCGCAGCGCCTGCCGGGCGGCGCGGCGGGCGGACGCAATCCGGCCCATGCGTACGCCTTGCACGACTATCAGGTGGGCAAGGACGTGCTGCTGCGCGTGGCGCAGGTCGAGCACCTCGAACACGCGTGGAGCGGCGGCGACGCCAGCCTGCCGTTCAACGACAAGGCCAAGCCCGACGCCAGCAGGATGCTGCTCGATTTCTTCGCCAGCCACCGCCGCCGGTAAGCCGCCAATAAGCCGCCAATAAGCCGCCGTGCCGCCCGCCGCAATGGCGCGGCAGGCACTGGTACGCATCGTTCTTCCCTTCCTCGCAGGACCGCTGCCGCGCGCCGGCACGCTGGCCGCGCCCGTTTTAGCCCGGATTCCCAATCCCTCAGTATTATGGATTTTTTGTGAGTGGTATTGCTGCGGTATTTAAAAATCACAAAAACAGGCGCTAAAAATACTAACTGGTATACAATTGGTACACGTTTTCAGTGTCGAACCGTGCCGGCCGTCCCATGCCCCGACGACCGACATGCACTGACGGCAGCCACCCACGTTACGGAACGCGCCATGTCCATCAAGTCCAAGCAGTTGCTGTGGTTTTTTGCGTTTTTTCTCGTCTTTGAACTGAATATCTATCTGTCCAATGACATGATCATGCCGGCGATGCTGGGTATCGTCGGCGAGTTCCGGGCGGAGGAAAAATTCGTCCCCTTGTCGCTGAGCCTGTATCTGCTGGGCGGCAGTTCCCTGCAGATTTTCCTGGGGCCACTGGCCGACACCATCGGCAAGCGCAAGCTCGTGCTGACTGGCAATACCTTGTTCCTGCTGGCCACCCTGGCCGTGCCGTTTGCCACCTCCATCGAGCAATTTCTCGTTGCGCGTTTCATCCAGGGCATGGGCTGCTGCTTCATCTTCGTCGGCTATGCCATGATCCATGAACTGTTCGACGACATGGCCGCCGTCAAGCTGAGCAGCATCCTGTCAAGCACCACCATCCTCGCGCCCCTGGCCGGCCCCATCCTCGGCAGCGCCATCATCAGCCGGCTGGACTGGCGCTACGTGTTTTTCCTCTCGGGCCTGCTGGCGCTGCTGTCCTTGCTGGGCCTGTGCAAGACCATGCCGCGCGCGGCACCCAAGGTCGCGCGCCTGGACCTGGCCGCCATCGTGCGCAGCTACGCGGCCATTTTCAGCAACAAGCGCTTCATGTTCGGCATGTTCACGGCCGGGCTGGCCACCGTGCCCCTGACGGCCTGGATCGGCTTTTCGCCCCTCTTTGTGCTGCAGGACATGGGCGCTTCCTACGCCACGTATATCGCCCTGCAATGCGTGATTTTGTCCGGCTTTGTTCTCAGCAGCATCGCCATCCAGCGCCTGCGCCAGGATTTCCCCCTCGTCTCCCTGCTGCGCTTGGGCGGGCTGATCGCTGCCGCCGGCATGCTGGGCGCCGCTGCGGCCCGCCATCACGTCGACGTGTTTGCGGCCTGCATGTTTGTCTATTCCATCGGCTTCGGCCTGTTCAATGGCGCCCTGATCCGCAGCGCGCTCACGGCCAGCAAGGAATCGATGACCTTGACGACGGCCGCCATGAGCTTGCTGTACTGCATTTATTTGTCCGCCTGGCTGCAGCTGTACAACGTGCTGTGCCAGCGCTTCGGCTATGCGCTGGAAACGTATGCGCTGCTCAATATCCCCGTCATCGTGGCCATCGCCGCCTGCCTGCTGCTGTTTACGCGCGGCATGGCGGGGCGCCGGGAAAGCGAGGTGCTGCTGGCCCGGCACTGATGGCGCAACGATGCGCATGTTGTCGACCTTGTTTTACCTCCTGCGACGTTTATTGACACTCTCCTGCGGAAAATGGTGCGCCCATGAAAATAGATGACCTGGCCTCGAAACACGATCAAGCAAAGATTTTCAACCTGGAATACGAGTTCCGCATCAACCGGCTGAAACTCGATTACATCACCCTGGCCGATGTGCGGCCGGCCGGCAGCGACCTGGAACAATTGGCCGTGGAGCACCAGGCGGGCATCGCCGCCCTGCGCAGCTTCGTCGCCCTGAACTTCAACCATTTCAACGCGGCAAGCTGTTCCTCGCTCAGCTGCATCCCCACGCGCGCGCTCGGCGACGACGAACGCTACCTGCACCGCATCTGGATGGGCGGACCGTTGCCGGCCATCGCAGCCGAAGCGATCGGGCAGTGGGGCGCGGCGCTCGACGAGGTGCGGCGCAACGGCGGCGCGCCGTATGTTTCCATCCTGTGGGTGTGGGATGCGCAGCAGCTGTGCGATGACGAGCGCTTCAGCGCCACGGGCGGCGCCGGGCGCTACACGATAGGCCGCTATGCCATCGGCGGCACGACCCTGCATATCAACTCGCTGCGCGCGCTGGCGCTGGACTTCGCGCCGGCCCGTTTCGGCATACTCGACATCCTGCATACGCAGCGCTACTTCGCCACCCTGTCCGATTATTTCCGCATCCTCATCATGTGCGAATACGGCGGCATGTATATGGATGTCGACACGATCCCGCACAATCCGGCGACGATTTTCCTGATGCAGCCGGAAGTGCCCGATTATTTCCAGCGCAGTGATGATGACAGCGAAGAGCGCCGGCATGTCAGCTGGATGAATCTGTTTCTCGATGAAACGGGCATGCTGATCGCCAAGAAGAACGATGCCGCGTTGCGCGTGATCCAGCGCAATGTGAACCTTGCCTATGCGGACATCGCCGCGCAGGTTCCCCGTTCCTGCCCGCAATTCGAGGCGCGGCTGTTTGGCCAGTTCTATGCGGAATGGAAGAAAAACCTGGGCGTGACCGTGCTCAGCCATGCCGAGTTTTACCAGCGCTACTGCGTGCTGTATGACGGCGCGCGGGAAGCGGTGGCGGGCGGCATCCGCGGCATGCGGCTGCTGGACGATATCATTACCGAGATGCACATCCCGCTCAGCGACGAGGAGCGGCGCGCGTATGCGCGCTGCGTGGCGCGGCTCGATGAAATCGACTGGCAACTCGACGATCCCCTGAGCCTGCCCGACATCGTCGACGTGTTCGACATCGAGGAGGTGCCGCGCATGGCGTATGCGGCCCAGCTGCGGGCGGACATCGAGCATTTTCACTATTATTCGGTGTTGTCGGACGACCCGCAGCTCGATCGCGTGAATGCCGTCTTTTGCCGCTACCTGCTGGCCCACCGTTCGCAGCATATTGCCGCCGGCAATTTCTGGCGCCCCACCGTGGGCCGGCACGGCAGCCGCATGCCGGCCGCCGGCGATGCCGCGCCGTTGGCCGACGAGTTGCAGGCGGGCCTGCTGTCGCATGCGCCGCTCAAGCTGGTGCCGGGCGAGTTGCTGGGCGACGAGGAAAAGAACCGCATGGCCAAATTGCTGTTTGCCACCAGCTACCTCGAATACTGCTCGTTCGGCAATAAACTCAATCTGCAATTCGTCGAATTGCAGCGGCGGCAGAACATCGACCCTTACCTGGCGCATATCCATGGCTTGCATGACGAGGACGGGCGCTTCATCGGCTTTTTCACGGCCGCGACGATGGACGAGTTCCAGGCCTGCGGCGCCGTCTCCTATTACCGCGACGACATGAAGGCGCTCGACGATGCGTATGACGCCTTCGTGCTCGCGCATGCGCGCGCCGACGACTGTTTCGTCAGCAGCCTGGCCATCGACGAGAAATACCGGGGTCAGGGTTTATTCAGACAGATGTTCCACGAGATCCGCGACCTGGCCAGCCGCAAGGGCTGTGCGCGCATCACCCTGACGGTGTGGGAAAAGAGCGAAGCGCTGCAAGTGTATCTGCACAAGGGTTTTCGCAGCGTGGGCACGTTCGACTATGCCTACAGCCTGTTCTATGACCGGCTGCACTTTCTCGTGTACGAGGGCAACTGAGGAAGGCAACTGAGGAAGGAAACTGAGGCAGAACAGGGGCGGCCGGCAGCCGCCCCGTGATGCAATTACAGGGCCAGGAAAGCCAGGCCCGCCACGGCGGTGGGCAGCAGGGCGCCGGCCAGCAGGCCGACGGCGCCGATCGATTCATCCTTGAAGCCGCGGCGCAGCAGGGCCACGCCGGCGGGATTCGGCGCATTGGCGATGACGGTCAGGCCGCCGCCGGCCACGGCGCCGGCCATCAGCATGTATTTCGCTTCGTCCGTCATGCCGACGATCAGCGAACCGAGGTAAGTGAGGGCTGCATTGTCCGTAATCGCCGTCAAGCCCAGGGCGCCGAAGAACAGGGCCAGCGGCTTCAAGCTCGAGACGATGGGCTGCAGCCACCATTGCTGCATGCCGCCCAGCACCACCAGGCCGCCGAGGAAGAAGCCGACCAGCAAGCCTTCCTTCAGGATCAGCGGGCTTTGATAGCGTTCATACGCCTGCACGAAGCCGAGGAAGAACAGGAACAGGCCGATGAACAGCACGGGATGGTGCGCCAGGGTGACGACACCGGCCAGCACGATCATGTGCACGAGGCTGACGGCCAGCGGCACCTTGGGCGCTTCCACGTCGCCGGCTTTCGGCTTGATGTCGGAGGTGTTGCTGTGCAGGTATTTGCGCAGCAGGATGCTCACGCCCGTGGCGTTGACCAGCACGGCGATGGCCGCCTTCCAGCCGAAATGGGTGGCCATGTAGGCGCTATCCCAGTTCCACGTGGTGGCCACCATCAGCACGGGCGGCGCCGCGTACGAGGTGAGGGTGCCGCCGATGGACACGTTGACGAACAGCACGCCCAGCGCGCCGTATTTCAGCCATTCAGGGATGCCCGGGCGGAAGATTTGCGGCGCCAGCATCAGCGCGGCCAGGGTCATGGCGGCCGGTTCCGTGATCAGGGAGCCCGTCAGGGGCACGAGCGCCAGGCCCAGCCAGACGAGGGCCAGTTCCGTGCGCAGCGGCATCACGCGCGCCACGCTTTTCAACAGGCGCTGCACGGCGTCGAGCACGGGGCGCGAGGCGGCCACGACCATGACGACAAAGACGAACAGCGGCTCCGTGTAATGGCGCGACTCGGCATACTCGATGGCCGCATCGCCGCCCGAGACAAAGGCCATGATGATGATCAGGATGAAGGCCCAGAAGCCGAACACGACTTCCACTTCGCCCAGCAAGTGCAGCAGGCCCGCATGGCGGGGATGGCGTCGCGACAAGGTTTCAAACGACTTGGCGGCGAAGGTGTGGATGAGCGCAAGGCCGAAGACGATGGCGCTGATGAGTTGGATGGTGGTCAAATGCGTTTCCTTATGGACGGAGGAGGCCGACTGGTGCGTTGCCAGACGGTAAGGAGAGTGCTTATGGTACAGCAATCGATGCCAAAAACGGGGTTTTTCGGACATGGCGGGACGGCCTGCGGGAACGCGCCGAGCAGATAAGCCTTGCCAAAAGCGGGGCTGGATAGTACTGTATATGCATACAGTATTCATCTCTATATTCAATTATGCAACATTCCGAATTGATGGCCGCGCCGGAAGCCTTGCACCCGTCTTTATGGCGCGCATCGCAGCTGGGCCAAGGCGCCACGCGCTGCCTGGACACGGGCTTTGCCGCCCTGTCCGCGCAACTGCCCGGCGGCGGCTGGCCCAGTGGCAGCCTCATCGATCTGCTGGTGCAGCAGCCGGGCAGCGGCGAATTGCGCCTGCTGGCGCCCGCGCTGGCGCAGTTGCCGGGCTTGCCCATCGTGCTGCTGCAGCCACCCCATCCGCCGCAGGCGCTGGCCCTGGCCGCGCAGGGCCTGGCGCCGTCGCAACTGCTGTGGCTCAAGAGCGCCGGCAGCAAGGATGCCTTGTGGGCGGCGGAAAACATCTTGCGCAGCGGCACGTGCGGCGCCTTGCTGTTCTGGCAATCGCACGTGCGCGCCGACAGCCTGCGCCGCCTGCACCTGGCCGCGCAGTCCGGCAACACCCTGTTCTGCATGCTGCGCCCCTTGCACGGCGTGCAGGATGCGTCGCCCGCGCCGCTGCGCCTGTCCGTGCGCCCGGCCGCCGGCGGCATCGAGATCGGCTTCATCAAGCGCCGGGGACCGCAGCGCGACGCGCCCCTGTTCCTGCCCCTGCAACCCCCTTCTTTACTGCTGCGTCATGCGACTCTGGATCGGCCTGTGCCTGCCCCGGCTCCCGCTCGAAGTGTTTTGCCCGCGCTGGTCGGCTGACATTCTCGGCGTGGTGCTGGAGCAGGAGCAAGTGATGGCCTTGTCGCCGCTGGCGCGGGCCGCCGGCGTCAAGCCGGGCATGCGCCGCGCGGGCGCCCTGATGCTGGCGCCGCAGGCGCGCCTGCACGAACGTTCGCCCGAGCTGGAAGCGCAAGCCCTGCAGGCGGTGGCGCTGGCGCTGCTGCAATACTCGCCGCTGGTGGCGCAGGGCGAGGAAGCGACCCTGCTCGTTGATGCGGGCGCCAGCCTGCGTCTGTTCGGCGGCGTGCGCGCCCTGTGCCGGCACATCGCGGCCAGCTTGCGCGCCCTCGGCTACACGGCCCAGCTGTCGTGCGCCCCCACGGCGCGCGGCGCCTGGCTGCTGGCGCGCGCCGGTACGCGCCAGGGCCGCGTGCTGGGCATGGAGAGTCTCGTGCGCCGTCTCGACCGCCTGCCGTGCGCCTTGCTGCCGCCCGCACGCCCATATCTCGACTGGTTCGAGGGCATCGGCTGCCGCACTCTGGGGCAGTTGCGCCACTTGCCCCGGCCCGGCCTGCAGCGCCGCTGCGGTGCCGCCCTGCTGGACATGCTCGACGAGGCGCATGGCCACAGCACGGAATTGTTCGTGTGGCTCGAAGCGCCGCCCACCTTCCGCGCCAGCCTGGAATTGTTCGACCGCGTGGAGCACGCCGACGCGCTGCTGTTCGGCGCGCGCCGGCTGCTGCAGCAAATGACGGGCTGGCTGTGCGCGCGGCAATTCGCCGTCGAGCGCATCCAGCTGATGCTGGCGCACGAACGGGGCAGGGTGGCGCGCCCGCCCACCGTCATCGAGCTGGCGCTGGGCGAGGCCGTCTGGCGCGACGAGCACCTGGTGCGCTTGCTCAAGGAGCGCCTGGCGCAGCTGGCGCTGGACGCGCCCGTGATCGGCCTGACCCTGGAAGCGCTGCAGGTGAAGCCGATGGCGCCGCCCAGCGAGAGCCTGTTCCCCGAGCCGGGCGGCACGCCGCAGGAACGCCAGCGTCTGCTGGAATTGCTGGTGGCGCGCCTGGGTAGCGAGAATGTCTTGCAGGCCGTGCCGCGCGCCGATTACCGGCCCGAAGCGGCCAACCAGTGGCTGCCGCTGCCGGACAAGCCGGGCCGCAAGAATGTGCCACCGGACTTGCCGCCCGGCTTGTCCGGCATGCCCCGTCCCGGCTGGCTGCTGGCCCAGCCCATCGCCCTCTTGATGCGCGAACACCGGCCGTTTTATGGCTCGCCGTTGAAAATGGTGTCCGTGGCCGAACGCATCGAGGCGGGCTGGTGGGGGCAGTCGCAGGCGCGCGATTATTTCATCGCCGAAGGACTCGACCACGCCCACTACTGGGTCTACCGCGAACGCATCGCCGGCAGCGGCGAGGATGCCGCGCCGCGCTGGTTCCTGCATGGCTTGTTTGGCTGAAGGGCTGTCCTGCTGAAACTGCCATGCTTGGCTATACTTGCCTTCTTGTGCCGCGTCATCCACTTCAATAAGGATTTTCATGCCCCAACTTTCCGACTTCCCCATCACCGAGAAATGGCCTGCCCGGCATCCCGAGCGCCTGCAGCTGTATTCGCTGCCGACGCCGAACGGCATCAAGGTCTCCATCCTGCTGGAAGAGCTGGGCCTGGCGTACGAGCCGCACCTGGTCAGCTTCGAGCGGAACGACCAGTTGTCGCCCGCCTTCCTGTCCCTCAATCCGAACAACAAGATTCCCGCCATCCTCGACCCGGACGGCCCCGGTGGCAAGCCGCTGGCCCTGTTCGAGTCGGGCGCCATCCTGCTGTACCTGGCCGAGAAGACGGGCAAGTTCATCCCCCAGGACGCGGGCCTGCGCTATGAAACGATCCAATGGCTGATGTTCCAGATGGGCGGTATCGGTCCCATGTTCGGCCAGGTGGGCTTCTTCCACAAATTCGCCGGCAAGGATTACGAAGACAAGCGTCCGCTCGAGCGCTATCTGGGCGAAGCGAAGCGCCTGTTGGGCGTGCTCGAGCAGCGCCTGCAGGGCCGCGACTGGATCATGGGTAGCCAGTACACGATTGCCGACATCGCGATCTTCCCGTGGGTGCGCTGCCTGGTGGGCTTCTATGGCGCAGGCGAGCTCGTCGGGTTTGCCAATTTCCCGCACGTGCAGCGCGTGCTGGACGCCTTCCTTGCCCGTCCCGCCGTCATCAAGGGGATCGACATCCCGCAACGCGGATAACACAGGCGGCGGCCGGGCGGCGCTACAATGCGCCTTCGGCCGCCCTGTGCGGCAGCTTGAGATCTGACACTGTATGAAATCCACCCGGCAAGATTTTCCCGGCGCGCACGGCCATGTGCTGGCGGCGCGGCTCGATGCCCCCGACGGCGCCATCCGCGCCTACGCGCTGTTCGCCCACTGCTTTACCTGCGGCAAGGACGTGCTGGCCGCGCGGCGCATCGCGCAAGGCTTGACGGAACATGGCATCGCCGTGCTGCGCTTCGACTTTACGGGGCTGGGCGCCAGCGAAGGGGAGTTCGCCGCCACCAATTTTTCGTCTAACGTGGACGACCTGGTCGCCGCCGCCGACTTTTTGCGGGCCAGACATGCCGCGCCGCAATTGCTGATCGGCCATAGCCTGGGCGGCGCCGCCGTGCTGGCCGCCGCCGCGCAGGTGCCGGAAGCCACCGCCATCGCCACCCTGGCAGCACCGAGCACGCCCGCCTACGTGACGCGCATGTTCAGCGCGCACCTGGAACAAATCGCCGCTGAAGGCGAGGCGCTGGTGCGGCTGGAAGGGCGGCCCTTCCGCATCCGCCAGCAATTCGTCGACGACGCGGGCAGCCACAGCCTGAAGGAGCACATCGCCGGCCTGCGCCGCGCCCTGCTGGTGATGCACGCGCCGCAGGACACGACGGTGAGCCTGTCGAACGCGATGGATATCTTTACGGCCGCGAAGCACCCGAAAAGCTTCGTTTCGCTCGACGACGCCGACCACTTGCTGACGGGGCGCGATGACGCGGCGTATGTCGCCAACGTGATCGCCGCGTGGAGCGCGCGTTATTTGAACTAAGTTGTCGCCCATGAAAAACGCCGCGGCAGCAGAAGCTGGCGCGGCGCGGATACTATTGGTACTTTACAACACCTGACAAAATCGTAGCGAGCGGCAGTGATTTGTGGCCGAGAAGCGCAGCCGTGCTAAAGCACGGTGAGCATCGCCAGCCGCAAAGCGCGACGCGCAGTAGATTTGGTCAGGTGTTCTCAGTCTTCGTCAAATTCGGCGGATAAGTCCTTCCAGCCCTTGCTCACGGCAAAGGCGGAAAATTCTTCCGGCGCTTCCAGGACGATCAGTTTCTTGTCTTGCAAGCCCAGGTCGCCATGGCCGAAGTCGGGGCCCACGTAGCCGAGGCTGCGCAAGCGGGCCAGGATGTGGCCGACCAGGGTCTTGTCTTTGCAGGCGCCCGCTTCGAGGGGGGCGGCGAAATCGACGTAGACGTCGATGATGCCGTAGCCTTCGTCGAAGATGCGGATGGCCTTGATGTCGTGGGCGCGGCCGGAGCCGTCGGTGGCCTTGAAGGGGCCGCTGAGCTGGATGTCGGTGTCATTGTTCATGCCGCCAGCATACACCAAAAGCCGACCCTGCATGAGGGGCGTCATGCAACCCGTCCCTGGATGGGGCATGTAAAAATTTCTTACAAATTCTTTGCCGTCTGGGGCGTTTTTCGCCAATTTCAAGGCCTTGAAAGGGCGTTGGCAGGCCGTATATCGGTAACAGGCGGATGCTCACGGTGAGGTCCGCCCCTCTTATCGCTTCATTTGAAAAGGATATTTATCATGCGTACTTTTGACCTTGCTCCTCTGTATCGTTCCGCCATTGGCTTTGACCGTCTGGCACAACTGCTCAATGAACAACGCACCGATGCGCAACCCAGCTATCCGCCCTACAACATCGAACTGGTGTCGGAAGACAAGTACCGCATCGTGATGGCTTTGGCCGGCTTCTCGCGCGAAGAGATCGACATCATCACCGAACGCGACTCGCTGCACGTCACGGGCCGCAAGCAGAAGGATGGCGTCGAGCGCACGTTCTTGCACCGCGGCATCGCTGCCCGCGATTTCGAACAGCGCTTCCAGCTGGCCAACCACGTCAAGGTTACGGGTGCCACGTTTGAAAACGGCATGCTGACCATCGACCTGGTGCGTGAAGTACCGGAAGCGCTGAAACCGCGCAAGATCGAGATCGGCTCCGGCAGCGGCGCCACCGTCAGCGCGTTGGAACAGCGTCAGGCGGCTTGATCTGATCGTGGCGCCCTCCGGGCGCCCGGGCAGGTTCCCTTCATGCAGTAAAATACTGGCCGGTTGATCCGGCCAGTGTCACGTCCGGAGCCCGTTCGGGCCCTTCATCGCCCGCCATGCGCGGTGCGCGCGGCACGCAAGATTAAATCCTGCTTAAAGGCGCAAATGCCTGTTTCCAAATGGAAAAATGTTAAGCACCGTCTAAGACTCGTGGCCCACTATTGCATACATCAAAATCTCATTGAATGAGGAGCAATTCATGGAACAGCAAACGAATACCGCATCCCTGAAAATCAAACGCACCGTAGCCGCGCTGGCCGCGATCGGTGTGCTGGGCGCCGGTGGCGCCATGGTGGTGCATCAGAACAATGCCGGCGCGAATGCCGCAGCGGCCGCGGCCGCCCCTGTGGCAGCGGCAGTCGCGCCTGCAGCAAGCGCGCCGCTGGTGGCCTTGCCCGACTTTAGCCAGATTGCCGCGCGCAACAGCCCGGCCGTCGTCAATATCAGCGTGACGGGCAGCACCAAGGTGGCGTATGACCCCTCTGCCCAGGCCGGCAACGACGATTTCGGCAACGACCCCTTCTTCGAATTCTTCCGCCGCTTCCAGGGGCCGCAAGGCGGGCAGCGCGGTGGCCGCGACGTGCCCACGCACGGTCTCGGCTCCGGCTTCATCGTCAGCCCGGACGGCGTCATCATGACGAACGCCCACGTGGTGCGCGATGCGCGCGAAGTGACCGTCAAGCTCAACGACCGCCGCGAATTCCGCGCCAAGGTGCTGGGCACGGATCCGAAGACGGACATCGCCGTGCTGAAGATCGACGCCAACAACCTGCCCGTCGTGCCGCTCGGCCATTCGAGTGACTTGAAAGTGGGCGAGTGGGTGCTGGCCATCGGTTCGCCTTATGGCTTCGACAGCACGGTGACGGCCGGCGTCGTCAGCGCCAAGGGCCGTTCCCTGCCGGACGACAGCAATGTGCCGTTCATCCAGACGGACGTGGCGGTGAACCCCGGCAACTCGGGCGGTCCGCTGTTCAACACGCGCGGCGAAGTGGTCGGCATCAATTCGCAGATCTACAGCCAGACGGGTGGCTTCCAGGGCCTGTCGTTCGCCATCCCGATCGACCTGGCCGGCCGCATCAAGGACCAGATCGTCGCCACGGGCAAGGCCAGCCACGCCAAGCTGGGCGTGACGGTGCAGGAAGTCAACCAGGGCTTCGCCGACTCGTTCAAGCTGGCCACGCCGGAAGGCGCGCTGGTGGCCAACGTGGAGCGGGGCAGCCCGGCCGACAAGGCGGGCCTGAAATCGGGCGACGTGGTGCGCAAGGTGAATGGCCAGCGCATCATCGGTTCGGCCGACTTGCCGGCGCTCGTGGGTACGTCCTTGCCAGGCGACAAGATCAGCATGGATGTCTGGCGTGACGGCAAGATCGTCAGCCTGACAGCAACCCTGGGCAATGCGGCCGACAAGGTGGCCGAAGTGGCGAAGAGCGACAGCGCCGCCGGCAAGGTAAAGCTGGGCCTGGCCCTGCGTCCGTTACAATCGGATGAAAAACGCGAGGCGGGCATCAGCGCCGGCCTGCTGGTGGAAGACGCGGGCGGTGCCGCCGCGAATGCCGGAGTGCAGCCGGGCGACGTGCTATTGTCGGTCAATGGCCGTCCTGTCAACACGGTCGAGCAGGTGCGCGACGTGGTGGAAAAATCCGCCAAGTCGGTGGCCTTGCTGATCCAGCGGGGACCGGACAAGATATTCATTCCCGTGCGTTTGGGCTGAAAACAAGAGTAACTAGAGAGAGGCAAGCCATGCGCTTATTGCTGGTAGAAGACGATACGATGATCGGCGAGGTGGTGCTCGACTTGCTGCGCGCCGAGCATTACGCGGTGGACTGGGTCAAGGATGGCGACATGGCCGACACGGCCCTGCAGACGCAGACCTATGACCTGGTGCTGCTGGACCTGGGCTTGCCGCGCAAGGACGGCCTCGACGTGCTGCGCTCGATGCGTCTGCGCAAGCTCGACACCCCGGTGCTGGTGGCCACGGCGCGCGACGCCATCGAGCAGCGCATCGCGGGCCTCGACGCGGGCGCCGACGATTACGTCCTGAAACCTTACGACCTCGACGAATTGCTGGCGCGCATACGCGCCTTGCTGCGGCGCGCCTCGGGGCGGCCGGAACCGGTCTTCGAGCACCAGGGCGTCTCCATCAATCCGCTGACGCGCGAAGTGATCGCCGAGGGCCATCCGGTCAACCTGTCGGCGCGCGAATGGGCCGTGCTGGAAGCCTTGATCGCGCGTCCCGGCATCGTGCTGTCGCGCGCGCAGCTGGAAGAAAAACTGTACAGCTGGAAGGATGAAGTCAACAGCAATGCCGTGGAAGTGTATATCCATGGCTTGCGCAAGAAGCTGGGCAGCGACTTGATCCAGAACGTGCGCGGCCTCGGCTACATGGTGCCCAAGGCATGAGGATGAAGGTCACGGTGACGCATTCGCTGCGCGGCCGCCTGCTGTGGTTTTTGCTGGCGGCCATCATCATGGCGGCCCTGGCGCAGGCGTCGATCGCCTACCGCAGCGCCCTGTACGACGCCGACCAGATCTTCGACTACCACATGCAGCAGATGGCCCTGTCGCTGCGCTCCGGCGCGCCGCTGGCCAACCATGCGCAAGCGTTGCCGGCCGACCCCGTCAACAACGACATGGTGGTGCAGGTGTGGACGCCGGACGGCGTGCAGGTGTTCCGCTCGATCACGCGCGCGGAATTGCCGCAGCGCGCCGTGCTGGGCTTTTCCAATGTGAAGGCGAACGGCACGACTTACCGCATCTTCTCCGTGCAAACCAGTTCCCAGACCGTGCAGATCGCCCAGGACATGGCCGTCAGGAAGCGCATGGCCGGCAGCCTGGCGCTGCGCACGGTGGGCCCCATCGCGCTGATGGCGCCGATCCTGATGCTGGTCGTCTGGTGGGTCGTCAGCGGTTCGCTGGCGCCCGTCTCGCGCGTGCGCAAGCAGGTGGCGGCGCGCCAGGCGGACGATCTGTCTCCCGTCTCGGAAGCGGGCTTGCCCGATGAAGTGCGCCCGCTCGTGCATGAACTGAATTTGCTGTTCGGACGCGTCAAGACGGCGTTCGACGCGCAGCAGCATTTCGTTGCCGACGCCGCGCATGAATTGCGCACGCCCCTGGCGGCCCTGAAACTGCAGGTATTGAGCCTGGAACGGGCCGAATCGGAAGAAAAACGCAGCCTGGCCATCAGTCGCGTCAGCGCCGGCATCGAGCGGGCCACGCGCCTGGTCGAGCAGTTGCTGGTGCTGGCGCGCCAGGAAGCGAGCGCCGCCAGCGGCGACCAGCTGCAGGCGGTGGACTTGAACGATGTCGTCAAGCGCGCGCTGGGCGACATGGCCGGCATCGCGCAGGCGCGCAAGATCGACCTGGGCCTGCATCACATGGACCCGGCCAAGGTGGCGGGGCAGGCCGATGCGCTCAACATCATGCTGCGCAACCTGGTCGACAACGCCATCAAGTACACGCCGCAGGGCGGCACGGTCGACATCGACCTGCGCGCCAGTCCCGTCGGCGTGACCTTGTCGGTGGAAGACAGCGGCCCCGGCATCCCGCCCGAGGAGCGCGAGCGCGTCTTCAGCCGCTTCTACCGCGTGCCCGGTACGGACGCCAACGGCAGCGGCCTGGGGCTGGCCATCATCAAGGCCATCGCCGAGCGCCATGGCGCGCGCCTGGTGCTGGACAAATCCGAACGCCTGGGCGGCCTGTGCGTGCGCGTGGAATTCCCGCAAGCCGTGAAGAAATAGCGTTTTGATCATGATCTTTGGCGTGTTGCATTGACGTGCGCGCCGTGGCCCTATATTGTCTGCGAAACAAGCAGAACCAGACCACGGAGCGCAGCATGCAGAAGATCGGATTTTCAGGAACCCTCGACCCCATCACCAACGGCCACATGTGGGTGATCGGCGAAGCGCGTTCGCTCGCCGACGAGGTGATCGTGTTCCTGTCGCAAAACCCCGCCAAGAAGCCGCAGTTTCCAGCAGAAGACCGCAAGCGCATCATCGAGCAGAGCGCGCGCGAATGCGGTTGGGACAATGTGCAGGTGGTCATCGTCAAGGGCGACTACACGGCGCGCGCGGCGAAAAAGCACGGCTGCGACTACCTGATCCGCGGCATCCGCACGACGGCCGATTTCGATTATGAAAACCTGATCCAGCAAACGAATGTGGACGTGCTGCAGGGCGCCAAGACCATCTTCGTCATGCCGCCGCGCGACCTCGGCTCCGTCAGCTCCAGCTTCGTCAAGGCGCTGGAAGGCCCCGTCGGTTGGAACTGGACCATGAAGAAATTCGTCCCCGGCCCGGCCTACCAGGCGTGGATACTCGACTGCCTGCGCAAGGAGTGGGAAGCGCTGTGGAACTACGCCACCGCGTCCGACGCCGACATCGCCCTGTTTGACCACTGGTTCGCGCACCTGACGGGGCCGCAAGCGTATGGCGGCGCGGACCGCCACTATCACAACCTCGACCACCTGGTGCACGGCCTGTCCGAGATCCGCGTGTGGGCCGACAATACCTATGCGCCCAAGCGCGACAGCGCGCTGGTCAAGAAGGCGTTCTGGTTCCACGACGCCGTCTACAGCCACGATGAAGACGCCCTGTATTCGAGCGAAGAGGCGAGCGCCCAGCTGTGGCTGGCCAGCGGCCTCGATGCTGGCGACAACCTCGATGTGGCGCAACTGATACGCGCCACCGACCATTTCCAGGGACCGGGCATCAGCCACGCGCTGAAGGACGCCATGCTCAGCGCCGACCTGGCCATCCTCGGCCAGGATGACGAAGTCTATCAAGCCTACACGCAAGCCATCGGCCGCGAATATGCGCACGTGGACCCCGCGCGCTTCAAGCAGCAACGGGGACTGGCCCTGCAGCATTTATGCGGCAAGGCGCAGGCGGGCCAGCTGTTCGGTGATGCGTATTTCGCCGACCAGTACAACGAGCGGGCGATTGAAAACATGCGGAAGGAGATCGCGGCGCTGGCCGGCGGCTGAGTTTAACGGCGGCTCGCTGCCGCATGCAGCAGTGCATCCTCGAGCCGGTCGTTGCCCCAGAACAGTTCGCCGTCGCTGAGGAAGCTGGGCGCGCCGAACAGGTTTAACGCTTGCGCCTGCTGCGTCTGGCGGCGCAGGCGTAGCTTGTTGTCCGGTGTCAACGCCAGCGCCACGATGGCGGGCGCGTCCAGGCCCAGTTCCGCCAACACCTCGCTGACGGCCTCGATGTTGTCGATATCGCGGTCTTCGGCAAAATTCATCGTCATCATGCGGCGCGCAAACGGCGCGATCCAGCCCTGGTCCGCGCCGATCAGGGCCACGCGCATGGGCAGCAGGGCCGTGCGGGGGAAGGTGGCGGGCTGGCGCCATGGCAAGCCGTATTTGTCGCACTGGCGCGCCATGTCGCGCCACGTGTAGTCGCCCTTGATTTTTTGCAAGACGAAGGGCGACGTTTCCCAGCCCAGCGCCTTGAAGACGACGCCCAGCAGGAAGGGTTTCCAGATCACTTGTACCTTCTTTTCACGCGCCAGCGCGTCGATGCGCATGGCGCTCAGGTAGCTGTAGTTGCTGCCGAAGTCGAACCAGAATTCCAGTGTGGCCATGGTGTCTCTTTCCATACGCTCAAGCGGTCCTGGCGCGTCGTCCTAGCTGGATGCGGCGGCCGCCCTGGCGCGCGCCGCGTGCAATTTCCTGAAGCTGTCGATCAGGCGCTGGTGCCGGTCGAGGCCTTCCAGTTGCATGCTGGTCGGCGTCAGGCCGAAGAAACGCACGCTGCCGTCCACCGAACCCAGCACCGCGTCCATGCGGGCGTCGCCAAACATGCGGCGGAAATTGACGACGTAGTCGTCCAGCTCCAGCGCGTCATCGAGTTCTACTTCCAGCACCACGTTCAATGCTTGATAGAACAGCTTGCGCTCGAGCGTGTTGTCGTTGTACTGCAGGAAGGTTTCCACCAGCTCTTTCGCTTCCTCGAATTGCTGCAGGACGAGATGAATCAGCAGCTTCAATTCCAGCGTCGTCAACTGGCCCCATACCGTGTTTTCGTCAAACTCGATGCCGATCAGGGTGGCGATGTCGCCGTACTCGTCGAGCTCGCTGTTTTCCAGACGGTCGAGCAAGTCTTCCAGGCTGGCATCATCCAGGCCGTGCAGGTTCAGGATGTCGGCGCGGAACAGCAGCGCCTTGTTGGTGTTGTCCCAGATCAAATCCTCGACCGGATACACCTCGGAATAACCGGGCACGAGGATGCGGCAGGCGGTGGCGCCCAGCTGGTTGTACTCGGCCGTGTACACTTCCTTGCCCATGTCGGCGAGGATGCCGAACAGGGTCGCCGCTTCCTCGGCATTCGAGTTCTCGCCGTGGCCGGAAAAATCCCACTCGACAAAATCGTAATCGGCCTTGGCGCTGAAGAAGCGCCACGAGACGATGCCGCTGGAATCGATGAAGTGTTCGACAAAATTGTTCGGCTCGGTGACGGCTTCGCTGGCAAACGTCGGCTGCGGCAAGTCGTTGAGGCCTTCGAAGCTGCGGCCCTGCAGCAATTCCGTCAGGCTGCGTTCGAGCGCCACTTCCAGGCTCGGGTGCGCGCCGAACGAGGCAAACACGCCGCCCGTGCGCGGGTTCATCAGGGTGACGCACATCACCGGGTACACGCCGCCCAGCGACGCATCTTTGACCAGCACGGGGAAACCCTGTTCTTCCAGCCCCTGTATGCCGGCCAGGATGCCCGGGTATTTCGCCAGCACGTCCTGCGGCACGTCGGGCAGGGCGATTTCGCCTTCGAGGATCTCGCGCTTGACGGCCCGCTCAAAAATTTCCGACAGACATTGCACCTGCGCTTCGACGAGGGTATTGCCGGCGCTCATGCCATTGCTGACGTACAGGTTTTCGATCAGGTTGGACGGGAAATACACGGTCTCGCCATCGGAATGGCGCACGTACGGCAGCGAGCAAATGCCGCGCTCGGCATTGCCGGAGTTGGTGTCGATCAGGTGCGAGCCGCGCAGCTCGCCATCGGGGTTGTAGATGTCCAGGCAATATGCGTCGAGAATCTCCTTCGGCAGCGCATCCTTGCGGCCCGGCTTGAACCAGCGTTCGTTCGGGTAATGGACAAAATCCGCGTTGGCGATGTCGTTGCCCCAGAACGAACCGGCATAGAAATGGTTGTTGCTGAGGCGCTCGATATATTCGCCCAGGGCCGACGCCAGCGCGCTTTCCTTGGTCGCGCCCTTGCCGTTGGTAAAGCACATGGGCGAATGCGCATCGCGGATATGCAGCGACCACACGTTCGGAATGATGTTGCGCCACGAAGCGATTTCAATCTTGATGCCCAGGCCCGCCAGCAGACCCGACATATTGGCGATGGTCTGTTCCAGCGGTAAATCCTTGCCGACGATATAGGTGCTCGCGCCAGGAGCCGGGTTCAATGCCAGCAAGGCCTGGGCATCGGCGTCCAGGTTTTCCACCTCTTCAATGACGAACTCGGGGCCCGTTTGCACCACTTTTTTCACCGTGCAACGGTCGATCGAGCGCAGGATGCCCTGGCGGTCCTTGGCCGAGATATCGGCCGGCAACTCGACCTGGATCTTGAAGATTTGCTGGTAACGGTTTTCTGGATCGACAATATTGTTTTGCGACAGGCGGATGTTTTCGGTGGAAATATTGCGCGTATCGCAATACAACTTCACGAAGTAGGCCGCGCACAGTGCAGATGATGCCAAAAAGTAATCGAACGGGCCAGGTGCCGAGCCATCGCCTTTATAGCGGATGGGCTGGTCGGCGATGACCGTAAAATCGTCGAACTTGGCTTCGAGACGCAGCTTGTCGAGAAAGTTGACTTTAATTTCCATGAGGTAATCCAATACTGTGCTTATGAGTTAGACGCTATTATCCGTGCTTTCCGCCGCAGGGCAAAGATTGTTCACTGCGGCCGCGCTGGCGGGGAGCCGCCGGGGCAAGAGGCAGACTGATAAATGTGCGAGGCGATCTGACTGAATATGCGAATAACATTAATGAGACACGGCGAGCCCCGACTCGCCAGAGGGCGCTGGATAGCGCCGATGCAAATGGGACAGTGGATTGATCTCTACAATCAATCGATCATCAAAGAGGGTGGCATCCCTGCGCAGTGCTCTGCGGCGGCACTTTCCGCGTCGACCATCGTGGCCAGCACGGCACCCCGGGCTTGCGCATCGGCCAGGGCACTGGGGGACTTGTCATTCATGCAAGAGGCGATGTTCACCGAAGCCGAGCTGCCTTTTGCCCTGTGGAGAGCACCCTGGCTGCCGGCTGAAGCCTGGGCAGTGATTTTTCGCCTACTCTGGTTGTTCGGATATGCGCGCGGATCGGACTCGCTGCAGATAACGCGGCGGCGCGCCAGGGCAGCCGCCGAGCGTCTGGTGGCGCTTGCCGCCAAGGGGCCTGTGCTGCTGGTCGGGCATGGCATCATGAATCGATTGATCGGCAAGGAACTGCAGGCATTGGGTTGGCTTGCCCGCAACAGGCAAGGCAGCCGGTACTGGAGCATGGGCGTGTACGAGCAGTGAAAACCTGTGACGAATGCGGCAGCCGATACCGTGATGACGCCGAAGGCATGGCCGGAAAAGCGACTGTGTGCGAAAACTGGAGAAACAGGGGCGTTGATCGATACAATACAGGGCGATGTTGTCGAAACGCTTAGTCCTTCCCATGGCGAAGGTCAGCGTCGTCCATAAGAGAGAGCGTGCCGATGCAAATTTCCATGAATGATGTAATCACTGAGCAAGAAGTGATTGCCCTCTACAAGGCCAATCACTGGTCGTCCGCAGAAAAACCGAAAGAGCTGATGGCCGCGCTGCGCAATTCCCACAGCCTGGTGACGGCCCGCGCAGATGGAAAATTGATTGGCATCGGCAATGCCATTTCCGATGGCTATCTGGTGGTCTACTTCCCGCACATGCTCGTCGATCCGATGGCGCAAGGTCAAGGCGTCGGCAGACGGATGATGGCGGCCATGCTGGAAAAATACGCGGGGTTTCACCAGCAAATGCTGACAGCGGACGGCAAGGCCATCGAGTTCTACCAATCCGTGGGCTTCGTGCGCGCAGGGAAAACAGAACCCATGTGGATCTATGCCGGCGATGAGCATTGACGTGTGGTGCCGACATAAAAAACAGCGGCTGCCCATGCTGGCGCAGCCGCTGTTTTTTCAGGTGGACACGGCGATCAGAACTTCACCCACAGTCGTCCGAAATACGAGGCGCCGTTCAGGCCGAACTGCACGCTGTCGTATTTGAAGCCGTTGTCCGTCTCGTCCGCGTTTTGTGTAGTGGGCTTGACGTTGAAGATGTTGTTGCCGCCAAAGGTCAGCTTGGTGTTCTTGTTGATGCTGTAGGTGAAGCTCAGGTCGGCGGAGGTCTTGGCCGCGTAGCGGGCGTTCGGTACGCCTTCGGCCGTGCCGCTGAAGGTGCCCAGGGTTTGCGGGCCAAAGTAGATGATGCGCAGGTCGGATTCCAGCTTGCCCGTGATGTAGTCGAAGCCCAGGGTGGCTTTCGCGCGCGGGCCGCCCTGTTCGATGAACAGGCGTTCGCGCTCGGACAGCAAGACATCTTCGAAACCCGTCAGCGAGGCCGGCGTCTTGACCTTCGTCACTTCCGTTTTGCTCAAATTTAAGGCCAGGAAGGTGTTCAGGCGGTTGCCGGCCAACTCTCCCTTGTGCGAGGCCGTCAGGTCGAGCCCGCGCGTGCGCGTGTCGATGGAGTTGACGAAGAATTGCGCTTCGCCCACGCCCAGGAGGGCCAGGCGCGCGGCCAGGTCCGGGTAGTTGTCGGCATTGAAGCGGCCCGACAGCACGATGCGGTCCTTGATCTTGATGTTGTACAGGTCGGCCGTCACGGAAATGGCTTGCGTCGGCGTCCAGGTGGCACCGAAGGTAAAGCTGGTGGATTTTTCCTCTTTCAGTTTGGGGATGCCGGCCGCGTTGGCGACGGCGCCGCCGTTCGGTGCCAGTACCACGTCGGTGGGTACGCCGCCGATGAAGTCGGTGAAGGTGGACGAGAAATACACTTGCTGCAGCGACGGCGCGCGGAAGCCCGTGCTGGCCGAGCCGCGCAGCAGCACGTTGGGCGCCACTTTATAGCTGGCGGCCAGCTTGCCCGTCACGGTGGAGCCGAAATCGCTGAATTTTTCATAGCGCACAGCGGCCTGGGTTTTCAGGCGTTCCGTCCAGTCCAGTTCCACGTCGCCATACGCGGCGATGCTGTGGCGCTTGGCCTTGGTGGCATCGCCTGGCTGGAAGCCGGGAAAGCCCTGGCT
This sequence comes from Janthinobacterium rivuli, assembly GCF_009208735.1. GTDB lineage: Bacteria > Pseudomonadota > Gammaproteobacteria > Burkholderiales > Burkholderiaceae_D > Janthinobacterium. The sequence continues at coordinate 501,768 of NZ_WFLJ01000001.1, read as the reverse complement.
GCCCGCATTGCCGCCCACGCCCACACCGTCGGCGTCGCTGTAGGAACCCGGTTCGCCGGCCATGATCTTGTATTCCTCGCTGCGGTACTCGGCGCCGAAGGCCACGTTCATGCCGCTCATCACCGTGTCGTAGTAGCGGCTGAAATCGGCGTTGCTGGTCAGTTGCTGGAACGAGAAGCCGCCCGCGTCGTAGCTGCTGGCGCTGACGCCCTTGCCGCCGTTCATCAGATCGAGATTGGCGATCGAGGCGTTCAAGGTATGGCTGATGTCGTAGCGCATCTTGTTGTAGCCATAGGTTTGCGAAAAGTCCGCATGCCACTCGCCGATCTGGCTGCGGTGGCCGATGGTGGCGTACTGGTCGTCGATCTTGCCGTTTATGAAGGGTACGAAACCGTCCGGGTACATGGCGGCCGAATTGCGCGATGGAATGTCGTCGCTGCCGATGCCGCCGCGGCCGAACGCGGCGCTCGAGGCGTCGCGCGTCTGCGCGCCGGCCGTGAAGTACAGCTTGCCTGTGCCGCTGGTGGCGTAGTCGCCATTCACGTACAGGGTCTTGTTCCTGGACTTGGTGTCGCCGATGATGCGCATGCTGTCCGCGTCGGCCCTGTTCGAGCGACCCCGGTCCAGGTATTCGCCCGTGATGGCCAGGGTGCCCTTGTCGCCCAGCGCGATGCCGCAGTAGGCGGAAGTCATGTAATTCTTGCCGTCGCCTGCGGAATACTGGCTGTAGCCAGCCACCGCTTCGCAGCCCAGGCTTTTCTTCAGTTCGATATCGATCACGCCGGCAATGGCGTCCGAGCCGTACTGGGCGGCGGCGCCGTCGCGCAGCACTTGCACGTTCTTGATCGCCAGCAAAGGAATCGCATTCATGTCCGTGCCCGTGTTGCCGCGGTTGCGCGCGCCGAACAGGTTGACGAGGGCCGTCGTGTGGCGCCGCTTGCCATTCACCAGCACGAGGGTCTGGTCGGAACCGAGGCCGCGCAGGGCGGCTGAATCGATCAGGTCGGCCCCGTCGGCGCCCGTCTGGCGCGTGGAGTTGAACGAGGGCGAGATGTATTGCAGCGACTGCGCCAGGTCGAACTGGCCGCCTTGCTCGGCCACCTTGGAAATGGGAATGATATCGACCGGCACCATGGTATCCGTGGCGGAACTGGCGACCCGGCGCGAGCCGACCACGCTGACCGTTTGCACGGGACCATCCGTGGCGGCCGCTTCCGTGTTCTGGGCCTGGGCGGCCGGACTGAATGCGGCCAGGGCGGCGCTGCCGTACAGGCTGATGAGGACTGCTTTACGCAAGGTGGTGAGGGTCGGCACGCAGTATCTCCAAGTGGCTGATGAGCAAAAATTCGTGACTTGATTCTAGTGCCATCATTTCAGCATTCACCAGCGATACTTTGTTTTGTTATTACAAATTCGCTGTAACTGTTGTTTCCTGGTTGATTATCTTTTGGCCGCTGCCTGACTTGCCTCGTCCTGGTGCGACATGCCCCGTTCAGGTGCTGCGTTGCACCATGCCGCCTACCCAGATTGCCTGCGCGCTGTATTGCACTTCGATCAAACACGGCTGCTGCGTCACGTGGCCCTGCGACAGGCGCAGCGACTGTTGCAGATGCGCTGACAGCGCGCCCGCCGCCACACCCGTGGCGCTGTCTTCCTGCGCCGGGTCGAGGTGGTTGAAGTTGCGCCCTTCGTAGGCGTTCTCGCCCGTGCGGCAATACGCATAGCAGCCGCTGACCTGGTGCAAGGCGCTCCAGTCGGCGATCAGTTCCAGGTTCGGCCGCAGCGCGCGCAGGGTGGTGCGGTCGGCCACTTCCAGCAGCAGCTTCGGGCTGCCGACGGAGGCGATCGCGGGCGGCGACAGCAAGTGCATGTGCTGGCCCATCAGTTCCGACGGAATATATTTTTCCACCGTGACGGCCGGCGCCGGCTGCGGTGCCAGGCCGATGAATAGACCGGCTGCGTTGCGCACCAACTGCAAGGCTTGCCCGCGCATGGCCGTGCTCACCGTCAGGGTTGCCGGCGCGCCGGGCGCCGTCAGCAGCACATGCGCGGCCGCCAGGGTGGCATGCAGGCACAGGGGGATGCGCGTGTGCGGATAAAAATAGTCGAGCACGATAGCGCCGTCCGCTTGCCGGTCGAGGAAGACGCAGGCGCTGACCTGGCGTTCGCGGGCGAAGGACTGGCGCGCCGTTTCGCTGCCATGGTCGTTTTCCACGACCAGCGCCGCATTGCCGCCACCGGGGGCGGCGCCGAAACATTTTAATAAGTGGACGATCATGGCGGTCGAGACAAAAGGTAAAACCCCAGCATAACTGAGATGGCCGTTTTCAGATGAGTATAATATACTGTGTTTATATACAGTATTGAGGTGGATCATGTGGGGCGCAGTCTTACCCGAGTATGCTGAGTTGTACTGCCTGAGCAATTTCAGCTTCCTGCATGGCGCCTCGCATGCGGAAGAGCTGGTGGCGCGCTCTGTCCAGCTCGGTTACAAGGCGCTGGCGATTACCGACGAGTGTACGCTGGCGGGCGTCGTGCGCGCCCATGCGACGGCCAAGCGGGCCGGTTTTCCGCTGATCATCGGCGCGCATTTTCATTTGACGCAGGCCGACGGCAGCGCGGCGCTGTCCTTGCTGGCGCTGGTGCAGGACCGCGACGGTTACGGCAACTTGTCGGAACTGATCACCATGGCGCGCACGCGGGCGGCCAAGGGCCGCTATGTGCTGACGCCGGACGACTTCGCCGCGCCATCGGCGGGATTTGCCCATTTGCAGGGACTGCCCGGCTGCCTGATGATCTTGCTGCCGGGCTATCCGGCCCGGCCGGAAGCCGTGCGCGCGCAGGGCGCGTGGATGGCGTCCACCTTTGGCAGCGGGCGTAGCTGGATCGGCCTGAACCTGCTGCAGCGCGCGCAGGACGACGCCCACCGCAGCGTCGTGCAGGAGGTGGCGCAGGCGCAGGGCTTGCCCGTGGTGGCCGTCGGCCACGTGTGCATGCACGTGCGTTCGCGCAAGCCTTTGCTCGATACCCTGTGTGCGATACGTGTGGGCAAGCCCGTGGGCGAGTGCGGCTATGCGCTGGCGCAAAACGCGGAACAGCATCTGCGCGCGCGCTTGCGCCTGGCCAATGTGTATCCGCCGCAGGCGCTGGCGGAAACCCTGCGCATCGCGGGGCTGTGCACGTTTTCGCTCGACAGCCTGCGCTATGACTACCCCGACGAACTGGTGCCGCACGGCTACACGCCGGCCACCTATCTGCGCGAGGAAACGTACGCGGGCGCGCGCATCCGCTTTCCGCTGGGTATTCCGGCCAACGTGCAGCAGCAGATCGAGCATGAACTGGAACTGATCGCCGACCTTTCCTACGAGCCGTATTTCCTGACCGTCTACGACATCGTGCGCTTTGCCCGTTCGCAAAACATCCTGTGCCAGGGCCGGGGCTCGGCCGCCAATTCGGCCGTCTGCTATTGCCTGCACATCACGGAAGTGGACCCGGCGCGCGGCAATTCGCTGGTCGAGCGCTTCATGTCGCGCGAGCGCAACGAGCCGCCCGACATCGACGTCGACTTCGAGCACCAGCGGCGCGAAGAGGTGATTCAATATATCTATGGCAAATATGGGCGCGAGCGGGCCGCGCTGGCGGCCGTGGTGATCAGCTACCGGCCGAAGAGCGCCTTGCGCGACAGCGGCAGGGCGTTGGGGATCGACCTGGCCATCGTGGAAAAAGTGGCCAAGGCGCATCGCTGGTTCGATGGCAAGCGCGACCTGCTGGAGCGCCTGGCCGAATGCGGGCTCGACCCGGAGGCGGCATTGTCGCAGCAGTGGGCCAGCCTGGCGCAGCAGTTGCTGGGCTTTCCCCGCCATTTGTCGCAGCATCCGGGCGGCTTTGTCATCGCGCAAGGAAAATTGTCGCGCCTGGTGCCGATCGAAAACGCCACCATGGCCGAGCGCAGCGTCATCGAGTGGGACAAGAACGACCTCGAGGAGCTGGGCTTGATGAAGGTCGACGTGCTGGCGCTGGGCATGCTGTCGGCCCTGCGCCGCGCCCTGGAACTGGTCGGCGGACGGCGCGGCGAGGAATTCCGGATGCAGGATATTCCCGCCGAAGACCCGGCCACCTACGACATGATGTGCCAGGCCGACACCATCGGCGTGTTCCAGATCGAGTCGCGCGCGCAGATGAGCATGCTGCCGCGCCTGCGTCCCCGTGAATTCTACGACCTCGTCATCGAGGTGGCGCTGGTGCGCCCCGGCCCCATCCAGGGCGGCATGGTGCATCCGTATTTGCAGCGGCGCCAGCAGAAAGAAGCGGTCGAGTATCCGAAGGGCCTGGAAAAGGCGCTGGGACGCACCCTGGGCATCCCGATCTTCCAGGAGCAGGTGATGCAGGTGGCCATCATCGCAGCCGATTTCACGCCCGGCGAGGCGGACCAGTTGCGGCGCGCCATGGCGGCCTGGAAACGCAAGGGCGGCATGAACAATTACAAGGAACGCATCGTCGAAACGATGGTCAAAAATGCGTATAAACGGGAGTTCGCGGAGGCCATCTTCAGCCAGATCGAGGGCTTTGGCGAATACGGTTTTCCCGAGTCGCACGCGGCCAGTTTCGCCTTGCTGACGTACGCCAGTTCCTGGCTGAAATGCCACGAACCGGCCGCCTTCCTGTGCGCCTTGCTCAACAGCCAGCCCATGGGCTTTTACAGTCCCTCGCAACTGGTGCAGGATGCGCGCCGCCATGGCGTGCCCGTGCTGCCCGTTGACGTGGCCGTCAGCGGCTGGGAAGCGACGTTGGAAGAGACTGCGGAAGGGGCCGCGCCCGCCGTGCGCCTGGGCTTGAACAGCCTGTTTGGCATGCGCGCCGAGGCGGCCCGGCGCATCGAGGATGCGCGCGCCATCACCGCCTTTGTCGACGTGGCCGACCTGGCGCGGCGTGGCGGCCTGGACCGTCATGACTTGCAGGTGCTCGCCGCCGGCAACGCGCTGCACGCGCTGGCCGGGCACCGGCGCGCGGCGCTGTGGCAGGCGGCCGGCGCCGTGCCGGACAGGGACTTGCTGCGCGCCACCACGCAAGAGGAAGACTTGCCCGTGCTGGCCGCGCCGACGGAAGGCGAGAGCATCGTCAGCGACTACCGCGCGCAAGGCCTGACTCTGGGCCGCCACCCGCTGGCGCTGCTGCGCAGGCAATTGCTGGAACAGCGTTTCCTGCCGGCATCCGCGCTGGCCAGCTACACGAATGGCCAGCTGGCGCGCGCCTGCGGCATCGTCACCGTGCGCCAGCGTCCGGGCACGGCCAAGGGCGTGATCTTCATGACACTGGAAGACGAGACGGGCACGGTGAACGTCATCGTCTGGCCCGACCTGGTGGAAAGCCAGCGGCGCGAAGTGCTGAGCGCGCCGCTGCTGGGCGTATATGGCGTGTGGCAAAGGGAAGGGCTGGTGCGCAACCTGGTGGCCAAGCGCCTGGTCGACATGTCGCATCTGCTGGGGCGTTTGAGGACCAGCAGCCGCGATTTCTGTTGAGGCTTGTCAATGTCGGCCAGGCGGTGGCATGATTGTCATATGACTACTTTGCCCGAACCGACACTGCGCCCCGCCCTGGTCGCCGACGCGCCCGCCATCGTCGCCCTGATCGACGACCTGATGCCCTTTCTGACTCTGCACCCGGACGGAGCGGGGGCGGAAAAGTTCATCGAGAACTGCCGCCAGCCCGCCATCGAAGGCTACCTGTCGCTACCCAATTACGCTTACCAGCTGGCGCATATCGATGGCGCACTGGCCGGCGTGGTGGCCATGCGCGACAACACGCATCTGTTCCACATGTTCGTGCCGCGCGCCCTGCACCGGCGCGGCATGGCGCGCCGCATGTGGCAGGCCGCCCGCGATGCGTCCTTGGCCAGGGGGAATGTCACGGCGTTTACCGTCAATTCCTCGGCCTACGCCTTGCCGCTGTACGAAAGCCTGGGCTTTGTCGCCACGGGACCGAAGGTGGAGACGGGCGGCATCGCGTTCGTGCCGATGCGCATGGAATGGACGGCCTGATTACCAGCGCACGATCTTGCCCGGATTCATGATGTTCTTCGGATCCAACGCGTGTTTCAGGGCGCGCATGGTGTCGATGGCGCCTTCGCCATGTTCTTCCACGAGGAAGGCCATCTTGTGCATGCCCACGCCGTGTTCTCCCGTGCAGGTGCCGTCCATGCCGATGGCGCGCGTGACCATGTCGCTGTTGACCTTTTCGGCGCGCGCGATGTCGGCCGGATCATCGGGGTCGACCAGCATCTGCACGTGGAAGTTGCCGTCGCCTACGTGGCCGATGATGGCGTAGACGAGGCCCTGCGCTTCGCAATCGGCCTTGGTGGCGAGGATGCATTCGGCCAGGCGCGAAATGGGCACGCAGCAATCGGTGGAAATGGCGCGGCTGCCGGGACGCATCTGCAGCAGGGCGAAATACGCGTTATGGCGCGCGGCCCACAGGCGCGAGCGGTCTTCGGGGCGGCTGGCCCACTCGAAATCGCTGGCGCCGTGCTCCGCCGTGATGGCTTGCACCAGCTGCGCCTGCTCGGCCACGCTGGCCGGCGTGCCGTGAAATTCAAACAGTAATAATGGCTTTTCCGGCAGCGCCATTTTGTCGTAGGCGTTGATGGCTTTGACGCCATTTTCATCGAGAAACTCGACTCTGGCCACAGGAATACCCATCTGGATGGTCTGGATCACGGCGCTGACGGCTTCGCCCGTGCCGGGGAACGAGCACACGGCGGCCGAGATCGCTTCCGGCAGCGGATACAGTTTCACCGTCACTTCCGTGATGATGCCCAGCGTGCCCTCGCTGCCGACGAACAGGCGCGTCAGGTCGTAGCCGGCCGACGATTTTTTCGCCCTGGTCCCCGTCTTGATGATGCGGCCATCGGCCGTCACCACCGTCAGGGCCAGCACGTTTTCGCGCATGGTGCCGTAGCGCACGGCGTTCGTGCCCGAGGCCCGCGTGGCCGCCATGCCGCCCAGCGACGCATTGGCGCCCGGGTCGATGGGGAAGAACAGACCCGTGTCGCGCAGCTCCTCGTTCAGTTGCTTGCGCGTCACGCCTGCCTGCACGGTGGCCGTCAAGTCTTCAGCATGCACGGCGACCATCTGATTCATTTGCGACAGATCAATCGTCACGCCGCCGTGCAGGGCCAGCACGTGGCCTTCGAGCGAAGTGCCGCTGCCGTAGGCGATGATGGGCACGTCGTGCGCGCTGCACAGTTTGACGGCAGCCGCCACTTCCTCGGTGGAATGGGCGAAGATGACGGCGTCCGGCAGCATGGGGGGATAGCTCGACTCGTCGCGGCCATGGTGTTCGCGCATGGCTTGCGTCATGGAAAAGCGGTCGGCAAAGATCAGGGAAAGTACGGCAGCAAGGGATGCGGGCAGCGGTTTGTTCAGTACCGCCAACTGGTCAGTTTGATTCACGCGAGTCCTCCGTTTTTTTTATTCTACTCCGCGCCCGGGGATTTCACCGAAGCGGCATATCGATTTTTTGCCAGCTGTAAAAAGAATTCGCATGGTGCGCCGTGCATTGGTTGTAAATGAGAATCATTTCTATTAAAATGCCCGCCAGTAGTGATTTTGCAATGCGTGCTTCCACCCGAAAGGCCATGCCATGAATTTCCCCCTGTCCCTCGCCGCCGTCCTGCCCGCCTGCGTGCTGGCGCTGAGCGCCTGCAGCAGCGCCGCGCCCGCCACCGGCACGGCTGCCGCCACGATGGCCGCGTCCGCTTCTGCGCAAGATGTGCGCCAGCTGGGCGAGATCGTCGACCTGCGCAGCGGCCAGCGCGTGAGCGCCGAGCAATTGCTGGCCCAGCTGGCCGCCGCGCCGCGCGTCATCATCGGCGAGCAGCATGACCAGCTCAGCCATCACCAGATCGAGCAATGGCTGCTGCAGCAGTTGCAGGGCCAGCGCCCGCAAGGCAGCGTGCTGCTGGAAATGCTGAACCCGGACCAGCAAGCCAAGGTGGACAAGGTCAAGACGTGGCTGCAGACGGACCCCGTCGTGCGCCCCGAACACGTGGCCGAGCTGCTGGCCTGGCAGCCCAGCTGGAAGTGGGCGCAATATGGCGACCTGGTCATGACCGTGATGCGCGCGCCATACCCCGTCTGGTCGGCCAACCTGGACCGCGGCGACATCAAGCAACTGTTCATCGATCAGCCGGCCGTGCAGGGCAAGCACAGCAACCTGGCCAACGATGGCAAGGTGCATGAAAAATTGAAGGACATCATCCGCGTCATGCACGACAACCAGATCGACGCGCCGCGCCTGGCCGCCATGCTGGCGGTGCAGCAGCAGCGCGACCGTCGCATGGCCGAGCGCCTGCTGGCCGCGCCCGCGCCGGCCGTGCTGATCGCCGGCGCCTACCATGCGCACAAGGACCTGGGCGTGCCGCTGCACGTGCAGGACTTGACGGGCGGCCCGGCGCCGCTGGTGCTGGTGCTGGCGCAGCAGGGGGCCACGGTGCTGGCGCGGCAGGCGGATTTCGTCTGGTTCACACCGGCATTGCCCGCCGTCGCCAGCGCCCAATAATTCCTCGTATGTCCGCCGGGCGTTCTGCCCGGCACTCTCCCCCAGCAAGCTCCTCCATGGCAGCCAGGTAGTCCGTCCGATTCTTTTGCATGCGCGTGCGCGCCGTTGGCGCAGCCATGCCTGTTACCTGTCAAAGTTCTCATGCGTATCCTCTATATCAAAGTCGCCGCTGGCGGCGTATTTCTTTCCCTGTTGCATGCCACCGCGCAAGCGTCCGCCTTGCCGCACGATATGTCGCCCCTGGGCATGTTTTTCGCCGCCGACCAGGTCGTAAAAAGCGTGCTGATCGGCTTGTTGACTGCCGCGCTGGCCACTTGGGTGGTCTTGCTGGTGAAGGGCGCCAGCTTGCTGCAGGCGCGGCGCGCGGCGGCGCAAGCCGTCGCCGTGCTGAAGACGGCCACCTCCTTGCCGGACGCGGCCGCCAAAGTGGAGGGGGGCGGCAGCACTTCGCTGGCGCGGCAACTACTCGACGAGGTGCAGCAGGAGCTGAGCCTGTCGCACGCGCATGCGCCGGCGGCGGCCCTGAAGGAGCGGGCCGGCTTTCGCCAGGAACAGTGGATCGCGCAGCAGGTGCGCACCATGACGCAAGGCATCGGCTTGCTCGCCAGCATAGGCGCCGTGGCGCCGTTCGTCGGCCTGTTCGGCACCGTGTGGGGCATCATGAACAGTTTCATCGGTATCGCCGCCAGCCAGAGCACGAACCTGGCGACCGTCGCGCCTGGCATCGCGGAAGCCTTGCTGGCGACAGCCTTGGGCCTGGTGGCGGCGATTCCCGCCGTCGTCATCTATAACGTCTTGAGTCGTGGCATCAACCAGTACAAGGCGCAGCTGCGCGCCGCGTCGGCGCAAGTGCTGCTGATGCTCAGCCGCGACCTCGACACGCGCCGGCAGGCCTGAAACATGGCATCCCTGTTTCCCTCCCCGGACGACGACACGGCCGACATGCCGGAGCTTTGCGAGATCAATGTCACGCCCTTCATCGACGTGATGCTGGTGCTGCTGATCATCTTCATGGTGGTCTCGCCGCTGGCGACCGTCGACCTGAAAATCGACTTGCCGGCCGCCACGGCCCAGCCCGAACCGCGTCCCGACAAACCCTTGTTCGTTTCCCTGAAAGCGGACCACAGCCTGTATCTGGGCGAGTCGCCCGTGGCGCGCGAGCAGCTGGGCCGCCTGCTCGACGCGCAGACGGGCGGCGACCGCCAGCGCACCTTGTTTTTCCAGGCCGACAAGCAAGCCGCCTATGAAGACGTGCTGGTCGTGATGGATGCCCTGCGCCAGGCCGGCTATCTGAAGGTGGGCCTGGTCGGTCGGGAGGGCGGGTGAATCCGCGCCCTGTATTGAACTGGGGCATCGCCACGGCGCTGGTGGTAGCGGGCATGCTGGCGGTGCTGCTGTGGGCGGCCTGGCGGCCCGCGACGCCGGCCTCCGCGCAGCCGCCCGCCAGCGTGATGCTGGTATTTGCCGCGCAAGCGATGTCGCCGGAAACACAGGTGGCGCACGCCGTGGGCGCGCGCCGGTCGGCCGCGTCCAGCGCAGCCCGGCCGCCAAAGAGCGCCATCCGGCAAGAGGCGTTGCCCGTGCTGGCACGTGCCGCCGCGCCGCAGATCGTCGCCGCTGAAAAGGAGGAAAGGGCGGCGGCCAGCCCATCGACGGACCCGGGCAAGGATGCCGTCAAGGAAGCATCGATGCCCGCGCAGGCCAGCAGCAGCGCCACGCCGGCGCCTGCCGCCGTGCGCGGTCCGCAGGCCGCGCCGTTCGATAGCGACACGCCATCGACCAGCGCGGCGCCGGCCAGCTGGCAAAGCCGGGTGCTCGGCCACCTGGCGCACTTCAAGCGCTATCCGGGCGACGCGCGCCAGCGCAAGCGGGCCGGCGCCGCCTGGGTGCGCTTCCAGGTGGACCGCGACGGCACATTGCTGGCCAGCGAGTTGATCACCTCATCGGGCACGGTGCTGCTCGACCGCGAAGCCTTGCAAGTGCTGCAGCGCGCGCAGCCGTTGCCGGCGCCGCCCGCCAACGTCCTGCACCAGGGCACGGTGACGGTGACCTTGCCCGTGTCGTTCAAGCTCGACGCCAGCTGAATTTCAAATTTTTCAATAACATAACAAATCGAGGGTGTATGCATATCAAGACAATGGCACGGGCCGTGGGCGTCTGCATGGCGTTGCTGGCGCAACAGGCATGGGCGCAGCAGGTGCGGGAAAGTACGGCGGGCAAGGTGGAGTTTTCGCCGCTGAATGTCTCGGGCGAAGCGGTGTCCGTGGAACAGCAGGCGCTGGAAAGACCGGGCGCCGTCAGCGCGCGCGGCGCGGACACGCGCTTGCAGAGCGTCGACCAGATCTTGCGCGGCATGCCGGGCACGTTTACCCAGATCGATCCGGCGCAAGGGGCCGTCAGCGTGAATATCCGCGGCCTGTCCGGCTTTGGTCGGGTCAATACCATGATCGATGGCGTGACGCAAAATTACTATGGCAGCGCGCCGTCGGAAGTGGCGCATGGTAGCGTGCCCAGCAGCCAGTTCGGCGCCCTGATCGATCCGAACTTCATCATCGGCGTGGACGTGTCGCGTGGCAATGCCATCGGCGGCGATGGCGTCAATGCGCTGGCCGGCAGCAGCAACTTTCGCACCATCGGCGTCGATGACGTGGTGTTTGCGGGCGACAAGGTGGGCGCGCGCACGAAGATGTCCGCCGGCAATAACGGCGTGGGACGCAGCGCCATGCTGGCCGTGGCCATGAAAAACCCCGCCTTCGACGGCGGCAGCGTGGGTTTCATGGCGGCCACCAGCGCGAGCGTGATCGGCAACAACTACAAGAATGGCAAAGGCACGGACAGCGAACAATTCGGCTTCGGCTACAACCGTTTCTACAAGCAGAAACCGAAGTCGCAATTGCTCAAGCTGGACCTCACATTGAGCGACTTCCATGCGCTGGAACTGTCGGCGCGCGATTACCGCAACACCTTTACGCGCCGCGATATCCAGAGCGACGATTACTATGTGAAATATCACTACACGCCGTTTTCCGAATTGATCGACCTCAAGGTGGTCGCCAGCACCAGCCGAGGCCGGCAGAAATACATGCCGGAAGCCTTGCTCAATTTCGTCAACACCAGCACGGCCAACCGCGCCGACGCCTTTGACATCAACAACACGAGCAGCTTCAAGCTGGCCGGCGGCGACGCCTTGGTGACCGTGGGCGGCAAGCGGATGCGCAATGCATACAGCAAGCACGTGGAAAGCCTCGTCGACGATCCGGACAACCCGGACGCGAACCAGCAATCGATTGAAAACAATACCTTTGGCCCCGCCGGCAAACAAAAGATCGACAGCCTGTACGCGGGCCTGCAGTACAACCGCGGCATCTACCAGGTCAATGCGGGTCTGAATTACACGCGTTTTGAATTGACGGGCTACAAGCCGGCCTGCGACGAGCGCGTGAAATGTTTCCCGCAAGGGGAGGCGCATATCGCGCTGAAGGAACACGGCATGAATCCATCGCTGCTCGTTTCCGCGCAAGTGACGCCGTGGTTCCAGCCGTTTGCCAGCGCCGAGCGCACTATGCGCGGGCCGAATCCGCAGGAAGTGTTTTTCTCGAATGATGGCGGGGCGTCGATGAACCCTTTCCTGAAGGGTGAAAAGGCGACGACCTATCAGCTGGGCTTCAATGGCAGCCTGCACGGTCTGCTGAGCGCCAAGGACGCACTCCATTTCAAGGCGCTGTATTTCAAGAGCAAGATCGACGGCTACATCACCAGCCAGTCCTTCCTCGTCTGCGACAACGGGCGCAAGTGCAATATTGCGGAAGTGATCGCCACGGATTGGGAAACGGTCGACGAGTACGTGACGAACATGTATATCTACATTAACTCGGCCACGCCCGTGCACACGCGCGGCTGGGAACTGGAAGCGCAGTACCAGCTGGGGCCGGCGTATGCGCGCCTGTCGTACACGCGTGAAAAGACCAGCCAGCCCACCTCGATCGCCAGCGCGTGGTTTGGCGCGGCGGACATCAGCGAATTGCCGAGCACTTACTACAACCTCGACGTGGGCACGCGCCTGCTGGACAATAAAATGGAGATCGGCGCCATCGTCAAGCACACGGGATCGAACCGGCGCCTGTCGCCGGACAACGAAGCCGATGAGGTCACGGGTGAAGTGACGAAGGTGGACAATCCGAAGATCCCGGCCGTGATCGACCTGTACGCCAGTTACCAGGTGTCAAAAAACCTGTTCCTGCGCCTGTCGGTGCAAAACGCCATGGACAAGAATTATTCGGAAGCGTTGAACCGCCTGAACTCGATGCCGTCGCAGTCGAACGACAATACGCCGATGAGCACGGCGCGGGGCAGGACGTATGTGGCGGGGTTGGAGTACCGCTTTTAGTTAAACCCCAGTGCAAATACTGGGGTCGTACCCTGCAGGGTACGACCCCAGCCTTCCGCTTAGGGGTTAATTAATACTCGCGCGGTGTCGTTCCATAATAGCTGTGGATGGACTGGGCCCACGTGGTGTCCGCCATGTTCGGCCAGTTATCCGTGTCGAAGCCGGGCGCGTTTTCGATACGTTCCTTGTCGACGTTGAGGGTGAAGCGCTTGTTGACGGTGTCGAGCAGCAGCGCTTCCCAAGGCACGGCGAACAGTTTTTCACCGATGGTGAAGACACCGCCGTGCGACATGACGGCGTAGGCGATCTTGCCGCTGCGCATGTCGATCATGATTTCCTTGATTTCGCCCAGATGTTCATCCTTGGCGTTGTGCACATGGTCGCCGATCAGGGTGTCGGCACCCATCAGTTCAGGGCCGGGGCCTTTATGGCCGCGGTTGACATACATGCCGTAGGCGTCGCGTTCTTCGTAGCTCATGATAGACCTCCTGTTGAAAAATCCCAGTCTGCGGCCGGAGCGCGGCAGGGTCTGTTCGTTCTCCCACACAAAGTATGGAATTTGAAATATTTCAATTTTTCTCATTGCGCGTTTGTTGTGTGTAGACCGCAGGAGAGGGGGAGATAGTCGTCATTGGGCGCAAATTTCCGTGCGCGGGGAGCGCCGCAGGCGGGCTTTAGTGTATAATTTCAATTTCCCGCACGTGCCGTTCGGCACCATCTGCAATGACCAAATTTGTCTTCGTCACTGGTGGCGTTGTGTCTTCCCTTGGTAAAGGGATTGCCGCCGCCTCCCTCGCCGCGATCCTCGAATCGCGCGGCCTTAAAGTCACCATGCTCAAGCTCGACCCGTATATCAACGTCGATCCTGGCACGATGAGCCCTATGCAACACGGTGAAGTCTTCGTCACCGATGACGGGGCCGAAACCGACCTCGACCTCGGTCACTACGAGCGCTTCATCTCCACCCGCATGAAAAAGGTGAATAACTTCACCACTGGCCAGATCTATGAATCGGTGATCCGCAAGGAACGCCGGGGCGAATATCTGGGCAAGACCGTGCAGGTGATTCCGCATATCACCAATGAAATCCAGGATTACATCCGCCGTGGCGCCGAAGGCTACGACGTGGCCCTGTGCGAAATCGGCGGCACCGTCGGCGATATCGAATCCTTGCCCTTCCTGGAAGCGGCACGTCAGCTGAGCCTGCGCGCCGGCCGCAAGAACACGGCCTTCGTCCACCTGACCCTGGTGCCTTACATCGCCTCGGCCGGTGAACTGAAGACCAAGCCGACCCAGCACTCGGTGCAAAAGCTGCGCGAAATCGGCATCTTGCCAAACGCATTGCTGTGCCGCGCCGACCGCGCCATCCCGGAAGACGAGCGCGCGAAAATCTCGCTGTTCTCGAACATCGAGGAAGACGCCGTCATTTCCGTGTGGGACGTCGACACCATCTACAAAGTGCCGCAAATGCTGCACGACCAGGGCCTCGACAAGATCATCTGCGACGCGCTGGACCTCGATCCTGCGCCGGCCGACCTGTCGATCTGGAGCAAGCTGATCTACACGATGGAGCACCCGAAGGCGGAAGTGACCGTCGGCATGGTCGGCAAGTACGTCGAGCTGACCGAATCGTACAAGTCGCTGATCGAAGCGCTGCGCCACGCTGGCATCCATACGGAAAGCCGCGTCAACATCGAGTACATCGATTCGGAAGAAATCGAAACGACCGGTTGCGACAACCTGGCCAAGTACGACGCCATCCTGGTACCGGGCGGCTTCGGCAAGCGCGGCGTGGAAGGCAAGATCAAGGCCGCCCAGTTCGCCCGTGAAAACAAGATCCCTTACCTGGGCATCTGCCTGGGCATGCAAGTTGCCCTGATCGAATACGCGCGCAACAAGGCAGGCATGCCGAACGCGAATTCGACCGAGTTCGACCTTGATACGGATCAACCTGTCGTTGCACTGATCAATGAGTGGCAAAACCACGATGGTAAAGTCGAGTTGCGCGATGAAAACTCGGACCTGGGCGGTACCATGCGCCTGGGCGCGCAGACCTGCGCCGTCAATCCGGGCACCCTCGCCGCCGAGATCTACGGCAGCGTGGTGACCGAGCGTCACCGTCATCGCTACGAAGCCAATAATCACTACCTGGCCCGTGTCGAAGCGGCTGGCCTGATCGTGTCGGCCCGCACGCCGAGCGAAGATTTGTGCGAAATCATGGAATTGCCACGCACGGGTGAAAATGCCCACCCATGGTATATGGGCGTGCAATACCATCCCGAGTTCAAGTCGACGCCACGCACCGGCCATCCGTTGTTTACCTCGTTCATCAAGGCAGCGCTGGCGCACAAGGAAGCCAACGCCGCTGCGCAATAACGCGGTCGATCGCGACAGTATTACCCGTAAGACAGCTCCCGGCCAGATGGTTACCGCCGGGAGTTTCTTTGCCCCTTTGTGCAATTGCGCATCAGAACGCAGTGTGCAGCCCCTGTTACGCTTAACTTTGGAGAATGACATGAGTGCTATTGTTGATATTATCGGTCGCGAAATCCTGGACTCGCGCGGTAACCCGACCGTCGAATGCGATGTGTTGCTGGAATCGGGCGTGATGGGCCGTGCGGCCGTGCCGTCGGGTGCATCGACCGGTTCGCGCGAAGCCGTGGAATTGCGCGATGGCGACGCCAAGCGCTACTTCGGCAAGGGCGTGCTGCAGGCATGCGAGAACATCAATACCGAAATCTCCGAAGCCATCATGGGCCTGGACGCCAATGAGCAGGCTTTCCTGGACCGTACCCTGATCGACCTGGACGGCACGGAAAACAAGTCGCGCCTGGGTGCCAACGCCATCCTGGCCGTCTCCATGGCTGTCGCCAAGGCTGCCGCCGAAGAAGCGGGCTTGCCGCTGTACCGCTATTTCGGCGGTTCGGGCGCCATGCAGATGCCGGTGCCGATGATGAACGTCATCAACGGCGGCGCGCACGCCGACAACAACCTGGACATCCAGGAATTCATGATCATTCCCGTGGGCGCCCCGTCGTTCAAGGAAGCCGTCCGCTACGGCGCGGAAGTGTTCCACACGCTGAAAAAGATCCTGCACAAGAAGGGCTTGAACACCAACGTGGGCGACGAAGGCGGTTTCGCGCCATCCTTGGCCAACCATGAAGAAGCCATCAAGCTGATCATCCAGGCCATCGAAGAAGCGGGCTACGAGCCAGGCACGCAGATCGCCATCGGCCTCGATTGCGCCGCGTCCGAGTTCTACAAGAACGGCAAGTACGAAATGGAAGGCGAAGGCCTGAGCCTGACGGCCACCGAGTTCACCAACCTGCTGGCGACCTGGTGCGACAAGTACCCGATCATCTCGATCGAAGACGCGATGCACGAAGGCGACTGGGACGGCTGGGCGATCCTCACCAAGGAACTGGGCAAGAAAGTGCAACTGGTCGGCGACGACCTGTACGTCACCAACACCAAGATCCTGAAAGAAGGCATCTCGAAAGGCATCGCCAACTCGATCCTGATCAAGATCAACCAGATCGGTACCCTGACGGAAACCTTCGCCGCCATCGAAATGGCCAAGCGCGCCGGCTACACGGCCGTCATTTCGCACCGCTCGGGCGAAACGGAAGACTCGACCATCGCCGATATCGCCGTTGCCACGAACGCCCTGCAGATCAAGACCGGCTCGATGTCGCGCTCGGACCGCATGGCCAAGTACAACCAGCTGCTGCGTATCGAGGAAGACCTGGGCGACATCGCCAGCTACCCTGGCCGCGATGCGTTCTATAATCTGAAGTAAGCTGATGTAAAACCCACTGGCCGGCCGGAGATGTTCCGGCCGGTTTTTTAACTGAATGCCCCATGCGCCTCATTACGCTCGCCCTGGCAGCCCTGCTGCTGTTGATACAATTTCCCCTCTGGCTGGGTAAAGGCGGCTGGCTGCGTGTTGCCGACATGGAAGCCCAAGTGGCGGTGGCCAACAAGAAGAACATGGAATTGAAGGCGCGCAACGCCAAGCTCGAATCCGAAGTGCGCGACCTGAAGGATGGTACGGGCGCCGTCGAAGAGCGTGCCCGCTATGAGCTGGGCATGGTCAAACAGAATGAGATTTTCGTGCAGATCGTGCGCAAGGGCCAGACCCCGCCACTGCTGGAAACACCGGTGGACGCCGCGGCGCCCCACTGAGTACGGATCACTTCCCGCTTGCCAGCCTGGACCGATTGCCAGGCTGACATATCACTTTACTTCCTTGTACTTATTACCTTGTACTGCTGCACACGACTGGCCGCATGGCGCGGCGTGGTGCTACTGCTGCTTGCCGATCAGAAACGGGCTTTGCCGGTCGTGATCAAGTAAAAATGGATGCCGGTGACCACGACGGCCACGGTAATCAGTGCAGTTTCGAGAAATATCATAAAAATTCCTTGTTAATAATTATTTAGGTAAAAAACGTCCAGGGCCAGGCGCCCAGCCGAAGACAGTGCGAACGTACAGCGAGGAGCAGGCAACGCACTTTTGGACAGGCGTTTAGTCAGCATAAAAAAACGTCCAGGGCCAGGCGCCAAGCCGAAGACAGTACGAACGTACGGCGAGGCGCAGGCAACGCCGCCCTGGGCGTTTTTTTAGCCGCGCGAAGCGAGGAAGCGCAGTTCGGCTGCCAGATTCGGCATCAGTTTTTCGTAGCGGTTCGCTTCCGAGTTCAGCAGCGCGAAATCGCGCTTGCTTGGGCGCACATAGCGCTCGTCGTCGGCGCTGGTCGTCGCGGTGGCGATGACTTCCTTCTGCGCCAGTTCGCTGTATGGCTTGGAAGCGAGCAGGGCGCCCAGGAAGGCGCGCGTGGCGCGGCCCAGGTTGCTGAAGTAGTTGTCGTTGTCGTTGCTGTAGGTGTTGGTAAAAGTGGACATATGCCCTCCATGAATGGTCTGTTGTTGCATTGCACAATAATGGAGTTCGCGATATATGTCTAATTCCAAATTCCAATTTCAGAAATTCAAGAAACACATAATAAGGGCGTAGCCGCCGGCCACGCCCTGGAAAAGAATTTGTTACGAAATGTTTATCCGGCGGCGATGCGTCCCAAACCGGGATCGTCGCTGAAAAAGCCGTCCAGTCCCGTCTCGATATAGCGCCGCATTTCCGCCACGGATCCCGCTTCGTTGCGCGCATTGTCTCCATTGCCATCGCGGAAGTCGGCCGCCAGGAAACGGTTTTCCGGACGGAAGGTCCACGTGTGCAGCAGCAAGCCCGCCTGGTGCGCATCGTCGACGATGGACGAGGGCTTGGCCAGGCGCTGGTCGGCGCCCAGCGGGATGATGCCGCGCGTGGGCGGCGCCACCACGTCCGCGTAGGCGGCGATGTCGCGCAGGCCGGCCGGCGTGATCATTTGCCCGAAGGTCAGCTTGCCGTCCACCTTGGCCACGTCCATGGGGCGCATGTCGCCGCCCACCACCAGTTGCATCAGGCGCACGTTGGCGCGCCGTCCCAGCTTGTCGCGCAGGTATTTCAAATTCGCCACTTCGAAGGACTGGATCTCGATCGGCGCGCGGCGCGTGTATTCGTGCGCCAGCATGGTCGACAGGAAACGGTCTTCCAGCGCCAGGCCCGCATCGCGGAAATAGGTCGAGCTTTTCAGCTCGGGCACGAGGCCGATGATGCGGCCGCTGGCGGCCGATTGCGCTGCAACAAAATCGATGATTTCTTCCCAGGTCGGGATCTGAAATTGTCCATCGTACAAGGTGTTGCCGGTACGTACTTTCGGCAGCCGTTCGATGGCGCGCAGGGTTTTCAATTCCGCCAGCGTGAAGTCGTCGACGAACCAGCCTTCGTGCCATTCGCCGTCGACCAGCTTCTTGCCGCGCCGGCTGGCGAACTCGGGACGGCGCGCCACGTCGGTGGTGTCGACCAGGTTGCTTTCGTGGCGCGCCACGAGGATGCCGTCGCGCGTGGCGACCAGGTCCGGCTCCACGTAATCGGCGCCGTCGAGGATGGCCTTGGCGTACGACGCCAGCGTGTGCTCGGGACGCAGGGCGCTGGCACCCCGGTGGGCGAAGACGAGCGGACGCGACGGTGGCGTGGCCAGCAGGCCGGCGGCAAAGCCGGGCGCGGCCGCCAGGGCCAGGCCGCCGGCGGCCGCCCGGACGAAGTTGCGGCGCGAAAAATGCCGCTGCGGGAGGATGGGCGAACGCATCAGAAATCCGCCGTCAGGGTCAGGAAGCCCTGGCGCGGGGCGATGGGGAAGGTGTTGTAGGTCTTGTCGGCCGCACCGACCACCACGTTCAGGGAACCTTCGCGGTTGGCCAGGTTGCTCACATTCACGCGCCAGCGCGGATTTTTCAGCCAGCCGGCCAGGGCCGGCAGCTTGCCCGACACGCCCAGGCCCATCAGGAAATAGCTGGGCACGGACAAATCGTTGGTGTACGTCGCGTAGCGCTTGCCCACATAGTCTCCCGTCAGTTGCACTTCGATATCGCCCACCGTGGCGGAAGCCACGAACTTGTTCAGCCATTCCGGCGAGCCCGGCACGTTCTTGCCCGCCGTCAGCACTAGCGCGGCGCCATTGTTGTAATTGTCCGCGTACTGCGAGCGGTTGTACGACAGGGCATTGTAGAACGAAAAATTATTGCCGAAGTGAATGGTTCCGGCGATATCGATGCCGTCCGTGCGCACGCTGCCCACGTTGGCCAGCACGGGGTTGCCACCGATGATGGAGGAAATCACGGGGGTCGGGCTGATCTGCAGCAAGCGGTTGCTGAAATCGACGTGGTAGACGTTGACCTGGCCATCGATGGCCGTGATGGCGCCCAGACTCAAGGGGTGACTGCCGCGCACGCCCACTTCATACGTGAGGGCCGTTTCCGGCTTGGCGTCGCGCTTGAACAAATCAAACGCGGCCTGGCTCGACAAGCTCCATGGCGAGGCGCCGCCGCCGCCATAGGTGACGAACTGGCGCATGTTTTTCTGGATGTTGAAGTACAGCTGGTCTTGCGGCGTGAAGTCCCAGCGCGCGCCCACTTGCGGCAAGAACCATTTTTTCGTGTTGATGGTGCCGACCGGCAAGGCCGTCGAGCCGCCGGAAATGGCGCCCTTGGCCGGCTGCACGGGGAATTGGCCATCGGCAAACTGCAGGCTGGACTTGAAGCCGGCCTGCAGGGCGACGTCGGGGCGGATGCGCCATTCATCCTGCAGGTGCAGCTGCACCACCTTGTTGTCGATCTCGCTGCCGTACTGCGTGATCAAGGGATTGCTGGGGCGGTCATACGGCGACGTCGGGTTGTTGACGTCCAGCGCATACCAGCGGCGGTAGGCGGAGGAACGGTTCTGTTCCAGCCACAGGCCCGCTTCCAGCTGATGCTCGCCGATTTCCTTGCGCAGCGTGGAGATCAGGCCGCCGCGCTTGATGTCGTATTCCGTCGTGCGCACGGCGTAGCCCGAGTTGCCGAACACCTGCTTCAGGTTCTGTTTCGGGTAATAGACGCTGAACAAACCGGGCAAGCCGGCCACGCCGATGGGGCCGGCCACCACGCCCGCGCCATCATCCTTGTGGTAATACACCTGGTTCGACCACGTCGTGCCTTCGGCCAGGTTGGCGTCGAACTTGGCGTAGGCCAGGTAATCGGTGCGCTGCGCATCGCTGTAGTAATTGCGGTAATTGTTGCCGTCGGCGGCCGGCGTGGCGCCCGTGGGCGACAGGTAGTTGAGAGCCGCCTTGAAGTCCGGATACAGGAACGGCCGCGTGTACGGCGCGCTCGTCTCGCCCGCCACGTGCACGGTGCTGTCTTCGTTCGGCTCGATCTTGTCCGAGTAATTGAAGAACAGGGTCAGCTTGCCCGCCTCGCTGCGGTTGACGTATTTGGCGTTGAACTGGTCGCCGCCCTGGCGCGCATCGAAATCCCAGGCGCGCGCTTCGTGGTGAAGGATGGAAAAATAGGCGCTGCTGCCGTCGCCGAAGGTGCCCGTGTCGTAGCGGGCAAACGTGCGCGAGGTGCGGTGACTGCCCACCGTTTGCTGCACGCTGGCGCCCTGCGTGGCCAGCGGGTCGCTGGAATAGGTTTCGATGGTGCCGCCCAGGTTGCTGGTCGACGCCGTCGCCAGGTCGCCGGCGCCCGACGACAGCACGACGCTGCGCACGTTTTCGCTGATCACGGCGCGCTGCGGCGACAGGCCGTTGTAGTTGCCGTACTGCTGGTCGCCGAGCGGCACGCCATCCATGGTGTAGCCGAGTTGCTGGCCCGAAAAACCATGCACGAACAGCGACAGGTTTTGCTCGTTGTTGCCCCACGGATCGGCCGTCTGGAAGCTGACGCCGGGCAAGGTTTGCAGGGCTTTCAGGGGATTCGTGCCGGGCAGGATTTTCTGGATTTCATTCTTGCTCAGGGCGACCGAGGAGCGCGTCTTGCGCGAGGAAATCTCCACGGTGGCCATCGGGGCATTGTCGTCAGCGGGCGCGGCCATGTCGGCGGTGGCCGAAGCCACGGCGGCGGCCACGGTCGTTTGCGCCAGCGCCGGCAGGGGGAGGCCAGCGGCGCAGGCGCCCAGCAAAACGTGGAAGGAATGGCGGCGCAGGGCCAGCGTCAAGTGGGTATTCATCATCAGCCTGTGGAAAGTAGTGTGGGTAATACAAGCTGCGCAGCGTAACGGCGGCGCGTGACGGGCTGATGACGAACTGATGACGGAACGATGACAGTGGAAACAATTGCGCCGCCTGAGGGGCGGCGCGGAGGGAATTGCAATTAGTTAATGCTGGCTGCGGGGGGGATCAAGACTTCGGCTGGCGCATCCGTGATGAACAGCTGGGCGCAATCGACCTTGTCGAATTCGTAGTGCTGGCCGCAGAAATCGCAGTTCACGCCCACTTGTCCCACTTCGTCGAGGGTGCTGTTGACTTCTTCCTCGCCCAGCATCTTGAGCATATTGCCCACTTTTTCACGCGTGCAAGAGCAATGGAAGCTCGGGTGCAGCGGGTCGAAGACGCGGATGGTTTCTTCCCAGAACAAACGTTGCATCAGGGTCTCGATGTCGGTGGCGAGGATTTCTTCCTCTTTCAGGGTCGAGGCCAGCATCACGGCGCGGTGCCAGGTGTCGAGCGCATCTTCTTCCGACACGGGCGTCGCTTCGGCCTTGCCGCCATGGTGGGGCAATTTTTGCAGCAGCAGGCCGCGCGAGACGGTGTCATCGGTGGCCAGCCACAGGCGCGTGTCGAGCTGTTCCGAGCGCAACATGTAGTTTTCGATCACGGTGGCCATGTCGTCGCCGTCCAGCGGCACGATGCCCTGGTACGGTTGCTGGCCCGGCACCTTGTCGGCCGGGTCCAGCGTGATGATGAAGCGGCCCTTGCCCGTGGCGTTGAGCAATTGCGGCACGGTGGCGACGTCGGCGATGGTGGCGTCCGGGTCCAGCTTGGCCGTGGCGCGCAGGCGCAGGTCGGAGTCGCACTCGACGACCATCAGGCGCACGGGACCGTCACCATGGATTTGCATGATGATGGAGCCGTTGAATTTCAGGTTGGCCGACAGCAGGGCTGCGGCGGCCACCATTTCACCGAGCACTTTTTTCACGGCCGTCGGGTAGGCGTGGCGCGAGACCACTTCCTGCCAGGTGCCGGAAACGTCGATGAACTGGCCGCGCACGGCGGCGTTGTCGAAAATAAATTTTTGCAGGGTATCCTGGCCGGTGGCGGCGGCGCTGACGGCGCCCGTCGTTTCAGTCGTCATTCTTTTATCCAATCTTCTTGAGTTGCGTATTAAATAGCTGGCCGCGTTGCACATAGTTCACGGCGTTGCCTTGTAGCCTGGTGATATCGTCTGCCGTCAGAGCCCGCACGGCTTTCGCCGGTGAGCCGAGGATCAGCATATTGTCGGGAAATTCCTTGCCTTCCGTGACCAGGGCGCCCGCGCCGACCAGGCAGTTTTTGCCGATCTTCGCGCCGTTCAGGATCACGGCCTGGATGCCGATCAGGGCGCCATCGCCGATCGTGCAGCCATGCAACATCGCCTGGTGGCCAATGGTCACGTTCGCGCCGATGTCGAGCGGGTAACCGGGGTCCGTATGCAGCACGGCGCCTTCCTGCACATTGCTGTTGACGCCCACGGTGATGCGTTCGTTGTCGCCGCGAATGGTGGCGCCGAACCATACGGACGTATTCGCTTCCAGGGTCACCTTGCCGATCACGTTGGCCGTGTCGGCAACAAAAGCGGAAGCATCAATCTGCGGCGCATCGGCGCCCAATTGGTAGAGTGTCATCGTTAGCCTGTGGCGGTGGTGGAAGCGCCGGGCACGGCCGGACGCTGAAGTTTTACTGTGCTGCGTACGCTATTTTACGCTGTTGCAGGACAAGTCCTGCTGCCGAGCGCCAATCCGGTATAATTATCGAACGGTCGTACTTTTATATCCGCACTATCTACAGACACAGCATGTGGCGCCATCCGCGCCACTTTCAAGGCAGGCAATGAGATGAAACCCATGAAACTTTCCCGTTCCGAATTCATCAGCATCCGCGGCGCCCGCACGCATGTGCGCCACTGGGGCCGCGAAGGCGCGCCCATCCTGTTCATGGTGCACGGCTGGATGGACGTGGCCGCCTCGTTCCAGTTCGTCGTCGACGAGTTGCAAGGCGACTGGCATGTGATCGCCCCCGACTGGCGCGGCTTTGGCTTGAGCGACTACACGCAGTCGGACACCTACTGGTTCCCCGACTACCTGGCGGACTTGGATGCCATGCTGCTGCACTACTCGCCGGACGCTTCCGTCAACCTGCTGGGCCACAGCATGGGCGCCAACGTGGCCGGCCTGTACGCGGGCGTGCGCCCGGAGCGCGTCAGCCGTTTCATCAACCTGGAAGGCTTCGGCATGATGGCGACGCAGCCGGAGCAGGCGCCGGGCCGCTACGCCAAGTGGCTGGACGAATTGCGCGAGCCGCCCGCCATGCGCAGCTATCCTTCGCAAAAGGCGGTGGCCGAACGCCTGCAAAAGACCAATCCGCGCCTGCCGGACGCGCGCGCGGCCTTCCTGGCCGAACACTGGTCGGCACGCAACGAGGCGGGCGAGTGGGACATCATGGGCGACCCGCGGCACAAACGGGTCAATCCCATCCTGTACCAGGTGGAAGAAGTGATGGCGTGCTGGCGCCGCATCACGGCGCCCGTGCTGTGGGTGGAGGCCGATGACACGAATATGTGGCAATGGATGGGGCCAAAGGAAGAGGCGCGCATTGAAATCGACCGGCGTTTGGCCTGCATCAAGGATGTGCGCTGCGAGATGCTGCTGGACGCGGGCCACATGCTGCACCATGATCAGCCGCAGGCGCTGGCGCGCCTGGTGGAAGCCTTTTTGGCCTGAGGTGTGTCGGGAACGCTGCAGCGCGATTGGACAAGCAGCGTACAATGAAAACTTCTTCCATGCTGAGCCCGTGCAGGGTATTGTTTTCACATGCTTAAAGTTGACCTGCATTGTCATTCGAATATTTCCGACGGCGTCCTCGCGCCCGCCGCCGTGGCCGCGTACGCGCGCAAGGCGGGCGTCGATGTGTGGGCGCTGACGGACCACGATGAGGTGTCCGGCGTCGCCGCCGCGCGCGCGGCCGCGCTGGATTTGGGCATGCGCTTCGTGGCCGGCGTGGAAATTTCCATCACCTGGGCCGGCGAAACCGTGCACATCGTGGGCTTGCAAGTCGATGAAGCCAATCCGGGTCTCGTGCAGGGCTTGCACCAGACGCGTTCGGGGCGTGACGCGCGCGGCCGCGAAATCGCCCGCCAGCTGGATCTGGCCGGCATCCCCGATGCCTATGAAGGGGCCTTGAAATTCGTCGGCAACCCGGACCTGATGTCGCGTACGCACTTTGCCCGCTACATCGTGGAAACGGGCAAATGCGCGAATATCCCCGACGTGTTCAAGAAATACCTGTCGGAAGGCAAGCCGGGCTACGTCGAGCACCGCTGGGCCACCCTGGCCGAAGCCGTGGGCTGGATCCGCGGCGCGGGCGGCGTGGCCGTCATCGCCCATCCGGGCCGCTACCGCTTCAGCGACATGGCGCAAGGCGTGCTGTTCGATGAATTCAAGCAGCTCGGCGGCGTGGCCATCGAAGTCGTCACGGGCAGCCACAGTCCGGACCAGTATCCCGAATACGCGCAGCTGGCCAACGCCTACGGTTTCCTCGCCTCGCGCGGCACGGATTTCCATGCGCCGGGCGAGTCGCGCGTGGATTTTGCCAAGCTGCCGCCGTTGCCAGCGAACGTGACGCCGATCTGGCACGACTGGTTTTAGCTGACAGCCAGGCAAATCTGCTGCGCGGCGCGCTTTGCGGCTGCCGATGCGCCGTCGTGTCGCTGCTTGAAATCTGCGTTAGCGTGCATATCTTTTTGTTATTCTTGTTATACATAGTCATCCGGAGCCAACGCCCATGAAACGTATCGTCCTGTTTATCGCAACCAACCTGGCCGTGATGCTGGTGCTGTCGCTCGTGCTCAGTTTGCTGGGCGTGGGCAATCCGGCGCGCGGCAGCACCCTGAACCTGGGCAGCCTGCTGGTGTTTTCGCTAGTGGTGGGCTTCACGGGCTCGATCTTTTCCCTGTTGATCAGCAAACCCATGGCCAAGTGGAGCACGGGCGCGCGCGTGATCGACAACCCGACCTCGTCGACGGAATTGTGGCTGGTCAATACCGTGCGGGCGCTGTCCGAACGGGCCGGCATTGCCATGCCGGAAGTGGCCGTGTACGAAGGCGACGCGAACGCGTTCGCCACGGGCGCCTTCAAGAACTCGGCGCTGGTGGCCGTGTCCACCGGCTTGCTGCAAAGCATGAACCGCGATGAAGTCGAAGCCGTGCTGGGCCATGAAATCGCCCACGTCGCCAATGGCGACATGGTGACACTCACCTTGATCCAGGGCGTGGTGAACACCTTCGTCGTCTTCATGGCCCGCGTGGTGGGTTTCTTTGTCGACAATGTACTGTTGAAAAATAACAACCGCGAAGGCGGCGGACGCGGCATCGGTTACTTTGTGACCGTGATGGTGTGCGAAGTGATCTTTGGCTTGCTCGCCTCCATCATCGTGGCCTGGTTCTCGCGCCAGCGCGAATTCCGCGCCGACGCCGGTTCGGCCAAGCTCTTGGGCAGTCCGACGCCGATGATGCATGCGCTGGCCCGCCTGGGCGGCGTGCCGCCGGGCGAGTTGCCGCAATCGATGCAGGCGCTGGGCATCAGCGGCGGCAATGGCGGCTGGGGCGCGCTGTTCGCCACCCACCCGCCGATCGAAGAACGCATCGCCGCGCTGCGCGGCGTACAATCATGATAACTTAACAAGCTGGTTCGCCAGAACGCTTACACATGAGTCAATTTTTTCATATTCACCCAGAGAACCCGCAATTGCGCCTGATCAAACAGGCGGCGCAGATCATCCAGTCCGGCGGCGTCGTGGCCTTGCCCACCGACTCTTGCTACGCGCTGGTGTGCCAGCTCGACGACAAGGGCGCCGTCGAGCGCCTGCGCCGCATCCGTGGCGTGGATGAAAAGCATCACCTGACCCTGCTGTGTCGCGACTTGAGCGAGCTGGGCGTGTACGCCAGGGTCGACAACCGCCAGTTCCGCCTGCTCAAGGCGGCCACGCCGGGCGCCTACACCTTCATCCTGGAGGCGACCAAGGAAGTGCCGCGCCGCCTCAGCCATCCTTCGCGCAAGACCATCGGCCTGCGCGTGCCGCAGCACCGCATCGTGCAATGCCTGCTGGAAGAACTGGGCCAGCCACTGCTGGGCGCGACCTTGACCTTGCCCGGCGAGGAAGACAGCCTGACGGATGCCGACACGATCCGTGAGCGCCTGGAAAAACTGGTCGACCTGATCATCGATGGCGGCGTCTGCGCGCATGGCCCCAGCACCGTGATCGACTTGACGGGCGCGGAACCGGAAGTGGTGCGCGTGGGGCGCGGCGACCCGGCCGTGCTGGG
Source organism: Janthinobacterium rivuli (assembly GCF_009208735.1). Classification (GTDB taxonomy): domain Bacteria; phylum Pseudomonadota; class Gammaproteobacteria; order Burkholderiales; family Burkholderiaceae_D; genus Janthinobacterium. The sequence goes on along the minus strand of NZ_WFLJ01000001.1, from coordinate 474,891 downwards.
CTTGTAGGCGGCATCGCGCGTCCATCCCGGCGCCGAAATTTACCTGTCTTTAATGGCAACGTAAGAAAGTGTCCAGGACGCCTCTGGTAGAATCGCGTCCATGAGCGATTTCAATACGATAGTCCAGACCGTTGCGGTGTACCTGGTGCCGGTGCTGTTTGCCATTTCCCTGCATGAGGCGGCGCACGGCTACGCCGCCCGCTATTTCGGCGATCCCACGGCCTCGAACGAGGGCAGGCTGAGCCTCAATCCCATGCGGCATATCGATCCTTTCGGCACGATCCTGCTGCCCTTGATGCTGTATTTCACGATCCAGGTGCCGTTTGGCTATGCCAAGCCGGTGCCCGTCGATTTCAGCCGCCTGCGCAACCCGAAGAAGCAGATGGCCTGGGTGGCGTTTGCCGGTCCAGGCGCCAATTTCGTCATGGGCCTGGGCTGGATGATCGCCTTCGTCGTCCTGAGCGTCCTGCCGCCGACGGAAATGGGCATGTTTTTCCGCAAGATGGCCGGTGCGGGCGTCAGCGTGAATGCGGCCATGTTCGTCTTTAACCTGATTCCCGTGCCGCCGCTCGATGGCGGGCGCATCATGACGGGCTTGCTGCCGATGTCGCTGGCGCGTCCTTACGCCAGCATCGAGCGCTACAGCCTGTATGTGTTCGGCGCCCTGGTGCTGCTGATGTACACGGGCATCTTAAACCGCGCCTTGCTGGCGGCGATCGAATTTGTCATCGGCATTTTTGTCACTGTGGTCACGCCCCTGACGGCCCTGTTGACGTGAGATAAGCTGGATGTACGACAGGCAACTGGATGTATGCACATAATTGATGGAAGTACCGATGCAAGTAACTGAACCAACCATAGAAACCGAAGCGATTTCCGGCTGGCTGCGCCGCTGGGCGCCCCTGATCCCGGGCGGCGAGGTGCTGGACCTGGCCTGCGGCGCAGGCCGTCACGCGCGCCACCTGGTGAGCCTGGGCCACCCCGTGATCGCGCTCGACCATGATCCGGAGATGCTGGAAAAGGCGGCCGGCACGGGCATCACCACCTCGCTGGTGGACCTGGAAGCGCCGGGCGCCGTGTGGCCCTTCGCTCCCGGCCGCTTTGCCGGCATCGTCGTCACCAATTATCTGCACCGGCCGCTGCTGGAAGCCATGGTGGCCAGCCTGGCGCCCGATGGCGTGTTGCTGTACGAAACGTTCGCCGAAGGCAATGAACAGTTCGGCAAGCCGTCGAACCCGAAATTCCTGCTGAAGGAAGGCGAAATGCTGACCTGGGCGGTGCAGCAGGGCTTGCGTGTGGTAGCGTATGAGGATGGGCGCGTGGAACAGCCAAAAGCTGCTCTGGTGCAACGAATTTGCGCCGTCCGGCCGGATTTTCCACGGTTGGCAGCCCTGCTGCCGACGTTTTGAGCGGCCATACTATGTCAGAATGCACCACAGGCGCGGGCTATCCGCTACAATCGTTGTTTTATTTATCGGCGCTATAAACTTACTATGATCAAGGGCAGCATTGTAGCAATCGTCACCCCGATGCACGCAGACGGCAGTCTGGACTTTCCAGGTCTGCGCAAGCTGATCGACTGGCATATCGCCGAGGGTACGGACGGCATCGTCATCGTTGGCACAACGGGCGAATCGGCAACGGTCAGCGTGGAAGAACACTGCGAACTGATCCAGTTGACCGTCGAACATGCCAAGGGACGCATTCCTATCATCGCCGGCGCCGGAGGCAACTCCACGGCCGAGGCCATCAAACTGACGCGCTACGCGAAAGAAGCGGGCGCCGATGCCGTCTTGCAAGTCGTGCCGTACTACAACCGTCCTACCCAGGAAGGCATGTACCAGCACTTCAAGGCCATCGCCGAAGCCGTCGACATTCCCGTCATCCTGTACAACGTGCCTGGCCGCACGGTTGCCGACATGAGCAACGAAACCATCGTGCGCCTGTCCGCCATCCCGAATATCGTCGGCGTGAAAGATGCGACCGGCAATATCGGCCGTGGCGTCGACCTGCTGCGTTTGGTTCCAGCGGACTTCGCCGTGTACTCGGGCGACGATCCGACGGCCATGGCGCTGATGTTCTGCGGCGGTCACGGCAACATTTCCGTGACGGCCAACGTCGCGCCTCGCGCCATGCACGACATGTGCGTGGCGGCCATGGCGGGCGAGCGCGCCACGGCGATCGCCATCAATAACAAAGTGTTCCCTCTGCACCAGAAATTGTTTGTCGAGCCCAACCCGGTGCCCGTCAAATGGGCGATGGCCGAAATGGGCCTGATGCCTGCCGGCATACGCTTGCCACTGGTGCCGCTGGCTGAAAATTGCCATGCCACCGTGCGCGATGCCTTGCGCGACGCTGGCATCCTGTCTTAAGCCGAACTTCAAGCCCGGGCTCGACCAGTCCGGACCTTCCCTGATTCCAGCTGCTACTTAGCTTCTTATCCAGTTACGACATGACTAATTGCAAGAAAACCCAACCGGCGCCTGCCACCATCGCCGTCCGCGGCATCGTCATCGGCGCCGTCGCAGCCAGCCTCGCGGGCTGCGGCATGATCAGTTCGGTAGTCGGCGGCGACAAGGTCGACTACAAGTCGGTCAAGAAAGCCAGCACCCTGGACGTGCCGCCTGACCTGACGCAATTGCAGCAGGACAACCGTTACTCCTTGCCTGATGCGAAAAACGGCGTGGCCACGGCTTCCGGCTACAACGCGCAGCGCAACGCCACGGCCGGCGCGCCCGTCATCGTGGGCGCCGACGGCGTGGTGGGTGTCGTGCCCGTCACGGCAGGTGGCGTGAAGGTCGAGCGCGCGGGCAACCAGCGCTGGCTGGTCGTCAAGCAGTCGCCTGAAGTGCTGTGGCCGCAACTGAAGCAATTCTGGGAAGATTCGGGCTTTACCATCGCCATCGACCAGCCGACGGCTGGCATCATGGAAACCGAGTGGAACGAGAACCGCGCCAAGGTGCCGCAAGACTTTATCCGCAGCACCATCGGCAAGGCCTTCGATTCGCTGTACTCGACCGGTGAAAAAGACAAGTTCCGCACCCGCGTGGAGCGCCTGGCCGATGGCTCGACCGAAATCTACATCAGCCACCGTGGCGTGGAAGAGGTTGTTACTGGCCGCGACAAGGAAACCACCACCTGGACCGCGCGTCCGAATGATCCTGGCCTGGAAGCGCAATTCCTGGCCAAGCTGATGACGCGCCTGGGCGCGGCCAGCGACGATGCGCAAGCGAAGACGGCCGTCGACGGTGCCATCGTGCAGCCGCAGCACGCCAAGCTGGTGGGCGATACCGCCACGCCGGCGCGCGCCATCGAAGTCGATGAAGGTTTCGACCGCGCCTGGCGCCGTGTCGGCCTGGCGCTGGACCGCGTTGGCTTCACCGTGGAAGACCGCGACCGCACGCAAGGCACGTATTTCGTGCGTTACGTGGATCCGGACGTGGTCAAGAAAGATGGTTTCTTCTCGAAACTGTTCAGCTGGGGTTCGTCGTCCGACAAGGACAAGGAAGCGCAGCGTTACCGCGTCCTGGTCAAGGCCGGCAATGGCTCGACCAGCCTGGTCAGCATCCTCAGCAACGAAGGCCAGCCGGCCGTCTCGCCAGTGGCCGAGAAGATCCTGGGCTTGCTGAACGATCAGTTGAAATAAGTGGTGTGGCAGCGGCAGTTTTGAAAACCTGCCGCGCATTAAAAAAGGCTGACCCCGGGAAACGGGGTCAGCCTTTTTTTATTATGCATGCGCCTGGACGCAGCAACGCCTGACAAAACCGTAGCGAGCGCCAGTGATGTGTGGCAAAGAAGCGCAACCGTACGATGGTACGGTGAGCATCGCAGGTCGCAAAGCGCGGCGCGCAGCAGGTTTGCTGGGCGTTTACCCAACAAAAAAGCCGACCCTAAGGTCGGCTTTCTTTAGTGCAGGGTGCTAAATTACTTAGCAGCCGATGCAGCAGCCGAAGCAGCCGAAGCAGCGTCGGTAGCGGCCGAAGCGGCAGCCGAAGCAGCAGCAGCAGCGTCGGTAGCGGCCGAAGCAGCAGCGTCAGCAGCAGCAGCAGCTGGAGCAGCTTCAACTGCTGGTGCTGGTGCTGGGGTTTCAACTACTGGTGCTGGTGCAGGAGCTTCTTCTTTTTTGCTGCAAGCAGCCAGAGCAACAACCATCAGGGAGGCGATCAGCAGGGATTTTTTCATTTGTTTTCCTTAATTATTTCAAAAAATAAATCAATATTGTTGCGATGAATAATTACCGGTAATTATCGCTCGTTAGGTCGTCTTCGAAGGCTTTTCGTACCAGGTGGTGCCTGCCAGACAACGGAAACTTCCTAACCGAATATTATAGCGATTTTTGGTGCGTCGCAATAGGAGCAAGAGGCAAATTCGCAACTATTTTGTGATATCGCAATATTTGCCGAAGCAAATTGCAAGCAAGTGTAAGCGATTTGCGAAAGCGCGACAAAACGATATAAAAATAATATGTTCCATTGCGCTGACGCAGATGCTGCTATTTTACCTGCTGTAATATCACTTTGCTACGACACACTCATTCAAGCCAGTTCGATCCAGCCATCCTGATACCAGGTATATAAGGCATCCATCACGTCATCGGAAGCCTGGGCCACGGTGGCGCCATCGAGGGCGCGTTCGTTGGCCAGGGTTTCCAGGGCCGTTTTATCGGCCTTGCCAATGGCAAACGATTCGCCATTGATGAAGACATTCTTGCCACGATACAGCATCAGGGTCTTGCGCGACAACACGACACCCTTTTTCTGTGCGGCATCCGCGAAGCGGCCCACCGTCAGCGGCTTGGACAGCGGCGTGAAAAACACATTGTGCTTCGGTTCCGACAGGTGTTCGCCGAGGAAAATGGTCACGTCTTCTTCCGTGAAGCGCACCTTGTTCATTTCTTCCGTGATGGTGCTGAGCATTTCGCGGGGGATTTCCGCTGGCTTGCCCGACGCTTTCAGGTCGGGATCGCTGTAGATGCCCGGCAAGTCGATCGAGTCGGCCATGAATTGCAGGAACGCTTCGCCCAGTTCCTGGAACGTGGGCGAGCGGAAGCCGATCGAATACGTCTGGCAATCGCCGATGGCCACGCCGTCGTGCGCGTAGTGGGGCGGCAGGTACAGCATGTCGCCCGGTTCCAGGGTGAATTCCTCGTCGGGCGTGAAGTTGCTGAGGATTTTCAGCGGCAAGCCGTCGATCAGGCTCAGGTCTTTCTGCGCGCCGATGCGCCAGTGGCGCTTGCCCTGGCCTTGCAGCAGGAACACGTCATAGGAATCGAAATGCGGGCCCACGCCGCCGCCGTCGGTGGCAAAGCTGACCATCAGGTCGTCCAGGCGCGCGTCCGGCAGGAAGCGGAACTGGCGCAGCAGGGCGTCGGCCTTGGCGCTGTGCAGGTTGGCGCCCTGCACCAGCAGGGTCCATTCCTTCTGTTTCAGCGAAGGCAGGCTGGTTAGCGGACCTTGCTGCATGTTCCAGTGGCCATCCGCATGGCTGACCAGGCGCGATTCGACGTGGTCCAGGGTGGCCAGCTCGGCCAGGGCCTTGAAATCGAACAGCGCCTTGAAGCCAGGCACGGCTTGACGGATCAACAAGGGTTTTTTATGCCAGTAGTCGCGCAGGAATTGCGCCGGCGTGATATCGCCGAGGAGAGTTAATTTTTTCATGCGCCCATTATAACAACCGGAAATGCAGGAATGCGCCTGCCGTTGGCGGCGTGAAGGTATAATTTGCCAGCTTATACAATGAAAGGAAGCATAATGAAGATTGCCAAAAATACGGTCGTGACTGTCAACTACAAACTGTCAGACGCGCAAGACAATCTGATCGAAGACGGCCGTCAGCCGATGGTCTACCTGCACGGTGATTATGAAAACACCCTGCCGAAGATCGAAGAAGAGCTCGACGGCAAGGAAGTTGGCTATTCCAACACGATCCAGATCGAACCGGATGATGCTTTCGGTGAATACGATCCAGCGCTGGTGAAGGTCGAGCCGCGCAATCGCCTGCCTGAGCCGCTGGAAGTGGGCATGCAGTTCGAAGGCATGCCGGAAAGCGATTCGCCGGACGAAGAAGCGATGATCTTCACTGTCACCGATATCGCCGACGACAAGGTCGTGCTGGACGGTAACCATCCACTGGCCGGCATCGCGCTGCGCTTCTCGCTGACCGTCGCTGACGTGCGCGAAGCCACCGAAGAAGAAATCGCCCATGGCCACGTGCATGGCGCACACGGCCATGACCATGGCGATGAAGATGATGAAGGCGAAGACGGCGATCACTTCCGCACCCATCCTATTCATTAACACCTGACCAAACCTACTGCGCGGCGCGCTTTGCGGCCGGCGATGCTCACCGTACTAGAGTACGGTTGCGCTTCTCGGCCACAAATCACTGCCGCTCGCTACGGTTTTGTCAGGCGTCGTGACGTCTGTTGTTTGTTAGATAAAGGCTGGCTGCGTGCCGGCCTTTATTTTATCGGCGCAGCGTCGACGCCCTGGCCCGTGCCTGCGCCGATGGTCGAGTGGCGCGTTGACGCACCTCAAAGAATGGCGTCTTGCCGGGCCGTACGGCGATGGCGGACCAGTCGTTGTCGATGCTGACGTGGCCCAGGTTGCCTTTCCAGCTGATTTTCGGCCCGCCTGCCCTGGCCGCGGCCTTTTTACTTTTCCCTTCCTTGCCCTCCGCGTCGCCATCGCGTTGCGTATCGACCAATAACACCTTGCCGCTGAATTTCTTCGCCAGGGTACGGATCTGCTTGCGCGGTCCCGCAAAGCCATCCTGTTTCGAACTGAAGCTGGGCAGCAGCGAATTGTCGTCTTCATCGAGCACGCCCACGTCGCCATCGGAAAACAGCACGATGCCGTCGAGCTGCTTGCGCTGCGCCATGGCGAACAGGCGCTGCAGCCAGGAGCGGTTGGCCACCAGGCGGTCTTCGAATTCGCTGTTGCGTCCCGCTTCCGGCAAGAAATGGTTGTTGTTGGCGGGCAGGTTGACGGTGGCAAACAGCACGCCGCCGTATTCCCAGTGGGCGTTTTCCGCATAGCTGCGGAATTTCGCCGTCGATGACAATCGCGACAGGGTCAGCTTGCGCTGGCCCAGGCTCTGGTCGTCGGCGAAATACACGTCGCGCAAGCGGTTCAGGCGTTCGATGGCGTTGACCCTGCCGCGCGAATTGCGGCAGTTGGCCCAGTCGCTGGCCGACAGCGAGACGATCAGCGGCGGCCCGCTGGCGTCCAGCACGTCCTTGCGCTGGCTGTACAGCTTGTCGCTGCACGATTCGCTGGCGGCCTTGATGCCGGTGGCCACCACGAAAGAGGCATTGAAGGCGCTCGTTTCCGCGATGGCTTTCTTCAGGGGGCCATCGTCCGGCCCCGCGTTGAAGGAATGGCCCAGCACGGCAAACTCGAAGCCGGCCTGGTCGGCGGGGGCCGCCAGCGCCACTTGCCATGGCAGGCTGGCGACCAGCAGGCCGGCAGCCAGCAGGCGCAGGCTGGCGATGCTGCGCCGTATGGTCATGCGGCGGCCAGCCGTTTCAACTGGTACAGCTGTTCCAGCGCGTCGCGCGGCGTGAGCGCGTCGGGATCGAGGTCGGCGATGGCGTCGAGCAAGGCTTGCTGTGCTGCGTTCAGCGCGGCCAGCGGCGCCGCCGCTGCCTCTTCTTCCTCTTGCGCATACGGATCGGCGGAAGGCAGCGCGAACAGGTCGCGCTGCGGCGTGGCGTCCAGCGCCTGCGCTTCCAGGCGCGCCAGGTGCTTGCGCGCCGCCTTGATCACGGGTTGCGGCACGCCGGCCAGTTGCGCCACCTGCAAGCCGTAGCTTTGCGAGGCGGGACCGGCCTGCACGGCGTGCAGGAAGACGATGCTGTCCTTGTGCTCGACGGCGGACAAATGCACGTTGGCGGCGCTCGGGTGACTGTCCGGCAGTTGCGTCAGCTCAAAGTAGTGCGTGGCAAACAGGGTGAAACTACGGCTGCTGTCGATCAGATGGCGCGCGATGGCCCACGCCAGGGCCAGGCCGTCGAAGGTCGAGGTGCCGCGGCCCACTTCATCCATCAATACCAGCGAGTGTTCTGTGGCGCCGTTCAGAATCGCCGCCGATTCCGTCATTTCCACCATGAAGGTCGAGCGTCCGCCCGCCAGGTCGTCGGTGGCGCCGATGCGCGTGAAGATGCGGTCGATGGGACCGATGGTGGCGGACGCGGCCGGCACGTAGCTGCCCACGTAAGCCAGCAGGGTGATCAATGCCACCTGGCGCATGAAGGTCGACTTACCGCCCATGTTCGGGCCGGTAATCAGCAGCAAGCGGCGCTCGTTGACGAGGCGGCAATCGTTGGCGATGAAGCGTTCGATCTGCTTTTCCACCACCGGGTGGCGGCCCTCGACGATGTTGATGCACGGCTCGTCGACCAGCTGCGGCGCGGCCCAGTTGTGCTGCTGCGCATGTTCCGTCAGCGCGTTCAGGGTGTCGAGCTGGGCCAGGCCCTGCGAAATCGTCTGCAAGGTGCCGATGTGCGGCGCCAGCTCGGCCAGCAGCAGGTCGTACAGCAGCTTTTCGCGCACCAGGGCCTTGTCTTGCGCCGACAGGGCCTTGTCTTCGAACACCTTCAGTTCAGGCGTGATGTAGCGCTCGGCGTTTTTCAGGGTCTGGCGGCGGCGGTAATCGTCCGGTACCTTGTCCGTCTGGCCGTGCGTGACTTCGATGTAGAAGCCATGCACCTTGTTGTATTCCACGCGCAGGTTGGCGATGCCCGTGCGCGCGCGTTCGCGCGTTTCCAGGTCGAGCAGGAACTGGCCCGCGTTTTCCGACAGCGCGCGCAGTTCGTCCAGTTCGGCGTCGAAGCCGGTGGCGAACACGCCGCCGTCGCGCACCATGGCCGCCGGTTCCTGCGCCACGGCGCGCACCAGCAAGTCCAGGCAGGCGGTCGGTGTCGCCAGCGCAGCGTGGATGGCGGCCAGCAAGCCGCTTTCGCCGCCTTGGCCAGGACCATAACAGCGGACCACGTCGCCGCGCAGGGCCGGCAGTTGCAGCAGGCCGTCGCGCAGGGCGGCAAGGTCGCGCGGACGCGCCGACAGCAGGGCGATGCGCGTGGTGATGCGTTCGATATCGGGCACTTGCGCCAGGGTGGCGGCCAGTGGCCCCGCCGCTTCGCTTTGCGCCAGCGCGGCGATGGCTTCATGGCGCGCGCGCGCCACGTTCTGGTCGCGCCGCGCATGGTGCAGCCAGTGGCGCAGCATGCGCGAACCCATGGCCGTGCGGCAATGATCCAGCAGGGAAAACAAGGTCGGCGATTCCTGGCCGCGGATGGTTTCCGTCAATTCCAGGTTCCGCCGCGTGGCCGCGTCCAGGCCGATGAATTCGCTTTCCGTCTCGGTTGTCAGCGAGCGCACGTGCTGCAAGCCCCGTCCCTGCGTCGATTGCGCATAGCGCAGCAGCGCGCCGGCCGCGCCGAACGCGGCGCCGAGGCCATCGGCGCCAAAGCCCGTCAAGGTCGCCACGCCCAGTTGATCGAGCAGGGCCTTGTGGCCGCCCACCACGTCGAAATGCCAGTCCGGCACGCGGTTGATGTGGGTGCCCGCGTAGTCGTCGAACAGGCTGCCATTGTCGCCGCTCAAGATTTCGGCCGGCACGATGCGTTCCAGTTCCTGCTGCAGGCGCGCCGCCACGGTGGCGCTGTCGCCGGAAAACTCCATCAGTTTCAAAGCGCCGCTGGCCAGCGACAGCCAGGCCAGGCCCGTGGTGACCGACTTGCGCTGCGTGATGCTGCACATGGCCAGCAGCGGACGCTCGGCCTTCTCGGGCAGCAAGTCCGCATCCGTCAGGGTGCCCGGCGTGACGACGCGCATGACCTTGCGCTCGACGGGGCCCTTGCTGGTGGCCGGGTCGCCGATCTGTTCGCAGATGGCCACCGACTCGCCCAGCTTGACCAGCTTGGCCAGGTAGCCGTCCAGCGAATGGAAAGGCACGCCGCACATTTTAATCGGGTTGCCACTGGCCACGCCGCGCGCCGTCAGGGTAATGCCCAGCAGGCGCGAGGCTTTTTCCGCATCCTCGAAAAACAGCTCGTAGAAATCGCCCATGCGGTAAAAGACCAACATCGTCGGGTGGTTTTCCTTGATGCCCATATATTGTTGCATCATGGGCGTGAGCTTTTCAGCCGAATTCTTCTTTGCCGCGGCGGCGTTGATTTCTTTTGGGACGGTGGTCATGTGTTCTTTGTCGTTGGTCCGGCGGCAGGAAAGGCGTGCCTGCCGGGCTGTGTGTGGTGCTGTGTGCGTGCCAAGCCGCGCCAGGGGGCGGAGCTTGGGTTCAAGGCCGTCATTTTACCGCTTTCGGCGGGCAGGGCGGCGTATTGCGTGCGGGTGTGAAAAAGCCGCGCCGGTGGGGGCGCGGCTTGGGTTACTTGCCGGCGGCAGGTAATGGCAAGCTAGCTCTCGCCAGAACGCCGTACTGGCCAGGTATGTCGTCATGAACTCACGCTATCGATATAAATGCCGATGAAAGCCGAATGACGAATCGAGTCGTGCCTTGGATATAAGGAAAGGCAATATTAGCCGTAGGTCGACGTTCCGCCAACTGAGCTTTCCGGATCGAAAGAGAAGACGCGCAATTCTGGCTGCACATCTTCACCGCGCATGATGCGCACGGTCATGACGAAAGACAATTCCCAACGGCCAGCAGCATAGCCTACGTCCAGGTTGTGTTTCCATTCCTGGCGAATGCGGTGCAGCGGCACTTGATCTGGTTCGCCCAACAGCTGTTGGATCTCGAAATCCAACGGTAAATGGTAAGTAGCGCCCACGGCTTGTAAGAACGGCGATGGCGGCGAATAAATCGTGGGTACTTTGGGGCCAATCTGCGTCAATTGCGGTACGGTGATGATGCAGCAATCAACGATCTGGAACGACGTGAAACCGCTTTCCTTGGAGCCGCAGCAAGTGACATCCAAGTATACATGCTGGCCTTTCTGGAAGTGCACACCGCCCATGTAGGGCCCATGGCGGGGATCGGCCGTACCGTCACAGGAAGTGAAATTATAGTCGAGCTGATTGGTAATCTGGTCTGCATCAAAATGTACGGATAACTTCATCCAAGGGCTGACAGGCGTCATGTCTTAAGGTCTCTTTTCAAGTGGATAATAAATTGCTGATAGCGAGCATCTCGTTTGAGGTTCAATAAATCGGGCGCGGATTCGATCAGGTTGATAGGGTAGCCGAGCTTGCTCGCTTCTAGTAATGCCGCCAAGGCTGCGTCGCGGTTTCCCGTTAACTCATATGTCAGGGCCGCTCTAAATTGTAGGTCGGATAGTTTTGGGGCGATGCCAAGGGCCTTTTCTATCCTCATCGTTGCCGCTTTTTTTTCACCTACATAAGCGAGGTACATTGCCATGCGTGAATTGAGGGTGGCGTCTTCCGGCATGAGGGCCAAGAGTGGGGTCAGCAATTCAATGGCCCGCCGGTACGAGCGCTGCGACGCTGCGGCCTGCGCTGGTATCCAGCGTTGTGCATCTGCAAGATTCGCCCATAGCTGATAGGTTCCCGGATTACCCTTGGCCGAACCAACCGATTTCTCAAATGCCTGCACTGCACCTAAATAATCGCCTTTGGCGAATAGTGACGTGCCTAGATTTGTGTACAACTCCCAATGCGGCTGGAATTGCAGGCCCTGTTGAAGCACGCGTAACGCTTCGTCATTGCGATCTTGACGCAGCAGTACGGCATTTAGATAGGCATATCCGTTCACCGATTGCGGATCAAGCTCAATGCTTTTTCGATATGCCTTTTCTGCACCTGCATAATCGGCCTGCTTATACATCATGATTCCCTGCATGATAGGGAAAAGTCGCTCTTTGGGATGCAGGGTTATTGCGCTATCAAGTAATTTTTTTGCCAGTTCAAATTTTTGTGTAAAGACCAGTGACCTTGCTTTTCCGTATAGGCCCAGTACGTTTTGCGGATCCAGATTCAATGCCTTGGACACTGCAATTTGAGCATCTTCCTGTTTCCCTTGGAACTCCAGGACCCAGGAATGTGCCACATGGGCGAGCGCTAGTTGATTATCCAATGCGATTGCCTGTTGGGCGCTGGCGTCCGCACGCTTCAGCCAGACCATATCGCGGCCATTGCCTATATAGCGCAGGGCGTATGCCAATGACAGCCCGGCTGACGCAGCCGCATTGGATGCATTGTGTTGCAATACTGTACTGAAATGTTTGATCGCCTGTTCCTGGCTGCTATCTCGATCAAACACCCGCAACGCCTCCATCCCCGCCGCCATGCTGGCCATTTCCGAATATGGCGCGGGTGCTTTTTCTCCCGTGACGAACGATTTGACGGCAGGAATGATGTTGGGCAGCTGCCATCCCGCCAGCACGGCCAGCAGTGCCACACCCGCGCCCCATTTCAGCGTGCGCTTGCGGGGCAGGGGCAGGCGGATGGAGACGCTGGCGGGCGGTTCTTCCTTCGCGGGCGTCTCGTCAGCAAGGGGCGTGGCCAAGGTGAGCGGTTCCCCGCGCTGCGTCCCAATCGCCTCGCGCACATCGCGCATGGTGCGCGGCCGTTCGGCTGGGTCGTGAGCCGTCATCGCGCGCACGAGGGCGTTGATGGTGGGCGGCACCGAGTCCGGCAGGTCGGGCCACGGCTGCGTCGCCTGCATGTGGGCGGCGGCCAGGGCCAGGCCGTTGAGGTGGGCGAAGTGGCGCTGGCCGGCCAGCATTTCGTACAGCATGGCACCCAAGGCATACACGTCGCCGCGCGTGTCGGGCAGGCGGCCCATCAGGCGCTCGGGCGCCATGTAGGCGATGGTGCCCTGCAAGTCGCACAGGGTGGTCGTTTGCGTGGCTTGCGGGTCCATGTGGCGTGCCAGGCCGAAATCGAGGATGCGCACCTTGCCGTTCGCCTCCAGCATCAGGTTCGACGGTTTCAGGTCGCCGTGCACGAGGTCCATGGCGTGCGCCTCGTCCATGGCGTCGGCGATCTGGTAAGCGATGTCGAGCGCGGCGTGCAGGTCGGCCTTGCCGCCGTGCATGAACTGCCCCAGGGTCTGGCCTTCGACCAGTTCCATGACGATGGACTGGCCCGTTCCCTGGCCTTCGATGGCGAAGATGCGCACGAAGGCCGCATGCTTGAGCGAGGCGGCCAGGCGCGCTTCATTGATGAGTTTTTCGGGATGCAGCACGTCGGCTTGCGGTTTCAGCCGCTTGAGCGCCACGCTGCGGCACAGTTTGGCATCCCAGGCTTCGAATACATGGCCGAAACCGCCTTCGCCCAGCAAGCGGCGCACTTCATAGTGCCCGCTGATCGTGTCGTCTTGCGGCGGGGGCTGACGCAGGGAGTCGAGCAGTTCCATATACCTTGGCTTGAGAGTGCATCAACGTGGGCGTCAAGCATCGAAAAGGGTCAATGCGATGTTTGCATGCTCAAGATGATTGATTTTGAGTAACTTCCTGATTTAAAACGATTGTTTCGAATAAGTCAATTATTATTGACAAGGAGTGAACAAAAGTTGCCATGCCAGCGCCTGGATGGCATTCCTTGCTGATGCATGCAATCTTGTCCAAACTCAACTTTCCTCGTTCCCGCTTCCTCAATAATGCAGATGGGGTGATACCGGCATGTGTCGATCAGGCGATGGGAGCGTTCATGGATGAGTTGCTGCAGTATTACGAGCGCGAACTGGGCACCTTGCACGCCCACAATCAGGTGTTTGCCCGGCGCTATCCCGCCATCGCCGGCGCGCTGGGCATCGCGGGCGGCGACATGGGTGATCCGCATCTGGCGCGCATGCTGCAGGCGTTCGCCATGTTCAACGCGCGCACGGCCAAGCGGCTGGCCGATGGCTTTGGCACCTTCAGTGAAACCTTGCTGGAAGTGAACTTTCCCCATTACTTGCGCCCGTTTCCTGCCTGCGCCATTGCCCGCATCGATAATGACGCGGCGACGGTGACCGAGCTGGCCACCATTCCGCGCGGCACGGTCATGCATGCGGCCGAGCATCAGGGCGTTGCCTGCAAGTTCACCACCGCGTACGATGTCGCCGTGGCGCCGCTGCGTCTGTCCGACGTGCGCTTCCAGTCCATCGTGGCGGCCCCGCCCGCAGTGCGCCTGGCGCCGGATCTGGGCGCGGCGATCAGCATCACGCTCGAAGCGACGGGCGCAACGTCCACGCTGGACGGGCTCCCGCTGCCGGCGCTGCGCCTGTTCCTCGACGGCGAGCCTTCCTTTTGCGCCACCCTGCGCGACAGCCTGTTTCTGCGTGCACGTTGTGCCTATGTGGAAGTCGACGGCACATGGCATGGGCTGGACGCCGTGCCCCTGCATCCGGTCGGTTTTGCCGCCGAGGATGCCCTGATGCCGGCCATGGCCGCCTCGCATCCCGCCTACCGCTTGCTGGGCGAATGGTTTGCCTTTCCGGATAAATTCAATTTCATCGACCTCGACCTGGCTGTGCTGCGCCCGCTGTTGCCGCCGGCCTGCCGGCGTTGCACCGTGCACCTGCTGCTGGCCGACGTGCAGGCCGATACGGATGTCGCGCGTATCTTGCGGCCCCTGTCCGCAAGGCATCTGCTGCCGGGATGCACGCCTGTCGTCAACCTGTTCCGCCAGGCGGCCAACCCCATCCGCCTCACGCACGCGAGCGCCGAGCATGTGCTGCTGCCATCGGTGCGGCAGGCGCATTGCTACGATATTTACAGCGTCGATAGCGCACATATCCTCAGTGAAATGGAGAACGGCAGCGGACTCGATGCGTTTCACCCGTTCTATTCGATGCGCCATGGCGAGGCGGGCGGGCGCCAGGGGCGCTACTGGGTGACGCGGCGCGACGAGGACATGGCGTTGAGCAAGCCCGGCTACGACATGCGCATCGCCTTTGTCGACGGCGCCATGCAGCCCTTGCACGACGCGACGCAAACGGTGTCCATCATGCTGACTTGCAGCAACCGCGACTTGCCGGGCCGCCTGGTGTTCGGCCATGCCGCCGGCGACTTGCATCATGACGGCGTGGCCAGCGCCTTGCCGGTGCGCCTGCTGCGCAAACCCGGTGCGCCGTGTCGCTTCCCTGCGGGCGCGGCGTCGCACTGGCGGCTGATCGCGCAATTGTCCCTGAACCATCAGTCGCTGAATGAACAGGGTTTGCCGCTCTTCAAGCAAATACTCGAGTTGTACAACTTGCCCGGTTCGGCCAGCGCCGCGCGCCAGATCGCGGGCATAAGCGCACTGCGCCAGCGCGCCGCCAGCACCTGGCTGCACGACGAGTCGGGTGGCAGCCTGGTCTTCGGCGTCGACGTGCTGCTGTCCGTTGACGAGGACGCCTTTGTCGGCAGCGGCCTGCATGCGTTTGCCCAGGTCATCGAACGTTTTCTCGGGCTGTATGTGCATCTGGGCTCGTTCACCCGCCTGATCGTCTTGTCGCAAAAGACTGGAAAGGAGTTGCTGTGCTGCCTGCCACGCAATGGAAGCCAGACGCTGGTGTAGTCGCGCGCCTGATTGCCGATCCGTCCGGCACCGGCTTCTTTCAGGCGGTGCGCTTGTTGTCTGCCTGGCTGAGTCAGCAAGGCATGTCGCAGGAACACGTTTTTCGCGATTGCCTGCGCCTGCATGGCAGCGCGTCGCTGTCGTTTGCCCCGGGAGAAATCGAAGCGCTGTGGCTGGAGCCGCAGGCGGACGGCGGGATGCACGTGCATGTGCGCGCGGCCATGCTGGGTTTTTTGGGCGTGCATGGCAGCCTGCCGCTGCATTACACGGAAACGCTGGCCCGCCATGCGCGGCAGACGGGCGACGGTGGCCCCGGTGACTGGCTCGATACCTTGTCGCACCGCGCGCTCGTCCTGTTTTACCAGGCTTGGGCCCGCTTCCGCATCGAATGCCAGCAAGACACCGACGGCGGCGATTTCCTGCCCTTGCAACTGGCGCTGGCGGGCGCCTGGCCTGCCGAGATGGCCAGGCAGGCGGATGGCTTGCCTGCCCATGTGCTGGCCCATTACGCGGCCATGCTGCGCCATCGCCCGGTGTCGGCCGACGCGATGCAGGCGGTGCTGGCCGAGTATTTCGGCGTGCCCGTGCGCTTGCAGCGGTTTGTTGGCGCCTGGTTCCGGCGCGCGCCGCGGGAGCGCACCTTGCTGGCCACGGCGCATGCGCGGCTGGGGCAGGGCGCCATGCTGGGCGAGCGCTGCCGGCGCGCCGACTTGCGCGTGCGTCTGGTGCTGGGGCCGCTGGCGCGCCGTGTCTATGAGGATTTCTTGCCCGGCCGGCCAGGCGCGCTGGCCCTGCGCCAGATGCTGGCGCTGTTTGGCTTGCCGGGCGTGAGCTTCGAAATACGCCTGGTGCTGCGCCGGGAAGACGTGCGCGGCTGCATCCTGGGCGTGGGCGCCTGCCTGGCGGAGGATGCTTTCCTGGCAGACAAGTTGCAGGCCCGCGACCGTGACGACATGCATTACGAACTGCGTTTCGATGGTTCCGCCTGAGATCGCCTGCTGTGTTTCGATGAATGCTGGAAGGAGGAAACCCATGGAAGACTTCGCGCAATGGATGGCCGTGGACAAGAACTTGACTGCCGGAAACCGTGCCTTGCGGCTGCGCCTCGCTTACCCGGATGGCATCAATGAGGATGTCTTGCTGCCGCAGCGCATCAGCGGCAGCGAGGCCATCTGCGGCGGCCTGGAATACCGCATTCTGTGCGTGGCCACCGAGGCGCAGTTGCCGCTGAAACAGTTCATCGCCGTGCCGGCCGAATTGCAGATCGTTACCGACCAGGGGCAACTGCGCAGGGTGTGCGGCATCGTCGCCGAAGCGTGTGCGGGGCAGAGCGACGGCGGCCTTGCCACCTATCAGCTGGTGCTGCGCGATGGATTGGCGTTGCTGGAAAAACGTATCAACACGCGCGTGTTTCGCAATAAACATGAATTGCAGATCGTGCAGCTGCTGTTTGACGAGTGGCGGCAGGGCAATAGCGTGCTTGCGGCCAGCCTGGATCTCGCCATCGATGCGGCGCTGGCGGCGCGCAGCCTGCCCATGCGCGAATTCACGATGCAGCACAATGAATCCGATGCCGCCTTTATCCGCCGCCTGCTCCGGCGCCGCGGCATCGCCTGGTGCTTCCAGGCGGGAGCGCCGGCCAGTTCGAACGCCGCCACCACGCCCGTGCATACCCTGCTGCTGTTCGACGACGCCAGCCGCCTGGCGCACAACGCGGCCGGCACGGTGCGCTATCACCGCGATGACGCCACTGAGGAAAGGGATACCGTGACGGCCTGGAGCGCCGTGCGCCGCTTGCAGCCGGGAAAGTCCGAGCGCTACAGCTGGGACGATGGTCACCCGCACAGCCCGCAGTTCATGGCCACGCGGTCACACGGCGGCGTGGATCAGGGCAGCAATGGCAATCGCTTCGCAGCCAGTCTCGACGACTATATCGTGGAGCCGCCGCTGGCCGATGGCAGCAACGACGATTTTCGGCAACTGGGCCAGCTGGCGATGGCGCGCCACGATATGGACAGCAAGTGTTTCCAGGGCGAAGGCTGCGTGCGCGACTTTTGCGCGGGCCAGTGGTTCAGCCTGGAAGGGCATGCCGAGATCGACAGCCACCCGGTGGCCGAGCGCAGTTTCGTCCTCACGGCCTTGAGCGTGGCGGCCAGCAATAACTTGCCGACGGGGTTAGACGCGCGGGTCGAGCGCCTGTTTGCGCAGAGCGGCTGGCAGCGCGACGCCGGTCCCGCGCAAGGGGCAGGCGCCGATGGCCAGGCGGCCTTGCGCTACCGCAACCGTTTTACCTGCGTGCGGCGCGGCATCGCCATCGTGCCCGCTTTTGATCCGCGCGGCGATTTTCCCGTCGTGCGCCTGCAAAGTGCGCTGGTCGTGGGGCCTGCCGGCGAAGAGGTGCATTGCGATGCGCTGGGACGGGTCAAGGTGCGCTTTGGCGCCACGCGCACGCCGGATCACGCGCATGCCGACGGCAGCGGCGCCTCCGATACGGAGCGTGACTCGGCCTGGGTGCGCGTGGTATCGAGCTGGACCGGCAATGGCCCGGGCAGCGGCAAACAATGCGGCACCTTGACATTGCCGCGCATCGGCGCGGAAGTGCTGATCGATTTTCTCGGTGGTGACCCGGACCGGCCCATCATTGTCGGCCAGCTGTACAACACCGTGGGCGCGCCGCCGGGCTTGAGCGTGCGCGGCACCTTGCCCGGCAACCGGTATCTTTCCGGCATGCGCAGTCGCGAAGTGCGCGGTGGACGCGGCAACCAGCTGTGCTTTGACGACACGCCATCGCAAATCAGCGCGCAGCTGGCCAGCGACCAGGCGGCCACGCAATTGAATCTTGGCTACCTGACCGAGCCGCGCAGCGACGGGGCAGGGCAGCAGCGCGGCGACGGCTTTGAATTGCGCAGCGACGCCAGCGGCAGCGTGCGCACCGCCCGCTCGCTGCTGATTTCGGCCTGGAAACAGCTGGGCGCCAGCGGCAAGCAGCTCGACGGCAGCGAGCATGCCGCCGTGATGCAGGAGTGCCTGGAATTGTTGAGCTCCTTGGGCGAGTTTGCCGCCCAGCACCAGGCGTTGGCGCTGGACGCGACCGGCAGCAAGGCGCTGGGGGCAGCCATCGCCGCCGACCAGGCCGCCGTCAGCATCACGGCGCCCGAGGGCGTGGCGCTGAGCACGCCCAGGAGCATCGCCAGCAACGCAGGCACGAATATCGACCTGGTGGCCCAGCAGCATCTGCAACTGAGCGCGGCCCAGCGCTGCAACGTCAACGCTGGCAAGGGCATTTCCCTGTTCGCGCACCAGGATGGCATCGTGCAGGTGGCCCACTTCGGCAAGTTTGTGCTGCAAAGCCAGCACGACTTGCTGCAGGCGGACGCGGCCAAGGAAATCCGCCTGACGGCGGGCACGCGCCTGGTCGGCGTGGCGCAGGACGAAATCACCTTCATGACGGCGGGCGGCGCCTACCTGAAGCTGTCCGGCGGCGCGGTGGAGCTGGGCGGACCCGGCGCGCTGACGGTGAAGACCGACGGTCATCACTGGAACGGCCCGGGCAGCATGAAAGGCGAGCTGCCCATCTTCGGCGAGGGCGAGCTGGGTCGCGTGCCCCGCTTGCTGCGTCCCACCGACGGCTTGCCCGTCGAGGGCGTGGAAGTGCACATCGAGCGTGAAGGTGACAGTCCCATGACGGGCACCAGCGGTGCCGACGGGCGCGGGCCGAAGGTGGCGACCGATCATCTGCAGCGGCTGAAGGGCTTCTTCTTCCGCCGCCGTTCCTGAACCCCGACTCTGGAGACCAATCCATGCAGTTCGACCCCCACCCGCCGCTTTGCGACGACCCCCACATCGATATCCTCGGCCAGTTTTCCTGCAACGCCAATTTCCAGAGCAGCGACCGGGACACGCTGCAGCAGTTGCCGCTGCCCGGCATCATGATCTTCGTGCACGGCGTCAATTCCGATGGCGAGTGGTACGCGGCGGCCGAAGAAGGCCTGTGCAAGGGCCTCAACGAGCGCCTCAAGCGCTCCTGCCATCACCTGCGGCACCGTGGCGTGGAGGGCGGCGAACTGAAGGCGGTCAATTATGGCGCCGAGATCACGGCCGAAGGCTTTCTCCATCCGGAGATGTCGGCCGACACCCTGATCCGCGATGCGGGCACGTTTTCTCCCGTGCTCCGCTTTCGCTGGGGCTACAAGGCTTCCGGCGAAGAACTGCAGCAATACGGCAAGGGCATCTACCTGAACGAACAGGATTACTGGGGCGGCGGCCCGTTTGCCAATGGCTGCAGCGCGCTGGCAGACCTGTGGAAGGAGGGGCTGAGCGAGGATTTGTTTTTGTGGAACAAGATCCAGCACATGAATCCCTTTTCGGAGCGGCAAGTGTACAGCTGCCCGCCGCGCCCGTATTTCGTGCTGGCCGCCTATCGCCTGGCCAGGCTGGTCGAAGCCATCCGCCAGCAGCAGGCCGATGTGCCCGTCACCATCGTGTGCCACAGCCAGGGCACGATGGTGGCGATGGCGGCCGCCTTTCTCGGCGCCCGCCTGCCCAAGGCCGATGGCGTTCCCTGCGTGGCCGATAACTATGTCATCTGCAATTCACCGTACAGCCTGGCGAAACGCAATAGCGCCGAGAACTGGGTGGCCGGCAATCTGCGCGCGGCTGACGGCAGCACGGGCCGGGTGACGGTGCAGGCGCGCCTGAATACCTTGAAAAACTTCTTTGCCATCATCCGCCAGCGCGCCACCCCGGGCGAGCTGCAGACAGACGAGGAAATCGACCGTTGCATGGCCAACCTGCAGCACGGTTTTTCCGCCGCCAAAGATCGTGAACGATACGGGATTGCCGGCGCCGCGCGCGGCGGCAAGAAGTCATCGTATGGCAGGGTGACCATCTATTGCAATCCGCACGACGTGGTGGTGTCGTCCGTGGCCATCGAGGGCATCGGCTGGCGCGGCCTGTCGGGTTCGCTGGCCAAGGATAGCAAGGACGGCGGCGAGCTGACGGCCACCGACGCGGCAGGCGTGTGCGTGCAGCGCGTGTTTGCCCAGGGTTTCGAGGTGGGCAAGCAAGGCAGCTATCACTACTGGACCGATCACTGGCGCAAGCCTGCGCCGGGCGGCAACGATTTCTGGTTTCCGGCACAGAAATATGCGTCGTATTCCATCAAACAGGGCGTGGAGGCCAGCGAAGGTGCCTTTTCCACCATCCTGACGGTGGGATTGGCGCCCCTGTTCATCGTGATGACGGGCCTGGCCCGCAGCCCCTGCAATGCCTCGCCCCACAAGGATTGGAAAATCGAGCTGAACGCGCCCGACCTGCTGTCGCCCTTCACGCCGCAGTCCTTGCGTTTTGGCCAGAGCAGCGAGGAATTCGACGAAGGCTACGATCCGCCCGGCGAATCGCGTCAGGCCGGAAAACAGCGTACTGCCGGTGACGATTACCTTGCCGATCATGCCATCCCGCCCGGCGGCTTGCAGGGGCAGGCGGGAAAAGACGAGGCCAAACGCATGGACAGCGCCAGGGGCACGGCCGACGACGAGGCGCGTTTGCGGTTCGAGCAGCGCGCGGTGATACGCGCCCAGGCGGTGCGGGAAGGGAAAAGTCCTGCGGGCAAAAAAGTGCAGCAGGAAATGCCCAACGCCACGCCCGACGCCGACTACCAGCAATGGCGCAGCACGCGCATAGCGGAGTCGATGGCCAGCCAGGCGGGCGCCTACGCCACCGACCATTCCACCATCCTGACCAATCCCATGCATGCGGAGCGGGCGCTTGCGTATGACGTGGCGGTGGGCGTGTGCCGCATCAAGGCGGATCAGTTGCGCAAGTTGCGGGTGGCGGCGGATTGGAGGTTGTTGAGAGCGCTAAATAATACTGAATCCGCTAAATTGTTCGAAGAATATTTTAATGATGGGAAATTGCATGGTTTGACCATCACTCAATGGTCTCAGCAGACGGGTGGGGAGTGGAGTCTTCCTGCATCCATAGTTGACGTGAGAGAAAACCCTGCTCCTGATTCGCATCCCAATTCCGGTGAGCGAGCATTTAACTAAAGCCCATTTCGTAGCTGGATATTGAATTTTTAGTGTATTGCAGAGTTGTTCCAATTTTTTGGAGGCTATACCGTGGTTAGATCTATACTTTTTTATGCGCTCGGTACGTTTCTGATTGTCTTGATTCTGTCAGCCTGTGTACGCTTGCGTACGCCTACAAGCACAAAGGTGGTATCTGCAACCTCAAATACTCCTATGCCAGTAGCGCGGCCATTCATGGCCCAAGTCGTTGGTTTGCAATGGCTAAATCCTTTGCAGCGTAGAGACTATCCAACTGAGTGGCAGCTACTTTGGACCCTCGGCCTGGCACGACCGAATCCGAACGATGACATGGTAAAAGAAAAACCTGAAAAGTACTCTAAGTTGCAAAGTATTGCCTCCATTGCCATAGGCAATGAAGGCACCGAAACTTTCGATGGATACCATGAAAAATACATTAATGAATTAATGAACTTGTACCATGATGTGTATTACTCTGATCCAGAATATTTTTACAATGTTCATTCAGCCGAGGACAAGTCACGCTGGCGAGAGTTGGCTGGTATCCATATCGAATATGCCCTGCCAGAAGGTAAGCTCGATCCGGTAGAAACAATAGCATTTGTGCGCAAAAGAGTTGCAAGGACTTTTAGCATCGGCAACATCCACTCTCCCACTCTCTGGACCCGCTCCACCCCGCCCGACGTCCGCGTCACCATGGGCGGCCCCAACGTCGGTTTCACTTCACTTTCCGCCGCGCTCGACTACCTGCAAAGCCACCCGAAGGAAACCGTCTGGGTCATGAACTGGGATGCGCCCAGCCGGCCTCTGGACCGGCAGATCAACGAAAACCTGGTGCTGCTGGTGCTGGCCGGCCCCGACTTTAAAACGGAGCGGGCGCCGCTGGCTTGGCTAGGCTATCCAAGCAGCAAGGCTGTGGCGGATTTTGAAACCAAAAAGGGCGAACCGCCGCGTCTGGTGCAGGCGTGGACGGCGGCCATCGAGGAGGCGGCGGCGAAGGCCAACAGGCAAGATACCGGGATCGGCTATCTGATCCACGACGCCGGCAATACGCACCAGGATTCGTCCGCACGACTCGGTGCGCTGGCGCAGACGCTCACCGTGCAGCTGCCGGAATTCGATTTCCTCAAGCAAAGCTTCAATCTGACCGCCGTGCTGGGCGAGACGGGCGCGGGCACGGCCCTGACGAACGTGGCGCTCGGCATCGCCTATGCGCATCACTTTGGCAAGTCCGTGCTGGTGGCCGGCACCAGCGACCTGTCGGCCCCCGTGGCGCTGGTGGTGGCACCGCCCGCCGTCGCGCGGCCGATCCGGGCCGACCAGCCATGGTTCCGCGCGCGCGGCGGCAACCATGCGTATTTGCCGTGGTGGGGCTTGCGCCACGATGCACCCGAGTATTACCAGGGGTTTTCGCAATGAGGAACTTGATATATCCAGGGAGAAAAGCATGCGTGGCGTGATCCGCTTGAACGACCCCACCAGCCATGGCGGCAAGGTGGTGGGCGCGGCGCCGAACAGTACGGTGCTGGGGGTGGCCGTGGCGCGCAAGGGCGACCCTTGCGTGTGTCCGATCAAGGGCCATGTGCGCTGCGTGATCGCCGAGGGCGATCCGCAGGTGCTGATCGATGGCGTGCCTGTGGCGTTTGACGGCCACAAGACTAGCTGCGGCGCCAGCCTGATGTCTACCGTGGGCAACAGCGGGCGCGGTTAGAGCCTATGCCAGTAGGGAGCGTCTTCTGCTGGCAGCGCATCAGGAGCGCGGACAAGGCGTGAGGAGGACGCGTGGCGAGCCACGCGACGATGATCAACGCAGTCCCCGCTTCTGAGGGGCGCCAGCAGGGGATGTATTCATCTGCTGGGATAGGCTCTTAGCCCACGCAGGCGTCGATGGCCGTGCCCAGCTTGTCGACGATCTCATCGACGTGGCTGGCGTCGATGATGTAGGGCGGCGCCAGCAGGATGTGGTCGCCGTGCAGGCCGTCGATGGTGCCGCCCATGGGGTAGCACATCAGTCCGTTTTGCATGGCGTGCGCCTTGATGCCTGCGTGCAGGCGGCGGGCCGGGTCGAACGGTTGCTTGCTGGCGCGCTCCTGCACCAGTTCCAGGCCCAGGAACAGGCCGCGGCCGCGGATGTCGCCTACGTGCGCATGGCCGTCGAAACGCTGGTGCAGCCGCTCGTTCAGCAAGCAGCCCATGGCGCGCACGTTGGTCAGCAAATCGCGTTCCTCGATCTGCCGCTGCACGGCCAGCGCGGCGGCGCAGGCCGTGGCGTGGCCGATATACGTGTGGCCGTGCTGGAAGAAGCCCGTGCCGGCGCGAATCGTGTCGCGGATGTCCCGCGACACCATCACGGCGCCGATCGGTTGGTAGCCGGCGCCCAGGCCCTTGGCGATGCAGATCAGGTCGGCCGTGACGCCTTCCTGCTCGCAGGCGAACAGGCTGCCCGTGCGGCCCATGCCGCACATGACTTCGTCGAGAATCAGCAGGATGCCGTGGCGCTGGCAAATGTCGCGCATGCGCTGGAAGTAGCCGGCGACGGCGGGCAGGGCGCCGGCCGTGGCGCCGACGACGGGTTCGGCGATGAAGGCCATGACGTTCTCCGCGCCCAGCGCGGCGATATGGTCTTCCAGTTCCTGGCCCAGGCGCGCCACGTAGTCGCCGTCCGTTTCATGGGCCGGCTGGTCACGGTAAGCATAGCAGGGCGATACGTGGGTGACGTCGATCAGCAGCGGCTCGAACTGCTGGCGCCGCCACGCGTTGCCGCCCGTGGCCAGCGCGCCCAGGGTGTTGCCGTGATAGCTCTGTCGGCGCGCGATGACGTGGCGGCGTTGCGGCTGGCCCCGCTCGACAAAATACTGGCGCGTCATTTTCAGTGCGCTTTCCACCGCTTCCGAGCCGCCCGAGACGAAATACACGCTGTCGATGCCGGCCGGCGCCCGGGTGACGAGGAAATCGGCCAGCTGCTCCATCGGCTCGTTGGTAAAGAAGGAGCTGTGCGCATACGCCATGCTGGCCACCTGCTGCTGCACGGCAGCGATCACGGCCGCATCCGAATGGCCGAGGCAGGAGACGGCCGCGCCGCCGCAGGCGTCCAGGTAGCGCTTGCCATCCGCATCGATCAGGTAAGGGCCGTCGCCGCCCGTGGCGACAGGGTAATTGGCGGTCAGGCTGCGGTGGAAGACATGGCTCATGGCATCGCTTTCTTGTCGGCAAGGGGGAGATGGCCGATTATAGGATGCGCTGCACCGCATTGCAACGTTTGATGTATTTTATTTTTAATTTACATCATTCGATGTTTTTGCGTAGGCGCCCAGCGCCCGCAATTGCTTTTCCGCCGCGCCGATGGCGTGTACGGCATCGGGCCCGGCACGTGCCACCAGCAATTCCACCAGGCTTTCCACGGCTGCGACGCCGGCCACGATGGAGGGGAAGAACGAGGGACTGTCGACGGCGATGACGATGCTGGCGTCGGCCTGCAGGGCCAGCGGCGAGATGGCGCTGTCGCTGATGGCGACCACCTGGCAACCGGCCAGGCGCGCCGCCTGCGCCACCAGCAGCGCTTCGCTCGAATACGGCGCGAAGCTGACGACGACGACGGCTTCGCCCGCCTGCAGGGCGCGCAAGTCCATTTCCAGGGTGCCGCCCTGGCCGCTCAGCAGCTGCACGCTGGGGCGCAGCAGCCGGTACAGATAATGCAGGGTGTAGGCGATGGGGTGGGCGGCGCGAAAGCCGGCCACGTGCACGCGGGGCGCCGCCTGCAGCAGGTTGGCGGCCGCATCCAGGGCGCCATGGTTGGCGCTTTCCGTGGCGGCCAGGTTGCGTTGCTGCACCGTGAATACTTCGATGACTAGGTCGCGCTCTTTTCCCTCCTTGCCGGCCAGCGCGCCCGCCTTTGCGGCATAGTCGCTTGGTCCCGCGCGCAGGCGTTCCACGAAGATGGCTTTCAGCTCGGGCCAGCCGGCAAAGCCCAGCTGTTGCGCCAGGCGCACGAGGGCGGCCGACTGCACCTGCGCGCGCGCGGCGATGCTGCGCATCGAGGAGACGGCCACCTCGTCCGGATGGTCGACCAGATAGCGCGCGCCGGCTTGGAATTGCGGACTCAGCTGCGCATGGCGCGCCTTGATCAGGTCCATCAGTGCCGCATAGGAGTCGTGGGGTGTCGCTGCCTGCATCGCCGTGCCTCAGTTGATAGTTTGCGGCGATGGTACAGGATTCGTCAGCGCGCCGGTAGCGGCGACGCTTGCGCCCGGGCGGCCGTGCGTGGACGCAGGCGGGCAAACAGATGCGGCCCGGCCGGTTTGCGGCGCGGCCCGGTCGTCAGCACGCGCAAGGCGGTGGGCAGCGGCACGTCGTGGCAGTGCAAAAACAGGGCGGCGGCGCCCGTGCCGGCCATTTCCTGCAAGGCCAGCGCATGCTCGACCAGCGCCGCCGTGCGCATGTCGAGCCGCACCGGGATGTCGGGCTGAAATAGGTGTGTGTCGATGGGCCGTGGATTGCGCATGCTGTCCCCCGCCGGGTTCGCTAGTCAGGCTGCCAGCATAAAAGCGCCCGGACGCCACCATTTTGCGTTGAATCAATTCCACTGTCGGATAGATTCCATAGAGCAAAAAAAACGCCAACCGTTGCCGGCTGGCGCTGAAAACCCTCGAAGGAAGAAGAAAATTATGAATTTCAACGACGTTTCGACGCCTGACAAAACCATCGCCGGCCGCAAAGCGCGCCGCGCAGCCGGTTTGGTCAGGTGTTACTGCCGGTGCTAAAAACGTCCAGGGCTAGGCGCCGCGCCGAAGACAGTACGCACAGTACGGCGAGGCGCGGCAACAACGCCCTGGGCGTTTTTAGTAGCTCCAGCGCACAGACAGGCCGACAACCTTGTCATAGCGCCGCACGTCGCGCACATAGTCCGGCGTGTCGTGGTAGTCGCGGTAGGTCGAGTCGAGCAGGTTGTTGGCGTCCAGCGTCACCGTGGTATGCGGATTGAGCTTGTACGACACCGACGCGTCCAGGGTCTTGGTGGGCGCCACTGTCAGGTGGATGCCCTTGCCGCGGTAGTTGTAGTCGTCGACGTACTTGTCGCGCCAGCTGTAGGCCAGGCGCGCCGACCACGGTCCCTGTTCGTACAGACCGACGATGTTGGCCGACCACTTCGACATGCCCGTGAACGGATGCACGCCGCCATTGAGTTCTTCCAGCTCGCCCGTCATGTAGGTGGCGTTCGCCTGCAGGCCCAGGCCGCTCATCCAGCCGGGCAGCTTGTCGTAGAACTGCTGGTAGGCCATTTCCACGCCCTGCAGGTGGCCTTTCGACGTGTTGCGGGGGCGCGTGATGTCGTACTCGATGCCGCCATACGTTTCCTTGGCCGAGCCGGACAGGATGTAATTCTTGAAGTTGTGCCGGAACACGGTGGCCGTGACGGAACCCGTCTGCGCGAAATACCATTCCAGCGCCGCATCGAGGTTCTTGCCTTCCACGGGTTTGAGGTCGGGATTGCCGCCGCTGCCCGTCGGGCGCACCATCTCCAGGCTCTGGCCCAGGGTCACGCCGGGATTGAAGTCGGCGAAGTTCGGGCGCTGCACGGCCTTGCCGGCCGTCAGGCGGGCGATCAGGTCCTGGCGCAACATGGCTTTCAGGGTCAGGCTGGGCAGCACGTCCGTATCGGACGTTTTCACGCGCACCGGCGTGACGATGCCGTTTTGCGAGGAATTGCCTTGCAAGTCCTGCTTGGTCTGCACCACGCGCACGCCCACGGTGCCATCGACCGGCACCTGCGCCACGTCAAAGCCGATGCGCGCCTTGCCGTAGATGGCATTGGTTTTTTCCACGTCCTTGAAGTGGGTCATCGGATCGTCCGGGCTGCGCTCGGTGCTGCCCGTAAACAGCTGGCGCAAGGTATCCGTGTTGTTGAGCATGAAGTCGCGGCACGGCGTGAGCCAGCTTTGCAGGCCGAAGTTGCCCGTGTTCTTATGCGAGGTGCAGGCCAGGCCGGGCAGGGCATCGGCAGTCATGATCGACGTCAGCCCGCCTTGCACGTTCTTTTCGCGGATCGATTCGGCCTTGCGCTTGGCCAGGCGCACGCCGCCCGAGAATTCGCGGAAGAAGCCCGTGCTGTCCATGTCGTAGGTGACGTCGCCGCGCCAGTCGGTCGAGCTGCCTTCGTCGTGGCTGTGATTGTCGTAGAAGCCGAGCAGGGTGTAGTTCTTCGGGTCCAGCATGTTGTAGCCGGGGTAGCTGATCTGCGCGCCGCCGTTCACGTTCGTGCTGCCGATCACGCTGGTCGGATGGGCGAGGAAGTCGAGGATGGGAAATTCGCGCTCGAAGTTGCTCACCGTGCGCGCCAGTTCCGTCGTGGCGCGCAGCTGCGGCGTGATGTCCCAGCGCGCGCCGATGGCGCCTTGCGAACCGATCGAGCGGTCGCGCCGCGCCTGGGTCGAGCCGAGCGTGAACGGCGACCATGGGCCGTCGATCTTGCCCACCGTGGCCGCCTGATTGGTGCCGGGGATCAGGGTGATGTCCGGGTTTTGCCCCCAGGGCAGCGAACCGACGAAGAACTGGCTGTCGAACGCGTGCTTGATCAGGGTCGACATGCCTTCCGCATACACTTCCACCTGCGAGTTCGGGCGCCACTGGAAGGCGGCGTTCGCCGCGTAGCGCTTGCGGTCGCCCACGGTCGGGATCATGCCGACGGAATCCGGGCCCGTGATGTTGCCCGCGTCCGGGCGCTTGACGGGTTCGGCGTTCCAGATTGTCTCGTCATAGTATTTGCTGCGCTGGTAGGACAGGCCGAGCAGGGCGCCGAATTCGCCGTATGGCGTCTTCCAGCGGTTCGACACCATGCCGCTGACGTTCGGATCCGTCGAGCCGGACTTGTCGCGGTGCTCGGCGCGCACGTTGCCCGACGCCGTGAAGCCCTTGAAATCGAACGGGCGGTTGGTGCGCACGTCGACCACGCCGGCCGTGCCGCCTTCGACCATGTCGGCGCCCTGCGATTTGTACACGTCCACGCGCTGCAGCATGGCCGTCGGGATGTCGGCCAGGTACAGGCTGCGGCCCACGGAGGTGAACATTTCGCGGCCATTGAGCAGGGTCACCACGCCGGGCAAGCCGCGGATGATGACGGAACCGGCCTCGCCGCCTTCGCGGCGGATCTGCACGCCCGTCACGCGGCCGAGGATTTCGGCCACGTTCTTGTCGGGGAATTTGCCGATTTCATCGGCGACGATGGAGTCGACCACCTGGTCGTTGTTTTTCTTGATCGTCTGCGCGCTCTGTGCGGCGCGGCGCACACCGGTGACGGCCACCACGGCGATGCCGGCATGGTCGGCTGCGGCTTCCTGTGCGGCTGCCGCCGGTGCTGCCGTTTCCACCGTTTCTACGGCTTCCACGGCGGGCGCCTGTTGCGCCCAGACGGAAGCGCTGCTCAGCAGGCCGGCGCCGGCCAGCGCGGCCACCGTGGCCTTCAAGGTCAGCCGTGTGTTTTGCCTGGGCGTGCGGGTGCCCGTTGCCATCGATTGCTTCATCTTGTCTCCACCTGTTTTTTAGTTATGTTGAGAACGCCGCGGCGGTCGCCGCCGGAGCTGGAACTTGCTCAGAAACATGGTAGGTGGGAATGACTTTGCCCCACAAATGACTTCTTTTGCGATGTCAATACCAATTCCGGTATCCCTGCTGCATTCATGCGCCCTGGCGGCGCGCCGCGCATCGAAGACTCCGGCGCGCGCGTTGCGGGTGCTCCACAGCAGGTGTCAGGCGGCGCGGGGCGCGGCGCTGTGCGCCAGCCAGGCCATGAAGTGGGCCTGCGGCATGGGGCGGGCAAAAAAGTAGCCTTGCAATTCATCGCAGCCGGCGTGGCGCAGCACGTCGGCATCGGCCGCGCTTTCCACGCCCTCGGCGGTGACCGTCAAGCCCAGGGTATGGCCAAGGCCGATGATGGCTTTCGTCACCGCCAGGTTTTGCGGCGAACCGTGGATGTCCTGCACGAAGCTCATGTCGATCTTCAGCTTGTCGAGCGGGAAGCGGCACAGGTAGTTCAGGCTCGAATAGCCGGTGCCGAAATCGTCGATCGACAGCGCGAAACCCAGTTCCTTGATGGCGTGCAGGGTGGCGATGGTGTCGTCCACGTTGTCCATCAGGATAGACTCGGTCAGTTCGAATTCGATCTGTCCCGGCGTGACGGGAAACTCGCGCAGCACCTCGCGCAAGGTGGCCACCAGACCGCCGCTTTTCAGCTGGATGGCCGACAGGTTGATCGACACGGCGATGTCGCCCGCGCCCGCCTCGCGCCAGGCCAGCTGCTGGCGGCACGCTTCGCGGATGACCCACGCGCCGATGGCGACGATCAGGCCCGATTCCTCGGCGGCGGGTATGAAGCTGTCGGGCGCGATCAGGCCGTGCTGCGGGTGCTGCCAGCGGATCAGGCTTTCCACGCCATTCAGGCGCTTGCTCGTCGCATCGATGCGCGGCTGGTAGTGCAGCACCAGTTCCTGCCGTTCGATGGCGTGGCGCAGGTCGCTTTCCAGATGCAACTGCTGCAACTGCTGCTCCTGCATCTGCGGCGTGAACATGCGCGCATGATCGCGCCCGCCGCTCTTGGCCTGGTACATGGCCGCGTCGGCGTGGCGCATCAGGGTATCCATGTCGTCGCCGTGGTCCGGGTAGATGGCCACGCCCACGCTGCACGAGACATACAGCTCGCTGCCTTCCACGTGGTGCGGCTGGCGCATGGCCGGTATCAGGCGTGTGTCGAGCAGCGCGCCGATGGCCTCCGCGTCGCCGATGCCGTTGAGGATGACGACGAATTCATCGCCGCCCAGGCGGCTGACGGTGTCGCCTTCGCGCACCAGCTGCAGCAGGCGCTTTGAGACCGATTGCAGCAGCGCGTCGCCCACGTGGTGGCCCAGCGCGTCGTTGACGTGCTTGAAGCGGTCCAGGTCGACGAACAGCACGCCCACCTTTTCGCCGCTGCGGCGCGCCTGCGCGATGGCGGCCGCCAGGCGCAGTTTCGACACGTGGCGGTTCGCCAGTCCCGTGAGCGCGTCGTGGTGGGCCATGTGCTCGATCTGCCGCTCGCTGGCCTTGCGTTCGCTGATGTCGAGCGAACTGGCGATGAAATGCGTGGTGACGCCATCGAGGTCGCGCACGGCGTTCATCACCAGCCAGGCCGGATAGCTTTCCAGCGACTTGCGCTGCACCCGGATCTCGCCCTGCCAGTAGCCGCGCCGCGCCAGGGTCCGGCGCAGGCTGTCGAGCTGCTCGGGAGGGTTGTCGGGCGCCAGCAGGAAGGCCGGGCGCTTGCCGATCAGCTCCACCATGTCGTACAGCGAATGGCGGCGGAAGGCCTGGTTGACGGTGATGATGCGCATGCCGGCGTCCATCACGATCAGGCTTTCCGCCGATGCCTCGAAGACCTTGGCCCACAGTTCCAGGCGCGACTCCATCAGCTTCATCTTGTTGATCGGCGTGAAGGTCGACAGCACGGCGCGCTGGCCCTGGTAGTCGATCAGGCGCGCGGAAATCAAGGCCCAGGTGGGCGTGGCGCCGCCGCTCCAGCACACCTCGAATTCATCGACGGCGCCCAGGTCGCTCAAGCGCTGGAAGAAGCGCGAACGGGCTTGCGGATGCATGCCGCCCACCCACGGATCGCGTTCCAGGCCGCCCTGCCACGCGTGCGCGGCCTGGTTCGCGTGCAGCACCTGGTGATGCGGGATCGAGGTGACCATCAGCGGGATGGGAATGGCGTCGACCAGCTGGCGCTGCGCGTCGGCCGCGCTGGCGCGCGCCACCAGTTCCTGCTGCGCCATGCGCTGGAAGTCGAGCTGCTGCAGCATGGTATTGAAGGCGCCGACCAGGCGCCCCGTTTCGTCCTCGCTGTCCCAGACGGCGCGCAGGCTATGGTCGCCCGTTTCGCGCACTTCCTGCGCCACGCGCGCCAGGCGGCGGATGGGCAGGGCGATCTGGCGCGCGACGAAAAACACCAGCCCCAGTATCATCACCAGCAGCAGCACGGCCGTGCCCAGGTGCAGCCACATGCGCGTGAAGAAACCGTCCACGCGCAGCTGGATCAACCGGTGCAATTGGCCTTCCGCTTCGCGCCAGGCACGCTGCAGGGCCGCAGTGGCGGCCGCATCGTGCCGCAGCAGGGCGCCGCCGCCATCGGCCTGGGCCGGTGCACCGGCCAGCGCCTGGGTGCTGGCGCGAAACTGCGCCACGGCTTGCTGCAGGGCCGCGCGCGAGCCGTCCAGGTGCTGGCGCAGCAGTGGCG
Organism: Janthinobacterium rivuli; assembly: GCF_009208735.1. Classification (GTDB taxonomy): domain Bacteria; phylum Pseudomonadota; class Gammaproteobacteria; order Burkholderiales; family Burkholderiaceae_D; genus Janthinobacterium. The sequence continues at coordinate 443,122 of NZ_WFLJ01000001.1, read as the reverse complement.
TGCTGGCCGCGAACGCCTCCGTGTAGTCGCTGCCGATGCCGGCCATGGTGGCGTCCATGCGCCCTTCCAGGATCAGGAACTGGGTTTGCAGGCGCTGGCGCCGCGCGCCTTCGGCCGTGGCCAGCTGCAGGGCCAGCGCGCGCGTGCTGTTGATCACTTCCAGCAGTTCCGGAAAGCGCAGGATCACCAGCGACATCGTGTAGTAGCTGTCCAGGTCCGGGTCGAGGATCAGGTTCGACTGGTTGCCCACGCGCGTGAGCAGTTCGCGCCCGGCGACGAAGGCGGGCGAGGGGGCGACGCTGTCGTCCGGCGCAGCGGGGGTGCTGCCCGCCTGGCGCAGCAGGGCGGCAAAGTGCGCATTCAGTTCGGCGCTGCGCATGCCCGCGCCGAAGCGGCGTTCGGCCTGCTCCACGGCCGCCGCTTGCGCCGTGCCGCGCGTGACGGGCAGCAGCGCATCGCGGATGGCGGCGATGTAGTCATTGCCCGCCATCTCCTTGCGCGAGAAATCGATGGCGAGGTATTTTTCGTTGATGAGGATGCCGGAAATGAAGATCACGGCGGACAGGTCGAGCAAATAAATCAGTGCCAGTTTGCGCCCCACCGTCAATTTTCCGATCATGCGCGAGATTCTGCCCACCATGCGTGCCCCACCTTCTCGTCAGCCCATTTATGTTTTCTTATGAGCAATTTTCATGCCTGAATTTACAAGCTTGCAAGGGGGCTTTCGCACCATGCCGGTGCGCAGGCAGGCGGCGCGCGCCCATGAAAAAGGGCGGCCCGCAGGCCGCCCTTGTGTGCAGTGACGCGGTGTTTACGCTTCGGCGACGCGCTGGGCGATGTGCGCCAGCGCTTCTTCCACCTGGTCGATCAGGATCAGGCACAGATCGCCTTCGCCGAGGCGCGCCAGGGCCTTGTCGATGGCGACGAATTCGCCGTTGATTTCATCGATATGGCTGGTGCGCTTGGCGCCGTCCAGGCCCTGGCGCAGCAGTGCCACCACTTCGCCGTCGGCGCGGCCGCGCTGGCACTGGTCCTGGTACAGCAGCACGTCGTCGAAGGCGGCGCCGAGGATTTCCGTCTGCTGGCGGATGTCTTCGTCGCGGCGGTCGCCGGCGCCGCTGATGACCACCGACCGGCGCTTGGCCGGCATGCTTTCGACGGCCTGCACCAGCGCCAGGATGGCGTCCGGATTGTGGCCGTAGTCGGCGATCAAGGTGGCGCCCTTGTAGTCGAACACGTTGAAGCGGCCGGGCGCATTGTCGGCTTCATTGGCGAAGGTTTTCAGGCCCAGCGCGATGGTTTTCCAGTCCAGGCCCACGGCCCAGGCGGCGGCCAGCGACGCCATGACGTTGTCGACCTGGAAGCCGACGGCGCCGTTGCGCGTGATCGGCACTTGCGACAGCGCGATTTCGTGTCGTTCCTTGCCCTGCGCCGCGACCAGCTTGCCGTCTTCCACGTACACCACGCGGTTGCCCTGGGCGCGGTGCGTGGCCATCACGGGATGCGTCTTGTCGGCGGCGAAGAAGGTCACCGTGCCGCTGCAATTCTTGGCCATGCGCGCGACGGCGGGGTCGGTGGCGTTCAGCACGGCCACGCCGCTGTCGGCCACGTTCTGCACGATCACGCGTTTCAATACCGCCAGGTCTTCCACGGTGGTGATGTAGTTCAGTCCCAGGTGGTCGCCCGCGCCGATGTTGGTCACCACGGCGACCTGGCAGCGGTCGAAGGCCAGGCCTTCGCGCAGCATGCCGCCGCGCGCCGTCTCGAACACGGCCGCGTCCACGTCAGGGTGCAGCAGCACGTTGCGCGCGCTGCGCGGGCCGCTGCAGTCGCCGTTGTCGATCTGGCGCCCTTCGATGTACACGCCATCGGTATTGGTCATGCCCGTGCGCAGGCCGGAAGCCGTCAGCAGGTGGGCGATCAGGCGCACGGTGGTGGTCTTGCCGTTGGTGCCGGTGACGGCGACAACGGGAATGCGGCCATCGTCGCCCTCGGCGAACATGGCGGCGATGATGGCTTCGCCCACGGGGCGCGGCTTGCCGAACGACGGCGCCAGGTGCATGCGCAGGCCCGGCGCGGCGTTCACTTCGACGATGCCGGCGTTCTGCTCTTCCAGCGGTTTCAAGATGCTTTCGGAGACGACGTCCACGCCGCAGATGTCCAGGCCCACCATGTGCGCGGCCGCGACGGCGCGCGCCGCCACTTCCGGGTGCACGTCGACGGTGACGTCGGTGGCCGAGCCGCCCGTCGACAGGTTGGCGTTATTGCGCAAGATCACGCGCTGGCCCACGGGCGGCACGGATTCGGCCACATAGCCCTGCTTGGCCAGGCTGGCCAGGGCGATGTCGTCGAAGCGGATTTTCGTCAGCGAGGTGGCGTGGCCGCTGCCGCGGCGCGGATCCAGGTTGACCTGGTCGACCAGTTCGCGCACCGTGTGCTGGCCGTCGCCCACCACTTGCGGCGGGTCGCGGCGGGCGGCGGCCACCATCTTGTTGCCGATGACGAGCAAACGGAAATCGTGGCCCGGCAGATAGCGTTCGACGAGGATGTCGTCGCGGAATTCCTGCGCCGCGAGGAAGGCGGCCGTCAGCTGTTCGCGCGTGGTGACGTTGACTGTGACGCCCTTGCCCTGGTTGCCATCCTTGGGTTTCACGACGACGGGCAGGCCGATCTCGCAGGCGGCGGCCCAGGCGTCGTCCGCATCGATGGCGACGCGGCCGTGCGGCACCGGCACGCCGGCCGAGTCCAGCAGCTTCTTGGTCAGTTCCTTGTCTTGCGCGATGGCTTCGGCGATCGCGCTGGTGCCGTCCATTTCGGCGGCCTGGATCTTGCGCTGCTTGCTACCCCAGCCGAACGTCACCAGGCTGCCTTCGGTCAGGCGGCGGAACGGGATGTTGCGCGCCACGGCGGCGTTGACGATGGCGCCGGTGGAGGGGCCCAGGCGCACGTCTTCATCGAGTTCCTGCAGCTGGTGCAGGGCGCCGGCCAGGTCGAACGGCGCGTCGGCCAGGGCGGCCTGGCACAGCTGCTGCGCCAGTTCCAGGGCCAGGCGGCCGACGGCTTCTTCCGAGTATTCGACGACGACCTGGAAGATGCCCGTTTCCAGGGTCGGCGTGGTGCGGCTGAAGGTGACGGGGCAGCCGGCTTGCGCCTGCAGGCCCAGCGCCACCAGTTCCAGCACCTGCGCCATCGGCGCGGCGTTGTAGTTGCCCAGCGGTTGCAGCGGGCTCAGTTGCGGGAAGAGGGCGCGCAGGCGGGCTTCGAAGCCGGGCAGCTGGGCGATGTCGAGTTCCTGCGTGGTGCAGGAAACAATGGCTTCCACGGCGGTGTCGTGGCTCCAGAGGTTAGGGCCCCGCAAGGCCCGTACGCGAGATACTTCCATAATTAAACCGTAATCCTGTTGTGTTCTTGTGGGCCCGGCCGTCCTGGCCGGGCTTGAGTGCTGCTTTGCCTTAGTTGCCGATGCAGCCAGGGGCCGCGTCGAAGGTGCGCAATCCCGCGCAAATGAGGTCGACGGGCAGGTTCAGGGCCCAGGCGGCGGCCGCGACGGCCAGCACGCTGTCGACATTGCCGGCCGTGGCCGGTTTCAGCAGGTCCAGGCACAGCAAGACTGTTTCGCTGCCGCCTTCGGCCAGCACGATGTGGTTGCCGCGCACGAACACGGCGCGGCTGCCGGCGGCCAGTTGCGCCGCGATGGCGGCCAGGCTGCCGTCCTGCGCATACAGGATCACGCTGCCGTCGCACAGCTCGGCCAGTTCCAGCACGTGGGCGTTGGCGGCGTTGAGCACGGCCACGCCCGTCGGCACCACCACATCGACCTGGCTGCGCACGGCCTTGTACAGGCCCGCTTCGTCCAGCACGTCGAAATCCTTGACGCTCTCTAAACTGCCCATGTCCGTGACGACGCCGATCTGGCACTTGTCGTAGGCCAGGCCTTCGGCCAGGATCATGCGCGGATTGCTCTCGAACAGGGCCGTCTGCACGGTGCGGTTGAGCAGCAGGCGCTGGCCCGCGTCCCAGTTCACGCAATCGCTGCTGACGACGCGGCGCTGGTCCAGGTACATGCCTTCGCTGCAGACGGCGCCCGTGTGCAGGCCCGACAGGTTGAGCAGTTTGCACAGCATGCGCACGATCAGGCTGGCGCCGCGCGTGCCCGTCACGCCGATCAGCGGAATGCGGCCCGTTTCCTCGGCGGCGAACAGGTGGTCGACGATGGCCGCGCCGACAGGGCGGCTCTGGCCCACGCCCGGCTTGATGTGCGCCAGCAGCCCGGGGCTGGCGTTGACTTCGATGATGGCGCCGCGCTGCTCTTCCAGCGGACGCGTGATGTCCTTCGTCACCAGGTCGATGCCGGCGATATCGAGGCCCACGACGCGCGCGGCCAGCAGGGCCGCATGCACGACGGACGGGTGCACGTCGTCCGTGACGTCGATGGCCACGTTGCCGTTCGGCTGGATCAGCACTTTCTGGCCCGCCTGCGGCACGGACAGGGCCGTCATGCCCTGGCGTTGCAGTTCGAGGATGATTTCGCCCGATTCATGCGGCTTGACGGTACCCAGCGGGAAGTCTTCGCCTTCGCCGCGGCGCGGGTCGGTATTGATCTGCGTGTTCACCAGTTCCAGCACGGTGGAGACGCCGTCGCCGTCGACCCACAAGGATTCGCCCTTGGCGGCCGCGATCAGCTTGTTGCCAACCACGAGCAGGCGGTGTTCGTCGCCCGTGATGAAGCTTTCCACCAGCACGGCCGAGCTGTCACCCTTGCGCGCGGCCAGTTCATAGGCCGCCTTCACGTCGGCTTCCGTCATCAGGTTGAGCGACACGCCGCGGCCATGGTTGCCGTCATACGGTTTGACGACGACGGGCACGCCGATGTCCTGCGCCTCTTCCCAGGCCGCTTCGGCGCTGCGCACCAGGCTGCCTTCGGGGACGCGCACGCCGCACGATTTGAGCAGGAATTTGGTCAGGTCCTTGTCGCTGGCGATGCCTTCGGCGATCGCGCTGGTGCGGTCCGTTTCGGCCGTCCAGATGCGGCGCTGCGCGGCGCCGTGGCCCAGCTGCACCAGGTTGCCGTCGTTCAGACGCAGCGATGGGATGCGTCGCTCGGTGGCCGCATCGACGATGCTGGCCGTGCTCGGGCCCAGGCAGCGCGCATCGACCATGTCGCGCAGCGGCGCCAGGGCCGCTTCCAGGTCGTACGCTTCATCGTTGATGGCGGCCATCAGCAGTTCGCGCGCGGCGGCCAGGGCGGCACGGCCCACGTGCTCTTCGCGCGTGCGGAAAGCCATCTTGTAGACGCCGCGCTGGCTGGTCGAGCGCGTCTGGCCGAAGCCCGTGCGCATGCCTGCCAGGTTTTGCAGTTCCAGCACCACGTGCTCGAGGATGTGGGCCGACCACGTGCCTTCGCGCAGGCGCTCGAAAAAGCCGCCCCGTTCGCCCACGCCGCAGCGGTGCTCGATCATGCCGGGCAGCCACGCCACCAGGCGCTCGTACAGGCCGGGCAGGGTATTGGATGGATAGTCTTCCAGTTCGCCGATGTCGACCCAGGCTTCAATCACCGGGCGATACGTCCAGATGTTGGGGCCGCGCAAGTGGGTGATGCGGGCAAATTCGATGTTCTTCTTCTTGATCATGTAAGTGGTTTCTTGATAACAAGCCAGGCGTCTGGGCGCCAGATACTTTATGTTGGCTCTACAGAGTCTTTTCAGGCTCGTGCTTGGTTCTTTATCCCGGGTACGCGCAGTGTGCCACTTTTAGCGGCCTCTTGTCGCGTTTGCTTCTCGTATTCTGCTGGTGTTGTCATTCTAATTGTTACTAATTGTTGCCATACTTGTTATAAAGATACCGACTCTGGTCCAAGCTGGAGCATTTGCGCAACAGCGGGCTGTTGTATACTTGTCGCTGGTCGATGGCCGCGCATTTTTTTACGCCGTTTTGCCATCATTCCTTACCGGTAGGCATCCATTCGATACAATACAGGAAATTGCCACTGGTGCATCTACCTCGCCATCGCGCAGTCCACAAACATTGATCGGGCGTCAGCCCCATCCCCCAAATCCCGCCCTGAAGGGCTTGGCCTCGAGCCGGAGTATGCTTTACGATGACAACTGAACTGAGTGTTCCTGCAACAACTATTCCCCTCACTTCGCTGCCGGAACACTGGCTGGCGGAAGTGGAGAGCAACCTTTCTCCAGGGGAGAACGTTTTAAGTAGCGTTGAGGTTGACCTCGATGCGCGATTACGTTTCACAAAAGGCATAATAGTTGTCACCGAGAAGCGTTTGCTGGCCCGTTCACCGGGCGATACCACCTGGAAAAGCTGGTCTTTCCGCCCTGGATTGCGCCTGACGCACCATGACCACGCCGGTGTCGGCCACCTGGAACTGTTCGACGACCACGGCCGCCTGGCCTCGTGGCGCTTCACCCTGGGGCAGAACCTGCACGCCATCCGCGTGCTGGAACAGTTCGTCGAGCGCCTCGACAGCCACCTGACGGGCCAGCCCGTGCTGGAAGCGGAGCAGGAAGTGTGTCCAAGCTGCAAGGCACCACTGGAGCCGGAGCAGGAAGAGTGCCCGATCTGCGCCAAGGTGCTGCACACGCCGCCGTCGACCTGGACCCTGTTCCGCCTGTGGCGCTTCGCCCATCCCTACCGTGGCCAGCTGGCCCTGGGCTTCATGCTGATGCTGCTGAGCACGGCCGCGCACATGATTCCGCCCTACCTGACGGCGCCGCTGATGGACAATGTGCTGATTCCATATCAGAACGGCAAGCATATCGACCCGTGGCTGGTGGTGTACTACATGAGCGGCCTGCTCGGCTCGGCACTGCTGGCCTGGTTGCTGGGCTGGGGCAAGACCTATGTGCTGGCCCTCGTGTCCGAACGCATGGGCGCCGATTTGCGCTCGGCCACGTATGAACATCTGATGAAGCTGTCGCTGGAATTTTTCGGCGGCAAGCGCACGGGCGATTTGATGGCGCGCATCGGCAGCGGCAGCGACCGCATCTGCGTCTTCCTGTCGCTGCATTTGCTCGATTTCGCTTCCGACGTGCTGATGATCATCATGACGGGCGTGATCCTGTGGTCGATGAACCCGTGGCTGGCCATCATGACCCTGGCGCCGCTGCCCTTCATCGCCTGGATGATCCATCTGGTGCGCGACCGCTTGCGCACGGGCTTTGAAAAGATCGACCGCGTATGGAGCGAAGTGACCAACGTGCTGGCCGATACGATACCCGGCATCCGCGTGGTCAAGGCGTTTGCGCAGGAAAAACGCGAAGCGGCCCGCTTCCGCGACGCCAACGCGCACAACCTGGCCGTCAACGACAAATTGAACAAGGTCTGGTCGCTGTTCTCGCCGACCGTCTCCTTCCTGACGGAGATGGGTTTATTGGTCATCTGGTGCTTCGGCATCTGGCAGCTGTCGCGCGGCGAAATCACCGTCGGCGTGCTGACCGCCTTCATCGCCTACAGCACGCGTTTCTATGGCCGCCTCGATTCCATGAGCCGCATCGTCTCCGTGACGCAGAAATCGGCGTCCGCCGCCAAGCGCATCTTCGACATCCTCGACCACGTGTCGAGCGTGCCGGAGCCGGCGCAACCGGTGAAACTGGAGAAGATCGAAGGCAGGATCGACCTGCGCGAGGTCGGTTTCCGCTACGGCAACCGCGCCGTCAACCGCGGCATCACCCTGAACATCAAGGCCGGCGAGATGATCGGCCTGGTGGGCCACAGCGGTTCGGGCAAGAGCACCCTGGTCAACCTGATCTGCCGTTTCTATGACGTGTCGGAAGGCGCGATCCTGCTCGACGGCGTCGACATCCGCTCGTTCGCCGTGTCCGACTACCGCCGCAACATCGGCCTGGTGCTGCAGGAGCCGTTCCTGTTCTTCGGCACCATCGCGGAAAATATCGCCTACGGCAAGCCGCATGCGACGCGCCAGGAGATCATCGCCGCCGCGCGCGCCGCGCATGCCCACGAATTCATCCTGCGCCTGCCGCAAGGCTATGATTCGATGGTGGGCGAGCGTGGCCAGGGCCTGTCCGGCGGCGAACGCCAGCGCATCTCGATCGCCCGCGCCCTGCTGATCGACCCGCGCATCCTGATCATGGATGAAGCGACATCGTCGGTCGACTCGGAAACGGAAAAAGAAATCCAGAAGGCGCTGGACAACCTGGTGCAGGGCCGCACGACGATCGCCATCGCGCACAGGCTGTCGACCCTGCACCGGGCCGACCGCCTGGTGGTGCTGGACCGCGGCCAGGTGGTCGAAGTGGGCAGCCACGATGAATTGATGGCGAAAGAGGGCGCCTATTTCCGCCTCTACGAAGCACAGGCGCGCAACAACGAACTCGCCCTGGATGACAAGGAATAAGCATGGCCAGTACAACTTTTACATTACACCGCGACACCTTCGGCAAGCTGGTGATGACGGACGCGGACGGCCAGGTCTTTGAGGGCGTGGCGCCCGTGCGCGCCTTCCCCATCCAGTCGCCCGACGAAGGCATTTCGCTGGTGCTGGGCAATGGCAAGGAAGTGGCGTGGATCGACCATGTCAACGCCTTGCCCGAGCCGGCGCGCAGCCTGCTGCAGGAAGAGCTGGAAGGGCGCGAATTTATGCCCGAAATCGCGCGCGTGAAAAGCGTCTCCAGCTTTGCCACGCCGTGCACATGGTACGTGGACACGGACCGGGGCGAGACGCAGTTCGTGCTGAAGGGCGAGGAAGACATCCGCCGCATCGGCGCCGCGTCGCTGCTGATCGCCGACAACCACGGCATCCACTTTTTGATCCGCGACATGTTCAATATCGACAAGACGACGCGCAAGATTTTGGATCGCTTCCTGTAAGCGATGCGACAATCAAAAACGGCGCCTTCACGGCGCCGTTTTTTTTATTGGAAGGCCACTTCCGCAAAGCTGCGCAATTTGCGGCTGTGCAGCCGGTCCACGCCCTGGCGGCGCAGCAATTCCACGGCGCGGATGCCGATGCGCAGATGCTGGTCGACCCGTTCGCGGTAGAAGTGGTTGGCCATGCCGGGCAGCTTGATTTCGCCGTGCAGCGGCTTGTCGCTCACGCACAGCAGGGTGCCGTAGGGGACGCGGAAGCGGAAGCCGTTGGCGGCGATCGTCGCGCTTTCCATGTCCAGCGCGATGGCGCGGCTCTGGCTGAAACGGCGCTCCGGCGTACGTTGCGGCAGCAGTTCCCAGTTGCGGTTGTCCGTGCTGGCCACCGTCCCCGTGCGCATGATGTGTTTCAAGTCATGCCCCGTCAGTTGGGTGATTTCCGCCACGGCCGTTTGCAGCGCCTGCTGGATTTCCGCCAGCGGCGGGATCGGCACCCACAGCGGCAAGTCTTCGTCGAGCACGTGGTCTTCGCGCACGTAGGCATGCGCCAGCACGTAGTCGCCCAGGCTTTGCGTGGTGCGCAGGCCGGCGCAGTGGCCCAGCATCAGCCAGGCGTGCGGGCGCAGCACGGCGATATGGTCGGTGATGGTCTTGGCGTTCGCCGGTCCCACGCCGATATTGACCATGGTGATGCCGCTGCCGTCCGCGCGCAGCAGGTGGTAGGCGGGCATCTGCGGCAGGCGCGGCGGCGCCGCGCCCAGCGCATCTTCGCTTTCCACCGTCTGGCCGACCCGGCGCGTGACGACGTTGCCCGGCTCGACGAAGGCGACGTAGCCGTCGTCGTCCGAGGGTGCGGCGGCGTCGGGCGCGCGGTCCATCATGGCGTGGCCCAGGCGGATGAATTCGTCGATGTAGAACTGGTAATTGGTAAACAGGACGAAGTTCTGGAAGTGCTGCGGCGAGGTGCCGCTGTAGTGGCGCAGGCGCTGCAGCGAATAATCGACGCGCGGGCCCGTGAACAGCGACAGCGGCTGCGCTTCGCCATGCGCCGGTTCGTGCGTGCCGTTGGCGATGCCGTCATCCATGGCCGACAGGTCGGGCAGGTCGAACAGGTCGCGCATGGCCAGGCGGCGGCCCGCATCCATATTGCCTTCGATATGGTCATGCTCGGCGAACGAGAAATGCACGGGGATGGGCTGGGCGCTCACGCCCACTTCCAGGTGCACCTTCTGGCCGCTGTTATGGTTTTTCAGCAGCAGCGTGAACTGGTCGAGGTAATAATCGCCGAACAGGTCGGGGCGCGTCAGGGTGGTTTCAAACACGCCGGGGCCGGCGACAAAACCATAGGCCAGCGGCGAGTCGGCGCGCGCCACGGTGTCCGTCTGGATGCGCACGAAGGGGTAGCAGGCGCGCACTCTTTCGTGCATGTCTTCGCCGGCGACAAAGCGCTGCAGCGCATCGCGCAAGTGTTCGATGCTGCTGCGGTAGATGGCTTGCACCTGTTCCAACGCCAGGCGTGGATCGTCGAAGCGGGAGGAGGCGATGAAGGGGGGCGTAAGCAAGCGGATTCTCCTTGTAGCGGTTCGTGCATACCATTGTAAGGCAGCGCGGCAACTCTTGTCGGCGCATCTGGGGCCGCTTGACGGATTCAAATAGAATCTGTATTCTATTTGAATGGTCAGACTCGCAAAATTCAACGAAAACAACTTCATCGACAGCGCGATCGCCGTCGCCGCCCAGTGCGGCGTGGGCGCCGTGTCGATGGCCGCCATCGCCGTCAAGGCCGGTGCGCCCATCGGTTCCGTGTATCACCGCTTCGATTCGCGCAACGCCATCCTGGCGCGCGCCTGGCTGCGCGTGAAGAGCGACTTCCGCGAGGAAGTGGCCAGCCGCTGGCTCGGCGGCGATACCTGGGCCGGCGTGCACGGTCTGCTGGACTGGTGCCGGCGCAAGCCCGTGTATGCGCGCTTCCTGCTGCAATGCGCGGACAGCCCCGATTTCAGCGGTGGCCTCAGCGAGGAGTTGCTGGCCGCCGTGGAAGAGGAGCAGGCGGCGCTCGACGCCTGCTTCGTGCGCTGCGCCGAAGCCATGCCCGCCACCACGGAGCTCGACCTCGATCACATGCTGCTCAAATTCGTGCTGATCGACGCGCCCGTGGCCGTCGTCAGGCCTTACCTGACCCAGGAGCGGCCGATACCGGCCAGCGTCGACGCCATGCTGCGCGCTTCGCACGACGCCGTGCGCGGCTGGGCCTCACATGCCACATCACACTAACAAAGAAAAGAATCCCCATGCGCTATTCCACCCAGCTTGAACACGGCAAGAAAATCCCCCTGCACGATGAAGAAGGCTTCATCGGCATGCGCGCGGCCGGCCGCATCGCCGCCGACACGCTCGACTACATCACGCCCTTCGTCAAACCCGGCGTCTCGACGGCCAGGCTCGACGCCCTGTGCGAGGAATTCATGCGCGCCGCCGGCGCCATTCCCGGCACCATCGACTACCACGGCTACAAGCACGCCAGCTGCATCTCCGTCAATCACGTGGTCACGCACGGCATTCCGTCCGAGACCAAGATCCTGAAAGTGGGCGACATCCTGAACATCGACGTGACGCCGAAGTTCAATGGCTGGTTCGGCGACACCAGCCGCACCTTCAAGGTGGGCGCCGTGTCCATCCTCGCCAATCGCCTCGTCAACACGGCGTATGAAGCCATGATGGCCGGCATCCACACCGTGCGTCCGGGTGCCACCCTGGGCGACGTGGGCGCCGCCATCGAAGCGGTGGCCAAGGCGCAGGGCTTTTCCTCCGTGCGCGATTTCTGCGGCCATGGCGTGGGCCAGGTCTTCCACGACACGCCGCAAGTGCTGCACTATGGCCGCGCCGGCACGGGCATCGTGCTGGAACCGGGCATGATCTTCACGATTGAACCGATGCTCAACGTGGGCAGCTACCAGGTCAAGGTCTTGCCCGACAAATGGACGACGGTGACGAAAGACCGTTCGCTGTCGGCGCAGTTCGAGCACTCGCTGGCCGTGACCGAAACGGGCTTTGAGATCTTCACCCTGACCGGCTTGACCGAGCCGCTGGTGTAAGCATGGATGACGCGCGCCGCCAGCAGCTCACCGAGATCGTCGCCGCGAAAGCGGGCGTGGACGCGGCCTGCGCGGCGCGCCACCTGGCGCTGCATGACGACCACGTGGCGGCCGCCCTGCGCGGCATCGACATCGAGCGCTACACGCTGACGCAGCGCCTGCTGAACAAGTACCGGCGCGACCCGGAAGACGCGCTGCAGCACGTGGCGCTGGCCGTCTTGCAGCACGAAGATATCCGCAGCGACAGCGTGCTGCGCGCCGCGCGCATCGCGGCCCTGGCGCCGCCCGTCGCCTGTGTGGTGACCCTGGCCGAGTGGCTGGCCTATGTGGAGTGGGAAGGCTTCGACAGCGCCCTGTATGCGAATATCGATGCGGTGGCGGCCTTCATCGCCGGTGCATTGGACCTGCCCGAGGCGGCCGCGAACCTGCGGCAAACGCGCGACGAAGCCGTGTTCGCGGCGCAGCGCCCCGCGCTGGCGCTGGCCTTGATTTCGCTCATCGAACGCCACATCGCGCTCTTTCCCCGATAGCGGCCAAGGTCTTACAATAGGGGCAAGCACTGTTGCCCCATTTTGAAGACTTCCGCATGAGCGATTTTCCCGAAGATATCTACACCGAGCCGTCCGCCGACGTGCACACCCTGAACAACCTCGGCCCCCTGACCGGCATGGCCGGCATCTGGACCGGTACGCGCGGCCTGGACGTCAAGCCGAAAGCGGACGGTCCGCGCAAGCAGGCGTTCGTCGAGCGCATCGAGCTGCAGCCGATCGACCCCGTCACCAACGGTCCGCAACTGTTCTACGGCCTGCGCTACTACATCCACATCACCAAGCCCGATCAAGTCAAGACGTATCATGAGCAGGTGGGCTACTGGCTGTGGGAGCCGGCCACGGGCGCCGTGATCCAGACCCTGGCCATCCCGCGCGGCCAGATCGCCATGGCGTCGGGCACGACGACGGCGGACGCCACCAGTTTCGAACTGGTGGCCAAGCGCGATTCGACGGCCTACGGCATCTGCTCGAACCCCTTCCTCGAACACGCGTTCACCACCGTCGAATACCGCATCAAGGTCGATATCCACGCCGACGGCACCTGGGGCTACGACGAGGACACGGTCATGCTGATCCGCGGCAAGGATGAACCGTTCCACCACACGGACCGCAACCTGCTGACGAAAATCGGCGAGCCGACGCCGAACCCCATGGCCTTGCAGGCGCTGGCGGCGGTGTAAAAATCAAAAAGCGGCGACTTTTTCCGCCGCTCTGCTGGAGCGCCTGAAAAATGCTCAGGGCTAGGCGCGTTGCCGCAGGCAGTACGAACGTACGGCCAGGCAACGCAACAACGCCATGGGCTTTTTCTCAGGTGCTCCTTAAGGCTGTCCCTGCGCAACGGCCTTGATCGCGCGCTCTTCTCCCATGGCGGCGGCGATCTTCCAGCGCTGCATGGCGCTGGCGCGGTCGGGGCGTTTCAAGCCCGCGCCTTCCCAGTCCATCAGTCCCAGGTTGTAGATGTCGCCCGCGCTGCCCTTGTCGGCGGCCAGGGTGAACCATTTGCGCGCTTCCTTGTGGTTGACGGGAATCTGGTAGCCGCGCACGTTATACAGCCCCAATAGGTGCATGGCTTGTGCATTGCCCTTGTTGGCGGCCTGTTTCAGCAGGTCGAGCCCGCGCGCCATGTTGCGCGGCTCCTGCCAGCCTTCGGCCTGCATCACGCCTTTCGCCGTCAGCGCATAGCTGTCGTTCTTCACCAGGCCCTTGCCGATCAGGGGCTTGGCGGCCACCTGGCGCGCCGCGCGCTGCTGCGCCGTCGGCGCCGTGACGGGGCCGGGTTGGCCTTCGCCCATCAGCAGCATCCAGCCATACAGACCATACGCGCCCGCGTCGCCCTTGCCGACCAGGCTTTCCAGCATGGCCAGCGCCTGCGTCTTGTCGCCATTTTCGTACAGCTTGACGGCCTTGGCGCTGCTCGCGTCCTGCGGCACGGCGGCCGGCGCATGCGGCGCGACGGGCGCCGACGCCATGGCCGCCTGCTGCGGCGGCGCGGCGGGGCGCACGCGCACGGGCAAGCCATAGCTGGCGGCCAGCACGGCCAGGCTGGCGGGCGCGAGGATCAGCACGTGCGCCAGCTGGTTGCGGCGGCCCTTGCCGGCGATGCCCATGGCCCGTTCGGCCTGCCGCTCGCCGCCCAGCGCTTCGCTGAGCACGGCTTTGACCTTGCGGTTGAACAGCCAGTAGCCGGCGCCCGTGACGAGCAGGCCGGCGACGGCGGCGGCGCCGCGGCCGGCGAAGAACCAGGTGGTGATGGCGGCGGCCAGGGCGGCCAGCGCGCTTTTCCACCAGAATTGCTTGGCCAGCCGCGTGTAGACCTGGCGCAAGGCACCGAGCACGCAGGTGCGCACGTTCTGCGCGTACTCGGCGGAGACGACATCGACGTGCGCGTGGTCCGCGTCGCCGCCGAGGACGGACTCGATCACGTCCGCATTCAATTCCGAGGCGGCCACGTCGCGCAGCGGCGTGAGCAAACCCTGCACGTGGGCCGAGAACAGGCCGTCGTCGGCGCTGCCGGCCAGCGCGTCGCTGAGGGCCTTGAGGTCGCCGCGCAGCAGCTTTTCCACGATGTCGTCGAGGGTCAGCCAGCGCAAGTCCGTGCCGTACGCCACCAGGTGGTGCTTTTCCGCGTTGCACGATGCGTCCAGGCGCACGATGCGCAGCTTGCCGCCATACAGGGCGTCGACTTCCTGCGGCTGGTCTTCATTGTAAATGCTCACTTTCGCCAGGGCCAGGCTGCTGGCAATGGCCGCCAGTGAGTGCACGCTCTCCTTGTCGCGGATGCGGCGCGCGTCGTCGGGCGCCTGCTTGGGCAGGCTGACGCTGTAGCCGGGCGCCACGTGCACGTCGACCCAGGCCGCCTTGCCCACCTTGCCGGAACCGTCGCACGGGTTGCAGCGCAAGTCGCCCACGCCGCTGCAGGTCCGGCAGGTGATGCTGCCGCTGGCGCGGCAGGTGCCGCAATTGACGTTGCCGGCACCGTGGCAAGTGCTGCAGCTGACCTTGCCGAAGCTGCAATGGTGGCAGGAGCGGTATTCGGTGCGGTACTGGGGCCGCGTTTCGCTGTGGTAGCTGGTGTGCGAACTGCCGTTGCTGTAGGTGGTAGTGGGCACTTGCACCGTGATGTAGTCGGTGACTTGCTCGGTGACCGTGCCGCTGCCGCTGCAATACGAGCACGACACCTTGCCGCTGCCGTAGCAGCCATAGGCGTCGCAGCTGACGGTGCGCCCGCCGTGGCAGTTCCAGCAGGTTTCCGTCGTCGCGCCGTGGCAGGTGTGGCAGCCGATGCGGCCCTTGCCATGGCAGTTGTTGCAGGTGTCCAGGTGCCAGTGCTTGACGGCATGCGGCAGGTAGAGGCCCGCCTCGACGCCATTGTAGGCCTGGCCCGCCTGGCGCAAGGCATTGTCGAGCTTGGCCGCCGCGCGGCGCAGGCGTTCCTTCTCCTGCGCGTGAGCGAGCGCTCCCACCTCATGCGAGCCGCAATGGCAGTCATTGCCCGACGGCGCGAAATAGCCGTTGATGACGCGTTGCTCGAAGCGTGCTTCCAGTGCGTAGTTGGCCTGCAGGGAAAAATCCTGCAGCACGTCTTCCTCGGCCAGCGGCGTGATGTCGTGCGGCTCGAAACGCGTCTTGTCCTGCACCAGGGTGCGCAGCTTGCCCAGCACGGTGGGTATGTCTTCCTTGTCCAGGCGGATGGACGCGGGCGCCGTCACGGTCGTCTCTGTCACCTGCGGCACATCCTCGCTGCCTGGGGTTTCACGGGCCGTTTCGGTGCTGGGGTTCATGCGCGTCCTTTTGCTCTCTGGAAAGATGTTTGAATTTTAGCATCCCCATATGACAAGGCGGCTACCCCCTGGTTCCCTTTTTCAGCGCAGGCCGCGGCGGAACTGGTCGGGCGTGCCGCCGCTTTGCCGGCGAAACATGGCGATGAAGGCGGAGGCCGTGCTATAGCCCAGTTCCAGCGCGATCGCCTGCACGGTTGCTCCCTGTTCCAGCAGGGGCAGCGCGGCCAGGAAACGCTGGCGCTGCCGCCATTCGCCGAACGGCATGCCCAGTTCGCGCTGGCAGCGGCGCGCCAGGGTGCGCTCGGTCACGTGCAATTGCGCGGCCCATTCGGCCAGTGAGCGGTTACTGCCCGGCTCCGCCTGCAGGGCGGCCAGCAGCGCCGCGATGACGGGCTCGTCGCTGCCGGGCAAATAGTTGCGGCTGCACGGCGCCAGCTGCAATTGATCGACCAGCACCTGCGCCAGGCGCTGGTCGGCCACGGTGGAGGGCGTGGTGACGCCCCGGCCGGCGAAGTCGCCGAGGATGGCTTTGAGCAGGGGACTCAGCACCAGCGCGCAGGGCCGGGCCGGCAGCCGGTCGCACAGGCTGGCGTCGATATACGCGGAGTGAAACACGACGTCCTGGCGGATATAGCCGTCGTGCAAGGTTTCGGGCGGTATCCACACGGCATACTGGGGCGGCGACAGGTAGCGCTGGCCCGCCACCATGATTTCCATCACGCCCGTGGAGCAATACGTGAGCTGGCCCCATGGATGGCTCTGGTATTCGAATTGCTGGTGCGCGTGGTAATCGTCGAGGCGAAAGTACACGGGGTAGGGCAGGGCGTCGGAAACGGCGGGGAAATGCTGGTTGCTGGCCATGGTGTCTTTGTCCGGTTCTTCGCATCGTTTGTCCGGTATGCATTATATCCATGGAATCGGACCGTGCGAAAATGGTGGTATCGAATAATGGAGTACGCCGCATGCAAGTTAAGCACTATCTGTTACCCGTGATCGCCGTGCTGATCTGGGCCATCAATACCATCGTCAGCAAGCTGGCCGTGGGCGTGATCGATCCGGCCGCCATCTCGTTTTACCGCTGGCTGCTGGCCGGCGTGCTGCTGGCGCTCGTGTTTGGGCGCGGCGTGTGGAAGCAGCGGGCCGTGGTGCAGCCGTATCTGGGCAAACTGTTTGTGCTGGGCATGTTGGGCATGGTCATGTACCAGTGCCTGGCCTACATCGCCGCGCAGACGACGACGACCACCAACATGGGCATCCTCGCTTCGCTGATGCCGCTGCTGGCCGTCGGCCTGTCCGTCTTGCTGCTAGGCGAAACGCCCACCGTGGGCGGCGTGTTCGGCGGCCTCGTGTCCTTGCTGGGACTCGGCTATCTGCTCAGCCATGGCGACCCGGCCGCGCTGATCGCCCATGGCGCGGCCGTGGGCGACGCCCTGATGCTGCTGGCGTGTCTGTCGTATGCGGGCTACGGCGTGCTGCTCAAGCGCTGGAAGATTCCCCTGAATAACTGGCACTCGCTGCTGATCCAGGTGTGGTGCGCCGTGCCCGTGCTGTTCGTGTATTACCTGAGCCAGTCCGCACCGCCCGTCACCGGCGCCGGCTTGCCGCTGGTGCTGTTCGCCGGCATCCCCGCATCCATCATCGCGCCGTTCCTGTGGATGCACGGCCTGGCCAAGCTGGGGCCGAGCCGTGCGACGACATTGATGAATCTGTTGCCCGTGTTTACGGTGATCATCGCCATGTTGTTCCTGGGGGAAACCTTGCACAGCTACGACGTGATAGGCGGCGGCGTGACCCTGCTGGGCGTGGTGATGGTGCAATACCTGAAACGCCCATTGAGGCGCGCACAAGCGTAGTATTTTTGCTATGCTGATGCTTTGCACAAGGAGCCATCATGCCTGACATCGATACCCTGTTAAGCGAACTCGAAGCATTTGGCAGCAGCAACGATGCGGCGCACGCGGAGCGCGCCAGCCGCATGCTCAACATCACGCGCGACACGGGCGAGCTGCTGGCCGTGCTCGTGCACGCGCGCGGTGCGCGGCGGGTGCTGGAAATCGGCACCTCGAACGGCTATTCGACCCTGTGGCTGGCGCGCGCGGCGCAGGCGCTGGGCGGCAGCGTGGTGACGGTGGAAAAGGCGCAGGACAAGTTCGACATGGCGCATGCCAACTTTGTGCGCGCGCAACTGCAGGGCGTGATCGGGCAGTTGCTGGCGGATGCGGGCGACGTGCTGCGCGATGCGGCCGACGGCGCCTACGATTTCATCTTTCTCGATTCCGCGCGCCAGCAATACGAAGCGTGGTGGCCGCAGCTGGACCGGGCGCTGGCGGCCGGCGGCGTGCTGGTGGTCGACAACGCCAGCTCGCACTACGCGGACATGGCGGGGTTTATTGACGCCATCCGCGCCGACAGCCGCTACACGACGTGCCTGGCGACGGTCGGCAAGGGCGAATTCATCGCCGTTAAGGCGGGCAACTAATTACTTGCTTCCCCGGCAACGATAGTTGCTTCCAGCACGCGCACCAGCGATTCGACGCCCTGCGCGTCGACGTCGTCGAAACGGCCGATCAAGGGGCTGTCGAGGTCGAACACGCCGATGATCTGGCCGTGCGCCACCACGGGTACCACCAGTTCCGAGCGCGAATTGACGTCGCAGGCGATGTGGCCGGGAAACGCATGCACGTCCTGCACGACGATGGACTTGCCTTCGACCACGGTGGTGCCGCACACGCCGCGTCCTTTCTTGATGCGGATGCAGGCGGGCTTGCCCTGGAACGGCCCCAGTACCAGTTCCTCGCCTTTCAGGAAATAAAAGCCGGCCCAGTTCAGGCCCGGCATGGTGTGGAAGACGAGCGAACTGAAGTTGGCCGTATTGGCGATGAAATCGGTCTCGCCCGACAGCAAGCCTTGCAGCTGCGAACGCAAATCCGCATACATGGCGTGCTTGGCTGCGGGGGTATCGGTGCCGTAGGCGGCGTCGCTGAGGGTAAACGTCATGGTCGTGGTGGCGCGTAAATTAGGGAAGGCGCCATGGTAGCGCGTCTGGCGCATCCGCGTGCGCGCCTCACTGTGCCAGATGTTCCTGCGCCAGCTGGCGCAGCAGGGGCAGGCTCGCATGGCCGTGCTCTGGCCGCCAGGCCAGGCCGATGCCGGCCGCCAATTCCTCTCCTTCCAGCAATGGCCGGTAGGCCACGCCAGCGAGGCGCAAGGCGCGGAACGAGTCGGCCAGCAGCGCCATGCCCTTGCCGGCCGCCACGTCGGCGAGCAGCACATGGTGGTCGGGCGCTTCGCGCAGGAACATCGGCGCGAAGCCATGCCGGCGAAACACCTGCTGGCAATGGTCGAAGAAGGCGGGCTGGCGCGCCCGTTCAAACCAGTAAATCGGTTCTGCCGCGATGTCAAACAGGCTGAGCTTGCGCTTCTTCGCCAGCCGGTGTCCGGCGGGCAGGGCCAGCATCATGGGCTGGCGCGCCAGCGGCTGCACGGCCAGTTCGAAGGTGGCGCTGGGCAGGGCCAGCAGGGCCGCGTCGAGCTGGCCCTTGCGCACGCTGGCCACCAGGCGCGGCGAGGGGGCCGCCGTCAGTTCCAGGCGGACATTGCCCAGTTGCCCTTCCAGCGCCGCCAGCAGTGGACGGAACAGGCCGGCCGCCACGGAACTCGTCAGGCCCAGGCGCAGGCGCGCGGGCGCGGCATCGCGCCGCAGCGACGTTTGCGCAACGTCCAGCAAATCGAGGATGTGCAGCGCCTGCGGCAGCAGGGTGCGGCCCGCCTGCGTCAAGGCCACGCCCTGCGTGTCGCGCTCGAACAAGCGCGCGCCCAGCCGCTCTTCCAGCGCCTTGATGGCGCGCGACAAGGGTGGCTGGGTCATGTGCAATTGCTCGGCCGCCTGGCGGAAGTTCAGGCAACGGGCGACGGCGCAAAACAGGGTCAGCGCATGGGTATCGAGGGCTCTCATACCAGAAAGGTATCACGAAATCGCGCATTCCCCCGCCGGCCGGCGCGGCCTAGACTGGCTGCATCGAGTCACCACCTGAGGAGAGCAGCATGCAACAACGACGCATCGGCAATAGCGGTTTGAACAGTTCGGCACTGGGCCTGGGCTGCATGGGCATGTCGGAATTCTATGGCGCCACCGACGAGGCGCAATCGCTGGCCACCCTGGAAGCGGCCCTGGCGGCGGGCGTGACCCTGTTCGACACGGCCGACGCCTACGGTTTCGGTCACAACGAACAATTGCTGGGCCGCTTTTTAAAAGGTCATCGCGGCCAGGCCCTGGTCGCCACCAAGTGCGGCCTGGCGCGCGAGGCGGGCAGCTATGCGCGTCGCGTCGACAATGCACCCGCCTACATCCGCCAGGCGTGCGAAGCGTCGCTGGCGCGCCTGGGCGTGGACGCCATCGACCTGTTTTACCTGCACCGCCTGAACCTGGACACGCCGCTGGAGGAATCGATGGGGGCGCTGGCGCAACTGCTGCAAGCAGGAAAAATTCGCGCCGTCGGCCTGTGCGAAGTGAGCGCGGCCACCTTGCGGCGCGCGGCGGCGCTCTGCCCCGTGGCCGCCGTGCAGAGCGAGTATTCGCTGTGGACGCGCGAACCGGAGCAGGGCGTGCTGGCCGCCTGCCGCGACGTGGGCGCCAGTTTCTTTGCCTACAGTCCGCTGGGCAGCGGTTTCCTGACGGGCGCCATCGCCGACGCGGCCAGTCTCGACGCGGGCGATTTCCGCCAGTTCAATCCCCGCTTCGCCGCCGGCAACCTGGCGCGCAACCAGGCCATCGTGGCGCTGGTCAAGGACCTCGCGCGCGAAAAAGGCTGCACGCCGGCCCAGCTGGCGCTGGCCTGGCTGCTGGCGCAAGGCGACGACATCATTCCCATCCCCGGCACCAAGCGCATCGCCTACCTGCACGACAACCTCGGCGCGCTGGCCGTGCGGCTGGACGGTGCCGAACTGGCGGCGATGAGCGCCGCCTTTCCCTTGGGCATGGCGGCGGGCGCGCGTTATACGGACGAGGGCATGAAGGGCGTGGATGCGTGAAAAAAGGCGCGCGAGCGTACGCCAGCGTACCTAAGGCTTACTTTCCCTGGGGGATAATCGCCGGCGATCTGCTAGCATTTGGCAGTGACTGCGCGGTGCAATGTGCACCGTGTTCAACGGCCTGGTATCCGAAGAGGTGGATGTTGTTAGATGACGATATTTTCGATATAGAACTGAAGTTATTGCTTGAGGGAATACTGCTGCGGTATCAGCACGATTTCCGCGATTATTCGGTGGCGTCGCTGCGCCGGCGCATGCGCCAGGCCATGGAGCGCTTCGGCTGCGCCAGCCTGTCGCAGTTGCAGGACCGCATCTTGCACGAGCCGGCCATGTTCGCGCAGATGCTGCAGTTCTTCACGGTGCAAGTGAGCGAGATGTTCCGCGATCCCGCGTATTTCCGCGCCTTGCGTGAAAAGGTCGTGCCCATTCTGCACACCTATCCTTCCATCAAGATCTGGGTGGCCGGCTGCAGCAGCGGCGAAGAGGTGTGGTCGCTGGCCATCTTGCTGGAAGAAGAGGGTTTGCTCGAGCGCAGCATGATTTACGCGACCGACATCAACGTCGAAGCGCTGGCCGCCGCCGAAGCGGGCATCTATCCGATCGAGCGCATCGCCCAGTTCAGCGAGAATTACCAGCTGGCGGGCGGCAAGCGCTCCTTGTCCGACTATTACACGGCCGCCTACAAGGGCGCCATCTTTGAACGGCGCCTGCGGCGCCAGTTCGTTTTCGCCGACCACAGCCTGGCGACGGACAGCGTGTTTTCGGAGGTGCATATGGTTTCCTGCCGTAACGTCATGATTTACTTCAATAAAGACTTGCAGGACCGCAGCCTGGGCCTGTTCCACGAAGCGCTGGTGAACCGGGGCTTCCTGGGCCTGGGCATGAAGGAAAGCCTGCATTTCAGCCGCCATGCGGCCAGCTTCAGCGAGCTGAGCCCGGCTGAACGCATCTTCCAGCGTGCCTGACATGTTGCCGACCAGCGACGTCGCGCCCCCGCCCGCCGGCCTGCGCCTGATCGCCATCGGCGCCTCGGCCGGCGGCGTGGAGGCGCTGGGCATCGTGCTGCGCGCCTTGCCCGCCACCTGCCGCGCCACCGTGGTGGTGGTGCTGCACCTGGCGCCGGGCCGTTCGAGCCAGTTGCCGCAGCTGTACGCGGAACGTTGCCAGCTCCCCTTGCGCGAGGCGCAGGACAAGGAACCGCTGCAGGCGGGCGTGGTCTATTTCGCGCCACCCGACTATCACCTGCAAGTCGAACCCGATGGCTGTTTTTCCCTGTCGCAGGAAGCGCCCGTGTACTTTTCGCGCCCGTCCATCGATGTCCTGCTGGAAACGGCCGCGTATGCCTACCGGCACGCCATGCTGGCCATCATCCTGACGGGGGCCTCGGCCGACGGCGCGGCGGGCCTGGCGCGCGTGCGGCAGCTGGGCGGCTATGCCTGGGTGCAAGACCCACAGCGGGCCAGTTGTGGCATCATGCCGGCCGCCGCGCTCAAGCTGGCCGGCGCCGACCGCGTGCTCGATTTGCCGCAGATGGCTGCCAGCCTGGCCTTGCTCGGTGATGACAAACACAAGTGAGTGGCAGTGCGGCAGTGCGTGTAATATATGTGAGAATAGAAACAATGTTGATATCTATATCGAAACACGATGGCGTCTTGCCGTTGCGATGCCTGAAGATGATTCCGTGACCGATCCTATCCATATCCTCGTCGTTGACGACATCGCGCAAAACCTGGTCGCCGCCGAAGCCGTGCTGGCACGGCCCGGTATTGTCATCCTCAAGGCCAGTTCGGGCGCCGAGGCGCTGGAGTTGCTGCTGACGCATGACGTGGCACTGGCCCTGATCGACGTGCAAATGCCGCAGATGGATGGCTTCGAACTGGCCGAGCTGATACGCGGCAGCGAGCGCACGCGCGGCATTCCCCTGATCTTCCTCACGGCCGCGTCGCGCGAGCCCAGCTACAGCTTCCGCGGCTACGAGGCGGGCGCCGTCGATTTCCTGTACAAGCCCATCGACGTGAAAGCCTTGCAAAGCAAGGTGGCGGTGCTGGTTCAGTTGTACCAGCAGAAACGCGAATTGTCGGCCCAGCTTGACGAGCTCAAACATGCGCTGCACCTGAATGAACTGTTCACGGCCGTGCTGGGCCACGACTTGCGCACGCCCTTGTCGGTGGTGATGAACGGCGCCATGCTGTTGCCGATGATGAGCGACCACCCGAAGGTGATCGTCACGGCGCAGCGCATCGAAAGCAGCGCCAAGCGCATGGCGCGCATGGTCGACCAGTTGCTGGACCTGGCGCGCATCCGTTCGGGCACGATGGAGTTGCGCAGCAGCACGCACGACTACCTGGCGCTGGCGCGCGCCATCGTCGAGGAATTCGAGACGGCCGGCCAGCCCCCGCTTGTCGAACTCAGCAGTGTCGGCGAGCTGCACGGGCAATGCGACGCGGGCTTGCTGTCGCAAGTCATCTCGAATCTGCTATGCAATGCCCTCACGCATGGCGAGGCGGGCACGCCGGTGCAGCTGGCCCTCGACGGACGGGCCGCCGACAGCATTGAATTGCGCATCGCCAATCGCGGCGTCATTCCCGCAGAATTACTGCCGACCCTGTTCGAGCCGTTCCAGCAGGCAGGCGAGAAGCGCAGGACGGGGCAGGGTCTGGGACTGGGCTTGTACACTGTCAACATGTTCGTCAAGGCCCACGGCGGCACGGTCGAGCTCAGTTCGACGGCCGCGCAGGGTACGCTGGCCACGGTGCGCATCCCGCGCCATTGCCAGGTGCGCGTGCAAGCGGAAATGGCGACATGAGCGCGCCAGCCTGGCCGCGCGGCGGCGGCAGCATGGGCG
Organism: Janthinobacterium rivuli; assembly: GCF_009208735.1. Taxonomy (GTDB): domain Bacteria; phylum Pseudomonadota; class Gammaproteobacteria; order Burkholderiales; family Burkholderiaceae_D; genus Janthinobacterium. The sequence goes on along the minus strand of NZ_WFLJ01000001.1, from coordinate 419,481 downwards.
AGCTGGTGCGCCGGCACGACTGGTCTTCCACCAGCCTGGGCCCCCTCGATGGCTGGCCCGCCCATTTGCGCACCAGCGTCGACATCGTGCTCCATTCGCCGATGGCGATGGTGCTGATGTGGGGGCCGCAGCACGTGATGATTTACAACGACGACTACATCCAGATCGCCGGGGCGCGCCATCCGGCGGCGCTGGGTGGCACGGTGCCGCTCGTCTGGCCCGAAATCTGGGACTGGAACGCGCGCATCCTCGATGCGGGATTGCGCGGCGAGACGCAGGTGCACCGCGAGAGCTGCCTGCCGCTGCTGCGCGATGGAAAACCGACGGACGTCTGTTTCGACCTGTTTTATACGCCCGTGCATGGCGCCGACGGCCAGGTGGACGGCGTGCTGTGCACGGCGCTGGAATTGACGGCGCGCATGGAGGAAGGGCGCCAGCTGAAGCTGGCAACGGCCGAGTTGGGCGAACTCAACACCACCTTGCAGAGGGAGAGCGAGGCCGTGCGCGCGGCCAACCGCCGCCTGGGCGAGGAACGCGCGCTGCTGCGCGCCCTGTTCCAGCAGGCACCGAGCTTCATGGCCCTGCTGCGCGGGCCGCGGCACGTGTTCGAATTGGCGAATGAACATTACCTGCGCCTGGTAGGCCACCGCGATTTGCTGGGCAAGCCAGTCGAAGTGGCCTTGCCCGAAGTCAGGGCGCAAGGGTTCATCGAACTGCTCGACCAGGTCTACCGCACGGGCGAACCGTTCGAGGGGCGCCAGGTGAAGGTGGATTTGCACACGGCGGACGGGCAGACGGGCCAGCGCCAGATCGATTTCGTCTACCAGCCCATCAAGGATGACGAGGGCGTGGTCACGGGCATTCTCGTCGAGGGTATCGACGTCACCGAGCGCATGGAAGCCGAGGAGCGGCTGCGCCTGGCCCAGCAGGCGGGCGGCATCGGCACCTTCGAATGGTTCCCCGAAACGGGCGCGATGCTGGTGTCGCCTACCTTCCGCCGCCTGTGGGGCATTGCCGACGAGGCGGAAGTGACGGAACGCCTGCTGGTGAGCTTGGTCGATGCGCGCGACCAGCAAAAGGTCGGACCGAGCAAGCTCGATCTGGCGCCCAATCCCCTCGAATACGTGGAATACCGCATCCGCCGCCCTGCCGATGGCGCGCTGCGCTGGATCGCGCGCCAGGGCGAGGTGGTGGCCGGCCGCATGCCGGGCCAGCGCCGCTACGTGGGCGTGTCGTTCGACGTGACGGAGCGGCGCCAGATCGAGGATGAACTCAACGCCAGCCAGGAGCGCATGGCGGCCATTTTCGGCCAGGCCTCGGTGGGCTTGTCCGAGCTGGGCCTCGATGGTCGTTTCCAGCGGGTCAACGGGGCCCTGTGCCGCATGCTGGGGCGTTCCGCCGAGGAACTGCTGAGCCTGAACATGAACGACATCATGCATCCGGCGGACGTGCCCGGCAACAGCGTGCTGTTCCGTCGCCTGGTGGAAACGGGTGAATCGTTCTCGCTGGAAAAGCGCTACATCAAGCCCGATGGCTCGCAGGTGTGGGTGTCGAGCAATGTCAGCCGCCTGGTCGATGAACAGGGACAGACGCGTTCCCTGATCGCCGTCAAGACGGACATCACGGACCGGCGCCGCGTGGAAAAAGCGCTGCATGAATTGAACGAAACGCTGGAGCACCGGGTCGAACAGGAAGTCGGTGAGCGCACCAAGGCCGAAGACGCCTTGCGCCAGGCGCAAAAGATGGAAGCCGTGGGCCAGCTGACGGGCGGCATCGCGCACGATTTCAACAACGTGCTGCAAATCATTTCCGGCAATTTGCATTTGCTGCAGCACCTGGCGGGTACGGATGGCCTCATGCGCCAGCGCCTGGACACGGCGATTGCCGCCGTCGAGCGGGGCGCCAAGCTGTCGTCGCACCTTCTGGCGTTTGCGCGGCGCCAGCCCTTGCAACCGGTGGTGGCCGACCTGGCCCGCGTCGTGCGCAACATGGATGCGCTGCTACGGCGTGCCCTGGGCGAGGCGATCGACATCGTGCTGGTGGGCGGCGGCGGGCTGTGGAATACCCTGGTCGACCGCAGCCAGATCGAGAACGTCATCCTCAACCTGGCCATCAATGCGCGCGACGCCATGGATGGCGTGGGCAAGCTGACCATCGAACTGGGCAATGTCGTGCTCGACGAGCAGTATGTGCACAACCTGGTCGACGTGCCGGCCGGCCAGTACGTGATGCTGTCGGTGACCGATACGGGCCGCGGCATGACGGGCCCCGTGCTGCAGCGCGCCTTCGAGCCGTTCTTCACCACCAAGCCGGAAGGCGCGGGCACGGGCCTGGGCTTGTCGATGGCGTATGGCTTCGTCACGCAAAGCCGCGGCCATATCCGCATTTACAGTGAACCTGGCGTGGGCACGGGAGTCAAAATCTATTTGCCCCGCTCCCTGATGGCGGAAGCGGACGAGGAACTGGAATTGAGCGGCGTCGTCACGGGCGGCACGGAAACGGTGCTGGTGGTGGAAGACGACGTGGGCGTGCGCACCACCGTGGTCGACATGCTCGGCGCGCTCGGTTACAAGGTGCTCAAGGCCGAGGATGGCGAAAGCGCGCTGGCCGTGCTGCACAGCGGCGCGCAGATCGACTTGCTGTTTACGGACGTGATCATGCCCGGTCCCGTCAGCAGCACGGAGATGGCGCGCCAGGCGCGCGAATTGCAGCCCGATATCGCCGTCTTGTTTACCTCGGGCTATGCGCAGGATGTCATCGTGCATGAGGGCAGGCTCGACGCGGGGGTGGAATTGCTCAGCAAGCCATACCGGCGCGAAGAGCTGGCACGCAAGCTGCGCCATGTGCTGGCCAACCGCCAGCAGCAAATGCGCGCGCGCCAGTTTGAACGCTCCGGCGCGCCGGTGGCTGGCACCGGGGCCGGTGGCGGCCCGGCGGCCAGCGTGCTGGGCAGCGGCACGCCGGGACTGGACTTGACCGGCCATGCCGTGGTGCCGCAGGGGGATATGCCGACATCGATGAAGATACTCGTGGTGGAAGACAATCTCGATTCCCAGCTGATGGTGTGCGAACTGGTGGGCATGCTGGGCCATACCGTCAGCGGCGTGTCCGATGGCGAGGCGGCGTGGGAATTGCTCAACGAGCAAGACTTCGATATCCTGTTTACGGATGTCAGCCTGCCGGGCATGTCCGGCATCGCGCTGGCGCGCATGGTGCTGCGCGAGAAGCCGGACATGCGCATCATCTTTTCCACCGGCTATGGCAAGGAATCGATGGACGAGCTGGGCTTTTCCGCCAGCGTCTTGCGCAAGCCTTATGATTTGACGGAGTTGCAAGCGGCACTCGACCAACCCTGACGGGCACGCGCCGGCACGGCTTGCCTGTCTCACCCGCAGAGGTAATGGATGACCCCTGAACTGACGATGCTCGGCTGTACCCTCGTGCTGGCGCTGGTGCAAATCCTGCTACCCGCGCTGTTTCGCACGCGCGAGACCGGCACGGCCTATAACGTGAGCGCGCGCGACGGCGACGGGCCGCCCGTCGGCAAGATTACTGGCCGTTTGCAGCGGGCCCAGGCGAACCTGTTCGAAACCCTGCCCCTGTTCGCCGCCGCCGTGCTGATCGCCCACGTGACGGCGCAGGAAAGCGCGCTGACCCTGTATGGCGCCGCCCTGTACCTGGCCGCGCGCGTGCTGTACCTGCCCCTGTACGCGTTTGGCGTGCCCGTCGTGCGCACGCTCGTGTGGTGCGTGTCGATTGCCGGTTTGCTGATGCTGTTCTGGGCCATCCTGTTTGCTTCCTGAATTCCAGGTCACCAGCGCCTTCCCGGAAAACACCACGCATACCTTGATGGCGCAATTCCTCGTCCCCGCCTGAGACCATGGTGCGCTGTCGAACAGTGATTTGGCGCAAGCGCGCTAGAATCAGCCCATTCCAATGCGGTTCTTACGTGGGGAGCGGGGCATGGCAGACATGGTGGTGGTGCGCAAGGAAGGCTTGTATTGTGTGCCGGGTCAGTTCTACATCGACCCGTGGCGGCCCGTCGAGCGCGCCATCATCACGCATGCGCATGCCGACCATGCGCGCGTCGGGCACCGGCATTACCTGTGCGCCGCACCCGGCGAGCAGGTGTTGCGCGCGCGCCTGGGCGCCGTATCCATCCAGGGCCTGGCGTATGGCGACAGCATCGCACACCACGGCGTGACGGTCTCGCTGCATCCGGCCGGCCACGTACTGGGCTCGGCCCAGGTGCGCATGGAATATGGCGGCGAAGTGTGGGTGGCGTCGGGCGACTACAAGCTGCAGCCCGATCCCACGTGCGCGCCGTTCGAGCCCGTGCGCTGCGACACCTTCATCACGGAATCGACCTTCGGCCTGCCCATCTACCGCTGGCAGGCGCCGCAGGAAGTGTATGACGACATCAACCAGTGGTGGCGCAGGAATGCGGCCGAAGGGCGCACCAGCGTGCTGTTCTGCTATGCCTTCGGCAAGGCGCAGCGCATCCTGGCGGGGCTGGACGCCGGCATCGGCCCCATCATCTGCCATGGCGCGGCGCAGGCCTTGACGCAGGTCTACCGCGAATCCGGCGTGGCCTTGCCCGCCACCGTCATGGTGGGTGACGTCATGGACAAGGCGGCGCTGAAGACGGCGATGGTGATCGCGCCGCCATCGGCCGCCGGTTCGCCGTGGATGAAGCGCTTCGGCGACTACAGCGATGCGTTCGCCAGCGGCTGGATGCTGCTGCGCGGCGCGCGCCGGCGGCGCGGCGTGGACCGGGGTTTCGTCCTGTCCGACCATGCCGACTGGCCCGGCCTGATGCAAGCCATCCGGGCCACGCAGGCCGGGCGCATCATCGTCACGCATGGCTCGATTCCCGTGATGGTGCGCTGGCTGCGGCAAAACGGCTGGCAGGCGGGCGGCTTCGAGACGGAGTATGGCGATGACGAGGCCGATGACGGTGCGCCTGGTGCAAGCACGGCGGCGGGGGACCTCGCCCATGCGTGACTTTGCCCGGCTGTACGCGGAGCTCGACGAGACCACCTCCACCAGCCGCAAGCTGGCGGCGCTGCAAGCCTATTTTCGCGGCGCCTCGCCCGAGAACGCGGCCTGGGCCGTGTATTTCCTGGCCGGCGGCAAGCCGCGCCAGGCCGTGCCCACCAAATTGCTGCGCGAGTATGCCACCGAAAGGGCGGGCCTCGATGCCTGGCTGTTCGACGAGGCGTATCACGCCGTGGGCGACCTGGCCGAAACCATCGCCCTGATCCTGCCCGCGCCGGCCAGGCGCAGCGACGTCGGCCTGGCCGAGTGGGTCGAGCGGCGCATCGCGCCCTTGCGCGGCGCGGCGCCCGAGACCATCCGCGCCGACTTGCTGGCCTACTGGGACGAACTGGAAACGCGCGAACGTTTTTTACTCATCAAACTGATCGGCGGCGGCTTTCGCGTGGGCGTCTCAAAACTGCTGGTGACGCGCGCGTTGGCCGCCATCGCCGCCGTCGACAGCAAGCTGATCGCCCAGCGCCTGATGGGTTGGACGGACGGCAAGGTCAGTCCCACGGGCGCGGGTTTTCTCACACTGATCGCCGCGCCATCGGAGGGCGAACATGCACTGCGCGGCGGCCAGCCTTACCCCTTCTTCCTGGCGCACCCGCTGCAGGCGGAGCCGGCGGCACTGGGCGACGTCGGCGCCTGGCTGGTCGAATGGAAATATGACGGCATGCGCGCGCAGCTGCTGCGCCGCGACGGTGTGAACTGGCTGTGGTCGCGCGGCGAGGAATTGATCACGGAGCGCTTTCCCGAACTGGCGCAACTGGCTTTGCCCGAGGGTACCGTGCTCGATGGCGAAATCCTCGTCTGGCAGCCGGGCGACGTGCCGGCGCCATTTGCCGACTTGCAACAACGCATGGGCCGCAAGAGCGTGTCGCCCAAGCTGCTGGCCGAGCTGCCCGCCGTGCTGGTGGCCTACGATGTGCTGGAACGCGATGGCGTGGACGTGCGCCAGCTGCCCCAGCTGGAACGGCGCGCGCTGCTGGAAAGCGTGGTGGCGCAGGTAGATGCGCCCGCGCTGCGCCTGTCGCCGCGCATCGCGGCGGCCAACTGGGAGGCGCTGGCGGCCATCCGCGAGGAATCGCGCGCGCGTGGCGTGGAAGGGATGATGCTCAAGGCCGTGTCGGCCGCGTATGGCGTGGGCCGCACGAAGGACGTGGGCACCTGGTGGAAATGGAAAATAGCCCCGTATGCCATCGACGCCGTGCTGATCTACGCCCAGGCGGGCCACGGCCGGCGCGCATCGCTGTACACGGATTACACGTTTGCCGTATGGGATGAGGACGGGGAGGGCGAACGCAAGCTGGTGCCGTTCGCCAAGGCGTATTCCGGTTTGACGGATGTGGAAATCGGCCAGGTCGACGCCGTCATCCGCAAGACGACGATCGAAAAATTCGGCCCCGTGCGCAGCGTGCAGCCGACGATGGTGTTCGAGATCGGCTTCGAAGGCATCGCCGCATCCGGCCGCCACAAGGCGGGCATCGCCGTGCGCTTTCCCCGCATCCTGCGCCGGCGCGAAGACAAGAGCATCGCCGATGCCGATACCCTGGCCACCCTGAAGGCCATGCTGGCCCAGACCACATGAGCAAAAGCACGCTGGCACAGCGCATCGATGCGTGGTTCGCCGCGCGCGGCTGGAAGATTTTTCCCTTCCAGCGTGGCGTCTGGCGCGCTGGCGCGCAGGGCAAGTCCGGCCTGCTGCATGCGAGCACGGGATCCGGCAAGACCTATGCCGTCTGGTTCGGCGCCTTGCTGCGCGCCGAGCGCCTGGCGCGCAAGGGGAAAAGGCAGGGCTTGCGCGTGCTGTGGATCACGCCGATGCGGGCGCTGGCGGCCGATACCGTGCGCGCCCTGCAAGCTTCCGGCGCCGAACTCGCTCCCGGCTGGCGCATCGAGGCGCGCACGGGCGACACGAGCGCCGCGCAGCGGGCGCGGCAGGCAAAGGCCTGGCCCGAGGTGCTCGTGACGACGCCGGAAAGCCTGTCCCTGATGCTCAGCCAGGCGGATGCCCAGGACCGTTTCAGTCTGCTGGAAACCGTGATCGTCGACGAATGGCATGAATTGATGGGCAGCAAGCGCGGCGTGCAGGTGCAGCTGGCGCTGGCCCGCCTGCGCCGCTGGAATGGCGCATTGATGACGTGGGGCCTGTCGGCCACCCTGGGCAACTTGCGCCAGGCGCAGGACGTCTTGTTGGGCGAGGAAAACGCCGGCGTGCTGGTGGAAGGCAAAGTCAGGAAGCGCATCCTCGTCGACAGCCTGATACCGCTGAACCCCACGCGCTTTCCCTGCGGCGGGCACTTGGGCATCCAGATGCTGCAGCCCCTGATCGCCGAGATCGAGGGCAGCGCCACCACCCTGGTGTTTACGAATACGCGGTCGCAGGCCGAGCTGTGGTACCAGCATTTGCTCGACGCGCGGCCCGACTGGGCGGGCCTGATCGCGCTGCACCACGGTTCGCTGGACCGCGAGGTGCGCGAGTGGGTCGAACAGCATCTGAAGTCGGGCGAGCTGAAAGCCGTCGTCTGCACGTCCAGCCTGGACCTGGGCGTCGATTTCCTGCCCGTCGAACGCGTGCTGCAGGTGGGCAGCGCGAAAGGCATCGCGCGCCTGGTGCAGCGGGCCGGGCGCAGCGGCCATGCGCCGGGACGCATTTCGCGCGTCACCCTGGTGCCCACCAACAGCCTGGAGTTGCTGGAGGCGGCCGCCGCCCGCGCTGCCCTGGCGCAGGGCCACCTGGAAGCGCGGCCCGTGCCGGACAAGCCGCTCGACGTGCTGGTGCAGCACCTGGTGACGATCGCGCTGGGCGGCGGTTTTACGTCGGCGGCCCTGCACGAGGAAGTGCGCGGCGCCTGGTCGTATCGCCACCTGACCCTGGACGAATGGCAATGGGCGCTCGATTTCGTCGCGCGCGGCGGGCAAAGCCTGACCGTGTATCCGGAATACCGGCGCGTGCTGCCGGACGAACAGGGCGTGTACCGCGTGCCGGACGTGGCGCTGGCGCGGCGCCACCGCATGAGCATCGGCACCATCGTGTCGGAGGCGGCGATCCAGGTCAAATTCCTCGGCGGCGGACGGATCGGCAGCATCGAGGAATCGTTCATCGCGCGCCTGAAGCAGGGCGACCATTTCCTGTTCGGCGGACGCATCCTGGAATTCGTGCGCGTGCATGAAATGACGGCGTATGTGCGGCGCGCCACGGGCAGTCGCGGCGCCGTGCCGCGCTGGCAGGGCGGCAAGATGCCGCTGTCGTCGGAACTGGCGCACGCCGTGCTGGACCAGTTGCAGCTGGCGCAGGAGGGGCGGGCCAGCGGACCGGAAATGCGCGCGCTGGCGCCGCTGCTGGCCATCCAGCAGGCATGGTCCAGCCTGCCCACGCGCTCGGCCCTGTTGCTTGAAACCTTGTCCAGCCGCGAAGGCCGTCACCTGTTCATGTATCCGTTCGCCGGGCGCTCGGTGCACCTGGGCCTGGCGTCCCTGCTGGCCTACCGCATCGCGCGCGTGCAGCCGGCCACCTTGTCGATCGCCGTCAACGATTACGGCTTTGAATTGCTGGGCGCGGACGATATCGCCTTTGCGCCGCTGTTGACGGGCGCCAGCGGCGCCGATCTTCCCCTGTTCAGCACGGACAACTTGCTGGAAGACGTGCTGGCCAGCCTGAACGCGACGGAACTGTCGCAGCGGCGCTTCCGTGAAATCGCCCGCATCGCCGGCCTCGTGTTCCAGGGTTATCCGGGCCAGCCGAAAAGCGCGCGCCAGTTGCAGGCTTCGTCCTCGCTGTTCTTTGAAGTGTTCCGCAAGCACGATGCGGCCAATTTGCTGCTCACGCAGGCGCAGCGCGAAGTGCTGGAACAGGAACTGGAATTGACGCGCTTGCGCGCCACCTTGCGCGAGCTGCATGGCAGAAGCATCAGCCTGCAAGCGTTGGAGCGCGCCTCGCCGTTTGCTTTCGGCCTGATGGTCGAGCGCTTCCGCGAACAGCTGACGACGGAAAAGCTGTCGGACCGGGTGGCGCGGCTGGTCAGCGCGCTGGAAAAGGCGGCCGCATGAACGGGCAGCGGCAAGCGCACTGCGTGGTGGAGCTGGCCGGTGAACAGCTATGGCTGCTGGCGTCCAAGGCCATCTATTGGCCGGCGCGCAAGATGCTGGTCATCGCCGACATCCATTTCGGCAAGGCGGCCGCGTTTCGTGCGCTGGGCGTGCCCGTGCCGCGCGGCACCACCACGCAAAACCTGCTGGCGCTGGACGCCTTGCTGGCCACTTATGCCTGCGAAGAAATCGTCTTTCTCGGCGATTTTCTGCACGCGCGCGCCGCACATGCGGCCGCCACCGTGGCCGCCATGCTGGCCTGGCGCGCGCGCCATCGGGACGTGCGCCTGACGGTGGTGCGCGGCAACCACGATGCGCATGCGGGCGATCCGGCCGCCGCGCTGGGCATCGGCATGGTGGACGAGCCGCACCAGGTGGGCAAGCTGTCGTTCTGCCATCATCCGGATACCGTCGCGCCCGGCTATGTGCTGGCGGGTCATGTGCATCCCGTGTATCACTTGCGCGCTGACGGGCGCGGCTTGCGCCTGCCGTGTTTCCTGCTGGGCCGGCAGCGCGCCATCCTGCCCTCGTTTGGCGCCTTTACGGGTGGCCATGCGGTACGGCCAGCCGCTGGCGAGCGCGTCTACGTGACGGCCGACGCGGCGATTTTTCCGCTCCCTGCCAACTGCTGAGTGTTTGGTACTTTTGGTGTAAAACTGAAAGTAACTGCGGTACCGTGGGCGGGACTCATCCTACATGCACTCTTGCCATCCTCCTATTTCTTGCGCCCGATGCTGGCACTAAGATGAGGGTTCCCTTGCCATGCGAGGGGGAAGAATTGCATGGTTTGCACTGTTTTCCGATTCCATCGATCAAGGAGATCATCATGGCCACATCGAGCGACAATAAACAGCAAGGTAGTAAAACCAGTAGCAGCGGCGGTAACAAGCAAAGCGATACCAGCAAACGTGGCTTCGCTTCCATGGATCCCGCCCAGCAGCGCGAAATCGCCAGCGAAGGCGGACGTGCCGCGCATGAAAAGGGTACGGCGCATGAATTCACGTCGGAAGAGGCACGCCGCGCAGGCAGCCAAAGCCACAAGAACGATGCCAGCCGGCAAAGCGCCGCCAGCTCCGGCGGGTCGCGCGAGCATGCCAGTCTGAACCAGGAAGGCAACCGCGACAGCGGCAACAAGCAAAGCGGCGGGTCGGGTTCCAGCTCAGGCTCCAGCTCGGGTACGCGCAACAAGCAGTAGTAAGCTGTGGCAAGTGAACATGACCAGCGGCAGGCAGGCACGCCGCTGGTCATGGCCGCATCTGTCCTGCAGTAGCAAAATTTTGATGCAATGCAGCAGGCATGGACTATGATGAAATAGCTGCGCCGGCAAGCTGCAATCACCTCGCAGTCAACTCGCATTGATGATCAGGGAGAAGATAATGGGCAACTCGAATACGCCGCAACCGGGCAATAGCCAGGGCGGCACGCCATCCACGGCGGGCAGCAAGCAAAGCACGGCCGAGTCGGCCGAAAACTTTGTGCTGGTCGATAGCGAGCAAGGACTCGATATCGGCGACGATCTGTTTTCCATCGGCGAAGTGCGGCGCGCCGACCGCTTGCCGCATCACCAGTCCGGCTCCGCCGGCCAGAGCCGGCAGAGCGCCGACGATGCGCCCGACACCACGGGCAGCACGGGCGTTTGATCTTCTTCTGTTGGCTTAATTGTCGGACCATCCCCGCTGGGCCAGCTGCAAGACGTGCTCCCGCACGTCGGCAGGCCATTCCTGCACGTACGTCAGGAATGCCGGTTGATTGCCCGCGAACAGGGCGCGACTGGCTTCCTCGAAGCCAGTCGCATCGCCGGCCAGCGCATTCATGACCTTATACGCCGCTTCTCGCGCCTGGCGTTGTTCATCCTGTGTCTTGCTGCCGCGCTGCGCCAGTTCCACCAGCTTGCGCAAGGCCACCGAGGCGCCGCCCGGCTGCGTCGCCAGCCATTCCCAGTGACGGGGCAGCAGGGTGATTTCGCGCGCCACCACGCCCAGCTTCGGGCGACCCGCCGTGCGCGCGGGCGCGGGTGCGCTCTCCGGCGGCGCGGGCGCCGCGGCGCGTGGCTGGGGCAGGCGCTGCAGCACATCGGCCAGGCTGCCGTGCAGGTTCAGGTCGATCTGGCTGCCGCTGGCGTCGTCGAAAATGAGGATTTGCGCATCGGGATCGCGCGTCACCAAGTCCTTCAGTGTTTGCGCTACGACATGTAATGTGCCGGCTGCAACTTTGTGCGAGCCAGCAAAGGCGGTGAGTTGGGCGGGGGCGTGCATGTCTTGCTTTCCATGGGTGACGATGCAGGCAATTTTACCCGGACTAAATTAAAAGTCAATAATACCCGGGTAAAATGTGCTTGGCCTGCTACAGGTCGACTCGTCCGTGCTCGCCCAAGTCCTTCGGCGGCGCGCCCGTGATGGCGGCCTTGGCAATTTCATAGAATTGCATCATCTTGCTGGCGCTGCTGTCCCAGTATTCGGCCGACTGGATGGTCACCTTGATCAGCGACAGCTTCGGATCGTCGAGTCCGCCCGGGAACCACGCTTTCACCAGCGGGCTCCACAATTCCTCCGCCTTGGCGCGGTCCTTCAGCAACTGCGCGTGGCCGCAGACGGACACATACAGGCTGTCGCCCGTGTCGACGAAGCTGACGTTGACTTGCGGATTGTTCATCAAATCGCGCGTGTAGGCGGCATCGTCCGAGACAAAGAACCAGATCTGCCCTTCGCTGTCGACCTGCTGCTGCGTCAGTGGCCGGCTGGTGAGGGTGCGCATGTCGTCGCTAGTGGTCAGCATGCCGAATTTGACATCCTTGATCCTGGCCGCGATGCTGGCCAGTTGTTCGCTGGAATACGCTTGCATGTTGTGCTCCTGTTTGATTGTCCTGAAGAACAGCATAGGCGGGTATGGCATGCGGCTCTGTACGGCAGCTTACGTAGTGGCACGCCTGGTCGCCGTCACGCGAGCATGTTTCAACGCTGTTACAAAACGCTGGTCCGGCGGGGCGCCCCATGTATTGACTTAATAAATGATAATCATTATCATTTGTTTGAAAATATCAGCATGCACTTTGATTGAAGGATGGGAATGAAGCACACTGACTTGTCGCGCCACCTGGCCCGCCCCTTGCCGGGAGCGGAGCATGCATAGTGCGGGCGCCGCCGACAAGGCCAGGAACAACGCCAGCCGCGCCGTGTGGCTGAAGAACTTGCATCAATGGCACTGGATCAGCTCGGCACTTTGTTTGCTGGGCATGTTTTTGTTCGCCATCACCGGCATCACCCTGAACCACGCCAGCCAGATCGAGTCGAAACCATCGATTACGCGCCAGAAGGCGCAGTTGCCGGCCCCGTTGGTCACGGAACTGGCCGCCTATGCCGCCAAGCACGATGGCGCGAATGCGCCCATGCCGGCCGCCGCGGAAACCTGGCTCAAGCAGCAGTGGTCGCTCAACGCGGGCGGGCGTCCCGCCGAATGGAGCGTCGATGAAGTCTATCTGCCGCTGCCCAAGGCGGGCGGCGACGCCTGGGTGCGCATCGGCCTGGAAGACGGCGCCGCCGAATACGAATTGACGGACCGGGGCTGGGTGTCCTGGCTCAACGACGTGCACAAGGGTCGCAACACGGGCGTGGCCTGGAACTGGTTCATCGATATCTTTGCCGGCGCCTGCATCGTGTTTTGCCTGACGGGCCTGCTGATTTTGAAGTTCCACGCGGCCAACCGGCCATTTACCTGGCCGATGGTTGGCCTCGGCATCTTGATACCTTGCGCGATCGCCTTGCTGTTTATCCACTGATCGTTTTTATTTTTCCTTTTTACAGGCACACCATGAAATTACGCTACTCCCTGGCGCTTGGCCTTCCCCTGATCGGTACGTCGGCGATGGCGGCCGACCTGGCCCTGAAGCTTGAAATCCCGCAATTGAACGTGGCGGAATACCACCGTCCCTACGTGGCGGCATGGCTGGAAACGGCCGATCAAAAGGTCGTCGGCAATCTGACGGTGCTGTATGACGTGAAGAAGAAGGACAAGGCCGGCGAAAAATGGTTGAAGGACATGCGCCAGTGGTGGCGCAAGAGCGGCCGCGACCTGGCCATGCCCGTCGACGGCGTCAGCGGCGCCACGCGCGCGCCGGGCGAACATACGCTGACGTTCCCCGGTGCCAAGGCCTTGCTCGACAAGCTGCCGGCCGGCGAATACCAGGTGGTGGTCGAAGCGGCGCGCGAAGCGGGCGGACGCGAACTGGTGCGCGTGCCGTTCCAGTGGCCGCTGAAATCGGCCCAGTCCGTGCCTGCCAAGGGCAAGGAAGAACTCGGCAACGTCGTCGTCCAACTCAAACCTTAAGGCGCCCCTACCATGTTGAAGCAACTCAATAAACCGTTGATCGCCCTGGCCCTGGCCGGCCTGGCCATGAACGCCCACGCCCACCGCGGTTGGATGGTGCCTTCGAGCACGATGGTGGAAAGCAAGGACGCCTGGGTCACGGTGGATGCGGCCGTTTCCGACGGCCTGTTCGAAATCGACCACCAGCCGCTGCGCCTGGACGCGCTGCAAGTGATCGGTCCGGACGGCGCGAAAGTCACGCCGGCGAACACCGTCACGGGCCGCTTGCGCAGCGTCTTCGACGTGAAAATGGAAAAGCCGGGCACGTACAAGGCGGCCATCGTGTCGCAAAACGTCATGGGCAGCTACAAGCTCAATGGCGAGCAGAAGCGTTTCCGCGGTAACGAGGAAACCTTCAAGAAGGAAGTACCGGCCGATGCGCAAGAATTGAAAATCACGCGCACGGCGGCGCGCCTGGAAACCTTCTTCAGCAATGGCGAAACCAGCACGGAAGTGTTCAAGCCGACGGGCGTGGGTCTGGAATTCGTGCCCGTGACGCATCCGAACGATTTGCGCGCGGGCGAGAAAGCCACGTGGCGCTTCCTGGTCGACGGCAAGCCGGCGGCGAACCAGGCCTTCAGCCTGGTGCCGGGCGGCGTGCGCTACCGTGGCGTGCTCGGTGAAATCCGCCAGAGCACGGATGCCAAGGGCGAGATCACGTTCACCGTGCCGGCGGCCGGCATGTATTACCTGAGCAGCACCTGGCCGGCGGCCGCCCCGGCCGTGGCCGGCCAGCCGCCAGCCATGCCCGAGCGCCGCATGACATACGCCGCCACCGTGGAAGTGCTGCCGCAGTAAGCGGCGGCAGCTTCGCGAACGAGAGCATCGATGCGCCGGGTCCTGCTGCCGCAGCATATTTCCGATGAGGTCGCGCCGCCCGGCGCCGCGATCCGGGATGTGCGCGGCCTGACGATGGGCACCAGCTGGTCGGTGCGACTGCTGGAGTCCGCCATGCCGGGACGCGCGGGCAGCGCCGACTTGCAGCAAGGCTTGCAGCAGCAGCTGGACCTGGTCGTGGCGCAAATGAGCCATTGGGACGAGGACTCGGACCTGGGCCGTTTCAACCGGGCCGAACCCGGCAGCTGGCACAGCCTGCCCGCCGCGTTTTGCGAAGTGCTGGGCTTTGCCATGCACGTCTCGCAGGCGTCCGGCGGCGCATACGACCCGTGCGCCGGCGCGCTCGTCAACCGGTGGGGCTTCGGCCCCCGCCACCGCTACGATGAGCCCGGCTTCCTTCCTCCCAAAGACGATACCGTGGCCTTGCTGCTGTCGCAGCGCCAGCGCCGCCGCCTGGAGCTGGACTTGCCGGCCCGTCGCGCGCGCCAGCCGGGTGGCTTGCAGCTCGATTTATCGGCCATCGCCAAGGGCTATGGCGTGGACCGCCTGGCGCGCTACCTGGACAGCCAGGGCATCGGCCATTACCTGGTCGAAGTGGGCGGCGAGCTGCGCGGCGCCGGCAGCAAGCCCGACGGCCAGCCGTGGTGGGTGATGCTGGAGCAGGTCGATGGCGCCGCCGATAGTGCCGACAATGCACGGCATCCGCCTGAAATGCTGCTGGCGCTGCACGACTTGTCCGTGGCGACCTCGGGCGACTACCGGCGTTTCTTCGAGGATGGCACAGCGCGCTTTTCCCATACGATCGATCCGCGCAGCGGCATGCCGATCGCTAATCAACTCGCCTCCGTCACCGTCGTGCATGAGCAATGCATGGCGGCCGACGCCTGGTCGACGGCCCTGACGGTGCTCGGTGCCGAGGCCGGCATGGCGCTGGCCGAGGAGCAGGGCCTGGCCGCGCGCTTCCTGCGGCGCGATGGCGACGGCTACCATGAAACGCTGAGCAGCCAGCTGCTGGCCATGCTCGACGAATGAACGATTGATTCCATGATTTTTACGCACGATACGACGCGGCTGGCCTTGCTGGCCGCCCTGTCCCTCAGTTACGCGGGCGTGTGCCTGGCGCCCTGGCTGCGCGCGCGCGCCAGACGCCGCGCGTCCGACGCCGCCAAGGCGGCCTTGGCCGACAGCCGCCCCTGGCTGGTGGCGTATGCGAGCCAGACGGGCAACGCCGAAGAGCTGGCCTCGCAAACGGCGCAGAGCCTGCAGCTGGCCGGTATCCCCGTGCGCCTGTGCGCGCTGGCCGACCTCACGGCCAAGGATTTGCAGCAAGCGGAGCGGGCCTTGTTCCTGGTCAGCACCTATGGCGAGGGCGACGCGCCCGACAATGCGGCCGCCTTCATGGGCAGGCTGATGTCGGGAGAACTGGCGCTGCCGCAATTGCATTATTGCGTGCTGGCCCTGGGCGACCGCAGCTATGGCCAGTTCTGCGGCTTCGGCCGCACGCTCGATGTCTGGCTGGCGGAGCAGGGCGCTTCGCGCCTGTTTGAGCGCATCGAGGTCGACCGCAGCGCCAGCGCCGCCATCGAGCAATGGTTCCAGCACCTGAGCCACCTGGCCGGCACCAGCGACGCGCCCGACTGGAGCGCCCCCGCGTTTGGCGACTGGCGATTGACGCAGCGGCAGTTGCTCAATCCCGGCAGCGCCGGCGGCGCCATCTATCACGTGGAACTGGCGCCTGTGGCCGGCAGCCTGCCGGAATGGCAGTCGGGCGACCTGGTGCAGGTGGCCGCGCCGCTTGATCCTGCGCAACCGCGCGAATACTCGATCGCCTCGATCCCGCACGATGGCGGCGTGCACTTGCTGGTGCGCCAGCATGCGCATCCGGACGGCAGCCTGGGCCTGGCTTCGGGCTGGCTCACGTCGCAAGCCGCTGTCGGCGATGTGGTGCAGCTGCGCTTGCGCCAGCACCGGCGTTTTCGCCTGGAAGACAATGCCCAACGACCGTTGATTTTGATCGGCAACGGCAGCGGCATCGCCGGCTTGCGCGGCCATTTGAAAAGCCGCGTGCTGGCGGGGCAGCGGCGCAATTGGCTGATCTTTGGCGAGCGCAACGCGGCACACGATTTCCATTATCGCGAAGAAATTGAACGGTGGCACGCCAGCGGCGACTTGCCGCGCCTGGACCTGGCGTTTTCGCGCGACCAGGCCGAGCGGCTGTACGTGCAGGACCGCCTGCGCGGCAATGCCGACGAGGTGAAACTGTGGCTGCGGCAGGGCGCGGCCATCTATATCTGCGGCAGCCTGGCCGGCATGGCGGGCGGCGTCGACCAAGCGCTGCAAGAGATACTGGGCCGGCCCGCGCTCGACGCGCTGGCGGCCGAAGGGCGCTACCGGCGCGACGTCTACTGAGTCTTGACGCCGCCAGCGCGTTCGCGCACACACGGCTATCATGATTGTTTTATCCGCCGAGGAGACACAGCATGAGCGACAGCATCTACGACATTCCCTTGCGCCGCATCAATGGCGAACCCACCAGCCTGGAGGCGTACCGGGGCAAGGTCGTGCTGGTGGTCAATGTCGCCTCCGCCTGCGGCTTGACGCCGCAGTACGCAGGACTGGAAAAACTCTACGCCGACAAGCAGGCCGAGGGCCTGGTGGTGGCCGGTTTCCCCGCGAATGAATTCGGCGCGCAGGAGCCGGGCAGCAATGCCGAAATCGCCGATTTTTGCCGCGGCACCTTTGGCGTGCAATTTCCCCTGTTTGAAAAAATCGTCGTCAAGGGCCCGGGCCAGCATCCGCTGTACCAGCGCCTGGTGCAAGAGCAGCCGCAGGCGCAGGAAAAGCCGGGCAGCGATTTCCGCGCCAAGCTGGCCGGCTACGGCATCACGCAGGAGCAGCCCAGCGACGTGCTATGGAATTTCGAGAAGTTTTTGATCAACAGGGAGGGTAAGGTGGTGGGGCGTTTCGCGCCCGACACCACGGTCGACGATGCGATCCTGCGCGAGGCCATCGCGCGCGCGTTGCAGGCCTAAGTTTAGGCCTGGCTCAGTCGGCGGCGTCCAGGGCGGCAGGTTCCATTTCTCCACTCACTTCCTGCAAGCCGCGCGCCAGGCTGGAAATGCTGGGGTTGTCGATGAAGACGCAGCGCTTGCCCGTGCGCTTGCAGTAATCCTTCACGCGCCAGTAGGCGCTGTGGCTGATGCAGCCCGTCTGGCATATCACCAGGTCGGCCGCCGCCAGGCTCGAATCGAGCAGGTTGGCATTGTCTTCCAGGCCGCCGTCGTGGTGGGCGAATTGCGCGCCGACCCGCTCGATCAGGGCGCGGTAGGTGGCGACATTGCCGCTGCGCCCGCCCACGCACAGCACGCTTTGATCGACCAGGCGGATCGGCATTTTCAGCTTGCCGCCCGTCGGCACTTCCAGCTTCGGCGCCGGTGGCGGCACGGCCGCGCTCGGACGTGGCTGGGCTTGCTTCAATTCCGCGATTTGCTGGCGCAATTCCTTTTCGCGCGCATCCATTTGCGCCAGGCGTTCGACCAGGCGCGTGCGCGATTCCAGCGCCGGGATGGCCGCCTGCAGCTGCGCCAGCTCCGCGCGCAAGCCGTCGATCACGCTATCCTTGCCGATCGCTTCGGCACGCGTGCGCAGCAGCACGGCTTCCTGGCGTTCCAGCTCGCCCGTCTTTTCCATCAGTGCGGCCTGGCTGCGCTGTTGCAGCTTGGCCAGTTCGTGCGCCAGACGCGCATTTTCTTCCTGCAAGGCCGTGAATTTACTCATGTCGGCGCGTACGCAGGCGCCCGCCTGGTGCTGGATCATGTGCAAGTCGCGGCACATCTGCTCTTCCAGTTCGGCGTCGCAGCGCGGGTGCGTCAGGCCGGCCCAGAAAGCGCCCGACACGTCGCCGTTGGCGACGGCCGTGCGCCACAGTTGCGCTACCTGCTCCGTGGTCTTGGCGCCGCGAAAGCGCAGGATCACGGGGGCGTAGCGGCGTTCGAGTTCCTTTTGCAGCGCTTCGGACAGGCGGTTGCGCGCGCCGCATTCCGTCACGGCGCCCACATGCACTTCATAGTCGTCGGCCAGCACGCGCCCGCCCGTCATCTTGCCCACCAGCTTGCGCAGATAGCCCAAGGGCAAGCCCACGCCGACCAGCGGGCAATGACAGGTATGCGACAGTTCCCACAGCCGGCGGCGGCGTGAAGCGAGCGCGGCCGTTTCGGCCCCGTCGCTGGAACAACGGCTGATGACGGGCAGGGACTGGTCTTTGTCACACATGGCGATATCCTGTTGGGCGATGCGGATGGAAAAGAAATTATTGCGGCAGGGGCGAGGCGGGGCGCTTGGCGCTCAGCAGGCGTGCCAGGCGTTCAAGCAAGGTGGTCCTGGGTGGCGCAGGCCGGTGCAGCGCCACCAGCGCGGCCCATTGCTGCGACAGTTGCTGGCAGGTCGTTTGCAGCACGGGCCCCAGGCCGGGCGAACTCGACAGCACTTGCAGATGGCGTTCGATGACACCGGCTAACTTCTCGCAGGGGCTGCCCGCATGGTAGTGCGACATCAGGTGCAGCACGGCCGACAGCAGCAATTCAGGCTGTTGGCCTTGCGGGGAAGGAAACATCGGGGAAGGTCGGTCGTTCGCCATCAAACACTCCTGTGCGGTGGTTTGGCTGGCTGCGCGCACGGAGCGCGACTGGCTGGCGAGTGTGGTGACTGGCTGCCGTGCTGCTTCAGGCAGTCAGGATCAGCTTGTTCAATTGGGTGACGCGCAGACGATAGATCTTGCCGCTGTGCTCAATCTCCACTTCGCGGCCCTGCTGCAGCAGCGCTTCGCTGGTGATGCGGCGCGCCGGCTGGGTCATGCTGACGGGAGGACGGACGTGGGCGCTGGCGGCATCCTGGATCAAGGCTGGTTTTGAGCTTTGCATGTTGGGCTTTCTTTGTCTCAGTTGAGAATGATTCGTATTTGCATTATTGTTGAATGTGGCCCGAAAAGCAAGGCTTATTTGTGCGCCATCCGCGCTTTTTTTATGTTGGCGCGGCAGCATGGCGGAGGGGCGGGGCAAAGGCGGCCGCTGGCGCGGCTTGGCAGGGGGGCGGCAGCAAAAAAGACCCGGCAAGGCGGTGCGCCTTGGCCGGGTCAAGCCTGTGCCAAGCTTGAAGAAATCGGGATGGGGCTAGATGGTGGCCAGCAATTGCGCCGAGGCGTTGGCGGCCGCGGTGGTGTCGGCCTTGAGTTTGGCGGCGGCCAGCTGCTTGGCGCGCGAGCGCGACGGCGGCAGGCGGCGCAGGGTTTTCAGGGCGTCCGGATCCTTGATGCCGATGGTGCGCTGGTCGACCGTGATCAGGCCGATTTCATTGAAGGCGGACAAGGTGCGGCTGACCGTTTCCAGGGTCAGGCCCAGATAGCTGCCGATTTCATGGCGCGTCATGCGCAGGTTGAACAGCTTGCTCGAGTAGCCCATCTGCGCGAAGCGGTCGGCCAGCGAGACGAGGAAGCGCGCCACGCGGGCTTCGGCGCTGAGGGCGCCCAGCATGCCGATCATCGCTTGCTCGCGCACCAGTTCGCGGCTCATCACGCCATACATGACATTTTCCAGTTCCAGGTGGACACGGCCCAGCGCCGTGAGTTTCTTGAACGGCAGCAGGATCAGGTCGCAGTCGGACAGGGCCACCGCTTCCGAGGAGTAATGGCGCGAGTGGATGCCGTCGACGCCCAGCATGTCGCCCTTCATGGGAAAGCTGAGTACCTGTTCATTGCCGAATTCATCGATGAGCACGGTTTTCAGGAAGCCCGAATTGACGATGTACAGGGTGTCGAACGGCTGGCCGATGGTGTGCACGCGCTGGCCCGTCTTGAATTGCACGTGCTGGAACAGCAGTTCGTCGGCCGCGATGGTGCAGGCACTGGAGATATGCAGCAGGTCGCACACCTCCTTCAGGTTCGACCATAGCCGGCCCTGGCGCTGGCGCCCCGCTTCCATCGGAGAGGAGGGGGCCAGCGATGGAGAGGCGGCGCGGGTTTCAGGCGTTTGCGTGGACAGCATGTTCATCTCCTGGTGACAGGTAGTGCAGAGTTGAATGACGGGGTGCGCAGGGCGGCGGGCGGGTAAGGGGCGGCGCGCGTCCAGGCAGATAAAGCTCAATTCGCTGACGACTTGCTGTGTGATGAAATAACTTCCCAGCAACTTGATTACTGGTTTCAGTATGCCAACAACCGTATGCAATTAATATCAGCAGTGGCTGAATATGGCAGTAGGAGCTGTGGTGGATGAAGTAGGATTGTTCCTACAGTCGACGCGCGGGCGCGCGCCTCTGTATTTAGGTCTTGAAGGGGGAGAGCAGGCGGTGCGCCACGGCATACTGGACCATTTCCGACAAGGAGCTCATGCCCATCTTTTGCATGATGCGCGTCTTGTGCGTACTCACCGTTTTGACGCTCAGGTGCAGATTGTTGGCAATTTCCGTGATCGACTTGCCTGCCACCAGCAGGGAAAAGACTTCGAATTCGCGGTCCGACAACTGTTTATGCAGCAAGCTTTCATTCGGCATCATGATATTGAGCACGAGCTGCTCTGCCACCTCGGCGCTGATGTAGGGACGTCCCGACGCCACCTTGTGGATGGCGCCCACGAGCTGGGTGCCCGCGCTTTCCTTGGTCAGATAGCCTTGCGCGCCGGCGCGGATGGCGCGCACCGCATATTGCTCTTCCTCGTGCATGGTGAGGATCAGGATGGACAGCTTGGGCGCCTCGCTGCGGATTTGCCGGATCAGGTCGACACCGCTGCGGCCCGGCATCGACAGGTCGAGCAGCAGCAGGTCGAAGCCGCCCTGGCGCACATGGTTGAGTACTTCAAAACCGTCGATGGCTTCACCCACGATGTCGATATCCGGCGCGCCGTCAAGGATGCGCTTCAATCCTTCGCGCATGATGGTGTGGTCGTCGGCAATCACAATACGTATCATAGGCAGGCAATCTGGAGGCAGTCCGTCACCGGACAATCAAATGTTAAGAAACGAGAAACGTTGTCATTTTAACCGAAGCGGCCGCACAGTGCCTTTTTTTGATGTGCAGGCAACGGCGGCCCCCGTGGTCATGTGACCTCCTATTTTGCTGGAGGTTCCTTGATCAGCCTATGCACGAGCACGGGCAATTTGGAGTGCGACAGCACCTTGTTGGTCACGCTGCCCAGCAGTAACTGTCCCCAGCCGCTGCGGCCATGCGAGCCCATGAAAATCAGGTCGCATTGCTGCAATTGCGCCACTTCCACGATTTTCAGGGCAGGGCTGTCGGAAAAGGCCGTCAAGCCCGTCGCTTGCAGGCCCCGCTTGGCAGCCGCGTCGAGGATGGGCTGCCAGTGGTCGGCGCCCGCCTTGCGCATGGCGATGCGGTATTCCTCTTCACTGGGATAGCTTGGCGGAATGATTTCGATGTAGACCGGGTACTGGTACTCGGGCGCCACGTATACGGCGAGGATGTCGGCGTGCATCTGTTCGGCAAAGGCAACGCCGGCACAGGCCGTCAAGTTGGAGACGGTGGAGCCGTCCGTGGCGATCAGAATTTTCTTATACATGGCAGGTCCTTTGACAGTGACTCAGCGCGCGCAACGCCTCTTATTGTAGTCGTGGCGGCAGCATTGTATTCATGTAAAGACTTGATAATTATCAATACTCTTGCACCTTCAGTATAGACAACATTGGCAGAAAGATCGTGTTTTAGCTGCCATGACGTCCGTATGACGCTGTTACGCAGGCGCCCGCGTGCAGGATTTCTTGTGCGCCGCGTGGTCTTGCACGCACGCCAATGGTAGTATTTCAAAATACAACAGCAGGAACACTTATTTCCTGGTGGAAAAGCTCTTGTGGGCCTGCTTTGCACCAGGAAGCGCGTTTTGAGATTTACCAACAGGGCGGCGCCCTGCTACACTCGCACCATCGCAGCGGTATTGCCTCAAATCATCTTAATCGAGAAATTGTGGGTATCAGTCTGTAAAACGCACAGTTCAGGCGGAATTTTGACAAATTATGGAGAAGCAGGGATATGACCAACGCCGCTGATGATTTCGATGCATTATTCGATGAAGTATCCGCGCAAAGCGCGGCCGCAGCCACGCCGGCGTCTGCCGCCGCGCCCGCTCCTGCCGTGATCGCGGATGATGATTTTGACGCGCTGTTCGACTCCGTGTCGGCCAGCGCCGCCGTGCCGCCGCCGGTGGCTGTCGAGCCCGCCGCGCCGCAGGCGTCGCCTGCCGCCGACGCGCCTGGCGAAGCGGCCGACCCGGTCGACCAGTCCGACAAGCCGATGTTCGAACGCCTGGGCGGCATCGTGCGCCTGCTGCATGATTCGCTGCGCGAACTGGGCTACGACAAGGCCTTGACGGAAGCGTCGTCGCAGATCGTCGACGCCCAGGATCGCCTGGAATATGTCGCCACCCTGACGGAACAGGCCGCCAACAAGGTGCTCAATACGCTCGACGAAGGCATGCCGGCGCAAGACGTGCTGTCGAAGAAGGCCAAGGAGATGGATGGCCGCTGGACGGACCTGTTCGACGGCAAGCTGAGCCTGGAAGAATTCAAGGCCCTGGCCGGCGATTCGCGCCAGTTCGCGCAAGCCGTTGCCGAAGCGACGGAGGCGGAGAAAGCGCGCTTGCTGGAAATCATGATGGCCCAGGACTTCCAGGACATCACGGGCCAGCTGATCAAAAAAGTGGTCAACATCACCAAGACGGTGGAAAACGAGCTGGCCCAGCTGCTGCGCGACAACGCGCCGGCCGAAGTGCGCGAAAAACTGGCGCAAAAGCCGGTGCCGCTGATGCAGGGCCCGTCCGTGCCGTCGGTGGCGCTGGACCAGGATAATGTAGACGACCTTCTTGCGGATTTGGGATTCTAATGGACGATATGCTCAAGGATTTCGTCGTTGAGGCGATGGATCTTGCGGTTAATGTTGAAGAGCACTTATTGCGCCTCGAGCGTGATCCTGACAACAAGGAAACACTGAATGCCGTGTTTCGTTCTTTCCACACCATCAAGGGTGGCGCCGGCTTCATGGGCCTGCCCGCGCTGGTGGCGGCCTGCCATCTGACGGAAAACCTGTTTGACGCCTTGCGCACGGGCGCCGCGCCCGTGACGCCGATCGCCATCGAGGCGGCGCTGCAGGCGTCCGGTTTCGTCGCCGACCAGCTGACGGAACTGGCCAATGGCGCCGCGCCGGAAAGCTTGCCGGCCATGCCGGAAGAGCTGGAACACATCCTGACGAACGCCATCGAAGGCAAGGGCATGGATGCGCCCGCGCCGGCCGCCGCCGTGGTGGCGGAAGTGGCCGTGGTCGTTGCCGAGGTGGCCGAAGTTGCCGTGGCGGCGCCTGCCGCCGCCATTGCCACCGCCAGCGCCGATGGCCTGGACTGGGAAGGCATGTATAACGCCGTCGTGCCCGAGGGCAGCCGGGTCGCTGCCGCGCCGGTGTCCGCCGCCGCCGCCGCGCCTGCCGTCGTGGCCGCCGCGCCTGCCGCTGCCGCCGCCAAACCGGCCGCCAAGGCCTGGGATGGCGCGGAACGCCGCGAAGAGCGGCCGGAAGTGCGCCATGCCGCACCCGTCAAGGAAGACAGCATCCGCGTCGACGCCGTCAAGCTCGACGCGCTGCTGGAAGTGGCCGGCGAATCCGTGCAGGCCGCCAACCAGGCTGCCGTGCTGCTCGAGCGCTTGCTGCAATTCAAATTCGAAGGCCAGGCCGCCACCTTGATGGCGACCCTGGCGGAAACCCTGGAACGCGCTTCGCGCTACTCGACGGAACTGCAGCGGGCCACCTTGGCCACGCGCATGCAGCCTGTCGGCCGCCTGTTCCAGAAGTTCCCGCGCCTCGTGCGCGAACTGGCGAAAGATCTGGGCAAGGATGTCGAGCTGACCATCGAAGGCGCGGAGACGGAAGTCGACCGCGTCGTGGTCGACAGCCTGTATGATCCGCTCGTGCACATGCTGCGCAACTCGCTCGACCATGGCGTCGAGTCGCCGGAAGCGCGCCTGGCTGCCGGCAAGCCCGCCAAATCGTATATTTCGCTGAAAGCCTGGCAGGAAGCCAACAGCGTCATGATCGTGCTGCAAGATGACGGCAAGGGCATGGACCCGGCCTTCCTGCGCAGCAAGGCCCAGCAAAAGGGCTTGATCAGCGAAAACGCGCAGTTGAGCAATGACGAATGCTTCCAGCTGGTGTTCCTGCCGGGCTTCTCGACCAAGGAAGTCGCTTCCAGCGTCTCCGGGCGCGGCGTGGGCATGGACGTGGTGAAAACGGCCGTGGAGAAAAACCGCGGCGCCATCCACATCGAATCCATGCTGGGCAAGGGCACGAAGTTCGCGATCCGCCTGCCGATCGAACTGTCGATCGTGCCGACCATGCTTGTGTCGACCTCGGGCGCCGCGCTGGCGCTGCCGATGGCGGTGGTGCAGCGCGTCGTCGAATTGCCGGAAACCTTCATGGAAGTGGGCGGCGCGCCTGTGTTGAAAGACCAGGGTCGTCCATTGCCCGTGCGTTCGCTGGCCGGCGCCCTGGGCTATGAATCGTGCAGCGAGCGCGTCGGCATTGTTGTCGCTGCGCCACAGCCGTACATTCTCGCCGTGGAAGCCGTCGATGGCACGGCCGACCTCGTGATCAAGCCGATGACGGCCATCACCGTGGAAGGCATTACCGGTACTGCCCGCTCGGCCGAAGGCGAGCTGGTGCTAGTCGTGGGCCTATCTTTCCTGATGGATGGTTGCAGGGGAAGTGTGCGCATGGCTGCCTGATAACACAGGCCAGTTCACACCCAGCCCGCTGCAGACCTCTGCAGCGGGCTTTTTTTTCGGCTTTTTTCGATTTTTATTCGCCCCGCCGGCATTTTGGCGGATTTTCGTATCAGCAATTTTTTCGCCATATCCGCAAAGCGCGCCGAATTTTGTATCGCCCATCCCACGCTGGGGCGGCTTTTGCTTCTGCATTGCACAATATATGGCATAATCATTGCCGATCCTTCCGATCAGTTCGACAGATCACTTAAACAGGCTGTGGCAACGCTGCATAAATCATGATGAAGACGCTTTACGACAAACTCTGGGAATCCCACGTTGTTCGGGCCGACGATGATGGCACGACAATTCTGTATATCGACCGGCACCTGCTGCACGAAGTCACCAGCCCGCAAGCCTTCGATGGCCTCAGCGTGGCGGGCCGCCAGCCGTGGCGCATTTCCGCCAACCTGGCCGTGGCCGACCATAACGTGCCGACCACCAGCCGGGTCGACGGCATTGCCGATCCGGTCTCGCGCCTGCAGGTGGAAACCCTGGACAAGAACGCCAGGCACTATGGCTTGACCTACTTCAACATGAACGACAAGCGCCAGGGCATCGTGCACGTGATCGGCCCCGAGCAGGGCGCGACCCTGCCCGGCATGACGGTCGTCTGTGGCGACTCGCACACGTCGACGCACGGTGCCTTCGGCGCGCTGGCGCACGGCATCGGCACGTCCGAGGTCGAGCACGTGCTGGCCACGCAAACCTTGCTGCAAAAGAAATCCAAATCCATGCTGGTGCAAGTCGACGGCGCCTTGCCGGCCGGCGTGACGGCGAAAGATATCGTGCTGGCCATCATCGGCAAGATCGGCACGGCCGGCGGCACGGGCTACTGCATCGAGTTCGGCGGCTCGGCCATCCGCGCCCTGTCGATGGAAGGCCGCATGACGGTGTGCAACATGGCCATCGAGGCGGGCGCGCGCGCCGGTATCATCGGCGTGGACGACACCACCATCAATTACGTCAAGGGACGTCCGTTTTCGCCGGCCGGCCCGCACTGGGAACGCGCCGTCGCCTATTGGCGCACCCTGCATTCGGACCCGGGCGCCCGCTTCGACCTCGTCGTCACGCTCAACGCCGCCGACATCGTGCCGCAAGTGACCTGGGGCACGTCGCCCGAGATGGTGATCGGCGTCGACGGCCGCGTGCCCGATCCTGACCTGGAAAAGGACAGCGTCAAGCGCGATGCGATGGAAAAGGCGCTCGTCTACATGAACCTCAAGCCCAACACGGCCATCGAAGACATCCGCATCGACAAGGTCTTCATCGGTTCCTGCACCAACTCGCGCATCGAGGATTTGCGCGCGGCGGCGGCCGTGGTGCGTGGCAAGTATCGCGCCTCGAACGTCACCCTGGCGTTGGTGGTGCCCGGTTCCGGCCTGGTCAAGGATCAGGCCGAACGCGAAGGACTCGACCGCATCTTCAAGGATGCGGGCTTCGAGTGGCGCGAGCCGGGCTGCTCCATGTGCCTGGCCATGAATGCGGACCGCCTGGAGCCGGGAGAACGCTGCGCCTCGACCTCGAACCGCAACTTCGAGGGCCGGCAAGGGCAAGGCGGGCGTACCCACCTGGTGTCGCCCGCAATGGCGGCCGCGGCGGGTATCGCCGGCCACTTTGTCGACGTGCGGGGCTTGCGATGACGGCAGGGACCGGTGCGACTGGTTTACACTAGCGTTCCCGGTCCCTTATTTACTATCAAGAACTCATCATGAAAAAACTCTTCGCCCTCCTCATCGCCACCGTCATCCTGTCTGGCTGCAACACCGTGTCCGGCATCGGCCGCGATGTGCAGAAAGTCGGCCAGGTCGTCACTGGCGCCGGCGGAAAATAAACCGTGACGTGCCGGCGCCCTGCGCCGCGCGTCTTACCGAGTAGAAACAGCATGGATAAATTTACGATTTACGAAGGCCTGGTTGCCCCGCTGGACCGCGCCAACGTCGACACCGACGCGATTATCCCGAAGCAATTCCTGAAATCGATCCACCGCAGCGGTTTCGGCCCCAACCTGTTCGACGAATGGCGTTACCTCGACCATGGCGAGCCGGGTCAGGACAACAGCCGCCGTCCGCTGAACCCCGATTTCGTGCTCAACGAGCCGCGCTACCAGGGCGCCTCGATTTTGCTCACGCGCAAGAACTTCGGCTGCGGCTCCTCGCGCGAACACGCGCCGTGGGCACTCGATCAATACGGCTTCCGCGCCATCATCGCGCCGTCGTTCGCCGACATCTTCTTCAATAACTGCTACAAGAACGGCTTGCTGCCCATCGTGCTGTCGGAAAGCCAGGTCGAGCACCTGTTCAATGAAGTCAAGGCCTTCCCCGGCTTCAAGCTGGTGGTGGACCTGGAACAGCAGTGCGTGCGCACCAGCAATGGCGCCGTCTCGTATCCATTCGAGATCGACGCCTTCCGCAAATATTGCCTGATGAATGGCCTCGACGATATCGGCCTGACCCTGCGCCATGCGGATGATATCCGCGCCTTCGAAGAGCGTCATTTGAACAATCAGCCTTGGTTGGCGAACGTTATCTAAAGATTAAATCCATGAAAATTGCAATCTTACCCGGCGACGGTATCGGTCCTGAAATCGTCGCCCAGGCCGTCAAGGTCCTGAATGTTCTCGGCGAGTCGTTCGAACTGGAAACGGCGCCGGTCGGCGGCGCCGGCTACGCCGCGCACGGCCATCCGCTGCCGGAAGGCACGCTGGCCCTGGCAAAAGCGGCCGATGCCGTGCTGTTCGGCGCCGTGGGCGACTATCAATACGATACGCTGGAGCGCCAGTTCCGCCCGGAACAGGCGATCCTGGGCTTGCGCAAGAACCTGGGCCTGTTCGCCAACCTGCGTCCCGCCATTTTGTACCCGGAACTGGCGGGCGCCTCGACCTTGAAGCCGGAAGTGGTTTCCGGCCTGGATATCCTGATTATCCGTGAATTGACGGGCGACATTTATTTCGGCCAGCCCCGCGGCGTGCGCGAGTGCCCGGACGGTCCGTTCAAGGGCCAGCGCGAAGGTTTTGATACGATGCGCTATGCGGAAGGCGAAATCCGCCGCATCGCCCACGTGGCGTTCCAAGCCGCGCAAAAGCGCGACAAGCGCCTCACCAGCGTGGACAAGGCGAACGTGCTGGAAACCTTCCAGTTCTGGAAGGACATCGTCACAGACGTGCACAAGGAATACCCGGACGTGGCGCTCGATCATATGTATGTCGACAACGCGGCCATGCAACTGGTGCGGGCGCCGAAGAAATTCGACGTCATGGTGACCGGCAACATGTTCGGCGACATCTTGTCGGACGCGGCCGCCATGCTGACTGGCTCGATCGGCATGCTGCCGTCCGCTTCGCTGGACGCCAACAACAAGGGTTTGTACGAGCCATCGCACGGTTCGGCGCCCGATATCGCGGGCAAGGGCATCGCCAATCCACTGGCGACGATCCTGTCGGCCGCCATGATGTTGCGCTATTCGCTCAACCGCGAGGAGCAGGCAAACCGCATCGAGGGCGCCGTGAAACAGGTGCTGGCGCAGGGTCTGCGCACGGCCGACATCCATGAAGCGGGCACCACTTTGGTCGGTACCGAGGCGATGGGTGATGCAGTTGTAAAAGCACTGGGATAAAATAGTCTAATGATGGCAGTCGCCGTCTCATCTTGAGGAATGGTAATGAAATTAGTTGGCTTGGTAGGTTGGCGCGGTATGGTCGGTTCGGTCCTGATGCAGCGCATGCAGGAAGAGGGCGATTTCGCCCACATCGAACCGGTGTTTTTCACCACCTCGAACACGGGCGGCGCGGCGCCGGCCATGGCGAAGAATGAAACCATCCTCAAGGATGCCAACAACATCGCCGAACTGTCCAAGTGCGACATCATCATTTCCTGCCAGGGCGGCGACTACACGAGCGCCGTCTTCCCGCAGCTGCGCGCAGCCGGCTGGAACGGCTACTGGATCGATGCGGCCTCGACCTTGCGCATGGAAAAAGACGCCGTCATCGTGCTCGACCCCGTCAACTTGCACGTCATCAAGGATGCGCTGGGCAAGGGCGTCAAGAATTACATCGGCGGCAATTGCACCGTTTCGTGCATGATGATGGGCCTGGGCGGCCTGTTCCAGCACGACCTGATCGACTGGATGACGTCGATGACGTATCAGGCGGCATCGGGCGGCGGCGCGCAGCACATGCGCGAACTGCTGACGCAATTCGGCACCATCAACAGCTCCGTCAAGGCGCTGCTGGAGAACCCCGCTTCCGCCATCCTGGAAATCGACCGCCAGGTGCTGGCCACCCAGCACGGCTATTCCCCGGATGAAATCAAGCAATTCGGCGCGCCGCTGGCCGGCAACCTGATTCCGTGGATCGACAAGGACCTGGGCAACGGCCAGTCGAAGGAAGAGTGGAAGGCGGGCGCGGAAACGAACAAGATCCTCGGTCGCGGCATCGATTTCGGTACCAAGGAAATTCCCGTCGACGGCCTGTGCGTGCGCATCGGCGCCATGCGCTGCCATTCGCAGGCGCTGACCATCAAGCTGAAAAAAGACGTGCCGCTCGATGAAATCAACGACATCATCGCCAGCAACAATCAATGGGTCAAGCTGGTCCCGAACACGCGCGAAGCGTCCGTGCGCGACCTGTCGCCGGCGGCCGTCACGGGCAGCCTGACGATTCCAGTCGGCCGCGTGCGCAAGATGAGCATGGGCGGCGAATACCTGTCCGCGTTCACCGTGGGCGACCAGTTGCTGTGGGGCGCGGCCGAGCCGCTGCGCCGCATGCTGCGCATTTTGCTGGACGCATAAGGGCAATAAATTGCCAGTCAAGATCAAGCCGGGGCGGTTTCCCCGGCTTTTTTTTCGCCTTGAGCCCGTCAAGGCGCAACCATGCGGAGCTTGCATAGCTCTGGGCATGATGATATGTTGATACCTCTGGAAAAGTAACAGTTTTCCCATGTCAACTAAGATGCCGCCAACTATGCCTGTACACACTCGTCCCCGGGTCGCCTCCCTTGCCATTCAAACACTCAGCAGCGCTGTCGCCTGTGCGGTGTTATTGTCACCGGCGGCATCCGCAGCCGAGCTGGGCAAGATCACGGTGCTGTCCGCCGCCGGCCAGCCGCTGCGCGCCGAGGTCGAATTATCGGCCGTCAAGCCAGGCGAGGCAACAAGCCTGCTGGCCAAGCTGGCGCCGCCGGACGCGTATCGCCAGGCCAACGTGGAATTCAATCCCGCCCTGAACGCGCTGACGTTTGCCGTGGAAAACCGCAATGGCAAGCCCTTCATTCGCATCAGCTCGGCGCAGCCGGTGGCCGAACCCATGGTCGACCTGCTGCTGGAGCTGAGCAGCAAGAGCGGTCGCCAGGTGCGCGAGTATGCGTTCGTGCTCGATACGCCCGAAGCGCGCCAGACGCGCGGCGCGCAAGTGACGGCGCCAGTCGAGCCGGGCAAGGCCAAGCCGGCCGCCGCCGATGCTGCGCCGCCGGCCGCGAAAAAGGCGGCGGGCGAATACAAGGTCAAGGCGGGCGACACCCTGAGCCGCATCGCCAGCGAGCTGAAACCATCGGGCGTGTCGCTCGACATGATGCTCGTGGCCCTGTACCGCGCCAATCCCGACGCCTTCAAGGGCGAGAACATGAACCGCATGCAGGCCGGGCGCATTCTGGCCGTGCCGGGTGCGGACACCGTACGCGCCACCGGCGCGGCTGAAGCGAAGGGCATCGTGACGGCGCACGCCATCGATTTCGAAGCCTACCGCAACAAGCTGGCGGGCCAGGTGTCGCAAAGCAAGCCGGCCAAGGCCGCGCAGGCGACGCAAAGCACGGCCGGCAAGATCGGCGCGACGAAGGTGCAGGAAAAGCCGACGGCCGTGAGCGAGTCGCAGGACAAGCTGAAACTGTCGAAGGCGGAGCCGGCGGCCAAGTCGGCCGGCAAGAGCGCCGTCGCCAGCGAAGAAGACAAGATCGCCAAGGCGAAGCAGGTCGATGAAGCGGCCGCCCGCGTCAAGGAGCTGGAAAAGAACGTCAGCGACCTGGAAAAGCTGATGGCGGTCAAGAACAAGGCCATGGCCGACAAGAGCGCCCCGGCGCCCGCCAAGCCGGCCGAGGCCGCTGCCAGCGTCTCGGCCAGTGCCGCGGCCAGCGCCATCGCCAGCGCGCCGGCCGAGGCGCAGCCGCCCGTGCCGAAAGCGAAACCGGTGCCGCTGGTGAAAAAGCCGTCGCCGCTGGAACCGACCATCACCGACAAGATCAATGACCACCTGGGCGCCATCGGCATCGGCATCGCCGCGCTGCTGGCCGCCGTCGCCGCGCTGGTGATCGCGCGCCGCCGCAAGGACGCGCCGCCCGCGCCTGAGAGCGTGGCTCCCGAATTCGAACCGGAGCCGCCCGCCGCGCCGCCGGCCGGCCTGGCGCCGGAAGACCAGCAATCCGAAGCGAGCAACCACCTGTTCGGCACGGGCGCCGCCGCTGCCGGCGTGGCCGCCGCGGCGGGCGCCAGCATGCTCGACGCGAATGAAACGGACCCCGTCGCCGAAGCGGACGTGTATATCGCCTACGGCCGTGATGGCCAGGCGGAAGATATCCTCAAGGAAGCCTTGCGCATCCACCCGGAACGCCATGCGGCGCGCCTGAAACTGCTGGAAATCTATTCGGCCCGCAACGACGTGCGCGCGTTTGAAGACCAGGCCAGCGAGCTGTACAGCCTGACGCGGGGCCAGGGCGAGGAGTGGCCGCAGGCGGCCGCCCTGGGCCTGGCGCTCGATCCCGCCAACCCGCTGTATGGCGATACGGAAGATGACGCCGTCGTCAGCCTGAGCAAGGGTGTCGGCGACGACTTGCATGGCCAGAGCATGGATTTGCCCGACGAGCCGGCCACCGCCGCGCCGCTGGCCGACGTGGCCCCGGCCGCGCCGGCCCAGGATGCGCGCGCGCCACTCGATTTCGACCTCGACAGCCTCGATTTCGAGCCCGTCTCCACCAGCGACCCGATCGTCATGCCGGGACCGGACAGCAAGCCGGTCACCGCCGCGCACGATGCGCAGTATGACGCCAGCATGGATTTCGGCCTGGATCTGGAGCCGCCGGCCGGCCCCGTGAACGGCGTGGGCGCCGGCTTGACGCCGCTGCCTGATCCATTGAAGGACGTGGACCTGGCCCATTTCGACCTCGACGAACCGGTGGCGCCCGCTGCCGCGCCGGTGGCGGCGGCCGAGTCTTCCATCGACAGCCTGTTCGACGACGCGCAAACGCCGGCCACCTTGCCGGAAGCCATACCGCCGGCACAGGAATTCGACCTGTCCGGCATCGACCTGGACCTCAACGATGGCAAGACGGCCAGCGTGGGCGTGGACGACCCGTTGTCGGCCATCCACATGGAAATGGATACCAAGCTGGACCTGGCGATCGCTTACCAGGAAATCGGCGACAAGGAAGGCGCGCGCGAGCTGATCGATGAGGTCATCAAGGGCGGCAGCGAAGAGCAGGTCGCGAAGGCGAATACGATGAGAGCTCTCCTAAGCTAGCGATACCCGCCGGTGCGGCAGGCTGTCGCGCCGGTATAATGCTTCGATGCAAAATATTACGACAGCAACGCCATTGAAGCGTATCGTCCTCGGCCTGCAGTACGACGGCACGGCCTGGCATGGATACCAGAAACAGGAAGACGGGCAAACGGTGCAGGACCAGCTGGAAAACGCGCTGGAGCAGTTTGCCCGCGTGCGCCTGGCCACCACCTGCGCCGGCCGCACGGACACGGGCGTGCATGCGCTCGAGCAAGTCGTGCACTTCGATACGGAACTGAGCCGCGACGTGCACTCGTGGGTGCGCGGCGTCAACGCCTTCCTGCCGAAATCCATCGCCGTGCGCTGGGCCAGGGAACTCGAAGGCGATCCGACGGTCAATGACTTCTTCCACGCCCGTTTCAGCGCGCGCGCGCGTACCTATCATTATGTGTTGTATAACAATGCCACCCGTTCGCCGCTGGTGGAAGGGCGCGCCGGCTTCTTTTTCCGTCCGCTGGACGTGGAACTGATGCGCCAGGCCGTGCAGCCGCTGCTGGGCTGGCACGATTTCACGGCCTTCCGCGCCGCGCAATGCCAGGCCAAGTCGCCTGTCAAGCTGATGCATGACATCCGCATCGAGCGGCGCGGCGATTGCGTGATTTTTACGATTACGGCCAATGCCTTCCTGCACCACATGGTGCGCAACCTGGTCGGTTCGCTCGTCTACATCGGCACGGGACGCGAAAAACCGGACTGGCTCGGGCACTTGCTTGAAAGTAAAGATCGCCATGCGGCCGCGCCCACCTTCATGCCGGACGGCTTGTACCTGGCGCAGATCGATTACGATCCGAAATGGGCCTTGCCGCAAGACAGCAGCAGCGCCTTGCCCTGGTTTTGAGCTGCATCAATAAAGGATAGCCATGTCTCGCACACGCATCAAGATCTGCGGCCTGACCCGCGCCGAAGATATCCAGGCCGTCGTGGCGGCGGGCGCCGACGCCATCGGTTTCGTGTTTTATCCGAAAAGCCCCCGCTATGTCACGCCGCAGCAGGCGGCCAGCCTGATCGCGGCCATGCCGCCCTACGTGACGACGGTGGGCCTGTTCGTCAATGCCACGCTGGACGAGGTGCGCGCGACGAAAGCCGTGGCGCCCTTGTCCCTGCTGCAATTTCATGGCGACGAGACGCCCGAACACAGCGCGGCGCTGGCTGGCGCCGTGCAAACGCCGTTTACGCAAGTGTTCCGCGTCAAACCCGACACCTCCTTTGAAGATTTGCTAGAATACGAACAGCGCTATCGCGCCGCCAGTCCCTTGTTCTCCAGCCTCTTGCTCGATACCTATGTGGATGCCTACGGTGGTGCAGGAAAGGTATTTGATTGGTCCCTCATTCCAAAAGAACTCGCGCCTCGGGTCGTTTTAAGTGGTGGCTTGAGCGTACAAAACGCGACTGACGCAGTGGTGCGCGTGCGCCCTTACGCCGTCGACATCAGCAGTGGTGTCGAAGCGTCCAAGGGCATCAAGGACGCGTCCCGTGTCCGCGCGTTCATCGCCGCGGTGCAGGATGCCGATGCCATCATTGCCAGAGGAAACAACCATGAATGACCACACCACAGCGCCCGGCGCAGCCGCCGCATTGTTCCACGCCACCGATTATCCTTTTCCCGATCCGCGCGGCCACTTCGGCCCGTATGGCGGCTCTTTTGTTGCTGAAACGCTCACGCACGCGCTGGCCGAGCTGAAGGACGCCTATGCCCGCTACAGCGTCGATCCGGAATTCCTCGAAGAATTCCGCTACGAGCTCAAGCATTTCGTCGGACGCCCATCGCCCATTTATCACGCCAAGCGCTGGTCCGAGCTGGCCGGCGGCGCGCAAATCTATTTCAAGCGCGAAGACTTGAACCACACGGGCGCGCACAAGATCAACAACGTGATCGGCCAGGCCCTGCTGGCCAAGCGCATGGGCAAGCCGCGCATCATCGCCGAGACGGGCGCCGGCCAGCATGGCGTGGCCACGGCCACCATCTGCGCCCGCTTCGGCCTCGAATGCGTGGTCTACATGGGCAGCGAAGACGTCAAGCGCCAGGCGCAGAACGTGTACCGCATGAAATTGCTGGGCGCGACCGTCGTGCCCGTCGAATCCGGCTCCAAGACCCTCAAGGATGCGCTGAACGAAGCCATGCGCGACTGGGTCACCAATATCGAAAACACCTTTTACATCATCGGCACCGTGGCAGGCCCCCATCCGTATCCGATGATGGTGCGCGACTTCCAGTCCGTGATCGGCGAGGAATGCCTGGTGCAGATGCCGGAAATGACGGGCCGCCAGCCCGACTACGTGCTGGCCTGCATCGGCGGCGGCTCGAACGCCATGGGCATCTTTTACCCGTATATCGACCAGAAGGACGTCAAACTGATCGGCGTGGAAGCGGCTGGCGAAGGCCTGGACACGGGCAAGCACTCGGCCTCGCTGACGGCCGGTTTCCCGGGCGTACTGCACGGCAACCGCACCTATCTGCTGCAGGATGCAAACGGCCAGATCATCGAGACGCATTCCGTCTCGGCCGGCCTGGATTACCCGGGCGTCGGTCCGGAACATGCATGGCTGAAAGATTCGGGTCGTGCGCAATACGTGTCCATCACGGATGACGAGGCGCTGCAGGCTTTCCACGACTGCTGCCACATCGAAGGCATCATCCCGGCCCTGGAATCGTCGCACGCGCTGGCCTACGCGGCCAAGCTGGCGGCCACCTTGCCGAAAGACCAGATCGTGCTGGCCAACCTGTCGGGCCGTGGCGACAAGGACATGCATACCGTGGCGGAGCGCATGGGACTCAATTTCAACTAACAGCGTGTCAACGGGGTCAGACCCGCCGGGGGAGTGCGCGCCAGTGGCGCGCATTCCGATCCCGCAGGGACTGACCCCAGCCTTTGCTTTGGGTTGAAATCATTCCATCTATCCATCATTAAGAAAGCTCACCATGTCCCGTATCGCCACCACCTTTGCCAATCTCAAATCGAACAACAAGACCGGCCTGGTCACCTTCATCACTGCCGGCGACCCCGGCCCTGACGCCACCGTACCCCTGATGCATGCACTCGTCGAGGGCGGCGCCGACGTGCTGGAACTGGGCGTGCCGTTTTCCGACCCCATGGCCGAAGGCCCCGTCATCCAGCGCGCCTGCGAGCGCGCCCTGAAGTTCAACGTTGGCATCCACGACGTATTCGACTATGTGCGCCAGTTCCGCGAAACCAACCAGACGACGCCCGTGGTGCTGATGGGCTATGCGAATCCCATCGAGCGCATCGGCAGCGCCGCATTTATTGCTGCGGCGCAAGCGTCCGGCGCCGATGGCGCCATCGTCGTCGATTATCCTCCGGAAGAGTGCGAGGAATTCGCGGCCGCCATGCGCGCAGCGGGCCTGGACCTGATCTTCCTGCTGGCGCCCACCTCGACCGAAGAGCGCATTGCGCAAGTGGCCAAGGTTGGCGGCGGCTTCAGTTACTACGTGTCGCTGAAAGGCGTCACGGGCGCCGGCAACATTGATACGGAACAGGTGGCGGAACGCCTTGCGGCTATCCGCCAGCATGTAAAATTACCCATCGGCGTGGGCTTCGGCATCCGCGATGGCGCCACTGCCAAGGCCGTTGCCAAGGTGGCCGATGCCGTCGTGATCGGCAGCCGCATCATCCAGGAGATCGAAAATGCTCCGGAAGGGGGCGCCGTCGACGCCGTGCGCAGCTTTACGGCGGGCATCCGCGCCGCACTGGACGCCTGAGCAAGCTTGTTGTTTACACAAGCTCAGGTGGCGGCAAAGTTCGACAGCCTGGCGATAAACGGCTACACTTCGGCCACTGATTTGCCTGTTATTGTGCAATAGATAAAATTTTTGGTGGCGCCCTGCGGGGCGTCGCCGTTTACCGTCTGCCGGGGGCGTCCACCGACGCCACCCCTACAAGGGCCCAAGGAGAAAATATGAGTTGGTTGGAAAAACTGCTGCCACCGCGCATACAGCGTTCTGATGCTGCCGCGCGCAAGACCATGCCGGAAGGCCTGTGGGTCAAGTGCCCGTCGTGTGAAGCCGTGTTGTACCGTACGGACCTGGAATCGAATTTGCACGTGTGCCCGAAATGCGACCATCACATGCGCATCCGCGCGCGTGAGCGCCTCGACAGCCTGCTCGACGCGGGCGGCCGCTATGAAATCGGCCAGGAAATCCTGCCCGTCGATACCCTGAAGTTCAAGGACAGCAAGAAATACCCGGACCGCCTGAAATCCGCCATGGAAGCGACGGGCGAGACGGATGCGATGGTCGTCATGGGCGGCGCCATCATGAGCCTGCCGGTTGTCGTGGCGTGCTTCGAATTCGAATTCAT
This sequence comes from Janthinobacterium rivuli, assembly GCF_009208735.1. Lineage (GTDB taxonomy): Bacteria > Pseudomonadota > Gammaproteobacteria > Burkholderiales > Burkholderiaceae_D > Janthinobacterium. The sequence goes on along the minus strand of NZ_WFLJ01000001.1, from coordinate 382,488 downwards.
GGGCGGCTCCATGGGCTCGGTCGTGGGCGAGCGCTTCGTGCGCGGCGCGCAGATCGCGCTGGAACAGAAAGTGCCGTTCATTTGCATCACAGCCACCGGTGGCGCGCGCATGCAGGAAGGCTTGCTGTCCCTGATGCAGATGGCGAAAACCACGGCCATGCTGACCAAGCTGTCGGAAAAGAAATTGCCATTCATCAGCGTGCTGACCGACCCGACCATGGGCGGCGTGTCCGCCTCGTTCGCCTTCATGGGCGACGTCGTCATCGCCGAGCCGAAAGCGCTGATCGGCTTTGCCGGCCCGCGCGTGATTGAAAACACCGTGCGTGAAAAATTGCCGGAAGGTTTCCAGCGCGCCGAGTTCCTCGTCACCAAGGGCGCCGTCGACATGATCGTCGACCGTCGCAAGATGCGCGAAGAAATCGCCCGTCTGCTGGCCTTGTTGCAAAACCAGGCTGTGGAAGTCTTGGCTTAAAGTAATTTGCCGGGCGCTGTCCGCTGGACGCGCCCGGTTACCACGTCACACCGTCTCCGCGCCTCGCGCACTGTCTCCTCATCAAGAAGTCTCCCATGCACAAGCTCCCTACCACCTTGCCGGACTGGCTCGCCATGCTGGAAACCCGCCATTCGGAAACCCAGATCAATATGGGCCTGGACCGCGTGCAAGCCGTCAAGGCGCGCATGCAACTGGCTTTTACTTGCCCCGTGATCATGGTGGCGGGCACGAATGGCAAGGGTTCCACCTGCGCCATGCTGGAATCCGTGCTGTTGCGCGCCGGCTACAAAGTGGGCCTGTACATCAAGCCGCACTTTCTCGATTTTAACGAGCGCGCCCGCGTGCTGGGCGAGATGGCCAGCGACGAACAGCTCGTCGCCAGCTTCAATGCTGTCGAGGCCGTGCGTGGCGACACGCCGCTCACGTATTTCGAATTCACCACCCTGGCGATCCTGCACCTGCTGTCGCAAGCCAAGCTGGACGTGGCCATCCTTGAAGTGGGCCTGGGCGGGCGCCTCGATGCCGTCAACGTGATCGATGCCGACGTGGCCATCGTCACCAGCGTCGATATCGACCACACGGATTACCTGGGCGACACGCGCGAAGCGATCGGCTTCGAAAAGGCGGGCATCTTCCGTCCGGGCAAGGCGGCCATCTGCAGCGACCCCGTGCCGCCGCAATCGTTGATCGACCATGCCGAGGCCATCGGTGCCGACCTGTGGCTGATGGGCCGCGATTTCAATTATTCGGGCGACAAGCAGCAGTGGAACTACGGCGGGCGCGAGCAGCGCCGCAATTCGCTCGCGTATCCAAGCTTGCGCGGCGCCAACCAGATCCTCAATGCGACGGCCGTGCTGGCCGCGCTGGAAGTGCTGAAGCTGACACTGCCCGTGGGCGCGCAGGAAGTGCGCACGGGTCTCGTGACGGTGGAGTTGCCTGGCCGCTTCCAGGTCTTGCCTGGGCGCCCCAGCGTGATCCTCGACGTGGCGCACAACCCGCACGCGGCCTCGGCGCTGAACCAGAACCTGGGCAATATGGGCTATCACCCGTACACCTATGCCGTGTTCGGTTCCATGCAGGACAAGGATATCGATGGCGTACTGGCGGCGATGAGCGAACACGTCGACCATTGGTGCCTGACGGGCCTGCCTTCGCCGCGCGCGGCCACGGCCTCGGAACTGGCCGCCAAGGTGCAGATCATGCTGGAAGATAAGCCCGACGGCAGCGAACATACTGTGTCTATTTTCGATGATCCGGCACAAGCTTTTGCAAATGCAATGAGCCGGGCCGGTGAGAATGATAGAATTGTGGTCTTTGGTTCTTTCCTCACCGTTGCCGGCGTGATGAAGGCCCGAAAATCCTCACTTCACTGAAACGCACTCGACTGAAAATCACGCATGGGCTTGTTCTCGAAACTGTTTAAAAACAAGCAAGAATCCTCTGGCGAAGACAGCGGCTTTTATGTCCCTGGCGAAGCACAGTCGCCGACCCGCAAGCGCCCCGCCAACACCTCCGGTGGCGGCGGATCGCGCCGTGGCGGCAAGGAAGCGCCGGATCCGGTCTTGCCTGAAAAAAAGCGCGCACGCCGCCGCCTGGTCGGGGCCATTGCCCTGGCCTTGGGCGTGGCCGTCGGCTTACCGATGCTGCTCGATTCCGAGCCGAAGGCGCCGTTCAACGATATCGCCATCGACATTCCGTCGAAGGAAAAGGCAGCGCCTGCGCCGGCGCCCGTGCCGGCCGTCCCGGCTCAGGCCGCGGCGAATGGCCTGGACCAGTCCGAGGAAATCGTCGACGCGCCGCTGCCGCCTGCGGCCAAGCCCGCGCCCACACCGGCACCCGTGCTGGCCGCCGCCCAGCCTGCAGCGGTCAAGCCGGCCTATGTAGAGCCGAAACCCGAGCCCAAGCCTGAGCCGAAACCAGTCAAGGTGGAGCCGAAACCGGAACCTAAACCCGAGCCGAAGCACGAAGCCAAGCCCGAGCCGAAACACGAGCCCAAGCCGGAACCCAAGCATGAAGTAAAAGCGGAAGCCAAGCCCGAGACTAAGCCTGCCAAGCCGGCGCAATCGGCCGACGATGCCGCGCGCGCGCTGGCGATTCTGGAAGGCAAGCCACAGGACAAGCCGCAAGAGAAAGCGCACGATGCCGGCAGCGGCAAGTTCGTGGTGCAGGTGGCGGCGCTGGCGACGCAGGACAAGGTCGATGAATTGCAGGACAAGCTGCGCGAAGCGGGCATCAAGTCGTACACGCAGAAAGTCTCGAGCCCGGCGGGCGAGCGCATTCGCGTGCGGGTGGGCCCGTTCGGCAGCCGCGAAGACGCGGAAAAGACCCGCGCCAAGCTGCAAAAGCTGGGCCTGGGCGGTTCGCTGGTGCCGGCGTGATGTTGCAAGGCTGAACGCGCGTGACGATCTTCGATTACCTGGTGCTGTTCGTGCTGGTGACGTCCGTGCTGATCAGCATGATGCGCGGCCTGGTCAAGGAAATACTGTCCCTGGTCAGCTGGATCGTGGCTTTCGTCATTGCCAACGCCTATGGCGCCACCCTGGCGAAATTCCTGCCGGAAGCCGTGCCGGGCGAAGCCATCCGTTTATTGCTGGCCTTCGTGGTGCTGTTCATCGGCGTGCGCATCTTGATGGGATTGCTCTCCATGACGGTCGACGCGCTCGTCAAGGTGACGGGCCTGAGCCTGGCCGATCGGACCCTGGGCAGCCTGTTCGGCGTGGCGCGGGGCCTTGTGATCGTGCTGACCGCCGTCATCTTGTGTGGCATGACGTCCATACCGCAGCAGCCATTCTGGAAAAATGCGCTGCTCAGCCCGTTCGCGGAACAGGGCGCGCGCGCCATCAAGCCTTATCTGCCTGCCGCTTACGCGCAGCATGTGAAATTTTGAATTTTTTTAAAATCAGTAGCACAGTTTAGGAGCACACCATGTGTGGCATCGTCGGCGTCGTTTCCCATCAACCTGTCAATCAATTGCTCTATGATGCATTGTTGCTCCTGCAACATCGCGGTCAGGACGCGGCAGGGATTGCGACCAATCACAGCAGTATGTTTTCCATGCACAAGGCCAATGGCCTCGTGCGTGACGTCTTCCGTACGCGCAACATGCGTTCGCTGCAAGGCACGACGGGCATCGGCCATTGCCGCTACCCGACGGCCGGTTCGTCGAGCGAAGAGGAAGCACAACCGTTTTATGTGAATGCGCCGTTCGGCATCACCCTGGCGCACAATGGCAACCTGACCAACTGGGAACAGTTGAAACAGGAAATGTTCAAGAACGACCGCCGCCACATCAATACCGATTCCGACTCGGAAGTACTGCTCAACGTGCTGGCGCATGAAATCCAGGAAGCGACGACGGGCCTGAACCTGGACCCGGAAGCCATCTTCAAGGCCGTTACCGTGCTGAACCGCCGCGTCAAGGGTGGTTACGCCGCCGTGGCGCAAATCGCCGGCGTGGGCTTGCTGGCCTTCCGCGATCCGCACGGCATCCGCCCGCTGTGCCTGGGCATCAATGAAACGGAGCAGGGTCCCGAATACCTGATCGCCTCCGAATCCGTGGCACTGGAAGGCATGGGCTTCCGCTTCGTGCGCGACATCGGTCCCGGCGAAGCCGTCTTCATCGATGCAGACAAGCAATTGCACAGCGCCCAATGCGCCGACAATGCCAGCCTGAACCCGTGCGTGTTCGAATTCGTCTACCTGGCCCGTCCCGACTCCGTCATCGACGGTGCCTCCGTGTACGCCACGCGCCTGAAAATGGGCGAATACCTGGCCGAGAAGATCCGCGCCGAATTGCCTGGCGTGCATATCGACGTGGTCATGCCGATTCCCGACTCCTCGCGTCCGGCCGCCATCCAGCTTGCCATGGCGCTGAACATCGAATACCGCGAAGGCTTCATCAAGAATCGCTACATCGGCCGCACCTTCATCATGCCGGGCCAGGCGGCGCGCAAGAAATCCGTGCGCCAGAAGCTCAACGCCATCCCGTCCGAATTCAAGGATAAAGTGGTGCTGCTGGTCGACGATTCCATCGTGCGCGGCACCACCAGCCGTGAAATCGTGCAGATGGCGCGTGAAGCGGGCGCGACGAAAGTCATCTTCGCCTCGGCCGCGCCGCCGGTGATCTACCCGAACGTGTACGGCATCGACATGCCGACGCGCGACGAACTGATCGCCTATGGCCGCACGACGGAAGAAGTGTGCCGCGAAATCACGGCCGACTACCTCGTGTACCAGGATATCGGTGCGCTGAAGCAGGCGATCGCCGACGTCAACCCGGCCCTGACCAACTTCGAGGCCTCGTGCTTCGATGGCGTGTACGTGACGGGCGACGTGTCGCAGGAATACCTGGACCGCCTGGAATATGCGCGCCACCATCCGAAGGCGGCAGCGCCCGAAGATACGCCGCGTTCCCAGCTGAACCTGAACCTGGCAACGACAGAAGCATAAGTAAGCTGCCCGGCCGATGCCGGGCATTTTTTTCTCCGCGATCATGAACGATAAAAAAAACTACGGCTTTACCACCACCATCCTGCATAACGACCGCCGCAAGGGCATCGAACATGGTTCGCTGCACAAGCCCGTGCATACTTCCGTTGCATTCGGCTACGCCGATGCGCGCCAGCTCGCTTCCGTGTTCCAGGGCAAGGAGCCGGGTTTCCGCTATGGCCGCCAGGGCAATCCGACCGTGTCCGCGCTGGAAGACAAGGTCAACAAGATGGAAGACGGCGTGGCCACGCTGTGCTTCGCCACCGGCATGGGCGCCATCGGCGCCGTGGTGCAATCCTTGCTGCGCGCGGGCGATCACGTCGTGTCTTCGGCTTTCTTGTTTGGTAATACCAACAGCCTGTGGCAAACGGTAACGGGGCAGGGCATCGCCGTGTCCTTCGTCGACGCCACCGACATGGCCAATGTGGCGGCCGCCATCACGCCGGCCACGCGCATCGTGTTTGTCGAAACCATCGCCAATCCGCGCACGCAGATCGCCGACCTGAAAAAAATCGGTGACTTGTGCCGCGAGAAGGGCATCCTGTACATCGTCGACAACACGATGACGACGCCCTATTTGTTCCGCCCGAAAGAGGTGGGCGCGGGCCTGGTGGTCAATGCCTTGACGAAATCCATCGGCGGCCACGGCAATGCCCTGGGCGGCAGCTTGACGGACACGGGCGTGTTCGACTGGACGCGTTACCCGAATATCTTTGAAAACTACAAGAAGGCGGCGCCGGCCCAGTGGGGCATCGCGCAAATCCGCGCCAAGGCCTTGCGCGACTTCGGCGCCTCGCTGGGGCCGGAAGCGGCGCACCATATCGCCGTCGGCGCGGAAACCATGGCCTTGCGCATGGACCGCACCTGCTCGAACGCCCTGGCGCTGGCCACCATGCTGGCCGCCGACCCGCGCGTGGCCGCCGTGCACTACCCGGGCCTTGCGTCGCACCCGCAGCACGCGCTGGCGACGGAGTTGTTCCGCAGCTATGGTTCCCTGTTCAGCTTTGAGTTGAAGGATGGCATCGACTGCTTCGATTTCCTCAACCGCCTGAATCTGGCGATTCCAGCCAGTAACCTGGGCGACACGCGCACCCTGGTCATCCCCGTCGCCCACACGATTTTCTACGAGATGGGCGCCGAGCGCCGCGCCAGCATGGGCATCGCCGAGTCGCTGATCCGCGTGTCCGTCGGTATCGAGGATGAAGCCGACTTGCTCGACGATTTCAAGAACGCACTGGACGCATAGGCCGCCGCGCGCCATGTGAAAAGGGCCGCGACAGTCATGCTGTCGCGGCCCTTTTTTACGGGCGGTAATTTAATGCCAGCTGCGCATCAGTCCGACCGCCAAACCTTCCAGGGCGAACTCATCTTCCGGTGACACGGTGATCACCTTGAAGTCGGGGTTTTCCGGGAATAGTTCGATGACGGACCCCGTTTTCTTGTAGCGCTTGACGGTGACTTCGTCGCCGATGCGGGCCACGACGATCTGGCCATTCTTGGCGCTGTCGACCTTCTTGACGGCCAATAAGTCGCCATCCATGATGCCGGCGTCGCGCATGGACCAGCCGCGTACCTTCAGCAGGAAGTCGGGCTTGGCCGAGAACAGGGCCGGGTCCACGTTGTAGCTCGCTTCCAGGTTTTCCTGCGCCAGGATGGGGGAGCCGGCGGCCACCCGGCCGATCAGGGGCAGCGACATCAGCAGCGCTGCCGGCACTTTCGATGGCGCCGCTTCGGCGGCCGCGCCGATCAGGCGGATGCCGCGCGAGGTGCCAGGCGAAATCTCGATCGCGCCCTTGCGGGCCAGGGCCTGCAAATGCTCTTCGGCCGCATTGGCCGATTTGAAACCCAGTTCATTGGCGATCTCGGCACGGGTAGGAGGAAAGCCCGTGTTTTCAATCGCGTCCTTGATCAGGTTCAGGATTTGTTCTTGTCGTGCTGTCAGCTTGATCATGAGCGGTGGGTGCATACTAAAATGCTGTCTATATGAACAGTCTGTATTTTTGTACAGTATCGCCCACTATGCAAGGGGATTTCCGTGTTTTCGGCGAATTTCGCAAGAAATACTTGTCCCAGGGCGGAAAGCACGGCGGCGCACGGGCTTTTCGGGCCTTGGTGGAAGGAATGATTGAAACGTTTGCAAAAGGCGGTTATAATCTTCGGCTGACCTTCCCACACCCGTCTTGACGCCGGGGTGGGCGATTATCAATCCGACCTGAAGGAGTTTGCATGCGTCATTATGAAATAGTCTTTATCGTCCATCCGGACCAAAGCGAGCAAGTGCCCGCGATGATCGAACGCTACAAAGCCAGCGTAACCACCCGCGGCGGTTCGGTTCACCGCGTGGAAGATTGGGGCCGCCGTCAAATGGCTTACTCGATCCAAAAGCTGCCTAAAGCACACTACATCTGCCTGAACATCGAATGCGACAACGAGACCCTGGTCGAGTTGGAAACAGCATTCAAATTCAATGATGCCGTGTTGCGTCACCTGACCGTTAAAATGAAGAAAGCTGAAACAGCTCCTTCGCCGATGATGAAATCGGTACAACGCGAAGACGCGGCCAAAAGCCACCGCACCGAAGCACCAGCAGCCGCTCCAGCCGCAGCAGCAGCTTAATTCTTGACCAGGATCGTGCGCTGAACCAGCTACAAGTTACCGCCATCATTGCCGAGCGCGAAATATTGCGCTATACCCCGGCAGGGCTGCCGATTGTGAATGCAGTATTGCAACACAGTTCGCAGCAGATGGAAGCAGGGATTGCCCGTTTGACCGAGTTTGATGTCGCCGCGCTAGCCGCTGGCGAAATCTCAGGACGGTTCAGTCAGGCAAGCTTGGGCGGGGTCTATCAGTTCACGGGTTTCCTGGCCAGGAAGAGCCGCAACAGCAAGAGTTTGGTGTTTCACATCATTGATTTTAGTGCAGTCACCCCGACTAGCGCATTTTAGATACAGGAGCCTGACATGGCATTCGGTAAAAAGTTCGACAAAAATAAGCTCAAGCTTAAAGAAAAACGCAAACAGCAAAACCCATTGTTCAAACGTAAGAAGTTCTGCCGCTTCACCGCAGCGCACGTTGAACAAGTCGACTACAAAGACGTCGACACGCTGAAAGACTTCGTCCAGGAAAACGGCAAGATCATGCCAGCACGCCTGACCGGTACCAAAGCGCACTACCAGCGCCAAGTCGACACCGCAATCAAGCGCGCTCGCTTCCTCGCGCTGCTGCCATACACCGATCTGCACCACGCTTAATCGGTCAGATATTCCTGGAGAAGAACTATGCAAATCATTCTGTTAGAAAAAGTTGTAAACGTCGGTAACCTCGGCGAAGTCGTCAAAGTCAAAGACGGTTACGCACGTAACTTCCTGATCCCGCAACGCCTGGCACGTCGTGCCACGGCAACCGCTGTGGCTGAATTCGAAGTCAAGCGCGCCGAACTGGAAAAAGCTGCTGCTGCCAAACTGGCTGCATCGCAAGCCCAGGGCGAAAAACTGAGCGGTCTGACCGTTCAAGTTGCTCAAAAAGCTGGCGTCGATGGCCGTCTGTTCGGTTCCGTCACCAACTTCGACATCGCTGAAGCGCTGACCAAGCAAGGTTTTGCTGTTGAAAAAGCACAAATCCGCATGCCTACCGGCCCGCTGAAGATCGTTGGCGAGCACAACGTTTCGGTTGCTCTGCACACCGACGTGGTCGTGGAAGTGGTGATCGCTGTCGTTCCAGACGCGAACGCGTAATCGTCTGCGGGCCTGGCCCGCAAGCGCTACCGTACTGTAAAGCACTATGAAAAGCCGGGTTCGCCCGGCTTTTTTGTGGCCTTTTTTTCGCTCAATTTCAGCCCTTTATTTTTGCCAGCACGCCGAAGCGGGTATAATTCGCGCCATGAACGCCCCCTCTGATCCGCAACTGGATTCCCTCCGTATTCCGCCGCATTCGATCGAAGCAGAACAATCCGTTATCGGTGGTCTGCTGCGCGACAATGCCGCGTATGACCGCATCGCCGACTTCATGCATGCGGAGGATTTCTATCGCTATGACCATCGCATCATCTTCGAGCAAATCGTCAAGATGGTTAACGCTTCCAAGCCAGCCGATGTCATTACTGTTTTTGAAACCCTGACCCAGCTCGGCAAGGCCGATGATGTGGGCGGACTCGCTTACCTGAACGCCATGGCGCAAAACACGCCATCGGCCGCGAACATCCGGCGTTACGCCGAGATCGTGCGCGACCGCGGCGTGCTGCGCAAGCTCATCACCGTCGCCGACGATATCTCCGGCACGGCCTTCAGCCCGCAGGGCAAGGAAGTCAAGCAGATGCTTGACGAGGCCGAATCGAAGATTTTCGCCATCGCCGAAGAAGGCGCGCGCGGCGCCCAGGGCTGGACCGCCATCCAGCCCCTGCTGACGCAGGTGGTCGAGCGCATCGACGAACTGTACAGCCGCGACAACCAGAGTGAAATCACGGGCGTGCCCACCGGTTTCATCGACCTCGACCGCATGACCTCCGGTCTGCAGCCGGGCGACCTGGTGATCGTGGCGGGCCGTCCGTCGATGGGCAAGACGGCGTTTTCCGTCAACATCGGCGAAAACGTGGCCATCGACAGCGGCTTGCCCGTGGCCGTGTTCTCGATGGAGATGGGCGGCGCCCAGCTGGCCATGCGTATGCTCGGTTCGGTCGGACAGCTCGACCAGCACCGTCTGCGCACGGGCCGCCTGAACGACGAAGACTGGCCGCGCCTGACGAATGCGATCCAGAAGATGAACGACGCGCAGTTGTACATCGATGAAACGCCGGCGCTCAACTCGATCGAATTGCGCGCCCGCTCGCGCCGTTTGTCGCGTCAATGCGGCAAGCTGGGCCTGATCATCGTCGACTACTTGCAGCTGATGTCGGCCAATACGCCGGGCGACAACCGCGCCACGGAGATTTCCGAGATTTCACGGGGCTTGAAAGGCCTGGCGAAAGAACTCGGTTGCCCCGTGATCGCGCTGTCCCAGCTGAACCGCTCGCTGGAGCAACGCCCGAACAAACGTCCTGTCATGTCCGACTTGCGCGAATCGGGTGCTATCGAGCAGGATGCCGACGTGATCCTGTTCATTTACCGCGACGAAGTGTATAACCCCGACTCGCCAGACAAGGGAACGGCCGAAATTATCATCGGTAAACAACGTAACGGTCCAATCGGCAGCATCCGCCTCACCTTCATGGGGCAGTACACCAAATTTGGCAATTACAGTGGTGGCCTGGCGCTTTACCAAGGCGACTAACACAGCAGCACTGATATTCCATTGGCCGCCCCTTCATCAAAAGGGGCGGCTTTCTGTAGTAAATAACACGACTCAATGCTTAACGGAGAATGACATGTTTGGACGCTTGATGCCCACTGAGGGCAAGTTTTTTGAATTGTTTAACCAGCACGCGGAATTGTGCGTCAAGGGCGCCAAAGAGATGCTCGGCCTGATGACCAATTTCGACGACCTGGAAAACCGCGTACATGCGATCGAAAGCATCGAGAAACAGGCGGACAAAGTCACCTACGCCACCGTGGAAATGCTGCACAAGACCTTCATCACGCCGATCGACCGCGATGACATCCATCAGCTGATCACGCGCCAGGACGACATCCTCGACCTGCTGGAAGATGCGGCGCAAACCGTCTCGCTGTACGACCTGAAAGCCGTCACGCCGGAAGCCAAGCGCCTGGCCGAACTGGTGCTGGCCTGTACCGAAAAAGTGCGCGACGCCGTCGCCATGCTGCACAACATGGACAACTCGCGCAAGATCGTCGCCATCTGCGAAGAGATCGACCGTCTGGAATCGGACGCCGACCACGTGATGCGCGCCGCCATGTCCAAGCTGTTCCGCGACGAACCGGACGTGCGCAACCTGATCAAGCTGAAAGCGATCTACGAAATTCTGGAAACCGTGACCGACCGTTGCGAAGATGTGTCCAATATTATCGAAGGCATCATCGTCGAAAACGCGTAAGCGTTGGGCCTGTCCTGAACCAGAATCAGAAAAGAAACTACAATGACCATACAAATCAGCATCTACGTGCTAGGCCTGTTGATCGTCCTCGCGCTGCTGTTTGACTTCATGAACGGCTTCCACGATGCCGCCAACGCGATCGCCACGGTGGTCTCGACGGGCGTATTGAAACCGCAGACCGCGGTTGCCATGGCCGCCACGTTCAACTTCGTCGCCATTTTCGTGTTCCACCAGCTGACCGTGGCCGCCACGGTGGGCAAGGGCACCATCGACCCGGCGGTGATCGACCAGTACGTGATCTTCGGCGCGCTGATGGGCGCCATCTTCTGGAATTTGTTTACCTGGTACTACGGCATTCCTTCGTCGTCCTCGCACGCCCTGATCGGCGGCCTGGTGGGCGCCGCCGTCGCCAAGTCCGGCACGGGCGCGCTGGTCGCGGCCGGCCTGTGGAAAACCGTGGCCTTCATCGTCATCGCCCCCGTGCTGGGCTTTGTGTTCGGTTCGATCATGATGCTCATCGTGTCGTGGATCTTCGTGCGTTCGACGCCGCGCAAGGTCGACAAGTGGTTTCGCCGTTTGCAACTGGCATCGGCGGCCGCCTATAGCCTGGGCCACGGCGGCAACGATGCGCAAAAAACCATCGGCATCATCTGGATGCTGCTGATCGCCGCCGGCTACTCCAGCGCGGCCGATGCCATGCCGCCGATGTGGGTCATCATCTCGTGCTACACGGCCATCAGCTTCGGCACCCTGTTCGGTGGCTGGCGCATCGTCAAGACCATGGGTCAGAAGATCACCAAGCTCAAACCGGTCGGCGGCTTCTGCGCCGAAACGGGCGGCGCGATCACCCTGTTCGTCTCGACGGCGCTGGGCATTCCCGTGTCGACCACGCACACCATCACGGGCGCCATCGTCGGCGTCGGCTCGGCACAAAAGATGTCGGCCGTGCGCTGGGGCGTGGCGGGCAATATCGTCTGGGCCTGGATCTTCACGATTCCCGCGTCGGCCTTCGTCGCGGCAGTGGCCTGGTGGATTGGCCACCATATAATGTGATGGATAGCCAACGCCAGTAAAAAGGGAGCCTTGCGGCTCCCTTTTTTTATGCGCCGGCCAGTTCCACCGTCAGCCCCTCGTACGCGAGGAACACCTGCAAGCCATGGAGGCGGCTCGCGTAGCGGCCCATCACGTCGGCAAACACGGCTTCGAGCTGCTCGTCGCTGCGCGTCGGTTCGTGGTGGGTGCAGTACAGGCGCCGCGCGCCGCAGCGCAGGGCCAGGTCGAAGGCGGCGTCGAAGGTGCCGTGGCCCCAGCCCTGCTTGCCCGGGTATTCCTCGCGCGTGTAGGAGCAATCCATGATCAGCGCGTCGACGCCGGCGACCAGCGCGTCGATGCCGGCCTGGCGCTGCGCGTTGTGCGACGCGCAGGCCGCATGCTCGGCATGGCCGGGCGCATGCAGGTTGTAGAACGGTTCATGGTCGCCGCTGAAAAACAGCGCGGCGCCGCCGCAGTCGATGCGGTAGCCGAGGTTGACGACAGGGTGGTTCATCTCCGCGCCGCGCACGCGCGCGCCGCCCACCTCGACGGTGTCGCCGGGCGCCAGGGTGCGGTACTCGATGCTGGCCGCCATGGCCGCTTCGCTGACGGGGAAATAGCTGTTTTGCAGCTGCACCGCCATCACGTGCTCGATGCCGCGACCGGCGGCCGCGTCGTGCGCGCCGTGCAGGCGCATGCGGTTGCCGGCCACGAACAGGGGCGAAAACATGGGCAAGCCGTGGATATGGTCCCAGTGGCTGTGCGTGATGAAGACGTGCGCGTCGACAGGCTCGCCCGGCGGCAGTTGCTGCGCCAGCGAGAAGATGCCGCTGCCCGCATCGAGAATGATCAGGCTATCGTTGTCGGTGCGCACTTCGATGCAGGTGGTGTTGCCGCCATAGCGCGCCGTGCGCGGGCCGGGAGAGGGGATGGAGCCACGCACGCCCCTGAACGTGAATTTCATTCAGTACCTTGTTACAGTGTAATTATTGTTGATTCTATTCTAATTAATGAGATTGGCGGCAACATTTGTGTGTGTTGCAATACAGCAAGTTATTTCATTTTGTTGTAACTAAGTAATGTACAGTGCGCAGGGTCGCCGTTACACTGGCGCTTGCCGACTTCCCCTTTATTGCTTGCCCATTACCTGATTGCCGCCAACATGCCTCAGTTGCACCCTGAGAAAATCGCCCACAGACTGGAGCAATTGACCGAACTCAGTGTCGCGCTCGGCCACGGCCAGGGCGGCGAGGGGCACGATATCGGCGCCTTGTTGCAGCGCATCGTGCTGCTGGCAAAAAGCATGAGCGGCGCCGATGGCGCGACCCTGTACCGGCCCGCGCTTGAGGGCCGCCAGCTGGCGTTCGACATCAGCGTCAATGACAGCCTGGGCATCGCGCAGGGCGCCGACATGGGCTTGCCGGGCGTGCCCCTGTTCGATGGCGCGGGCCAGCCCAACCTGGCCTCGGTGGCCGCGTATGCGGCGAACCTGCGCCGCAGCGTGAATGTCGCCGACGTCTACCGCGACGAGGGCTTCAATTTTTCCGGCATGCGCGAGTTTGACCGCCACCACGGCTACCACACGCAATCGATCCTGACGGTGCCCATGAGCGACCATGAGGGCGAGTTGATCGGCGTGCTGCAGCTGGTCAATGCCAAGGATGGCGAAACGGGCCAGGTGCGCGCCTTTTCCTCCACCGACCAGCGCTTCATCGAGGCGCTGGCCGCGCAGGCGGGCGTGGCGCTGACGAATCAATTGCTCATTGCGCAGCTGGAAGAACTGCTCGAATCGCTCGTTACCCTGATCAATATCGGCATCGATGAAAAGTCGCCGTACACGGGGCGCCACTGCCAGTTCGTGCCCGAACTGACGATGCTGCTGGCCGACGCCGCGCATGCGACGGACAGCGGACCGCTGGCCGATTTCCGCCTCAGCGACAACGAACGCAAGCAGCTGTGGCTGGCCGGGCTGCTGCACGACTGCGGCAAGATCACCACGCCCGTGCACGTGGTCGACAAGGCCACCAAGCTGGAAACCATTTTCGACCGCATCGCCCTGATCGACACGCGTTACGAAGTGCTGCTGCGCGACGCCGAGATCGCGGCCCTGCGCCAGCAGGCGGCGCAGCCGCAGCAGAAGGATGCCATCGCCCGCGCGCTGGAGCTCGAGCAGGCGGCGCTGCGCGAAGAGCGCGACTTCATCCGGCGCGTCAACATCGGCGGCGAAAGCATGGCGCAGGCCGACCAGGAGCGCGTGCGGCAGATCGCCCGGCGCCGCTGGCGCGCGGCCGATGGCGAACTGCGCGAGTTTCTCGACGCCGACGAGACGGAAAACCTGACCATCCGCGCCGGCACCCTGACGGCGGCCGAGCGGGCCATCGTCAACAACCATATCAGCGTGTCGATCCGCATGCTCGAAGCGCTGCCGTGGCCGAAGCACCTGCAGAAGGTGCCGGAATACGCGGGCGGCCACCACGAGCGCATGGATGGCAAGGGCTATCCGCGCGGGCTGACGAAGGAGCAGATGTCGGTGCCGGCGCGGCTGATGGCCATCGCCGACATTTTCGAGGCCCTGACGGCGCGCGACCGTCCCTACAAAAAGGGCAAGCCGCTGTCCGAATCCCTGCGCATCCTCGGCAATTTCAGCCTGAACGGGCATATCGACCCGGAGCTGTTCGACGTCTTCATCCGCAGCAAAGTCTATCTGACCTTCGCTGAAAAGCATTTGCATCCGAGCCAGATCGATGCCGTCGACGAGGCGGCCATTCCGGGCTATACCCCTTGAAGCTGTCGCTGGCCCTGCGCAAGCATGGGGCGCGGTCGCTGCTGGGCATACTGCTGACCTTGGCGGCGGCCGTCCTGTGCGTGGCCGGCAACGACACCATCGCGCGGTTTGATTCCATGCTGGGCGACTGGCGCATGCGTCTTGATGCGCCGCAGCTCGACCGCCGCATCGTCATTGTCGACATCGACGAGCGCAGCCTGGCGAAGGTGGGCCGCTTCCCCTGGAGCCGCGACATCCAGGCGCGCCTGGTGCGCCAGCTGACCGGCCATTACGGCGTCGCCGCGCTGGGCTTCGATATCTCGTTTCCCGAAGCGGACACCAGTTCCGGCTACGCCGTGCTGCAAGGACTGGCGCGCGGCGAACTGGCGGGCGTGGCCGGCCTGCCGGCGCAACTGGAAAAACTGCGCCCGGCCATGGACTACGACGGCCTGTTCGCCGAGGCCATGCGCGGCCAGCCCGTGGTGCTGGGCTACAGCGTGTCGGAGCAGCAAAGGAAGGGCGTGCTGCCCAAGCCGGCTTTTACCGTCGCCGACTTGAACGGGCGCAGCGTCACGGCCTACGTGGCGCGCGGCTACGAAGCCAATGTCGCGCCCCTGCAGGCGGCCGCGCAGGGCGCCGGCATCTTCACGGCGCTGACCGATGCCGACGGCGTCGTGCGTTCCTCGACCCTGTTGCAGCGCATCGGCGACGGTTATTATCCATCGCTGTCGCTGGCCACCGTCGCCGTCTACCTGCAGGCGCGCGCCATCGCGCCGCGCTTCACGAGCACGGCCGATACCCTGTCGGCGCGCGAACTGGCCAACGGCGGACTCGAACACCTGATGCTGTTCACGCCGCGCGGCGCGCTGGCGATACCCGTCGGTGAAGCCTTGACCACCACGGTGCAGTACCGCGGCGCGGGCGGCCCCGATGGCGGCGCCTTCCGCTATGTGTCGGCGTCCGACGTGCTGGCCGGTACGGTACCGGTCGAACTGCTGAAGGGCGCCCTCGTGCTGGTGGGCACCACGGCGCCCGGCTTGAACGATATCCGCGCCACGCCCGTGAATGCGGAGTATCCAGGGGTGGAGGTGCACGCCAACCTGATCAAGTCCATGCTCGACGGCCGTTTCAAGGCGCGGCCCGACTATGCGCTGGCGCTCGAACTGGCGCAGATCGTGCTGTTTGGCCTGCTGCTGGCGGGCGCCTTGGTCGTGCTGCCGCCGGCCGGCGTGATGCTGGCCACCGTGGGCGCGCTGGCGGCCGCCATCGCCATCAATCTGTATCTGTACACCGTGCACGACCTGGTGCTGGGCGGCGCCGTGCTGCTGTTGCTGATCGTCGCGCTGTTCATCGTCAACCTGGCGTGGGGCTATTTTTTCGAGGTGCGCAAGGGCCGCGCGCTGGTGGCCCGCTTCGGCGAATATGTGGCGCCCGAGCTGGTGGCGGAGATGGCCGACGATCCGCGCCGCTACACCATGGAGGGCGAGAACCGCGAACTGACGGTGCTGTTTGCCGACGTGCGCGGGTTCACGGCCATCTCCGAGCAGCTGGCGCCGGCCGCGCTGCGCGAGTACATCAATGAATACCTGACGGCCATGTCGGAAGATATCCGCGACAGCCATGGCGGCACCCTGGACAAATACATCGGCGACGCCGTGATGGCGTTCTGGGGCGCGCCCGTCGCCTTTGCCGACCACGCCAGCCGCGCCGTCGCCAGCGCCCTGCTGATGCAGGGCGGCGCGGCGCGGCTGAACCAGCGGTTTTGCGCGCGCGGCTGGCCGGCGCTGCGCATCGGCATCGGCCTCAATACGGGCCCCATGCATGTGGGCGACATGGGCTCGCGCATCCGCCGCGCCTATACCGTCATGGGCGACAGCGTCAACCTGGCCGCGCGCCTGGAAGGGGCCAGCAAGCGCTATGGCGTGGGCATCGTGGTGGGCGCGGCCACGCGCTTGGCGGCCGCCGAATTCCTGTACCGCGAGCTGGATCGTGTCAGGGTGCAGGGCAAGCAGGAGGCGGTGGCCATCTTCGAGCCGCGCTGCCTGCTGGCCGATGCGACGGCCGCCGAGCTGGCGCAGCTGGAACGCTGGCATGCGGCGCTGGCCCGGCTGCGCGCGCGCGACTGGCCCGCCGCCGCCGCCCTGATCGGGCAATTGCAGGCGGATTTTCCCGACGATGGCCTGTACCGGCTGTATGCGGCGCGCGTGGACGCTTACCGCCGCGCGCCGCCGGCGCCCGACTGGGATGGCGTGACCATACTGGATGGCAAATAAATTGTGGGTGAGCAGAATAATGTTGTTGAATAGCTCATCCTTGATCGATGTAGGCACGATGTATGCTGCGTTGCGATGAAAATCAGGGGAAAACGTTAGAAATTTCTGACTGGAAACTAAAAGCCGTCTAAAATTTGTCTTCAATCCATTGTCGGACACGCTGGCGCCTGCGGGCCGCGCGCTTGTCCGGTTACACAAGAAATCCTTCACATGACATATCGTTTGGTGCACCTGCTTGCGGGTTCCGCGCTGCTGTTCGCCGTCGGCGCCGTCGGCGCCGCCGGCGCCACTGTTTCCGTCGATGACGCCGCGCCTGCGCTGCAGGAAGACGGCGTGCCGCGCTTCGAGATTCGCCGTTTCGACGTCCAGGGCAACACCCTGCTCACGTCCGCGCAGGTGCAAGCCTTGCTGGCGCCTTTTACGGGGGCGCAGCGCGACTTTTCCGACATTGCCCGCGCCGTCGAGGCGCTGGAAGGGGCTTACCGCGCGCGCGGTTACAGCGCCGTGCAGGTGCAACTGCCCGAGCAGGAACTGGAGCGCGGCGTGGTGCGCCTGAACGTGCTGCAAACACCGCTGGGCAAGCTTGCCATCAGCGGCAACCTCCACGTTGACGAGGCCAACGTGCGGCGCGCCCTGCCGTCCTTGCGCGAAGGCGAGACGCCGAACTTGCCCGCCCTGTCGCAAAGCCTGAAGCTGGCCAATGAAAACCCGGCGCGCAAGATCGAAGTGCGCCTGCAGGCCGACGAGCCGGCCGGCGCCATCGACGCCATCGTCACGGTGGCCGATGACAAGCCGTGGAAAGCCATGCTCAATGTGGACAATACGGGCAATGCGCAAACGGGCAAGACGCACGTGGGCGTGGTGCTGCAGCATGCCAACCTGTTCGGCCACGACCACGTGGCCAGCCTGCAATACACGAGCAGCCTGGAAAAGCCGGACAAGGTGGGCGTGTATGGCGCCGGCTACCACTTGCCGCTGTACGCGCTGGGCGACTCGATGGATTTTTTCGCCAGCTATTCGAACGTCGATTCGGGCAGCGTCTCGGCCGGCATTTTCGACCTGGCCGTCAGCGGCCAGGGCAGCATGGCCGGCATCCGCTACAACCAGAACTTTGCCCGCAGCGGCGATTTCGAACCCAAGCTCGTGTACGGCGTCGATTACAAGGCCTACCGCAACAGCGTGCAATTGTTCGGCATGGAACTGGGCGCCGACGTCACCGTGCATCCGCTCAGCGTCAGCTACATCGGTGCCTGGTCGCTGCCCACGGGCGAGACCAGCGTGGCGCTCACCTTCGCGCATAACATCCCTGGCGGCAAACATGGCGCGCAAGCCGATTTCGAACGCGTGCGCGCGCATGCCAAGGCCGCTTACAACACGGTGCGCCTGAGCGCCAGCACGGGGCGCGTGCTGGATGGCGACTGGCAATGGCGCGCGCTCGTCAATGCGCAAGTTACGCCGGACGCGCTGGTGCCGGGCGAGCAGTTCGGCGCCGGCGGCGCGGCGTCCGTGCGCGGCTTTGCCGAGCGCGAAGTGGCCAATGACTCGGGCGTCAACCTGAACCTGGAACTGTACACGCCGAACTGGTGCGGCCAGGCGCTCGGCTACCAATGCCGCGCGCTGGCCTTCTATGACACGGCCTGGCTGCGCCGCAACCATGCGCTGCCCGGCGAAAGCGCGTCGCAAGGCATCAGCAGCGGCGGCCTCGGCCTGCGTTTGCTGCTGAGCCGCTACGCCAATCTGCAACTCGATTACGCCCATGTCGTCAATGGCGGCGACACGGGACAGCGGGGCGCCAACCGCCTGCATTTCCGCCTCGCCTTGGCCTACTAGCATCAGGATGAACACCATGCACAACCACGTCCCGCACGCCTCCGTTTTCATCCTGACGCCATCATTTTTGTCCCCCCTTGCGCCGCCCCTGCGCCGCACGGCGCTGGCGCTGCTGCTGGCCGGCTGTTTCGGCGCCGCGCAAGCCAACCCCGCCTTGCCGCAGGTGGTCAATGGACAGGCGACGTTCAACCAGCAGGGCAATATCTTCTCGATCACGAACACGCCCAACACCATCATCAACTGGCAGAGCTTTTCCATTCATGCGGGCGAAATCACGCGCTTCATCCAGCAAAACGGCAATAGCGCCGTGCTCAACCGCGTCACGGGACAGGACCCCAGCAAGATCCTCGGCAGCCTCGAATCGAACGGCAAGGTCTTCCTGATCAACCCGAACGGCATCGTCTTTGGCCAGGGCGCGAAAGTGGACGTGAATGGCCTGGTGGCATCGAGCCTGGGCATGACGAACGAGGATTTCCTGTCCGGCAAGCGCCAGTTCACGGCGGGGGCCATCGCCGGCGGCGTCGCCAATGCGGGCACGATCAACGCGGGCAAGGGCGGGCAAGTGCTGCTGATCGCGCCGAACGTGGAAAACACGGGCCTCATCACGGCGCCGAACGGCGAAGTGATCCTGGCGGCCGGGCGCAGCGTGCAGCTGGCCGACCCCGGCAATCCGCAATTGCGCGTGCTGGTCTCGGCGCCAGCCGACCAGGCCCTGAACCTGGGGCAGATCATCGCCCAGGGCGGCAGCATCGGCATGGCCGGCGCGCTGGTCAGCCAGCGCGGCGTGCTCAATGCGAACAGCGCCGTCGTCGGCGAGAACGGCAGGATCGTGCTCAAGGCCAGCGGCAAGGCGCTGCTCGAGGCGGGCAGCGTCACCAGCGCCACGGGTGCGGCGGGCAAGGGCGGCGAGATCCAGGTGCTGGGCGAACAGGTGGGCTTGCTGGGTAATGCAAAGATCGACGCCAGCGGCGCCACAGGCGGCGGCACGGTCTTGCTGGGCGGTGACTACCAGGGCAAGAACGCGGCCGTGCAGAATGCGCGGCAAGTGCTGGTCGGCAAGGACGCCAGCGTCACCGCCGATGCCATCGGCAATGGCAACGGCGGCAAGATCATCGCCTGGGGCAACGAGTCGGCGCAGGTGCACGGCAGCCTTTTCGCGCGCGGCGGAGCGCAAGGCGGCGACGGCGGTTTCGTGGAAACGTCCGGCCATTCCCTGACCGTCGACGGCATCCGCGTCAATACCAGCGCGGCGCGCGGCAAGCGCGGCAACTGGCTGCTCGATCCTTACGATATCACCGTGGTCGCCGGTTCCGGCGGCGAACTGAGCGAAGTCGACCAGTTCGCCGACGCACCGTCCACCGGCAACACCGATCTCGGCGCCGACCTGATTTCTGGCGCCAGCAGCAACGTCACCTTGCAGGCAACGCATCGCATCAACTTCAACAGCGCCATCAACATCACCCGGCAAGACGTGGGCCTGACGGCGCAGGCGGGCGAAACGATCAACGTTAATGCCTCCATCACCACCAATGGCGGAGCCATCACATTATTGGCCAATGATGCCAGCAGCGGCAGCGTCGGGGCTGTTGGCTCGCATGTGAATCTGGCCGCGCCGATCACCAGCAATGGCGGTAGCGTTTATCTTTCCGGCGCCAGCGTGGGTGGCGCCGGCGTGGTCGACGTCGGCAGCGGCTATCTGAGCTTGATCAGCAATTTCCAGGGCGGTGCTATCGACCTGACCGGTAGCGGGGATCAGTTGCTGGGCAGCGGGATCGCCGACCAGACGGTGACCTTGCAGGCAGATAATATCGGCATCAACGGCAAGGTCAATTTCGGCGGCTCGGCCGGCGGCGCGAATGTCATCATCAAGCCCCTGAGCAGTTCGCGCAGCATCGACCTGGGCACCAAATCGGGTACGGCCCTGAGTTTGAACACCGTTGAACTGGCAGGCATCTCCGCCTCGTCGCTGACCATCGGCGACGGCACGAACACGGGCGGCATGCGGATATCGGCTGCGCTCGCCAGGACCGGCGATCTGCACCTCAATTCAGGTTCCGCCATCACGGCCACGGCTGCCGTCACGGTGGACGGCAGCTTTGTGCTGGATGGCGGCATCTGGGTGCAAAACGGGGCGACCCTGCCAGGATTCAGCGCCCGCAGCTTTACCATCGGCAGCGGCGCCGGCTTCCTGCGCGTGGCCGGCGGCGACGGTGGCGCGACACCCTATCTGCTGGCCGATATCTATGGCTTGCAAGGCATCGCCAGCCTGGGTCTCGGCAACAACTACCGCCTGGCCGGCAATATCGACGCCAGCGGCACCGTGAACTGGAACAATGGCCAGGGTTTTGTGCCGATCGCCGGCGGCGGCAGCGGTTTTTCCGGCGTCTTCGATGGCGGCGGATTTACGCTCAGTAACTTGAAAATCGATCGCAGCCTGGTGCCAGGTTCGGCGGCAGGCCTGTTCGGCAGCGTGCAGGGCGGCAGCTTGCGCAACCTGACCCTGAGCGGCGGCAGCGTCGCCGGCAGGGCCAACGTGGGCGCGCTGGCGGGTGAGGTCGTCAGCGGCACGATCGACAACGTGAACAGCAGCGTGGCCGTCAGCGGCCAGCGCAATGTCGGCGGCCTGGTGGGCAGCAACGGCGGCGCCATCACGCTGTCGGCCAGCAGCGGCGCCGTCACCGGCGTGAATGCCGATGGCGGCGGCGCCATCGGCGGCCTGGCGGGAGTGAACGCGTCCGGCGCCAGCATCGCCACCTCGTACGCCACCGGCGTGGTGACGGGCGCGCGCGAGATGATCGGCGGCCTGGTCGGCAACAACCAGGGCGCGCTGAGCCAATCCTATGCCACCGGCAACGTCAGTGGCGCGCGCAGCATCGGCGGCCTGGTGGGCCTGAACGGCGGCAGCATCAATGACGCCTATGCCAGCGGCGCCGTGGGCCGGGCCGGCACTGCCGATCCCATCCTGTCCATGGAAAACATGGGCGGGCTGGTCGGTGAAAGCACGGGCAGCGTCAGCCATGTCTTCAGCAGCGGCGCCGTGAGCGGCGACGGCTATGCGGCCGTGGGCGCGGTGGCCGGCCGCGTGTCCGCCGGTTCCCCGTTCAGCTATGGCTTTTTCAATTCTGACACCTCGCTGGTGCAGACCGATGGCGGCCGCTCCATCGGCCGCAGCACGGCGCAGATGCGGCAGCAAGGCAGTTTCAACGACTACAATTTCAGCAGCGTGTGGCGCATCTACGACGGCTACACGACGCCGATGCTGAAGGCTTTCCTGAAACCGCTGCAAGTGAACCTCTCGGGCAATGCCACGGGCAAGGTTTACGATGGACAGCTGGCCGCCTTCCTCGGTTCGATCGGCTATGTGGGATTGATCGACGGCGATACGGGCGTGAATGGCAGCCTCGGCTACGGCAGCAACGCGCGCAATGTGGGCAGCTATGCCGCGACGGGCCTGTGGTCGACCAAGTACGACATCACCTTGGGCGGCACGACGACCTTCGCCATCACGCCGCGCACCCTCAACGTGCAATTTAACGGCGTCAACAAGGTCTATGACGGCACGACAGGCGCCGCGCTGGGTTTCGGCGATGACCGGGTTGCCGGTGACCGCCTGGACCTGTCGGCCCTGGCCAGCTTCAGCGACAAGAATGCGGGCGCGGGCAAGACAGTATTCGTGACGAACCTGAGCCTGGGCGGCGCCGATGCGGGTAATTACCAGCTGACCTCGACGGGCGGCACGACGCAGGCCACGATCGCGCAAAAACAATTGTCCACCTGGGTCGGTAGCGGCAGTGGCTTGTGGAGCGACGCGGCCAACTGGGACGGCGGCGTGGTGCCGGAAGGCGCGAACGTGCTGGCTGTCGACTTTGGCAACAGCCAGGGCATCGTCACCTACAGCGCGGCGGCCGGCAGCACCATCCTGAAAAACCTGAACTCGGCGACGGGCTTGCTGTTGACGGGCGGCAGCTTGAGCCTCGGTGACAGCGCGCTGGACCGCTCCGTGCTGGCCGGCCTGGACATCCATGGCGGCAGCTTGTTGCTGAACGGCAGCCTGTCGGCCGACCGCTATGCGCAAGGCGGCGGCGTGCTGAGCGGCAACGGTAACTTGCTTGTCGCCAATAGTTTTAATCAGACGGCCGGCGCCATCCGGCTGGCGGGCCAGCTGGCCATCACGCAGGCGGCGGGCGATCTGCGCTTCGCCAGCCTGGCGGCGAACGAAGTACGCTTGAGCGCATTGAACGGCGCCATCGGCCAGGATGGCGCGCTGCTCGCCGGCAGCCTCGATGCGCAGGCGCAAAACGGCATCGTGCTGGGTAATGCTGGCAACCAGGTGGGCAGTTTTACGGCGAACAATAGTGCCGGCGGCGGCATTACGCTGAACAATACCTCGGCGCCGGGCAGCTTGACCCTGGGAACGCTGAGCACTGGCGCGGGCAATATCGCCATCGACAACACGGGGGGCGTGACGGCCGGCGATATCGATGCGCATGGCGGCAACGTCAGCGTGACGGCGCACAGCCCCGTCACCGTCAACGGCAAGATCGCAGGCAATGACATCGCCCTCAATGCCAGCACGGACGTGTTGCTGGGTAATGGCGCGCAGCTGGCGGCGGCGCGCGACATCAGCCTGGTGGCCGGCGGCGACATCCGCATCGAAGGCGATGCCAAGGTCCTCGGCGGCGGCAATTTTGCCGCCAGCGCGGAAGGCTCCGTGCGCTTTGCGGACACGGCCAGCGTCGCCTTGCCGGCGGCGGCCAGCATGAGCGTGCTGGCGAAAACGGGTGGCATCACGGGGACGTCGGGTGTGCGCATCAACCGCCAGCGCACGGGCGTGACCCTGCTGGCGCCGAATGGCGCGGTGAGCATGGCGGATGCCATCTTCCTGCCCGCCACGACCATCGATCCGCCCTTCATCAATCCTGGCCTGAACACGGCCATCGACGATGCGTTGCGTATCATCAAGCAGGCTGACCGTGCCAATGATGCGCTCGCGTTTACCTCGCCGGCCAAGACTGACGACAAGAAAAAAGACAGCAAGGATGTTGCTGATGCTGCAGACAAACCCACAGGACACAACTACGATGATACCGTTAAAAAAATGTACTGCAATTAAGGCCTTGCTGTGGCTGGCCCTGATGTGCGTGGGCGCGCACGCCTGGGCCGGGCAGGTTGCCGGTACCGTCATGCAATTGAGCGGTCCCTTGTTGGCCAAGAAGGCGGATGGCAAGGTGAAAATCCTGGCCATCAAGTCCGAAGTCGAGCAGGGGGACACCTTGCTGACGGAAAAGGAAACCTATGCCTTGATCAAGCTGATCGACAATAGCGAAATCACCCTGAAGCCGAACAGCAGTTTCGTGATCGAGCAATTCAGCTATGTGGCCGAGCAGCCCGATGGCGACCGCGCCATCTTCAGTCTGCTCAAGGGGGGCTTGCGTTCCGTCACGGGCTTGCTGGGCAAGCGCAACAAGGAGCGCTTCGAGATGAAGACGCCGGCCGCCACCATCGGCATTCGCGGCACGACGTTTGTCGCCACCTATGTGCCGCCCTCGGCACCGGCGGCGCCAACGGTGACGCCACCGCCAGGGGGAACGAGGGCACCGGGCCTGTATGTGCAGGTGCTCGATGGCTTGATTCATGTGACCAATCCTGCCGGGACGCAGAATTTTGCCGCCGGCCAGTTCGGTTTTACGCCCAGCTTCAAGCAGCCGCCCGTGATGCTGCCTGTCAATCCCGGCATCCCGTTCACGCCGCCGCCGGTCTTTTCATCGTCGTCATCGGGCCCGGGCAGCGCGGCAGGCGGCGGCAAGCCGGCCGCCATCGATTGCGTCGTGCGCTAAGCGTCGTCAAACAAGCCCGGCACACCGTGCAAATAGGGCTTGACCTTCCCATCATGGGATAGCAGATCCTGTCCGTATTCGTTACTCTTTCGTACAGGATCTGCCATGAACCAGGCCGCACTCGCTCCCGCCACTTCCCCTCCCGCCGCCGCGCATGCGCAGGCGCTGGCCATCGAAGGCATGAGCTGCGCCTCGTGCGTGGGCCGCGTGGAAAAGGCCCTCGCCGCCGTGCCCGGCGTGAGCCAGGCCAGCGTCAACCTGGCCACCGAAATGGCCAAAGTCACGTCCAGCACGCCGATTCCCCTGGCCACCTTGCAAGCGGCCGTGGAAAAGGCCGGCTACAGCGTGGCGCAACGCGAAATCGACCTGAATATCGCCGGTATGACGTGCGCCTCGTGCGTGGGCCGGGTGGAAAAAGCCTTGCTGAAAGTGCCGGGCGTGCTGGCCGCCAGCGTCAACCTGGCCACGGAAAGCGCGCGCATCAAGGTGACGGGCGAGGCCGATGCGGCCACCCTGATCGCCGCCATCGACAAGGCTGGCTATGCCGCCACGGTGCCCGCCGCCAGCCAGGCCAGCGCGCCCGCTGCGGCGTCCAACCGCGACGGCATGAAAGTGGCGTTCGCGGCCGTGCTGGCCTTCCCCCTGATGCTGCCCATGCTGCTCGAGTGGGCCGGCATCCACCTGATGCTGCCCGGCGCTCTGCAGTTCGCCCTGGCCACACCCGTGCAGTTTTACTTTGGCGCGCGTTTCTACAAGGCGGGCTGGAAGGCGGCCCGCGCCGGCAGCGGCAATATGGATCTGCTGGTGGCGCTGGGTACGAGCGCCGCGTACGGCTTGTCCGTCTATCAATGGCTGACGGCCGGCGAGATGCTGCCGCACCTGTACTTCGAGGCCTCGGCCGTCGTCATCACCCTGGTGCTGCTGGGCAAATGGCTGGAAAGCCGCGCCAAGCGCCAAACGGCCTCGGCCATCCGCGCGCTGCAGGTCTTGCGTCCGGAAGCGGCCCGCGTGCGCCGCGATGGCGTCGAGATCGACTTGCCCGTGGAACAGGTCAAAGTGGGCGACCTGGTGGTCATCCGCCCTGGTGAGCGGGTGGCCGTCGATGGCGTGGTGGTGGAAGGCGCCAGCCAGATCAATGAATCGCTGATCACCGGTGAAAGCTTGCCGGTCGATAAGCATCCGGGCGACAAGGTCACGGGCGGCGCCATCAATGCCGATGGCTTGTTGCTGGTGCGCACGCAGGCCGTGGGCGGCGAGACGACCTTGTCGCGCATCATCCGCCTGGTGGAAGATGCGCAGGCAGCCAAGGCGCCGATCCAGCATCTGGTCGACAAGGTCAGCGCCATTTTCGTGCCCGTGGTGCTGCTGCTGGCGCTGCTGACCATGCTGGGCTGGTGGTTCGCCACGGGCGAGCTGGAGAACGCCATCATCAATGCCGTGGCCGTGCTGGTCATCGCCTGTCCGTGCGCGCTGGGCCTGGCCACGCCGACGGCCATCATGGCCGGCACGGGCGTGGCCGCCCGCTACGGCATCCTGATCAAGGATGCGGAAGCGCTGGAAGTGGCGCATGCCGTCAATACCGTCGTGTTCGACAAGACGGGTACCCTGACGGTGGGCAAACCTGCCTTGGCGGCCCTGCATGCGCACGGCATCGACGATGCGCGGCTGCTGCAACTGGCGGCCAGCATCCAGCGCGGCAGCGAGCACAGCCTGGCCACGGCCGTGCTCGATGCTGCCAGCGCGCGCCACATCGATCCCTTGCCAGCGACGGGTCTGTCGGCCTTGCCGGGGCGCGGCCTGGCGGCGAATGTCGATGGACTGGACCTGAAACTGGGCAGTACGCGCCTGATGCAGGAGTTAAACGTGAATATGGCGCCGCTGGCGGCACAGGCCCTGTCCCTGGAAAACACGGGCAACACGATCTCGTGGCTGGCGTCGGGATCGGAACTGCTGGGCCTGTTTGCCTTCAGCGACCAGGTCAAGCCGAATGCGCAGGCGGCCATAGCCCATCTGCACAGCCTGGGTATCCGCACGGTGATGTTGACGGGGGATAACCAAGGCAGCGCGGACGCCGTCGGCAAGCTGCTGGGTATCGACACGGTGGCGGCGAAAATGCTGCCGGCCGATAAAACCGCTAAAATTGTCGCGCTGAAAGGCGAGGGCGCGAAAGTGGCCATGGTCGGGGACGGCATCAACGATGCGCCGGCGCTGGCGGCAGCCGACGTGGGCATCGCCATGTCGACGGGGACCGATGTGGCCATGCATGCGGCCGGCATCACGCTGATGCGCGGCGATCCGGCCCTGGTGGCGGACGCCATCGATATCTCGCGCCGCACCTACAGCAAGATACGGCAGAATCTGTTCTGGGCCTTCATTTATAACCTGATCGGCATTCCGCTGGCCGCCTTCGGCTTGCTCAACCCCATGGTGGCGGGCGCGGCGATGGCCTTCAGTTCGGTCAGCGTGATCAGCAATGCCCTGTTGCTGCGCCGCTGGAAAGCCCGCAGTCATTCAGGTGGCACGCATACCAAGGAGCAATAAGGATGAATATCGGCCAGGCGGCAAGCGAGACGGGCGTATCGGCAAAAATGATACGCTACTACGAAAGTATTGCCCTGTTAAAACCCAGCGCGCGCAGCGACGCCGGTTACCGCATCTACACGCCGAACGACTTGCACGCCTTGCGTTTCATTAAACGCGGGCGGGGGCTGGGTTTTTCGCTGGAACAGATCCGCGAACTGCTGTCGCTGTGGCAAAACGACCAGCGCGCCAGCGCGGACGTGAAAGGCATCGCCCTGGCGCACGTCGACGAGCTCAACAAGCGCATCGCCGAACTGACGGAAATGCGCGATACCCTGGCCCACCTGGCGCAATCGTGCCACGGCGACGACAGGCCCGATTGCCCCATCCTGCAAAGCCTGGGGCTGGCCGGTGACACGGAAGCGAAAGCCTGTTGCCATTGAGGTAAATCAACGGAGGTGTGTATGGTCTATGAACTGTACTACTGGCCCACGATACAGGGACGTGGAGAATTCATCCGCCTGGCGCTGGAAGAGGCGGGCGCCGATTATCGCGATATCGCCCGCTTGCCCGAGCGCAAGGGGCAGGGCATGCCGGCCATGCTGGCCTGCCTTGATGGCGACAGCACGCCACACGCCGCCTACGCGCCGCCCGTGCTGCGCGATGGCGATGTGCTGATCGGCCAGACGAGCAATATCCTGCTGTACCTGGGCCGGCGCCTGGGCCTGGCGCCGCGCGCGGAAAGCGGGCGCCTGTGGCTGAACCAGCTGCAGCTGACGATGTCGGACTGGCTCACGGAAGTACATGACACGCACCATCCGCTGTCGGTGAACCAATATTATGAAGAGCAACAGCAGGCGGCCATGCTGCGCAGCGTCGATTTCCGCGCAACACGTTTGCCCAAATTCCTCGATTACTTTAACCAAGTCTTGCTGAACAGCCGGGGCCAGTATCTGCTGGGTGCAAGACTCACGTATGGCGACCTGTCGCTGTTCCAGATGCTGGCGGGCTTGCGTTACGCGTTTCCGCAAGCCATGGCGCGCCTGGCGCCCCGGTATCCCGCCCTGTTTGACTTGCACGATGCCGTGGCGGTGCGCCCGAACATCGCCCGCTACCTGCGCTCGAAGCGCAGAATCGCCTTCAATGAGGAAGGCATCTTTCGCCACTATCCCGAGCTGGACGGGTAAATAAAAACAGCCGGCGCAAGGGCCGACTGTCTTGTTGCTGCTGTTGCTGCTGTTACTGCGCGCTGGTCACGGGGTAGCCCGCTTCCACGATGGCCGCGCTGATGGCGCCCAGTTCGGCGGGCGATTCCACCGTGACGCGCTTGCTGGCCAGGTCGATCTGCACCTGGGCTTGCGGATCGACGCCTTGCACCGCTTTCGTGACCGAGCCGACGCAATGGCCGCAGCTCATGTTTTCAACTTGTAACTGATACATGCAAGCACTCCTTGAATGATTAAGTGCT
The DNA here is from genome assembly GCF_009208735.1 of Janthinobacterium rivuli. Lineage (GTDB taxonomy): Bacteria > Pseudomonadota > Gammaproteobacteria > Burkholderiales > Burkholderiaceae_D > Janthinobacterium. The sequence goes on along the minus strand of NZ_WFLJ01000001.1, from coordinate 353,797 downwards.
TCCACTGTAAGCCTTCCCCCGATGGTAAGGTCAAGGGGAAAGCTGCCGTGCGGATCAATTCAGCAGGAAATCGACAGCTTGCATGGGCGGCGGCACGTTCTCATCCTGCACGGATTCGCGCAAGCTGATTTCGATGGCGCGGCACATGGCCGACAGCGGCAAGTCGTTGGCATCTTCGCCGAACGGTTCCTCGATCTCGTCGCCCAGGGCATCGAGGCCAAAGAAGGTATAGGCGACGATGGCGACGACGAACGGCGTCATGAAGCCGAGCGAATCGACGAGACCGAAGGGCAGCAGGAAACAGTACAGATAAGCCGTGCGGTGCAGCAGCAGCGAGTACGAGAAGGGAATCGGCGTGCTGCGGATGCGTTCGCACGAAGCGCCTGCCGCCACCATGGCCGAGACCGTGTTATCGATCTGCGTGGCCAGGATGCTGTCGATGCGGCCCTGCCGGATGCAGTCGGCCAGGTCGTGGCCCATCTGCAGCATCAGGTAGTCGGACGGGTTCGCCGCCTTGCAGGCCGCCTCCCATTCGGCAGGGCGCAGCAGCGGCTGCAAGTCGGCCGGTCCGCGCGTGTCGCGCAGTTGGTGGCGCAACGCGTGGCAAAAGGCGATGGTGCGGTAAATCATGCGCACGCGCACATCGTCCAGGCCCAGCCTCGCGTGGGCCGGCGTGTCGCTGCGTATCATCGTCTGGCACTGGCGCGAGAAATTACGGCTGCGCAAGACCAGTTCGCCCCACAGCTTGCGCGCTTCCCAGTAGCGGTCGTAGGCGGCCGTGTTGCGAAAGCCCAGGAAGATAGCCAAGGGCAAGCCGATCAGGGTAAACGGAATGGTGGTGAGGATCACCTTGTGGTCGAACAGGGTGCCGTGGCACCAGGTGACGAGGGTGGCGATCACGGTATTGACGATGAGCGTGGTGCGGATGCGCGGCAGGACGGAGCCGCGCACCACCAGAAAGAGCCTTAGCGCCGAAGGACGCTCGCGCACGATCATATCGCGCTCCCTGCCGGGGGCTGGGCTGGCGGTGAAACGCGCGCCCGGTGATGGGTAAGAGGGGAAAGACGGAGTGGCAATGGCCGGGAACAAAAAGCCCGCGGAGTGTGCGGGCTGAGCTGGGTGTGCATGGGAAACAGTGTAGGGGAGACGGCTTGAGTATAGGCCGCCGGTCCGTTTCCAGCCAATTCACAGTGATAATGGGTATTATTCATTTCATGAATGAATATTTCATTTGTAATATAAATTCATATGACAACATGCTTTTCCGAAATGCACAGCGTTGGGCCAGCATGCATTGTTCATGTGACAAATGGATAGATTTACTCACGTCGCGTCTGTTAGGCTGAATGAGCTATTTGGAAATATTTCCTAAAGCAAAACATGTCATCCCGCTAGCCGCCGCCAGGGGAGCGACCACGCTTGTTTATCCTTCCTGTGAAAGTGATCCGCATGTTTAAAGTCTCCAGCATCTGTCTCGCCACCTTGATCCTGTTGCAAGCCCCTGCCGGCTGGGCCGGCGAACCCGCTCCACTAAGCCAGCGGCAGCAGGCGCTGGCCGCGCAGATCGATGCCAGCATCGCTCCCTATTACAAGCCCACGGAACCGGGCGCCGTCGTCATCGTCGTCAAGGATGGCCAGCCGCTGCTGCGCAAGGCGTATGGCCTGGCCAGCGTGCAGGAAGGCACGCCGCTGACGCCCGACATGTCGCTGCGCCTGGGCTCGATTTCCAAGCAATTCACGGCCGTCGCCATCCTGCTGCTGGCCGACCAGGGCAAGCTGGCCATCACCGATGACATCACGAAGTTTCTGCCCGACTATCCGACCCACGGCAAGAAAATCACGATCGAGCAGTTGCTCGCGCACACGTCCGGCATCCACGACTACACGGTCAAGCCTGAATTCGTGCCGAACAGCACCAAAGACCTGAGTGTGGCGCAGATGATCGATTTCTTCAAGAACGATCCGCTCGATTTTGAACCGGGCACGCAATGGCGCTACAGCAGCTCCGGCTATTTCCTGCTGGGCGCCATCATCGAAAAGGCTGCGGGCCAGCCGTATGCCAATTTCATGGAACAGCAGATCTTTGTGCCGCTGGGCATGAACGACACGGCGTATGAAGGCCACGAGCGCCGGCCGGCCAAGCGGGCGGCCGGGCATATCCGTTCGGGCGAGGCCTATGCGCCGAACCTGCCCTTGAGCATGACGCAGCCGTATGCGGCCGGCGCGCTCGTTTCCACCGTGGACGACCTGGCGCGCTGGGACGCGGCCATCTCCGACGGCAAGCTGCTCAAGGCGGACACCTGGCAACAGGCATTCAACCAGGCCAAGCTGAACGACGGCAAGGTCACCCGCTACGGCTATGGCTGGATGCTGGGCAAGTGGCAAAACACGCCCGTCATCCACCATGGCGGCGGGATCAATGGCTTTGCCACGTATGCGATGCGTTTGCCGAAAGAAAAAGTGTATGTGGCCGTGTTGGAAAACGCGGATACGGGCCTGGTCGATCCCGATGTGGTGGCGCGCAAGGCGGCTGCCGTCGCCGTCGGCCGGCCCTATCCCGAGGTCAAGGTCATCACGCTCAAGCCCGCCATCCTTGACGCCTACGCGGGCGTGTATGCCATCAACGACAAGGCTGGCTATACGATCCGTAACTTCGAGGGCAACTTGCTGCTGCAACGCACGGGCCGTCCGGCACAGCGCATGCTGGCGTACTCGCCCAATGGCTTCCTGATTGAAAATACGCTCACCACTGCCGAATTCGAGCGGGGACCGAAGGGCGAGGCGCAGCTGATCCTCAATGATGGCGGTGAATCGAAGACGGTGCACGAGCGCGCCAGCGCCGCCAAGCCGGCGCGTACGGTGGTCGCCATGACGACGGCGCAATTCGATGCCTATGTGGGCAGGTACGCGCTGGCGCCCGAAGTCTATCTGGACGTGACGCGCGAAGGCGACAAGTTCTTTGCCCAGGTGACGGGCTTCCGCAAGCTGGCCATGTTGCCGATGAGCGATACGGCTTTCTTTTCAAATGAAGTCGATGCGGAAGTACGTTTCAGCAAGGGTGCCAGCGGCAAGACCGAGCAGCTGATATTGCGCCAGGAAGGGCAGGACATGCCGGCCAGAAGGGTGAACTGATGTGTGCAGGCCGGCCGGCGCGCAAGCGCCAAGCCGGCCTACGCCGACATGGCTTGCCAGCCATGCCAGCCGAACGCCGCCACCCACGCCAGCAAGACCGCCAGTCCCGGCAGCAACAGCCACTTCGCCGCCGTCTCTTCCCACGCCACAAAGGGCTTGCCGCCACGCGCGATGGCCAGCAGCGTCTGTCCCCCGTTCAAGCCGGCAAACGGCAGCAGGTTGAAGGCGCACAGTTTCAATGAGAACAGGGCGAACACGAGCGCAAAGCCGTGTGTACGGGCAAACGCCTCTCCATTGCCCAGCAATTCCTGCGCCGTCGACAGCGGTGCCAGCGCACCGCGGATGATTTCTCCGAAGGCGGCGCCAAAGCTGGCCCAGCCTGAGGCTCCCATGATGCCCAGCGACAAGGCCAGCAACACGGCCACGCCGCTCAACGGCAGCAGCACCTGCTTCCACAGCGGCTGGAAGTTGTAGGCATCGAGGCAGGGATCGTCGTCATACAGTTCTTCTTCACGCGTATCTTTCAGCGCCACGCCGCCGGCCAGGGGCAGCAGCTTGATCTTCACTTTTCCCAACGCCAGCAAGGTCGGCCCCACGCCGTAGCTGACGCTGCGCACCGTGATGCCGAACAGCCTGGCGCAGATGGCCATGACGGAAATGTGGATGAGCATGAAGAGGGAGGCGGCGAGCGGCAGATGAAGTGCGGTAGGCATTGCAGGAAAGTTGGGATGGTCAGGATCTGATATTAGAACATAGCGCCAGGAAAGCCCCTGCCCCGCAGGGCAGTGCAAAGTCCGATGGTATTTGTCGACCGATGGCCGTTTCATCCCCTGCGCGGGCGCGCCGGACGATTCCGCCTGGCGGCGCGGATTTCAATCGAATCACTCTTGCTAGAAAAATAATTCTGAGGTGTAATGTCTTTTGCAAAAATGCATATCTACTAATTTTCGAGCGGGAGACCGCCTATTGGGAGTATCCGATGCTCGCTTCGCCGCGTGCGGGTTTCACGCAAGCCACCAGATTGCTGCGGTTGAGCACGCCACTAGGCGAGAACCACTTGCTGGCCGAATGCGTGCGCGGCGAGGAAGGGCTCAGCCAAGGATTCACGTTTCAGATAGCGGCCCTATCCACCGATGCCTCGATTTCGCTGGGTGGTGCAACCGTGGACAGCGTTCCTGGCGCGCGGCCGGGATAGCCGCGTGTTCCAGGACATGACCGTGTGCGATATCCTCGACGCGCTCTTTGCCGCGTACCAAGGTCAAGGCAAGCTGGCACCCGCATGGCGCTTTGATATCGCCGAGCGCGCCGTGTATTCACCACGCAGCCTGACCACCCAGTACCAGGAAAGCGACCTGGCGTTTGCCGAACGGCTGATGCTGGAAGAGGGCCTGTTTTACTATTTTGAGCATACGGGCGACGCCAGCAGCCCGTCCCTCGGCAGGATGAGCATGGGCAGGCCGAACCGGTGCCGGACGCCTTGCCAGCGCTGCAGCAAATGCGGCACCGCATAGACGCGCTCAAGACCAGCGACAGCAGCAGCGAGGCCCAGCCCATCGCCTACAGCGCGCGGCTGTTGCAACTGTCCAGCCCGGCCGGCATCGCCGCCACCACGCCAGCCCATGCCATCTTCAACGCCGGAAATACCGCCAGCATCGTCGCGGGTCAGGACATCAATTTTGGCGCGCAAGGCAACTATTTCTACGCTGTACAGTCCGGCATCAGCCTGTTCACCTACGGCAAGGCCAGCGACGCCGGCAAGCCGAACCAGGAAACCGGCATCAGGCTGCATGCCGCCAGTGGAAAGGTCAGCAGCCAGAGCCAGTCCGGCGAAACGCGCCTGACCGCCGACAAGGCGATAACTGTGACGAGCACCGCCAAAAGCGTCGCCATCGCGGCCAAGCAACACGTGTTGATGACGGTGCAGGGCACCTACATCAAGCTCGAAGGCGGCAATATCGAGATCCACGGGCCGGGCAAGATGGAGTTCAAGGCCAGCATGAAGGAGTTGACGGGGCCGGCGAGCAGCACAGCGAAGCTGCCCTATTTGCCGCAGGCCGGCCAGGCCAAAAATTTCCTGGAACTGAATTACCGCTGGGACGATCTGCAACCCATGGTTGGCGCACCGTACACGCTCCTGTTTGCCAATGGCGTCACGCTGGAAGGCAAGCTGGATGCGCACGGCTTTGCTCGCCTGGACGATATTCCGAACAGCGGTGCGGTGGTGCTGTACGGCGAGGATGAACGGGACGCGGAACCACGCAAGAAACAAAAAACCAATCGGGTGATCGGCGCCAAACCGCGTACCGATGAAGAGGCGCAAGCCGTCTTCGAAAAGTATCTGGCGCAGGAAGATGCATATTATAAAGATAACTATTTTCCGGACGAATTAGCCGAAATGGCCGCTGAGCGACCGCCCGGCGCGGGGAGCACCACGCTGGAATACGATTTCCACTATGACGATTACCGCTATGCCGATGAAGAGACGCCTGAAGACAGGGAAGCTGAAAAAAATTATCGTGAACGGCACGACAATGGCGAGGGTCAGGCATGAGTAATATCGTTTCGCCAGCCGGACGCGCTTTGCGCGAAGCCGACGACGGTATCGGCGGCTGGCTGGCCGAACTGGTGACAGGTGCAGGGTCCTCGCCATCGCACATCATCGTCACAGGCATCCTCGGTGTGATTCCGGGCGTCGGCCAGGCTATGGATGCGCGCGATCTGATCCTTGGCGTGATCCAGATTTCCAGGTCGCCGGCGGCGGTGGGCGGCTGGGTGGAACTGGTGATCACCTTGGTCGGCTGCGTGCCGGCAGTGGGCGACAGTCTGAAAGTGGGCTTCAAACTCATGAAGCAAGGCAGCCATTTCGGCCGCGTGCTTGAAGCGGTGTCGCCCACTTTGCGCGGCAACGTTGAAAAATTCATGCGCAAGATCGATTGGGGCGCGCTGAGCAAGGATAGCAAAGGCCTGTTCAACAGTGCCATCGGGACCTTTATCGACGGCATCGACAGCTGGGTGATCAAAGCCATGGCCGGCGGCCCGGAAATCAGGCAGCTCATCGGCGAACTCAAGGCATTGCAGAAGCAGGGACCGCGCATGATCGACGATGCGTTTGCCGAGCTGAAAAAAGTGCACGCGAAGATGATGGGAAATGAACTTCCCCACACCACGGCGGCGCTAGGGGCTACCTCGGGCAAGGTCGTGCGGCAAGAGGGACAGGACCTGGCCACGACCGTTGCCAAGAAAGAAGGAAAGGCCGCCGCAGGGGCCGACAAGAAACTGCTGGCGAAGAAAAACAAGGACGCGAAGGAAAACAAGGCCACGCCGAATACCACCAAGGTTAATACCAAGAAAAAAGGCGAGAAAAAGAAAAATTGGCGTAGCGGGGTGCCTGCGGAACATATAACCGATTATCACATTAAGGGGAAACATCTCAAGGTGAATAATGGAGGGCGATTGACCGAGGAACATAGCATGCCGCATCATGGTTTGGATCATCTATGGACAAATCCTTTGAATATTAGGTAGCCATTTATTGTTGGTGAGACTAAATCAAGTATTTTTGATTCCTTTACTTTAATTGCGGCCCTGCCGGCAGAGATGCAGGAGAAATTTCAAGCATTGCGGGAAAATGAGGCAGCCCATCCGGTAAAAAATGGAAAGCCTGATATTTTCAACAATGAGGGGCGTGATGAACACGCGAATAAGATTGTTAAAATAGATCGATCAGGAAAGACAGGTGAAGTAAGAAGCGGGTTAAATAAGGCCAATAAAAAAACGAAGTTGGCTACGCAGATGAGCCATGAGTGGATAGCTCAAGCGATAGTGGGTGAGAACTTGACTGAGTCTGGAAGAAAAGCAAAATCAATAATATCAAATTACAGAATAGACGCTGCAATAGATCCTGAAATTTTAGCGCCATATAAACGTTGGATATCTCTTATTACAGGACGGCAACTAAGTTTGCATAAAAAATCAAAGGGTGCTGAACATCATGTGCAAATAATCCTTGACTTGCCAAACAATATCATAAAGAGGTGATGAATGAACGCGATATTAAGTTCTGATGATTTTTCAAAAAAAAAGAGGGAAAATTTATTGGCCTATGATATTTATGAGGAAAATTTCGTAGGAACCATCACCTGTCTTGAGAAATTAAGAAAGGCTTTTGGACAGCCAGAGGAAAAATTAAAAAAAATACCATTATATAATTTCATGGTGGCTACCCAAGAGCAGGCATGGAATGTTGTCAATAATATCGCAAATATGTACAGTGCTGGACATAGTGTGAATGAAATTCGATCACGCTATCCAGAGGCATTGGAGTGTTGGGAATTATATGCCAAATACAATGAGGAATATGATAATAGCCAGAAAAATGAAAATGATCGTGGGTTTCCTCATTTTGCATTGCCAGGAAAGGAATATGACAAAGTAAATAGAATGCTTTGCTTCGCCATACTTTTGGGCTGGGGTAGTTTGGTGGAGAGGTTAATTAAAATTATAGATTTTAATAATCACGAAAAAGATGGGATGATTGAAAGAATATTAAGTTATTACTCGGAAAATCGATCTGTTTCGTTGAATGATTGCGTGCGACATCTGCCTTATTTTAAGACGCTGAAAATTTTTTCAGCATCGGAAAAAGATCGTCCTGCCTTGATGGCCGAGTATTTGGAAGATTGGTATCACGCCAGCCGGCGCGAGCCTTATTACGATGCGCATACGCGGGATATTTCCTTCTGGGGCTATTGGTCCTGGGAAGCCGCAGCCATCACCTTTCTGCTCGACATCGACGACAGCAGTTATGCCAGCGCGCAGTTCTATCCCAAGGATTTGGTCGATTTTGCCAGGCAGGCAAGGAAGGATTACGCACCCGAGGGCACCGACCCAATGGCGCCCAGCGAGCTCCGCGCCAAGGCTGGCGAGCCCTGCCCCAAGACCGGGTTATGGCAGGCGCTGGATGTGGTGCCGGAACTGCGTCGTTATCAACAGCACGAGGAAATGGAAAATCTGGGCTCGCGCTATGGATTGACCGTCTGGCGATTTACCGAACAATGATTGTGTGGCGTGTCTATTGTCGAGTATAGAAAAGCATCGCTTGAAATCCTGGAGATAGTCCACTGCGCGGGACGCATGACCCTGCGGGGCAGCCGCCAGGCGCTGCAAACGTAAAAAAGCCCCGCCTGCATCGCTGCAGCCGGGGCTTTCGAATGAATGGGCAGCTCGCGCCGCCCTTTGGAGCTTACAGCACTTCGCTGGCGTGATCGGCCAGGCGCGAGCGCTCGCCGCGCGCCAGGGTGACGTGGCCGCTGTGGGTCCAGCCCTTGAAGCGGTCGACCACGTAGGTCAGGCCGCTCGAGCCCTCCGTCAGGTACGGCGTGTCGATCTGCGCGATGTTGCCCAGGCACAGGATCTTCGTGCCGGGACCGGCGCGCGTGACCAGGGTCTTGACTTGTTTCGGCGTCAGGTTTTGCGCTTCATCGATGATGAGGAACTTGTTGACGAAGGTGCGGCCGCGCATGAAGTTGAGCGACTTGATCTTGATGCGCGAGCGGATCAGGTCTTGCGTTGCCGCACGGCCCCATTCGCCGCCGTCCGAATCGGACTTGTTCAGCACTTCCAGGTTGTCGTCGAAGGCGCCCATCCATGGCGACATCTTTTCCTCTTCCGTGCCTGGCAGGAAACCGATGTCTTCGCCCACCGGCACCGTCACGCGGGTCACGATGATTTCGTTGTAGAGCTTGGTTTCCAGCACTTGCGCCAGGCCGGCGGCCAGGGCCAGCAGGGTCTTGCCGGTGCCGGCCTGGCCCAGCAGGGTGACGAAGTCGCATTCCGGGTTCATCAGCAAGTTCAGCGCGAAGTTCTGCTCGCGGTTGCGGGCCGTCACGCCCCACACATTGTTCTTCGTGTGGCTGAAGTCGCGCAGGGTTTGCAGCACGGCCGTCTTGCCGTTGATCTGTTTCACCTGGCCGTAGAATGGCGTTTCGCCGTTTTTCGGTTCCAGGTAGATGAACTGGTTGACCAGCAGCGATGGAATGAACGGGCCCGTCACGCGGTAGAAGGTGGAGCTGTAGCCGTTCTTGCTTTCCTGCCAGGATTCCATGTCCTTGCCGTGCTTGTTCCAGAAGTCGTCCGGCAATTGCACGATGCCCGAATACAGCAAGTCCGTGTCTTCCAGTACATGGTCATTGAAGTAATCTTCGGCCGGCAAGCCCAGGGCGCGCGCCTTGATGCGCATGTTGATGTCTTTCGACACCAGCACGACGGGACGGCCTTCCTGTTCCGACTCGAGCGAGCGCACGACGGCCAGGATCTGGTTGTCCGCCTTGCCCACTGGCAAGCCAGCCGGCAGGTCGGCGCTTTGCAGGCGCGTCTGGAAGAACAGGCGGCCCTTGGCATCCTTGTTGCCCAGCTTGGACAGCAGGATGCCGTGCTCGATGGCGTCGTCATCCGTGTTGCTGATCAGGGCGTCGAGGGTGCGCGAAACTTGGCGCGCATTGCGCGCCACTTCCGTCATGCCCTTTTTATGGTTGTCCAGCTCTTCCAGCGTCATCATCGGCAGGTACACATCGTGTTCCTCGAAGCGGAACAGCGACGATGGATCGTGCATCAGCACGTTCGTGTCGAGCACGAACAGCTTGCTGATGCCGCGCTGGTCGGCGGCGCGGCTGGCGGACGACTTGAGCTGCACTTCCACAGGCTTGTGCTTGGCCGGATGCGGCTGCTCGGCCTGCTTGACGGGCTTGATCGGCGTGACCTTGCCTTTTGCCGCCGGCCTGGCTTTCGCGGCAGGGGCGGGCGCAGCGGCCACCGGCGCCGGGGCCGGCGCCTGTGCCGGCTTGGCGACCATCAGGGCCGCGACTTGCTTGATCTTCGTGGCCGCATTGCGGACCGGCTTGGCAACTTCGGCGATCGCCGCTTCAATGATCGGTGCAGCCACTTTCTTGGCTGCCGGGGTTTTGGTGGCCGGGCGCGCCGCGCCTGCGGTTGGGTAATCTTGGGTGGCCAGGATGGTGGCTGGCTTGCTCGGTAATTTTGGCAGTGGCATCAGGATCTCAATCAAAAAATTTCTGGAATGAATCGCCCATGGGCAGCCAGCTTCTGGCGGCACTTCTCATGGGGTGGATGCGGGGGGACAACAATGCTACAGGACGAATAACTGCCGGAAGGCCGGCAGCATGGCCGGTCATGGACGCCATCGGCGGGCTGCAGGCCCGCCTGGCGGAGTGGATGGAGGTGCTTCGTTGACTCAAAATGGCGATAGGTACCGTGAACTGAACTGCGGTTGAACTAAGCTCGCTGGAAGCCGGCAACGCGCATTGGATCAAAATGGACGATCAATTCAGATGCGCTACGAATTCCAGCACTTCTTCCACGTGAGTTGCGACCTTCACGCCTCTCCATTCTTTCACCAATCGGCCCTGGGCGTCAATCACAAACGTACTGCGCTCGACGCCACGCACGGTCTTGCCGTACATCTGTTTCATCTTCATGACGTTAAACAGCAGGCAAACGGCTTCGTCCGGGTCGGAAATGAGTTCGAATGGCAGTTCCAGCTTGGCTTTGAAACTTTCGTGCGAGCGCAGGGAATCGCGGCTGATGCCGTAGATTTCCACGCCGGCAGCGACGAATTGCGGATACGCATCGCGGAAGGCGATGTTTTCCGTGGTGCAGCCTGGGGTGTTGTCCTTCGGATAGAAAAACAGCACCGTGGCCTTGGCCGGACGGCCCAGCAACTGAAAGGTCTTGCCGCTGGTCATGGCGGCGCTAAAGTCGGGTATGCTAACGAGGGATTGGCTATCAGCCACAGGTTCTCTCCTGAACGGTGATCATCAGCGCTGTTTTTTAATCTGGCAACGCATCCAGGTGCAACAATACAGCATTCAGGCCGCTTTGCCCTGCACAATCAGGCGCCCCGAACGCCCGGGCAATTCATCCCAGGTAACGGGACAAACGGGCAAGTCCGTATTTTTTATCTTTTCATAATAATCGCCCATCGCAGCAAACTGGTAGCCCTGGGCTTTCCAGCCAGCCAGCAATTGTTCGAAAATGGGGGCGAGTTTCTGTCCTTCAAGTTCCGCATGCAAGGTATATACGTGGTCGCGCGGATTGTCCGCCGTCAGCGACAGGATATGCGCGGCAACATTGCCGGTGGTGATCAGTTTGCCGTCGATTTCGCAGCCCAGCAGCTCGTCCAGGGTGGGCAGGGTGGTGGGCAGTTGCACGCATTGCAGGATGGTGTTGCCGTTGCGCACGCGATGCGGGCCATTGCTCGGATGCAGCATGGCGCCGCGCGCGTCGAGCATGGCGCGGCCATCGGAGGCAAAGCGGTAGCCGGCCGTGTCGTGCTCGACAAAGGCGCTGACATTCATTTGCCAGCCGGCCGCGCCGTGCGTGTGCGGCTTGGTGCCAAACACCTGTTCGTAGCGGTTGGCGGCCTTGCGCATCATGGTGATGGTCCAGGCGGCGTTGCGCTTGGCCACGTTGTCTTGCCACAGGGTGTGATCCCAGGTGTGGATGCCGCACTCGAAACCGGCATCGCGCACGGCGCGCAATTGCGCCGCGCATTGCTTGCCGATATCGGGTCCCGGCAGCAAGGTGCCGTACATCAATGTTTTCAAGCCGTAGTGCTCGACCACCGAAGTGCGCGACACCTTGCTGAAAAAGCCGGGCTTCAAGGCGCGTCGCAGGGCCCAGCCCGTATGGTCGGGGCCCAGCGAAAACAGAAAGGTGGCCTTGGCCTGGTGCGCCGTCAGCATGCGCACCAGATTGCCCATGCCTTCACGGGTGCCGCGATAGGTATCGACGTCGATTTTCAGGGTCAGGAACGGCTTGCTCAACATTAATCCATCAGTGCTTTGGCTTGGGCTACCTGGCTGCGGTAGGCGTCGAAAATGTTGCGCAGGGAATCGGCCATGGTGGTGGTCGGCGCCCAGCCCAGCTCTTCGCAGGTGTTCGTGATTTTCGGCACGCGGTTTTGCACGTCCTGGTAGCCGGCGCCGTAGTAGGCACCCGAGGTCGTTTCCACGATTTTCACGTGTTTCGCGCCTTCGGCGTATTCCGGGTATTCGGCGGCCAGGGTCAGCATCATGCCGGCCAGGTCGCGGATCGAATAGTTATTGGTCGGATTGCCAATGTTGTAGATCTTGCCGCTGGCGATGCCGTTCTTGTTGGCGATGATGCGGATCAGCGCATCGATGCCGTCGTCGATGTAGGTGAACGCGCGTTTCTGCGCGCCGCCGTCGACCAGCGAGATGTTCTCGCCGCGCACGATGTGGCCAAAGAATTGCGTCACCACCCGCGAGGAACCTTCTTTCGGCGTGTGGATCGAGTCCAGGCCGGCGCCGATCCAGTTGAACGGACGGAACAGCGTGAAGTTCAAGCCTTCCATGCCGTAGCCCCAGATCACGCGGTCCATCAATTGCTTGGCGTTCGAATAGATCCAGCGCGGCTTGTTGATCGGGCCGCAGATCAGTTCCGAGTTTTCCGGATCGAATTCCTCGTCATGGCACATGCCATACACTTCCGAGGTCGACGGGAAGACCAGGTGCTTGCCGTACTTGGCGGCCGAGCGCACGATCGGCAGGTTGGCTTCGAAGTCCAGTTCGAACACGCGCAGCGGCTGCTTGACATAGGTCGACGGCGTGGCGATGGCCACCAGCGGCAGGATCACGTCGCATTTCTTGACGTGGTATTCGACCCATTCCTTGTTGATCGTGATGTCGCCTTCAAAGAAGTGCATGCGCGACTTGTAGTTGTCATCTTCCAGCAATTCCGTGATGCGGTCCGTGTTCATGTCCATGCCGTAGACATGCCAGTCGGTGGTTTCCAGGATGCGCTTGGACAGGTGGTGGCCGATGAAGCCGTTGACGCCTAAGATGAGGACTTTTTTCATGTGAGATTCTCTTGAGTGATATCAGTGTGTGCTGACGCGGGCGGTCAGACTTGCTTGCAATTGCTGAGCCGAAATCGGCTCCCCGGCAGCCCTCAGCGCGGAAATGGCCAGCATGCGGCCGTCTCCGCAGACGCCAAAGATGCAATTATCCACTACCGCCAAGCCCGGTGGCAAACTTCCTGCGGAAAGCTTGCTCAAACGGGCTCTTTCGATGGTGTAAATGACATTGTTGACTTCGGTGAAGGCGCCGGGATAGGGGGGCGCGACGGCCCGGTGCAGGTTGTAGACCTGCTGCGCGGGTAACTTCCAGTCGATCCTGCCGTCTTCGGGCGTACGTCCGCCAAAGTAGCCGCCCTGGCGCAAATCGTTGAGATGGCGCGGCGCCGTGCCGTCCAGCAAGGCCGGCAGCACGCCCCACAGCGTCTGTTCCGCCGCCACGGTGACCTTGCCGAAGACTTCGAAGGCCGTGTCGTCGGGCAGGATGGGCACGGCCGTTTGCGCCACGATGGCGCCCGCGTCCGGCTTGACCGTCATTTCATGCAGGGTGGCGCCCGTCTCCGTGGCGCCATGCAGCACGGCCCAGTTGACTGGCGCGCGGCCGCGGAACTGCGGCAGCAGCGAGCCGTGCATATTGTAGGCGGGCGCGACTTCCAGGATGCTGGCGGGCAGCATGTGGCGATAGTAAAAGCTGAACAGCATGTCCGGTGCCGCCGCCCGCACCTGCGCCAGCAGTTCGGGCGCGCGCGCGTCCGATGGCGTGATGTACGGGATGCCTTCGGCCTGGCACAGGCTGGCGACGGATTCGAACCACAGGTTTTCCGTGGGGCTGTCTTCGTGCGTGACGACGAGGGCGATATCGACGCCGCCGGCCAGCAGCACCTTGATGCAGCGCACGCCCACATTGTGGTAGCCGAAGACGACGGCGCGTGGCGCGCCCATCAGCGGCTCACCTGGCGTTTTTCCAGGCGCACATACGATGGCGCCTCGGCTTCCGCCTGGGTCATGCCGTCCTGCAAGATGGTTTGCACCACGTAGCGGGGACGGGCGCGCACCTGCTGGAAGATGCGTCCCACGTATTCGCCCACCAGGCCGATGCCGAACAGGATCACGCCCATCAGGAAGAAGGCGATGGCGAACAGGGTGAACACGCCCTGCGCCTCGGCGCCGAACAAGAAGCGACGCGACAGCAAATAGATCACCAGCACGGCCGAACTGAAGGACAGCAGCATGCCCAGCATGGAAAAGATTTGCAGGGGAATCAGCGAAAAGCCCGTGACCAGGTCGAAATTGAGGCGGATCAGGCTGTACAGCGAGTATTTCGATTCGCCGGCCGAGCGCTCCTCGTGCTCGACGGTAATTTCCGTGGGCTTGCGGGCAAACGTGTAGGCCAGAGCGGGCACGAAGGTGTTGACTTCGGCGCACTGGTTGACCAGGTCGATCACGTTGCGGCCATACGCGCGCAGCATGTTGCCCTGGTCCGTGATCTTGATATTCGTGATTTTTTCGCGCAGGCGGTTCATCATCTTCGAGGCCAGCGTGCGCCAGGCGGAATCTTGCCGCTTGCGCCGGATCGAGCCCACGTAATCGTAGCCTTCGCGCATCTTCGCCACCAGGTTGCCAATTTCCTCGGGCGGATTCTGCAGGTCGGCGTCGAGCGTGACCATGATTTGCCCGCGCGACGCTTCAAAGCCGGCCAGGATGGCCATGTGCTGGCCGTAATTGCCGTTGAACAAGATCACGCGCGTGACGTCGGGGCGCTGGCGGAACTGTTCCGCCAGGATGGGCACCGAATTGTCGCGGCTGCCATCGTTGATGAAGATGACTTCGTAGCTCGTCTGCAAGGCGTCGAGGGCCGGATACAGGCGGGCGAACAGGCTGGCCAGGCCATCCTGCTCGTTGTAGATTGGAATGATAATAGACAGTTCAGGTTTCATCGGCGCGCTGCTCATTTGATGAGAATGGATTTGACGGTGGCGACGGCGCGTTCCACGTCCTGTGTTGTCATGGCGTAGAACATCGGCAAGGTCACGGTCAGGCGGCCGATCTTTTCCGAGACGGGGAACATGCCTTCCGTAAAGCCGCGTTCGCGGTACATGGTAAACAGGTGGATCGGTGCGTAATGATAGCCCGTTCCCACGTTCTGCTGCGCCATCGCCTGCATGAAGGCGGCGCGCGTGCCGGGGCCATTGTCGGGCAGGATGATCTGGAACAAATGCCAGTTGCTGTTTTCAAAGTCCTGCACGGGCAGCTGGGCGCCGCTCAGCGCTTCGAAGTCGCTGCCGAATTGCGCGAAATAGTGGCGTGCCAGCGCGCGGCGGTGAGCCGTGATGGCGTCGATATTGGCGAACTGGCCCAGGCCGATGGCGGCCATGATGTCGCTCATGTTGTATTTGCCGCCCAGCACGTCGACGTCGATGCCGTCGACGCCGCTGCGCGTGACGCCCTGCAGCCGGTATTTTTCGGCCAGTTTTGCTTCTTCCAGGTTGTTCAGGACGAGGCAGCCGCCTTCGCCCGTGGTGATGTTCTTGTTGGCCTGGAAGCTGAACGAGACGAAATCGCCAAAGGAACCGATGCGCTTGCCCTTCCAGGTCGAGCCGAACGCTTGCGCCGCGTCTTCCACGACCCTTAAATTGTACTTTTCAGCGATCGCGTACAGGCGATCCATGTCGACGGGCAAGCCGGACAGGTAGACGGGAATGATGGCTTTGGTACGCGGGGTGATGGCCGCTTCCAGCTTGTCGAGGTCGATATTGCGCGTGACGGGATCGATGTCGGCGAACACGGGCGTGGCGCCCACTTCGATGATGACGTTGGCCGTCGCCACCCACGACACGGGCGTGGTGATGACTTCGTCGCCGGGACCGATGCCAGCGATGCGCAGCGCGATTTCCATGGTGCACGTGCCCGAATTGAAGGTGCGCACGGGGCGCCCGCCGAAATATTCGGACAGCTGGGCTTCGAAGGCCTGTACTTTCGGGCCGCTGGTGATCCAGCCCGAGCGCAGCACTTCGCCGACGGCGGCGATGGTCGCTTCGTCGATGGTGGGTTTGGAAAAGGGCAAAAAGGGCAGGGTAGAGGTCATGGGGCGCGGTTCTTGGATCTGTATGGTGTCAGGGTATCGGCGTCGCCGAGGCTGCCGTGCGGTGAAAAGCGGCCGGCAGGCATGGCTATTTTATATCGTCAGTATGGCGGCGCAGCCTCTTCAGCGGTGAAAAATCCTGCTGATACGGGAGCGGGGCTGGCCAGCCGGGGGGGGGCGCGATCCATGCTGCCTCGCGCCCCGGTTAAACATTTATTTGTTGGCAATGACCATGCGGCGCGCATCTGCGGCAATCACACGCATGGGCACGCCACGCTCCTGCAATTCCTTGTAACGGTTCAGGCTGATAATGGCCATGTCGGGCACGCCGGCGTTGGCATCGTTCGTCCACTGCGTGATGAAAGGCTCGATGTTCGGGATGGACAGTTCGGGCTGCTGTTTCAGACCAAATGTGAATTCATCCCAGTAATCGACGAGGATCACGGGCCGCTGCAGATAATACGTCAGCGACTGTTCGTAGATGCCGACCGAATAGAGCTTGGTGTCGGCCGTCAGTTCGGCCTGGATCTGCGGCAGCATGTCGGTGCCTGCGCGGTTCTGGCCATACAGTTCCGAGCCGGCCAGGATGCAGTGCGTGGCCAGGAAGCCGGCGCCGGCGATGGTCAGCACCGTCATGTCGCGGCGCAACTGGCGCGCATGCAGCAAGGCCAGGGCGCCGCCGGCCAGGGCGAAGAAGCCGGCCGCCATCAGCCAGGGCTGGTAGCCCTTCAGGGCGATCAAGGCTTGCGCGTCGCGTGCGCTGGCCTTGCCGAAGGCGATCGGTCCGCCGATCAGGATGGCCGCGCCCAGCACGCACAGCAGGCCGGCGGCGAACAGGCGCTGGCGGCGCGAGGCCGATTCCAGGTACAGCGCCACCAGCAGGGCCAGCGCCGGGAAGATGGGCACGATATAGCCAGGCAGCTTCGAGGTCGAATAGCTGAAGAAGAAGAAAATGAAGACGGCCCAGACCAGCAGCATCAAGCGGGGCTGGAAGGCGCCTTCCTGGCGCCGGAAGGCGGCGGCGATGCTTTGCGGCAGCACGCCTATCCATGGCAGCATGCCGGGAACGAGCAGCACCAGGAAGTAGTACCAGGCGCCTTCGCGCTTGTGGCCCTTCATCAGGAAGCGCTGGAAATGCTCGTGGATGAAGAAGAAATGCGGCTGTTCCGGATTGCGCAGGGCGACCAGCACGAACCATGGCGTGGCGATGGCAAAGAACAGCAGCAAGCCCTTGACCAGGTGCAGACGGGTCCAGATGCGCCAGTCGCGCGCGCACAGCGAATACAGCACCAGCACGGCGCCCGGCAGCACGATGCCGATCAGGCCCTTGGCCAGCACGGCCAGCGCCATGGCGGCCCAGCAGGCCAGCATCCAGTTGCGCCGTTCCCGTGCCGTGGCCTCGTCGCGCTGGGCGATCAGCAGGCTGCCCAGGGTGAGTGTCATCATGCCCGACAGGCCCATGTCCAGCGAATTGATCTGGCCGGAAGCGAGCCAGAACAGGCTCGACGCCAGCACCAGGCCCGCATACAGGCCCACGCGCGGGCCGAATACTTTCTTGCCCGCGTAAGCCGTCATGCACACGCCGATGATGCCGCACAGGCCGGTCCACAGGCGGGCCTGCCATTCGCCCAGGCCGAAGGCGGCAAAGGTCAGCGCATTCATCCACGTTTGCAGCGGC
The DNA here is from genome assembly GCF_009208735.1 of Janthinobacterium rivuli. Taxonomy (GTDB): domain Bacteria; phylum Pseudomonadota; class Gammaproteobacteria; order Burkholderiales; family Burkholderiaceae_D; genus Janthinobacterium. Next base: position 336,013 of record NZ_WFLJ01000001.1, on the reverse strand, counting down.
GGTTTTTCAAAGTACTTGATGCCGTTCAGGCGCGTCGTGATCCAGTCGCCCGTGACGAACATTTCGCGCGCCATCTCGGCGTAGCGGCCTTCGTCGGGCGGTACCAGGGTGCGTACGCCCAGCGCATACAGGGTGACGACGATGAAGATGCCCAGCAGGGACCACATCAGCACCCGGGAAGCGTGCAGTTCGTTGACGTTGATTTTCATGCGGCCTTGCCTGCGGCCGGGGCCAGGATCAGGGCCAGGGTGACCTTGCGGCCTTCGCCCATGAGGATATTGTAGGTGCGGCAGGCGGCCTGGCTATCCATGCATTCGACGCCGATGCGGCGCATGGTCAGCGCGGCCGTCAGCTTCGGATGCACGAAGCGCTGGCGCTCGCCCGTGCCGAGGATGACCACGTCGGGCGCATCGGCCAGGATTTGCGCGAAATGCGCCTCGTTCAATTGTTCGAAACTGTCCACTTCCCACGCCCGTGGCGGCATTTCCGGCATGACGATCAGGCTGTAGTTGTACGGCTGGGCATTGATCTCGACGCCGTTTTCGTCATAGCCGGTGACAGTCTGGTATTGTTGGGTGCTGCTGGCATGGAGTTTCATGGCGATATCGGGGGCTGGTCGTGTCGGTTGATCGGTGCGCGCGCGGCCACATTGCGTGCCGGGCCCAAGGGCGTAAGCATGCCATAAATGACAGAAAAGAGCGACTGAAAAGCAACATCCTTTCCAATTTGCAATGTTCAGCGCCACAGTGGGGATGCCTGCCCGCGCCATGGTAATGCTGCAATATTAAGGGAAGATGAAGAGGGCGCCCGCCGGATTGTCGTCGCGATGCGCCAGCGTGGCAGAATCGGCGTCAAATGCTGAGGTTCGCCATGTTTAATTTGATAAAATGGCCTGTTTTCGGCGAGAATGATTGTTTTCGCCTTGCAGTCTTTCGCATCGCAGTTTCACGGGTTCATAGTTCTGGCGCGGCGATCATGCTGCAAGTTCTGCTCACCGCGCCGCATCACGACAGGGATTTATTTTGCGACCGATTCAGAAATCGAATAAATTGGCGGACGTCTGCTACGACATCCGCGGCCCGGTCCTGGAAAAATCCAGGCAAATGGAAGAAGAAGGCCACAAGATCACCAAGCTCAATATCGGCAATCTGGCCGTATTCGGCTTCGATCCGCCCGACGAGATCGTGCGCGACATGATGCTCAATCTGCAGAATGCGGCCGGCTATACGGATTCGAAGGGCATGTTCGCGCCGCGCAAGGCCGTCATGCACTACACGCAGGGCAAGAATATCGCCGGCGTGACCATCGATGATATTTACCTGGGCAATGGCGCTTCCGAACTGATCGTCATGTCGATGAACGCCTTGCTCAACAGTGGCGACGAGGTGCTGGTGCCGGCGCCCGACTATCCGCTGTGGACGGCGGCCGTCAGCCTGTCGGGCGGCAACCCGGTGCACTATGTGTGCGACGAGCGCAACGAGTGGTATCCCGACATCGAGGACATGCGCCGCAAGATCACGCCGCAAACGAAAGCCATCGTCGTCATCAACCCGAACAATCCCACCGGCGCGCTGTATCCGGTGGACGTGCTGCTGCAGATCGTCGAACTGGCGCGCCAGCACCAATTGATCATTTTCGCCGACGAGATCTACGACAAGGTGCTGTACGACGAAGCCGAGCACGTGTCGATCGCCTCGCTGGCCGACGACGTGCTGTTCATCACCATGAACGGCCTGTCGAAGAATTACCGCTCCTGCGGCTACCGTTCCGGCTGGATGGTGGTCTCGGGCGAAAAGCGCCACGCAAAAGATTACATCGAAGGCCTCAACATGCTGGCCTCGATGCGGCTATGCGCCAACGCGCCGGGGCAGTTTGCCATCCAGACGGCGCTTGGCGGCTACCAGAGCATACAAGACCTGGTGGGGCCCGGCGGGCGCCTGTTGAAACAGCGCGATCTGGCGCACAAGCTGCTGACCGATATTCCGGGCGTCACCTGTGTCAAGCCGAAGGCCGCGCTGTACATGTTCCCGCGCCTGGACCCGGAGATCTATCCGATCGCCGACGACCAGCAGTTTGCCTATGAATTACTGGCCGAAGCGAAGGTCCTGATCGTGCAGGGCACGGGCTTCAACTGGATCGCGCCCGACCATTTCCGTGTCGTCTTCCTGCCCAACTCGGATGACCTGACCGAGGCCATGGGGCGCATTGCGCGCTTCCTCGAAGGCTATCGCAAGCGTCACGGTAGGGGCTGAAGCAGCCAGCAGCAATCTCGATCAACCTGGCGCCGCCCAAGGGAGGCGCCACTTATGAGCAGTCAAGCACAACTATGAAATCCATCAAGATCGGCCTGCTGGGCCTGGGCAATGTCGGTTACGGCACGTTCAGCGTCCTGAAACGCAACCAGGAAGAAATCAAGCGCCGCGCGGGCCGCGGCATTGAAGTCGTCGCCGTCGCCGTGCGCGACGTGGCGCGCGCCGAGGCGCTCGTCGCCGGCGGCTGCAAGGTCGTCAACGACCCGCACCTGATCGTCAACGATCCCGAGATCGACATCGTCGTCGAACTGATCGGCGGCTACGACCTGTCGAAGACCCTGGTGATGCAGGCCATTGCCAACGGCAAGCACGTGGTCACGGCCAACAAGGCCCTGCTGGCCGTGCACGGCAACGAAATCTTCGCCGCCGCCCAGGACAAGGGCGTGATGGTGGCCTTCGAAGCGGCCGTCGCCGGCGGCATTCCCATCATCAAGGCGCTGCGCGAAGGCTTGACGGCCAACCGCATCGAATGGATCGCCGGCATCATCAACGGCACCACCAATTTCATCCTGTCCGAGATGCGCGACAAGGGCCTCGATTTCGCCACCGTGCTGAAACAGGCGCAGGAACTGGGCTATGCCGAAGCCGACCCCACCTTCGACATCGAGGGCGTCGACGCCGCGCACAAGGCCACCATCATGTCGGCCATCGCCTTCGGCATCCCGGTGCAGTTCGACAAGGCCTACGTGGAAGGCATCAGCAACCTCAATGCCGTCGACATCCGCTACGCCGAGCAACTGGGCTACCGCATCAAGCTGCTGGGCATCACCAAGCGCGCCACCGTCAATGGCGTGGAAGGCATCGAGCTGCGCGTGCATCCGACCCTGATTCCGGCCAAGCGCCTGATCGCCAACGTGGAAGGCGCCATGAACGCGGTGCTGGTGCATGGCGACGCCGTCGGCGCCAGCCTGTACTCGGGCCGCGGCGCGGGCGCCGAGCCGACCGCCTCGTCGGTGATCGCCGACCTGGTCGACATCACGCGCCTGGCCACGGCCGACCCGGAGCACCGCGTGCCGCACCTGGCGTTCCAGCCGAACGCGATGACCGATATCGCGATCTTGCCGATGTCGGAAATCACCACCAGCTACTACCTGCGCATGCACGTGGCCGACCAGCCGGGCGTGCTGGCCGACCTGACGCGCATCCTGGCCGAACGCAGCATCTCGATCGACGCCATGCTGCAAAAGGAGCCGGCCGAAGGCGAGACGCACACGGACATCATCATGCTGACGCACCAGACGCAGGAAAAGAACGTCACGGCCGCCATCGAGAAGATGGAAGCGTTAAATAGCGTGGTGGGCACGGTCACCAAGATCCGCCTGGAAAACCTCAGCTGAGCGTTTTCAAGCGATCCATGCAAAACGGCGCCCGCGGGCGCCGTTTTTTCATCCGATGACTGTCTTAATGCTGCGGCACGTCTGGCGCGCCGACGGGGCCCACGTCCATGCCGTCATAGCTGGCCAGCTGGTTCTCCTGGGCAAACGCCATCAGTTCGCCATTGCGCGCGTGCAGGCTGTCGACGCCATGCACTTCGGCCTTTTCCACGTGCAGCACCCACACGGGCGGTGCCGCCGGATCGTCGAGTTCCGGCTGGTACAGTTCCACCGGGCGGTAGCCCTGCAGCGCCAGCACGGTGGCGGCCTGCTCCAGCGGCTCGGAAGTCGGGTTGGTGAAGTAATAGCCCCACAGCAGCGGCTGGGTCAAGTCCCAGGGCGCGTTCTCGGCGATGTTGGCGAACAGTTCGCTTACGTCTTCTTTGGTCATCATGGCGGAATCTTTCAGTCAATTTCAGGGCGAGATCTTAACATTGGCGCCCGTGGCGCGCCATGCGCCCATAAAAAAACCGGCTGTGCAGCCGGTTTTTCTTATCCGCCATGAAATCGGCTGGACATTCATTCACGCAAGCGCGAATTAGAACTTGTAGCGCAGGCCGATCGACAGCAGGTCGGCTTTCACTTTGGTGCCATCGTTGTTACCTACCTTGCCGAAGTTTTCATATTCTGCAACCAGCGACAGTTTTTTGTCGAAGTGGTAAGCAGCGCCGATGCCAAACATGGCGGAGGTCTTGTTTTGCGATTCGTTTTGGCTGAAATTCAATTCGTTGTAGGTGGCTTTGGTGCGGTTTTGCGAAACGCCAGCCTTGGCGAACAGCGAGAACTGTTCGTTCAGCGGCAGGGTGCCGGTGGCGGCGACGTAGAATGCATGGCTTTTTACTTCCAGTTTACCGCCGTCGAAGTTTTGCGTCAGTTTGCCGAAGTCGACGTAGCCGGCTTCTGCGCCGAAGTTTTGCGTGAAATCGTAGCCAGCGTAAGCTTTGTAGCCGGTGTCGCTTTTCTTGACCGAACCTGTTTCGTCCGATATTTTCAATTCCGAACGGCCAACGTTAGCGCCAATGTAAGCGCCTTCTGCTTGAGCGAACAATGGGAATGCCAGGGCGGCGCCTACAACTACTGCAAACAATTGCTTTTTCATATTAATCCTAGGTAATTAATGCGGAGAGACCGTCTCGCCGCTTAATGGGAACCGAATTGTATAGGGATGAATATGTTTATGTAAGGCAATTATTTAAAAAATATTAGAAATAAACTACGTGTTGTTTTTGAGCAACGATTAGTGTCGAATGACTATCCATGCAGGCCATCATGCGGCCACGCCGAAATGCACGCTGACCTTCAATCCGTGGCCATTTGCCGCCGTCGCCAGTTCCAGGCGTGCGCCGTGCAGGGCGGCGATGTCGCGCACGATGGCTAAACCTAGCCCCGCGCCGCCAGGGTTGCTCTCGAGCGCCGTGCCGACGCGGTAGAACGGCGTGAATACCCGTTCGCGCTCGGCCGGCGGGATGCCCTTGCCGCTGTCTTCGACCTCCAGCACGGCGCCGTGTTCTTGCCCTGCCTGCGCCGCGCGCACGCGCAGGATCACGCTGCCGCCCTGCGGCGTGTAGCGCAGGGCGTTGTCGACCAGGTTGGCCAGCAGTTCATGCAGCAGCAAGGCCTGGCCATGCACGGGCGCTTCGTCGGGCGCTTCCAGCGACAGGTCGATGTGCTTGCCGACGGCGGCCATGGCCATTTCCAGTCCCACTTGCTGCGCCACGTCGCGCAAGGGCACGGTATCCATGGCCAGGCTGTCGCCGCCATGTTCGATGCGCGCCAGGGTCAGCAGGCGATTGGCCAGCAGCACGGTCGAATCGGTGGTGGCGGCGATCGAGCGCACGATGTCGCGCAGGGCGGCGATGTCCGGCGGCGCGCCCGCCTGGCGGTCGCACTCGCGCATGGCCAGTTCGGCCTGGGTTTTCAGTACCGTCAGCGGCGTGCGCAGCTGGTGCGAGGCGTCGGCGATGAAGCGGCGCTGGCTGGCGATCAGCTGCTGCAGGCGCGACATGGCGCCGTTCATGGCGCTCACCAGTGGCCGCATTTCCTTGTGCACCAGCGTGGGATCGACATCGGACAGGTCGGACAGGGTGCGCGTCTCGACTTCCGTTTTCAGGCGCATCAGCGGGCGCAGCACGAGGCGCACGGCAAACCACACGAGGGCACCCATCACCAGTATCATCGCCGCCTGCCAGCTCAGGGTATCGAACAGGATCTGGTTCGACAGGCCGCGCCGCGCGTCCAGCGTCTCGGCCACCTGGATCAGGGCGATGCCGCGCATCGAGTCGTCGTACACGGGTTGCAGCAGGGCGGCGATGCGGATCGGCTTGCCGTGGTAATCGGCGTGGTAGAAGCGCACCAGGGCCGGATAATTCTGCGAGCGGGGCACGTTCTTCGGCACGGGCGGCAAGTCGCCATAGCCCGACACCAGTTCGCCGTTGATGCCCGTGACCTTGTAGTAGATGCGGCCCAGGGTATCTGTCTCGAAACTGTCGAGCGCCACGTAGGGCACTTCGGCCACCACCTTGCCGCCGACGATGGAGACGCGCTCGGCCAGCGCCCGCGTCGACGCCAGCAAGGAGCGGTCGTAGGCCATGTCGGCCGCGTCGAGCGCGTTGCGGTAGACGAAAACGGCATCGAGCAGCACCAGCATCACGAGGGGAATGAGCAGCCAGCGCAGCAGCTGGCTGCGCAGGCTGCCCAGCGGCCGGCCCTGCGCCCAGCGCCGGCGCAGGCGTGCGGCCAGTGGCAGGCGGGGCGCGCTCATTTTGGCGCGGCCGGCGCCATGGCGCTGCGCGGCTGCAGCAGGTAGCCGATGCCGCGCAGGGTGGTGATCACGGCGCCGTCGGGCGCGCCGCTCTCCACGCCGTTTTCCAGCTTCTTGCGCACGCGGTGGATGTACAGCTCGATGGCGTCCAGGTTGGCGTCGTCGGCCAGCGCGAAGACTTCGTCGAACAGCTTTTCCTTCGACACGGCGCGCCCCGAGCGCGTGATCAGCGCTTCGAGCACGGCGTGTTCGCGCGGCGTCAGGGCCAGCGCCGCGCCGGCGTAGCTGAACATGCGCGTGACGGTGTCGAAACTGAGGGCGCCGCAAGTGTGCACGAGGGCTTCATTGCCCTGGCTGCGGCGCAGCAGGGCTTTCACGCGCGCTTCCAGTTCGGCCAGTTCGAACGGCTTGGCCATGTAGTCGTCGGCGCCCAGGTTCAGGCCCTGCACTTTTTCATCGAGGCCGCCGCGCGCCGTGAGTATCATGACGGGAGTCTTGCCGCGCGTGCCGCCACGCGCGCGCAGGCGGCGCAGCACGTCCAGGCCATCCATCTTCGGCAGGGTCAGGTCGAGCAGCACCAGCGAGTATTCCTGCGTGTGCAGCAGGGCGTCGGCATCGGCGCCGTTGTGGGCGGTCTCTACCGTCAGGTGCGCGTCGCGCAGGGCCTTTGCCAGCCAGTGCGACAGCTCCAGATGGTCTTCCACTAATAGTATGCGCATGGTCTCCGCCATTCGTTTGAATTGGTGCAGTGTAAGCCTGCCGGCGCCGCGCCGACAGGGGCGGCGATGAATATGTTTGTGCTCTTTGTGGCTGGCTGGCGACACCTGTCAGTCTGAAAGCCAATTGAAAGGATCGCGCTCATATAGTGTGATCCTGATTCATGAAATTGATCAGGCATATCACTAATAACTATATCTAAGGGAGATACTCTACATGAAGAAGACCGCATACTCGCTGGCCGCTCTGGCTGTCCTGGCCGCCGCTGGCAGCGCCCAGGCACAATCGAACGTGACCCTGTACGGCCGCCTGGACGCCGGCATCAGCAACACCAGCAACGCCGGTCCGAACAAAAGCTCGATGACGCAGGTGAGCTCCGGCGGCATGAACACCTCGCGCTGGGGCATCCTGGGCAGCGAAGACCTGGGCGGCGGCCTGAAGGCCGTCTTCAATCTGGAAGGCGGCATCCTGGTCGACACGGGCGCGGCCGACGGCGCGCTGTTCAAGCGCCAGGCCAATGTGGGCCTGGAAGGCGCATTCGGTCGCGTCGTGCTGGGCCGCTCGTTCACCACCGTGTATGACTTCGTGCTGCCGTTCGACCCGATGGCGTATGCGCCGTTCTACTCGTGGGCCACTTCGGGCAACGCGACGGGTCCGAGCAAATACGGCATGACGACGGCCTTCGACAACATGGTCAAGTACTCGGGCAAGACGGGCGACTTCAGCTACGGCGCATCGTACGGTTTCGGCGAGCAGACGACGGGCAGCTCGGACAGCGCCAAGCTGTCCACGGCCGTCACCTACAAGACCGGTCCTGTCAGCCTGCTGGCCACGTATGAACAGGTGAACGGCAACGCCATCGCCGGCGGCGCGCGCGACAAGACCACCGTGTACCACCTGGGCGCCATGTATGACGACGGCCCGTGGAAAGTGCAGGCGGCGGCGCGCGACTACAAGCTCGATCCGGCTGCCTCCGGCAAGGCCGACGTGCGCGGCACCCTGTACTGGGGCGGCGTCAGCTACAAGACCACGCCGGTCATCACCCTGACGGGCGTGATCTACTACCAGGACGTGAAAAACGTGGCGGCCAACCTCGATGCCGATCCGATCATGTACGTGGCGCGCGTGCGTTATGCCCTGTCCAAACGCACCGACCTGTATGTGGCCGGTGCCTACGCCAAGGCCAAGCACAACCAACTGGTCAGCCTGTCGCGTGACGATGCCGGTTTCGGCGACACGCAGCGCGGCCTGATCGCCGGCATCCAGCACCGCTTCTAAGCCATGACGATGCTGCGCTCCCTGTTCCTGTCGTTGCTGTGCCTGTTGCCCGCTCTCGCGGCGGCGCAGGCGTCGGCGCCGGCCGAGTGCGTGGTGCCGTCCAAGCCGGGCGGCGCCATGGACCTGACCTGCAAGCTGGCGAAAAAAGGCCTGGCGCAGGAGGGCGTGGCCGCCGCGGGAGCGGCGATGCGCATCAGCTATCTGCCCGGCGGCATCGGCGCCGTGGCCTGGCACTCGATGGGCTCGCAGCGCCGCCGCGCGGAGCCGAACACGCTGGTGGCTTTTTCGGGCGGCTCGCTGCTCAATCTGGCGCAGGGCAAGTTCGGCAATGCCAAGGCGGGCGACGTGCGCTGGGTGGCGGCGCTGGGCGCCGACTACGGCATGATCGCCGTGCGCAGCGATTCGCCCTACAGGACGCTGGGCGACCTGATCGCGGCATTGCGCCAGCATCCGGACAAGGTGCTGATCGGCGTCTCCGGCACCATCGGCAGCCAGGATTGGCTGAAGATGGCGCTGGTGGCGCGCCATGCCGGCATCGATCCGAAAGTGCTGCGTTTTGTCGCGCTCGAAGGCGGCGGCGAAGTATTTACGGCGATGCAGGCCGATTATGTGCAGGTGGTCTCGGGCGACACCTCCGAGGCCACCCTGAACGCCAGCGCCAACCATGCGCGCGTGCTGGCGGTGCTGTCGGAAAAACGCCTGCCCGGCGTGCTGGCCGGCGTGCCGACGGCGCGCGAGCAGGGCTTCGACGTGGTCTGGCCCATCATCCGCGGCGTGTGGATGGGGCCGCAGGTGCCCGAGGCGGACTACCAGCGCTGGGTGGCCACCTTTGATCGCGTCATGGCCACGCCGCAGTTCGCCGAGTGGCGCGCCCAGGCCGGCCTGTACCCATTCGCCCTGACGGGGCCGAAGCTGACCGCGTATGTCAAGAAGGCGGTCGACGAGTATGCCCGGCAGGCGAATGAGCTTGGCCTGATGCGCTGAACGACATCCCATTAAAAAACCTATTCATAGACGGAGACAACCCCATGCAAACCAAGACCATCCTCAGCATCGCCATGGCTGGCGCATTTGCCAGCCTGGCCGGCGCCGCCTTCGCGCAAGTGCCAGCCGGCTATCCGGCCGACTACCAGAAGGTCATCGACGCCGCCAAGAAGGAAGGCAAGGTGGTGATCTACAGCGCCACCGACAGCAAGGCCGCCGCGCCGCTGATCAAGGATTTCAGCGCCCTGTATCCGGGCATCTCGGTCGAATACAACGACATGAATTCCACCGAGGTGTACAACCGCTTCATTTCCGAAGTGGCGGCGGGCGGCAACACGGCCGACGTGATGTGGTCGTCGGCGATGGACTTGCAGATGCGCCTGGCCTCCGATGGCTACGCGCTCAAGTACAAATCCGTCGAAGCGGCGAAGATTCCCGGCTGGGCCATGTGGGACGACCAGGCCTACGGCACCACGTTCGAGCCGGCCGCCATCGTCTACAACAAGCGCTTGCTCGATGCTAAGGAAGTGCCGAAGAACCACGACGATTTCGTCAAGCTGATCGCCACGCCGAAATTCAAGGACAAGGTCACCACCTACGACATCGAAAAGTCGGGCGTCGGCTTCATGTTCATGGCGCAGGATGCGAAGGAATATCCGCAGTTCCTGGCGCTGGAAAACGCCTTTGGCGCGGCCAAGGTGCGCGTGCAGTCGTCGACGGGCACCATGATGGAGCGCATCTCCTCGGGTGAAAACCTGATCGGCTACAACGTGCTGGGCTCGTATGCCCTGGTGCGCGCCAAGACCGACCCGTCGATCGGCGTGGTGCTGCCGAAGGATTACACGCTGATCCTGTCGCGCGTGCAGTTCATCAACAAGAACGCGAAGAACGTCAACGCCGGCAAGCTGTGGCTCGATTACATCCTGTCGCACCGCGGCCAGACCATCATCGCCAACGGCGCCAAGCTGTTCGCCATCCGCGCCGACGTCACGGGCGAAACCACCTCGGCTGACCTGATCAAGCAAATCGGCGCGGCCAACGTCAAGCCGATTCCCGTGCATCCGATCATCCTGCAATTCCTGGGACCGGCCAAGCGCATGGCCTTCCTGAAACAATGGAAAGAGACAGCCGGCAAAAAATAATGCCGTCCTGGCCATCCGCGGGCGCGTGCCCGCGGACGGATGCCGCACCCTTCATTCATTGGATTCATCATGCAAACTGCCATCTTGCCGCTGCCTGCACGGTCGCGCTCTCCCTTGTCGCGCCTGAACTGGTCGCGCGGCGTGGTCGTGACGATCACGCTGATCGCCATCTTCCTGCCGCTATTTCTGATTTTTTACCAGAGCTTTTTGAACGCGCCGTTCTTCATGCCCGTGCGCGAATTCGGCTTTGATTCCTACCGTTTCATCTTCGATGATCCCGATTTCGCCATGGCCTTCAAGAATGGCCTGATGCTGGCCTTGGGCCTGACCGTCATCGCCGTGCCGCTGGGCGGCATGCTGGCCTTCCTGATGGTGCGCACCGACTTGCCCGGCCGCGGCTGGGTGGCGCCTATGCTGCTGGTGCCGATCTTTGTGTCGCCGATGGTGATGGGCTTTGGCTACGTCGTCTCGATGGGGCCCGTGGGCTTCTACTCGATCTGGGCCAAGGAACTGCTCGGCTTCGTGCCCTGGAATATATACTCCTTCACCAGCATCGTCATCATCGCCGGCCTGACGCACGTGCCGCACGTCTACCTGTACGCCTCGTCGGCGCTGAAAAGCCTGGGCTCGGACGTGGAAGAAGCGGCCCGCGTGGCCGGCGCTTCGCCGATCCAGGTGATGCTCAATGTGTCGCTGCCGATGATCATGCCGGCGCTGGCGTATGCGGGCGTGCTGGTGTTCTTCCTCGGCTTCGAAGTGTTCGGCCTGGTGCTGGTGCTCGGTGATCCGGAAGGCCACCTGGTGCTGCCGACCTACCTGTACAAGCTGACCAACAAGCTCGGCACGCCGTCGTACCACCTGATGGCGGCCGTCGCCGTCTGTCTGGTGATGGTGACCATGCCGCTGGTGATGATACAGCGCTGGCTGCTGAAATCGGCCAACAAGTATGTGTCGATCAAGGGCAAGGGCGCGCGCAGCAAGGCCATGCCGCTGGGCCGCTGGAAGTGGCTGGCGTTCGCCTTGCTGGCCGGCTGGCTGATCTTCACCATCATCCTGCCGTTGACGGGTATCGTGCTGCGCTCCTTCGTGCAGTACTGGGGTGAGGGCGTGCACCTGGCCGACGTGCTGACCTTGCAGCATTTCCGCGATATCTTCGACCAGCCCTCGCTGGTGCGCGGCATCGTCAACACCATCCTGATCGGCGTCGTCGGCGGCGCGCTGGCCGTGGGCTGCTACAGCTTCATCGCGCTGGCCATGCACCGCAAGCAGGACGGCATCACGCGCCTGCTCGACTACAGCGTGCTGGTGCCGCGTGCCGTGCCGGGCCTGCTGGCCGGCCTGTCCTTCCTGTGGGTGTTCCTGTTCGTGCCGGCCTGGCTCGACGGCATTTTGAAAGGCATGGACAACGGCGTGGCCCTGTGGCTGAGCGGCCATGTGATCCCTGTGCTGCGCGAACTGCGTTCGACGATTTTCGCCCTGTGGCTCGCGTATTCGGTGGTGTGGATGGCCTACGGCATGCGCCTCATTTCCACCGCGCTGCTGCAGGTGGGGCCGGAGCTGGAGGAGGCGGCGCGCGCCGTCGGCGCCAGCCGCGGCCAGGTGACGCGCGACGTCACGCTGCCATTGATCAAATACGGTTTGCTGGGCGCCTGGCTGATGGTGTTCCTGATCTTCGAGCGCGAATATTCGACGGGCGTGTACCTGCTCTCGCCTGGCACGGAAGTGATCGGCGCCATGCTGGTGTCGCTGTGGGCGGGCGGTTCGACCGACCTGGTGGCGGCGCTGTCCTTCATCAATATCACCCTGGTGGCCATCGGCCTGGGCATCGCCTTGCGTTTCGGCGTGAAACTCCATAATTAATAGAAGACTGAGACCACATCATGAATGAATTGACCGTCAATGAGCTGTACCTGGACTACGGCACGGGCGCATCCGCCAACCAGATCCTGAAGGGTGTCTCGATGCACCTGCAAAAAGGCGAAGTGGTCGCCCTGCTGGGGCCTTCGGGCAGCGGCAAGACCACTTTGCTGCGCGCCGTGGCCGGGCTGGAAAGCCCGAAGGCCGGCACCATCCAGATCGGCGAGCGCAATGTCTTCGACGGCGCGCAGCAGTTCGAGATGCCGGCCGAGCATCGCAATCTGGGGCTGGTGTTCCAGTCGTACGCGCTGTGGCCGCACAAGACGGTGTTCGACAACGTCGCCTACGGCCTCAAATTGCGCAAGATGGGCAGCACGGAAATCGCCGCGCGCATCAAGGAAGTGCTGACGCAGCTGGGCCTGGGCCATCTGGGCGAGCGCTATCCGCACCAGCTGTCCGGCGGCCAGCAGCAGCGCGTGGCGATCGCCCGCGCGCTCGTGTACAACCCGCCCGTGATCCTGCTCGACGAACCGCTGTCGAACCTGGACGCCAAGCTGCGCGAGGAGGCGCGCGCCTTCCTGCGCGAACTGATCGTGCGCCTGGGCCTGTCGGCCCTGATGGTGACGCATGACCAGGGCGAGGCGATGGCCATTTCCGACCGTATTTTGCTGCTCAATAACGGCAAGATCGAGCAGCAGGGCACGCCGCAAAGCATGTATGAAACGCCGGACACCTTGTTTACGGCCGAATTCATGGGCAGCAACAACCGCCTGCCCGGCAAGGTGGTGCAGCGCGAAGGCAAGCAGGTGCGCCTGCTGGTCGACGGCGCATCCATGCAGGGCGTGGCGCGCGGCGCCAACGTGGGCACGGAAGTGACGACCATGATCCGCGTCGAGGAAGTGAAGATCAGCGCCACGCAGGTGGAGAACGCCATCGAGCTGCCGCTGCTGACCTGCATGTACCTGGGCGACCGCTGGGAATGCCTGTTCGAGCGCGGCGGCGCCGATAACATCAGCCTGCGCGCGTATTCGCGTCACAAGCTCGAGGCGGGCAAGTACTGGCTGCACATGCCGGCCGACAAGCTCTGGGTGTTTTAACGGTGCCGTGGTGGCCACGCTGGCGCGCCGTCGGCGCCGCGCTGGCCGCCGGGCTGGCGGGCGCCGCCATCTGCCTGTGGCTGCACACGCCGCTGCCCTGGATGATCGGCCCCCTGTTCGCCACGGCCGCGCTGCGCCTGGCGGGGCGCGAACTGGCTTGCCCCGTGCGCGTGCGCGAGGCGGGCCAGTGGGCCATCGGCACGGCCCTGGGCTTGTATTTCACGGCGCCCGTGCTGACCGTCCTGACTGTCTATACGCCGTGGATCGCCGGCGCCGTGCTGTTCGCGCTGGCGCTGGGCGCGGCTGGCGCCATGTTGCTGCGGCGCCTTTCCGGCGTCGACCATGCCACCGCCTTCTTTGCCATGGCGGTCGGCGGCGCGTCGGAGATGGCCGTGCAGAGCGAGCGCCATGGCGCCGACGTGGGCAAGGTGGCGGCTGCGCACAGCCTGCGCATGATGCTGGTGGTGGCGACGATTCCGTTCGGCGTGCGCTACTGGGGCAGCCACGGCCTGGCACTGGGGCATGAAAACTTCGTGCCCGGCGCCGCGCTGGTCGATTATGGCGGGCTGGCGCTGCTGGTCGGCATCACGGTGCTGGCGGCCCTCGCATTGAAACGGGGCCAGGTGCCCAACGCCTGGGTCATCGGCCCGCTGCTGGCGGCCCTGCTGTTGACGGCCTGCGGCATTCATCTGACGCGCCTGCCCGAGTGGATGATACGCGCGGGCCAGCTCTTCATCGGCATCGCCCTGGGCACGCGCTTCAGCCCCGCATTCCTGCATGCGGCCCCGCGCTACCTGGCCGGCGTGGCCCTGTGCAGCTTACTGATGCTGTTGCTGGCGGCCGCCTTCGGACTGGGACTTGCGCACTGGCTGGAGATTCACCCCGGCACGGCCATCCTGGCCACGTCGCCCGGCGGCATCGCGGAAATGTCGCTGACGGCCAAGGCCCTGCATCTGGGCGTGCCCATCGTCACGGCCTTCCACGTGGCGCGCATGGTGGTGCTGGTGCTGGCGATCGGGCCGCTGTTCCGCCTGCTGCAGCGCCCTTAATTTCCCCGCACGACGATTTCCTGCACCTTTGGTTCGCGCTGGCGCATGAAGCGCACGATGGAGTCGACGGTGACGACGTCGATCTGGCGCGTCATGCGGCGCTCGAACGGGTGATCGTCAAAGGCGATATTGGCGCGGAACATGCGCGCGCCCAGGCGCGTGGCGGCGGGGATGCTGAGCGTTTGCGGCGCGTAGCTGGCGCTGCGCAGCCAGCCTTGCGCTTCGGCGCGCGTCTCGATCTTGCCCGGCTCGTTGCTGGCGGCGGCCAGGGTTTCCAGCACCCACTGGTTTGAATTCTGGTACTTGGTGGAAAACGGGTAGGCCAGCATATTGTAGTGCGGCTCATGCAGGCGCTTGGGCGTGTTCGACGTCAGCAGGCGCACCAGTTGCTGCTGCGTATCCTGGCCCGGGATCAGGATCAGGGTTTCATACATGAACACATCATCCATGAAGAAATTGCCCAAGCCTTCGTTGTACAGCGACGATTGCGCCGTGCCGCATTCATTGAGTTCATGCACCACCAGCCAGCGGCCCTGCGGGTGGTCGCGCCAGGCCAGCGCCATGTGCGAATAGCGCAAATGGTATTTCGACAAGTCCTGTCCGGCGCGCGCCACCAGCGCCACCTGCGCGCCCGAGGCGTCGAGCGCCTGCAAGGTCTTTTGCGCCAGGTCCATCGATTTGACGAGCGTGGTCGCGTCCGTTGGCTTTTCCTCGCACGAGCGTCCCGCATGGGCGGCGCCGGCCAGGGCCAGGCTGATGAGAATCACGGTCAGGCGTTTCATGGGTTCACGCTTTCGAATGGTGAAGGATGGCATTGCCGGCCGCATCCGGCACATAGGCGATGGCCTTGCCCGACAGCACCAGCATGTGGCCCGTCGAGACGGCCACTACCTTGATCACCGTGCCGGCCGCCAGCGACAGGCCTTGCGTGGCTTTCTGGCTCAGCTTGACGGAGGCCGTGGCCGCCTGCGAGGCGCCCTTGGCCACGCTTTTCAGCACGAGGACGCTGCCGTCGGCCACGTCTTCCACCTTGTCGATGACGATCTCACCGGCGGCGGCCAGCACCGACATGGAGCCGACGAGCACGATGGCCGACGCCATGCTGGCGTTGTCGGACGCGTTGGTGGTGTCGGAGTTGGCGGCCTGGGCCGTCAGGGTGGCGGCGCACAGCAGGGCGGTGGCGAGCAACTGTTTCATGGAGTGGTGGTTTTTCATGGGTGTTTACACTTTGGAATGGTGCAGCAGGGCCTTGCCCAGTTCGTTCGGGATGAAGGCGATGGCCTTGCCGGACAGCACCAGCATGTGGCCGGTGGACAGCGCCACCACATTGACCACGGTGCCGGCCGCCAGCGACAGGCCCTGGGCCGCTTGCGTGCTCATCTGGATAGACGCGCCACCCGCCTCGGAAGCGCCCTTGAGCACGATGACGATGCCTTCGCCCACCGTTTCCACGCTGGCGACGAGCACCTGGCCGGAAGCGACCAGCATCGACATGGAACCGGCGACGACGACGGCGGAACCCTGGCTGAGGTTCTGCGAGCCTTTCGACAGGTTTTCCGAGGCGGCGGCGTGGACCAGGCCGGGCGCGGCCACGGAGAGCGTCAACAGCGACAGGGACAGGCAGAGGGGCAGCAGGCGTTTCATGTGTTTCTCCTTCAAGTGTGCCAAGTGGCAACGCCATCATTGTAGACTGTGGGCAATTGGTCAATGAAAACGCTACTCGTAGCGGGCAGGCATACCGCAGGTAGCGTATTGCGCTACTTTTTTGCCGCCAGAACCGATGCCATTTTTATAAAGGAAGTGCATGCCGCAAACCCACGCCTTGATCGAAGCCTTGAAACGCCTGTTGAAGGCGCGCGCCGTCACGTATGCCGAGCTGGCCCAGCGCATCGGCGTGTCCGAAGCCAGCGTCAAGCGGATGTTTTCGCAGAAGCAATTTACGCTGCAGCGGCTGGACCAGATACTGGTGGCCATCGGCAGCGATTTCCAGCAGCTGGCGCTGGCCGTGCAATCCGCCCAGGCCGCGCCGACCCTGATCACGGGGCTGACGTATGCGCAGGAAAAGGAAATCATCGAGGACACCCGCTTGTTCGTGGTGGCCGTGTCCGCCCTGAACCTGCTGCCGCTGGAGCAGATCGTCGCCATCTACGACATCAGCGAAGCGCAAGCCGTGAAATACCTGCTGCGCCTCGACAAGATCGGTTTCCTGGAACTGCTGCCGAATAACCGGGTCAAACTGCTGGTGGCGCGCACGTTTGCGTGGATACCGAACGGTCCCATCCACACGTACTTCAAAAAGGAAGCTTATGGCGACTATTTGAATTCGCAGTTCGATGGCGAGACGGAATTGCTGCGCCTGGTGAACGTGATGCTGTCGAAGAAATCCACGGCCGCCTTGCTGGAGCGCCTGAAGCAAGTGGCGGTGGAATTCTCGCAGCAGCACCAGGAAGACGCGCGCCTGCCCGGCGATGAGCGCCTGGCCATCAGCTTCATGCTGGCGGCGCGCCCATGGATGCCGCAGACGTTCAAGGCGCTGCTGCGGCAGTGAGGCAGCGATATCGATCGCGCCCGCGCGGCTAATGTTCCTGCTTGTCGCTACTGCGTTGTTCCTCTTTCATCTGCGACAGCAAACGCCAGGCAAAAAAGCCCAGCACGGCCACGCCCAGCAGCAGTGCCGCCCATAGCGCGGCCAGGCGCCACGGTGTCCCATCCTTTGTGACGGGTGCTGGCGCCGCCGTGCTCCCGTTGGCCTTGAGAGAGTCGGCGCTGGCCGTCTTGAGCGCCAGCAGTTCGTCCGCCTTGAAGCCGGGCGCCACCTGCGACAGCGGCTGTGCGACGGCGGCGGCGTTGCTGTTGCCGAATGCCAGTTGATAGGGCGGCTTGCCGCTGGCCAGGAAAACGACGGTGGCTGGCGCCCAGCCCAGGCGCAAGGCGGGCGCGTCGCTGGCGGAGAGCGGGTGCTCCGTGGCCGTCTGCAGCACCCATTCGGCCGTTTGCGTCACGGGCATGGCCAGGTCGCCAGAGATCCTCTCCTTGCCATCGAGGCCGATGCGGTAAAACGTCGTGCTCAGCAGGGGATCAAAATAGGCGCCTTGGGCGGGACGTGCCTGGTGGCGCAGCTGCAGCCGGTGCCGGGGAACATAGCTGCTCTGGCGATACACGCCCAGGGTCACGGGCAGTACCGTATTGGTCTGCGTCAATTGCAGGGCGATGCTGTCGGCAGGAATGGCGGGGGGCGTGGCGTAGCGCCATTCATTCGCCTGCTTGCCGGGCGCGCCTTGCAGCACGACGGTGGCGCGGGGCGCGGCGATGTCCGTTTCGCTGATGGCTTGCGCCGTGATCGCCGCAAAGGCCAGCGGTTCGCCCGCTTGCCAGCTCAGGCGCGCATAGCGGAAGGCGCGTGGCGCAAAGGCGATACTGTCGTTGGCCAGGGTTTGCGTGTCGCTGTTGCTGAGCCAATTCAAGGTGGTGGTGCCGATGGCGTCCCATTGCTTCAGGTCATCGCTCACTTCCAGCAACACTTGCGCACTGTAATTGTCCGTGCGGGCCGGTGGCGTGAAGCGCAAGGCGGCGATGCGCTTGTCTTCCGCTTGCTTGCCCAGGTCGAGGATCAGCGCCTGCAGTGCCGCCGTGGTCGCTGCCGCGCCAGCGCGGGTGCTGACTGACAGCAAGCGGCCATCGTCGGCCGTGCGGATGTCGATGCCTTGCAAGCCATCGCCCGTTGCCGGCGCGCCCGTCACGGGGAAAATGCGGGCTGGAATGTTCGTGCGCTGCGTGGCCGATTGCGCCGGTGGCGCGCCGATGGCATAGGCCAGGCGCTTGCCGTCGGCGTCGAACAGGCGCACGTCCGCCAGGCTGGCCGAGCTGGCGTGCAGGTAGACTTCCCTGGGCAACGATAGCTGGACGATGCCCGCGCCGGCCGGCGATTGGATGGACATGCTCCAGGCATAGTCCTGGGGCCGGTCCTGGCCAGGCGCTGCCAGCGCGGCGCCTGCCGCCAGCAGGCTGCAACAGATCAATGAGGCTTTCATGCGGCTCCTTGTTGCGGTTCGGCTGGCGCCGGCGCGGCAGCCTTGGGGAAGGGCGCGAGGTAGCCGATCAAGACCATCAGCAAGCCCACGCCGACGAACGAGACGATGCGTTCGATGCCGCCCACGTTCGACAAGTCGATCAGGAACAGTTTCACGACAACCAAGCCCAGCAAAACGGCGCCGAGGCTCCACTGCTGGCGCCGCTGCTGGCGGGCCGCATGGCGCATCAGCAGCAGGGCCGTGACGCTCCATACCAGCGACAGCATCGCCTGCACGAATTGCGAGGCCAGCATGGCGTCGAAGGTGTAGGGCACGCCCAGATAGTGGGAGACCGTGCGCAGCAGCATCAGGTTGAACCAGCCATACACGCAGCAGGCGGCCACGGCAGGCAAGCGCGCTTGCCACAGGGCGGGCAGCGGGATCTGGCCGGCCGGGAATAAACGGTAGCTGGCAATGGCCAGCAGGACGGCAAAGCCCGTGCTCAGGTCTAGCGGATTGAGCAGTGGCAAATAGGGCAGGGGCGCCATGGCGCCGTCGTCGAGGATGTTCCACGCGGCGATCAGCAGCAGCGACCACAGCGCGCCCAGCGGTATCAGGGTGCGCTGGTACCAGTTGGCGATCGGCGCCACCGGCCAGGCGTCGGCGCGGCAGCGGCGGATCAGCCAGGCCAGCACCAGCATCATGGACCAGGCCGGCAAATAGCGGGCCCAGGCGGGGCTGACGCTGCCTTCGTGGCGCGCCAGCCAGGCGCCGACGTGCATGGCGCCAACTGGCCACAGCATCAGCCATGGCGCGGCCGTGCGCAGCGTATGCAGCAGGCGCTGCACCCGCACGTCGAGTTGCCAGCCCGCTTGCGGCCAGACCCGCAGCAGGTATTCGCCGGCCGCCAGCGTGCCGGCCAGCGCCAGCCAGCTCAAGCCCGCCGGCAGGTAGTCGCGCAGGTACAGCGCCAGCAGCAGGTTGGCGCTCCACAAACCCAGGCCGAGCCAGACGGCCACGCTGATCCAGCGCAGTTGCGGCCAATCGAGGCGCCGCGCCAGGAGGGCGAACGCGGGCGTCGTGACGGACACGGCGAGCAGGTACAGCGCCAGCCAGTGTTCGCCCGCGTGCGGCTGCATGGCGAGGTCGCCGTTGATCAGGCGCAGCAGCCAGCTGACGAGCGGCACGAGGATGGCGGCAAACCACAGCAAGCCGCTCCAGACCAGCAGAGGGCGCGCTACCAGGGCCAGCAGCTCGTCGCCGCCGCGCGCGCGCAGCGCAAGGAAACGGGCGCTGGCAAAGGCGGCGGTGCCCAGCAGCAGGGCGCTGAGGAAGGAGCCGTCGAACAGGCTGGCCGGGTGCTGATCCCAGGCCCAGCTGGCGCGGCTGAGCAAGATCATGCCGGCCAATACCTGCACGGCCAGCAGCAGGGCGCGCGGCGCATGCCATTGCTCGCGCCGCGCCAGCCATGCCAGCAGGGCGGCCACGGCCAGCGCGCTGACGGTGAGCAGGTTCAGTTGTGTGATGCTATCGGTGCGCAGCAGGATTTCGCTCCAGATACCGCCCAGCAGCCAGGCCGTGGCGGCCGTCAGGAACAGCACGGACAGGCTGCTCATGAACTCAGGATGCAGGTGGCTGGCGTGGCGGCGGAAATTGTAGGCCATCACCAGCGCGGCGGCGGCCAGCAGCGCGCAGCCGAGCCAGATGTTGGCCTGCAAGGCCGTCGCCGTATCGAGTCCCTGCATGGCGCCAAGGAAGGCAAGCCAGGCTGCCCCCTGCACCAGCAGGCCGAAGGCCCAGGCCAGGGTCTGGCGCTGGCGCAAGCCGACCCAGACGATGCCCGCGCCTTCCAGCGCCCAGGCGGCGGACGTCCAGCGGCCGTCGAGGGCGAACGGGATGGCCAGGGTGCCGAAGACGATGCCCAGCGCGAGGAAGGCTTCGGCCAGCAGTTTGAAGCCATTGCGGCGCCACAGGGCCACGGCCAGGCCCGTGTAGGTCAATCCGGCAAGCAGCGCGGAAAACGCCAGGCCAAAGTCAAAGTGCCGGACCAGGCCGTATTGCAGGCCCATGGCCGCCAGCGGCGTGCCGAAGACGAGGGTGCCATCCACATAGTGTTTCAGGCGCGGCGCCTGGCGCGCGCAGTAGGCGATGGCGATGCCGATATAGAACAGCACGAACAGGATCAAAAACAGTTGCGTCGACAGGTAGTGCTCGGGCGTGTAGCGCAGCAGGCCCCAGGTGGTGGCGACGACGAAGGTGAAGCCAAAGCTCAGCACATTCAGCACGCGCCAGGCGCGTTTCAGGGCGATGGCGAAGACGCCCGCATTGAGCAGCGCGTAATAGCTGAACAGACCGATATGGTTGCCGCTGCCCGTCGACACCAGCAGCGGCACGGCAAAGCCGCCGACGATGCCGAAGACGGCCAGCCAGACGGCGTTTTGCAGCACGGCCAGCAAACACGTGAATGCCGTCAGCACGAACAGCACGGCAAACGCCAGGCCGGCCGGGATCAATTCATACAGGCGGAAGGCACCAAACGTCACCAGCATCAAGATCGCCAGCGCCGTGCCCTGCAGCGGCAAGCTGATGCCGGGACGGCTGAGGCGGATGCGCCAGGCCCAGGCCAGCAGGGCAATATCGGCCAGCGCGATGCCGGCCAGGCGCAGTTCGATGGGCAGCGTCACCTGCGCCGACACGTACTTGAGCAGGAAACTGACGCCGAGGAAGAGGATCAGCAAGCCCAGCTTGGCCACCAGGTTGCCGGTAAACAGCCAGTTCTTCGCCCTGGCAACGATGCCGTCCGGGCGCGCGATCCAGGAAGGGGTATTGGGAACGACAGGGGCGGGCCTGGCGGGAGCCGGTGGGGCCGGTTTCGGCGGCACGGGTGCGGCTGGCGCGGGAACTGCTGCCGGCGCGGCCTGCGCCACCTCGGCCACCTTGATCACGGCCGCTTGCGGCACGGGCACGGCCGCGGACTCTGGCTTGGCCTCCGGCGCCACGCTGGCGGGCATGGCGGGTACGGCAACCGGTGCTTCGGCGTGGCCTTCCAGCGCGCGCACGCGCGCCTGCACGCTGTCGACGTCCTTGCGCAAACGCGCCGTCAGCAACTCCAGATCGGCGACTTTCCTGCGGTACTGCAGCACCTGCACGAAGGCGGTGATCAGCAAGCCAAATATGATCAGCGATATCAATCCAAACATGGGGGCAGCTTTCCTGGATGGTCAGGGCGAAGGCGCCCGATGTATGCGCACATTACCTTATTATTAAGAAACAGGCGATTTTTGTTGCGCCGGGGAAAGGAGTCAGCTGCGTGGCCAGCATGGCGCGGTGCGGCGCTTTCGGTATTGATGCCAAGCAAGATGACGACATTCAGATTGTCGTGCGCAAGATAGTGCTGTATTTTAGCAATTCCTTAATTGCCAGTCCCCCATGCCATGAGTCAAAGCAGTCAGTTTTCCTTATTGTCGCAGCGCCGTTTCGGGCCCTTCTTCTGGACCCAGTTCTTTGGCGCCTTCAACGACAATCTGTTCAAGACGGCCCTGATGGTGATCCTCGCCTACGATGCGCTGAGCTGGACCACGCTCGACCCGTCCACCATCACCAACCTGATTCCCGGCCTGTTCATCCTGCCCTACGTCGTGTTTTCGGCCACGGCGGGCCAGCTGGCCGACAAATTCGAAAAAGCGGGCCTGGCCCGTTTCGTGAAATGGATGGAACTGGCCATCATGGCCGTGGCCGCCGCAGGCTGGATGACGCATACCCTGTGGCTGCTGGTGGCCGCCGTGGTGGGCATGGGTGTGCATTCGACCCTGTTCGGTCCCGTCAAGTATGCCTACCTGCCGCAGCAGCTCAAGCCAGAGGAGCTGGTCGGCGGCAATGGCCTGATCGAGATGGGCACCTTCGTCGGCATCTTGCTCGGTGAAATCCTCGGCGCCGTGCTGATCGTGCACAAGCCGCTGGGCGTGGAACTGGTGGCCGGCGCGACGATTGCCGTGGCCGTGTTCGGCCTGCTCGCCAGCTACCGCGTGCCGCGCACGCCCGCGCCGGAGCCGGACTTGAAGGTGAGTCTGAACTTCGTCGCCGAATCGTTCCGCAACCTGAATTTTTCGCGCAAGAACCGCCCCGTCTTCCTGGCCATGCTGGGCAATTCCTGGTTCTGGTTTTACGGCGCCCTGATCCTGGCGCAATTTCCCGTGTATTCGAAGGATTTCCTGCATGGCGACCACAGCGTGTTCGTGCTGCTGCTGACCGTGTTTTCCGTCGGCATCGGCACCGGTTCCCTGCTGTGCGAGCGTTTGTCGGGCCACAAGATCGAGATCGGCCTGGTGCCGTTCGGCTCCATCGGCCTGTCGCTGTTCGGCATCGACCTGTATTTCGCCAGCAATGCATATGCGAACACGCAAGTGGTCGATGCGCTGGCGTTTGTCGGCCAGGCGGGCGTGCCGCGCATTCTGATCGACATCGTCATGATCGGCGTGTTCGGCGGCTTTTTCATCGTGCCCCTGTTCGCCCTGATCCAGACGCGCTGCGACCCGAAACACATTTCGCGCACGATCGCCGGCATGAATATCCTGAACGCGCTGTTCATGGTGGCGGCGGCCGGCGTGGCCATCGTGCTGCTGGGCCAAGGATTTACGATTCCCCAGCTGTTCCTCGTCACGGCCATTTTGAACGCGCTGGTGGCCGCCTACATCTTCTCGCTGGTGCCGGAATTCCTCATGCGCTTCCTCGCGTGGATACTCATCCAGACCGTGCACCGCGTGAAAGTCGTCGATGGCGAACGCATCCCCACGGAAGGCGCGGCCGTGCTGGTGTGCAACCACGTCAGCTATGTGGACGCCATCGTCATCATGGCGGCCAGCCCTCGCCCCATCCGTTTCGTCATGGATCACCGCATCTTCAAGATGCCGCTGATGGGCTGGATTTTCCGCACGGCCAAGGCGATCCCCATCGCGCCGGCCAAGGAAGACCCGTTCCTCATGGAAAAGGCCTTTATCGATATCGCGCAAGCGCTGCACGAAGGCGAACTGGTGTGCATCTTCCCCGAAGGCAAGCTGACCCGCACGGGCCAGATCAGCGAATTCAAGGGCGGCATCGCCAAGATCGTCGAACGCAGCAAGGTGCCCGTGATTCCGCTGGCGCTGCGCGGCTTGTGGGGACATTTGTTGAGCCATCGCAATGGTCACTTGTTCGAGCGCGCCTTCAAGGCCGGCTTGCGCTCGCGTCTGTCGCTGGCCGTCGGCATGCCCGTGCCGCCCGAGGCCGCCACCCCGGAACTGTTGCAGCAAAAGGTGCAGGAACTGCGCGGCAAGTGGAAATAAGCGCTATGGCGCTCGCGTAGCCGCGTCCGCACGCCGCGCCAGGTGCTGTTCCAGCAGGGCGGTGATGGCGGCGAAATCCACCGGTTTCGTCAGGTGATGGTCGAAACCCGCTTGTTCCGTGCGTGAGCGCGCCTCACCCTGACCCCAGCCTGTGAGGGCGATCAGCAGCACCGGGCGCCCGTGCGCGCGCTGGCGTATCTGGCGTGCCGCTTCGTAGCCATCCATGTCCGGCATGCCCAGGTCCATCACGACCAGTTGCGGCCACGCCTGGTCGACGGCCGCCAGCGCCTGTGCGCCGCCATACGCGACGCTGGCGGCATAGCCCTCGAGCTGGAACAGGCTTTGTAATGAATCGGCCGCGTCGCGGTTGTCGTCCACCACCAGCACCCGCACCGGCTGGCCAGCGCTGGCGGGTGCCTCGCGCGTGGCGGCGGCCGACGTGGCCGGGGTGGCTGTTTGGGCGTCGCCGATGCTGGCCGGCAAGGTGACGATGAAGCGGCTGCCACGCCCGGGGCCGTCGCTATAGGCTTCGATGCTGCCGCCATGCATCTCGGCAAATTGGCGCGCCAGGCTCAAGCCGATGCCCAGGCCGCTGGCCATCTGGCCCGCCACCGTGGGGCCCTGTTCGAACATGGAAAAGATGCGCGCGATGGCGTCCGGGGCGATGCCGATGCCATTGTCTTCGACCGTCGCCAGCAAACGGTCCTGCACCTGGCGCGCCGTAACGTGGATGTGCCCGCCATCCGGCGTGAACTTCACGGCATTCGAGACGATATTGGCAAAGATCTGCACCACCCTGGCATAGTCGGCGTGCAAGGTCACGGCACGCGGCGGCAAGTCCTGCGTGATGCGGATATGCCGGCCGCTGGCCGCGGGCTGGCACAACTCGATCACATGGTCGAGCACTTGCTGGAAGGTGAACTCCTTGCGCTGCAGCATGACCTTGCCGCTGGTGATGCGCGCCACGTCGAGCAAGTCATCCACCAGCCGCGTCAGGTGCGTCACCTGGCGCTCGATCACGTCGCTCACCTTGCCGACCTGCTCCGATGCCGGATACAGGTGCTTGAGCAGAGCCACCGAGGTCTTGATGGGCGCCAGCGGATTGCGCAGTTCATGCCCGAGGCTGGCAAGGAATTCGTCCTTGCGCCGCTGCGTCTCGCGCATCTGGTACTGGCGTTGGCGCGCGCGCAGCATGGCCTGGGCCGACGTGATCAGGGTCAAGATGTGCACGGGGCGTTCCAGCAGGGTCAGGTTGCCCAGGGTGGCGACGGCTTGCCGCAAGGGCAGGGAATCGAGTCCCGCGTGCGTCAGCAGGATGATGGGCAAATCGGACCAGTCCGGCTGCTGGCGGGCGTAGGCGTCGAGCACGGCGTAGACGCCTGCGGGCAGGGCTTCCTCCAGCGTCAGCACGCCGCCGGCGCCCAGCGCCAGCTGTTCGGCCAGGTCGTCTGCGGAGCGGCAGGCGTGGCAGGCGATGCCTTCGCTGGTGAGCACCTTGGCGGCCAAGGCGGCGTCCTGGCCGCCAGGCGTGTAGATCAGGATGCGTTGCTCCATGATCATTCCTAGGGGAGGGGCGTGCCACCGATGGTGGGCAAGCCCGACAGGATGCCGTGAAAGCCTGCCAGGGGCGGGCCGATGCGGATGCCCTGGGAGCTGATCTGGAAGGGGCGGATGCTGCGCTCGTGCGCACTGCCGCGCTTCTTGAAGACGGAAATGGCTTGCCGCACTTCGCCTTCCGTTTCGTAATAGCGCAGCATGATGACGCTGTCGGCCAGGTAGCTGGCGTCGGCCGCGGTCGTCATCGACGTGCCCAGCATGTTTTGCTGCACGCCGACGAGCAGGGTGGCCACGCCGCGCTGGCTCAGGTAATTGAGCAGTTCATGCAGATAGGTGCTCTGGAAGCGCTCGTCGGGCACGGCGTGCATGTAGCCGTTCAGGCTATCGATGACGATGACCCGGGCGCCCCGTTCCGCCGCGTCGACCACGGCCTGGGCGAATTCTCCCGGGGTCAGCTCGGCCGGATCGATTTGCTGCACGCTCAGCAGGCCGGTGTCGAGCGCCGCCTGCAGGCGCATGCCCACGTTGTCGGTCCGGTTCAGCAGCTTGCTGCGCGCCTCCTCGAACAGGAACATGGCGCACGGTTCGTCGCGCATCGTGGCCGCATGCACGAATTGTGCCGCCAGCGTGGACTTGCCGCTGCCGGCCGGGCCGGAAATGAGCGTGCTCATGCCTTCTTCCAGGCCGCCGCCTATCATGGCGTCAAGCTCAGGCACGCCGCTCGACAGGCGCCGATGGTCGCCATCGCGGCGCGTATCGGCCGCCACCAGGCGTGGATAGACGACCAGGCCCTCGTCGGCGATCTTGTAGTCGTGCGTGCCGCTGCGAAACGACACGCCCCGGTACTTCACCACCCGCACGCGGCGCCGGTCATTGCCATACGCCTGCTGCTGCAGCTCCAGCGCGATCACGCAATGGGCCACGCTACGTACTTGCAAGCCGTCATCGAGGGCGGAACGGTCGTCGATCAAGAGGGTGGTGCAGTGCCGGCTGGCCAGATATTGCTTCAATGCGATTACCTGGCGCCGGTAGCGCAGGGGGTTTTCCGCCAGCAATTGCAGTTCGGACAGGGAGTCGAGCACGAGGCGGGCAGGGCGGTGCTTTTCGATGGCGGCGAGGATGCGCTGGTTGGTCAAGGCCAGTTCGATTTCCGACGGATGGAAGATGGTGTATTGGCGCTCGGGGTCGAGCATGTTGTCGCTGGGCGCCACCTCTTCGATGGCGATGCCGGCCAGGTCCCAGCCATGCGACAGGGCCGCGCCGCGCAGCTCGATCTCGGATTCCGCCAGGGCGATATACAGCACGGACGCGCCGCTGCGCGCGCCTTCGGCCAGAAATTGCAATGCCAGGGTGGTCTTGCCCGTGCCGGGCACGCCTTCGATCAGGTACAGACGCTCGGCCAGCAAGCCGCCCGTCAGGATGGTATCGAGGCCGGCGACGCCGGTCGACAGCAGTGGCGGCGTGCCTGGGCCGTGCGCGCCATCGCGCTGTGTTTCTCCTTGCGCCTGTGCCGTCATCATCGCGCCTCCGCTTCGCCACGCCATGGCCAATATAGTAGCGCGTCCGTCGTGGCATGTCTTTTCGATACCATTGGTAAAGAATTATTGTTCGATGCCTGCCTGACGGCCGGTGTTGCACCGTTGTCGTTCAGTTCTGCAAAGAAATCTTGACCCTGCTACAGTATTCACTCAATCCACCTTTACCGCATTGCCGTTTTTGCCGCCGTCCGCCAGGTTCGTAGCTGACTTTGCTGGCGTGCCGCCGCTGTCGCCGTCCTCAATTTGTTGCCTCATTGATAATTTAATTCGCTTGATAGTTACTATGTTTCAATTGTAACGATGCTTGACGATTTTAGAATGATCGTTCATTCTTTGATCTGCGTTAATAAATTTAGTCATTTCTAACGACACTAGCCAGCTTCTTTTTCAGAAAGTCCAAGATGCAACCAACCTTTTCCTTGACGTCGCCGCGTACGAGCGGCGCTATTGCCGTTCTGTGCGCCACTGTAATCATGGCCGGCTGCAGTAAAAAACAGGAAGCACCTCACGCGCAGCAAGCGCCACAGGTGGTCGTGTTTACTGTTAATCCGGCCGCGTTGCCGATGAGTGCCGAATTGCCCGGCCGTACGAATGCCTACCAGGTCGCCGATGTGCGTCCGCAAGTCGGTGGCTTGATCCAGAAGCGCCTGTTCGTCGAGGGTAGCGATGTGAAAGCGGGCACGGCCCTGTATCAGATCGATTCCGCCACCTACCAGGCTGCCTATAATTCGGCCAAGGCCGCGCTGTCGAAAGCCAAGGCCAACCTGCTGACGGCCGGTCCGAAAGCGTCGCGCTACAAGGAACTGGTCGCCATCGAAGGCGTGAGCCGCCAGGAATACGATGATGCCGTCGCCGCCTTCGAGCAAGCCAAGGCCGATGTCGAATCCGCCACCGCGGCGCTGGAATCGGCGAATATCAACCTGAAGTACAGCACCGTGACGGCGCCGATCAGCGGCCGCACCAGCCGCTCGACCGTGACGGCCGGCGCGCTGGTCACGGCGGGCCAGGCGGAAGCCCTGACCACCGTGCAGCAACTCGATCCGATCTATGTCGACGTGACCCAGTCGAGCACGGACCTGCTGCGCCTGAAGCGCCAGATGGCCGACGGCTCGCTGAAAAAAGTCGGCGAAGGTCAGGCCAAGGTCGACCTGATCCTGCCGGACGGCAGCAAGTACGGCGAATCGGGCAAGCTGCAGTTCGCCGGCGTGACGGTCGATCCGACCACCGGCAACGTGGTCTTGCGCGCGCTGTTCCCGAACCCGAAAGGCGAATTGCTGCCTGGCATGTACGTACGTGCCCAGCTGGAAACGGGCGTCGATGAAAAAGCCATCACCGTGCCGCAAGTGGGCGTGACGCGCAACCAGAAGGGCCAGGCCACCGCCCTGATCCTGAACAAGGAAAACAAGGTCGAGCAACGCGTGCTGACCACCAGCGGCACCGTCGGCACTGACTGGCTGGTGACGTCCGGCCTGGCCGCAGGCGATCGCGTGATCGTGGAAGGCTTGCAAAAAGTCAAGCCGGGCGCGCCAGCCGTTGCCGTGCCGGCCAAGGCCGCCGCCGCGCCTGCCGCTGCCGCTTCCGCCGCCGCATCGGCTGCCAGCGCCCACTAATTCAGGAGAATATTAATGGCCCGTTTTTTCATTGACCGCCCGATTTTTGCCTGGGTGGTCGCGATCGTCATCATGCTTGCCGGCGTGATTTCGATCCTCAGCCTGCCGATCGCGCAGTACCCGAGCATTGCTCCGCCGTCGATTTCGATCAGCGGCTCCTATCCTGGCGCCTCCGCCAAGACCGTGGAAGACGCCGTCACCCAGGTCATCGAACAAAAGATGAAGGGTATCGACGGCTTGCGCTACATGGCCTCGTCGAGCGATGCGACTGGCGGCATCAGCATCACTCTGACGTTTACCAGCGGCACCAATCCCGACATCGCCCAGGTGCAGGTACAGAACAAGCTGCAGCTGGCCACGCCACTGCTGCCGACGGCTGTCACGCAACAGGGTCTCGTCGTGTCGAAAGCGACGAAGAACTTCCTGATGGTGTTCGGCTTCATTTCCGAGAACGGCAAGATGGACCAGACCGACTTGAGCGACTATGTGGCCGCCAACGTCGTCGATCCGCTAAGCCGTGTTGCCGGCGTGGGCGACGTGACCCTGTTCGGTTCGCAGTACGCGATGCGCATCTGGCTCAATCCGGCCAAGCTGCAAAGCTTCAACCTGACCCCGGCGGACGTGATCACGGCCGTGCAGGCGCAGAATGCGGAAGTGTCGGCCGGTGAACTGGGCGGCACGCCGTCCATCAAGGGCCAGCAGCTGAACGCCACCGTGTCGGCCCAGAGCCGTCTGCAGACGGTCGAGCAGTTCGGCGCCATCTTGCTGAAGACCACCACCGACGGCGCCATGGTGCACCTGAAGGACGTGGCGACCATGGAACTGGGTCGCGAGAATTACAACACCGTGGCCCGCTACAACGGCCATGCGGCTACCGGCGTGGCGATCAAGCTGGCGACGGGCGCCAACGCGCTCGATACGGCCAACGCGGCGAAAGCCATGCTGGGCAACCTGAGCAAGCAATTCCCTGAAGGCATGAGCTACCAGGTGGCGTTCGACACGACCCCGTTCGTGAAACTGTCCATCGAGGAAGTGGTCAAAACCCTGGTCGAAGCGGTCATCCTGGTGTTCCTGGTGATGTACCTGTTCCTGCAGAACTTCCGCGCCACCCTGATCCCGACCATGGCCGTGCCAGTCGTGCTGCTCGGTACCTTCGGCATCCTGAATGCGTTTGGCTATTCGATCAACACCTTGACCATGTTCGCCATGGTGCTGGCCATCGGCTTGCTGGTCGATGATGCGATCGTGGTGGTGGAAAACGTCGAACGCGTGATGAGCGAAGAGGGCTTGTCGCCGCTGGAAGCGACGCGCAAGTCCATGACGCAGATCACGGGCGCGCTGGTCGGTATCGCCATGGTGCTGTCGGCCGTGTTCGTGCCGATGGCCTTCTTCGGCGGCTCGACGGGCGTGATTTACCGCCAGTTCTCGATCACCATCGTCTCGTCGATGGTGCTGTCCGTCATTGTCGCGCTGGTGTTTACGCCAGCCTTGTGCGCCACCCTGCTGAAACCGGTAGAGAAAGGCCATCACGCCACCAACAAGGGTTTCTTCGGCTGGTTCAACCGCAGCTTCGACAGCAGCAGCAACAAATACCAGGGCTGGGTCGGCGCCATGATCACGCACCGTTTCCGCTCGATGCTGTTGTACGTGCTGTTGCTGGCCGGCCTCGTGTTCATCTTCATGCGCCTGCCTACCTCCTTCCTGCCGGAAGAAGACCAGGGCATCCTGTTTACGCAGATTCAATTGCCGACGGGCGCCACGCAAGAGCGCACCCTGAAAGTGATCGAGCAGGTCGAAGACCACTTCATGAACAGCGAGAAAGACAACGTCGCTTCCGTGTTTGCCGTGGCCGGTTTCAGCTTCGGCGGCAACGGCCAGAACACGGGTATCGCCTTCGTGCGCCTGAAAGACTGGTCGCTGCGCAAGGACGTGGCGCAGAAAGCGCCGGCCGTGGCCGGTCGCGCCATGGGCAAGTTGTTGCAGATCAAGGATGCGATGGTGTTTACGTTTGCGCCGCCCGCCGTGCTGGAACTGGGTAACGCCACCGGTTTCGACATGCAGCTGCAGGATATCGGCGGTGTCGGCCACGACGCCCTGATGGCGGCGCGTAACCAGTTGCTGGGCATGGCGTCGCAGAATCCGGCCATGGTGGGCGTGCGCCCGAACGGCCAGGAAGACACGCCGCAATACAAGATCGACATCGACCAGCAGAAAGCCACCGCGCTGGGCTTGCAGATCTCGGAAATCAACCGCGTGCTGAGCGTCGGCTGGGGTAGTTCCTATGTCAACGACTTCCTCGACCGCGGTCGCGTGAAGAAAGTGTTCATCCAGGGCGATGCCAGTTCGCGCATGCTGCCGGAAGACTTGAACAAGTGGTTCGTGCGCAATGCCGCCGGCCAGATGGTGCCGTTCTCGGCCTTCGCTACCGGCAAGTGGATTTACGCGTCGCCACGCCTGGAACGCTACAACGGCTTGCCGTCGGTCGAGATCCTCGGTACGCCGGCGCCGGGCCAGAGCACGGGCGCTGCCATGAACGCGATGGAAGAGATGGTGGCCAAGCTGCCGCCTGGCATCGGCTTCAGCTGGACCGGCGTGTCGCTGGAAGAGCGCGAATCCGGTTCGCAGACGCCGCAGCTGTACGCGCTGTCCCTGCTGATCGTGTTCCTGTGCCTGGCCGCGCTGTATGAGAGCTGGTCGATTCCGTTCTCCGTGCTGCTGGTGGTACCGCTGGGCGTGATCGGCGCCGTGCTCGGTACGTGGATGTTCGGCCTGTCGAACGACGTGTACTTCCAGGTGGGCTTGCTCACGGTGGTGGGCCTGTCGGCGAAGAACGCGATTCTGATCGTCGAGTTTGCCAAGGAAATGCAGGAATCGGGCATGTCGCTGCTGGACGCGACCTTGCACGCGGTGCGTCTGCGTCTGCGCCCAATCCTGATGACCTCGATTGCCTTCGGCCTGGGCGTATTGCCACTGGCTATTTCCAGCGGCGCCGGTTCCGGCAGCCAGAACGCCATCGGTATCGGCGTGCTGGGCGGCATGTTGACGGCCACCTTCCTCGGTATCTTCTTCGTGCCGGTGTTCTTCGTGCTGGTGCGCGGCTTCTTCTCGAAGCCGGACGCGCCCGCCACGCCGGCGACGCCTGGCTCGCCAGCCGTCACGCTTTCCAAGGATGCACATTAATATGAAAAAATCGCTACTCTCCATGGCGGCGCTGGCCTTGCTGGCCGGTTGCAGCCTGGCTCCCACGTACGAGCGTCCGGCAGCGCCGGCGCCCACAAGCTGGCCGACGGGCCCTTCCTACAAGGCCGACGCGGCGGCCGCCGACGCCAAGCCGGTGGCGGACGTCGCCTGGCGCGAGTTCTTTGCCGATGCGCGCCTGCGCCAGGTACTGGAACTGGCGCTGGCCAACAACCGCGACCTGCGCGTCTCGATCCTCAACATCGAGAAGGCGCGCGCCACCTACGGCATCGAACGCGCCGCGCTGATCCCGACCCTGTCCGCTGCCGGCGGCCAGTCGGCCAGCCGCGTGCCGAAGAACGCCAGCGCCAACGGCGAAGCGTCCATCAATCGCCAGTACACGGCGAACCTGGGCGTGTCGGCGTACGAGCTGGACTTCTTCGGCCGCGTGCGCAGCCTGTCCGACAGCGCGCTGGAGCAATACCTGGGCACGGAAGAAGCCCGCCGTGCACAGCAGATCAGCCTGGTGGCCGAAGTGGCCAGCACCTATCTGAACCTGGTGGCCGACCAGCAGCGCCTGCGCGTGGCGCAAGATACCCTGAAGAGCCAGCAGTCGTCGTATGACCTGGCCGTGCGCCGCTTCAGTGCCGGTGCGACTTCCGGCCTGGACAAGTACGACGCCCAGACCAGTGTCGAGTCGGCCCGTTCCGACGTGGCTGTCTACACGAGCCAGGTGGCGCTCGATCAGAACGCGCTGGTCTTGCTGGTGGGCGGCCCCGTGCCGGCCGACCTGTTGCCGCAAGGCGAGTTCGGTGCTGTGACGGCGCTGGTGGACATCCCGTCCGGCGTGCCGTCGGACGTGCTGCAACGCCGTCCCGACGTGCTGGCGGCCGAGCGCACCTTGCGCGCCGCGAATGCCAACATCGGCGCGGCGCGCGCGGCCTTCTTCCCGCGCATTTCGCTGACGGCCACGGCCGGTTCGCTGAGCGACAACCTGTCCGGCCTGTTCAAGGCGGGCAGCGGCACGTGGAGCTTCATCCCACAGATCAGCTTGCCGATCTTCGATGGCGGCGTGAACCGCGCCAACCTCGATATCGCCAAGGTGCAGCGTGAAATCTCCGTGGCGCAATACGAAAAGGCGATCCAGGTCGCCTTCCGTGAAGTGTCCGATGCGCTGGCCCAGCGCGGCACCATCGACGAGCGCCTGCAGTCGCAGGTCTCGCTGGTCGAGGCGTCGACGAAGAGCTACACCATCCACGACGCGCGCTACAAGCAGGGCGCCGAGTCTTACCTGAACGCCCTGGTGGCCCAGCGCGCGCTGTACACGGCGCAGCAAAGCCTGATCACGGCGCGTCTGGCCAAATCGACCAACCTGGTGACCTTGTACAAGGTGCTGGGCGGCGGTTGGCAGCCTGAGCAGACAGCCGTCGCGGCGGCTGGCGGCGTCCAATAATCACGGGGACGCCGACGCCGGCCTTGGCCGCAAGGGCAGGGCTGGCGCGCTACTGGAAAAGTCATGAACCAAGTTGAAAAGAAGCATCCGGATCCCGAACGCGCCAACACGCGGCGCAAGCAGGTGCTCGATGCGGCCGAAAGCTGTTTCAGCCGCCGCGGCTTCCACGGCGCCAGCATGGCCGAGATATCCAAGGCGGCCGGCATGAGCGCGGGCCACATCTATAATTATTTTGACAGCAAGGATGCGATCATCGCCGCCTTCGTCCTGCAGAACATGGAGCGCGTCACCAACCTGATGCAGGATCTGGCGCTGCGCGACGATCCGCTGCAGGCCGTGGTCGACAATGCTGGCGAGCATGTGCTGGAAAGCCTGGATCCGAAAACGTGGGTGATGCCGCTGGAGATTTTTGCCGAGGCATCGCGCAATCCTGCCATCGCGGAAATGTTGCATTGCGCGGACGTGCGCTCGCGCAAGCTGTTTCTCTCCATCATCCGGGATGCGCGCATCAAGCGCGGCTTGCCGGCCGACGAAGAGATGCTGGAGGGGCGGCTCAACACCCTGATCGCCATGTACCAGGGCTTGCCCGTGCGCGCGGTGCACAATCCCGACATGAAGGTGGAACCCCTGATCGCCGGTTTCCGCATCGTCCTGACGGCGCTGCTGCTGGGCGAGTAACACGCTACGCCGCCAGGTTGAAAAAAAGTTTGCGCAGTTCGATATGAATCATGCGTAAAGCATGGCAAAAACCTAAAAGCGTCTGCTATAATTCCCACCTCGTCGGGGCGTAGCGCAGCCTGGTAGCGTACATGCATGGGGTGCATGGGGTCGGAAGTTCGAATCTTCTCGCCCCGACCATTAGATTCAAGGACTTACAGATTCATCTGTATGTAAACCCGGCACTGAATATTATACGTTTGTATAATATCGGTGCCGGGTTTTTCCGTTTACGCGGCGTAGGATTTTCCGCGCCTTTGCAGGCGCCGCGCTCGGCCATCGCAGCCAGCGCGCTGGTCTCAATGGCGGCGCGGGCCTGCGCCGCCATTGCCGACAGTGGATATCGGTCGGCCATGCTTTGGCGTCAAGGGAAGGTCATCTCCAAACCGACCATCTTGACGACGAAGAAGGTGACGATGCCCAGGGCCAGCAGCGATAGCATGAAGATCGCGACGACCTTGCCGCTTGCGCGCAGCACCGCGCGATTCTGCTTCGCCTTGTCCTTATCCTTCTTGCCTTGATCGTAATGCCACTTGATGGCGAAGAACATGCCCGTGCAGAGCACGAGAGCCTTGAAGGTAACGAAGACTATAGGGGTCCAATCCAGCATTTTGAGTATTTCCAGGCTATTACTTAAGACTATCCATTGTGAGGAGCACTCCCTCAACACGCTGCTTCAGCAGCCACTTTTTTTTCAAGCCATCCCCCGGCAGGCATCCAGTTTGAAGCTTTCATTATATCCAGCTATGAAATAAGCAGGGCATCAGGCGCGGTGATATGCCGAATGCGGATGAGAGGGGAGACAAGGTCAGCGACCGCCATGCATGGATGCGGTTGCTGCGCCTTCCGATGCATACTACTTGAAAACAATTTCCATACATTGAGACAAAATGTCCCAGTTGAAAACCATGCAAGATATGGATTTGGCAATTTGATTGCCGCGATTTCCCGGTAACAAAGTGCCACGTTTCCTGCGGAGTGCGGATGCCGTGCAGGCGACGCCGCCAGCCAGGCCCCATTTTCGCCATTCCATCCCCCGATTTCCGACCCCTGTCGCCTGGTCAACCTGGCAATACGGTTTTGGCCTATGCTGTGCTGGCACATGCACGTGTGAAGTTTTCCTTCATTCATCAACCATGAGGTGTCCATGATTCGCTATGTCCTGCCTGTTCTGTTGTTCGCCAGCGCACTGCCGGCGCATGCCCAAGCCCCTGCCAAGGAAGCGCCGCTGATCGAGCGGGCCAAGCTGTTCGGCAATCCCAGCAAGTCCGGCGGCAAGCTCAGTCCCGACGGGCGGTGGCTGTCGTGGATCGCGCCGCGCGATGGCGTGCTCAATGTGTGGGTGGCGCCGGCTGGCGACCTGGCGCAGGCGCGCCCGCTGACGGACGAAAAGGTGCGACCGATCCGCGGCAGCTTCTGGTCGCCCGATTCCAGGACCCTGCTGTTCATCCAGGACAAGGGCGGCGACGAGAATTTCCTGCTGTACGGCGTGAACGTGGCGAGCGGCAAGCAGGTCAATTACACGCCGTTCGAGAAGACCCGCGTGCGCATCGTGCAGATCAGCAGCAAGGTGAAGGACCGCATCCTCGTCGGCATCAATAACCGCGATGCGCGCTGGCACGACGTGTACAGCCTGGACCTGGCCAGCGGCAAGCTGACCCTGGTGCAGCAGAACGATGGCTATGGCGGCTACCTGGCCGATGAATTGCTCAATGTGCGCATCGCCAGCAAGGCGCGCGCCGATGGCGGCATGCAGTATTTCCGCCTGACCGATGGCAAGGCCGAGAGTACGCCGCTGGTCGAAGTCGGCCTGGAAGACTCGCAGACCACGGCGCCGCTGGGTTTCACGGTCGACGGCAAGACCTTGTACTGGACCGATTCTCGCGGCCGCAATACTTCGGCGCTGCTGGCGCAGGATGTCGCCAGCGGCAAGACCACGGTGGTGGCGCAAGACGCGCGCGCCGACATTTCCGATGCCCTGTACGATACGCGCACGGGCAAGGTGCAAGCCTATTCCGTCGACTATCTGCAACACGAATACCTGCCGCTGACGGATGACCTGAAGGCCGACCTGGCCTTCCTGAAGAAGCATGCCAAGGGCCAGTTCAACGTGACGTCGCGCACGGAAGCCGACGACAAGTGGCTGGTGGGCGTCGATGCCGTCACGGCGCCGGCATCGAGCTGGCTGTACGAGCGCAAGAGCAAAAAGCTCACGCAGCTGTACGTGACGCGGCCGGAACTGGAAGGCGCGCCGCTCGTGCCCATGTACCCGCAGGAAATCAAGGCACGCGACGGCCTGACCCTGGTGTCCTATCTGACCTTGCCGCAGGCGTCGAAGGCGACGCCCGACGGCAAGGCCACGCAGGCGGTGCCGATGGTGCTGCTGGTGCACGGCGGCCCGTGGGCGCGCGATACCTATGGCTACAACAGCTACCACCAATGGCTGGCCAACCGCGGCTACGCCGTGCTGTCCGTGAATTACCGCGGCTCGACGGGCTTCGGCAAGCAGTTCATTTCGGCCGGCGACCT
Source organism: Janthinobacterium rivuli (assembly GCF_009208735.1). Lineage (GTDB taxonomy): Bacteria > Pseudomonadota > Gammaproteobacteria > Burkholderiales > Burkholderiaceae_D > Janthinobacterium. The sequence goes on along the minus strand of NZ_WFLJ01000001.1, from coordinate 299,531 downwards.
GCAGTGGGGGCGCAAGATGCATGACGACTTGCTCGACGCGGTGCAATGGGCCGTGAACAGCGGCGTGACCACGGCCGACAAGGTGGCCATCATGGGCGGCTCGTACGGCGGCTACGCGACCCTGGCCGGCATGGCGTTCACGCCGACCACGTTTGCCTGCGGCGTCGATATCGTCGGCCCGTCGAACCTGTTCACCTTGTTGCAAACCATCCCGCCATACTGGGAAGCGGGCAAGCAGCAGTTCTACAAGCGCATGGGCGACCCGACCACGGAGGAGGGCAAGGCCTTGCTGAAGGAGCGTTCGCCGCTGAACTTTGCACAGCATATCCAGCGCCCGCTGCTGATTGGCCAGGGCGCGAACGACCCGCGCGTGAATGTGGCCGAATCGGACCAGATCGTGGCGGCCATGGCGGCCAAGAACATCCCCGTCACCTACGTGCTGTTCCCCGATGAAGGCCACGGCTTTGCCCGGCCCGTGAACAACATCGCCTTCAATGCGGTGACGGAAAATTTCCTGGGGCAATGCCTGGCTGGCCGGGCCGAGCCGATCGGCGCCACCCTGAAGGCCTCCACCGCGCAGATCAAGCATGGCGCCGAGTTTGCGCCGGGCTTGCAGGAGGCGATGCGCTAGGCGGCGAGGCGGATGGAAGACGCCGGCGCGCCGTCACAGCGTCCACGGATGCTCTTCGGCGCCGGCGACAATGCCGCCCAGCACGGCCTGATCGCGTTCCCCATGGCTCTGGCGCAGGAAGACGGGCAGGTCGGCCGCCAGGCGGGCGAAACGGGCATCGCGGCACAGGGGCGCGGCGCCCAGCGCCCGCGTGGTCAGGTGCAGGACGAGGGTGGCGGCATCTTCCGCCGCCAGGCGCAGGCGCAGCGCCAGGCCCATGGCGTCGCGTTGCGGGTGCAGGTCGATGTCGGCGGCGCCTTCGCGCAGCAGGGCGCCGGTGGCGCGCAAGGCGCAGTCGATTTGCCCCAGTTGCGCCAGGCGGACGGGGTCGGGGGCGGCGTGCTGTGCGCGCGCATGCAGGTGGCTGGCGACGGCGCAGGCCGCGCCATACCAGGCGGCCGCGATGCCGGCGCCGCCATGCCAGAAGCCGGGGCGCTGCAGATAGGCGCCAGGCGCGCCCACGGGAAAGGCGCGCGCGGTGGAAAAAGTCACGTCGACGCTGGCGCAGGCATGCATGCCGACGGCCTGCCAGCCTTCGTCCGTGACGTGCACACCCGGCTGCGACAGGGCCACCGAGGCCAGACAAGCCTGGCCAGCGTCGTTCCAGCAGTTGATTAAAGCATGGCTGAGTCCCTTCGCTCCGGCACACCAGGCCTTGCGGCCGTCGAGCACATGGCGGCCATCGGTCGTTTGCCGCAAGCGCAGGCGCGCGCCCGGCATGTCGGCGCACCAGACGCCCCAGCTGCTGCCAGCCGGCACGCCGGGGCCGCCGATTTCCGCCAGGATGGCGAGCGCATCGGTATGGCCTTCATACAGCTTGAGCAGGGAGAGGTCGATGGCGGCGACGGCAGCGAGCATTTGCCAGCGCCGCAGGGTGGCGCCGTGGCCGGGCAGGGGCAGCTGGTCCAGTCCCGCGTCGCACAAACGCCGCAAGCCTTCGATGGGGTGGAAAGTGTTGTCCTGCGGCTGCAGCAGTGCATCCAGCGTGGCTTGGGAGGGCAGGGAGAAGGAATGCTTCGACATGGCAAGCTCCTGTTTTTTAACAGGATAGCTTCTTGTTTTTACAATGTCTGTTTGATTTTACACATAGCCCTGCTGACGGCCACGATTCCATGACGTGGCCGCAGCAAATCTTGCGCTTACTTTTTCACGTAGTGCATGTCCAGGACATATGCGCCCTTGTCCAGCATCACCGTGTACAGGTCGTTGCCGCGCAAGGACAGGCCGCCGGGGACGCTTAATGCCGGCTGCATGCCTTCATCCAACATGCACGATTCGCCATTGTCCACGTCGACGCACCATTGCTGCTTGCCATCGCGCAATACGTATTTCACGGTGGCGCCGCTGCGCTGGAAGGTATAGGCCGGAACCGACGAGGTAACCTTATCGACGCGCAAGGTCGTTGCCGCAGCGTTGTCGGCCAACTTGATCAGCATGTCGGCCGTACCATCCGGCTTGCCGGTGACTTTCGCGCTCATGCCGTCCGTCGCGACCACGGGGCCGGAGCAATCGGCCTTGAAGTAGGTTTCGCCGGTCGGCGTCAGTTCCAGCGAACCGCTGCCATCGCTCTTGAACGCGATGACGAGCATTTGACGGTCGTGGTTGTCGCAGGCCGACTGCCACGTGCCGATATACGCGGCCAGTGGCGAGGTGGCGCCGGAATCGCCGGCAAGCTGCTGCGTCGAACCGCCGCCGCCGCCACCGCAGCCGGTCAGGAGTGCCGCGGCCGAGCCGACCAATACTGCCAATAATTTTTTCATTCAGATTCCCTTTCATCCGGCAGCGGTGCGTGCCGTCAACGCGGCCTGATTATAGGAGTATTAATAAGGGGAAATTCTCACCGAATCTATCGCTGATTTGATTTAGATCATGTCGCGGCAAGGTGCTGAAATGAATTGGTGGACTGAAGGGAATGGGTGGCGTCATTGCTGCGCATTGCGCCGACCACGCGGCGCAATGGCTATTGTATTGGCTGCTTTATTGTTTTACATAGCGCATATCGAGCACGTAGGCGCCGTCTTTTTCCATCACGGTAAATAATTCGTTACCGCGCAGATAAAAGCCGCCCTTGCCACTGACTGCTTTTTGCAAGCCGGTATCGGGAATGTCCGTGGTGCCGCCACTGCCATCAGTGATGCGCCAATAGGGTTTGCCATCGACCATGATCGTGGTGACGGCCGGGCCCGTAATCTGGACGGTGTGGGCTGGCAGCGAGGATACGACCTTGTCGATGCGGATGTCCGAGGCCGGGCTGTCCGCCGTCAGCTTGAGCTGGATATTGCCTGCGCCATCCGGCGTCGCGGTAATCTTTTCACTCGTGGTTTCCGTAAATTGCACGGGACCGCTGCAATCGGGAGTGCTGAACGTTTCGTCGTAGGTCGACATTTCCAAGGCGCCGCTGCCATCGCTTTTGAGGGCGACGACGAGGCGCTGGCGGTAAGAGTGGTTACAAGCGGGCGTCCAGGTACCGACATAGGCGGCCAGTGCCGGCGGAGCCGGAGGCGCGACCACCACTGGCGGGACGGCCGCGTTAACGCTGGCGCTATCAGCGCCGCTATTGCCACCGCTGCCACCGCCACAGCCAACCAATACGACCGTGCTCGATACCATTAATACAGCCAATACTTTTTTCATGCGTAATCCCTATAAATCATCAAACGGCTGGAAGCCGTGTCATATGTGCGGCGATATTATAAGGTGCACGGCTATTTTATTCTTGCGAAATAGGTAATTGGCTGGAATGCCTGCATTGCGCCTGGTCATTGGATTATGGATGGCCGGAGCGCTTGATTATTTGCGGGTGCCGATGTGGGGGGTAAATGAAGGTCATCTCAAGCGCCGCCGTTCAATCGCAACGAGGAGAAACGGCGGGCTGCCGCGCCTTATGCCGCGCGGGATATATCGATATGGGCGTTTATAAAGAACGCGATTGATTTGCGAATGGAGCAGTGGGAGATAATGCCGGCGCCTGAGAATGGCGCCGGCCGCCGCCAGAAATGGCCGGTTTAAAACTCTTCCCAGTCATCGCCTGCCGGTGCCTTGGCCGGCGCGCGTTGCGCCGCTTGCGGTTTGGCAACGCTCAGGCGCTTGGCTGGCGCCGGTGTCCTGGGCGTCACGGGGCGTGGCGCTGCTGGCGTTGCTGTCGAAGCCACCTGGCGCTGCTGCTCGCCCAGCTTGAACACGCTGACCACCTCGGCCAGATGGCTGGCCTGGTCTTGCAGGCTTTCGGCGGCCGCTGCCGCTTCCTCGACGAGGGCCGCGTTTTGCTGCGTCACGCCATCCATCTGCGCCAGCGCCTGGTTGACCTGGGCGATGCCGTCGCTTTGTTCGGTGGTGGCGACGCTGATGTCGGCCATGATGGCGGTCACCTTGCGCACGCTGTCGACCACTTGCTCCATGGTGGCGCCCGCTTCGTCGACGAGCTTGCTGCCGGCGGCCACCTTGCCTACGGAATCGTCGATCAGCAGCTTGATTTCCTTGGCCGCCTGGCTTGACCTTTGCGCCAGGTTGCGCACTTCCGTGGCGACGACGGCGAAGCCGCGCCCCTGTTCGCCCGCGCGCGCCGCTTCCACGGCCGCGTTCAGCGCCAGGATGTTCGTCTGGAAGGCGATGCCATCGATGACGCTGATGATGTCGACGATCTTGTTTGACGAGTCGTTGATCGAGGTCATCGTTTCGATCACCTTGCCGACCACTTCGCCGCTCTTCAGTGCCACGTTCGACGCGGAAGCGGCCAATTGATTCGCCTGGCGCGCATGGTCGGCGTTTTCCTTGACGGTGCCCGTCAGTTCTTCCACCGAGGCGGCCGTCTCTTCCAGCGAGCTGGCTTGCTGTTCCGTGCGGGCCGACAGGTCGTTATTGCCTTGCGCAATTTCCGCGCTGGCGCGTGCCACGTTGTCGGCGCTGGCTTGCACTTGCAGCAGCACGGCGTGGATCTTTTCCACGAAGGCGTTGAAGCCCTTGCCGATGACGGCCAGCTCGTCCGTGCCCTTGACTTCCAGCTTGACGCGCAGGTCGGCGTCGCCGCTGGACAGGTCAGTCATGGTGCGGCCCAGGGTGCGCAGTGGACGCGTCAGCTGGTTGACGACGAGGATCAGGATGCCGGCCGTGGCCGCCGCGCATAGCAGGGCGACGATCAAGGTGTAGATCATCAGGTCGCGCGCCGAGGCCGTGGCCACGCTTTTCGGGAAATTCAGTTCCACGCTCCACGGCGCGATGTCGGGATGGATCTGCAGCGGCTGCAGCAAGTGGATGTAGCCCTTGTCATCCTCGTATTCATACGTCTGGCCCTGGCGCACCTTTTCCAGGCCGGCGGCCGGCACGTCGTCCGCCTTCTTTCCCAGCCGGGCAGGCTCGGGGTGGCTGGCGTACAGGCCGCCGTTCGAGATCAGGGCCAGCTTGCCGCCCTCGATCACCTTCAGGTCGGCGAGGATCTTCGCCAGGCGCGTGAGCATGAAGTCGGCGCTGGCCGTGCCCTTGAAGCTGCCGTCGATCATGATGGGCGCGACCAGCGAAGCCATCAGCACATCCTTGCCATCGACGGGGTAGATATACGGTTCCGTAAAGTAGGTCTTGCCGGTGCGCTTGGGCACGTCATACCAGTCGTTGGCGCCCGGTTTCGGGTCGAAGACGATCGGTTCGACTTGCAGCTTGCCGCCGGCGCCGCGCGTCCAGTAGGGCATGAAGCGGCCGCTGGCGTCGTAGTTCGGCTTCTGGTTGGCGAACTCCGCATCCTTGCCGTCGAGCGCGTTCGGCTCCCACGTCACGGCCGAACCGAGCAAGTCTTCCGAGCTGGTCAATGTTGCCTTGGTCAGTTCATTGATCTGTTCGCGCTGCAGGGGCATGCTGGCGCTCCTGGTGCCGCGCATGGCGCCGGCCAGGCTGGAGACGCTGGCCAGGTTGCTGGCGATGCGCGCCTGCAGGGCGCCCGCCACTTCGCGCGCCGAGGTGCGCGCCAGGTCCAGCGCGGCCGCTTCGGCGCTGGCGCTGCTCTTGTAGCCGATCACGGCCGCCGTGACGCCGAGGCTGAGGATGGCGAGCGCGGTGGCGGCGACGCAGATTTTACTGTTCAGTGATAGTTGCATGAGGCTGTTCCTTGATGGGGAGAGGTATCGGTGTCTCGGGCGTCGCGGGTAGCGCGCCTAGAAAGTCTTGCTGACGGCCAGCACGAAGGTGGTCGCGGCCGGATTCGAGGTGTCGAACTGGCCGGCCGCATTCGGGATGCCCAGCGTGTAATGGTCGTAGGCGTCGGTGGCGCCCCAGGCGCGCGTGACGGCGCCACTCAGGCTCCAGCCGCCATCGAAGACCCGGGTGACGCCGACCTTGGCGTCGCGCCAGTTCCAGATGGCATTGCCCGTGCCCGCCACGCGGCCATTGCCGGCGTGCAGGTTCAAGGTCCAGGCGTTGCCCAGGTCGACATTCGCGCCCACGTCCAGGTAGCCCGTGCCGCGCGCATGCGTGATGCCGAAGAAGTCCGGCGTGACGGTACGGTTGTACTTGGCATACAGCATCTTGTAGCTAAGACCCAGCGACAGCTCGCCATAGTCGTACTTGACGCCCGTGGCGCGGTAGACGGCGCCCGGATATTTGTAATAGTAGGCCTGCACGCTGTAACCGAGCTCGCCCACCGTGCCGCTGTAGCCGCCATACAGGTCCCATTCGATGGTCGCATCTTCGATATAGCGGTCGCTGACGGTGGAGGCCCAGGTGCCCAGCGACCAGCCGTTCGGGTGCGCGTAGTCGGCGCCCGCCTGCAGGGCCGGCTTGCCCCAGGTCTGGCGAAAGCCGCGCGAAATGTATTGCGAGACGACGCTGGCATTGGCGCTGAAGGTGGCGGCCGTGCCGTCCGTGGTCTGCGCCTGCACGGGCAGGGTCGCCAGCACGAAGGCGCAGCCCAGCAAGGATGATGCGGGGAAATGGTGGTGCGATGGCATGGCAGTCAGCTCCGTATTTGCCGGCAGCGGCCGTCCAGGCGCGTTGCCCTGATGGTTGCAATAAAAATGCGGAATGGACTATTTTGGAAGCAAGGCGACACCGTCCGCATGCTCGCATGAACATGCACACATTCTCACCAAACGTAACTGAAAGGATAGGGGCTGGGACTAGTGGAAGTCAATAAAGTTGCGTGGAGGAAAGCATAAGTTGTTGTTTCCTGGCACTTTTTCATGCGCCTGTCATATTCCAGGCCTGCCCCTGCCGGCTGCCTGTTGCAGGCTGGCCAGCAAGCCGGGCAGGGCCGCATGCAGGGACTGCAGGTCGCCAGCCGGTAGCTCGGCCTGCAGTTCCACCAGGCCCGAGGGCTGGCCCCAGGCCACCTGGGCGCTCAGCCGGGCGCCGGCGTCGAGGTCCGTGACGCTGACCAGGAGGGCGACTTCTTCCGGGGCATCTTCGGACACGTCCGCGAGCAGGCAGGAAATGCCGAAATGATAGTCCTGGAAGGCGCTGGCCGTGCCGCTGGAAAAGGCGAACACGGAGGCGAGCACCTGCGGCGCGGCGGCCGCGAGTGGCGGCAGGGCGGCGCGGAACAGGGGCAGCAAATCGTTTTCCAGCTGGCGCACCAGCGGATGAGTGTGGCTGAGGACGGTCATGTGCGGACGAAAGGAGTGGCGGCGCGCGATGGTAGCAGTTTTCGCCGCCGCCGGGGCCCGCCGTCAGCTGGCGTAGCGGCTGGCCATGCTGGCGATGGTGCTTTTCATCTGTTCGCGCAGCGCGGCGGGCGCCAGCACTTCCACGCCATCGCCCAGGCCCAGCAACCACCATCGCAGTTCGCGCGTGCTGGGCACGGTGGCGGTCAGGTGCAGCGTACCATCGTCGCGTTCCTGCAATTGCTGGTCCGTGCTCAGCGGCGTCTCATACAGGTGTTCGCCGCTGCGCCGGGCAAACACGGCTTCGAGCCGCAGCGGTTCGCCATCGCGGATGCCCATGGCGCCGGAGGCGATATACGCGTCGAGGTCGAAGCCTGGCTGCGCGCGCGCGGACAGGAAGAGCATTTCCGCCTGCTGCACGCGGTGCAGGACCAGGGTGCGCACGTCGTTGTAGTCGGCGAACAGGCATACCAGATAGAGCAGTTGGCCACGTTGCACGATGGCCAGCGGATGGACGGCGTCATAGCTGACGAGCTTGTCGCTATCGCGCTTCTTGTAGGTCAGCTTGAGCTGGCGGTTCTGCATCAGCGCTTCATACACGGTGCGCTGGCAAGCTTCGTCGATGTCGGGCGCCAGCAGCCGCTGCATGGGAGCGATGACGCGGATCTTGCCCAGCCAGGCGGACGCACTGGCACGCTCGCTGGCGGCGTTCAGGGTCTGGCGCGCCGCGCTGAAATACGGCTGCATGCTGTCCAGGGTGGATGGCGGCAACGCATGGCGCATGTGCTGTTCCATCAGGGCCAGGGTCAGCGCGGCAGGCGTCGACAGGCCCGGCATGTCCATGCGCGCCGCATTTTCCATCCAGCACCAGCCAAACGGCTTGCTGTCGGCTGGATTGGTCAGCGGGAAAATCTCGGCCAGATCCAGCAAGTCGCGCTGGATCGTGCGCACGCCGATGGCGAAGTCGATGGCCTTGAGTTTGTCGTGCAATTCGTTGGCGGTGATGGTGCGGGGCGCCTGCGGTATCAGGCGCAGCATTTGCCATTGGCGCATGATGGTGGAGGGGCGGGGCGCGTGTGCAGACATGGTGGTTCCGTTCAATTCAGTGGCAGGATGTGTACTGATTAGTACACAAGTTATCGAATGGTAACATTGATCCGATGACAATTACAGGGCATCCAGCATGGCCGCCCTGACACAATCGCGGCCCGCGTGCTTGGCCTGGTACAACAGGCTGTCGGCGGCGGCGACCAGGGCGGCGGCGTCGGGTGCCTGGCTGTCGGGCGCGCAGACGTGGGAGGCGACGCCGAAGCTGGCCGTCGTCCCGATGTGCCGCACCAGGCCGGCGCGCAGGCGTTCGGCCAGGCGCACGCCGCCTGCCAGGTCCGTTTCCGGCAGGATCAGGAGGAATTCCTCGCCGCCGTGGCGTACCACGCTGTCGATGCCACGCCGCGTCGCGTTGCCGAGCAGGGCGGCAAAGGTGCGCAGCACGGCATCGCCTGCGGCATGGCCATGGGCGTCGTTGATGCGCTTGAAGTGGTCGAGATCGCACAGGATGGCCGTCAGGCACAGGCCATGGCGTTGTGATCGCGCAAGTTCGGCACCCAGCAAGTGCTCATCGAGATAGCGGCGGTTGTAGCAGCCGGTCAGGTGGTCGCGTACGGCCTGCTCGGCGAGGATGGCGTGTCGCCGGAGGTGCGCGCGGCGCTGGCGCTGCTGGCCATGGCCGGCAACGATCCCGCTCAGGTTGAGCAGCAGCAAGGTGGCGGCGCTGCCAGCCTGAAAGTCATCCTGCAGGCCGAACCAGGCCAGGCTCGCCACGATGGCCAGGACGGCGCCGTCCAGCAGATGCCGCGTGAGGCCGGCATAGGGTGCGGCGAGCAGGAGGCAAAAGGCGGTCGCGTGCCAGTCGGCATCGGTCTCGCGCAAGGCATAGCAGAGCAGGAAGACGATCAGGTCCAGCGCCAGCAGCGCGGTGCCGCAGGCGCTGCGGCCAGGCTGTGTCGCTGCTGCGCGCACGGCCCGCAGCAGCAGGACCAGGATGAGCAGGCAGCAGGTCAGGGCCAGCGGCCAGCCGGCGGTCGGCAGCAGCGCGGCGGCAAAGGCGGCGCTGGCGCCGGCATGCAGGGCCAGCAACGGCCAGGCGTGCGTGTCGCAGGCGGGCGCCAGGCGCAGAGGCGCCGCTTGCTGTTGCGGATCGTGCAAGCGCGCCGGCAAGGGAAGCGGCGCCGGCTTGCGGATATCGTCAGTTGCATGGTGCAGATGCATGGAAACCTGTCGGATGGCGAATCGGGACTCCATTCTTGCCCGGCCCTGCGACAAGCCACGACGCATTGCCGACCATGTTCGTCATCTTGATTGGTCCTACCAGTGACCTTTATTCGTCGCTGGTGACACGCGTGCGCACGAAATCGATATGGCCTTGCATGGCCGTGCGCGCCTCCTCGGGCTGGCTGGCGCAGATGGCCTCGCACAGGGTGCGGTGCTGCGACAGCAGTTGCAGCGAAGTGGCCTCGTCCTGCTGGCGCAAGCCCGTGCCATTGATGGTGATGTGTTCGCGCAGCATGCCGATGATGCTGGTGTGCAAGTGCAAAAACATGGTGTTGTGCGACGCTTGCGCGATGACTTCATGCAGGCGCGCGTCGGCCTGCGCCTCGCCGTGCTTGTCGTCGCTGGCGCGCGCCTGTTCCAGCTCGGCCAGCAGCGCCATGATCTGCGCGCGCTCGTCCCCGCTGGCCCGCTGCGCCGCAAAATAGGCCGTCGCTCCCTCCAGCACGCGGCGAAATTCCAGGATATCGTCGCGCAGGGCGGGGTGGTCCGCCACCAGCTGGCTCCACGGCGACGCCATGCCCGTGCGCAGCTGATCCGTCACGAACACGCCGGCGCCACGCCGGCTGCGCACCAGTCCCCGCGCCGCCAGCCGCTGTACCGCTTCGCGCACGGTGTTGCGCGAAACCCCATATTGCTGCGCCAGCAGGCGTTCGGCCGGCAGTTGCGCGCCCGCCGGCAAGCTGCCGTCCAGCAGGGCCGTCTCCAGCCTGCGCATCACCATCTCGACCCTGCCCCGCGTTTGCATGCCTGTCGCCATCGCTGTCTTCCGGTGTTGTTTTAAAGTGGTCCGAGCAATTTGAAGTGGCTCGCGGAAGCTGGAATTATGCGTGAACCGGTCATTCTTAACAACACACAGCGGCGCCGCAGCAACACACAGAGCGCCGGGGAGACACACTCATGCAGCCAGACCCGCGCCAGCCACGCCACGCCCCACGCCATTATCCGCCCGCACCGCTCCAGGTGTACCTGTTCGCCACCTGCCTGGTCGACCTGTTCGTGCCGCAGGCGGGGCTCGACGCGGTGCGCCTACTGGAGCGGGAAGGCTTGCTGGTGCATTATCCGCGCGGCCAGAGCTGCTGCGGCCAGCCCGCCTACAGCAGCGGCAACCCGGAACAGGCGCGCGCCGTGGCCCGCGCCCAGCTCGACCTGTTTGCGCAGCCGTGGCCCGTGATCGTGCCGTCCGGTTCCTGCGCCGGCATGATGCGCCACCACTGGCCGCAGCTGTTCCAGGATGACCCGGTGGCCGGCCCCAAGGCGTTGGAACTGGCCGAGCGCGTGTATGAATTGAGCGAATTTCTCGTCTGCGTGCTGAAGCTCGACCTGGCCGGTCTGGCTGGTGCGGGGCAGCAGGAGGAAAACGTGGTGCTGCATACCTCGTGCGGCGCGCGCCGCGAGATGGGCACGCGGGTGCACGGCGTGGCCCTGCTCGACGCCTTGCCTGGCGTGACGCGCATCGAGCACCAGCGCGAATCGGAATGCTGCGGCTTCGGCGGCACGTTTTCACTGAAACACCCGGACATTTCCGGCGCCATGGTCAGCGACAAGATCGCCTCGGCCTGCGCCACGGGCTGCGACCGGCTCGTCTCGGCCGACTGCGGCTGCCTGCTCAACATCGGCCACGCCGCGCAGCACCAGGGCGCGCCGCTGCCCGTCGAACATCTGGCCAGCTTTTTGTGGCGCCGCACGGGAGGCGCAGCATGAGCGCGGCCTTGAGCGCCCGCGAACGCATGCTGGGACGCCTGCGCGCCGCCGCCCCCTCCGCGCCCGAGGCGGTGGACGTCATCGATACGGCCATCGACCGGCACTACCTGGCGCGCCGCGCGCAGGCGCCGCTGTCGCCACAGAGCCGGATAGCCGCCATGCAGGCCGCCCTGCGCGCCGCGCATGCGGATGTCGATTGCGTGCGTGCCGATGCCTGGCCCGCCCTGCTGGCGCAGCGCCTGGACGCGCACGGCGCGCGCCGTGTGCTGATGGATACCGGCAGCGCCGCAGGGCAGGCCTTGCGCGCCGCCTTGCCCGCTGGCGTGGAAGCGCTGTCTTTCGAGCGTCCGCTGGCGCAGTGGAAGGGCGAATTGTTCGACACCGTCGATGCCGGTTTCACCATCGCCCGCTCGGGCATCGCCGCCACGGGCACCCTGGTCATCGCGCCCGACGCGGCCACACCGCGCACGGTGTCGCTGGCGCCGCCGCTGCACATCTGCCTCGTGTATGCCAGTTCCCTGCATGCGGACTTGCAGGCGGCGGCGCGCGCCGAGCGCTGGGCGGACGGCATGCCGGCCAACCTGGTGCTGGTGTCGGGGCCCTCGAAAACGTCGGACATCCAGCAGACGCTGGCCTATGGCGCGCATGGCCCGCGCTGGCTGTGGGTGCTGATCATCGATGACTTGTCAGTCCGGGAAGGAGGCCAGCCATGAACGCCAAGCCACTGCAATTCGTCAAGCCGGCGGACTTCCATGCGCGCGCCCGCGCCGCGCTGGACGACCCGAAACTGCGCCAGAGCTTCCGCGGCGCCATGGATTTTCTACAGGACAAGCGCACGGCGCAATTTCCCGACGGCGACGAGCTGGAACGCCTGCGCGACCTCGGCGAAGCCGTGCGCCGGCACGCGCTGGCGCGCCTGCCCGACCTGCTGGTGCAGCTGGAAGACAAGCTGACGGCGGCCGGCGTGCAGGTGCACTGGGCCGAGGATGGCGAACAGGCCAATGCCATCATCCACGCCATCGCGCAAAAGGCCAAGGCGACGCGCTTCATCAAGGGCAAGTCGATGGCCAGCGAGGAAATCGAGCTCAATCACTACCTCGAAGCGCGCGGCATGACCTGCCTGGAGTCGGACATGGGCGAGTACATCGTGCAGCTGGCGGGCGAAAAGCCGTCGCACATCGTCATGCCGGCCATTCACAAGACGAAAGCCGACATCGCCGGCCTGTTCGCCGAGCACATTCCCGACGCGCCCTACACGGAAGACGTCGACAGCCTGATCCAGACGGGCCGGCGCGCCCTGCGCCAGGCTTTCGTCGAGGCGGACATCGGCCTGTCGGGCGTCAACTTCGCGGCGGCCGACACGGGCACCCTGTGGCTGGTGGAAAACGAAGGCAATGGACGGCTGACGACCTCCGTGCCGGAGATCCATATCGCCATCATGGGCATGGAAAAAGTGGTGGCCAAGCTCGAACATATCGTGCCGCTGGCCAGTTTGCTCACGCGTTCGGCGACGGGGCAGGCCATCACCACGTATTTCAACCTGATTTCCGGCCCGCGCCGCGAAGGTGAAAAAGACGGCCCGCGCGAGGTGCACCTGGTCTTGCTCGACAACGGCCGCAGCCAGGCCTACGCCGACGAGCAGCTGCGCGCCACCCTGCAGTGCATACGCTGCGGCGCCTGCATGAACCATTGCCCCGTCTACACGCGCATCGGCGGCCACGCCTATGGCACCACGTATCCGGGGCCGATCGGCAAGATCATTTCGCCGCACTTGCTGGGGCTGGACGCGACGGCCGACCTGGCCACGGCGTCGAGCCTGTGCGGCGCCTGCGGCGAAGTGTGCCCCGTGCGCATCCCGATTCCGCAGTTGCTGGTGCGCCTGCGCACGGAGGCCAACCGCAATCCGCAGGAACAGGTGGCGCATCCGCTGCGCGGCCAGGGCGCCAAGTTCAGCCGCGGCGAAAGCTTGATCTGGCGCTTCTGGAGCGGGGCCTTCGCGCGGCCCGCCAGCTACCGTTTGTTCCGCTGGGCCGCCACGCGCCTGCGGCTGCTGACGCCGCGCGCGCAACTGGGCTGGACGCAGCACCGCAAGCCCTTGACGCCGGCGCCGCGCAGCCTGGCCGACCTGCTCAATGCACGCGGGCAGGAGGAGTAAGCCGGCCCCCGCAGCACCGCAGCACCGCGAAAAACACGCTACACACAATTACATCAAAAGCCGTTTTTTCAATCAACCCGCATCCACCGGAGGAGACCCGACATGCAAACCTGGACCCAACTTTATACTCCGCTCGGCAGCCTGTGGCTGTCGTCGCTGGCGGCAGCCGTTCCCATCATTTTCTTCTTCATCGCCCTGGCGGCGCTGCGCATCAAGGGCCACGTGGCGGCCGCCGTCACCCTGGCGCTGGCGCTTATGGTGGCCATCTTCGCGTACGGCATGCCCGTGCCGCAGGCGCTGGCGGCCGCCGGTTACGGCTTCGCATATGGCTTGTGGCCGATCGCCTGGATCATCGTCACGGCCGTCTTCCTGTACAAGATCGTCGTCAAGACGGGGCAGATCGAGATCATCCGCGCCTCCGTGCTGTCGGTGACGGATGACCAGCGCCTGCAGGTGCTCTTGATCGGCTTTGCCTTCGGCGCCTTCCTGGAGGGCGCGGCCGGATTCGGCGCGCCCGTGGCCATCACGTCGGCGCTGCTGGTGGGCCTGGGTTTCAATCCGCTGTATGCGGCGGGCCTGTGCCTGATCGCCAATACGGCGCCCGTGGCCTTTGGCGCCATGGGCATTCCCATCATCGTGGCGGGCCAGGTGACGGGCATCGATCCGTTCCTGATCGGCGCCATGGCGGGCCGCCAGCTGCCGCTGCTGTCGCTGCTGGTGCCGTTCTGGCTGGTGTTCATGATGGATGGCTTTCGCGGTGTGCGCGAAGTATGGCCGGCCGCGCTGGTGACGGGCTTGAGCTTTGCCGTCACCCAGTACTTCACGTCGAACCATATCGGCCCCGAGCTGCCGGACATCACCTCGGCCCTCGTCAGCCTGGTGTCGCTGACCCTGTTCCTGAAAGTGTGGCAGCCGAAGAATGCGAAAGTGGCGCATGCCGTCGGCGGCGGCACGGCTGCGCTGTCCGGTTTTGGCGGTGGCGCCGGCAAGGCGGACCTGCGCGGCAGCGGCAGCCGCGCCGCCTCGCCCTACACGACGGCGCAGACCATGCGCGCCTGGGCGCCGTTCGGCCTGCTGACGGCCATCGTCACCGTGTGGAGCCTGCCCGGCTTCAAGGCCCTGTTCTCGGCCGGCGGCGCCTTGTCCAGCCTGGTCATCAAGATCCACGTGCCCTACCTTGACCAGCTGGTGATCAAGACCATGCCCATCGTGGCCGCGCCGAAGGCGTATGACGCCGTGTTCAAGCTCGATTTGCTGTCGGCCGTGGGCACGGCGATCCTGCTGACGGCCGTGCTGTCGATGCTGATGCTGCGCATGAAGCCGCGCGATGGCGCCGAGGCCTTCGTGGAAACCGTGGTGGAATTGCGCCGTCCCGTGCTGTCGATCGGCCTGGTGCTGGCGTTCGCCTTCGTTGCCAATTATTCGGGCATGTCGTCCACCCTGGCCCTGCTGCTGGCCGGCAGCGGCGCCGCGTTCCCGTTCTTCTCGCCCTTCCTGGGCTGGCTGGGCGTCTTCCTGACGGGTTCCGACACGTCCTCGAACGCCTTGTTCTGCTCCCTGCAAAACACCACGGCGCACCAGATCGGCGTGTCCGACACCTTGCTGGTGGCGGCCAATACGACGGGCGGCGTGACGGCGAAGATGATCTCGCCCCAATCAATCGCCGTCGCCTGCGCGGCAACGGGCCTGGTGGGCAAGGAATCGGACCTGTTCCGTTTTACCTTGAAACACAGCCTGCTGTTCGCCATCATCATCGGCATCATCACCATGCTGCAGGCGTACGTATTCACCGGCATGATCCCGCACTGAGCGGTCCGTAGAAGTACGTAGTAAAACTAGATGAAATGATAGTAAAACGTGCAAAGGGTCATGAAAATGACCTGATGCACTGCAGCATATCGAGCAGGGCCCGGCGCAATGCCGGGTCCGCGGCGATGCCGTCCGCATCGAGATCCGACCCCAGCAGGGGCAGGCTGATGCAGGCCTCGTCGATCAGGCGCGCCGACATGGTGCGCACCGTTTCGCGCAACGCCGCCTGCGCATGCGTGGCGCGCGGCGAGGCGTTCAGCAGCACCAGCGGCTTGTCGATGAACGATTCATTTCCCACCATCCAGTCCAGCGCGTTTTTCATGGGGCCGCTCACGCCGTGCGCGTATTCGGGGCTGGCCAGCAGCAGCACGTCGGCCGCCAGGATGGCGTCGCGCAGGCCCGTCACGGCCGGCAGGCGGTCGGCGTCGAGGTCGGGATTGAACAGCGGCAGGTCACCGAGTCCCTGATAGATGCGAATGTCGAATGGCGCTGGGGCAAGCCGGGCGATGGCGTGCAGCAGGGCGGTGTTCAGCGAGGCGGCGCGCAGGCTGCCGGCGATGGCGAGAATGGTGATGGGCGTTTGCATTCCGCCTGTATAGCCCATCCTGTGCTCAAGCGCAAGGCGAGCAGGATGGCGCTATCGTTTGTTGCAACAGCCAGAGTGGCTGGATATTGCGTTGCTCTTAACGGCTCAGGCCGCTCATCCAGGTAGGCTGCGGGTTGGCACGGGCCAGTTCGCGCATGCGGTATTCCAGATCGTAACGGTCGGTCGATTCGGCCAGGTAGGCTTCTTCGTAAGCGCGTTCGCGGCGGTCGCTGCTGTGGTTCAGCCAGGCACCGACGCGCTTGGCGGCGTGGACCAGGGTGGCGACGATATTGCTGTTTTGCGTGGTGTGATAAGTAAATGCGGTAGACATGGCAGACTCCTTAAGTGGCGTGCCGCGTTGTGCTGCACTGCAATATAAGTATAGCGATTCCAAGTTATAAGGCTACTTTTGATTTCAAATGTCAGCTATTCATTTTTCAAATAACAGGCGGGAAAGCTGCGCAATACGGGGCTTTAAGGCATAATGCCGGCGCGGTATCGTAGTTTTACTACAAGACGTTTTGTCCTGGATGTTGTTTTCAGACGCAGCCCGCAGGCGTGCCGCACGCGCGATGCCATGCCTGCCCTGTATCGCTGATGGCAGTCATGGCCCACGCTGATATCTGCGTGGCGCTTGCGCGTCCTGGTGCTGCCCGGGTGGAAACGCTTCCATGCCTGGCGCGATCAACTTGGAATTGAAAAATGGAGAAGGTATGGAATACGTAAAGCAAGGCCTGGGCGCATCGTCCGCGCAGGCCGGCACGCAAAACAATACGGGCGCCCTGATCATTGTCACGGTGCTGTTTTTCATGTGGGGGCTGCTGACCTCGCTCAATGACGTGCTGATTCCCCATCTGCGCTCGATCTACACCCTGACGTACGTCCAGGCGATGCTGGTGCAGTTCTGCTTCTTTGGCGCCTACGCCATCGTCTCGCTGCCAGCCGGCATGCTGATCAAGAAAATCGGCTACCAGCGCGGTGTCGTCGCCGGGCTGCTGATCGCGGCCGCCGGCTGCG
This sequence comes from Janthinobacterium rivuli, assembly GCF_009208735.1. GTDB lineage: Bacteria > Pseudomonadota > Gammaproteobacteria > Burkholderiales > Burkholderiaceae_D > Janthinobacterium. Next base: position 282,678 of record NZ_WFLJ01000001.1, on the reverse strand, counting down.
CCATGTTCTACCCGGCGTCCACCGGCAGCTATGCGCTGTTCCTGCTGTCCTTCTTCATCCTGGCGGCCGGCATCACCGTGCTGCAAGTGGCGGCCAATCCGTACGTGACGGAACTGGGCGACCCGCAGACGGCGTCGAGCCGCCTGACCCTGACGCAGGCGTTCAATGCGTTGGGCACCACCGTGGCGCCGGCGCTGGGCGGCATGCTGATCCTGTCGGGCACCGTGCTGACGGTGCAGCAGTTCGACCTGCTGCCGGCGGCCGAACAACTGGCTTACCGCGCCAAGGAAGCGGCGTCCGTGCAAGGCCCGTATCTGGTGCTGGCCGCCACCCTGGTGATCCTGGCGGTGCTGTTCGCGCTGGCAAAATTGCCGAAGATTTCGCATGCCGACGATGCGGCCGCCCTGGCGCAGGATGGCCACAAGGTCTCGATCTGGTCGCACCGCCACCTGGTGCTGGGCGCGCTGGCCATCTTCCTGTACGTGGGCGGTGAAGTCAGCATCGGCAGCTTCCTGATCAACTTCCTGGGCGAGAGCCATATCGCGGGCCTGAGCCACGCCGACGCCGCCTATTTCGTCAGCTATTACTGGGGTGGCGCCATGCTGGGCCGCTTCGTCGGCTTTGCCGTGATGCGCTATGTCAGCCCGGGCAAGACCCTGGCCTTCAACGCCGCCGTCGTCATCGCGCTGATCCTCGTCGCCGTGTTCTCCAGCGGTCACACGGCCATGTGGGCACTGATCGCCGTCGGCCTGTTCAACTCCATCATGTTCCCGACCATCTTCAGCATGGCCCTGAACAAGCTGGGCGCGCAAACGGGTCAAGGCTCCGGCATCCTGTGCATGGCCATCGTCGGCGGCGCCATCGTGCCGTTCATCCAGGGCTTCCTGGCCGATCATATCAACCTGCAGCTGTCCTTCCTCGTGCCGGCCCTGTGCTACACCTTCATTCTGTACTTCGGCTGGAAGTACGCCAGCATGTACAACGACGACGCCAAATAAGCCGCGCTGTCGCGATCAATAAAAGGGTGGCCTCGGCCACCCTTTTTTGCGTCAGTGCGCGAACGGCGTGCCCAGCACGTCCTGGCATACCTCGAGCCAGGCGCGCGCCGCATGCGACAGGTAGCGCCCGCTCCAGATATGCGCCACCTGCCACGCCACCTCCGGTTCGACGATGCGCACCGCTTCCAACGGTTCGCCGGCCAGGCGGTGAATGAACGGCTCGGGCAGCAGGGCCACGCCCAGGCCCGCCGACGCCATCGCCACCAGCCAGTCCCACTGGCCGCTCTGCGCGGCGATGGTCGGCGTGAAGCCCGCCTGCGCGAAATGCTGGCGCAGGCTGCGCGTGAGCGCGAAATCGTCTTTCAATAACACCAGCGGCAAGTCGGCCAGCGCCTTGAAGGGCAGTGTCGTGCGGTTTTTCTGGAACGTGCCCGGCTCGGCCAGGGCCCAGATCGGGTAATTGGCCACTTCCACGGCCACGAGATCGAGTTCCGGATCGGCCGGCAGCACCGTCATGCCGATTTCCAGCTCGCCCGCCGCCACCTTGCGCTCGATCTGCTGGCCCGTGTCTTCCTGCAGGGTCAGGCTGATGTGCGGGTGGCGCGCGCGGAAGGCCTTCAATACCGGCGTAAACAGCAGATTGATCATGGGCGGGATGCCCACCGTCAGGCTGCCGCGCTGCAAGGCCTGGGTGTCGCGCACTTCCAAGGTCAGCTGGCGCATATTGGCCAGCATTTCCTGGCCGTGCTGGTAGACGATGCGGCCCGTGTCGGTGAGCGTCAGCTTGCGCCCGTCGCGCACCAGCAATTGCGCGCCCACCTCGTCTTCCAGCTGGCGCACCATCTTGCTGATGGTGGACTGGGTCAGGTGCAGCGATTCGGCCGCCTGCGTAAAGCTCGACAGGCGTACGGTTTCGACGAAATAGCGCAGGGAACGGATATCCAAGAGGGTGCTCGGCGTTGGCAGGGCATGAAAATATCGACTGGGTTTGACGAAATTAATTCATGCCATACATGTGGTCGGGATTTTATACTGAATCCACTTATGGGGTTGGTGTATGACAGCCATCCAGTTTGAGAATATTAAGAATATCAGGAGCATCACGATGTACGAGGACCGTATCCGCCACCCAGGCTTGCTCAGTAAAATCATGAGCGCCGATGAGGCAGCCAAATTGTTCCACAACGGCATGCGTGTCGGCATGAGCGGCTTTACCCGTGCCGGCGACGCCAAGGCCCTGCCGCGCGCACTGGCCGAGCGCGCCCTGCAAGACCCGCTGAGCCTGACCCTGATCACGGGCGCGTCGCTGGGCAATGGCAGCGACGGCCTGATGGCCGAGGCGGGCGTGCTGGCGCGCCGCATGCCATTCCAGGTCGACCCTGTGCTACGCGGCAAGATCAACAACGGCGAAGTCATGTTCATCGACCAGCATCTGTCGGAAACGGCCGAGCAGCTGCGCTCGGGCAACCTGGCGGCCGTCGACATCGCCGTCATCGAGGCGACGGCCATCACGGCGGCCGGCGCCATCATCCCGACCATGTCGGTGGGCAACTCCGCCGCGTTCGCCCAGCAGGCCACCCAAGTCATCATCGAGATCAACCTGTCCACGCCGCTGGCGCTGGAAGGCTTGCACGACATCTATATTCCGCAAACCTTGCCGGGTCGCGCACCGATACCGCTCACGCGCGTCGACCAGCGCCTGGGCAGCACGGCCATCGCCATCGACCCGGCCCGCATCGCCGCCATCGTCATCACGGACAGCCCCGACAGCCCGTCGAACGCCTTGCCGCCCGACGCGGAAACGCAGGCCATCGCCGGCCACGTGATCGCTTTCCTGCAAGGCGAAGTGGCTGCCGGACGCATGGGGCCGGAATTGCTGCCGCTGCAGGCGGGCATCGGCACCATCGCCAACGCCGTGCTGCATGGCCTGATCGGCTCGCCTTTCCGCAACATGACGATGTATTCGGAAGTGCTGCAGGACAGCGCCATCGAGCTGCTCGATTCCGGCCAGCTGGCGTTCGCCTCGGCCTCGTCGATCACCCTGTCGGCCGCCGTGCATCAAAAGCTGATGGACAATATCGACCATTACCGGTCAAAAATCGTGCTGCGTCCGCAAGAGATCAGCAACCATCCCGAGATCGTGCGCCGCCTGGGCATCATCGCCCTGAACACGGCGCTCGAGTTCGACATCTACGGCAACGTCAATTCCACGCACGTGTGCGGCACGCACATGATGAACGGTATCGGCGGCTCGGGCGACTTCGCGCGCAATGGGCAAGTGTCGATGTTCGTGTCGAAATCGGCGGCCAAGGGCGGACGCATTTCCAGCGTCGTGCCGATGGTCTCGCATGTGGACCATACGGAGCATGACGTCGACGTGCTGGTGACGGAGTGGGGCTATGCGGACTTGCGCGGCCTGGCGCCGCGCGAACGGGCGCCGTTGATCATCGAGCGCTGCACGCATCCCGATTACCGCGATCAGCTGCGCGCGTATTACGACGCGGCATGCCTGCGCGGCGGCCACACGCCGCACATCCTGCAAGAGGCGCTGTCGTGGCATACGCGCTACCAGGAAACGCAGAGCATGCTGATAGCTGAATAAGCTTCGCCAACATCAGGACAGGGCAGGGCGGTACAGCACCGCACCTGCCTTTTTCACTATTCAGTACATATGCAGCGCCTTGGCGCCCAGGCCCAGCAGGGCAAACGTGGTGGTGGCCTGGATGCCCATGAACCACAGGAAGTGGGTGTGCATGTGCTTGCGGATGTCGCCCAGTTCCGTGCGCAGGGCGTGGCAGTCGCCGCGCAGGTCGCCACGAAACTGCGTCAGGTCGGCGCGCAACAGCTGCGATTCGTCATGCAATTCCGTGCGCACCTTGTCCAAGCCTTCGCCAAGACGCTGTTCCAGCGTCTTGAACCATAGCCGGTCGTGCTCACGGTCCGTTTCCAGTTTTGTCAGGCGCGCTTCCATCCGTACAGCATTGTTCGCGCTTTGCTGTTTGTCAAGCAGGTCCGTGGCATAGGCTTCGTTCATCTCGCCCTCCTTCGCGCGGGCCGCGCTGCACCAGCGCAGGCGGCGTCACTCCACTGTCCGCTTTTTTAGTCCGCGTGATTTGTGCTGGATCAAACGTCAGGCAGCCGGCGCAAAGCGCAAACGGATGCCTGCCGTGACGACAGCGAGCAAGTCGTCGATATGCGCGTTCATTTCCGGGTGCGGCGTCCACGGGTCGCCCGCATCCATGACGATGCGCAGCGAGACGAGGCCGTGCAGCGATTGCCAGAAGATTTGCGTCATCGTGTGCAGCGCCGGCTCGTCCTGGCGCACCTGGCCCGCCTGCGCCAGCTCGCCGAACAGGTGCAGCGCATAGGCGTACGGGTCTTGCTCGATGTTGCCGTGTTCGACTTCGACGGCGTCGATTTCCGCATGCGGACGCAATTCCATGAAGATCAGCGAGTATTCGTCGGGATGCTGGAAGCCGTATTCGATGTAGGCGCGGCCGACCAGGCTGATGCGCTGCCACGGGTCATCGCTGCTGGCGCACGCCGTGTGCATGGCGCGCACCAGTTCCAGCAAGTCCTTGTCCATGGCCTGGGCGATCAGGGTGGCCTTGTCGCGGAACAGGGCGTACACGACGGTGGTGGAAAAGCCGGCCGCCTCGGCCACCTTGCGGATGGAGACGGCGCGCGCGCCGCCCTTCTTGATGAGATCTTTGACGACGTCGATGATGTGTTCGCGCCGCGCCTGAGCCTCGCGTAACTTTCTTTCCTGGATGTTAGTTAACTTCTTGTCCACGACTCTTTCCTGGCGACTCTATGAAAGCAAGAATTATAGGGGGGCGACCCGGTGCCAATGTGTCAGCCGCTGTTACAAATCAGTTTTTTGTCCGGTAGATGCAACAGCTGACCGATTTTTCGCGCTTTTGCCCGGCACTTTTCCATCGATGCCCCGGATTGGTGCATAAATCGCCGGACCAGGCTTTGCGAACGGGGGCAAAGGGCGGAAAATAGCGGGATAGCTTACACTGCGTTTTTTAGCGCAACGGCGCTCGCCCACGAGGCAACGCCGGAACACTTACATTCGGACGGGATCATTACATGACCATTAAAATCAGCCAGAACTTCGACTCGGGCGCCATCGACGTGGTGAGCGCCACCAGTGCCGGCGCCATCGACCTGAACTTGCGCAAGGATAGCCACGCCGACATCCACCAGTGGTTCCACTTCCGCCTGCAGGGCGCGCGTGGCCAGGCGTGCACGCTGCGCTTCCTGAACGCGGGCCAGGCCACCTATCCGGCCGGCTATGAAGACTACCAGGCCGTGGCCAGCTACGACAGCGAAAACTGGTTCCGCGTGCCGACCTCGTTCGACGGCCAGGTCATGACGATCTCGCACACGCCGGAACTCGACAGCGTGTACTACGCGTATTTCGAGCCGTATTCGTGGGAGCGCCATCTGCGCCTGCTGGGCGAAGTGGCCGAGCATCCGCTGGCGCGCGTCTCCGACCTGGGCAGCACGGTCGACGGCCGCGACATGAACATGGTTACCATCGGCAATCCGCAGGCGGAAAAGAAGATCTGGGTCATCGCGCGCCAGCATCCGGGCGAATCGATGGCCGAATGGTTCGTCGAAGGCCTCATCGACGCGCTGCTCGACGACGCCAATCCGATCGCGCGCAAACTGCTGCAGCGCGCCGTGTTCCACATCGTGCCGAACATGAATCCGGACGGCTCCATCCGCGGCAACCTGCGCACGAATGCGGCAGGCGCCAACCTGAACCGCGAATGGATGACGCCATCGCTGGCGTCCAGCCCGGAAGTGCTGTGCGTGAAAAACAAGATCCACGAAACGGGCGTCGACATGTTCTTCGATATCCATGGCGACGAAGCGTTGCCGTACAACTTTGTGGCCGGCAATGAAATGCTGGAAAACTTCACGCCGGCCCAGGCGGCGCACCAGAAGGCCTTCATCGAGCGCTACAAGCAGGCCAGCCCCGACTTCCAGGACAAGTTCGGCTATGCGGCCAGCAAGTACAAAGCGGACATGCTGACCCTGGCGTCGAAATACATCGGCCACCACTTCGGCTGCCTGGCGCTGACTCTGGAAATGCCGTTCAAGGAAAACGCCGACCTGCCCGATCCGGCCGTGGGCTGGAATGGCGCGCGCAGCGCGGCCCTGGGCGCGGCCATGCTGCAGCCTATCCTGCTGTCGCTGGATTGAACGGCGTTGTTCATGGGTATCGAGATCGAGCGTAAATTTTTGCTTGCCAGCGACGCCTGGCGCGGCCTGGGCCAGTCGGTCCTGTTGCGCCAAGGGTATTTATCGTCCGCGCGCGAGCGCGTCGTACGCGTGCGCATCGAAGGCGAGCAGGCGATGCTGACCATCAAGGGCGCCAACGTGGGCGCGACGCGCGGCGAGTGGGAGTATCCGATCCCGCTGGCCGACGCCGCCGAACTGCTCGACGGCCTGTGCGAACAACCGCTGATCGAAAAGGTCCGCCACCGCATCGAACATGCGGGCATGGTGTGGGAAGTCGACGAGTTCCAGGGCGCCAATGCGGGCCTGGTGGTGGCCGAGATCGAACTGGCCTCGGAAGACCAGCCATTCGACAAGCCCGACTGGGTGGGCGCGGAAGTGTCGGGCGATGCGCGCTACTACAATGCGAACCTGATCCGCCACCCGTTTTCGCAGTGGTGACGAGGCGTCAACAAGCTTGTTGAAACGAAAAAGGCGGAACCGAGGTTCCGCCTTTTTTACGTCTGTACGATTTAGTGGAAGTGCTCCGTGCCCTGCGGCGTATCTTCCGGCATTTCCGCATGCGCCAGCTCGCCGACCGGGTCGGCAAACAGCGGTGCGCCGCAATCGTCGCAGTACTCGCCGACGAAGCGTTCCGCGTGGCGCTTGATCTGCGTCACGCCGGCGGCGTTCAGGTGCTCGATGATTTCATCGACGGGCGTCTTCTGCTTGTCCAGCGCGGCGATGCCGACCTGGATCAGGCCTTCGACCGGCGTGCCATCCTCGTCTTCCTGGCCATATAAAGGCCAGACGATGCCGTAGATGACGTCCGGGGCCTGGCGCAGGGTGAAGGCGATGCGGTACTCGTCGACCTGGCCATCGGCCGCTTCCTCGCCGAAACCGGCGATGACGGCGCGCAGTTCCGACGGCTCGATGGCCAGCGTGTGCGTCAGGTAGTGCACGGCGGCGCGCACGGAGACGGGACGGATCAGCTTATCCGCTTCGCGGCACGCCACGTAATACGCTTCCGGCAGCAGCAATTCCAGGCCGCAGCCTGGCAGCAGGCGGGCGATGGTCGGCGTCGCCTGCGTGCGCCATTGTTCCAGCGCGGCGCTGCGCTCGGCGATGAAGTCGAGCTGGCTGGCCGGCGTCTGCCAGCGGAACAGCGGCGCGCCGCTTGGGGCCACCACGGCCACCAGCAGGTAGCGCGTGTCGGCCAGGAAGGGCGCCGTTTCCGCCTCTTTGGCGGATGGCTTGACGGCCGTGCCTTTCAGCGCGGCCAGTGCCAGCTTCTGCGTCTTGGCATAGGTCTCGACGTGGCTGCGCGGCAGCTGGTCGATCGAGTACAGGGTCGGCGCCATGGCCATCTTCGTGCCATCGGCCAGCAGGTGGGCGGCGAAATGTGCCGACAGCACGCCGTGCGCGTCGCCGGCCATGGGGCCCGAGGCGATGGAAAAGCGCGTCCACGCGAGGATGGGCACGGCCACCAGCAGGGCGTCATAGCGCACGTCTTCATGCGTGATGACGGTCGATTCGCTGATGGCTTCAACGCAGTCCATCAGCACGTCGTAGGCGTTCAAGTCTTCCTTGAACAAGCTGCCCAGGGTGTTGTCGATGGTGTCCTGGTGGCCGGTTTTGAGTAATTTCTGGAGCTGCGTATCCAGGCTGTGTTCCCAGGACCGCTCTTCGAGACGGCTGGCTGCCTGTACGATCGCCTGGGCAAAGGTGACCAGGCGCTGGCTGTCGGCAGTCAGTTTATGGGATGAATCTTTGGAAGGACGACGCATAGCGGGATAAGAGTCTCGGAAAGTGAAAAAAATGGATCAGTCAAACAATGATAAACCCTTATAACCGTATTGTAGAGGATTCAGCCGCACGCAATACGTAAGCTGTCCCTAGATCATGCCAATAGTCGAAATTTCAAGTCGGAACGGGGCGCAGGGACGAAAAAAAGCGCCGGTCGAAACCGGCGCTCTTATCTTACATCACAGCTGGGCTGATTACTCGGCCAGCAGTTGACGCAGCACGAATGGCAGGATACCGCCGTGCTTGTAGTAATCGACTTCGATCGGCGTATCGATGCGCAGCAGCACTTTCACGTCGACGCTGGTGCCGTCGGCGCGGTGGATCACCAGGGTGGCCAGTTGCTGTGGCTTGATTTCGCCTTCGAGGCCTTTCAGGTCGAAGGTTTCATTGCCGGTGATGCCCAGCGTCTGCACGCTGTCGTCGCCGATGAATTGCAGCGGCAGCACGCCCATGCCCACCAGGTTCGAGCGGTGGATGCGTTCGAACGAACGGGTGATCACGGCTTTCACGCCCAGCAGCTGGGTGCCCTTGGCTGCCCAGTCGCGCGACGAGCCCGTACCGTATTCTTCGCCGCCGAAGACCATGGTTGGCGTGCCTTCAGCAACATATTTCATCGCTGCGTCGTAGATCGACATCTGTTCGCCGGAAGGCTGGTGAATCGTGATGCCGCCTTCGACCGCCGAACCGTCCGCCTTGGCAGGGATCATGCGGTTTTTGATACGCACGTTGGCGAACGTGCCGCGCATCATGATTTCATGGTTGCCGCGACGCGAGCCGTAGGAGTTGAAGTCCGCTTTCAGGACGCCGTTTTCCTTCAGCCATTTGCCTGCAGGACCGTTTTCCTGGATCGAACCGGCTGGCGAGATGTGGTCGGTGGTGATGGAATCGCCGAACACGCCCAGCGCGCGCGCGCCTTCGATGCCGGTGGCCACTGCCGCTGGCGTCATCGAGAAGTTGTCGAAGAACGGTGGTTCCGCGATGTAGGTCGATTTCGGCCAGTTGTAGACTTGACCGGACACGGTGGTGACTTTTTCCCACAGCTTGCCTGGCGCGCCCTTGACGTCGGCGTAGTTATCCTTGAACACCTTGGCGTTCATGGCGAACTTCATCATGGCCGACACTTCAGCCGAGGTTGGCCAGATGTCGCCCAGGTAGACGTCCTTGCCGCCCTTGCCCTTGCCGACAGGTTCGGTCATCAGGTCGCGCGTCATGTTGCCGGCGATGGCGTAGGCGACGACCAGCGGTGGCGAAGCGAGGAAGTTCGAGCGGATGTTCGGGTGAATGCGCGCTTCGAAGTTACGGTTGCCCGACAGCACGGCCGACGCGACGATGTCGTGCGTGGCGATCGCTGCGTTCAGCTCGGGCGTCAGGTCGCCCGCATTGCCGATACAGGTGGTGCAGCCGTAGGCGGTGACGCCGAAGCCCAGTTTTTCCAGGTACGGCAGCAGGCCGGCGGCGGTCAGGTACTCGGTCACGACGCGCGAGCCAGGGGCCAGCGAGGTCTTGATGTGCGGAGCGACTTTCAGGCCGGCTTCCACGGCTTTCTTGGCCAGCAGACCGGCAGCCAGCATCACGCTCGGGTTCGAGGTGTTGGTGCACGAGGTGATCGCGGCGATCAGCACGTCGCCGTTCGACACTTTCACGCCGTTCGTCGTTTCGTACACGGCAGCCAGGTCGGCCGGATTCTTGTTGAAGCCGTTTTCCGTCGTCGGTTTGGCGAACAGCTCGGCGAAGTTCGCCTTGACGTTGCCGATTTCGATACGGTCTTGCGGGCGTTTCGGGCCGGCCAGCGACGGAGCGACCGATGCCAGGTCCAGTTCCACCACGCGGGTGTAGTCGATGTCGCCGGCTTTTGGCACGCCGAACAGGTTTTGCGCCTTGAAGTAGCCTTCGAACGCGGCGATTTCAGCCTTGCTGCGGCCGGTGCCCTTGAAGTAATCGATGGTCGCTTCGTCGACCGGGAAGAAGCCCATGGTCGCGCCGTATTCCGGTGCCATGTTGGCGATCGTCGCGCGGTCCGTCAGGGTCAGCGATTCCGTGCCTTCGCCGAAGAATTCGACGAACTTGCCGACGACTTTCTCTTTGCGCAGCAGTTCGGTGATGGTCAGCACCAGGTCGGTGGCGGTGCAGCCTTCGCGCAGCGCGCCCGACAGGTTCACGCCGATGACGTCCGGCGTCAGGAAGTAGACCGGCTGGCCCAGCATGCCCGCTTCCGCCTCGATGCCGCCCACGCCCCAGCCGACCACGCCGATGCCGTTGATCATGGTGGTGTGCGAGTCGGTGCCGACCAGGGTGTCAGGGTAGTACACGTCGCCGGCTTTCTTGCCTGCGTGGTGCACGCCGCGCGCCAGGTATTCCAGGTTGACCTGGTGGACGATGCCGAAGCCCGGTGGCACGACGCCGAAGGTGTCGAACGCCTGCATGCCCCATTTCATGAACTGGTAACGCTCGTTGTTACGCGAGAATTCCAGCTTCATGTTCAGGTCCAGCGCTTTCTTTTCGCGGTAGTGATCGATGGTGACCGAGTGGTCGACCACCAGGTCGACCGGCACCAGCGGTTCGATCTTCTTGGCGTTGATGCCCATCTTGGCGGCCACGTTGCGCATCGCTGCCAGGTCGGCCAGCAGTGGCACGCCGGTGAAGTCTTGCAGCACGACGCGCGCCACTACGAACGGGATCTCGTCGGTGCGCTCGGCGGTCGGGCCCCAGCTCGCCAATTGCTTGACGTGTTCTTCGGTGACTTTTTTGCCGTCGCAGTTGCGCAATACCGATTCGAGCACGATACGAATCGACACTGGCAGGCGGGAGACATTGATGCCCAGGCTTTTTTCCAGCGCAGGCAGGGAATACAGCTTGCCCTTCTTGCTGTCCGAAATATTAAAGTCCTTGAGCGTGTTCAGAGTGTTGCGGGACATGACCTCTCCTTGTTGGGTATCGTCTATTATTGATTATTCAAATTACAAAACATGACTGAGCCCCCGAAGAGGCCCTTGCTACGCACATCAGCCGCCGGTCGCCGGCAGCACGCCCAGCGATGGCGCGGGTTCCACCACTGCCGCCGGCTTGGCTTGCTCCGCATCCTTGCATTCATTGGCCAGCTGGCGGCCTTGCTTGGAATCGAGCAGCATACCTTTGGCCGGGATGCCGATCCACACGAGACCGTACAGACGGTTCTCGAAGCGGTTGGCGCCGGTGGTGGTGCCAACGCGGCTCAGGCGGTGCAGGCGCTTCTTCCAGCGCAGGGCGATGTGTTTGTCGTCAGTCGCATTGGTGTAGATGGTAATTTTATTACCAAGTTCACAATTGAAATCGGTGGAGGCCGAGCCTGTGGTGCTCGGTTCATCGGCTTCTTCCTTGTCGGCGACCGACATGGCGAGCGGATGCGCTTCCTTGGCGGCCGCCTTGGCTTTGGCGGTCTTGGCCTTTGGCTTGGCCTTGACTGCCTTGGGATTTGCCTCTGCCGTGGCGGCGAAGCTGGCTGGCGCCAGCGTGAGGGTCATGGCGCCCAGCGCGACGCTGCAGGCAATGGCTAATTTGGAGAGGGACATCGTGTAATTCCTGTCAGTTTTCAGTGGTGCTGGAAGAGGGGGCGTTGAGTAATGCAGCTGCCGCCTCGGGCAAGCCGAGGCCTGCCAGTTTGGCGCGTTGCAAAACGGTCCAATAATATCGGTAGCTGGCGCGGTCGTGCAAGCGGCCATTTTGCGCGATCGGTCCCCAGTTGGCGCGCAGCGCTTCATTGAGGATGTTGCTGGCCTCGTTGACTTCGGACAGGCGCGGCGTGAAGGCCTTGATGATGGGCTTGATCTGGTCCGGGTGGATGCTCCACATGCGCGTGTAGCCGAACTCGGCTGTCGCGCGCTGGGCGTCATTTGCCACCACGGCCGAATCGCGCACGTCCGTCGTCACGTTATGCGACGGCACCTTGCCGTGCGCATGGCAGGCGGCCGCCACTTCGAGCTTGGCGCGCACCACCAGCGGGTGCGTGAACTGGCCCGGCGTGCGCATGGCGGCGGCGGGGATGGCGCCGTAATGGGCCGAGACGAAATCCATGATGCCGAAGGACAGGCATTCGACCTGGGGCAGGGCGGCGATGGCGTAGGCGTCGCGCAGCGCGCCGTGCGTCTCGATCAGGATATGCACGGGCAGGTTGTCGCGGCCGGCGCGGCGCGCGTGCAGGTTGATCAGGTCGATGGCCAGCATGGCATCCTGCACGCCGCCCACTTTCGGCACGGCGATGTAGGCCAGGCGGGACGCGGCGCCGCAGATGATTTCCACGTCGCGCGCGAAATACGGGCTGTCGACGTCGTGCACGCGCACGCCGATGCGGTTGAACTGGTTCGCCTCGCTGGCCAGCAGGCCGGCGATCATGTGGGCGTGGGATTCTTCATTGCCGGCGCTGGCGCCGTCTTCGCAGTCGAACGTGATGTCGAACAGGGGGCCAAGCTCTTGTTGCAAAGCAATCGATTTACGCATCAGCTTTTCGGAGCCGGCGTAGTGGTCGCAAGCGGCGAGCAACAGCGGCTGGCGTTTGCCTTGGAATAAAACCTCGGAAGGGTGCATGCTTAAGGCATTTCTGCAGGTAAAAACTACTTGATAAAACAGCCGCGCCGCGAATCTCGCGGGGCGGCCTTCTTGGCGGGCGGCGCTCAGGCCGCGCCGCCAATACTGCATTTATGCCAGCAGGTGTTTCACGCCTTCGCGCTCTTCGGTCAGTTCTTTCAGGGTCAGGTTGATGCGCTCTTGCGAGAATGCATCGATTTCCAGACCTTGAACGATGGTGTACTCACCGTTGTCGGTGGTGACCGGGAAGCCGAACACGGTGCCTTCAGGGATGCCATACGAGCCATCCGACGGTACGCCCATGGTGGTCCACTTGCCGTTCGTGCCCAGCATCCAGTCATGGATGTGGTCGATGGCGGCGTTTGCTGCCGACGCTGCCGACGACAGGCCGCGCGCCTCGATGATGGCCGCGCCGCGCTTGCCGACGGTAGGCAGGAACACGTTGGCGTTCCATTCCTGGTCGTTGATCAGGTCCTTGACGGCCTTGCCGTTCACGGTGGCGAAGCGGTAGTCGGCGTACATCGTTGGCGAGTGGTTGCCCCAGACGGTCAGCTTCTCGATGTCTTTCACGGCGGTGCCGGTCTTGGCAGCGACTTGCGACAGCGCGCGGTTGTGGTCCAGGCGCAGCATGGCGGTGAAGTTTTTCGCCGGCAGCGATGGCGCCGATTTCATGGCGATGTAGGCGTTGGTATTGGCAGGATTGCCGACCACCAGCACTTTGACGTTGCGCGAAGCGACGGCGTCGAGCGCCTTGCCTTGCACCGTGAAGATCTGGGCGTTCGCCTCCAGCAGGTCCTTGCGTTCCATGCCTGGGCCGCGTGGACGCGCGCCAACCAGTACGGCCACGTCGACATCCTTGAAGGCGGTCAGTGGATCGGAGTGGGCGGTCATCTCGGCCAGCAGCGGGAAGGCGCAGTCGTCGATTTCCATCATCACGCCCTTGAGCGCTTTCTGGGCTTTTTCGTCCGGGATTTCAAGCAGTTGCAAGATGACAGGCTGGTCTTTGCCGAGCATGTCGCCATTGGCGATGCGGAACAACAGGGCGTAGCCGATCTGGCCGGCGGCGCCGGTCACTGCAACACGCATTGGGGTTTTAGCCATGATGAATCTCCAAAAATGGGAAAGAAAACGGGCTTGAAGCTGGGCTTACGCTTATCCGGAAAAACTATAATGATACCAAAACCGGCCCGCGCCACCGAATTGCTGGTGTACGCCGCCGTCACGCTCGTGCTGCACGAGGCCAGAGTGGCTGGCCGACAACATAAAACGCTGGCTCATATGTTTTATCGAGGGCAGTTTAGGCCTCTGATCTGTATCTGTCAATCATATCTTATGTCTTATATAAGACAGATAACTACGAGTGTTTTACTGGACGCGGGCAGTGATTTGTGTTGAAATGTCGGACTATGAATTCCGCCTCGTCCAATCTGACCAACAATGCCACTGCTGCAAGCGGGGCGGTCAGTCCGACCGCGGGCACCCCGGCCACGCCCGTCGCCGCGGCCGCCGGCAACGCCGCCACCCCAGTCGTCAGCGTCAATACCACTGCCACCACCGCCGTGCCCGCGCCTGCCGCGAATGCCTCGCCCACCTTCAGTCCCCTGTACCAGCAGATCAAGGCGCTCATCACGCAAAGCCTGCAATCCGGCGAATGGAAGCCGGGCGAGCTCATTCCCAGCGAAGTCGAGCTGGCCGGCCGCTTCAAGGTCAGCCAGGGCACGGTGCGCAAGGCCATCGATGAACTGGCCGCCGAGAATCTCGTCATGCGCCGCCAGGGCAAGGGCACCTTCGTGTCCACCCACCACGAGGCGCGCGCGCATTTCCGCTTCCTGCGTCTGGTGCCGGACGAAGGCGTGCCGCATTACCCCGAAAGCAAATTTATCGAAGTCAAGCGCGTGCGCGCGCCGGCCGACGTGGCGCGCCTGATGGACCTGAAGTCCGGCGACGCCGTCATCTTCATCAAGCGCGTGCAGTATTTCGACGGCGTGCCGACCATCGTCGAAGAGCTGTGGCTGCCCGGCCTGATCTTCAAGGGTTTGACGGCCGAGCGCCTGGTCGAATACAAGGGCCCGATGTACGGCCTGTTCGAAACGGAATTTGGCACGCGCATGATCCGCGCGTCCGAGCAGATCCGCGCCGTGTGCGCCGACGCGGGCGCCGCGCAACTGTTGAATATCGACCTCGGCACGCCCTTGCTCAGTTCCGAGCGCGTGTCGTTTACCTATGGCGACAAGCCGGTCGAACTGCGCCGGGGCCTGTACCTGACCAGTCGCCATCATTATCAGAATGAACTCAGCTGAAGCGGCGGGGCGCCCACGGGTGCCCGGACAAGCAGCAAGGCTGAAGTGCATCGTTTGCAAGATGCCTGCCGCAAGGCGGGCAACGGAGACAACAGAAAGCGCAGCGACAGCATGGCCCGCTCCGGCGGGCCGTGTTTTGCCGGCGATTCTGTAATTAAATTACGTGAACTACGGAAAGTAGCGCGGTATTTTGTAGTAAAAAACCATTTTGGTTATATGTGACAATAGATATTGGTATGGGTTGCGAAAATCGGCGAAAATCGCGGCTTCAATATTTAGTTGAAATTCAAAGGGGAGGTTTTTGTTATGTCTGAAGCCGTAAGAGAAGTACCAAAAAAAGAACGGCCGCAATTCCGTAACATTCATGTTACCGAATTGTCGAACTACCGCATGGCTGTCGGCGCCATCGTCTCGATCCTGCATCGCATCAGCGGTTTCATCATTTTCGCCTTGCTGCCATGCATACTGTACATGCTGGAACTGAGCCTGCGTTCCGAAATGTCCTACGCCTACTTCCAGGGCATCGCCTCGCACTGGTTCGTCAAGCTGATCACCCTGGGTCTGGTCTGGGCCTTCCTGCACCACTTCTGCGCCGGTATCCGTCACTTGTTCATGGATGTGCACGTTGCCATCGAAAAAGAGTCGGCGCGCAAGACCGCGTCGTCCGTGCTGGTCGTGAGCCTGGTGTTGACGGCCTTGGTCGCTTTGAAACTGTTTGGAGTATTTTAAACATGGCAGACAATAATATCGGACCGAAACGCCTCGTCGTCGGTGCCCATTACGGCTTGCGCGATTGGCTGGCGCAACGCGTTACCGCCATCGTCATGGTGGCCTATGTGGCCATCCTGCTTATTTCTTTCCTGACCGGCAGCAACTTCAGCTATGAAGGCTGGGCCGGTCTGTTCGCACAGCAGTGGTTTAAATTGTTCAGCCTGGTGACCTTCGTCGCCCTGTTCTACCACGCATGGGTCGGCGTACGCGACATCTGGATGGACTACGTGAAAAGCGCTGGCCTCCGTCTGACCCTGCAAATTGCCACCATGCTGTGGTTGATCGCTTGTGCCGGCTGGACGGTACAGATACTCTGGAGTGTGTAATCGTGGCAGCATATAAATCTGCAATCCCTACCCGCCGCTTTGACGCGGTAATCGTTGGCGCCGGCGGTTCCGGCATGCGCGCGTCGTTGCAACTGGCCGAAGCCGGTCTGAACGTCGCAGTTCTGTCGAAAGTCTTCCCGACCCGCTCGCACACCGTGGCGGCGCAGGGCGGTATCGGCGCGTCGCTCGGCAACATGGCCGAAGACAACTGGTTCTGGCACATGTTCGACACCGTCAAGGGCGGCGACTATCTGGGCGACCAGGATGCCATCGAATTCATGTGCCGCGAAGCACCGAAGGTCGTGTACGAACTGGAACACTTCGGCATGCCATTCGACCGCAATCCTGACGGCACCATCTACCAGCGTCCGTTCGGCGGCCACACGGCCCACTTCGGCGAAAAGCCGGTGCAGCGCGCCTGCGCGGCAGCCGACCGTACCGGTCACGCCCTGTTGCACACCCTGTACCAGCGCAACGTGCGCGCCCGTACGCACTTCTTCGTCGAATGGATGGCGCTGGACCTGATCCGCGACGCCGACGGCGACGTGATCGGTGTTGTTGCGCTGGAAATGGAAACCGGCGAATGCATGATTCTGGAAGCAAAGACGACGGTCATGGCAACGGGCGGCGCAGGCCGTATCTTCGCCGCGTCGACCAACGCCTTCATCAACACCGGTGACGGCATGGGCATGGCGGCACGCGCCGGCCTGCCGCTGCAGGACATGGAATTCTGGCAGTTCCACCCGACCGGCGTGGCCGGCGCGGGCGTATTGATCACCGAAGGCGTGCGCGGCGAAGGCGGCATCCTGATCAACAGCGAAGGCGAACGCTTCATGGAGCGCTATGCGCCGACCCTGAAGGATCTGGCGCCGCGCGACTTCGTCTCGCGTTCGATGGACCAGGAAATCAAGGAAGGCCGCGGCTGCGGTCCGAACAAGGACCACGTGATGCTGGACCTGCGCCATATCGGCGCCGACACCATCGCCAAGCGCCTGCCGTCGATCCTGGAAATCGGCCACAAGTTCGCCAACGTCGACGCCACCAAGGAACCGATTCCTGTCGTGCCGACGATTCACTATCAGATGGGCGGCATCCCGACGAACATCCACGGCCAGGTCGTCACCCCGACCGGTCCGGATAGTTCGGCGAAAGTCGTCAACGGCCTGTACGCGATCGGCGAATGCGCCTGCGTGTCCGTGCACGGCGCCAACCGCCTGGGCACGAACTCGCTGCTCGACCTGGTGGTCTTCGGCCGCGCGGCCGGCAACCACATCGTCAACAGCGGCCTGAAAGCCAAGGAAAACAAGCCTTTGCCAGCCGACGCTGCCGACTTTGCCATGGGCCGCCTGGCGCGCCTGGAAAACTCGACCGGCACGGAAACCGTGCAGGGCGTGGCGAACGACATCCGCGCAACGATGCAGAAGTACTGCGGCGTGTTCCGTACCGACGAGATGCTGAACAAGGGCGTCGAAGAAATCATGAAGCTCGACGAGCGCCGCAAGCACGTCTCCTTCAAGGATAAATCGATGGTCTTCAACACGGCCCGCGTGGAAGCGCTGGAGCTGGACAACCTGATCGAAACGGCGAAAGCGACCATCGTTTCGGCAGCGGCCCGCAAGGAATCGCGCGGCGCGCACGCCCAGGACGACCATCCGCAACGCGACGACGAGAACTGGATGAAGCACACTCTGTGGTATTCGGAAGGCAACCGACTGGAATACAAGCCAGTCGTGACCAAGCCGCTGACGGTTGATACCTTCAAACCGAAACCACGTACTTTCTAAGGCTATACCATGGCACGCACTCTTAAATTCAAAATCTACCGCTACGATCCTGACCAGGATGCCAAGCCGTACATGCAAGACCTGACGGTCGAACTGAAAGACACCGACAAGATGCTGCTCGACGCACTGCAGCGCATCAAGGCGGACGTCGATGACTCGCTGGCCCTGCGCCGCTCGTGCCGCGAAGGCGTGTGCGGTTCGGACGCGATGAACATCAACGGCAAGAACGGCCTGGCATGCACGACCAACCTGAACGAACTGTCGGAGCCTATCGTGCTGCGCCCGTTGCCAGGCTTGCCGGTCATCCGCGACCTGATCGTCGACATGACGCAATTTTTCAAGCAGTACGATTCGATCAAGCCTTTCCTGATCAACGATTCGATCCCGCCTGAAAAAGAGCGCCTGCAGTCGCCGGAACAGCGCGAAGAACTCGATGGCCTGTACGAGTGCATCCTGTGCGCATGCTGCTCCACGTCGTGCCCGTCGTTCTGGTGGAATCCGGACAAGTTCGTCGGCCCGGCCGGCCTGCTGCAAGCCTACCGCTTCATCGCCGATTCGCGCGACGAAGCCACCGGCGCGCGTCTGGACAACCTGGAAGACCCGTACCGCCTGTTCCGCTGCCATTCGATCATGAACTGCGTCGACGTCTGCCCGAAAGGCTTGAACCCGAACAAGGCGATCGGCAAGATCAAGGAATTGATGGTCCGCCGCGCGATCTGATCACCCTGATCGCGTCCGCCGGGCGCCGTTTGCCGGAAGAGGGTATCCTCTCTTGCCTGCAGGCGGCGCCTGCAAAGCCGCACCGTGCCGCAAGGCACACGTAAAGTGGTAAACCAAATGACAGAATCAATTTTGTCCTCGCATCAGGCCGACCCGGCCAACCGCGCCCGCCTGCGCTGGCGTTCACGCCGTGGCTTGCTGGAAAACGACATTATCCTGACCCGTTTTCTCGATGCGTATGAAACCGAATTGACCGATGAAGAAGTTGACGCGCTGACGCGTTTGCTGGATTTATCGGACAATGCGTTAATGGATCTGGTACTGGCCCGTAAAGAGCCGGAAGGCGAAGTCGATCTGCCGCATGTGCGCGCACTGCTGCAACGACTGCGCATTGCCTAGACGCCTGGGCGATATATTGCAAACGGTGCGAGTGGCGCGCTGTAGCACTGCCGAGTGCGGTGCGAATTGCAGCCAGAATTTTTGATTTTAATTTCGACTCACTCCCGAGAAGGAAGAGCCCATGAATATCTCTGACACAAAAGCTACCCTGTCGTTCTCCGATGGCAGCCCATCGCTTGAATTTCCAATCTACAAAGGCACGGTTGGCCCGGACGTCATCGACATCCGCAAACTGTACGCCGGTAGCGGCAAGTTCACCTACGACCCAGGCTTTATGTCGACGGCCGCCTGCAACTCGTCGATCACCTACATCGACGGCGACAAGGGCGAGCTGCTGTACCGTGGTTACCCGATCGAACAGTTGGCCGTCAACGCCGACTTCATGGAATCGTGCTACCTGCTGCTGAACGGCGAACTGCCGAACGCGGCGCAAAAAGCCAAGTTCGTCGACACCGTCACCAAGCACACGATGGTGCACGAACAGATGCAATTCTTCTTCCGTGGCTTCCGCCGCGACGCGCATCCGATGTCGGTCCTGGTGGGCACCGTCGGCGCGCTGGCGTCGTTCTACCATGATTCGCTGGACATCAACGACCCGCGTCACCGCGAAGTGTCGGCCATCCGCCTGATCGCCAAGATGCCGACCCTGGTCGCCATGACCTACAAGTACTCGGTCGGCCAGCCGTTCGTGTACCCACGCAACGACCTGTCGTACAGCGCCAACTTCATGCACATGATGTTCGCCAACCCGTGCGAAGAGTACAAGGTCAACGACGTGCTGGTGCGCGCCCTGGACCGCATCCTGATCCTGCACGCGGATCACGAGCAAAACGCATCGACCTCGACCGTCCGTCTGGCCGGTTCGTCGGGCGCCAACCCGTTCGCCTGTATCGCTGCCGGCATCGCCTGCCTGTGGGGCCCTGCCCACGGCGGCGCCAACGAAGCGGCACTCAACATGCTGAAAGAAATCGGCACCGTCGAGAACATCCCTGCCTTCATCGCGCAAGTCAAGGACAAGAACTCCGGCGTCAAGCTGATGGGCTTTGGCCACCGCGTGTACAAGAACTTCGATCCACGCGCCAAGCTGATGCGTGAAACCTGCTACGAAGTGCTGCAAGAACTGGGTCTGCAAGACGACCCGCTGTTCAAGCTGGCGATGGAACTGGAAAAGATTGCGCTGAACGACGAGTACTTCGTGTCGCGCAAACTGTACCCGAACGTCGACTTCTACTCGGGCATCGTGCAATCCGCACTGGGCATCCCGGTATCGCTGTTCACCGGTATCTTCGCCATGGCCCGTACGATCGGCTGGATCGCCCAATGGAACGAGATGATCGCCGACCCGGAACAGAAAATCGGCCGTCCGCGCCAACTGTTCGTCGGCTCGACCACGCGCGAAGTACTGCCACTGGACAAGCGTTAATCCACGGCGTATCTTGCAAACAAAAAACGGGCTTCGGCCCGTTTTTTTATGCCGGGCTGGTATGCTCGGCCCTTGGTTCAACAGGAAGTGCGACGCGATGAATGAAGAAATCTGCGCCCCCGGCGGCGTGGCCCTGGGCGATACGGCATTTGGCTACACCTTGTCGCTGATCGGCGGCAAATACAAGATGCTGATCCTGTATGCGCTGGCGGAAAACACCGTGCTGCGGCATAACGAACTCAAACGGCATCTGGGCGGCATCGCCTTCAAGACCCTCAGCGTGGTCCTGAAGGAACTGGAAGCCGATGCGCTGATCGTGCGCAAGGAATACCCGCAAGTGCCGCCCAAGGTGGAATACTCCCTCTCGGCCAAGGGCGCCTCGCTGATCCCCGTGCTGCATACCCTGTGCGAGTGGGGCGAACGGCACCAGCCAGCTTGATCCGCAAGTGCAGGGCAGCGGGATTTCCACGGTCGAGTAGCTTACTTTTTGTGGGGTATGTGTAGTCAATGTGCGTACTTGTGAAAAGTACCCGCGATGGCTATGCTGTTTCTGCCTCCGGGGGGCGCGACCGCGCGCCACGGGGCAGGGTATCGGCTTGCCTGCTTTCCTGTGCATGCGGGTCCGGTGCATCCATCTCATTTTCAGGAAAGCAGCATGATGAAAACCCTTGTGATCGTCTTCCATCCTTCCATCGCCACTTCGGTGGCCAACAAGCGCTGGCTGCAGGAGCTGGCGCGGTATCCCGAGCGTTACACCATCCACGACGTGCAACAGGCTTATCCTGACGGGAAGATCGACGTGGCGCGCGAGCAGGCGCTGGTGGAGGCGCACGCCAATGTGGTGTTGCAGTTCCCCGTGTACTGGTTCAACTGCCCGCCCTTGCTGAAGCGCTGGCTCGACGAGGTGCTGGCGCATGGCTGGGCCTACGGCACGGGCGGCGACGCCTTCCGGGGGCGGAAAGTGGCGCTGGCCGTCACGGCGGGTATCCGCGAGCAGGACTTCACGCCGCACGGCAAATGGAACGTCACCCTGGCGCAGCTGCTGGCGCCGTTCGACGTCACCCTCGCGTACATCGGCGCCGACAACCGCCGCTTCTTTGCCTTCTACGGCGCGGAAGACGGGCCGAAGGAGCCGGACTATGCCGGACGGCTGGCGCGCAGCGCGCAAGAGTATGAGCGCTTCCTGGCCGCCTTGTAAGGCGCGGGGTGTCAGTTGAATGCCGCTTCCAGCTGGCGCAGGGCGATGTGCCGGCCTTCCAGTGGCAGGCTGTCGCCTTCATAGGGCTGGGGCAGGACGATACGGCGCGGCGCATTGTGCTTGAGGATGCCGCCCCAGTGGGCGACCCTGGCGCCGGCCTGGCGGCGGATCGCCTCGACCGTGGCGCCGCTGGCCAGGATCTCGGCGTGCGGAAAGGCTTGCTGCAGCACGCCCAGGCCGAAATAGGCTTGCGGCTCGGCCGCGCTGATATAGATGGTGGTCAGGCGCTTGCCGCTGCTGGCGATGGTGTGCGCTAACTGCGCCGCATCGTCGCGCAAGAACTGGGCGTTGACGAGGATGGCGTCCGCCGCGCCGCTCAGCAGCAGGGAAGTGGACGGTGCGCATCCCAGCACGTCGAGTCGGAAGGTCTCCAGCGTGCGGAAGGGGCGGGCGGCGCGTGCAAGCATAGGATTCTTTCTGCGTTGGATACTCTGTCGCATACTATCGTTTCATCCAGGCGCGAGAAATAGGGTAGATTGCAATACTTAGTTGCATGGATCGGATGAATCAAGGGAGTAGCCGCATGGACCGCATCACCGCCGCACAAGTTTTCGTCGCCATCGCCGAGCGTGGCAGCATGGTGGCCGCCAGCGAGGCGCTCGATATGTCGCGCGCCATGGTGACGCGCTACCTGGCCGAGATGGAGCAGTGGGCGGGGGCCCGCCTGCTGCATCGCACCACGCGCCGTTTGAGCCTGACGGACGCGGGCGATGCCACCCTGGCGCGCTGCCGGCAGATGCTGGAAGTGGCCGGCGCCATGGCCGTCACGTCGCCCGAAGGCCTCGACACGCCGCATGGCTTGCTGCGCATCACCTGCTCGCAATCGCTGGCGCAGACGGCGCTGGCCGGCGCAGTGACCGCTTACCTGCGGCGCTACCCGCGCGCCGCCGTCGACTTGCAGATGGAGAACCGCGCCGTCAACCTGGTGGAGCAGCGCATCGACCTGGCGATCCGCATCACGAACGCGCTCGAGCCGAACCTGATCGCGCGCCAGCTGGCCAGCTGCGCCTCGGTGGTGTGCGCCGCACCATCGTATCTGGCCGCGCACGGCACGCCGCGCCGGGCGGAAGACCTGGCCCTGCACAACTGCCTGACGTACACGTATTTCGGCAAGAGCCTGTGGCAATTCACGCACGACGGGGAAGCGCTCACTGTCCCCGTCAGCGGCCGCCTGTCGGCGAATGAATCGCTGGTGCTGCTGGTGGCCACAGTGGCGGGGGCGGGCATCGCCATGCAGCCGCGCTATTCGGCCGCGCCGCTGATCGCCAGCGGGCAGCTGGTGGAGCTGCTGCCCGCGTACGTGCCGCAGGACATGGGCATCTACGGCATCTACACCTCGCGCCAGCACATGTCGCCGCTGCTGCGCACCATGCTCGACTTTCTGGTGGACTGGTTTGCCGGCGATGCCGATTGGCTGGCGGCCATCGGGACGCCGCCGTTATCAGTCAGACCACTTGCGCGCCAGCGCCGCGCCGGTGCCGGCGGCGCAATCGCATAAGCGCAACACTAATGGGCTGCAAGCCCGGGAAAATCAACAACACAGCTTACATTTGCTTGCCAAATAAAATTCAACTAGTGGTTGTTGCGTTACAATACCGCGTGCTATTCTAAATGACGGTATGCAGAATGCTGGTGCAATAAAAAAGCCCTTCCCCACAACTTGATGTGCAATCCGCTAACCGGTCAGGCCGTGTCGCGGAAGGTTAGATTAACCCGCTAATTCCTCGCGAAGCGCGAAGAAAGGTGAGCAATATATGCAGCAATTAACGACCAACTCCTACCTGTTCGGTGGGAATGCTCCGTACGTGGAAGACCTGTACGAGGCGTATCTGAACAATCCAGGCTCGGTACCCGATAACTGGCGTTCCTACTTCGACGCAATGCAGCACGTGCCTGCCGTCGACGGCACCAACAAGCCTGACGTGGCGCATGCCTCCGTCGTCGCCTCGTTCGCCGAGCGCGCAAAAGCCGGTCCGATCCGCACCGTGACCGCTTCCTTCGATGCCGAAATGGGCCGCAAGCGCGTCGCCGCCACGCAACTGATCGCCGCTTACCGCTACCTCGGTTCGCACTGGGCCAACCTGGATCCGCTGCAACGCCAGGAACGTCCGATGATCCCTGAGCTCGAGCCGAGCTTCTACGGTTTCACCGATGCGGACATGGACACCGTGTTCAACATCAGCAATACCTATTTTGGCCCCGAGACCGCCACCCTGCGCGATCTGCTCAACTATCTGCGCGATACCTACACGCGTTCGATCGGCGCCGAATTCATGTACATCTCCGATCCGGCCGAAAAGCGCTGGCTGCAAGAGAAACTGGAATCGATCCGCTCCACCCCGAATTTCACCCCAGAGAAAAAAATCCACATCCTCGACCGCCTGACCGCGGCTGAAGGCCTGGAACGCTATCTGCACACCCGTTACGTGGGCCAGAAGCGCTTCTCCCTGGAAGGCGGCGAAACCTTCATCGCCTCGATGGATGAAACCATCCAGCGCGCCGGCGAAAAAGGCGTGCAGGAAATCGTCATCGGCATGGCCCACCGCGGCCGCCTGAACGTGCTGGTGAACACCCTGGGCAAGGCGCCGCAGGAACTGTTCGAAGAATTCGAAGGCAAGCATGGCGACGACCTGCCTGCCGGCGACGTGAAATACCATCAGGGCTTCTCGTCGGACATCTCCACCGCAGGCGGCCCGGTCCACCTGTCGTTGGCGTTCAACCCGTCGCACCTGGAAATCGTCAACCCTGTGGTCGAAGGTTCCGTCAAGGCCCGCATGGACCGCCGCGGCGACGCGCAAGGCGCGCAAGTGCTGCCTATCCTGGTGCACGGCGATGCCGCTTTCGCCGGCCAGGGCGTGGTCATGGAAACGCTGAATCTGGCGCAAACCCGTGGCTACCATACCGGCGGCACGGTGCATATCGTGATCAACAACCAGATCGGTTTCACCACCTCGGATCCGCGCGACGCGCGCTCGACCCTGTACTGCTCGGACGTCGTCAAGATGATCGAAGCACCGGTCCTGCACATCAATGCCGATGATCCGGAAGCCGTGGTGCTGGCGACGCAGATCGCGCTCGACTACCGCATGGAATTCAAGAAGGACATCGTCCTCGACATCATCTGCTACCGCAAGCTTGGCCACAACGAGCAAGATACGCCGGCCCTGACGCAGCCACTGATGTACAAGAAGATCGGCCAGCATCCGGGCACCCGCAAGCTGTACGCGGACAAACTGGTGGCGCAAGGCGTGATCCCTGCCGATGGCGGCGACAAGATGGTGGCCGCTTTCCGCGACGCCATGGACGCCGGCAAGCATACCGTCGATCCTGTCATCTCGAACTTCAAGAACAAGTACGCCGTCGACTGGCTGCCGTTCCTGAACAAGAAATGGACCGACTCGGCCGACACCGCCGTGCCGATGACGGAACTGAAACGCCTGGCCACCCGCATCACCACCGTGCCGGCGGACTTCAAGGTCCACTCGCTGGTTGAAAAAGTACTGGGCGACCGTGGCACCATGGGCCGTGGCGAAATGAACCTGGACTGGGGCATGGGCGAACACCTGGCCTACGCGTCGCTGGTATCGTCCGGCTACGCCATCCGCCTGACGGGCCAGGACGCCGGCCGCGGCACCTTCGTGCACCGCCACGCCGTCCTGCATGACCAAAACCGCGAGCGTTGGGATGCAGGTACCTACATTCCGCTGCAAAACGTGTCGGACAACCAGGCGCCGTTCACCGTCATCGACTCGGTGCTGTCCGAAGAAGCCGTGCTGGCCTTCGAATACGGCTACTCGACCGCTGAACCGAACACGCTGACGATCTGGGAAGCCCAGTTCGGCGACTTCGCCAACGGCGCGCAAGTGGTGATCGACCAATTCATCAGCTCCGGCGAAGTGAAGTGGGGCCGCGCTTCGGGCCTGGTCATGATGCTGCCGCACGGTTACGAAGGCCAGGGTCCTGAGCACTCGTCCGCGCGCCCAGAGCGTTTCCTGCAGCTGTGCGCAGACAACAACATGCAAGTGGTGCAGCCGACGACGGCTTCGCAGATCTTCCATTTGCTGCGCCGTCAGATGGTGCGCCAGTTCCGCAAGCCGCTGGTCATCCTGACGCCGAAGTCGCTGTTGCGCAACAAGGATGCCGGTTCGCCGCTGACCGACCTGGCCAAGGGCGGTTTCCAGACCGTCATCGGCGAAGTCGACGACAAAATCGACGTCAAGAAGGTCAAGCGCGTCATCGCCTGCTCGGGCAAGGTCTACTACGACCTGGTCAATGCACGCAAGACCCGCGGCCAGACCGACACGGCCATCGTGCGCCTGGAACAGCTGTATCCGTTCCCGCACAAGTCGTTCGCCGCTGAACTGAAGAAGTTCCCGAACCTGGTCGAAGTCGTCTGGGCGCAGGACGAGCCGCAAAACCAGGGCGCCTGGTTCCAGATCCAGCACAACATCTTCGAAGGCCTGGAATCGGGTCAACGTCTGGCCTACGCCGGCCGTCCTGCTTCGGCGTCGCCTGCTGTCGGTTACTATGACAAGCACTACGCCCAGCAAAAAGATCTGCTGGAAACGGCATTCTCGAAGCTGAAGGGTTTTATCCTGACCAAGTAAGTGGCTCGATGAGGGGCGCCATGTGTATGCATGGCGTCAGCTCGCATACATCATGACGGAGCGCCGCCCTTGCTACGCAGGGGCGGCGCCGCAATAACAAAATAAACGGAGTTTTACATGGCACAAATCGAAGTCAAAGTTCCCCAGTTGTCGGAATCGGTCGCAGAAGCGACCCTGCTGGCATGGCACAAGAAAGTCGGCGAGTCAGTTGCGCGCGACGAAAACATGATCGATATCGAAACCGATAAAGTCGTGCTGGAACTGCCGGCGCCCGCCGCTGGCGTGATCGTGCAGATCATCAAGGATAACGGCGCCACCGTCGTCGCCGGCGAAGTCATCGCCATCATCGACACCGACGGCTCGGCCAAAGTCAGCCCGATGGAAGTATCGGCCGTGCCTGCGCCAGCCCTGGCTGCCGCCGCACAAGACGCTGCTACCGCTTCGGCGCCAGCCGCCGCGACCAAAGGCGATGTCGCCATGCCTGCCGCCGCCAAGATCCTGTCCGAAAAAGGCCTGTCCGCTGGCGACGTCGCCGGTTCCGGCAAAGATGGCCGCGTGACCAAGGGCGACGCCCTGGCCGCTTCCGCCAAGCCAGCTGTCGCGCCACTGGCGCCAGCCGCCGCCAAGCCAGCCCTGCAACAAGTGGCTACGCCGAGCATCGCCAGCCTGGGCGACCGTCCGGAAGAGCGCGTGCCGATGAGCCGCCTGCGCGCACGTATCGCCGAGCGCCTGCTGCAATCGCAATCGACGAACGCCATCCTGACCACGTTCAATGAAGTGAACATGCAGCCGGTCATTGACCTGCGCAACAAGTACAAGGACAAGTTCGAGAAAGAGCACGGCGTCAAGCTGGGCTTCATGTCCTTCTTCGTCAAGGCCGCCGTCGCCGCCCTGAAAAAGTACCCGATCATCAATGCCTCCGTTGACGGCAACGACATCGTCTACCACGGCTACTTCGACATCGGCATCGCTGTCGGTTCGCCACGCGGCCTGGTCGTGCCTATCATCCGCAACGCGGACCAGCTGTCGATCGCCGACATCGAGAAAAAAATCGGTGAATTCGGCGCGAAAGCCAAGGAAGGCAAGCTGACCCTGGACGACCTGACGGGCGGCACGTTCTCGATCTCGAACGGCGGCACCTTCGGCTCCATGCTGTCGACCCCGATCATCAACCCGCCGCAATCGGCCATCCTGGGCGTGCATGCGACCAAGGACCGCGCCGTGGTCGAAAACGGCCAGATCGTGGTGCGTCCGATGAACTACCTGGCCATGTCCTACGACCACCGCATCATCGACGGCCGCGAAGCCGTCCTGGGCCTGGTGGCGATGAAAGAAGCGCTGGAAGATCCTGCACGCCTGCTGCTGGACCTGTAAGCACCGTAGTCCCCCGGCGTTGCCGCCGGGGCAATGTAGTTGATACCCTTGCCAGAAGACGCAGCTGGCTGATCTCAATGAAAGAGGATTCCCATGAACGTCTCTGAAGAAATCAAGCGTCTGCACGAGTTGCACCTGGCGGGCGCCCTGAGCGACGCGGAATTCGCGCAAGCGAAAGCCAAGCTCCTGAGCAATATCAACCTGGACAAGCCGGACAGCACGTCCGGCGCCGGTCCGTCGAACGACCTGGTGCAGGAATTCAACCGCCTGCGCCGCTCGCGCACCGACCGCTGGCTCGGCGGCGTCTGCGGCGGCCTGGGACGCGCTTCCGGCATGGAAGCGTGGATCTGGCGCCTCGTCTTCGTCCTGTTTACATTGACCTTCGGCTTCGGCGTGGTGATTTACCTTCTATTGTGGATTTTCGTACCAGACGAAGAGATTGGAATAACAAAACATGAGTACTAAACAATTTGACGTAGTTGTCATCGGTGCGGGCCCTGGCGGCTACATCGCCGCCATCCGCGCAGCGCAGCTGGGCTTTTCCGTCGCCTGCGTCGACGAGTGGTCGAACGCCAAGGGCGGCGCCGCACCTGGCGGCACCTGCACCAACGTCGGCTGCATCCCGTCGAAAGCGCTGCTGCAATCGTCCGAGCATTTCGAGCACGCGGGCCACAGCTTCGCCGAGCACGGCATCGATGTCGCCGGCCTGAAGCTGAACCTGGGCCAGATGCTCAAGCGCAAGGACACCGTCGTCAAGCAAAACAACGACGGCATCCTGTACCTGTTCAAGAAGAACAAGATCGCCTTCTTCCACGGCCGCGCCGCTTTCGCTGCCGCCGCCGCTGGCACGTATGAGATCAGCGTGACGGGCGAAGCCAACGAAACCCTGAGCGCCAAGCACGTGGTGATCGCCACGGGCTCGAACGCGCGCGAACTGCCGGGCGCACCATTCGACGAGAAACTGATCCTGTCGAACACGGGCGCACTGGCCATCGACGCCGTGCCAGCCAAGCTGGGCGTCATCGGTGCCGGCGTGATCGGCCTGGAAATGGGCAGCGTCTGGCGCCGCCTGGGTTCCGACGTCACCGTGCTGGAAGGCCTGCCGGTCTTCCTGGGCGCCGTCGACGAGCAGATCGCCAAGGAAGCGTCGAAGCTGTTCACCAAGCAAGGCTTGAAGATCAACCTCGGTTGTAAGATCGGTGCGATCACGCCAGGCAAGAAAGACGTCACCGTGGAATTCGTGGACGCCAAGGGCGAAGCGCAAAAAGCCGTGTTCGACAAACTGATCATCTCGATCGGCCGTACGCCGAACACGAATGGCCTGGGTGCCGACAAGGTCGGCCTGCAGCTGGACGAACGCGGCTTCATCGCCGTCGACGGCGACTGCAAGACCAATCTGCCGAACGTGTGGGCGGTGGGCGACGTCGTGCGCGGCCCGATGCTGGCGCACAAGGCGGAAGAAGAGGGCGTTGCCGTGGCCGAGCGTATCGCCGGCCAGCATGGTCACACCAACTTCAACACGATTCCGTGGGTGATCTACACCTCGCCGGAAATCGCGTGGGTCGGCAAGACCGAGCAAACCCTGAAGGCCGAAGGCATCGCCTACAAGGCCGGTACCTTCCCGTTCATGGCCAACGGCCGTGCGCGCGCGCTGGGCGACACCTCGGGCATGGTGAAATTCCTGGCCGATGCGACGACCGATGAAATCCTCGGCGTGCACATCGTCGGCCCGATGGCCTCCGAACTGATTTCCGAAGCCGTCGTGGCGATGGAATTCAAGGCCTCGGCCGAAGACATCGCGCGCATCTGCCACGCTCACCCTTCCCTGTCGGAAGCGACCAAGGAAGCGGCACTGGCGGTTGACAAGCGCACGTTGAACTTTTAATTGTAGTTAGTCCTACAGGGGCGCTCGCGGATTTTTTCCGCCGGCGCCCTTGTGCGTTAAAGCGAATCCCATGAACGTAGAAGAGTTTTACCAGCACGCGTTGCAGAAGCGTGATTTCAAGGCCGATGCCGCCCAGCGGCGCGCGGTCGACCGCCTGCAGCTGTGCTA
The DNA here is from genome assembly GCF_009208735.1 of Janthinobacterium rivuli. Lineage (GTDB taxonomy): Bacteria > Pseudomonadota > Gammaproteobacteria > Burkholderiales > Burkholderiaceae_D > Janthinobacterium. The sequence continues at coordinate 253,067 of NZ_WFLJ01000001.1, read as the reverse complement.
TGACGAGTGGGTGGCCTACAAGGGCCAGCGCTCGAGCACCTTCAAGCGCCTGCTGAACCGTCCTGCCGTGCCGAAAGGCGTGTACATGTGGGGTGGGGTGGGGCGCGGTAAATCGTTCCTGATGGACAGCTTTTACTCGGTCGTGCCCCTGGTGCGCAAGACGCGCCTGCACTTCCACGAATTCATGCGCGGCGTGCACCAGCAGCTCGACGAATTGAAAGGCGTGGCCGACCCGCTCGACGAGGTGGCCAAGCGCATCGCCAAGAAATACCGCCTCATCTGTTTTGATGAATTCCACGTCTCCGACATCGCCGACGCGATGATCCTGTACAACCTGCTGTCGGCCCTGTTCGCCAATGGCGTGTCCTTCATCATGACCTCGAATTACGATCCGGACCTGCTGTATCCGGACGGCCTGCACCGCGACCGCATGCTGCCGACCATCGCGCTGCTGAAGGAAAAGCTCGACGTGATGAACGTCGATGCGGGCGTCGATTATCGCGGCCGCGCGCTGGAACAAGTGGAAAGCTACTACACGCCGCTGGGCGCCGCCACCGACAAGGCCCTGCGCGACGCCTATACGCGCATCGCCGAGACGGGAGACGAAGATGCGCGCATCCGCATCGAGAGCCGCGAAATCCATTGCCTGCGCCGCGCCGGCGGCATCATCTGGTTCGATTTCGCCACCCTGTGCGGCGGTCCCCGCTCGCAAAATGATTACCTGGAAATCGCCAGCCGCTTCCATACGGTGATATTGTCCGGCATACCGGCCATGTCGGCGGCGCAGTCGTCCGAGGCGCGCCGCTTCACGTGGCTGATCGACGTGTTTTATGACCAGAAGGTCAAGCTGATCATGTCGGCCGAAGTGCCGCCCGAGCAGCTGTACACGAACGGCATGCTGGCCAACGAGTTTCACCGCACCGTTTCGCGTATCATCGAGATGCAATCGCGCGAATACATGGAAAAAGAACAGCGCGGCGCGGCCGACGCGATCGTTTGAGGCAGGGATAAGGAACATGATGGCAAATACACTATACAAGCTGGGTGCGGCGCTGGGCCTGGTCCTGGCGTTGTCCGGCTGCGCGCACCAGGGTGCCGCCGCATTGGATGAGGTCGGAGTGCCGCAGGTGCCCGCCACCTTGTCGGTGGAGGAAGCGGACGCCAAGCTGAAGCAGGTCGCCAGCGAGCGCGCGGCGGCGGAAGACGAGTTCGCCGCGCGCGAACTGGAGTGCTACGACAAGTTCTTCGTGAATAGCTGCCTCGACAAGGCCAAGGAAAAACGCCGCCTGATCCTCGTGCGCCTGCGCGCCGTCGAAGCGGAAGCGAACTACTTCAAGCGCGCCGAATCCGTGCGCCTGCGCGATATCGACCTGGCCCGGACGCAGGAAAGTGCGCGCGTGGACGCCGAGCAGCGTGCCGCGGCCTTGCCCAAGCCCGTGAAAGTGGTCACGCCCGAGCCGGCGCCGCCCAAACCGCAAGGCAAGAGCGTGGCCGAACGCGAAGCCGAGCAAGCGGCGAAGGTGGCGAAACAGGCCGCCGCCGACGCTGCCGAGGCCCCGCGCCGCGCCGCCCGCGAAGCAGCCTATGCGAAAAAACAGGCTGACGCCGTGGCGCGCCAGAAACGCGTGGCGCAACGCCTGGCCGAGCGCCAGGCCGAAGCGCAGGCGAAGGCGGCCAAGGCGGCCGCCGCCGCTGCCAGCACGCCGGCCGTTGCTGTACCTGTGCCCGTGCCGCCTGCCAAGTAACTGCGCCGCGCAGGGGCATGCCGGAAATGGCGTGCCCTCAGGCGCGCGGCAGGTTAAACTACGCACACTGGCTGCCTGCGTACGCTGCGCGCGCCGGTTTGACAATACTGTTACCAACACTGCCTGGAACGCAACACATGAGCGATGCACAGCAAATAGAGCGGCGCCTGATTGAACTCAACGTGGAACACCGCGACCTCGATGCCGTCATCGAGTTGCTGATACTCGATGGCCACCATGATGAGCTGCAACTGCGCCGCCTGAAAAAACGCAAATTGCAATTGAAGGATCACATCACCTTGCTGAAAATGCAGTTGGTGCCCGACGTTCCCGCCTGAGGGGCGCCAGTAGCGTCCAGTCCAGCCTTCACCTAAGTATATTTTGACCGATCACAATTTATTGCCCGCAAGCCCAGAAGGCCAGCCTGCCGATCTGCAAGCCAGTCCGCCCGCCGAACCCCAGGCGGCGCCTGGCAAGCACGATGCCGACATCGAGCGCCTGTTTGGCGCCGGCGGCCCGCTCGGTCCGGCCGTGGGCAGCTACAAGCCGCGCCGCTCGCAAACGGACATGGCGAAAGCCATCGCCAGCGCCATCGACAGCCAGACGACCCTGATCGCCGAGGCGGGCACGGGCACCGGTAAAACCTTCGCCTACCTGGTGCCGGCCCTGATGTGGGGCGGCAAGACCATCGTGTCGACCGGCACGAAGAACTTGCAGGATCAATTGTTCCTGCGCGATATCCCCACCGTGCGCGCCGCGCTGCAGGCGCCCGTCTCCGTCGCCTTGCTCAAGGGCCGCTCGAACTACGTCTGCCACTATCACCTGGAACGCACCCTGCAAAACGGCCGCATGACGTCGCGCGACGACGTGGGCCATTTGCGCGAAATCTCGCGCTTCATCAAGATGACCAGTTCCGGCGACAAGGCCGAGCTGACCAAGGTGCCGGAGAACGCCATGATCTGGAATCTGGTGACGTCCACGCGCGATACCTGCATGGGCGCCGAGTGCCAGTATTACCAGGATTGCTTCGTGATGAAGGCCCGCAAGGAAGCCCAGCAGGCCGACGTGGTGGTGGTCAACCATCACCTGTTCTTTGCCGACGTGGCCCTGAAGGATACGGGCGTGGCGGAATTGCTGCCTTCGGCCAACACCATCATCTTCGATGAGGCGCACCAGCTGCCCGATACGGCCACTTTATTCTTTGGCAATACGGTGTCGACCTCGCAAATCCTGGAACTGTGCCGCGACGTGCTGGCCGAGGGCCTCGCGCATGCGCGCGGCATCGACTGGGCCAAGACCGTCACGGTGGTGGAAAAGGCGGCGCGCGACCTGCGCCTGACCTTCCCGCAGGATATCGTGCGTCTGTCCCTGCCGCAGATCGCCCCCTCGAGCGACTTTTTCCCCGCGCTCGACACCCTCAAGGATGAGCTCGATGGCATGATGGCCGTGCTGGAAACCCAGGCGGAACGGGCGGAGACGCTGGAGCAGTGCCGCGTGCGCGGCGTCGAGCTGGCGCAGCAGCTGAGCGGCTGGAAGTTCGATCCGAAGGCGAAAGTGGCGGCCGGCGAAGAAGCCGTGTTTTGGGTGGAAGCGTTTTCCAGTTCCCTGCAATTGCATAAAACACCATTGTCGATCGCGCCGATCTTCAACAACCAGCGCGAAGGCACGCCGCGCAGCTGGATTTTCACGTCCGCCACCCTGGCCGTGAAGAACGATTTCAAGCATTTTTCCGAACAGATGGGCTTGACGGGCGAACCGTCGCATACGTGGCCGAGCCCGTTCGACTATGGCCAGCAAGGCTTGCTGTTCGTGCCGCAAAATCTGCCGCAGCCGAACTCGCTGGGCTACACGGACGCCGTCATCGACTGCGCCCTGCCCATCATCGAGGCGGCGGGCGGGCGCACCTTCTTCCTGTGCACCACCTTGCGCGCCGTGAAGCGCGCGGCCGAACGCCTGGCCGACGAATTCAAGCAGCGGGGCCTGAACTTCCCCCTGTTCGTGCAGGGAGAAAAGGGGCGCACGGAATTGCTGGACCAGTTCCGCGCGGCCGGCAACGGCGTGCTGATCGGTAGCCAGAGTTTCTGGGAAGGCGTCGACGTGCGCGGCGATGCGCTGTCGCTGGTGATCATCGACAAGCTGCCGTTCGCGCCGCCGGACGACCCCGTGCTGGCCGCGCGCATCGAGGTGATGGAAAAGCAGGGCAAGAATGGTTTCATGCACCACTCGCTGCCGGAAGCCATCATCAACCTGAAGCAGGGCGCGGGCCGGCTGATCCGCGACGAGGGCGACCGCGGCGTGCTGATGATCTGCGATCCGCGCCTCATTTCCAAGCCGTACGGCAAGCGCATCTGGCAAAGCTTGCCGCCGTTCAAGCGCACGCGCGACACCGCCGAAGTGGTGGAGTTCTTCCGCAACCTGCCCGCCAGGGACGCTTAAGTCCTCGCTTGCGTCCTGCCTGCCGGCGCCGTTCGCGCGCCGGCTTATTTCCCTTTGTTATCAAACGCATGGCGTTTTTCGCGCGGCGTGGGCTGGCGCGCCCGGCATGCCAGAAAGCGGCGCGATCACGCCAGTTTCTGGCTTTTTTCCCCATGTCCAGGACGCCAGACACATCTTTGCGCCAGCGCAAACAGGCTTGTTGCCGAGCGGTCTACAGTGAGCTCATGCCTTGCAGGATCAAGGCGCGGCGATGGCAGGGCCGCACGGGGAACAGGGGGATGCCATGGAGATCCGCTACGGCTGTTTCTTGAGCTACGCGCACGGCCAATATGCGTTCATGAACAAGTTCAAGAATGACCTCATCGAGGCGCTGGCTTGCTATCTGGAACCGCACCTGGACCGCGAGGAAGTCTTGTTCATCGACAGCGAGCAACTGGGTGGCGGCGACGATATCGACCTGCGCGTGGCGCGCGCCATGTGCCAGAGCGTCTGCATGATCGTGCTGTACACGCCCAAATATGAGGCGCACGGCTATACGCGGCGCGAATTTGCCGCCATGCAGCTGATCGAGCAGGAGCGGCGCGCCTGGTATGAACTGCCCAGCCACCTGATCATTCCCATCATCATGACGCGCCATCCGGACGGCTTGCCGCCGCAAATCACGGAGTCGGGCCTGTATGTCGATTTCTCCGGTTACACCCTGGCCAGCGGCGACCTGAAATCGAATCCGCAATACCTGCCCGACATCGAACGCATCGTGCAGCGCATCGCCACGCATTACCACTTGCTCAAGCGGTCAACACCGCCCGGCCACGATTGCAGCCGTTTCGTGTTGCCCGCTATTCCACCGGAATGGCGCGCCATTCCGCCTCCCCACTTTCCACGTTAATCACGTAAAAGGTCCTGTCATGGAATGCCAACGCCTCTCCCTGCCGCCTTTGAGCGCCCCTGGCGAAGTCGTCACCTTCTATTCCTACAAGGGCGGTACCGGCCGCACCATGGCCCTGTCCAACATCGCCGTGCTGCTGGCGCGCCGCGAAAACGCCAGCGTGCCCGTGCTGATGCTGGACTGGGACATGGAAGCGCCGGGCCTGCACCATTATTTCGAACAGCACGAGGAGCGACCGGGCGTGCTCGAGTTCTTCGAGGCGTGCCGCCAGCAGCTCGAGCGCATCAGCCTGGAAACGGCGGGCGGGCGCGCCGGCGGGCAGGGCGCGGGCCGCGAGGATGCGGCGCTGGCCCAGCGCGTGCTCGACGCCATCGACTGGCAGCAGTACGTGGTGCGCGTCGACCAGGGCAGTCCGCTGTACCTGATGCGCGCCGGGCGCTTCGACGCCAGCTACAGCGAGCGCCTGGCGCAGATGCGCTGGGATCAGCTGTTCGACAGCTGCCCGGCCCTGTTCCGCTGCTTCGCCGATACCCTGGCCCAGCATTTCCGCTATGTGCTGGTCGATTCGCGCACGGGCCGCACGGACAGCGCCGGCATCTGCACCACCTTGCTGCCGAAAAAGCTGGTGGTGGTCTTCACGCCGAACCGGCAAAGCCTGGAAGGCGTCGATGCGCTCGTCACGCGGGCCGTCGAGTACCGTCGCAGCCATGAAGACGAACAGCGTCCGCTGCTCGTGTATCCCTTGCCTTCGCGCATAGAAATGGGCGATTGGGCGCAGCGCGCCGAGTGGCGCCGCGGCGATGCGCACAAGGGCATCGCCGGCTTCCAGCCCATGTTCGAGCGCCTGCTGCGCACTTCCTACGGCTTGCAGCAGATCTCTCTCGACAGCTATTTCGACGAAGTCCAGCTGCAGCAGACGAAAACCTTTGCCTATGGCGAACAACTGGCCGTGCGCATCGACCAGGGCGGCGACCGCTTTTCCCTCACGCGCACCTTCGAAGCCTTCTTGCACTGGCTGACGGGCGGTTACTTTCCATGGCAATCGAGCCGTGAGATCGCCTTGCTGGGCGCCATCGGCGAAGCGCGCCAGGCCTTGCTGGCCGAACCCGGCCGCGCCGTGGCATTGCCGCTGGCGCGCGACCTCGCCCGTTTGGGCGAGCTGTACCGCAAGGATGGGCGCAGCGCGCAGGCGCTCGAGGCCTTCCGCCAGAGCGTCGAGATCCGCGTGCGCCTGCTGGGCGAGGAGCATCCCGACAGCCTGGCATGCAAGAGCGGCATGGCGCGCCTGTTGCGCCAGCTGGGCAAGCTCGAGGAAGCCCGCTTCCTGGAAGAAGACGTGCTCGACGTGCGCGAGCGCGTGCTGGGCAGCGAACATCCCGACACCCTGGCCGCGCGGGCCTGCCTGGCGAAAACCCTGTTGCTGCAAGGCGAACTGGCGGCGGCGCTGCTGTTGCAGGATGCGGTGCTGGCGATCTACGCGCGCCAGCTGGGCGGCGAGCATCCGCTGACCCTGGAAGCGATGGATGGCCGCGCCGCCACCTTGCTGCGCATGGGCCGGCTGGCGCAGGCGCAGCAAGTGCTGGCCACGGTGGTGGCGGCGCGCGAGCGCCTGTTTGGCGCCGAGCATGGCGATACCTTGCGCAGCAAGCTGGCCCTGGCGCAGGCGCTGGGGCGCGAAGGCGACCTGGAAGGTGCGCGGCGTCTGCTCGTCGCCGTGCTGCAGGCGCAGGAGCGGCGCCTGGGCAGCGACCATGCGGCCACCCTGGCCACGCGTGATTTGCTGGCCGACATCGTGGCCGGACAGGGCGACTGGGCCGGCGCGCGCCAGTTGCATGAAGACCAGGTGGCGGCGCGCGAGCGCACGCACGGGCTCGACCATCCGGAAACCCTGATGAGCCAGCGCAAGCTGGCTGAGGCGCTGCTGCGGCGCGGCGAACTCGATGCGGCGCGCAGCGTGCAGGAGCAGGTGCTGGAAGTGCATGCGCGCCTGCTGGGCGAAGACCACCTCGATACCTTGCACAGCAAGACGCAATTGGCCGGCACCTTGCAGCAGCAGGGCGACAGCGAGGCGGCGCGCCGGCTGGAAGACGCCGTCCTCAGTGGCAGCGACCGGCTCTTGAACGCGCCCGTCACGGGGCATGCGGACAGCGTGCTGGACGGCGCGCGGCATTTGCAGGAAACCATCCTGGCCGGCCGCGCCAGCGGACAGGAAGGGGCCGAGCCAGATACCCTGGCCAGCATGATCTCGATGTTGCAAGGCATGATAGAGCGCGAACAGTATCCGCAGGCGGGCGAACTGGCCGACCATTTGAAGTCCTGCCTGCTGCGCCCGGGCGTACCGGGCAAGCTGCGCAGGCGCGGCATGGCGCAGTTGAAAAGAATGTACAAATTGCAAGGCGACTTGAACGCCTTGCTGGCCTTGCAAGAGGATGAAGTGCAGGCGCTGGAGGGGGCCTTGTCGGAGGCGCGCATCGAGCAGCGCTGACGCGGCGCGCCATGCCCGCGCAGCGGCATAAATAATGCTGACTATCGGCGTGCGCCACGCGCAGTGTTGGCATTGCTTCGGTTAAAATCTCGTTATGAGAATTCTTATCAGTAACGACGACGGCTACCTGGCGCCCGGCCTGGCGGCCCTGGCCGACGCGCTCGCACCCATTGCCGAGATCGTCGTGGTGGCACCCGACAGCAACCGTTCTGGCGCCTCCAATTCGCTGTCCCTGGACCGGCCCTTGTCCGTGCACAAGGCTGCCAACGGCTTTTATTTTGTCAACGGCACGCCCACCGACTGTGTGCACGTGGCGCTGACGGGCATGCTGATCGAGCGCCCCGACCTGGTGGTGTCCGGCATCAACAACGGCCCCAACATGGGCGACGACACCCTGTACTCGGGCACTGTGGCGGCCGCCACGGAAGGCTATCTGTTCGGCATTCCCGCCATCGCCTTTTCCCAGTCGCAGTTCGGCTGGGCCAACCTGGATGCGGCCGCCCGCGTGGCCAGGGAAATCGTCGAGCGCCAGTTTGACGCGCTGCAGAAACCTTATCTGCTGAATGTGAACATCCCCGCCATTCCTTATGAGCAATTGCAAGGCATGGTGGCCACGCGCCTGGGCAAGCGCCATTCGGCCGAGCCCGTGATCCGCGCCCTCGACCCCCGTGGCCGTGAAATCTTCTGGATCGGCCCGGCCGGCGCCGCCAAGGAAGGCGGTCCGGGCACGGACTTCCATGCCGTTGAACATGGACAAGTCTCGATCACGCCGCTGCAGATCGACCTGACCCATACCACCCAACTCGATGCACTGGCAAAAGGCCTGGCATGAGCGCTCACTATGACTGACAAGCCGCGTACCTTCCCCCTTACCCTCGATTCGCTGGCCGGCAAGCCCGCCAGACAGGGCGGGGGACAGTCGCTGGCCCAGTCGCGCATCGCCACGCCGCAGACGGCCACGCAGAATGCGGCGCAAAGCGCGGCGCGCGGCATCGCACAGCCGTATGGCGCGCACGCGGCCATCGCGCCGTCGCGCGCGCAAGCCATCGCCAATGAGCGGGCGCAGCCGCCGGTGCTGTCGCCGCTACGGCAAAATCCGCTCGTCTCGGAAGCCGTGCGCCGGGCCATGGTGGCGCGCATCGCGAAACAGGGCGTCAAGGACCAGGTGGTGCTCGACGCCATGCAAGCCGTGCCGCGCCACATGTTCATGGACGAGGCGCTGGCCTCGCAGGCGTATATCGACGCCTCGCTGCCGATCGGCCACCACCAGACCATTTCCCAGCCGTATATCGTGGCGCGCATGATCGAAGTGATGCGCAATGGCGGCAGCCTGCAGCGCGTGCTGGAGATCGGCACGGGCTGCGGTTACCAGGCAACCGTGTTGTCGCTGGTGGCGAAAGAGGTGTATTCGATCGAGCGCATCCGGCCCCTGCACGAGCTGGCGAAGGCCAATCTGCGCCCGCTGCGCGTGTCAAATCTGCGCTTGCAGTACGGAGATGGTATGCTTGGCCTGCCGCAGGCGGCGCCCTTCGACGGGATCATCCTTGCCGCAGCCGGCCTGGAAGTCCCGCAAGCCCTGCTGGAACAGCTGGCGCCCGGCGGGCGTCTGGTTGCGCCAGTGGGGGCTAAATTGCAACACTTACAACTCATTACCCGGGTGGGGAAAATGGAATGGACTAGCCAGACCCTGGAAGATTGCCATTTCGTACCTTTGCGCCCGGGCACCATATGATCCCCGGATCAGCTAGCAAGCAGGACATACACATACATGCGAATGATTAAGAAAAGTAACATACTTCTATGTAGCATCACCTTGGCCGCGTTGTTGAGCGGTTGCGGCACCACGGGCGTCCAGGCGCCCGTCGTCGAGCGCCACCCCTCGAGCAGCAGCGCCGCCGCCAGCGACCCGCGCGACCGCGACCCGGCCTATTACACGGTCAAGCGCGGCGACACGCTGTTGCGCATCGCCCTCGAGCACGGCCAGAATTACCGCGACCTGGTGGCCTGGAATGACTTGAGCAACCCGAACGACATCAAGGTCGACCAGGTGCTGCGCGTGCTGCCGCCGACTGGCGACACGGGCGGCGCGCAGACGTCGGCCATCGTCATGCCGCCGGTGACGGAAATCAAGCCGGCCGCGCCTGTCGTGCCGAAGAAAACGGGCCCGCGCGGCGAGAAGCGCGCGTATTCCGACGCCACCCTGGCCGAGTTGCGCGCCGATGGCGGCGGCGGCGACGCCAAGCCAGCGCCCGCGCCGGCAGCCGCCGTCGTCGCCGCACCGGCAGCGGCAGCGCCTGCGGCATCGGCGCCTGGCGACGAGAAGATCAGCTGGATGTGGCCTTCCGAAGGCAAGGTCATCGGCACTTTTGACGAAGGCAAGAACAAGGGCGTCGATATCGCCGGCAAGGCGGGCCAGCAGGTGGTGGCCGCCGGCGCGGGGAAAGTCATGTATGCCGGGAGCGGAATCCGCGGTTATGGTAATCTTGTTATCGTGAAGCACAGTAATAGTTTATTGTCGGCGTATGCGCATAACCGCAGCATCCTGGTGAAGGAAGGGCAGAACGTCAACAAAGGCCAGGCCATCGCCGAAATGGGCGATTCCGATGCCGACCGCGTGAAGCTGCACTTTGAAATCCGCCAGCAGGGCAAGCCTGTCGACCCTTCGAAATTCCTGCCTAACCGTTAGGTAAAGCAATGACACACGCGCCGCACGATCAGCTGGACGATGAGCCGGAACTGCCGGAAGACGGGGCAGACGAAGTCGTGACGGACGATGCCGGCGAACTCGACGGCATTGACGCCGTCGACGCGGGCGAGGGCGGCGAGGTGGCCAGCGTCAGCGTGCTGGTCGAAAGTGTCGATGAATTGAAAAAGGTGCTGGCGGCCGAGCTGTCGACCGATACCACGCAGCACTATCTGAACCAGATCGGCACGCGGCCCTTGCTGACGGCGGCGCAAGAGGTGCATTACGCCACCCTCGCCAAGCAGGGCAATTTCGAAGCCCGGCAAACCATGATCGAGCACAACCTGCGCCTGGTCGTGTCGATCGCCAAGCACTACATCAACCGCGGCGTGGTCTTGCTCGACATGATCGAGGAGGGCAACATCGGCCTGATGCGGGCCATCGACAAGTTCGAGCCCGAACGCGGTTTCCGCTTCTCCACCTACGCCACCTGGTGGATACGCCAGAGCATCGAGCGCGCCATCATGAACCAGGCGCGCACGGTGCGCCTGCCCGTGCATATGGTGCGCGAACTGAATCAGATCCTGCGCGGCAAATACCACCTGGAAGCCCAGCACCACGATGGCAAGGATGCCACCGCGGAAGACATCGCTCACCTGGTGGGCCGTCCCGTGGAAGAGGTGCAGGATATCCTGGCCCTGTCCGAGCACGCCACCTCGCTCGACGCGCCGCTCGACAACGACCCGCAGTCGTCCTTGATGGACATGCTGCCTGGCGCCAGCGAAGACGGTCCCGACGCGCGCGCCGAACACCATGAAATGACGGTGCTGGTGCGCGACTGGCTGACCAAGCTGCCCGACAAGCAGCGCGTGGTGATCATGCGCCGTTTTGGCCTCGACAACGACGACCCGGCCACCCTGGAAACCCTGGCCGAGGAAATGGGCGTGACGCGCGAACGCGTGCGCCAGATCCAACAGGAGGCCTTGATCAAGCTCAAACGGGCCATGGCCGCACGCGGCGTCGTGCGCGACTCGTTATTGTAGGACGCCCGCTCCCGGTATTTCCGGGGCCGCATCTGCTATCATACGCCCCGCTCGCGGCGCCTGACCTTTCCCCCATTCTTTCAAGTTCCAGCGCGGCCCTGCGTCCTGGCCCACTCTTACCTATTGATCGCTATGCAAGAAAATATCATCGAAATCAAATCGCTCGACATGGACGCCCGTGGCGTTGGCCATATTGAGAACGAAGACGGCTCGCCGGGCAAGGTCGTGTTTGTCGAAGGCGCGTTGCCGGGCGAGCGCGTCAGCTTTGTGACGTTCAAGAAAAAGAAGAACTGGGAAATGGCCCGCATGACGGCGCTGCACCGCGAATCGTCGATGCGCGTGACGCCCAAGTGCAAGCATTTCGACAACTGCGGCGGCTGCTCGATGCAGCACCTGGAGCCGTCGGCCCAGGTGGCGATCAAGCAACGCGTGCTGGAAGACAATCTGTGGCATATCGGCAAGGTGCGTCCGCAAAGCATCATGCGCCCCATGTATGGCCCGACCTGGGGCTACCGCTACCGCGCGCGCCTGTCGGTGCGCCACGTCAAGAAGAAAGACGCCGTGCTGGTGGGTTTCCATGAAAAGAAATCGGCGTTTGTCGCTGACATGGATAGCTGCGAAATCTTGCCGCCGCACATTTCCGCCATGCTGCTGCCGCTGCGCGGATTGATCGCATCGCTGTCGATCTTCGACCAGATGCCGCAGATCGAACTGGCCGTGGGCGAAGACGTCACCGCCATGGTCTTGCGCATCATGGCGCCGTTGACGGCGGATGATGAAACGAAATTGAAGGCCTTTGCCGACGAATACGGCGTGCAATGGTGGCTGCAGGTGAAGGGTCCGGAAACGGCCGTGCCGTTCTATCCGCTCGACAAGCAATTGCACTACCTGCTGCCCGAGTTCGGCGTCAAGATGCCGTTCAAGCCCGTCGATTTCACGCAGGTGAACCACCACATCAACCGCGTGCTGGTGTCGAAAGCCCTGCGCCTGCTGGAAGTGCAGCCGACGGACCGCGTGGCCGACCTGTTCTGCGGCCTGGGCAATTTTACCTTGCCGCTGGCCACGCAAGGCAGCGAAGTCGTGGGCATCGAAGGCAGCACCACCCTGACGGAACGGGCGCTGGAAAACGCGCTGGCCAACGGTCTGGCGGAAAAAACCTCGTTCTCGACGCGCAACCTGTTTGAAGTGACGACGGAAGACCTGATCGCGCTGGGCAAGTTCGACCGCATCCTCGTCGACCCGCCACGCGATGGCGCCATGGCCCTGTGCCAGGCGCTGGTCGGCCTGTCGCAAGTGCGTCCGGACCTGCTGCCCAAACGCATCGTGTATGTGTCGTGCAGCCCGTCGACCCTGGCGCGCGACGCCGGCATCCTGGCATTGGAAGCGGGCTATGTGCTGAGCAAGGCTGGCGTGGTGAACATGTTCCCCCATACTTCGCATGTCGAATCGATGGCGGTGTTTGATCTGATCTGAGGGCAAACCTGATAAAACGTCCATAGCTGCGTTGCCTTGCCTAGCCGTACTATTCGTACTGTCTTCGGCAAGGCGCCTTGCTCTGAACGTTTTTCAGGCGCGCCGAGGCTATTCAGGCCGTTTGCACGGATTTCACCTTTTCTCTCTGCGCTGCCCCCATACCACTTACAGCGTGTCATAAAACTGGTCTGTATTTTCCCGATCCAGCGTCTTTTTTCCTCCTCCCTCTGCCGTTTTTTTGCTTGTCCAGTAGGACAACGCGCCAGGCGCCTCTGTCGCTGCGCTTTCTGCACGAAGTGGTATTGCCCACTTTGATGCCACTTTAAAACCACTTGACCGCCTATTTTTTCAGCAGCATGCTGTTCTTGCAACTGCAAAAAACAAAATCACAGGTAGCTTTTTCATTGAAGCAGAGTGGTATTTCCGCAAACCTGAACAGGAGACAACGTGGAAAATTTAATACTCAAAAAAACGATCAGAAACATGATGGTATGCCTGGCCAGCGGTGGCGTGCTGGCGGCATGCGGTGGCGGCGGCGACGCCGGCGCGCCGGCCGGTGCGCAATTGCTGGCGGCCAGCGCGGTGGTCGCCTGCGTGCCGTGGCAAGAGGGCGGCACGTATAACGCCGGCACGGTGGTTACCTACCTGGGCGCCAACTACACGGCCCTGGTGACGCAGACCGATCATGTGGGCTCGGGTTGGAATCCCGTCGCCACGCCGAGTCTGTGGAGCGCCGGCGGCACGTGCGACGGCGGCACCACGCCAACGCCTACGCCGACCCCGACCCCGACCCCGACGCCCACGCCCACGCCGACACCGGCGCCTACGCCAAATCCGACGCCCACTCCGACACCGACGCCCACCGGCGGCACCTGCGCGCTGGCATGGGTGGCCGGCACGGCTTACAGCGCGGGCGCCACCGTCAGCTACGGCGGCACGAATTACCGCGCCAATTACTGGACGCAGGGCGACAACCCGTCGACCAGCAGCGGCGCCGCCGGCACGGGCAAGCCATGGACCAGCCTGGAAATCTGCAGCACCACGCCGACGCCAACGCCAACGCCAACGCCAACGCCGACACCAACCCCGACACCAACCCCGACACCAACCCCGACGCCAACCCCGACGGGCCGCGAAGTGGGGTCGTACTTCGCGCAGTGGGGCGTGTATGGCCGCGACTATGAAGTGGCGAACGTGCACACGAGCGGCGTGGCCGACAAGTTGACCTTCATCAACTACGCCTTCGGCAATATCTATCCGAAGAACGGCGGCTATGAATGCGCGATGATCACCAAGACGGAGCCGGGCGCGACGAATCCGAATTCGCCGGACGCGGGCACGGGCGGCGATGCCGAGGCCGATTACATCCGCACGCCGAAGCGCACCGTCGATGGCCAGGCCATCCCGTGGGACGCTCCCTTGTCGGGCAACTTCCTGCAGTTGAGAAAGCTGAAGGCGGCGCACCCGAACCTGAAATTGTTCATCTCGCTGGGCGGCTGGAGCTGGTCGAAGAACTTCTCCGTCGGTTCCGCCACCGATGCGCTGCGCAAGCAGATGGTGCGTTCCTGCATCGATATCTACATCAAGGGCAACCTGCCGGTGCAGGGCGGGCGCGGCGGCGTGGGCGCGGCGGCCAACATCTTTGACGGTATCGACATCGACTGGGAATACCCGGTCGGCGGCGGCCAGCCGTACAACACGGTCAGCCCGAACGACAAGCGCAACTTTACCTTGCTGATGGCGGAATTCCGCAGCCAGCTCGATGCGCTGGGCGCGGCCAACGGCAAGCGCTACCTGCTGACGGCGGCCGTCGGCGCCGGCAAGGACAAGATCGACAACACGGAACCGGCCCTGTACTCGCAGTACATGGACTGGATCAACCTGATGACCTACGACTTCCACGGCGGCTGGGAAAACAGCACCAACTTCAACGCCCAGCTGTTTGCCGACCCCGCCGATCCGTCGACCGGCATGGCGCGCGAATACGTGGGCGACAAGGCGGTGCAGTACATGATTGCCGCCGGCGTGCCGCGCGACAAGCTGCTGCTGGGCATACCGTTCTATGGCCGCGGCTGGACGGGCGTGGCGCCAGGGCCGAACGGCGATGGCCTGTACCAGGCGGCCACGGGCACGGCGCCAGGCACCTACGAGTCGGGCATCGAGGACTATAAAATCCTCGTCGCCAAGGCCGGCACGCGCTATTACCATCCCGTCACCAAGCAGCTGTACCTGTACACGGGCGCGGGCGGCCAGTGGTGGAGCTATGACGATCCGACCGTCATCGGCACCAAGGTGAAATACGTGAAGGACCAGGGCTTGCGCGGCGCGTTCTCGTGGGAACTCGATGGCGACGCGAATGGCGTGCTGGCGACCGAGGTGTGGAAGGTGCGGTAATGTTGATGTAGCGTAAGACGCGGCCGGATAGCCATGCTGTCCGGCCGTGTATTCATGAAAAACACAGGAGGCGGACGATGGCGGCGGTATCGACATTCGGAATCAAGCAGCAGCAGACGGAGCAGGAACTGAGCCGCGAGTGGCGCAGCTGGATCGCGGAAAACCTCATGTTGGGCAGCCATCCGTCGGCGCTGATGCCGGTGCTGCAAAAGGCCGGCATCGCCGAGGCTTTGGCGCGCCGCGAAATCGAGCTGGCGCTGCAGAGTCCCTACTTGGCAGGCGCCGTGCGTCTGTCGAACCGCCTGGCCAAGCGCGACTGGGTGATCGATATCCAGCGCAAGCTGAACCACCTGCGCCCGCCCGAGATTCCCCGCCGCGAGCGGCTCTCCGCGCAGGCATTCCTGGACGAGTACTATTCCACCAACCAGCCCGTCATCATCACGGGCATGATGGACGACTGGCCCGCCGTGAGCAAATGGAGTCCGGCGTATTTCCGCGAGCATTACGCGCAGCGCGAGGTGGAAGTGCAGTTCGGCCGCGAAGCGGATGCCCAGTATGAAATGAACAGCGTGGCGCACAAGCGCAAGATGGCCTTTGGCGAGTACGCCAGCCTGGTCGAGTGCAGCGGCGCGACCAACGATTTTTATATGACGGCGAACAACAATTCACAGAACCGCCAAGCCTTGCGCGAGCTGTGGGACGATATCGGCCAGCTGCCCGAATACCTGGAACAGAGTGGCGGTCCCACGGGCTTTTTATGGTTTGGCCCGGCCGGCACGGTGACGCCGTTTCACCACGACTTGACGAATAACTTCATGGCGCAGGTCAAGGGGCGCAAGCGGCTGCGCATCATGGCCGCCTGCGAGGTTGCGCGCGTGTATAACCAGCGCCACTGTTTTACGCCCGTCGACGGGCGCGACATCGACTTGCGGCGCTATCCGCTGATGGCCGACGTGCAGGTGCGCGAATGCGTGCTGGCGCCGGGCGAGATCCTGTTCCTGCCCGTCGGCTGCTGGCATTTCGTCGAAGCGCTCGACATATCGATGACGGTGGCGTTTACCAATTTTAAATGGGATAACGATTTCTACAGCAAGTATCCGCCGAATCACGACTTTTGATCGTGATGCGAACAGGACCCGAACGGCCGCCGAACAGGCGGCTTTTTTCATGTTACGGGGCGCTTCTTGTATAAAATATTTCCACA
Source organism: Janthinobacterium rivuli (assembly GCF_009208735.1). Taxonomy (GTDB): domain Bacteria; phylum Pseudomonadota; class Gammaproteobacteria; order Burkholderiales; family Burkholderiaceae_D; genus Janthinobacterium. The sequence continues at coordinate 236,715 of NZ_WFLJ01000001.1, read as the reverse complement.
AAATAATTGATTAAAATCATTTTGAAGCAATTATTTTGATATGAATGGCCATGATGTTTCATTATCCAGATGGTCATGGCGGGCGGATAATTTTATGGCTGGCGCGGCGCCGGGCCGCTGATGGGGCTTGCCGGCGCGCGCCAGCACCGACAACCATCTGGAGGCGGCAGGGCATGAACACGCAGCAAATGACACAAACGCAATTACAGCAAGTTCCCGTACTCAAGCTCGACACGCGGCTGACCCGCGAAGCGGCCGAGCTGCTGGCCAGGGCCGACATCCATCTGAATGGCCGCGCCGCCTGGGACATGCAGCTGCGCAAACCGGGCGTACCGGAACGCGCCTTCGCCAGCGGCAACCTGGGCCTGGGCGAAGCGTACATGGATGGCGACTGGGATGCGCAGCAGCTCGACGAATTCTTTTGTCACCTGCTGCGCGCCAGGGTGGCCGACGACGTGCGGCCCATGCGCCTGGCCTTCCACACGTTGTATGCGCGCCTGTTCAACCTGCAGACGGAGCGCCGCGCCTGGATGGTGGGCAAGGAGCACTACGACCTGGGCAATGCCTTCTATGCGGCCATGCTCGATCCGCGCATGACCTATACGTGCGGCTACTGGAAGGATGCCAGCAACCTGGCCGAGGCGCAGGAAGCCAAGCTCGATCTGATCTGCCGCAAGCTGCGCCTGGAGCCGGGCATGCGCGTGCTCGACATCGGCTGCGGGTGGGGCAGTTTCATGCGCTATGCGGCGGAAAAATACCAGGTCAAGTGCGTGGGCGTGACGATCTCGCAAGAGCAGACCGCCTATGCGCGCGCCATGCCGGGTGGCGAGCACCTGGACTTCCGCCTGCAGGATTACCGCGACACCGATGAAAAATTCGACCGCATCGTCAGCATCGGCATGTTCGAACACGTGGGCCACAAGAACCACCGCACCTTCATGGAGGTGGCGCACCGCTGCCTGGAAGACGACGGCCTGTTCCTGCTGCACACGATCGGCAAAAACAAGCGCCACTCCACGTGCGATCCGTGGATCGACAAATACATCTTCCCGAATGGCGACCTGCCGTCGCTCGGGCAGATCGGCGACGCCATGGACGATCTGTTTGTCGCCGAGGACTTGCACAACTTCGGCGCCGACTACGACAAGACACTGATGGCCTGGCACGCGAATTTCGAGGAGGCCTGGCCACGCTTTTCCGCCCAGCTGGGCGAGCGCTTCCACCGCATGTGGTCGTATTACCTGCTGTCCTGCGCGGGCGCCTTCCGCGCGCGCGACTTGCAGCTGTGGCAATGGGTCTTGTCAAAGCAGGGCGTATTGGGCGGCTATGAGCGTGTGAGCTGATATGATGGATTGATGGATATCAATCAAGCGCGTACCTTTTTGGAAGTGGCTTCCTGCGGCAGCTTCATCATGGCGGCCGAACGCATGCACGTGACGCAGACGGCCGTCAGCGCCCGCATCCGCACTCTGGAGCAGCAACTGGGGCGCCAGCTGTTCGTGCGCAACAAGGCGGGCGCGCGCCTGACGCCGGCCGGCGAGCGCTTCATGCGCCACGCGGCCACCATGGTGCAAGTGTGGGAAAGGGCGCGCCATCAGGTGGCCCTGCCGCCGGGGCGCGACGATGCCGTCAGCATCGGCTGCGAACTGAGCCTGTGGCAGCCGCTGCTCGGCGACTGGCTGATACGCATGAGCCGCGACTGCCCCAAGATCGCCTTGCGGGCCGAGGTCGACAGTCCCGCGCGCCTGCTCGACGCCGTGCACGACGGCTCGCTCGACCTGGCCGTGCTGTACAACCCGCCGCAGCGCCCGGGACTGGCCAGCGAATTGCTGGCCGAGGAAAAGCTTGTGATGGTGACCACGCGTGCCGATGGGCAGATGGATGTCGATACGTATGTGTATGTGGACTGGGGCCCCAGCTTCGCGGCCAACCACCAGGCGGCGTACCCGGAGCTGAGCAGCCCGCCCATCTCGATCTCGCTGGGGCCGCTGGCCCTCGTCTACCTGCTGGACGTGGGCGGCGCCAGTTACTTTCGCATCGGCAGCGCGCAATCGTATCTCGATGCGGGCTTGCTGCACCGCGTGCGCGACGCGCCCGAATTCTCGCATTCCGCCTACGCCGTCTACGCGGCCCAGCGCGACAACCCGACCCTGGACCGCGCCCGCGCCTGCCTGCTCGAGGTGGCGGAGAAGGGCAAATAGGTGCGACGGACGTAAAAAAGCCGACCCGAGGGTCGGCTTTTTGCTGTTTCAAACGCAGTGCTTAGTCGCGGCTGCCGCCTGCAAATCCTAACAACGACAACAGGCTGGTGAAGATGTTGTACACGTCCAGGTAGATGCGCAGGGTGGCCGAGATGTAGTTGGTCTCGCCGCCGTTGATGATTTGCTGCACGTCATACAGGATGTAGGCCGAGAAGATGGCGATGGCGACCATGGAGATCACGATCGACAGTGCCGACAGGCCCAGGAAGATGTTCGCCACCGATGCCAGGATCAGCACGATCACGCCGGCGAACAGCCATTTGCCCATCGCCGAGAAGTCGCGCTTCGACACCGTGGCAATCGTCGCCATGACGGCCAGGATGGTGGCCGTGCCGCCGAACGCCGTCATGATCAGCATGCCGCCGTTCGAGTAGCCGAGCGTGCGCGTCAGGATAGGCGTGAGCATCAGGCCCATGAAGAAGGTAAAGCCCAGCAGGACGGCGACGCCGAGGCCCGAGTTCTTGGTTTTTTCAATCGCGTACATGAAGCCGAATGCGACGGCCATGAAGATGATGAAGCCCATGCCGCCGGTCAGCATCGGCAAATGCATTTGCACGCCGATGAAGGCGCCCAGCACGGTCGGGATCATGGACAGTGCCAGCAGCCAGTAAGTGTTGCGCAAGACCTGATGGCGGACTTGCTGCATGCCCCCCGACAGGTCAAAGGTGCGTTGCATGTTCTGATTCATAGTGCCTCCGTGTTGTCAATTCAAATTACTGCTTTGCCCAAGGATAGCATGAGGGCCGGAATTTGCCAAAAAAGCAGCTTAAGATTTCATTAAACTCAAGCGGCAGGGAAGGATGCCCCCTGCCTGTCTGGGTGATATGGGGTGGAGTATGGTAAAATCAAAGGTTGATTGAGTTATCAATTTATCGTTTTAAACCTTTCTTTTTATTGGAGTTTTCACACATGGCAATCGAACGCACCCTGTCGATCATCAAACCAGACGCAGTTGCAAAAAACGTAATCGGTCAAATCTACACCCGTTTTGAAAACGCTGGCTTGAAAATCATCGCTGCGCGCATGACCCAACTGACCCGCGAACAAGCTGAAGGCTTCTACGCAGCGCACAAAGAGCGCGGCTTCTTCAAGGATCTGGTTGACTTCATGGTTTCCGGTCCAGTCATGATCCAAGCCCTGGAAGGCGAAAACGCCGTTCTGGCCCACCGTGACCTGATGGGCGCGACCGATCCGAAGAAAGCAGAAAAAGGCACGATCCGCGCCGATTTCGCCGATTCGATCGACGCCAACGCCGTACACGGTTCCGACGCTGTCGAAGCTGCTAAAGTGGAAATCGCTTACTTCTTCCCAGAACTGAAGGCTTAATTGCCTTAGATAACGTTATTTCCTGGCGTTATCTGTGAAATAACTTATCACCCCCTGTTCCCGCTGCGCTGTGGAGTTTTCGCTCCGGATGCGCGCGGGGACGGATTTTTAGAATAGACATGATCATGAATACGACGACCCTCACCAACTTGCTGGACCTCGATCCCGCGCAACTCATCGCCTACTGCGCCGAGTTGGGAGAGAAACCGTTTCGTGCGAAACAATTGCAACGTTGGATACATCAGTTCGGCGCTTCCGATTTCGACGCCATGACGGACCTGGCCAAGTCGCTGCGCGACAAGCTGGCCACGCGTGCCGAAGTGCGCGCCCCGGCCATCATCAGTGACCACACGTCGACGGACGGCACGCGCAAGTGGCTGGTCGACGTGGGCAATGGCAATGCCGTGGAAACCGTGTTCATCCCGGAAGAAAACCGCGGCACCCTGTGCATCTCGACCCAGGCCGGCTGCGCCGTGAACTGCCGTTTCTGCTCGACGGGCAAGCAAGGCTTCAACCGCAACCTCAGCGTTGGCGAAATCATCGGCCAGCTGTGGATGGCGGAATTCGAATTGCGCCGCACCAAGGGCATCGAACCGGGCCCGAAAGGCGAGCGCCAGATCACCAACGTGGTGATGATGGGCATGGGCGAGCCCCTGTTGAACTTTGAGCCGACCGTCACGGCCCTGAAATTGATGCTCGACGATAACGCCTACGGCCTGTCGCGCCGTCGCGTGACCCTCTCGACGTCGGGCGTGGTGCCGATGATGGACAAGCTGTCGCAGGAAGTGCCGGTGGCCCTGGCCGTCTCGCTGCACGCCTCGAACGACGCCTTGCGCGACGGTTTGATTCCACTGAACAAGAAATACCCGCTGAAGGAATTGATGGCGGCCTGCAAGCGCTACCTGGAATTCGCGCCGCGCGATTTCATCACGTTTGAATATTGCATGCTCGACGGCGTCAACGACAGCGACGAGCACGCGCGCGAGCTGCTGGCGCTGGTGCAAGACCGCGAGTTCGGCGTGAACTGCAAGTTCAACCTGATTCCGTTCAACCCCTTCCCCGAGTCGGGCCTGTTCCGCTCGAAAAACCCGCGCATCAAGGCCTTTGCCCAGGTGCTGATGGATGGCGGCATCATCACCACCGTGCGCAAGACGCGCGGCGACGATATCGATGCGGCTTGCGGCCAGCTGGCCGGCGAAGTCAAGGATCGCACCCGGGTGCAGGAGCGCATGGAAAAGATGACCGAGTATCAACAGAAATTTGGCGCCAATTTCGGCAAGATCGTGGAGATCCGCTCCTGATGCGGGGAAGCATGGCTTATCCTGGCGCACTGGCCGTGGCTGTTGTCAGCCTGGGCGTGCTGCTGGCCGGCTGTGCTTCCACCGCGGACAAGGAGCAGGCTGCCTCTGTCGAGCAGCGCGCCGCCTTGCGCTTGCAGCTGGCCAGCGCCTATTATATGCAAGACCAGTTTGCGGTGGCTTTGGCCGAAGCGGAGCAGGCGGTGCAGCTGGTGCCGGACAACGCCCAGGTACGCGGCATGCGCGCCCTGATTTTTGCTGCCCTGCGCCAACCTGTGGCTGCTGAAAAAGATTTTCTTTACGCATTGCGCCTGGCGCCCCACAATCCCGAGTTGAGCAATAATTATGGCCTGTTTCTGTGCCAGACCGGGCGCGCGGCGCAGTCGTTGGCATATTTTGATGCCGCAGTGCAAGATGCCGCGTATGGCACGCCTGAACTTGCGCTGCATAATGCGGCGTCGTGCAGCCTGCTCATGAAAGATTACCCGCGCGCCGCCGGCTATTGGCTCAAGGCGGAGCGCATCGCACCTGGCGCGGCAATCACCTATGCCGGCCTGGTGCGCGTGTATTACCAACAGCAAGACTACCGGCAAGCGGCTGATTATTGGCAGCGGCTCGGTAAGACAGCAACAATGGAGAGCCAGACGGCCGATGTGCTGTGGCTCGGGATCAAGGTGCAGCATAAGCTCGGGGATGCGGGTGCGGAAGCTGGCCTGGGGGCGCTTTTGCGCAACCACCATGCCGCCTCCCCCGAATATGCTGCTTATCAAAATGGGGCGTTTGATGAGTGAGACAGGGATACCAATGAATTCAGAGTGGGCAGAAACGCCTCAGCAGCAGCCCCAGGGCAATCTTGCGTTGGCAGGCGCACAGTTGAAGGCGCAGCGCGAAGCGCTGGGCTGGCCGGTGGAGCAGGTGGCCGACCAGCTCAAGCTGGCGCCACGCCAGGTGATCGCGCTGGAAGAGGGCGACATGGCGGCCTTGCCGAACGTGGCCGTGGTGCGCGGTTTCGTGCGCGCCTACGCCAAGGTGGTGCGTCTCGACGCGGCGCCGCTGGTGGCCATGATCGAAGTGCATCCGGCGCCGGCGCAAGACCCGGCCGCGCCCGTGCGGCGTGAAATTTCCGCCACGTTCTCGGAATCGCGCTTCCCGTCGATGACGCAGCGCTCGTCGAACCAGACGCCCCTGTGGATCGCCGGCGCCGTGGCCGTCGTCGTGGCGGCCGCCTTTGGCGCGTACAAGCTGGGCTATGTGCCGGCCAGCCTGCTGTCCTCGCACGCGGAGAAAGAAACCGCGCATGCGGAAGTGGGCCCCGTGGAAACGACCCTGATCAAGCCGGGCCAGGACTTGACGCCCGTGCAGACGCCGTCCGTGCCGCTGATTTCCGTCCCGCCGCCGCCAGGCAACGATACGCAGACGGGCGCACCCGCCGCCAACGCCGCGTCGGCGCCGGCCGCCGCCGTGCCGCCGACAGCGACGCCAGCAGTAACGCCAGCGGCCACGGCCGCCGCCGCGCCGGCTGCCGCTGCCGTGGGCGCGAATGCGCTGGTGCTGAAGGTGGAGCAGGATTCCTGGGTGGAAATCCGCCGCCCAGGCGCTTCGCCGCTGATCTCGCGCATGGTCAAGGCGGGCAGCACGGAAACGTTCGATATCACGGGACCGGCCACCCTGGTGGTGGGCAAGCCCGGTGTCGTGCAGGCAACCTTGCGCGGCGCCAAGCTGGATCTGCCGACCGTTGCCGGCGGCACGATTTCCCGTGTCAGCATCAAATAATCGCAGTCATCGTTCAAGCAAACTCAGAAGATAATATTTATGGCTACCTCGAAAACAGCGATCGGTTCCGGTCCCTCCGGCCGGCGCGACAGCCGCAAGGTGCTGATCGCGCACGGCCAGCGCCAGATCTGGGTGGGCGGCGACGCCCCCGTGGTGGTGCAGTCGATGACGAACACGGATACGGCCGACGCCATCGGCACGGCGATCCAGATCAAGGAACTGGCGCGTGCCGGTTCGGAACTGGTGCGCCTGACGGTGGACCGTCCGGAAGCGGCCGCGGCCGTGCCCTACATCCGCGAGCAGCTCGACAAGATGGACATCGACGTGCCGCTGGTGGGCGATTTCCATTACAACGGCCATACCCTGCTCAACGATTACCCCGATTGCGCGCGCGCGCTGTCGAAGTACCGCATCAATCCCGGCAACGTGGGCAAGGGCGCCAAGCGCGACACGCAATTCGCGCAAATGATCGAAGCGGCTTGCCGCTACGACAAGCCGGTGCGCATCGGCGTGAACTGGGGCAGCCTGGACCAGGCCTTGCTGGCGCGCATCATGGATGAAAACGCGGGCCGCGCCGAACCGTGGCCGGCGCAAGCCGTTATGTATGAAGCGCTGGTGACGTCGGCGATTGAAAACGCCGTGCGCGCCGAGGAACTGGGCCTGGCGCGCGACAAGATCATCCTGTCGTGCAAGGTCTCGGGCGTGCAGGACTTGATCGCCGTGTACCGCGAACTGGCGCAGCGCTGCGACTATCCGCTGCACCTGGGCCTGACGGAAGCGGGCATGGGCAGCAAGGGCATCGTGGCGTCTACCGCCGCCCTGGCCGTGCTGCTGCAAGAGGGCATCGGCGACACCATCCGCATCTCGCTCACGCCCGAACCGGGCGGCGACCGCACGCGCGAAGTCATCGTTGGTCAGGAAATCCTGCAAACCATGGGCTTGCGCAAGTTCGCGCCCATGGTCATCGCCTGCCCCGGTTGCGGGCGCACGACGTCGACGACCTTCCAGGAGCTGGCCGACAACATCCAGACGTATCTGCGCGAGCAGATGCCGGAGTGGAAAAAATCGTATCCGGGCGTGGAAGCGATGAACGTGGCCGTCATGGGCTGCATCGTCAACGGCCCTGGCGAATCGAAGCATGCGAACATCGGCATCAGCCTGCCCGGCACGGGCGAGTCGCCGGCCGCGCCCGTGTTTGTCGACGGCGAAAAAGTCGTCACCCTGCGCGGCGAACGCATCGTCGAGGAATTCCAGGACATCGTCTTGAATTATGTAAAGAGTCACTACGGAAAAACGGTTGCCGTCTGAGCCTGATCCGATAAAAAAGTAAAGAAGAACACTATGTCCGAAAATAAAAAGCTCGACAAGATTACCGCAGTCAAAGGCATGAACGATATCCTGCCGGCCGACGCCCCGCTGTGGGAATTGTTTGAAAACACGGCGCAATCCGTGCTGCAAAGCTATGGCTTCCAGCAGATCCGCACGCCGATCGTGGAAGAAACGAAATTGTTCGCGCGCGCCATCGGCGCCGTGACGGATATCGTGGAAAAGGAAATGTATTCGTTCACCGATTCGATGAACGGCGACAACCTGACCCTGCGTCCTGAAGGCACGGCCGGCGTGGTGCGCGCTGTGGTCGAGCACAACCTCGTCTACGAAGGCCCGAAACGCCTGTGGTACAAGGGCCAGATGTTCCGCCATGAGCGCCCACAGAAGGGCCGCTACCGCCAGTTCCACCAGTTCGGCGTGGAAGCCATCGGTTTCACGGGCCCGGATATCGACGCCGAGATCATCATGCTGTCGCGCCGCCTGTGGGATGACCTGGGCCTGGAAGGCATCCGCCTGGAATTGAACTCGATCGGCGACGCGGCCGAGCGCCTGCGCCACCGCGCCGACCTGATCGCCTACCTGGAAGGTCACAGCGAGCTGCTCGACGAAGAAGCCAAGCGCCGCCTGCACAGCAATCCGCTGCGCATCCTCGACACCAAGAACCCTGCCATGCAGGACCTGGTCAATGGCGCGCCGAAGCTGCTGGACTACCTGGGCGAGGAATCGCTGGCCCACTTCCACGGCGTGCAGAAGATCTTGAACCACAACAATATTCCGTTCACCATCAATCCACGCCTGGTGCGCGGCCTCGATTACTACAACCGCACGGTGTTCGAGTGGGTCAGCGACAAGCTGGGCGCGCAAGGCACGGTGTGCGCCGGCGGCCGCTATGACGGCATGGTGGAAATGTTCGGCGGCAAATCGACGCCAGCCGTCGGTTTCGGCATGGGCGTCGAGCGCCTGGTACTGCTGATGAAGGACGCGGCCGAGCCGGAACAACCGGCCCAGTGCGACGTCTACCTGGTGCACCAGGGCGAGCAGGCGGGCTTGCAAGCGTTCGTGCTGGCCGAGCGGATTCGCGATGCGGGCCTGGACGTTGTGCTACATTGCGCGGCGAGCAACGGTGGCGGCAGCTTCAAGACGCAAATGAAAAAGGCCGATGCCAGCGGCGCGGCGTTTGCCGTGATCATGGGCGACGATGAAATCGCCAACAATGTGGCCACGGTGAAAGCCATGCGCGAAGCCGATGCGGGCGCGCAGCAGAACACGGTGCCGTTCGACGATGTCGTCGATTACGTGGTGGACCAGATCATCGGCGACCACGATTGCGGCCATGACCACGGTCCTGGCGGCCACGTGCATCACCACCACTGATTTGCAGCAAGACCGTTGTACCCTCGATCAACTACTCATTCAAACTGACGACCCATGGCATACGATCACGAAGAACAAGAACAACTGGCAACCCTCAAGGCCTGGTGGCAGCGCAATGGCAATCTGACCTCCTGGGTCCTGATCGTGGCGCTGGCAGGCTATAGCGGCTGGGCCGGCTGGCAGTACTACCAGCGCACGCAGGCCGCGCAGGCGGGCCAACTGTACGACGAACTGCAAAACGCCATCGCCGCCAAGGACACCGCCAAGGTGATGCGCGCGGCCGGCGACATGCAATCGCGTTTCAGCGGCACGGCGTATGCGCAGATGAGCGCCCTGGCCGCGGCCAAGGTGGCGTTCGACGCGAACGACCTGAAAACGGCCAAGACCCAGCTGCAATGGGTGGCCGAGCATGGCACGGAAGAGTACAAGGCCATCGCCAAGCTGCGCCTGGCCGGTGTCTTGCTGGACGAAAAAGCCTACGATGAAGCGTTGAAAGTGCTGGCGACGGCTTCCGTGGCGCAATTTGCCGGCGCCGTGGCCGACCGCAAGGGCGACATCCTGGTGGCGCAAAACAAGCTGGCCGATGCGCGCACGGCCTACCTGGCCGCGATAGCCGCGACGGACAAGAACAATCCAGGCCGTCAACTGATCCAGGTCAAACTGGAAGCGATCGGCGGTACGGTGCCGGAAGACAAGGCCAAGGCTGACAAGGCCGCCGCCTGACAGGAACACTGACGGTGTGGCCGCGCGGCGTTGTGCGCCGCCTGCCTTGCCCTTACAAGTACAAGAAAAAGGTTGGATAACACTTATGCGTGTCACTGAAAAGCTGGTAGCTGCAAGTCTGTTGGCCCTGATGGCCGGTTGCTCGTCCTGGAACCCGTTCGCCTCGAAAGACCCGAAAGTCGAACCGGCCAAGCTGGTCGAGTTAAAATCGAGCATCGCCGTGCGCGACGCCTGGAAGTATTCGATCGGCAAGGCCGGCGTGTACGCGTTTACGCCCGCGCTGGCCGGCAACAGCCTGTACGTGGTCAGCGCCGACGGCGCGCTGGCGCGCCTGGACGCGGCCAGCGGCCGTGAAACGTGGCGCATCAAGGCCGGCAGCGACATCACCTCCGGCGCCGGCAGCGATGGCGCGCTGGTGGCCGTGGGCGCCGCCAAGGGCGCCGTGCTGGCGTTCGATGCGGACGGCAAGCAGCTGTGGAAGGCGCAGGCGTCCAGCGAAGTATTGACGGCGCCCGTCGTAGGGCAGGGCGTCGTGGTGGTGCGCAGCGTGGACAACCGCATCGTCGGCTTCGATGCCAAGACGGGCGAGCGCAAGTGGACGGTGCAGCGCGCCACGCCGGCATTGACCTTGCGCAATGCGCCGGGCATGGTGCTGGGCGGCGCGAACATCTACGTGGCCCAGCCGGGCGGCAAGCTGCTGGCACTGACGGCGGCAACCGGTGTGGTACGCTGGGAGATCGTCGTCAGCGAACCGCGCGGCGCCACCGAACTGGAGCGCGTCTCCGACATCGCCGGTACGCCGGTGGTGTTCGAAGGCGAAGTGTGCGCCGTCACGTACCAGGGCAAGGCGGGCTGCTTCGACGCCGCCACGGGCGTGCCGCGCTGGACCAAGCCGATCTCGTCCGATGTGGGCGTGGCCGTCGACCAGCGTTTCGTGTTTGTTGCCGATGACAAGGGCGCCGTGGTGGCGTTCAGCCGCGATGGCGGCCAGAGCGCCTGGAAGAATGAGGCGCTGGCACGCCGCCGCCTGTCGACGCCGGCCTCCTACGGCCGCAGCGTCGCCGTCGGCGACTATCAAGGTTATATCCACTTCCTGTCACGGGAAGATGGCGCATTAATAGGTCGTGTCAGCACCGACGGTAGCCCGATTGTTTCGGCTCCCGTCGTTGCCGGTTCGAATTTGATTTTTCAAACCCAATCAGGGACAGTGACCGCTCTCGCGGTCGAGTAATACAATGAAGCCGGTAATTGCACTAGTAGGTCGACCCAATGTTGGGAAATCGACTTTATTCAATCGTCTGACCCGCTCGCGCGATGCGCTGGTGGCGGATTTGCCTGGGTTGACGCGCGATCGTCACTATGGCGAAGGCCGTGTCGGCGAACGTCCCTTCCTGGTCATCGATACGGGTGGTTTCGAACCCGTCGCCAAGGAAGGCATCATGCACCAGATGGCACTGCAGACCAAGCAGGCCGTGGCCGAGGCCGACGTGGTGGTGTTCATCGTGGACGGCCGTCAAGGCCTGACCCCGCATGACAAGACCATCGTCGACTTCCTGCGCAAGAGCGGCCGCCCGGTCTTGCTGGTGGTCAACAAAAGCGAAGGCATGCGCTACACGGCCGTCGTGTCCGAATTCTATGAATTGGGCATGGGCGATCCGTATGCGATCTCGTCGGCGCACGGCGACGGCGTCAACGACCTCGTCGAAGTGATGCTGGACCTGGCGTTCGCGCAGCGTCCGGATGAGCCTGAAGAGCTGGAAAAGACCGACCGCGGCATCAAGATCGCCCTCGTCGGCCGTCCGAACGTGGGCAAGTCGACCTTGATCAACACCCTGCTGGGCGAAGAGCGCGTGATCGCCTTCGACATGCCGGGCACGACGCGCGACTCGATCGAGATCCCGTTCGAGCGCGATGGCCAGCAATACACGCTGATCGACACGGCCGGTATCCGCCGCCGCGGCAAGGTGTTCGAGGCGATCGAGAAATTCTCGGTGGTGAAAACCCTGCAGTCGATTTCCGAAGCCAACGTGGTGGTGCTGATGCTCGACGCGCAGCAGGATATTTCCGAGCAGGATGCGCACATCGCCGGCTTCATCCTGGAATCGGGCCGCGCGCTGGTCGTGGCCGTGAATAAATGGGATGGCTTGCAATCGCATCAGCGCGACGAGATCAAGATCGATATCGACCGCAAGCTCGATTTCCTGTCGTTCGCGCAGATGCATTTCATTTCGGCGCTGAAGGGCACCAACATCGGTCCACTGATGAAGTCGCTCAATGCCGCCTATGCGGCCGCCATGTGCGACCTGTCGACGCCGAAGCTGACGCGCGCCCTGATCGAGGCCGTGGAGAAGCAGGAGCCGCGCCGCAAGGGTTCGATCCGTCCGAAGCTGCGCTATGCGCACCAGGGCGGCATGAACCCGCCTGTGATCGTAATTCACGGCAATGCGCTCGACGCCGTCGGCGATCCCTACAAGCGCTATCTGGAAAAACATTTCCGCGATACGTTTGCCCTGGTCGGCACGCCGCTGCGCATCGAACTGCGCACGGGTAAAAACCCGTTTGCACGCACGCCAAGCAAGTAAAATTAAGTGCATATTAAGGCGCCGCGGAGATAATGCGGCGCCGACAGCCAATTCAATGGCTTTTGCACGGAAATAATAAAGTGTTAATGCGCCATGCGCGACAGCGATCGCGAAAACAGGTTACAGTAGCTATGACGCATCTTTCTTTCTTTGAAAGGTGTGAGAGCACTTGAAATCAAGCGAGTCGCCTCCAATTCTTACACAACAACATAAACAACGGAGCTGTTATGAGCAACAAAGGGCAACTGTTACAAGACCCATTCCTCAATGCATTACGCAAAGAGCATGTTCCTGTCTCGATCTACCTGGTCAATGGCATTAAATTGCAGGGCCATATCGAATCGTTCGATCAATATGTCGTATTGCTGCGCAATACGGTGACACAGATGGTGTACAAGCATGCCATCTCGACAGTGGTGCCGGCCCGTGCCGTCAATCTCAATATTGAATCTGAAGCGGAGTAAAGCGTTGAGCTTGACGGCCCAGCGCCTTTCACCCTCCATCGCCCCCGTCCGCGCCAGCGGCGCTGATGCGTTTGCATCGGCGTCGGCGTCCGCCGCAACTCATCAGATGCCATCATGCGCGCGGCACTAGTCGGGGTTGACTTCGGTCACAGCGACTTCGCCGCCAGCATGGAGGAACTCATGCTGTTGTCGCGTTCGGCTGGCGCCGACCCGATTTCCACCATCACGGCCAAGCGTTCCAGTCCCGATTCCGCCTATTTCGTCGGCAGCGGCAAGGCCGATGAAATTGGCGACGTCGTCGTCAACGATGGCCTGGAAATCGTCATCTTCAACCATGCCCTCTCGCCTGCCCAGCAGCGCAATCTGGAAAAGCGTCTGAATGTGCGCGTGCTCGACCGTACCAGCCTGATCCTCGACATCTTCGCGCAACGCGCCAAGAGCCACGAGGGCAAGCTGCAAGTCGAGCTGGCCCAGCTGCAGCATCTGGCCACGCGCCTGATCCGCGGCTGGACCCACCTGGAACGGCAAAAGGGCGGTATCGGCTTGCGCGGTCCCGGCGAGACGCAGCTCGAGACCGACCGCCGGCTGATCGGCGACCGTGTCAAGGCCTTGCGCGCGCGCCTGGAAAAGCTGCACAAGCAGCGCGAAACGCAGCGCCGCGCGCGCGGCCGCAATCACACATTCTCGGTGTCCCTGGTCGGCTATACCAATGCCGGCAAGTCGACCCTGTTCAATGCCGTGACCAAGGCCGGCGTGTATGTCGCCGACCAGTTGTTCGCCACCCTCGACACCACCTCGCGCCGGGTTTACCTGGGCCAGGACGTGGGCAACGTGGTGATCTCCGACACGGTCGGCTTCGTGCGCGAATTGCCGCATCAGCTGGTGGCGGCTTTCCGCGCCACGCTCGAAGAGACCATCCATGCCGATCTGCTGCTGCACGTCGTCGACGCCGCGTCGCCGGTGCGCATGGAGCAGATCGAGCAGGTCAACCTGGTCTTGAAAGAGATCGGCGCCGATCATATTCCGCAGATCCTCGTGTGGAACAAGATCGATGCGGCCGGGCTGGAGCCCTCGGTGGAACGCGACGAATATGCTACGATCAGTCGCGTGTTCGTCAGTGCGCAGAAGGGCAGCGGGCTTGACCTGCTGCGCGATGCGATTGTCGAGATGGCCAGGAAGGCGCCCGGTTCGGCCCACCTGTATCAGAACGACGAAGCACGGCAGGAAGATCAGTTGGACGGTCAGTACGACCAGCACGATGGCGCCGCCCCGGACCAGGACGAAGAGCCTGGCGAGGACGATACGATTTCCACCCACTCCCAAGTCGGAACACGATAGTTATGCTTGTCTCCCTACTCAAAAAAACAGGCTTGAAGTTGTCCCTGAACGATCCCCGCTGGGGCAATCGCAAGGACGACGGCAAGAAAGCCCAAGAAGGCAAAAAGCCCGGCGAAGGTCCGCCGGACCTCGATCAGTTGTGGCGCGATTTCAATCAGCGCCTGAACGCTTTTTTCGGACAGAAGAACCGTCCCGACAACGGCGGCAATAACAACGGTGGTGGCGGTGGCCCGCGTCCCGACATGAAGGGCGCCGGCATCACGGCCGGCGTGGTCGGCGTGATCGCCGTCTTCATCTGGCTCGCCAGCGGCGCCTTCATCGTGCAAGAGGGGCAGAGCGGCGTCGTGCTGACGTTCGGCAAGTTTACGCGCACCGCGCCGGCCGGTTTCAACTGGCGCTGGCCGTACCCGTTCCAGACCGACGAAACCGTCAACGTGTCGCAGGTGCGCACGGTGGAAGTGGGTTACCGCACTTCCTTGCGCAACAAGCAGGCCAGCGAGTCGCTGATGCTGACGGACGATGAAAACATCATCGATATCCAGTTCGCGGTGCAATACACCCTGAAAGACCCGGGCGAGTGGCTGTTCAACGTGCGCGACCAGGAAGACACCTTGCGCCAGGTCGCCGAGACGGCGATCCGCGAGGTGGTCGGCCGCAGCAAGATGGATTTCGTGCTGTATGAAGGACGCGAGAAGGTCGCCTTCGAAACGCAGCAGCTGATGCAGCAGATTCTCGACCGCTACAAGGTCGGCGTCTTCATCAACAACGTGACGATGCAGGCCGTGCAGCCGCCGGAGCAGGTGCAAGCCGCCTTCGACGATGCCGTCAAGGCTGGCCAGGATCGCGAGCGCCAGAAGAATGAAGGCCAGGCTTACGCCAATGACGTCATTCCTAAGGCCCGTGGTGCCGCATTCCGCCTGATCCAGGAAGCCGAGGCTTATCGTTCCATGGTGACCGAGAATGCCGAAGGTAATGCGTCGCGCTTCAAGCAGGTGCTGGTCGAGTACCAGAAGGCGCCGGCCGTCACGCGCGACCGCATGTATCTGGAAACGATGCAGCAAGTGTTCAGCAGTGCCAGCAAGGTCATGGTCGACGCCAAGACGGGCAGCAATCTGCTGTACCTGCCGCTCGACAAGCTGATCGCCCAGACGGCTGCCACCGATGCCGCCGCTGCCGCCGCCCGTGCTGCCGCGACACCCGCAGCCAACACCGTTTTGCCACAGGAAGCCATGCCGACAGTAGAAGTCAATACGCGCCGCGACAGCCGTTCTTCGCGTGAACGGGAGAGCCGCTAATGAATCGTATCGTCGCCGCCCTGATCGCGGGCTTTATCGCGATCATGCTGCTGTCCTCGACCGTGTTCGTCGTCGATCAGCGTAAGTACGCCATCGTCTTCGCCCTCGGCGAGGTCAAGGAAGTCATTAGCGAGCCAGGCTTGTACTTCAAGCTGCCGCCGCCGTTCCAGAACGTGATGTACCTGGACAAGCGTGTGCTGACCATCGACACGCCGGAGCCGGAACGCTTCATCACGGCCGAGAAGAAGAACATCCTCGTCGACGCTTTCGTCAAATGGCGCATCTCCGATCCGAAACTGTATTTCCGCAGTTTCGGCGGCGATGAAAGCCGTGCCCGCAACCGCATGTCGCAAATCGTCAAGGCGGCGCTGAACGATGAAATCACCAAGCGCACCGTGCGCGAAGTGATCTCGGGCCAGCGCGGCAAGGTGATGGAAGCGATCCTGGCGAAGGTGTCGGCCGAAGCCAAGTCCATCGGCGTGGGCATCGTCGACGTGCGCCTGAAACGCGTCGACTACGTCGAGCAGATCAACAACTCCGTGTACGACCGCATGAAGTCCGAGCGCGTGCGCGTGGCCAATGAGCTGCGTTCGACCGGTTCGGCCGATTCCGAGAAAATCCGCGCCGACGCCGACAAGCAGCGCACGGTGATCCTGGCCGAAGCGTATCGCGAAGCCGAGAAGGTCCGCGGCGAGGGCGATGCCAAGGCGTCGCAGGTCTATGCGGAAGCGTTTGGCAAGAATCCGGAGTTCTACAAGTTTTACCGTAGCCTGGAAGCCTACCGCGCCACGTTCAAGGACAAGGGCGACGTGATGGTGGTCGATCCGAGTTCGGAATTCTTCAAGTACTTCAAGGGTAACGGCACGGCCGCTCCATCCAAGAAGTAAGGCAGCATACAGACCGCCCCGCCGCAAGGACGGGGGCGGCAGCGGCGGGGCCGGCGTCAATGCCGGCCCCGTTTTTTTGTGTCCGGCATGCTGTTGCGGGAAGGCGTAAAATGCGGTGTTTTTAGGGCTGTGCGGCAGCGATTCGGACAACTTATCCCTAAAGGCCCGGGTTTTCGCGTAAAATATCAGGTTCGGCCTCTTGCCTGGCGCGCCCGCCGCTGCCTCGCATGATGCATTTTTTCAACTTTCTTCCGTATCTCGCTCCCTCATGCCGAATTGGCTTTTGCCCGAAAATATTGCCGATGTTCTGCCGTCGGAAGCGCGCAAGATCGAAGAGCTGCGCCGCCTCATGCTGGATAATTTCCGTCTGTACGGATATGAACTGGTGATGCCGCCGCTGCTCGAGTATCTGGAATCGCTGATGACTGGCGCTGGCAAGGATACCGACCTGCGCACGTTCAAACTGGTCGACCAGCTGTCGGGCCGCATGCTCGGCCTGCGCGCCGACATGACGACGCAAGTGGCGCGCATCGACGCGCACCTGCTCAACCGTGCCACCGTCACCCGCCTGTGCTATGCCGGCAGCGTGCTGCATACCCGTCCGTCGGGTCTGCACGCCACCCGCGAGCCGCTGCAGATCGGCGCCGAAATCTATGGCCACGCCGGCCTGGAAGCGGACGCCGAGATCCAGGAACTGGCGCTCGCCTCGCTGGCACTGGCCGGGTTCGACGCGGTCCGCCTGGACTTGTCGCACGTCGGCCTGTTGCGCGCTATCATTGCGCAAGACGCAAACGCCGTGCGCGACGAAGCTGCGCTGTACACCTTGCTGCGCGCGAAAGATGCGCCGGGCCTGCGCGCGCTGACCGCCGGCTATGACGCCGTGACGCGCGACGCGCTGCTGGCCTTGCCGAACCTGTATGGCGACATCGACGTGCTGGCGCGTGCGCGCGAAGTGCTGCCGCCGCTGCCGGGCGTCCTGAAGGCGCTGGCCGAACTGGCCGCGCTGGCGGGCTCCGCCCTGGGCCGCGCCGAAGTGGCGATCGACCTGGCCGATCTGCGCGGCTACCAATATGAAAGTGGCGCGATGTTTGCGCTGTATGTACCAGGCTTGCCGAACGCGGTTGCGCGCGGCGGCCGTTATGACCACGTCGGCGAAGCGTTCGGCCGGGCACGTCCCGCGACCGGCTTCTCGCTCGATTTGCGCGAACTGGCGCGCCTGTTGCCGACCGCGGAACGGAAGCATTCGATCCGCGCGCCGTGGGGCAGCGCGCCAGAATTGAAGGAAAAAATCGCCGAGTTGCGCAAGGCGGGCGAGGTCGTGATCCAGAGCATGCCGGGTCACAGTAATGAACAAGACGAGTTCGAGTGCGATCGCGTGCTGGTACTTGCCGATAATGGTAGTAGCTGGATTCTTAAAAACTTAGGTTGAGTGATGTCAAAGAAAATTATGGCAAAGAACGTTGTTGTCATCGGCACCCAATGGGGCGATGAAGGTAAAGGCAAGATCGTCGACTGGTTGACCGATCACGCCCAGGGTGTGGTGCGCTTCCAGGGCGGCCACAATGCAGGCCACACGCTGGTCATCGGCGGCGTCAAAACCGCGCTGCAGCTGATCCCGTCGGGCATCATGCGTCCAGGCGTCGCCTGCTACATCGGCAACGGCGTGGTCGTTTCCGTGCCGGACGTGCTGCGTGAAATCGACAAGCTCGAAGCCGTCGGCGTCGAAGTCGCCTCGCGCCTGAAAGTGTCGGACGCGGCGCCCGTGATCCTGCCTTACCACACCGCCATCGACCTGGCGCGTGAAGCCAAGCGTGGCGATGCGAAGATCGGCACCACCGGCAAGGGCATCGGCCCGGCCTACGAAGACAAAGTGGCGCGCCGCGCGATCCGTATCGCCGATCTGCTGAACGAGAAGCGCTTCGCCGAAAAGCTGGCCGAAAACCTCGATTACCACAACTTCGTGCTGGAAAACTACCTGAAAGCGCCGAAAGTCGACTATCAGAAGACCCTCGACGACGCGCTGGCCTACGTGCCGCGCCTGCGTCCGATGGTCACCGACGTGTCGAGCGCGCTGTACAAGGCGCACAAGGCCGGCGCCAACCTGCTGTTCGAAGGCGCGCAGGGTTCCCTGCTGGACGTCGACCACGGCACCTATCCGTTCGTCACCTCGTCGAACTGCGTGGCCGGCAATGCCGCCGCCGGTTCGGGCGTGGGCCCAGGCATGCTGCACTACATCATGGGCATCACCAAGGCTTACACGACGCGCGTCGGTTCCGGCCCGTTCCCTTCGGAACTGCCAACGGATGCGGGCGTCGGCCATCACCTGGCGCAAGTCGGCCATGAATTCGGCACCGTGACGGGCCGTGCCCGCCGCTGCGGCTGGTTCGACGCCGCCTTGCTGCGCCGTTCCGTGCAGATCAACGGCGTGACGGGCATGTGCCTGACCAAGCTGGACGTGCTGGACGGTATCGACACCTTGAAACTGTGCACCGGCTACACCATCGACGGCGTGGCCACGGACATCTTCCCATCGGGCGCCGAAGAAGCCGCCCGTTGCGTACCGGTGTACGAAGAGATGCCAGGCTGGACGGAAAGCACGGTCGGCGCGAAATCGCTGGCTGCCCTGCCGGCAACGGCCCGCGCTTACATCAAGCGCATCGAAGAACTGGTCGGCGTGCCGGTGGACATGGTTTCGACCGGTCCGGATCGTGAAGAAACGATCGTGCTGCGCCACCCATTCGAGTAAGCTGCTGGACACAATCCGCCGCAAGGCGGATTTTTTTAATCACGCTAATAATAAGATTCCACTATCATGACTACCCCACAATCGAACGATCAACATCTCTGGGTCAACTGGGAAGAATACCACCGCCTGATCGAGCGCCTGGCGCTCAAGGTCTACGAATCGGGCTGGAAATTCGACCAGGTATTGTGCCTGGCGCGCGGCGGCGTGCGTCCCGGCGACGTATTCTCGCGCATTTTCGATTTGCCGCTGGCCATCCTGTCGACCAGCTCCTACCGCGAAGACGCGGGCACGGTGCGCGGCGACCTCGATATCGCCAAGTACATGACCATGACCAAGGGTCCGCTGGCCGGGCGCATCCTGCTGGTCGACGACCTGGCCGATTCCGGCGTCACGCTGGACAAGGTCACGCGTCACCTGAAGGAAAACTTCCCTGACGTGACCGAAGTCAAATCGGCCGTGATCTGGCTGAAAGGCTGCTCCGTTGTGCGTCCCGACTACTTCCTCGACGAACTGCCGCACAATCCGTGGATCCACCAGCCGTTCGAAGACTACGACGGCCTGCGCCCGCACCAGCTGGCGGCGTGGATCAAGAAGGGCGAAGCAGGCAAGTAATTTTGCGTGCACTCTTGCTAAAAAAAGACGATCGTGTATCGTCTTTTTTTTCGACCAAGGAAATGCGATGACCATACTGACGACGGCGCGCCTGCGCCTGGAACCGATCACCGAGCAGCACTACGAGCGCATGCGCACGCTCAACACCGACCCCGAGGTGATGACCTATCTGAACGCGGGCCAGCCAGAGACGGAAGAGGTGACGCGCGCGGCCATCGCGCGCACCATGGGCCGCTGGGCCGAGTGGGGTTATTCGTGGTGGGCGATGATACGCCTCGATGATGGCGCGCTGGTGGGCATGGCGTGCCTGCAGCATCTCTCCGGCGACCGTGCCAATCCCCTTGAAATCGGCTGGCGCCTGGCGCGCACCAGCTGGGGCCAGGGGTACGCCAGCGAAGCGGCGCAAGCCATCGTCGCGCATGCGTTCAATGTGGTCGGCGCGCCCGAAGTGGTGGCCGTGGCCCATCCGGACAACGCCGCCTCGATCAAGGTCATGACGCGCCTGGGCATGCAGTACGTGGGCATGGAGCGCCATTACGACCTCGATAGCGTCGTGTACCGGCTGGCGCGCCCATGACGGCAAGGCCCAAGCCCCTGAAACTGGGCTGCAGCTACGGCGTGTGCTTTTCGCCGGATGGCACGCGCCTGGCCGTGCTGGGACGCGACCTGGTCCTGTGGGACGTGGCGGTGCGTCAGAAGCTGTGGCGCGGCAAGTTCATCGCGCACATGTCGGACATGGCCTTTTCGCCCGACGGCAGCCGCCTGGCCATCAAGAGCACGACGGGCCAGATGGCCGTGGTGGATGCCGAGGCGGGCCAGCTGCTGCTGAACTTCCAGAACAAGAAGGAGGGCGAAGGCTGTGGTCCCGTGTGGTCGCCGTGCGGCCGGTATCTGGCCGACGGCGGCTGGGATGGCAGCCTGCGGCTGCGCGACGCGCAAACGGGCGAGGTGCTCTTCACGCAGGCGCATGCGGGCGAAATGCTGCGCGATATCTGCGCCATCGATGGCGGGCGGCGCTTGCTGGTCCAGCATGGCGTCAAGTCGGTGGACGAGGGGCAGGTGCAGCCGCCCGACTATTGCAGCGTGTGGGACTGGCCGCTGAAGGCGGGGGGCGGCCGCGTGGTGCTGTCGCTGCCAGGCTGGAAGTCCTGCGCGACATCGCCGGACGGCGAGCGCCTGGCCGTGCTGCACCACGCTGGCGGCGACGAATACCTGTCCGTGCATGCGATCGACGATGGCCGCGTGCTGGCCACGGTGCCGGTGGAGGAGGGCGGCGGCACGGGCGATGCCTTGCGCTGGCTGCCTGACGGCAGTGCGCTGGGGCGCATCGGCAAGGGCAAGCTGCTGTTTTACGCCTGGCCTGGCCTCGGTGTGCTGGCGCAGGAAGACGTCAAGTATCCCTGCGCGCTGGACTTTTTGCCTGCTTCGCCATTGGCCGCCATCGGCTCGTGGGAAGCTGGCATGCTGATGGAGTTGAACCTTCACAAGGAAACCGCATGATCACCTGTTATTTGCGTTACATCATCGACCCGTACAAACTGCAGGAATTCGAAGCCTACGGCAAGCTGTGGATACCGCTGGTCGAACGTTTCGGCGGCCAGCACCACGGTTATTTTTTACCGTCCGAAGGCGCCAGCAACGTCGCGCTGGCCATGTTCTCGTTTCCCAGCCTGGCCCTGTACGAGCAGTACCGCATCGATTCGATGCTGGACGCCGACTGCCAGGCCGCCTTCCGCTACGCCGAGGAGACGCGCTGCATCGTCAGCTACGAGCGCAGCTTTTTCCGGCCCGTGTTTGGCTGAACGGCGTCAATCGCGCTGCGGCGCGCCCAGGGGAAAGAGGTGGCGGTACGGACGTGCCTCTTCCACCGCGCGGGCGAACGATGGGCGGGCCAGCAGGCGCGCGCGATACGCGCGCAGCAGGGGCAGCGTTGCGGGAATCGGCTGCGTCCAATCCGCGTAGAACAGCGAGGGAGCGGCGGCGCAGTCGGCCAGGCTGAAGTGTTCGCCGGCGGCCCACGTCTTGCCTGCCAGATGGGCTTCCAGCCAGGCGTAGGCGAGGTCCAGCTTTTCGCCGGCAAACGCGCGGCCTTCCCGTGTTTTCGCCGGGTCGCCGCTCAGGGCGGCGCCGACGGCATGCTGCACGGGCGACATGACGTGCAGGTCGAAATAGCGGTCGAGAAAACGCACTTCCAGCGCTTGCATCGGGTCGTCCGGCAGCAGGCGCAGCGGGCCGGGATGGGCCAGTTGCAGGTATTCGATGATGATGCTGGTCTCGGCGACGTTGCGCTCCCCGTCCACCAGCAGCGGAAACTTGCGCAGCGGCCAGCGCTCCAGCCACTGCTGCAGGTGCTGCGGCATGTCCGGCGCCAGGGTGCGGAAGTCGAACGGCAGGGCGTTTTCGTACAGGGCGATGAGCACCTTTTGCGTGTACGAGGAAAAGGGATGGCCGTAGAGGATCAGCGACACGGTGGGATCTCCAGTGCAAGGTTGGCAACACGGGCGTGTGGCAAGGATAGTGCCATGACAGGTTCAATGCAAGCGGTCCGGGCCGTTCGTGCGCCGCCGTTCCCGCCTGCATCCGTGGCTCGCCTGCCTAGCCGAGGTTCGCCAGATAGCGCAATCCCGTGATGCTGGGGAAGAAGCAATACACGCCGCCACGCGTGATGACGCTGCGCGAGAAATGCTGCAGTTTCGTATTGCCGCTGCCCTTGGCGCCAACGCCGGGCAGGGTGAAGGAACTGACGGCCGGGTCATTGATGCCCAGGAACACGTCCTGGCCGCTGATGTTGAGCGTGGCATTGCCCGCTTCGGGACCGGCCGGGCCGACGGCCGATTTGACGAAGGTATCGTCATCGTTCCATTGCTGCATCAGGAATTCGAACTGATTGCGCAGGTTGGCATTGATGAAATAGCCGACCAGACCGCGCCGTTCCGTCGCCGGCGCGGCGGGATCGTATTCGCTGCCGTAGGGCATGGCGCGCCGCACGATGCGGTGGTGGCGGGCGGAAGTGCCCACGACGCCTTCGTCGCGCGGATTGTTGCGGCGGATATGCGCGCCGATCGGACATTTCAGGCCCAAGGTGTCGTCCTGTTCCGGCTGGGCATCGACATAGTGAAAGCGGTTCAGGCTGGCGTCCGGCAGCACGGGGCCGGCTTCGTCCGGGCTGAGCACGAGCGGGTTGCCGTTGCGCCAGCGCCCGCACATCTTGGCGGCCACCATCTCGGTGGACAGGCCGGAACTGGCCGCGCCCTGGCTCAGGATGGTGTCGAACAGGGCCACGTCCTGCTCCAGGATGCGGAAGGCGGCATAGCTGCCATTGGTGGACAGTTGCGGCGGCTGCACCTGGTAAATGCCGCCGTTTTCATTCTCGTAGCCGAGCAGGAATTCCCCCGTCTTGACGCTGTTGAGCGGGTCAGGTTCGTACTCGTGCTTGCGCGGCGGGGCGCCATCGACGTCCGGCTGGGCGATGTTGTCGCGGTAGCCGAAATGCACGCGGTTGCCTGGCAAGGCCACGCCGTCGTGCGCATACAGTTCACGCCAGCCGGCGGAAAAGGCGCGGCGTAGCTTGGCCGACGTCGCCTCCAGAACTTCCTCCGATTCGCTGACCCATAGGCTCAGCAGCGCATGCACCTGGCGATCCTCGGTGGCCTGTCCCAGGTTGCCGAGCCAGTGTGCGGGGGCGCTGTCGCCCACGTCGCCGACGGCCGCGACGCTGAGCGGGTCGGCGGCGCCCCGCTGGAAGGCCTGGTCGAAGGTGGCCAGGTCGGCTGCGTTCACCCCCAGTGCGGACAGGCCGGGCGCGGTAAAACTGAGATTCAGGAAGCAGGGCGGCTTGGGATGGATATGGCGCGCCGTGGTAATCGACGGCAGTCCGTCGCTGCCGTCGAGCAGGGCCGCGATGGTGCGCCGTGCCTGCGCCGCGTCCGCGATGCTGAAGATGAAATGACGCGCCAGGTTGACGCGGTAGCCGCGCAGGATCGTGCCTTGCACGTCGTCGTAATCGATGGGGGAATCGGCCATGCTGTCTCTCCGGGGGCTGGGGGGTGTGGCTGACAGGGTGGCGGGGCCGCTTGCGCGGCCCCGGCGTGGCGTGCGGTTCAGGCTCAGACTGAGGCGAGGATTTGCTGGACGGTCTGCGGATAGGCGCTATACAGGCCGGTATTGGGCAAGTGCTGCGCGGCGTCGTTGGCGGTGATGAAGGCTTCAAACGCGGCCACATGGTTGGCAACGGGCATCAGTGCCTTGCCGCCCACGACAAACTGCAGCAGCGCGTCGAATACTTCGCCCAACTGTGCCACGAAATCCTCGATGTAGCTGTTGAAGCTGCCGTCATACTCGGTGATCACGCCGATGATCAGGGTATCGGAAGCACCCATCGAGCCAAGGTTGGGCAGCAGATTGGGCTGGGAGCGGTCAAGCAGGGTGAAGCGGGCAAAGTGCACGGTACCGATATCGGTGAGGGCGGCATTGATCTTCGCCTGGTATTCCAGCAACGTTGCGGCGATGGCGGTCGGATTGGTGCCGGGCAGTACCGGCATCATTAAGCACAGTGGATTTGCCATGGGAGGCTCCTCATTACGTGGTTGTCGGGACGACCGACACTACGCCGCGGCGCCCATTGCGTCAAAAACTATATTTTCGAATTTGTTGTTAAATACACACTATTGCAACATGATAGTTGAGGCGAAATGCGGTCTCATGTGGATAGTTGCCGGCGCTGCTCGGCGCCGGCGGACACTCTGCCGCCAGGCTGTTCCGGCCTGTTTCGGGAAGCGCAAGGGGCGCCGTTGGCGGCGCCGGATTCTGGCGGGATTATTTCTGCAAGATGGGACGGCTGCCAGGTTGCCATGCACCGCTGCACCGAGGAGACGCGCTGCCTCGCCCGCTGTTAAAACCGGATGGGGCAAGGCGCCGCGGTCCCTTCGCCAAAACCGGCATAGCCGGACCTGGCGCTGAGGTTCAAGGTCATGTTGCCTTTGTCTGGCATATAGATGCAGTATTCGCCCGTTGCCGTAATGACGCGGTAGATGCGCTTCGGGTCGTTTGGCGCGCTGAACAGCTCGATGCGGGCCGCTTCGAACCACTTTGGCTTGACCGCCGCGTGCGCTTCCGCAAAGCCCTTTGCCAGGCGCGTCTGCGGCGTATCGGGCGGCGCCACGAACTCCTGCGGATGCTCGGCGCGCAGTTGGCGGTCGATGGCGCCGGCGGCCTGCAGCGCCTGTTGCGCCAGGGTGAGGGGGCTGGCCCTGGGGGCGACAGGCAGCGGATCTGCCGGCGGGGCATCGTCTGGCGGCCGGTTTTGCGTCGATGCTTGCGCCGCCGATGCCCTCGTGTCGGCGGGGACGGTTCGGATTGCTGGCGGACGTGCGGGCGCCGGATCGGGCTTGGCGGGTGGAATGAACCTTTGCATTGGCGGCAGTGACGGCATCAGCTGCAGCCAGACTCGGTCATCGTGCTCGCTTCTTGTGTGGACTGGCCGCGTGGCGGCCCAGAGCAGGGCCAGGTGCAGCAGGACAATGGCGGCGACGTACGGGCCCTGAGGGCGCCGGCCGAGAGAAAAATCCTGCTCCTGTCGTGCAATGTCGATGCGCATCGGTGTCACGTCTGCTGTGATGAAGGTGGCACCAGTATGCAAATTTGCAACAGCGCTGTAAACAGGTTTCGGGCAGAACGCGGATGGTGCTCCCCAGGGTACTGAAAAATGCGCCTGCGCGATGATTTTGTTCGGCCGCCACGCCTCAATCCTCGGCCTGGAATTCGCTGGCCGAGACGAACAGGTCCCACGAGGCGATGAACAGGGCCGCCACCACGGGGCCGATGACGAAGCCGTTCAGGCCGAACAGGGCCATGCCGCCCACGGTCGACAGCAGCACCACGTAGTCGGGCATCTTGGTGTCCTTGCCCACCAGGATGGGGCGCAGCACGTTGTCGACCAGGCCGATGACGAAGACGCCGAAGGCGGCCAGGCCCGCGCCTTGCCAGATGGCGCCCGTGGCCAGGAAGTAGACGGCCACGGGCGCCCAGACGAGGGCGGCGCCGACGGCCGGCAGCAGCGACAGGAAGGCCATCAGCACCGCCCACAGCAGGGGGGCGGGCACGTCGAGGAACCAGAACGCCAGGCCGCCGAGGGCGCCCTGGGCAATCGCCACGAGGATGTTGCCCTTCACGGTGGCGCGGATCACCGTGGTGAAATTGGTGAACAGGCGCTGCTTGTATTTGCGGCTCAGCGGCACGGCGCCCTTGATGCGGCCCGACAGGGCGGAGCCATCGCGCATGAGGAAAAACAGCAAGTACAGCATGATGCACAGGCTGGTGAGGAATTCGAAGGTGTACAAGCCCACATTGATGGCTTTCACCGCCACCACCTGGCTCACCTGCGTGGCGCCCTCGGCCAGCTTGTCCTGCAGGCTGGCCAGGCTGGTCAGGTGGAAGCGCTCGAGCAAGTTGATCAGCCATTGCGGCAGCACCGCCATGATTTTATCGAAGAACATGGCGACCGTGATTTCGCCCGAACGCACCATCTCCACGACGCTGGCCGCCTGGTTCACCAGCGACACGGAAATGAGCGACAGCGGCAGGATCACGATGACGACGATGAGCAGCAAGGTCAGCACCGATGCCAGGCCGGCGCGGCCCCCGGTTTTCCGCAGCAGCCAGCGGTACACGGGCGCGAACAGGATCGCCAGGATGACGCCCCAGAAGATGGCGCCCGCATACGGCGCCAGTATCCATCCGAAGCCGATGGTGACGACGCTCAGGAGGAGCAGGAACACTTTCTGGTGCAGCGTGAGGGTAAGCATGAGAGGCGCAATGATCAGGGTTGAGTTGTCCCATCATAAGCGAGGCGCGGCGCGGCGCGCCATACAATTGTTGCGCTGCGTGCGCGAGCGCACCCGGCGCCGGCGGGCAGGCAGCGCGGTGGCGGCAATTCCAGTAAGCTGTCGTTCCAGGCGTTCCATCCCGGGCGCCGTTGACCTCTTTTGACTTCAGGAACGCGCGTGCTTGACCCCATTCACTTTTATGAACCTGCACAGGGCCATGGCCTGCCGCATGACCCGTTCAACGCGATTGTCGGACCGCGTCCGATCGGCTGGATCGCTTCGCGCAGCGGCGAAGGCGTGCTCAATCTGGCGCCGTACAGCTTTTTCAACGCCTTCAATTACCATCCGCCGCTGATCGGTTTTTCCAGCATCGGCCGCAAGGATACCTTGCGCAATATCGAGCAGACGGGCGAATTCGTGTGGAACCTGGCGACGCGTCCGCTGGCCGAGGCGATGAATGCCAGCTGCGCGCCGGCGCCGCCCGAGGTCGACGAATTCGCGCTGGCCGGCCTGACGCCGGCCGCCTCGCGCATCGTCAGCGTGCCGCGCGTGGCCGAAAGCCCCGTGTCCTTCGAATGCCGGCGCACGCAGATCATCGAGCTGCAAGGCGTCAATGGCGATGGCGTCGGCAGCTGGCTGGTGCTGGGCGAAGTGGTGGGCGTGCACATCGCGTGCCACCTGCTGACCGATGGCGTGTACGACACGGCGGCCGCCGCGCCGATATTGCGCGGCGGCGGGCCGGCCGATTATTTTGAGATCGGGCCGGACAGCCTGTTCCACATGCGCCGGCCCGCCTGGCCATGACGCGATGTCCGTCCAGGCCGGACTGGCTTACGCCGGGACGGGATGGCGCTCCCTGACGATGCCGCGATAGATCAGCCACGTCGCCAGCAGGCTGATGGCGCCGGCGCCCGCCATCCAGTAGCCTGGCGCCGCCTTGTCGCCGGTGCTCTCGATCAGCCAGGTCGATACCAGCGGCGTCATGCCGCCGAACAGCGCGGTGGCCAGACTGTAGGCCAGCGAAAACCCCGTGGTCCTGACGCTGGCCGGGATGATTTCCGTCAGCGCGACGATGGTGGCCCCGTTGTAGCTGCCGTACAGGAAGGACAGCCACAGCTCCACCATGAGCATGTGGTCGAAACTGGGATGCGAGACCAGCCAGGACAATGCCGGATACGCGGTCAGCACCGTCAGCGCCGAGCACACGGCCATGATGGGCCAGCGCCCGATCCGGTCGGACAGCGCGCCCATGACGGGCAGCCAGATGAAGTTCGACAAGCCGATGCACAAGGTGACGAGCAGGCTTTCCTCGGTGCTCAGCTTGAGCACGTTCTTGCCGAAGGTCGGCGTATAGACGGTGATCAGGTAGAACGCGACCGTCGTCAGCACGATCAGCATCGTTCCGGCGACCACCAGCGGCCAGTTGCGGGTGATCGTCCTGAGCATTTGCCGGAACGTGGGATGGGACTTGCGCGACAGGTAGGCCTCGGTCTCCTGCAGCGAACGGCGGATGTAGAACACCACCGGGATGATGGAGCAGCCGATGAAGAACGGGATGCGCCAGCCCCAGTCCGCGATGAATTCCTTGCTCAGGGTCTCGTTGAGGAAGTAGCCGAGCGCGGCGGAAAAGATGATGGCGACCTGCTGGCTGGCCGATTGCCAGCTCACGTAATAGCCCTTGTTGCCGGGTGTCGCCATCTCGGACAGGTAGACGGACACGCCGCCCAGTTCCACGCCGGCGGAGAAGCCTTGCAGCAAGCGCCCGATCAGCACGAGGAACGGCGCCAGCAGGCCGATGGTGGCATAGCCGGGCACGAAGGCGATCAGCGCCGTGCCGGAAGCCATGATGGCCAGGGTGAGCACCAGGCCCTTGCGGCGGCCGATGCGGTCGATATAGCTGCCGAGGATGATGGCGCCCAGCGGCCGCATGAAGAATCCCGCGCCGAAGGTGGCGAACGTCATCATCAGGGCCGCGTATTCGCTGGTGGCGGGGAAGAAGGCCTTGGCAATATACGTCGCGTAAAAGCCGAACAGGAAAAAATCGTACATTTCGATGAAGTTCCCGCTCGTCACCCGGATGACGGTGGCGATGCGCGAGGGAGGGCGTACCTGCGCGCGCGGTGGTGCTGCCTCGGCGACGGGCGTGGCGGTGGATGGAATGGCCATGGTTTACCTCTTGATGAAAGATGAGTGACGTCGGCTAGTGCGTCGTTGGCGCCGATGCCGCTGCCGCTTCCAGCCCGGTCGCATCGATCGCGCCGGCGTTGGCGGGGGCGGCGAGGAAGCGCAGCAAGGCGCGGCCGGCTTCCGGCTGCTTGCCGCCCGGGACCAGCGCCGCCGAAAACTGCGTCATCCGCTGCACTTCCGGCGGCAGCAGGCCGACGATGACGATGCCCTCGACCGGCATCAGCTCGCTGCGCTGCTGGCAGCCAAAATCGGCTTCGCCGTGCGCGATGATTTCACCGACGGGGGTGGCGGGAATTTTGGCCGCCTTGCCCTGCATCTGTTGCTCGATGTGCAGTGTCTTCATCAGTTGCTTCTCGATGTATTCGCCGCTGGCGCTGTCCGAATAGGCCACCTTGTGCGCCTGCAGGAAAGCGCTGCGCAAGCCCTCGGTGGTGCTGATGTCGGGCTGTACCGCGCCGCGCCGCACGGCGCAGGCAATCGGCGAATTGGCCAGGACCACCTTGCTGCCGGGGACCAGGCGGCCTTCCTGCATCAGTTTGTCGAGCGCGTCGCCCACCATGATGACGACGTCGATCGGCTCGCCCCGTGCCAGGCGCGCCGGGATCGCATTCCTGGTCGTGCCCATCGACGGCCCCCATTCGGATACCAGATGGTCGCCGCTGGCGCGCTCGTAGGCGGGCGCCAGGTTCTTGTAGGCCTGGGCGAAACCGCCCGAGCTGACCACGCGGATGTCGGCGGCATGGGCCGCGCTCGCGGCGAGCAGCAGGAAGCCGGCCAGTAAGGGTGCGGCTCGCCGCACCAGGCTATGTTGTAGCATCGTTGTTTCTCCTGTCGTTAAAATGGGTGCATGAGGGCGCGCGTGGCGCTGCGTGCAGTTGACGTTCGGATGGGATGAGGCGTAGCGGGTCGCCAGTGGCTTGTGTTGTTGATGCCGCGGCGGATGGCGGGCATGGTGTCTCCGTTTTTTTTGGGGTGATGCCTTCTTGGCGAGGCTCAGCATTAAGACCCCATCATCGTTGAAATGGCATAATTTGATAATTGCAATTTTTCCAGGGATTAATGCATGTCACGCATCAATTACGACCTTCATGATTTGCGGGCCTTCGTGGCCGTGGCGGAGCGCAACAGCTTTCGCCAGGCCGCGGCCGACCTGTTCCTGTCGCAGCCGGCGCTCAGCCGCCGCATTGAAAAACTCGAGGATGCGCTGGGGGTCAAGCTGTTCGAGCGCACCACCCGGCGCGTGCAGCTGACCAACGTCGGGCAGGTGTTTTTGGTGAACGTACGCGATGCGCTCAATGGCCTCGAGGATGCCGTGCTGGGCGTCGCCGACCTCGCCGCGCACCGCACCGGGACGGTGACGTTCGCCTGCGTGCCTTCGGCCGTATGGCATTTCCTGCCGGACGTGCTCAAGCGCTTCAGCGCGCAGTTTCCGAAAATTCGCGTGCGCGTGCATGACGAAAGCGCGCAGGACGTGCTCAATCTGGTGCTGGCGGGCGAGGCGGACTTCGGCATCTGCTTTACCGGCGCGGAAAATCCGGAGATTCATTTCCAGCCCATCTATGTCGAGACCTACGTGCTGGCGATGCGGCACGATCACCGCCTGGCCAAGCGCAAGAAACTGAACTGGAAGGACACCGTCGACGAACGCTATATCTCGGTGGCCAAGTCGAGCGGCAACCGCAGCGTGCTTGACGCGGCGCTGGCCGGCGTGGAGAAGCACCCGTGGATCTCGTGCGAGATCAACCACGTGTCAGGCATCTTGGCGCTGGTGGAGTCGGGGCTGGGCGTGGCGGCCGTGCCGGGGCTGTCCATCTTGCCGGAGCGGCAAAGCACGGTGGTCGGCGTGCCGCTCGTCAATCCTGCCGTGAAGCGGACACTGGGCTTGATCAGCCGGCATCGGCACGCGATGCCGCCCGCGTCACGCACCCTGTTCGACATGATGAGCGCGAGCATCGTCAAGCAGGGGCGGCGGGCATGAGCGCAGTGCGGCGCGGTGAGCGCGCCGAAGCGCCGGGCTAGGCGACCATCGCCAGCTGCGAACGGCGATAGTCGAGCGGCGTGCTGCCCACCAGTTCCGTAAAGCTGCGGCTGAAATGGGCCTGGTCGAAGAAGCCCAGCGCATGCGCCAGGCTGGCCAGGTCGGGCGCATCGGCTTGCGCCAGGCGCCAGATCGCCTCTTGCAGGCGGTAGCGCTGGATCACCCACTTCGGCGGCACGCCCACGTAGTTGGCGAACAGGCGCTGCAGACGGCGTTCGCCGATGGCCATGTTTTCGCACAGCTGCGCCACGCTCGCCGGGCCATTATGGGCCGCCGCCGCGGCGGTCAGCCTGGCGGCCAGCAGCGCGGCCTCATCGACCTGCGGCAACCGTGCCAGCAGCAGCGCCTGCGCCTGCGCCACCATGGCCAGATCGTCGGACTGACCTAACACCCGCGCCTCGGCTTGCGCGGCCGGCATGCCCAGCAGCGCATCTGCCGCGATGGTCGTGTCGGTGAACGATGACAGTGGCTGCGTGATGAACGGGCGCAGGCCGCCCGGCGCGAAACGCACGCCCAACACCTTGCCCGCGCCGCTCAAGGGCCGGTCGAAGGTGCCGCGCACCACGCCATGGATGGCGCTGCGTCCAAGGTCGAATACCAGGTGGGCGTTCGGGTAGGGCAGCACGCGCTGCGTCTCCGGCGCGCAGCCCCGCCGGTCCCATTCCACGACCCAGAAGTACTCGACGAACGACGCCAGCGCGCCAGCCGGCGGATAGGTCGCCAGCCGTATGCGGCGCGCCGCCGCCCGCGGGTCGACGATGCCTTTCGGCGCCAGCCCGCGCGCGGCGAGCACATTGCGCGTGCTGTCGGATTTATCCAAGATTTGTCTCCTGTGCGGCTTTAAGATGGTCTTCTCGCATTGATGGAAAGGGAATCATGACATCACACAGCCTGGCTGGCCTGGTGCTGGCCGCATGTTGTCTATCGGTGGCGCCAGCCGGCGCCGCCTCGTCTATATCGACACAAGGAGATCATCGCATGCAAGCGCACGCCACGGGAACTTTCAGCATCAGCATGACGCCGTCCGCGGCACCGCAGCGCGCGGGGCGCACGACCTTGGGCAAGGTGCTGCTCGACAAAGTCTATGCCGGCGACCTGGTCGCCACGGCCAAGGGCGAGATGCTCAACGCCGTGACAGACACCCAAGGCGCGGCCGGCTATGTCGCCATGGAAGCCATCACGGGTGTGCTGCAGGGCAGGGAAGGCAGCTTCGTGGCGCAGCATGCCGGCACGATGGCCGATGGCAGGCAGGAGCTGAGCATCGTCATCGTGCCGCATTCCGGCACGGGGCAGCTGACGGGCATCAGCGGCACCTTGGCCATCCGCATCGTCAACGGCCAGCATTTCTACGACATCGACTATTCGCTGCCGGAGCCGTAGGCCAGCCAAGGCACGGATAGCCGTTTATTTGCCCAGTATCGACGCCACATTGTCGGTGCCGGGCGCGCCGAACAGTTGCTGCTTGAGGATGTGCAGCTGGTCGCGCACCTGCGCCGCCTTTTCGAACTCCAGGTTCTTGGCGTGGTCGACCATCAGTTTTTCCAGGCGCTTGATTTCCTTGCTGACCTGCTTTTCGCTCATGGCCTCGAACTTCGCCGCTTCCTGCGCCACTTGCAGGGTTTCGCGTGCTTCCTGCGGGCTGTAGACGCCGTCGATCATTTCGCGGATCGATTTTTTGACGCCGATCGGGATGATGTTGTTGGCCGTATTGAAGGCGATCTGCTTGGCGCGGCGGCGTTCCGTCTCGTCGATGGCGCGGCGCATCGAGTCCGTGATGCGGTCGCCGTACAAAATCGCCGTGCCGTTCAGGTTACGCGCGGCGCGGCCGATGGTCTGGATCAGGCTGCGCTCGGAGCGCAAGAAGCCTTCCTTGTCCGCGTCGAGGATGGCGACCAGCGACACTTCCGGCAAGTCCAGGCCTTCGCGCAGCAGGTTGATCCCCACCAGCACGTCGAAGGTACCCAGGCGCAGATCGCGCAGGATTTCCACGCGCTCCACCGTCTCGATATCGCTGTGCAGGTAGCGCACCTTGATGCCATGGTCGCCCAGGTATTCCGTCAATTGCTCGGACATGCGCTTGGTGAGCGTCGTCACCAGCACGCGCTCGTCCTTCTTGATGCGCTCGACGATTTCCGACATCAGGTCGTCCACCTGGCTGCTGGCCGGGCGCACGATGATCTGCGGGTCGACCAGGCCCGTGGGGCGCACCACCTGCTCGACCACCTGGTCGGAATGGTTCTTTTCGTATTCGGCCGGCGTGGCCGAGACGAACACGGTCTGGCGCATCTTCTGTTCGAATTCCTCGAACTTCAAGGGCCGGTTGTCGAGCGCCGACGGCAGGCGGAAGCCGTAGTCGACCAGGTTGGTCTTGCGCGAACGGTCGCCGTTGTACATGGCGCTCAGCTGGCCCGTCAGCACGTGCGACTCGTCGAGGAACATCAATGCGTCGGGCGGCAGGTAATCGACCAGGGTCGGCGGCGGTTCGCCCGGCAGCGCGCCGGACAGGTGGCGCGAGTAGTTCTCGATGCCCTTGGTGAAGCCGATTTCCGCCATCATTTCCAGGTCGAAGCGGGTGCGCTGTTCCAGCCGCTGTTCCTCGATCAGTTTATTTTCCTTGCGGAAGAACTCGAGGCGCTCGCGCAGTTCGTCCTTGATGGTTTCGACGGCGCGCAGCACGGTGGAGCGGGGCGTCACATAGTGCGAACCCGGATACACGGTGAAGCGGGGGATCTTTTGCCGCACGCGGCCCGTCAGCGGGTCGAACAGCTGGATCGATTCGATCTCGTCGTCGAACATTTCCAGGCGCACGGCCAGTTCCGCGTGCTCGGCGGGGAAGATGTCGATGGTGTCGCCGCGCACGCGGAAGGTGCCGCGGCCGAAATCGACCTCGTTGCGCGTGTACTGCATCTGGATCAGGCGCGCGATGACGTCGCGCTGCGCGACCCTGTCCTTGACGCGCAACGTCAGAATCATCTGGTGGTATTCGTTCGGATTGCCGATACCGTAGATGGCCGAGACGGTGGCGACGATGATGACGTCGCGCCGTTCCATCAGCGACTTGGTGCACGACAGGCGCATCTGCTCGATATGCTCGTTGATCGACGAGTCCTTCTCGATGAACAAGTCGCGCTGCGGCACGTAGGCTTCCGGCTGGTAGTAATCGTAGTAGCTGACGAAGTATTCGACCGCGTTCTGCGGGAAAAAGTCGCGGAACTCGCTGTACAGCTGCGCCGCGAGGGTCTTGTTCGGCGCGAAGACGATGGCGGGCCGGCCCATGCGCGCGATGACGTTGGCCATGGTGTAGGTCTTGCCGGAACCGGTCACGCCCAGCAGGGTCTGGAAAGCCAGTCCGTCGGCAATTCCCTCGGATAACTGGGCGATCGCCGCCGGCTGATCGCCGGCCGGAGGGAAGGGCTGGTGCAGCTTGAAGGGGGAGTCCGGGAAAGAGATAATTGCGCTTTCCGCCTCGCTGGCGGTAGATAATTCGGGCATGTGAATCAGACCTTTGTTAGAATAGTGCTCTGCTGGCGGCCCTGGCGTTGTATTTTGGGGCGCTGTCTACAACTCCGCTGTGAACCTGCTTCCAATCGAATCCAATCTTATCATGACGAACCCAACTGTTTCTGCCAGTCTGTTTAGCGCCATCGAGATGGCCCCACGCGACCCGATCCTGGGCATCACCGAAGCATTTAACGCGGACCAGAATCCCGCCAAAATCAATCTGGGCGTTGGCGTCTATTATGACGACAACGGTAAAGTGCCTCTGTTAGCTTGCGTACGCAAGGCGGAAGCCATCCTGATCGAGCAGGCCGCGCCACGCACCTATCTGCCGATCGAAGGCCTCGCTGCCTACGACAAGGCGGTGCAAGAACTCGTATTTGGCGCCGATAGCGCCGTAATTCAAGAGCGCCGCGCCGTCACCGTGCAAGCCATCGGCGGCACGGGCGCACTGAAGATCGGTGCCGACTTCCTGCAGCGCTTCGCGCCGGGCGCGCAAGTCTACATCAGCGACCCAAGCTGGGAAAACCACCGCGCGCTGTTCGAGAACGCCGGTTTCGTCGTGAATAACTACACCTACTACGATGCCGCCACGCATGGCGTGAACTTCGACGGCATGCTGGCCAGCCTGAACGCCATGCCAGCCGGCTCCATCGTCGTGCTGCACGCCTGCTGCCACAACCCGACCGGCGCCGACCTGAGCGTCGCCCAGTGGGATCAGATCATCAGCGTGGTGACGTCGCGCGGCCTGGTGCCGTTCCTCGACATGGCCTATCAAGGCTTCGCCAACGGCATCGCCGAAGACGGCGCCGTGGTGCGCCGCTTCGCCGACGCGGGCGGCCCGCTGCTGGTGTCGAACTCGTTCTCGAAATCGTTCTCGCTGTACGGCGAGCGCGTGGGCGCCCTGAGCGTCGTCGCGGCCAGCGCCGATGAAGCGGCACGCCTGCTGTCGCAGCTGAAGCGCGTCGTGCGCACCAACTACTCGAACCCGCCAGTACACGGCGGCAAGGTGGTCGCCACCGTCCTGGCCACGCCGGAACTGCGTCAGCTGTGGGAAGAGGAACTGGCCGGCATGCGCGTGCGCATCCGCGAAATGCGCAACGCCTTCGTGGAAAAGCTGAAAGCCAAGGCGCCAGGCCACGACTTCGAATTCGTGCGCCAGCAAATCGGCATGTTCTCGTACTCCGGTCTCACCAAGGAGCAGGTGGCGTCGCTGCGCGAGCAATCGATCTACGCCGTCGACACGGGCCGTATCTGCGTGGCAGCATTGAATTCGCGCAATATCGACATCGTTATTGACGCGATCGCCAAAGTGCTTTAAGATCTTGCTTCTTCGGCGCTGCATGCAAGTGTGGCGCTGATGGCGGTAGAAAGTCGGCGATGGCCGTGTTTGTCAGGATGCGGTATTGGTCTTGCAAATGCGAAACAATCGACATATAATATTGCCTCTTTTCCCTGATAGCTCAGTTGGTAGAGCGACGGACTGTTAATCCGCAGGTCCCTGGTTCGAGTCCAGGTCGGGGAGCCAGAATTCGAAAGGCCACGTTGAAAAACGTGGCCTTTTTTGTTTGTGCGTGGCCGGCGCGCAGCGTGGGGCAAGATAAGATTTTCCCTATGGAAATCTAGACAATTGAAAATTTGCCCTATATAATACGGCCTCTTTTCCCTGATAGCTCAGTTGGTAGAGCGACGGACTGTTAATCCGCAGGTCCCTGGTTCGAGTCCAGGTCGGGGAGCCAGAATTCGGAAGGTCATGTTGAAAAACATGGCCTTTTTTGTTTTTCGCCGCAGGCGGCAGGCCTTGCCTGTGCGTGATCGCGTTTTGCGCTATCCTGAATGCATCACTTCAGGAGCACCTTCCCATGACTTGTACCTCCGCCTTGCGCCATATCGTCCTGTGCGACTTCCTCGATGGCATCACGTCCGCCAAGCACGCCGAGCTCGTCTATGAGTTTTCCCAGCTGAAACACCGCATTCCCGGCGTGCGGCAATTCGAATGGGGGCCGAACGTCAGCCCGGAAGGCCTCGATGACGGCTTTACCGATTGCTTCACGCTGACCTTCGATGACGCCGCCGCGCGCGACGGGTATCTGAGCCATGCGGCCCACCTGGCCTTTGTCGAACAGCTCAAGCCATGGCTGGGACGGGTGCTGGTATTTGATTACTACCCGCAAGAGCATCCCGGCTGAGCGCTGCCGGGCAGTGGAACGTCGGGGAAATGCACATTTTTATGGTGGAAATCTGGACATCGTAAAATTTCCCCTATAGAATGCGGCCTCTTTTCCCTGATAGCTCAGTTGGTAGAGCGACGGACTGTTAATCCGCAGGTCCCTGGTTCGAGTCCAGGTCGGGGAGCCAGAACATCAGCAGTATTGCAAAGCCCAGCCTTCACCGGTTGGGCTTTTTGCGTTTCAGGCGCTCGCACCTGCTCGCTTGACTTGTCTCCAGCGTCTTGATGATGGCTTCTTGAAATCACCCGCGCCCTTGTTCATGCGGCTTCCCGGCCCGCCTGACAGGAGCCGCAGGGCGGGTTTGTGCGCGTCGTCCGTCTTGATTTCCAGCACCTGCTGGATGCCGCCGATGTCGGGCGATGGGGTGGTGCTGGCTTCAGCGCAAACGGGTTTCGCTTCCGCCGTGGTTTGCGCCATGCATCCGTAGAAGGTCTGCGGCGGGTGCGTCGATATGTCGCCTTGTCAGAAAGCTGGTTTCATTGGCATTGGCCTTCCCCTGCATGCAGCCGCGCGTGCATCCATGCGGGAATGGCACACGACCGATACTCAGTAGTAGTACTACATTGGCAGACAATTTACTTCTGTAGGATAATATGGAACCGGTTCCATTTATGCGCAAATGCAATGTAGCGCAATCATCGAAGTCAATAAAACAACAAGTCTTGCGGGAGTCTCATGAACCATCCAGGCAGCGAACCATCTGCAACATCCGTTTCATCCCTTCCCCGCATCAGCCGCCGCCACGCTCTCATCGGCCTGGCCGCCTTGCTGGCGCAGGCCGGTTTCTGGAGCAATCCCCTGTCCGCCGCCATGCAGGCGCCGGCCAGCGCTCCGGCCACCGGCCCGGCGCCCGCCACCATGCTGTTCTACACCTTGTCGCACACCATCACGGGCCACCGCGACCTGTCCGCCGCGACGGCGGCGCGCATCGAACAAGCCATGCGCACCAACGTGCCCGGCTTTGCCGAGCAGTTGCCACGGCTGGGCGCGCTGCTCGTCACGGGCCAGGAAGCGAAGGCCCTGCTGGCGGCCGCCAGCGCCGCGGACGCCAGCTTGCGCGAGCTGGCGCTGGCCATCGTCGCCGCCTGGTACACGGGCACGGTCGCGGGCAACGCGGCGCAGGGCACGAAGTCCATCGTCGTCGCGTATGCGGAAGCGCTGATGTACCGCACGGTGGCCGATGGCCAGGTCGTGCCCACGTATTGCAATTACGGCCCCCTGTGGTGGCTGAAGGCGCCGCCGGCCGTGGGCGTCTCCGCGCCCGTGGCGCCCAAACCCGTCCCGGCCCCGGCCACCACCGGCACTCCCGAACCGAAAGGCAAGCAAGCAAAATGAAATCACCCCAATTCAAGAGTAATGGCGACGTCGTCGCCGATGTCGTCATCGTCGGTTCTGGCGTCGTCGGCGCCATGATGGCCGACCAGCTGGCCGCGCAGGGTCACTCCGTGATCATGCTGGAAGCGGGTCTGCGCATCGAGCGGGGGCAGGCCGTGGAAAACTGGCGCAACATGCCGTTCGAGAACCGCGTCGGTTCCGATTTCCAGGGCCTGTATCCGCAGGCGGAGAACGCGCCCGCGCCCTTGTATTTTCCGAAGAATAACTACGTGGAATTGTCCGGCCCCAGCGGCAGCAGTTTCCAGCAGGGCTATCTGCGCACGGTGGGCGGCACGACCTGGCACTGGGCCGCGTCGTGCTGGCGCCATCTGCCGTCCGACATGCGCATGAAAAGCGATTACGGGGTAGGGCGCGACTGGGCCATTTCCTATGATGAGTTGGAACCCTACTATTGCCGCGCCGAGCAGGAAATGGGCGTGGCCGGCCCCAACGATCCCGCCCTGCAGTCACCCAGCGAACGCAGCGCGCCGTACCCGATGGACATGGTGCCCTGGGGCTATGGCGACAAGCGTTTCGCCGAAGTGGTCAACCCGCACGGCTACCGTTCCGTGCCGATCCCGCAAGGCCGCTCGACGCGCCCATGGCAGGGACGCCCGACTTGTTGCGGCAATAATAATTGCCAGCCGATCTGCCCCATCGGCGCCATGTACAACGGCATCCACCATGTGGAGCGGGCCGAGCTGAAAGGCGCGGGCGTATTGGCCGAGGCCGTCGTCTACCGCATCGACACGGACCACAACAATCGCGTGACGGCCGTGCACTGGTATGACGCGAAAAAGCAGTCGCACATGGCGACGGGCAAGGCTTTCGTGATTGCCTGCAATGGTATCGAAACGCCCCGCTTGCTGTTGCTGGCGGCGAACCAGAACAATCCGAACGGCATCGCCAACAGTTCCGACCAAGTGGGCCGCAACATGATGGACCACTCGGGCTTCCACTGTACCTTCCTCGCCAATGAGCCGATCTGGACGGGCCGCGGTCCCGCGCAGAGCAGCTGCCTGGTGGGCCCGCGCGACGGCGCCTTCCGCTCGCAGTATTCGGCCAACAAGATGATCCTGAACAATATCACCCGCGTCGGACCCGCTACCCAGCAGTCGTTGAAGCTGGGCCTGGTGGGCAAGGATCTCGACGACGAGATCCGCCGCCGCGCCGCGTTTGGCGTGGACTTGTCGATCAGCCTGGAACCCTTGCCCGAAGCGCATAATCGTTTGACCTTGAGCAAGACGCGCAAGGATCCGCTGGGCCTGGCCTGTCCCGACATTTACTATGACGTGGGCGATTACGTGCGCGCTGGCGCGAAGGCCGCGCATGCGCAGCTCGAGCACATCGGCAAGCTGTTCGGCGCCGTGGAATTCCACATCACCGACAGCCTGAACGCGAACAACCACATCATGGGTGGCGTCATCATGGGCAGTAACCGTCTTGACTCCGTGGTCGATGGCAATTGCCGCGCCCACGATCACGCCAACCTGTGGCTGCCCGGTGGCGGCGCCATGCCGTCGGCCAGCGTGGTCAACACCACCCTCAGCATGGCCGCGCTCGGCTTGCGCGCGGCCGACGACATCGCCCGCACCCTGGCAAGGGAGGCAGCATGATGCGCCGTTTGTTACTGAGCCTGACCCTGGCGGCCGGCTTGCCGCTGTCCGCGCACGCTGCGCCGCCTGCGCCGCCCGTCACCCTGACGCCGGACCGCCCGGCCGCGCCCGTCGCCGCAGGTGCTTCGGGCGCCGATGCGCGCCTGGAGCGGGGGCGCTACCTGGCCATCGCGGCCGACTGCATGGCGTGTCATACGGCGGCCGGCGGCACGCCGTACGCGGGCGGCTACGCCATCGATTCGCCGCTGGGCACGATCTACGCGACGAATATCACGCCGTCGAAACAAGGCGGCATCGGCCACTACACGGAAGCCGACTTTGCGCGCGCCCTGCGCGAAGGCGTGCGCGCCGATGGCAGCCATCTGTATCCGGCCATGCCCTACACCAGCTATGCGCGTCTGACGGACGCGGACGTGGGCGACCTGTATTACTACTTCATGCAGGCGGTTCAACCGGTCGACGCGCCGGCGCGCCAGACGGCTCTGCCATTCCCGTTCAATGTGCGCCTGTCCATGCTGGGCTGGAATACCTTGTTCCTGGACAATAAACGCTTCGTGCCGGACCCGGCAAAGAGCGCGCAGATCAACCGCGGCGCCTACCTGGCCGAAGGCCTGGCTCACTGCAGCGCCTGCCACACGCCGCGCAACGCGCTGATGGCCGAAATCGGCAGCCAGACCCTGGCGGGCGCGTCGCTCGGTTCCTGGCACGCACCGAACATCACGTCCGACAAGGTCAGCGGCATCGGCGCGTGGACGGATGCGGAACTCGCCGCCTACCTGAAGACGGGCCACGTGGAAGGCAAGGGGCAGGCGGCGGGCGGCATGGCCGAAGCCATCCAGAACAGTCTGCAGTTTTTGCGCGACGATGACGTGGCGGCCATCGTGGCGTGGCTGCGCACCGTGCCGCCCGTGCGCGCGCCGGGGCAGACGAAGGCGGCCTTCAGCCACGGCAGCGCGGGCAGCGAAGAGCCGCTGCTGCGCGGCATGGCCGGCGCCACCGAGCGCCATTCGCTGAACAGCGGCGCCGTGCTGTTTTCCGGCTATTGCGCCAGCTGCCATTCGGCCAGCGGCACCGGCAGCACGGGCCAGGCGTATCCGGCCCTGTTCCACAATACGGCGACGGGCGGCAACACGCCGGCCAACCTGGTCTCGGCCATGTTGTTTGGTGTCGAGCGCAAGATCGAAGGGGAGGAGCACGAAGCGTTCATGCCCCGTTTCGACCAGCGTTCCTACGTGCAACCCTTGACGGACGAGCAGATCGCCGCTATCGCCAACTACGTGCTGAAGCAGTACGGCAACCCGGACGTGTCCGTCACGCCCGCCTACGTGGCGCAGGCGCGCAGCGGCGGCGAGAAACCCGTGCTGGCGCGCGTGCAACCCTTCATGCTGCCAGGCGGCATCGTGGGACTCTTGCTGCTGATCGCGCTGTTTGTGTGGCTGCGCCGGCGCCGCCAGCGCAAGGAATCAGCGTAGAAACGGCGGCGGATATGAACGTTGGGCGCAACTTGCAGTAAAATGCAGGCTGAAAAATGGTTACGAGCAATCGTAGCCATTTTTTATTCTGGCACTATCCTGTTCTCGCCCTATTTGAAAATTGACAATGTCTCATTCCCTGCATCACCAATTTTTACGTTTCGCCGCCGTCGGCGCTTCCGGCACGGCCGTGCAATACAGCGTGCTGTGGGGCGGCGTGGAATGGGCCGGCATCAGCGCCGCCTTTGCATCCGGCATCGGCTATATCCTCGGCTCCGTCGTCAACTACCTGCTCAATTATTTTTTCACGTTCAAGAGCGACAAGGGCCATGGCGAGGCGGCCAGCAAGTATTTCACCTTGCTGGGCATCGGCTGGTGCATCAATACGGGCCTGATGTGGCTGCTGGTACACCAGCTGGGCTGGTATTACTGGCTGGCGCAGGTGCTGGCGACGGGCATCGGGCTGGTCTGGAATTTCGCGGGCAGCCGCTGGTGGGCCTTCAAGCCGGCCGGCGCAGCGGGAAAGTAGTCATTTCGTCATAAAAAGAGGCGCACTGGCCACACGCAGGCGCCCGGTTTTACCAAAACAAGGGGTTAATCATGCAGTTCCTGGAACGCTATTTCAAACTGAAGGACAACGGGACCAATGTGCGCACGGAGCTGCTGGCCGGCCTGACCACGTTCCTGACGATGGCCTACATTATCTTCGTCAACCCGTCCATCCTTGGCGACGCGGGCATGCCGAAAGATTCCGTTTTCGTCGCCACCTGCCTGGCGGCCGCCATCGGCACCCTGATCATGGGCCTGTACGCGAACTACCCGATCGCGCTGGCGCCGGGCATGGGCTTGAATGCATATTTCTCGTACACGGTGGTCAAGGGCATGGGCATGAGCTGGGAAGTGGCGCTGGGCGCCGTTTTCATTTCCGGCTGCCTGTTCATCCTGGTCAGCCTGTTCAAGGTGCGCGAGATGATCATCAACAGCATCCCGCCCGCGTTGCGCACGGCCATCACCGTCGGTATCGGTCTGTTCCTGGCCATCATTTCCCTGAAAAGCGCGGGCGTGGTGGTGTCGAACCCGGCCACCATCATCGCCCTGGGCGACTTGCACAAGGCGGCGCCCATCCTGGCCATCCTCGGCTTCTTCATCATCGTCGCGCTGGACCGCCTGAAAGTGCCGGGCGCCATCCTGATCGGCATCCTCGCCATCACCGTCGCCAGCTTCTTCTTTGGCGGCAATGAGTTCAACGGTATCGTTTCGGCGCCGCCCGCCATCGAACCGACCTTGTTCAAGCTCGACATCATGGGTGCGCTGTCGATCGGCATCGTCAACGTGGTGCTGGTGTTTTTCCTGGTCGAATTGTTCGACGCGACGGGTACCTTGATGGGCGTGGCCAACCGTGCCGGTTTATTAAAAGACGGCAAGATGGAACGCATGAACAAGGCCTTGCTGGCCGACAGCACGGCGATCGCCGCCGGCGCCTGCCTGGGCACGTCTAGCACCACCGCCTTCGTGGAAAGCGCGGCTGGCGTGCAGGCGGGCGGCCGCACGGGCTTGACGGCCGTGGCCGTTGCATTGTTGTTCCTGGGCAGCCTGTTCTTCGCCCCGCTGGCGCACACGGTGCCGCCGTACGCGACGGCGCCGGCGCTGCTGTACGTGGCGTGCCTGATGCTGCGCGAACTGACCTTCATCGACTGGGATGACAGCACGGAAAGCATTCCAGCCGCCATCACGGCCTTGATGATGCCATTCACGTATTCCGTGGCCAGCGGCGTCGCCTTCGGCTTCATCACCTATGCCGTATTGAAACTGTTGACGGGCAAGGGCAAGCAGGTATCAGTGGTGGCTTACATCATCGCCGCCATCTTCCTGTTCAAGTTTATCTACCTGGGCGAATAGCGAGTTTGCCGGCAAGCAGTTGTCGGCGCAATGACAAGGCCGCCCGCGCATCCGCATCGGCGGCCTTTTTTGATGGCACCGCTTACATCAGCAGGGCCGCCACCAGGTCTTTCTTGTCGTCATACACGCTGCCGTCGAAGCGCAAGGCCGCTTCCACGTGCGCCAGGTGCTCGACCATGAGGCGCGCAGCCAGATCCGCGTCGCCGCTGCGCGCTGCGTCGAGAAAGCGGCCGTGCTCGTCGCACGAGCAGGCGGCGGCGTGGCCCGTCTGGTACAGCATGGTGATGAGCGAACTGCGGCCCACCAGTTCGCGCACGATGTCGCGCAGCACGGCGTTGCCGGCGATGTCGGCCAGCAATACGTGGAAGTCGCCCAGCAGTTGCGAGCGCAGCGGCGTCGCTTGCGCCAGCGCCAGGCGTTCCGCTTTCAGGTGGCGCTCCAGCATCCGGTAATCGGCGGGTTTGGCCCGCGCGACGAATGCGTGCGCCAGGGCCGCTTCGATGATGCGCCGCGCGGCAAAGATGTCGCGCGCCTCCGCTTCCGTCGGCTGGCTGACGAAGGCGCCCTTGTCGGGCACCATGCGTATGAGTTTGTCTTTGGACAGGATCAGCAGGGCGGCGCGGATCTTGGTGCGGCTGACGCCATACAGCCGGCACAGCGCCTCTTCGCGCAGCCGTGTACCGGGCGGCAATTGGCGCGCCACGATGGCGGCCGCCATATGCTCGGCGATTTCCGCCGAGCTGTCACCGCTGCGGAGATGGTCCACCAAGGGTGCGCTTGATTCTGTCATGTCGGGTGAGAGCAGTCAGCCAGGGGCAAGGATGAACCTTGCAAGCGCATGTCCGCGCGGCGGCGTGGTTGACGCCCCGTTGCCGGCATGCCGTTGTCCGCCTTCCGGGTCGGCAAGGCCTGGCTATTCTACTATCTTGCATGGCGCCGCGCAGACGAACGCGGCCACCTGGCGAGGCAGGCACCGCAAGCGGCCTGTTTTGCTGGCCATGCAGCAACCATGCAGCAACCATGTAGTAACGACTGGACATGAGAAATTTTGACGTATATAATTCGGCCTCCTTTCCCTGATAGCTCAGTTGGTAGAGCGACGGACTGTTAATCCGCAGGTCCCTGGTTCGAGTCCAGGTCGGGGAGCCAGAACAAGTAGTAGCAAAGGGCCACGTGGCAACACGTGGCCCTTTTGTCATGCGCGCACGGTTTCCGTCCACGCTGGCCGTCCCTTCAGTCTCTTAGCGACGTGCGCGATGCCGGCCCGCTGCTGCCAGTGGCACGCACAGCGTTTCCCGCATC
Organism: Janthinobacterium rivuli; assembly: GCF_009208735.1. Taxonomy (GTDB): domain Bacteria; phylum Pseudomonadota; class Gammaproteobacteria; order Burkholderiales; family Burkholderiaceae_D; genus Janthinobacterium. The sequence goes on along the minus strand of NZ_WFLJ01000001.1, from coordinate 192,266 downwards.
AGGGATCGACGAACACGTCAAAGCGGATATTGAGCGGGCTGCCCCAGGAGATTTCCACCCAGGCCAGGAAGCCGCCGTTGTACGGGGCGATGTTGTACACCGCCATGCGGGCAGCGCCAATGAAACGGTGCTGGGCATCCGTGCTGAATTCGCTGATATTGACGAAGACGCGCGAATTGGCATTCACGTTGCCGTTGACGAAGTTCACCGCGTGAAAAACCCCGTTCGCCCGCCACGTGTAATACGTGGTGAACGCATTACCGCTCAGGTTCAAATCCTTCGCGGCCGTACCTTTCGCCGTTTTGCTTTCCTGCTGGGCGGGCAAGTCGGTGAGTTCTTGTTCGGCCAGATTGCTGCCAGCCCTGTCTTCTACTTTCATTTCCATGATGTACTCCTGATCGATAGTTTGGACGCCGCGCCTGTCGTCGTGCGGCAAGACGCCCTATCTGTTGCCGTGACGGCCAGTGTCACGTCCTGGCTGATAAGGTAGCCGCCTGCTCCATGCTGTTGGAGTAAGCCATTCTAGGCAAACGCGCGGGCAAAAGGCACGCAAGGCGGCCGGAAAAACGGTGCTCGTTTGTGCTGGCGCAAACACCTTGCAGGAAGGCGGCAAGGTCTTTTCCCGCAGGCTATTTTTACGGGCCGCCACGCATGCCGCGCAGGACAATGGCACAATAGGCGCAGCCGATCTGTCGATGCGCAACCCGTTGCGAGCCTAGCCCATGCCGATACTGAACCTGAGTGCCGAAACCGATATCTATTACGAATTGATCGAAGGCGACCCCGCCAAGCCCTGCCTGGTGTTCCTGCACGAGGGGCTGGGTTGCTGTGCGATGTGGAAAGATTTTCCCGCGCAGCTATGCCAGGCGACGGGTTGCCGCGGCTTGCTGTATGACCGGCAAGGCTATGGGCAGTCGTCGCCGCTGGCGGCGCGCCGCCAGCTCCATTACCTGCACGACTACGCGCTGTGCGAGCTGCCGCAAGTGCTCGCGGCACTGCTGCCGGGGCAGGACCATTTTCTCGTCGGCCACTCCGATGGCGGCAGCATCGCCCTGATCTATGCGGCGCAGCAGCCGCCGCGCTTGCGCGGCATCATCACCGAAGCGGCGCACGTGTTTGTCGAAGGCATCACGCTTGATGGCATCCGCGTGGCGGACGCGGCGTTTGGCGCGGGCAAGCTGCGCGCGCTGGCGAAATACCATGGTGACAAGACGGAGACCATCTTCAAGGCCTGGTCTGACACTTGGCTCAGCTATGGGTTCCAGTTCTGGAACATCGAGTACCTGCTGCCTTCCGTCGAATGCCCGGCGCTGGTGGTGCAGGGCAGCGAAGACCAGTATGGCAGCGCGGCCCAGGTCGACACCATCGTGGCGCAGGCGCTCAACGCCGTGCCCGCCATCGTCGAACAGTGCGGCCATACGCCGCACCAGGAGCAACCGCAGGCATTGCTGGCGCTGATGGAAGGCTTTTTGCACGGCCGCATGGACGCGGCCGCTCACCCGAGAAACACGTGATGGCCCGCGCAGGCGCTCAATGGCAGGCGGGATCGCTGTCCCAGCGGCCCGAGCAGATGCGCGAGCGGCACAGCATGCCTTCGATCAAGCCCAGCTGCTGACAGCGCCGCAACAGTTCCGCCGTTTCCTGTTGTTGGTCCTGTTCCCGCTGGCGCAGCACCACGTCGCGCACGGGCTTTGCCGTGCCTTCCTGCCCGTGCGCATGGGCCACCATCGCCGTCAACAAGGCGACGTCGCTGTCGCCTGGCGCGGCCGCCGGCCTCGTCCCCTGTGGACGCGCGGCCGTCTGCCGTACGGGCTGCGGCGTCCTGGGCGGCGCGCTTGCGCCTGGCGCCGCACCCGCTGTCGTGGCCGACGCGGCAGGCAAGGGCGGGGCCGCGGTATTGACGATGGTGGCGGCCTGCGCCGCGTGCGGCGGCACCGTTGGCGCCGGCATGACGGGTGCCGTCGAGGCCGTGGCAGGGGCGCTCGGCAGCGGCGCGAGGCTCGTGTCATGCGTGAGCACGGCCGTGACCAGCACCGTCACGCCCAGCGCGCCAGCGGCCCAATGCCGCCAGCCGGGGCGCCAGCGCAGGGCCGGCATGGCCGCCGGCGCGGCGACGCCGTGTTCGAGCTGCGACAGGATGCCCTTGCCTTCGATGGGCGCGCCAGCCGCGCCGGCCTTGCTCAGCAGGTTGGGACCGCGCGCCTGGCCATCCCCGGTTTTCAATACAGACAAAATATCACCTCCGCAGTGGATCAAACTCGACTGACCTTGATGTAAACCGCGCTCATGCGGGCCGCGGACGCCTACGATCTAGCGATACCGCCGAGCAATTGCCTGCCCGGCCCCGACTATCCCATCACGGAGCGCCCCATGTTCGTCGCCCTGGTCCTGATGTATTTCCTGCTCGCCTGTTTTGCCTGCTGGCTGCTGCTGTTTCCTGGCGGCCGCGCCATCGTGCTGCACACGCTCGTCAACCTGGGCTGGCGCATGCAGCGGCGCGCGCAGCACCTGAAGGGCGGCAGCGGCGCGCAGTGGCAACGCGTGCAGCGGCACGCGGGCACGGGCATGGCGCGCGCCTGGCAGCTGCTGTGGCGGCATCGTTGGCTGAGCCTGGCAGGCAGCGTGCTGGTCATCTTGCCGCCGCTGCTGGCCTGGCTGTCCAGCGACCGCATCGCCCTGCGCGGCTATGCGGACCAGCAACACGCGATCAATGACCAGGTCAGCGACTTGCTCAAGGGCGAGCAACTGGTGCCGCCACCGACCTTGCCGCCGCTGCTGTTTTCCACGGCGGAAGTGACGCAGCTGCGCCCGCTGCTGGGCGGCGCCAGCCGCAACTGGCAATTGCTCGACCACGATTACGCGCAGCGCCTGCTGCTGGTCTTCAAGATCATGAAGGACGTGCATGGCTATGACATGGTTTTGCTGGAAGGCTACCGCAGTCCGGCGCGCCAGGACCAGCTGGCGGCGGCCGGCCCGAACGTGACGAACGCCAGGGCGTTTCAAAGCTATCACCAGTATGGCCTGGCGGCCGATTGCGCATTCATGCATGAAGGAAAGCTCGTCATTTCTGAAAAAAATGCCTGGGCCATGCGCGGCTACCGTTTATATGGCGTGACGGCCGAATCGGTGGGCCTGCGCTGGGGCGGACGCTGGACCATGATGGACTTCGGCCACACGGAATTGCCGCAACCGCGCGTGCTGGGCAAGTAAGCCGCGCCAGCCATTCTAGCGCCGCGTATCGGCCAGATTTTCACGGCTGCAAGCTTGCTTGCGCAGCGTCAATGGCACGCCGGCGCCTGCCGCGCGCTGGCACCTGGTACTTGTCATATGTCAACAAAGGCACGCCGCATTGCTGTCAGCATGGGCCGACTCCGCCTCGCTATGCGGCGACATTCCTCCTGCTTTGCGACCTCACCCTGGGCTCATCATGCTGCGACGAATCTGGCATTTCCTCACCGACAGCCGCAATCTGACCATCCTCGGCTTCGTGGCGCTGGCCGTGTTCCTGTACCTGGGCGCCGAGGTGCTGGAAGTGGCGCTGATCTGGGCGCTGGCCTTGCTGTTGCTGGCCTTTGTCACCTGGCTGGGCCTGTGGCTGTGGCGCCGGCGCCGCGCGCGGCGCGATGCGCAGGCGCTGGGCCAGGCCATCCTCAACGAGGCCGAGATCGCCGCCGCGCAGGCCGCCTCGGCGTCGACGGCCAGCAGCACCCAGCCGGGCGAAATCGGCGCCGTGCGCACGGGCATGCTGGCCGCCATCGAGACCATCAAGACGTCCAAGCTGGGCCTCAAATCGGGCGCCGCCGCCCTGTACGAATTGCCGTGGTACATGATCATCGGCAACCCGGCCGCCGGCAAGAGCAGCGCCATCCTGCATTCGGGCCTGCAGTTCCCTTTCGCCGACGGCAAGATCGTGCAAGGCGTGGGCGGCACGCGCAACTGCGACTGGTTTTTCACGACGGACGGCATCGTGCTCGACACGGCGGGACGTTACTCCGTCGTCGACGAGCACCGCGGCGAGTGGTTCGGCTTTCTCGACCTGCTGAAAAAATACCGGCGCAAGGCGCCCGTCAACGGCATCCTCATCGCCGTCAGCATCGCCGAGCTGAGCGGCGACCCCGATGTCGGCATGCAATTGGCGCGCAGCCTGCGCAAGCGCGTGCAGGACGTCATCGAGCGCCTGGAAGTGTTCGCGCCCCTGTACATCGTGTTTACCAAGGCGGACCTGATCGCCGGCTTCACGGAGTTTTTCGCGGATGCCGAACGCAGCGAGCGCGAGCGCGTCTGGGGCGCCACCATGCCCTACCAGCGCAAGCTGCCCACGGCCGACTTGCTGGCGTTTTTCGACCAGAGTTTCGATGAATTGCACGATGGCTTGACGGAGCTGAGCCTGGCCAACATGGCGCACCGGCAGCGCAAGACCATGGCCCCCGGCGTCTTCACCTTTCCGCTGGAATTCGCCGCCATCAAGCCGGCCCTGCGCGCCTTCATCGCCACCCTATTCGAGGAAAACCCGTTCCAGTTCCAGCCTGTCTTCCGCGGCTTTTATTTCACCAGCGCGCTGCAGGAGGGCGAGCCCGTCAGTGCCTCCTCGCAGCAGGTGGCGCGCCGCTTCGACCTGGCCTTCGCGCCGGCGCCGGCCGCGGCGCCGTCCGGCGCGCGCCAGCATGGCTATTTCCTGCTGGAGCTGTTCCGCAAGGTGATTTTTGCCGACAAGCACCTGGTCGCCAACTATGCCAACCGCGCCAAGCTGCGCTTCAAATATGCCGTGTTCTTCGCCGCGACGGTGTCGCTGGGCGCCTGCCTGGGCGGCTGGAGCTGGTCCTACCTGGGCAACCGGCAACTGGTGGCCAATGTCGAGGCCGATTTAAACAAGGTGGTGAAGCTGCAGGAGCGGCGCCTGGACCTGCAGTCGCGCCTGGAAGCGCTGGAGATCTTGCAGGACCGCATCGAGCAGCTGGAGGCGTACCGCACGCAACGCCCCTGGTCATTGCGACTGGGCCTGTACCAGGGCGACTTGCTTGAGCGTAAGCTGCGCGAGGAATACTTTGCCGGCGCGCGCCAGGTCATGCTCGCTCCTGTGGCGGGCGCGCTGGAAGCCCTGCTGTTCGAGATGAACGCCAGCGCCGATCAACTGCAGCCCACGGCGCGCACGCCGCAGACGCCGGCGCCCGTATCGCCCACCGCGGCGACACGCGGCGTGCAGTACCAGGCGGCCAGCGCGACGAATGTGGAAGATGCCTACAACGCGCTGAAAACCTATCTGATGCTGGCCGATAAGACGCATGCGGAAAGCAGCCACCTGAACGACCAGCTGACGCGTTTCTGGCGCGGCTGGCTGGAGGGGAATCGGGGCGCCATGCCGCGCGAACAGATGATACGCAGCGCCGAACGGCTGCTGACGTTTTACCTGGCGCAGATCGGCGACCCGTCCTGGCCGCGCATCGAGCAGAAGCTGGCGCTGGTCGACCAGGCGCGCGAAAACCTGCGCCGCGTGGTGCGCGGCATGCCGGCGCGCGAACGCGTGTATGCCGACGTCAAGGCGCGCGCCTCGACGCGCTTTCCCGGCATGACGGTGGCGCGCATCGTCGGCGAACAGGATCAGGCCCTGCTGGCGGGCAGTCACGCCGTCTCCGGCGCCTTTACGCGCCAGGCGTGGGAAAAGTTCGTCGAGGGCGCGTTTCGCGACGCCGCCAACCGCGAGCTGCAAAGCGCCGACTGGGTGCTGAAAAGCGCCTCCACCGACGACCTGACGCTGGAAGGCAGTCCGGAGCAGATCGAGAAAAACCTGGTGGCCATGTACAAGGCCGACTACGCGCGCGAGTGGCAAAAAATCGTGCAGGGCGTCGCCGTCGCCGACCTGAAAGGCTTCGACGGCGCCGTGCAGGCGATGAACCGCCTGGGCGACCCGCAGTCGTCGCCGATCGCCAAGCTGCTGACGACCATTTACGAGGAAACCTCGTGGGACAATCCGGCGCTGCAGAATGCCCAATTGCGCAAGGCCGAGCGGGGCATCATCGCCTGGTTCAAGGAAACCGTGCTGCGCCGCGCGCCGTCGCCGCTGACGGCCAATCCCGGTCTCAATGCGCAGCTCGACCCGGCCCGCCTGGACAAGCCCACGGGACCCGTGGGGCGCGAATTTGCCGGCGTGGGCAAGCTGGTGGCGGCCAGGGACAATAATGCGTCCCTGATGCGCGCCTACCTGGAAGCGCTGTCGAAACTGCGCAGCCGTTTGAACCAGATGAAGAACCAGGGCGACGCGGGACCGGGCGCGCGCCAGTTCATGCAGCAGACCCTGGAAGGCAGCGGCTCCGAGCTGGCCGACGCCCTGAAGCTGGTCGACGAGCAGGTGCTCACGGGGATGAGCGATGCGCAAAAGCAGGCGATCCGCCCCATCCTCGTGCGCCCGCTGATGCAGACCTTCGCCGTCATCGTCGCGCCGGCCGAACTCGATATCAACAAGACCTGGGCGGCGCAGGTGTATGAACCGTTCCAGAAATCGCTGGCCAACAAATATCCGTTCGCGCCCACGGCGCGCATCGAGGCGAGCAACCTCGAGATCGGCCAGTTCTTCGGCCCCGAAGGTCTGGTGGCGAAATTCGTCACGACCTCCATGGGACCGCTGGTGGTGCGGCGCGGCGACGTGCTGGCGCCGCGCACCTGGGCCGACATGGGCATCAGCCTGTCGCCGCAGGTGGTGGCGCGCTTCCCCGGCTGGATCGCGCCGCTGGGCGCGGGCGGCGTGGCGGCCACCTCGACGGCGGCGCAAACCGTGTTCCAGATCCAGCCGTCGCCCGCGCCGGGCACCCTCGAATACACGGTGGAGATCGACGGCCAGCAGCTGCGCTACCGCAATACCCCGGCGCAGTGGACCAACATGGTGCATCCGGGCCCGCAGGGCGCGGCCGGTGCGCAGGGCGCGCGCATCACGGCCGTCACCTTCGACGGGCGCACGGTGGAACTGTTCAACGAGCCGGGGCAATTCGGCTTGAAGCGCATGATCGACGCGGCGACCAAGAAGCGCAAGGAGGGCGGCGTGTTCGAACTGCGCTGGGCGCGCGGCGAGGTGGCCGTGGCGGTCGACCTGAAAATCACCAGCAGCGCGGAGACGGCGGGCGCCGGCGCCGGAGGGACCGCGGCGGTGCAGGAGCAGGGCTTTCGCGGCATGCAGCTGCCCGAGACCATCGTCGGCGCGCCAGCTGTTCCTGCCGGACCCGCGCCGGCCATGGCCGCCGTTGCTGTCGTGGCAGCGGGAGTGTCGCCATGATGCGCGCGCAACAGCAGGTGCGCCTCGGTTATTTTGGCAAGATCCCCGCGCGCGGCGACTTCATCAAGGCTTGCGACAATCACGCGCTGGTGCAGCTGCTCGACGACTGGCTGGCGCAGGTCATGAATGCCCTGACGGTGGAGCCGCGCTGGAAGCTCAATTACGACGCCTTGCCGCCGCTGCGCTTTGCCTTTGTCGGCATGCGCAGCCGGCGCGCCATCGCCGGGCGCCTGGAAGCGAGCAACGACCAGTCGCACAGGCGCTTCCCCTTCATGGCCATGGGCGCGCTCGAAGTCGATGACGCCGAGGCCTTTGTCGCTTGCAGCCCGCTGGCGCTGGCGCCGTTGTGGCAGCGGGTGGAGCAGCTGTCGCATGGCATCGTGGCCAGCGCCGAACCGGGGCCGGCGCTGCTGGCGCTGGCCGGCAACGTGGTCGACGTCGAACCGGACGCACCTGGCCACGCGGCGCGTCTGGCGGCCTTTTTGCAGGCGCAGACGCTGCATGGCTTGCAGGCCATGCTGGCCTCGCCCGCGTTTCCCGTGACGGTGCGCGAATTGCTGCTGGGCCTGGGCCTGCTGCTGCGGCCCGTGCGCCACAGCGGCTTGCCGCGCCTGGAGAAAAGCCTGGTGCTGCCGTTGCCGCAGGACGCGCAGCTGCGCGAACTGGTGGCCAGCTTCTGGCTGCATCTGATCGCGCCTTTCCTGCGCCTGGCCGATTTCGAACTGGCGCTGTTTTTTTCCCACCTCGACGAGGCGCCCGTGCTGGTGATCGGCTTTTGCGGCGCCGACCCGAATGGCTTGCGCGCGCTGATCGATCCGCAGGCTGGCAGCGAGCGGCTGATCGTGTTCGACCAGCTGGACTGGGTCGAGGAGCAGCTGGGACACGATGCGGCGTTGCGCCAGTTTTCCGCCTGCCTGCAGCAGGAGCAACTGTCGCTGCGCTCGGCCTGCGCCATGTTTGCCGATACCTTTGCCTGAAGGACTGCGATGAAATCTCCCCTCATTTTTCCGCTGCTGCTTGCCGCGGCCGCTCCCTGCCACGCCCAGGCGCAAGCGCCGCAGACGCCGATGCCGGGGCAGATCCTCGTCACGGGCACCCTGGCCGACGAGGCGGGCAAGGCGGCCGTGCTGGCTCGCCTGCGCGAACTGTATGGCGCCGAGCGCGTGGTCGACCAGATCGCCATCGGCAACGTTGCCGTGCCGGCCAACTGGAACGGCTACGTGCAAAAACTGATCGCGCCGAACCTGAAGCTCATTTCACGGGGCCAGATCAGCATCGACGGCAACAACGTCAGCGTGCGCGGCGAAGTGGCGAACGAGGCGCAGCGCCAGCAGATCGCCAGCGACATCGCCACCAGCCTCAATCCCACGTATGTCGTCAACAATGGCTTGCGGGTCAAGGCGGCCGAGGCCGAGCAGGGTTTGCTCGACGCGGCGCTGGACAAGCGCATCATCGAATTCGACAGCGGCAAGGCGTCCATCACGCTGGCCGGCCTGGCCATCCTCGACGAGATGGCGGCCGCCATGCTCAGGCTGCGGGGTCGCAAGGTGGAGGTGATCGGCCACACGGACGACACGGGCCTGCGCGCCAGCAATGTGGCCCTGAGCCAGGCGCGCGCCGAAGCCGTGCGCGCCTATCTGGCCAGCAAGGGCGTCGTCGCCGATTCGGTGCTGGTGTCGGGCCAGGGACCGGACCGTCCCGTGGCCAGCAACGCCACGGCCGATGGCCGGGCGAGAAACCGGCGCATCGAGTTCCGTATTGCGCAATAGATTGGGTTGACGCCTCACAAAACCGTAGCGAGCGGATGAGAGTTGTGGCCGAGAAGCGCAGGTGTGCGAATGCACATTGAGCATCGCAGGCCGCAAATCTCGACGCGCAGTAGGTTCTGTGAGGTGTTCAGGGCAGGGTGATGGTCAGGTGCGCTGGCCGCGGCGCCAGCTTGACCAGGTCCGCATACGCGGCCAGGGTGGTTTGCGTGCCGCGCGTCAGATGCGTTTTCAGGCCCAGGTAGGCGCAGATGGCCAGCAGGGCGAAAAAGCTCGACAGGGCCCATAGCGGCACGTCGCTGCCGCGTTTGTTGACTACCTGGTCGGGGCGTTCCGCGCGCGGCGCGAAGCCGCGGCTCTTGCCCTTGATGTGGGCGATCTCGTCGCCCAGGCGCGCCGTCAGGTAGCTGAGTTTTTCGCCGCCGTCGATCGCATACTTGCCCTGGAATCCCAGCAACAGGCACATGTGGAAGACTTGCAGCGCCTGCACGCGCATGGCGCCCTTGCCGCGCAAGGCGTCGAGGCGGTCGAAAAAATGTTCGCCGGCCAGCTGGTCGCCAAAGATCAGCAGTTGCAGCGGGCGCCGCTCCCACTGCTTGCGCAGGGTGAAGGGCGAGGCCAGGATGATTTCATCGACGGCCGCGCAAAACGCGTACTTGGCCGCCTCGATATCGTCGCCATCGGCGCGGATCTTTTTCGCCTCGCGTTCGAAGTCGTCGAGGAAGGCCGTGATGCGGTCCATGAAACTTTGCTCGTCGCCGGGCGCCGAACCGTGCTTCAGCATGAACAGCATGTAAAAGCCTTCGTGCATCAGGTCCAGCAGGGCGCTGCCGGCATGCCGGCTGCCGCCTGCCGGGGATGCGCCGCGGGGACCCAGCAGGGAGGGCGCAGCGCGCCGTTCGATGAGCTGGCTCATGCCGTCACCGCGATCAGTTCCAGCTGCAGGTCGCGTATGCCGGCCGGCACATACACGGAAATCGACTGCGCTTTGAGCATCTGTTCGTACAGCGCGCCGCGGTTTTCAATCGCAAAATAATAGGTGTCGGGCCGCACGGGAATGGCCGCCGGCACTTGCGGCGCATGCGACAATTTGAGGCCGGGCATGGCCGTGAGCACGCATTTTTCCACGTCGTCGGGCGCGCCCACTTTCACGCGCAGCGGCACCACATCGACCAGTTCGATGGCCGGCATGGCGGCGCGAATCGCCAGGTATAAAGTGGTGTGCTGGTCGATCTTGCCCGAATCGAGCTTGCCGAGGTAGTACGACGGCTGGTCTTCCAGCAGGGCGATGGAAAAATATTTCGACGAGATGACGGTGTCGAGCAGTTCGCGGATGATCGCGTCGATGGCGTCGAAGCAGGCGCCCGGCTGCGCGTGGTCGTAGGCGGGCAGGCTGGCCAGCGTGTAATGTTTGGAGTAGCTGAGCAGGCCGCCCGCCAGGCCCAGCAGCGCCTCGTACAGGCGTTCCGGATGCAGGGCCGGGTGGCGCACGTAGTGCATCAGCGCGGCGGCGGCCGTGCTGACCGTGTGCAGCAGCCAGAACGAGGACACGTCGCCCGAGCGGAATTCGATCACGTTGCGGCTCGGTTCGCGGTGGTGGCCGTGCAGCGCGCTCACCTTCGCCTGCAAGGCGTCGAGCAGGTGCTCCAGCACGCCCTGCAGGCGCGGCGCGCCGGCGATCGCCAGGCTGGGCGCCATGAACGAGGGCACGGGCTCGAAGCCGCCCGATACCGTGCGCCGCAGTGCAATCAGCGGCAGGCAGTCATAGGAGCCGCGCGCCTCACTGTCGGGAATCAGGCGCACGGTCTTCTTCAGGTAGGCCACGTCGGCCACGGCGGACTCCGTAAACAGGTCGGGCGTGGCGCGCATGGCGTGCGCGAAGCGCGTGGCCGCCGGCGTGCCCGCCGTTGACGTCTGCGCCGTGTAATTCATGCCGTCGCCGTTGAGGATGGGCAGGGCCGCGTAGTACGTCACTTCCTGCACCGCCGGCGGCAGCGCTTCCAGGTCCACCGGCGGGGGCAGACTATCGCTGCCGGGCGCGCCGTCGCCCAGCGCTTCGAAAACTTCGCCATCGCGGAAGATCGCCGACAGGGCCTGCAGGCGCAGGGTGCCCGTCTTCAGCGCCGCCAGATCCCACTCCATGTGCGCCACGCCCCACAGGTAGGGATGCAGCGCGCTGGCCGTGTGATGCAGGCGCGCTTCGTGATACTGATCCTGGCGCTGGAAATGCTGCGGCCGCAAAAACAGGCCTTCGCCCCACAAGACTTTCGCTGCCATGCCCATTGCGTTTCTCCTTGAATGTGTGGCGTGTCGCTTTGCTTCATTGGCTTGCATCACTGGCAGCGCAGGGCCGCCAGCGGCGCCAGGCCGCTGTCCATGCCGGCGACGCCGCTGACGCTGAGCGCGCAGGCGTGCAGGCCGACGGTGATGCCGCCGCGTTCCGCGTCGGCGGCGGCAAATATGGCGCGCCAGCGCTGCGCCGCAGGTGCGCGGAACAGGGCCACGACGCCGATGAAATACGCTTCCTTGCTGACTTTTTCCTGCATTTCGTAGCGCTGGCCCGGCACCAGCAGCACTTCCTTCACTTCCATCAGATCGGCGCCCAGCGCGGCCTTTTCGCGCTGCGCGTCGAGGAAGCTGTCGTAGGGCGCCTGCTCGAAGGCGGCGCTCTGACGCAGCTTGTAGATGCGCGCCACCAGCGCCAGCGGCCGTCCTGCCGCATCCGTGTTGAGGCGCTGCGCCGCATGCAGGCGGATGCTGACATTGCGCGGCGGCTTTTGCGCGTCGGGCAGCTCGGGCGGCGGCTTGGCCACGCCGGCCATCTGCAGCGCCGCGTTGGCCAGGGTGCCGATGGCGCCGCCCGCACAGCCGGCCAGCGGCAGCGTCTGCAGCAACAGCAGCGCCAGCGCGGTGGCGCGGACCAGGCGGCGGAGCGGGGCGTCAGATGGCATGGGCTGGACTATCTTCGCAAGATGAAGGGTGGAAATAAAAGTGTTGCAGTCATTTAAGCGCATGCAGGGGCGACCTGTTTGCGTTGGCGCAAAATCCGCCCGCGATCGTGGCAATTACTGCGCCAGATCAGGATTCATGTCGCCGCGCGCGGCTCTGATGTGGAACTTCTTCTTTGCTGATTAATCTCAATCTGGCAAGAAAATTGGCGATCAATAATGGCCTCCACTAAGGCGCCGCCCATCTTTCCCAGCGGTAGCGTCCTCCACGTGAAGGAATGCCCCGATGAAGCCAGCCACCGTGTTGCCCCGTATTGCCTGCTTCGCCAGCGCCTTGCTGCTGGCCGCCTGCGCCACGCCGGACCAGTCGGCGCCCAAGAAACCTGCCGCGCCGACCCTGGCGCAAGTGATGAGCGATGCCGATGCGGCGGCGCGCGCCGGCCAGTACGAGCGCGCCATGACTCTGCTTCGGGGCGGCGGCAGCAGCTACCCGGCCGACAAGGCGCCGTGGCTGCAAATGGCGCAGATGAAGTTCGACCGCGGCCAGTACGGCGACGCCATCGGCCATGCGCTCGAAGCGCTGGAGCGCGACCCCGACGACAAGGTCGCCAACAGCATCGTTGCCGTCAGCGGCTTGCGCCTGTCCGGCAAGGCGCTGGCTGACCTGTCGCGGCAAAACAATCTGAATGGCTCGCTGCGATCGGAAGCGCAGGACCTGGCCAAGCTGCTGCGCGCGAGCATCGGCGAAGACGTGCTGGTGCCGCCGGCCAAGCGCCCGTCGGCGGGCGGCAAGCGCGCCGCCACGTCCGGTTCCGGCGCGCCGGCGGCGAAGGGCGCGGCGGCGCCAGGCAGCGCGGCCGATCCGTTCAGCGGCCTGAAATAAGCCGGCATTCCCACCATCCCCTGAGTAAAGGAAGCGACATGCCCAAGTCCGACAGCGTGCAGAAACGCCTGCAAAAGATACGCGCGCCGCGCGTGCAAATGACCTATGACGTCGAGATTGGCGACGCGATTGAAAACAAGGAGCTGCCCTTCGTGGTCGGCGTGCTGGGCGACTTTGGCGGCAATCCGGACAGCGGAAAAAAGCGCCTGAAGGACCGCAAGTTTGTCGCCCTCGACCGCGACAACTTCGATGAGGTGCTGGCCGGCGTGGAACCGGTGGCCCGTTTCGCCGTGCCGAACCGTCTCAGCGAGGCGGGCGGCACGTTCGCCGTCGACCTGCACTTCCGTTCGATGGAGGACTTCCGCCCGGAATCGGTGGTACGCCAGGTCGACCCCTTGCGCAAGCTGCTCGAGGCGCGCACCAAGCTGGCCGATTTGCGCAACAAGCTGGCCGGCAACGACAAGCTGGAAGACTTGCTGACGGAAGTGCTGAACAACACGGACAGCCTGGCCACCCTGAAACCGCATTTCCCAGCGCAGGAGGATTGAGATGAGCGCCCAGGCAGAAGCCCCAGAATCCCTCGCCGTATCCGCACCCGATGCGCCGGCCGCCACCGATTTGCTGGACCAGATCGTCGAGCAAAGCCGCGTCGCCAAGTCCGGCGCCGAACATGCGCGCGCCCGCGACCTGATCTCGGAACTGGTCGCGCAGGTGCTCGACGGCACGGTGCTGATGTCCAGCAACCTGTCGGCCACGCTGGACGCGCGGGTGGCGGAAATCGACCGCCTGATCTCCGCCCAGCTCAGCGAAATCATGCACGCGGCGCCGTTCCAGCAGCTCGAGCAAAGCTGGACGGGGCTGCGCTACCTGGTCGGCAATTCCGATACCGGCACGCGCCTGCAGATCCGCATGTTCAACGCCACCAAGCGCGAGCTGGTGAAGGATTTCCAGGCCGCGCTGGAGTTCGACCAGAGCAGCATGTTCAAGAAGGTGTATGAAGAGGAATTCGGCACCTTCGGCGGCGCGCCGTTCGCCGCGTTGCTGGGCGACTTCGCCATCTCGCGCCAGCCGGAAGACATGTATTTCGTCGAGCAGATGTCGCACATCGCCGCCGCCGCGCATGCGCCGTTCATCGCCTCGGCCGCACCCGAGTTGTTTGGACTGGAAAGCTACGGCGACCTGGGCAAGCCGCGCGACCTGGCCAAGGTGTTCGACACCATCGAGTACGCGAAATGGAAAGCCTTCCGCGAATCCGAGGATGCGCGCTATGTCGGCCTGACCTTGCCCCGCTTCCTGGGCCGGTTGCCGTTCAACCCCGTCGATGGCACCACCGTCGAAGGTTTCAACTTCGTCGAGGAAGTCGACGGCAGCGACCATCACAAATACCTGTGGTGTAACGCCGCGTATGCGTTCGGCTGCAAGCTGACGCGCGCCTTTGCCGACTACGGCTGGTGCGCCGCCATCCGCGGCGTGGAGGGCGGCGGCCTGGTGGACGATCTGCCCACGCATACGTTCAAGACGGACGAGGGCGATGTGGCCCTGAAATGTCCGGCCGAAGTGGCGATCACCGACCGCCGCGAAAAGGAATTGTCGGACCTCGGCTTCATCTCGCTGGTGCACTGCAAGAATACGGCGTATGCGGCGTTTTTCGGCGCGCAATCGGCGCAGAAAAGCCGCAAGTACAACAGCGACGCGGCCAATGCGAACGCGGTGCTGTCGTCGCAGCTGCAGTACATCTTCGCCGTCTCGCGCATCGCCCATTACATGAAGGCCATGATGCGCGACAAGATCGGCAGCTTTGCCGCCGCCTCCAACGTGGAAGATTTCTTGAACCGCTGGCTGATGCAGTACGTGCTGCTCGACGATAACGCCAGCCAGGAACAGAAGGCGCAGTTCCCCCTGCGCGAAGCGTCCGTGCAGGTGCATGAAGTGCCGGGCCGGCCCGGCGTGTACCGCGCCGTGTCGTTCCTGCGGCCGCATTTCCAGCTCGATGAATTATCCGTTTCGCTCCGACTGGTCGCGGAGTTGCCGAAGTCGACCAATTCCTGATTCATCCCTCTTTCAACCACAGGAGTACACCATGGCAATCGATGTATATCTGCAGATAGACGGCATCAAGGGCGAGTCCACCGATGACAAGCACAAAGACTGGATCGAGTGCAAATCGGTCAGCTGGAGCGTCGAGCAGCCGAAATCGGCCACCGCGTCGACGGGCGGCGGCCACACGGCCGAACGCTGCGAGCACAAGGACATCGTCATTTCCAAGCTGGCCGACCTGGCCTCGCCGGTGCTGCTGCAGACCTGCTCGGCCGGCAAGACCATCCCCAAGGCGCGCTTCGAATTTATGCGCGCCGACGGCCAGGGCGAGCGCGTCAAGTACTTTGAAATCGAAATCGAAAATGTGCTGATCGGTGCCGTGACACCGAACGTGGAAGAGGGCGACATCCTCGGTGAACACGTCGGCTTCAAGTTTTCGAAAGTGAAGTGGAAATACACGCAGCAAAAAGTGACGGGCGGCGCCGGCGGCAATACTTCGGGCGGCTGGGACCTGGCCGCGAACCGCGTGGCTTGATCCATGGCGCGCGGCGCGCGGCGGCCACCACCGCCCGCGCGGCGCGCTCACTCTCAGGAGAGCGCATGGACAGTTATGTACCTGGCCTGTTCGACCGCCTGATGGGCGACGGCGGTGCGGCGGGCGGCGTGGCGGCACGCCTGTCGCTGGAACAATTGAAGGATGCGGTGGCGCGCGACCTGGAAGAGCTGCTCAACACGCGCGTGGCCCTGCCGCCGGGCGCGCTCGACGCCTATCCGGAATGCACGGCTTCCATCGTCAACTATGGCCTGATCGATTTCGCCGGCATGTGTTTGTCCAGCAGCGATGACCGCGCCCGCATCTGCGCCGCGCTGAAGGCCGCCATCGAACGCCACGAACCGCGCCTGCGCAATGTGCGCGCCCGCCTGGAGCGTGAGGCGGGCAGCATCAACCGCGTCGGCTTCGTCATCAGCGGCACCCTGGCAGTGAAGTCCGGCGGCGAGACGGTCAATTTCGACGCCGTGCTGCAGCCATCGTCGCTGCGCTATTCGATCAACCGCAAGGGAGCCGCCGCATGAGCAACAACCTCAAGACACTGATCGCCAAACTGAATGACACGGCGCGCACGGCCGCCACCCGCGCCGCCGGCATCTGCGTGGGTCTGGGCCAGTACGAAGTCGATATCGAACACCTGTTCCTGGCCCTGCTGGAGCAGGAGAGCAGCGATTTCGTCACCATCGCGCGGCGCAGCGAAATCAGCCTGACGGCGCTGGAGGCGGACCTGCGGCGCGAGATCGGCGGCTTTCGCACGGGCAGCGCGCGCACGCCCGTGTTTTCGCCCCACTTGCCGCTGCTGTTCGAACACGCCTGGCTGATCGCCTCGCTGGACACGGCGCAGCCGGGGCCCATCCGCAGCCGCCATCTGCTATTGGCGCTGCTGACGGAGCCGGAACTGTCGCAGCTGGCCTACCGCGGCTCGAAGCTGTTCGCCCGCTTCAGCGTGGAGCAATTGAAGCACCATCCGGACAAGCTGACGGCCGGCTCCGGCGAGGAGGAAAGCGCGGCGGTGCCGCGGCTTTCCGACACCGGCGACGATCCTGTTGTTAGTCTGGCCAGCAAGACCCCGGCGCTGGACCAGTTCACCACCGACCTGACGCAGCTGGCGCGCGACGGCAAGCTCGATCCCGTGATCGGCCGCGAGGCCGAGATACGTCAGGCCGTCGACATCCTGCTGCGCCGGCGCCAGAACAATCCGATTCTCACGGGCGAGGCGGGCGTGGGCAAGACGGCCGTGGTGGAAGGCCTGGCCTTGCGCATCGCCGCCGGCGACGTGCCCGAGGTTCTGCAGGGCGCGCGCATCCACGCGCTCGACATGGGCTTGCTGCAGGCCGGCGCCAGCGTGAAGGGAGAATTCGAAAGCCGCTTGAAGAACGTCATCGACGAGGTGACGAAAAGCCCGCACCCGATCATCCTCTTCATCGACGAGGCGCACACGATGATCGGCGCCGGTGGCCAGGCGGGGCAGAACGATGCGGCCAATCTGCTGAAACCGGCGCTGGCGCGCGGCGCCCTGCGCACCATCGCCGCCACCACCTGGAGCGAGTACAAGAAATATTTTGAAAAGGATGCGGCGCTGGCGCGGCGTTTCCAGGTGGTGAAGGTGGAGGAACCGAGCGAAGACATCGCCTGCGCCATGCTGCGCGCCATGGCGCCGCTGATGGAGCGCCATTTCGGCATCCGCGTGCGCGATGCCGCCATCGTCGAGGCGGTGCGCCTGTCGCACCGCTACATCAGCGGGCGCCAGCTGCCCGACAAGGCCATCAGCGTGCTCGATACGGCGTGCGCCAAGGTGGCGCTGGGCCAGCGCGCCACGCCGGCGCAGCTGGAAAACGCGCACCGGCGCCAGGAACGCACCGGCACGGAAATCGCCGCCCTGATGCGCGAGGCAGGTGACGGCGACGCGCCCGGCAAGGCCGGCGCCGCGCGCCTGGCGCAGCTGCGACGCGAGCATGAGGAAGGGCAGGCGCTGATCGCGGCGCTGGCGCAGCGCTGGGAGCGTGAAAAGGCGCTGGTGATGCAGATCGGCGACTTGCGCGCGCAGCTGCGCGGCGAGCGGCCGGGCGAAGTCGGCGCGGCGCGCCTGCTGGCGCTGAAGGAAGAACTGGCGGCCCTGCAGGGCGAGGCGCCGCTGTCGCCGCTGGAAGTCGATGCCCAGGTGGTGGCCGGCATCGTCGCCGGCTGGACCGGCATCCCGCTGGGAAAGATGCTCAAGGACGAGATCCGCACGGTGCTGACCCTCGATGGGGCGCTGCGCGAACGGGTGCTGGGACAGGACCACGTCATCGAGGCGGTGGCGCAGCGCGTGCGCACGGCGCGCGCCAGCCTGGACGACCCGAACAAGCCGCAAGCCGTGTTCCTGTTCACGGGACCGTCCGGCACGGGCAAGACGGAAACGGCGCTGGCGCTGGCCGACCTGCTGTATGGCGGCGAACGCAAGCTCATTAGCATCAACATGAGCGAATACCAGGAGGCGCACAGCGTGGCCGGCCTGAAAGGCTCGCCACCCGGCTATGTCGGCTATGGCGAGGGCGGCGTGCTGACGGAAGCCGTGCGGCGCCAGCCCTATAGCGTGGTGCTGCTCGACGAGGCGGAAAAAGCCCATCCCGACGTGCTGGAACTGTTTTTCCAGGTGTTCGACAAGGGCGTCCTCGATGATGCGGAAGGGCGCGAGGTCGATTTTCGCAACACCATCATCATCGCCACCTCGAACCTGGGTTCGGGCGCCATGATGGCCGCTTGCCTGAACCGGGCGGCGCAAGACTTGCCCACACCGGCCGCGCTGGAAGAACTGGTGCGCCCGCAACTGGTGGCGCATTTCAAGCCAGCCCTGCTCGGGCGCCTGAAGGTGCTGCCCTTCTACCCCCTGAACGACGCGGTGCTGGCCGAGATCATCGCGCTGAAGCTGGCGCGCATCGGGCAGCGCATCGCGCGCAACCACCAGGCGCAATTCAGCCATGACGCGGGCCTGGTCGACGCCGTGCTGGCGCGCTGCACCGAGGTCGATTCGGGCGCGCGCAATGTCGACCAGATCCTCAACGGCAGCCTGCTGCCGGCGATCGCCGAAGCGGTGCTGGCGCGCATGGCGGACGGCGAGCCGGTCGCGTCGATACGCGTCAGCGCGAGCAAGCAGGGACAGTTCAAGTACACGATCCGATAATCCACCTTCCGGAGAGCGCCATGTTCAATCTGGAGCAGTTGCTGCACCCCGTCAGCGCCGTCAGTCCATGCGGCGAAGACCTCACCTTCAGCCAGGAGCTCGACGCCATCGCGCGCGCGCGCCAGCACGACGATCCCAGCCTGGACCAGGGCGAGTGGGTGACGGCGCTGAAGGAAGCCGACTGGCCCTTCGTGGCGACGCGCTGCGAACAACTGATCGCGGCGCGCAGCAAGGATTTGCGCGTGGCCGTATGGCTGGCCGAGGCGCACGCGAAGACGCGCCACTTCCGTGGCCTGGGCGATGGCTACGCGCTGCTGGCCGGCCTGTGCGAGCGTTACTGGGAGGGGCTGTACCCGCCGGCGGAAGAGGGCGATCAGGAACAGCGCATCGGCAACGTGTTCTGGCTGCTGTCGCGCACGCCGCAGCTGCTGCGCGAGATCCCGCTGACCGAAGGGACCGAAGGCCTGTATGCGCTGCAGGATTTCGAGGCGGCGCGCCAGCGCGCGGCCGCCAGCCTGGCGCAGGGCGCGGCGGAACAGGGCTGGGGCGATGCGCACCAGGACGACGGGGCGACCCTGGCGCAGATGGAGGCGGCGCGGCACAGGAACACGCGCGCCTTTTCCGCCGGCTTGCTGGCCGATGCACAATACTGCATGCAGTCGCTGCTGGCGTTCGAGCGCAGCGTCGATGCGCGCTTCGGCGCCGATGGCCCGAGTTTTCGCGCCGCGCGCGAAGCGCTGGAAAGCGCCATCCATTTCATCGCGCCGCTGTCGCCTGGGGCGGATCTTGCCGACGCGCCGTCCGCTTCCGGCCAGGTCGCCGGCGGGGGCGGGGGCGCCATCGTGCAGCGCCAGCAGGCGCTGGCCCAGTTGCGCCAGGTGGCCGATTTTTTTCGCCGCACGGAGCCGCACAGCCCCGTCGCCTACCTGGCCGAGAAGGCCGCCAGCTGGGGCGAGCTGCCGCTGCACCTGTGGCTGCGCGCCGTCGTGAAGGACTCGAATACCCTGGCGCAGCTCGACGACATGCTGGGCACGAACAGCGCGAATGGATGATGGCGTTACCCCCTTCCATGCTACTCTTCGGGCATGTCCAGAATGCTCATGTTGCCTGCCGCCCTATGCCTGTCCATCGCCGCCAGCGCGCGGGCCGGTGCGGCGGTGCCGCTGGTGATTTATGGCGACGATGATTATCCGCCGTACTCCTACGTTGAGAATGGCCGGATGAAAGGCATCTATACGGAGATCGTGCGCGAAGCAACGCAATCGATGCCGCGGTATGCGGTGCAGCTGCGTCCCGTGCCCTGGAAACGGGGCGTGCTGATGCTGCAGACGGGCGATGCCTTCGCCCTGTATCCGCCGTATTCGTGGCGCAGCGAGCGGCCGTACCTGCGCTATTCCGTGCCGCTGCTGATGGAGCAGCTGGTGGTGCTGTGCAACCAGGACGTGCTGGCCAGGCGCAGGCTGCAGCAGTGGCCCGTCGATTACGCCGGCCTGCACCTCGGCGTGAACGCGGGGTTTTTGCTGGGCGATGCAGGGCTGATGGCGTCCTTGCGCGCTGAAAAAATCGTGCTCGACCCGGCCAAGGGTACGCGCACGAATCTGCTCAAGCTGATGCGCGGGCGTATCGATTGCTATGTCAGCGACCGTCTGTCGGCGCAGTGGGAATTGCAGCGCATCCGGCGCGAGGGGCCGCCGGGCACGCCGATGCAGGCGATACAGGAAACGGCGCAGCTGGCCAGCCAGCAGGGCCACCTCGGTTTTACGGTGCGCCGGCCGGTCGCCTACCCCTATCGCGATGACTTTATCGAACAATTCAATGCCGCCATCGTGCGCATGCAAAACAATGGCGCGATCCGTCGCATCGTCGACCACGCGCTGCAACCCTGATTCCATCTGTGGAGAAGACCATGAAAAAACTGCTGTTCCTGACAGTGCTCGTGCTGGCCGGCTGCGTGGGCCGTCCCGAGAATATTCATCCCGTCAGTCACTTCGACACGACCCGCTATCTGGGGAAGTGGTATGAGATCGCGCGCCTCGATCACTCGTTCGAGCGTGGCCTGAGCCATGTGACGGCCGATTACAGCCTGCGCCAGGATGGCGGCCTGAAAGTGCTTAACCGCGGCTACAAGGATGCGGATGCGAAGTGGAAGGAAGCGGAAGGCAAGGCGTATTTCGTGGACAAGAAAGACGTGGGCTACCTGAAAGTGTCGTTTTTCGGCCCCTTCTATGGTTCCTACATCGTGTTTGATTTGGACCAGGAAAACTACAGCTATTCCATGATCAGCGGCCCCGACAAGTCGTACTTCTGGTTGCTGTCGCGTACGCCCACCATGGACCCTGCCTTGCAGCAGCGCCTGATCGAGAAAGCCGGTGGCCTGGGTTTTGATACGTCAAAATTGATCTACGTGAAGCAAAACTGACTCTGCCTGCCTGCCGCCCGTTCGTGGCGGCATAGCGCCTTCCGGTTGTTGCTTTTCTGCATGTTATTTCTTGCAATACCACTCTGATTCACTCACAATCTGCTCCAAAGTGGTGCGCTGCGGCGTGCTGCCATTCTGGTGACGCGGGTCGCGTCGCGTCGCCGCTCGTGATTGCCGCACGGCAGATGCCTGCTATCTTGGTTGGTAGTGGTCAGTCGGTTTCGTGGCGTCTGTGCATTGTTTTTTTTCAGATAGGAATCACGCAATGAAAAACCTCAAAATCGGCGTACGCCTCGGTGGCGCTTTTGCCGCCGTCCTGTTCCTGTTGACCAGCCTGACCGTGGTGGGCATCGTGCAGATGCAAAGCGCCAGCAAGGAAACCGATGCGCTCGTCAACGTCAAGGTGCGCAACGAGCG
Organism: Janthinobacterium rivuli; assembly: GCF_009208735.1. GTDB lineage: Bacteria > Pseudomonadota > Gammaproteobacteria > Burkholderiales > Burkholderiaceae_D > Janthinobacterium. The sequence goes on along the minus strand of NZ_WFLJ01000001.1, from coordinate 170,819 downwards.
CCTGATCGCCGAGTGGACCAAGGTCATCGAGGTCAATGCGGCGCGCACGGCGGCCGCCTGGAAAGTCAGCGATCCCGAACACCAGAAACAGTTTGAAAAGGAAATGGCGGTGTCGTCGGCACGCGCGACGGAAATCCAGAACGCCATCGGCAAGAGCGAACTGAGCGCGGACGAGCAGGCGCTCTACCAGGAAGTATTGAGCACGCGCAAGGCCTACACGGACGTGCGCAAGAATGTGTTCAAGGCCAAGAATGCGGGCGACCTGGAGCTGGGCAAGCGCCTGTACGAAGGCGACATGGCCGTCAAGCGCGATATCTATCTGGCGTCGCTCAAAAAACTGGAAGTGCTGGAAGCGAAATTGCTCGATGAAACGGCCGCGCAAATCCGTTCGCGCTACGAAAACGGCCGTTTGCTGCTGATCTCGCTGGGCGTGGTGGCCATCTTGCTGGGCATCGCCTGCGCCTACTGGATCACGCGCTCGATCACGCGTCCCATCACGCGTGCCGTCGAGGTGGCGGAAGCCGTTTCCGCTGGCGACCTGACCAGCCATATCGTCGTGGAAAGCCGCGACGAGACGGGGCAATTGATGCATGCGCTGAAAAACATGAACGATAAACTGGTCAGTATCGTGGGCCAGGTGCGCGCCGGCACCGAATCGATCAGCACGGCGTCGAGCGAAATCGCCGCCGGCAACCTGGACTTGTCGTCGCGCACGGAAGAGCAGGCCAGCTCGCTGGAAGAGACGGCGTCTTCCATGGAAGAGCTGACTTCCACCGTGAAACTCAACGCGGACAATGCGCGTAGCGCGAATCAACTGGCCATCGACGCCTCGCAGATCGCCAGCAAGGGCGGCGTGGTGGTATCGGAAGTGGTCAGCACCATGGGCTCGATCAACGATTCCGCGCGCAAGATCGTCGACATCATCAGCGTCATCGACGCCATCGCCTTCCAGACGAATATCCTGGCCCTGAACGCGGCCGTGGAAGCGGCCCGGGCCGGCGAGCAGGGCCGTGGTTTTGCCGTCGTGGCTTCCGAAGTGCGCAACCTGGCACAGCGCTCCAGCGCGGCGGCCAAGGAAATCAAGGGCTTGATCGACGATTCCGTGCAAAAGGTCGAGGCCGGTTCGCAACTGGTGGACAAGGCGGGCCGCACCATGGACGAGATCGTGCAAAGCATCAGCCATGTGACGCAGATCATGAACCAGATCACCGACGCCAGCGATGAACAGCGCGCCGGCATCGAGCAAGTCAACCAGGCCATCGGTCAGATGGACCAGGTAACGCAGCAAAACGCGGCCCTGGTGGAAGAGGCTGCCGCGGCGGCCGAATCCATGCAGGAACAGGCGGCCAGGCTGGCCGACGTGGTGGGCGTGTTCAAACTCGATGCAACGCAGCACTATGTTTCCGCCAGTGCCGCCCCGTCCGTGACGGCGTCCGCACCCGCTGCCACGCGACCTGCCGCGCGGCGCGCCACGCAGCCGACCATGCGACGCGCGTCGGCATCCGCCGTGACCGCGCCGACGCCGGACAAAGCGGCGCCAGCGGAAGCGGTGCGCGCACGCGTGCCGAAGACGCCGGTGGCGTCCGGCGCCGACGAATGGGAAGAGTTTTAAGCGCAGATTCCCCTTGGCATGGCGCGGGCGCTACAATCGCGGCTTGAAGACAGCCGCGCACGCGCTCCGCCATGACCACCCGCCGTACCTCAAGCTCTACCTCCAGCCATCCCTCCAGCCCTGCCGCTGCATCGTCTTTCCAGGCTGAACCGGCCAAACGCGCGCGCTGCCCAGCCTGCTTGCGCGCCGTATCCAGCTGCATCTGCCGCTGGATCGCCCCCGTTGCGCATGCGGTGGATGTGCTGATCCTGCAGCATCCGCTGGAAGCCCACAACGCCAAGGGCAGCGCCCGCTTGCTGCACCTGAGTCTGCCCAACAGCCGCATGCTGACGGGCGAGCAGTTTGCCCCGGAGGTGCTGGCCGAATTGCTGGCCGACAAGCACAATGTGCTGCTGTACCCGGACACGCCAGGCGACCGTTCGCTGGGCATCGCGCCGCCGCCAGCGCTCGACCCCGCCATCTTGCTCGATCCGGCCCGATTCTTGAGCCGATTGCGGCTGGTGGTGCTGGACGCCACCTGGCGCAAGAGCCGCAAGATGCTGTATCTGAATCCCCCGTTGCAACAGTTGCCGCGCCTGCCCCTGCGCGATACGCCCGCTTCCCATTACCTGATCCGCAAGGCGCACGCGCCAGACCAGTTATCGACCCTGGAAGCGACGTGCTATGCCCTGATGCAGTTGGAGCAGGACGCATCCCGCTTCGTTCCCCTGATCGCGGCATTTGACGGCTTTGTCGCGCAGCAGTTGAGTTATGTCATGCCACATGGTGAAAAAGCGTGAAACGGCATCACGCCAGCCCTTGATCTTGCCCGCACAGCGGCATAGTATACTGTACGCATATACAGTTAACGGGGTCGTTCATGAAAGCAATCATTCCAGAGCACGATGACAGCTTTGCCGGGCAAGCCATGTTGCCGCCGCAGTCGCTGAAAGCCCACAAGGGGCGCGGCGCCGTCTCGAACCTGCAAGGGCGCTACGAGGCGCATGCGCGCGCCGGTTTCGATGATGGCTGGAGCGTGGGCGGCCTGGATGAGGGGGCTGGGGAGGAGGCGGCGCCGGGCTGGAAGACGCGGGTCAGCGACGAGCAGGCGCGCACCATCCTCACGCGCAACGCTTCGCCCGATTTGCCGTTCAATGTGTCGCTGAATCCGTACCGGGGTTGCGAACATGGCTGCATTTATTGTTTTGCCCGCCCCACGCACAGCTATCTGGGCTTGTCGCCTGGCCTGGACTTCGAAAGCCGCATCTACGCCAAGGTGAACGCCCCTGAACTGTTGCGGCGCGAACTGGCCAAGCCGTCGTATGTGCCCGAACCGATCGCCCTGGGCGTCAATACTGATGCGTATCAGCCGTGCGAACGCGAACGGCAACTGACGCGGCGCGTGCTGGAAGTGCTGCACGAGTGTGACCACCCCGTCGCGCTGATCACGAAATCGTCGCTGATCGAACGCGATATCGATATTCTGGCGCCGATGGCGGCCAAGCGCCTGGCGGCCGTGGCCGTCACCGTCACCACGCTCGACCCGGCCATCGCGCGCACCCTGGAACCGCGCGCGGCCGCCCCGGCACGGCGGTTGCGCACCATCCGCACCCTGACCGAGGCGGGCATTCCGGTGGGCGTGAGCATCGCGCCCATCATCCCCTTTGTCACGGAGCCGGAAATCGAGCAACTGCTGGAAGCCGTGCGCGACGCGGGCGCCATTCACGCCCACTATGTCGTGCTGCGCCTGCCGTGGGAAGTGAGTCCCTTGTTCCAGCAATGGCTGGAAGCACATTTCCCCGAACGGGCACAGCGCGTGATGAACCGGGTGCGCGAAATGCGTGGCGGGAAGGATTACGACAGCGCCTTCGGCACGCGCATGCGGGGAGAAGGCGTGTGGGCCGACCTGATCCGCCAGCGCTTCGACAAGGCCGTGCACCGGCTGGGGCTGCACGGCAAGGGCGGCCGCTTCAAGCAGCTCGACTGCACGCAGTTCCGCCGGCCGCTGGTGGTGCCGCCGTTGGGCGCAAGAGTAAAAGAAGGTAATGCGGGACAGCTGGATTTGTTTTAAGTGACACCGTCGTCAGCGCTGAGGCCGCAGTGGCGCGCTGCCGCGCTGCAATGCGGTTGACGCTGGCTGGCGGCGGGGCTGGTGCCGCCTGTGGCAGCGAGTGGCACGCCATCGTCCGGGCATCCTGAGGCCGGGGCTGGACTCGGCTTGCCTGAGACCACCTCAGGCGCGGGAGGGTGCTGCGGCGCTGTCAGGGGGAGCTGTCTGGAACTGATCCCGGATCTGATCCTGAAACTGCGCCAGATGCTGCTCGATGGCGAAGACATGCGGGTCACTCTTGCCCAGCTCGCGCAGTGCGTTGGCCAAGTGCAGCAGGTATTCGCTGTTCGGGCCGCTTGGGCCGTGTGAACGGGCGATCTGGCGCGCGATGTCAAGTTCCGGGGCGGCGCCAAGGAAGGCGGCGTTTTCCTCGTTGGCGATGTACACCAGGCCTTCGACCTTGCCGCCATCGTCGAAGGTGATGTTGGTGGCCAGGCGCAAGTAGCCGTTCTTTTCGCGGTGGTCGAGGTGGGCGAAGACTTCGGGCGTGATCAGATAAGCCATGCCGTCGCACACGGCGCCGGCCTGCGGCACGATGGTGGCGACCCGGCCCGGCGCCATCGGCGTGCCACGGTGGTCGTGCGACCCTTGCCAGAAGCGCCGCGTCCAGCCGGCGATGCTGGCGGGACGGCGCTCGATATAGGGGAAGTCGGCCTTGTAGATCAGCGAGCCGTAGCCGAACAGCCAGACCTGTTCGTGGCCGTCGAATTTGTTCATGCGCTGGTTGATGGCGATGGTGGCGGCGTCGATGGGCGACAGGTCGTGCTGGTCAGGCTGCGTCATGGTTCAAGCGGAGAAGGGGCGATGCGCCATTATAAGGCTCTGCCAGCCTGACCGCCGGCCGGCAGGGCATCGCGTGCCGCGCCGCCGCCCGCGCCCACGTTCCACTCGTGCGTCTCGACGAACTGGAACAGGAAGGCCATGAAGCTTTCGGCCGCCGGCGACAGCGAACGGCCCGTTTTCGTGTAGACGAAAAAGCGCCGCGTCAGTTCCGGCTCGTGCAGGGCGCGCATGTGCAAGTTGTATAGTTTGACCATCGGTTCCGCGTACGGCAGGCAGACCGTGATGCCCAGGTTGGCGCTGACCATGGCCAGCGCCGTCGTCATGAAGGTCACTTCATTGTAGGGATTGAGCGACAGCTCGCGAAACGCGCCGTGCATGTCGCGCAGCAGGCGCTCCGTGAACTGGCCCTGCAGCGAGATGAACGGGTAGTCGCCCACGTCGGCCCAGGTGACCCTTTCCTTTTGCCGCAGCGGATGCTGCTCGGGGAAGACCAGCACGAAGGGCATTTCGAACAGCACCTGCGCGGCGATTTCCGCCGTCGGATCGCGTTCGGGGCCGATGCCGAAATCGACTTCGCCGCTGAAGACGCGCGCCGAGACATTCTCCACGGGGCAGTCGACCAGGCGCAGCTGCACGTCCGGGTGCGCCTGGCGGTAGGCGGCGATCACTTCCGGCAGCAGGGTGCACGCCATCATCTGCGGCGCGGCGATGCGCACCATGCCCGTTTTCAGGGCCTTGCGCTGGGCGATGCCGGCCATGGCGCCATCGAGGTCCTCGATCATCTTTTCAAACAGCGGATACAGCTCGCGGCCGATTTCCGACAGCTGCGTCTTGCGCGTGCTGCGCTCGACCACGCGCACGCCCAGCACGCTTTCCAGTTCCTTGATCAAGCCGCTCAAGGCCGACTGCGTCACGTGCAGGTACTCGGCGGCCAGGGTAAAACTGCCGGTCTTGGCCAGCGCCACGAAGGCGCGCATCTGTCGCAGGCTTGGACTCATAAGATAATCCGATAAATCGATAGTTAAAAATTGTTTGTATGATAGCTGGAACTCGATTCTAATGGTGAAAAGCTGAAAAACAGGCCAGCCATCGCGCCCCGCGCGCATCCATTGGAGACAAACACCATGAAGATCAAGCAAATCCACCACGTCGCCTACCGCTGCATCGACGCGAAGAAAACCGTCGAGTGGTACGTCAAGCATTTGAACATGAATTTCGTCCTCGCCATCGCGGAAGACCTGGTGCCGTCGACCAAGGCGCCGGACCCGTACATGCATGTCTTCCTCGACGCGGGCCAGGGCAATGTGCTGGCCTTCTTCGAGCTGCCGACGCAGCCGCCCATGGACCGCGACCGCAATACCCCGGCCTGGGTGCAGCACCTGGCGCTGGAGGTGGGCAGCATGGAAGAGCTGCTGGCCGCCAAGGAGCGCCTGGTGGCCGGCGGCATCGAGGTGCTCGGTCCCGTGAACCATGCCATCTTCCAGTCGATCTATTTTTTCGATCCGAACGGCCACCGCCTGGAACTGGCGGCCAATGTGGGCACGCCTGAAATGATGGCCAAGCTGGACGCCGTCAAATGGGAAATGCTGGAAGAATGGTCGCAGACGCGCCGCGCGCCCAAGCACGCGGCCTGGATGCACGCGCCGGCCGAGGCCTGAACCCCACGGTTCGACACTCCCTGAACACTACGCCAAACAAGGAACACACTCCATGAAACTCGCAACTCTGAAAAACGGCAGCCGCGACGGCGCCCTGATCCTCGTCAGCCGCGACCTGCGCCAGTACCAGCGCGTGGCCGCCATCGCTCCCACCCTGCAGGTCGCGCTCGACAACTGGGACGCCGTGGCGCCGAAACTGGAGCAGGCTTACGCGGCCCTGAACGCGGGCCAGGCGCCGGACGCCCAGCCTTTTGATGCAAAGCAGTGCCACTCGCCGCTGCCGCGCGCCTACCAGTGGGCCGACGGTTCCGCCTACATCAACCACGTGGAACTGGTGCGCAAGGCGCGCAACGCGGAAGTGCCGGCCTCGTTCTACACGGACCCGCTGATGTACCAGGGCGGCTCGGACAGTTTCATCGGCCCGCGCGACCCGATCTTCGCCCTGTCCGAAGAGTGGGGCATTGACCTGGAGGCGGAGGTGGCGGTGATCACGGGCGACGTGGCCATGGGCGCCAGCGTGGCCGACGCGGCCAAGTCCATCCGCCTGGTCATGCTGGTCAACGACGTCTCGCTGCGCAACCTGATTCCGGGCGAACTGGCCAAGGGTTTCGGCTTCTTCCAGTCGAAGGCTGCCAGCGCATTTTCGCCCGTCGCCGTCACGCCCGATGAACTGGGTGCCGACTGGGTCGACAGCAAGCTGCACCTGCCGCTGCTCGTGGACCTCAACGACAAACCGTTCGGCAAACCGAATGCGGGCGAAGACATGACCTTCAATTTTGCCCAACTCGTCGCCCATGCGGCCAAGACGCGTGAACTGGGCACCGGCACCATCGTCGGCTCCGGCACCGTGTCGAACAAACAGGGCAACCTGTTCGGTTCGAGCATCGAAAATGGCGGCGTGGGTTACTGCTGCCTGGCCGAAGTGCGCATGTATGAAACCATCGAGCACGGCGCGCCAAAGACGGCCTATCTGAAGTTTGGCGACACGGTGCGCATCGAAATGCGCGACGCGGCGGGCGCCAGCATCTTCGGCAGCATCGAGCAGACCGTGGCCCTGTACGCCGGCGCCACGCGCGCCTGAGGAGGCCGCCCATGAAGCTGTACACCTACTTTCGCAGTTCGGCCGCCTATCGCGTGCGCATCGCCCTCAACCTGAAGGGCATCGATTACGACAGCATCCCCGTGCATCTGCTGCAGGATGGCGGCCAGCAACTGCTGCCAGCTTACCGCGCCGTCAATCCGTCGGCGCTGGTGCCGGCGCTCGACGACGACGGCGCCATCCTGACGCAGTCGCTGGCCATGCTCGAATACCTCGACGAGACGCGCCCTGGCGTGCCCTTGCTGCCGGCGGACCCGTTGGAACGGGCGCGCGTGCGCGCGCTGGCGCTGGCGATCGCTTGCGATGCGCATCCGCTGACGAATCTGCGCGTCTTGAAATATTTGAAAAACACCCTGGGGCTGTCGGACGAGGCCAAACAGGAGTGGTACCGCCACTGGATGGCCGAAGGGCTGGCGGCCGTGGAAGCGCTGCTGGCGCAGGGCGACCCGGCCGGCAAGGGCCTGTTCTGCCATGGCGACAGCCCGACGATGGCCGATTGCTGCCTGGTGCCGCAAGTGTTCAATGCGCAGCGCTTCGCCATCGACCTGGCGCCATACCCGCGCGTGGCGCGCATCCACGCGCATTGCGCCGGTTTGCCGGCGTTTGTCGCCGCGCATCCGTCGCAACAGCCCGATGCAGAATAGTTTTATAAGGCGAAATGCGGAAAACCCCGTCTGGCAACAGGCGGGGTTTTTTTTGGCTCTGTCATCGGCAAATAGGGGAAATGCCGGAATCTTCCCATGGCGGTGCTGTCTGACTCTGCATACCCACCACGCAGGGAGCAGATCATGCAGCCAGCCGAATGGATCAGCTTTATCGCGCAGTTTGCGCACTTGAACCGGCGCCAGCGGCAGGCGGGCATGGCCCTGCTGCATGGCAACACGCCTCACGACGCGACCGTCGCGCTGCTGGAAGGCGTGGCGCAGTCGCGCTTGGCCTGTCCCGCCTGCCACTCGCCCCATCTGCATCGGCATGGCCATGCGCACGGCCTGCAGCGCTACCGCTGCGTGCCCTGCGGGCGCACCTTCAATGCCTTGACGGGCACGCCGCTGGCCCACCTGCGCCATAAGTCGCTGTGGCTCGACTACGCCGATTGCCTGCTTGCATCGGATTCCGTGCGCAAGGCGGCGCGACAACTGGGCGTGCACCGCAACACCACGTTTCGCTGGCGCCACCGATTTTTATCGTTGGCAAAAACGGACCGGCCGCATGGCCTGCATGGCATCGCCGAGGCTGACGAGTTATACGTGCTGGAATCGGAAAAAGGGGCGCGACAGATGACGCGTCCGGCCCGCCGCCGCGGCGGCCATGCGCAACGGCGCGGCATATCCAACGAGCAAGTCTGCATCCTGGTGGCGCGCGACCGCACGGGCCAGACCCTCGATTTTGTCACCGGCAAAGGGCAACTGACGAAGGCGCAGCTGCACCGCTGTTTGTTGCCCGTCATCGACAAGGATATCCTGCTGGTCACGGATGGCCATGCCGCCTACCGGGCGTTTGCGCGGGAAGCGGGCCTCAGCCACCAGGCCGTCAACTTGCGCGCCGGCATCCGTATGCGCGGCGCCGCGCATGTGCAGAACGTCAATGCATATCACAGCCGCCTGCGCGAATGGTTAAGGCCGTTTCACGGCGTGGCCACGCGCTACCTGCCAAACTACCTAGGCTGGCGCTGGATACTCGACGCCAGACGCATCCGCTCACCCGAAACGTTATTGAAAGCAACATTGGGCGCATTCCCACATCTGACGGTGACATAGCCTTTTTTTATGCGTGCTTGATTTGCGGCAGTCAATGCGCGCTTGCCGGTGCGCTACAATTTGCGTTTGCCCAAATACTTCACGTCCCCATGACCGCAACAACCGTTCCTGCCAGCATCACCGACGCCCTGTCACTGGCGCATGCCTCCTGGCGTCCCATCGTGCTGCGCGGCTTGCACGCCGTGATGGCGGCCGACCCAGCCTACCTGCCGGCGCTGGCCGCCGATGATTACCTGCCCACGCAGGGCCGGCTGTTCGCCGCCTTTGCCCTGCCGCTGGCGCAGGTGCGCTACGTGCTGGTGGGCGAGGGGCCGTATCCGCGCGCCGACAGCGCCACGGGCGTGTGCTTCATGGATGGCGCCGTCGGCAGCCTGTGGTCTGCCACGGGCCTGTCAAAACCCGTCAACCGCGCCACGTCCTTGCGCAACTTCATGAAGATGCTGCTGGTGGCCGACGGCCAGTTGCAGGGCGGCGACACGTCCGGCGCGGCCATGGCGCCCGTGGCGGCCGCCGCGCAGTTGCCGGACAGTAGCGTCATCCAGACCCTGCCCGACTTGCAGCGCAAGATGACGGAGCAGGGCTTCTTGCTGCTCAACGCGGCGCTGGTGTTCCGTTCCCACGTGCCGCCCGTGCAGGATGCGCGCGGCTGGCTGCCCTTCCTGCAGGTGGTGCTGGAAGCGCTGGCGCAACAGGGCGGGGCGGTACCGCCGCAATTGGTGCTGTGGGGTAAGATTGCCGAGCTCATCAAACGGCTGCCGGTGGCGGCATCCTTGCCGCAGGTGACGGCGGAACATCCGTATAATCTGTCCTTTATCGGCAATCGTGACATGCAGGCCCTGTTTGGCCCGATGCAACTATTGCGTGCTTGAGCTTGAATCATCGCCTGTCTGGCGGAAGTGCGGGGAATATGCAAATCAGTAATGTGGAAGAATTGAAGGCGTGGATCGCGGCGGGCGGCGTGCCCGACTATCTGTATTTCTGGGGCCACACGCCGGCGCAGCCGCAGGTGCCCGACAAAAGCTGCTTCAGCCAGTGGTTTCCGTCACCGTTCAGCCTTGCCGGCGTGACGTACGCGACGGCCGAACACTACATGATGGCGCAAAAGGCGGCCCTGTTTGGCGACACGGCCGTGCAGGCGCGCATCGTGGCGGCCGAGCGGCCGTCGGAAGTGAAAAAGCTGGGACGCGAAGTGGCGAACTTCGACGCCAAAGTGTGGGAAGCGGCGCGGGCCGGCATCGTCTTCGATGGCAATTTCGCCAAGTTCTCGCAAAAGGCCGCGCTGCGCAAGTTTTTGCTGGGCACGGGCGAGCGCGTCATCGTCGAAGCCAGTCCCGTCGACCGCATCTGGGGCGTGGGCCTGGCGTCGGACAATCCGCGCATCGGCGATCCGTCGCGCTGGGACGGCTTGAACCTGCTGGGGTTTGAACTGATGAAAGTGCGGACCGCTTTACGGGGCTGAAAACGCCCTGCGATTTCCTGACTGTTGTTTTCCTGATGCCGCCGCGCCTGGCGCGGCTGGCCATGCCCCTGCCAGCCCTGTGGTCATCGAGGGGCGCTCTGACAAACCCCGCCGAATTTGTTATACTTGACTAAATCATTCAACTACTCAGGGTTTGAGAAGTTGAAAAGCCGCAATATTTTAAACTAGTTGAACCGAGGATGTATGCGTCTGACTACAAAAGGCCGTTTTGCCGTGACTGCAATGATCGATCTTGCCCTGCGCCAGGGCAAAGGTCCGGTCACCTTGTCCGGCATCAGCCAGCGCCAGTCGATTTCCCTGTCCTACCTGGAACAGCTGTTCGGCAAGTTGCGCCGCCATGAGATCGTCGAATCGATCCGTGGTCCCGGCGGCGGCTACAGCCTGGCGCGCCGTGCCGACAAGGTGACGGTGGCCGACATCATCATCGCCGTCGACGAGCCGCTCGATGCCACGCAGTGCGGCGGCAAGGAACATTGCCACGGCGCCGACGCGGCCACGGGGGCGCGCTGCATGACGCATGAATTGTGGTCCACGCTCAACGAAAAAATGGTCGATTATCTGGATTCTGTGTCCTTGCAGGACCTGGTCGACCAGCAGAGACAAAAGATTGCCGAACAAAGCGTGATGGTGATGCACCGTAACCACGCCGCCCTCGGTTGAACATTACAAAATACTAAGTTGCTGATTGCAGGAGTTATTGATGAACGCCCCAGAAAAAAACGTAGGCCAAGTGCACTTTGAAACCGCACCGCATTTCCCGATCTACATGGATTACTCGGCCACGACGCCGATCGATCCACGCGTCGCTGACAAGATGATTCCCTACCTGCGCGAGCAGTTCGGCAATCCGGCATCGCGCAGCCACATGTATGGCTGGACGGCGGAAAAAGCCGTGGAAGAGGCACGCGGCCACGTGGCGGCCCTGGTGAACGCGGATCCGCGCGAAATCATCTGGACCTCCGGCGCAACGGAAAGCAACAACCTGGCCATCAAGGGCGCGGCGCAGTTCTACAAGACCAAGGGCAAGCACATCATCACCGTCAAGACCGAACACAAATCGGTGCTCGACACGGTGCGCGAACTGGAACGCATTGGCTTCGAAGCGACCTACCTGGAGCCGCAGGACAACGGTCTGATCACCGTCGAGCAGCTGGCCGCGGCCGTGCGCCCGGACACCATCCTCGTGTCGGTCATGCTGGTGAACAATGAAATCGGCGTGATCCAGCCAATCGACGAGATCGGCGTGTTCTGCCGCTCGAAAGGCATCATCTTCCATTGCGACGCCGCGCAAGCGACGGGCAAGGTCGTCATCGACCTGCAAAAGACCAAGGTCGACCTGATGACTTTCACGGCGCATAAAACCTACGGCCCGAAAGGCGTGGGCGCCCTGTACGTGTGCCGCAAGCCGCGTGTGCGCCTGGAAGCGCAGATGCACGGCGGCGGCCATGAGCGCGGCCTGCGCTCGGGCACCCTGCCGACGCACCAGATCGTCGGCATGGGCGAGAGTTTCCGCATCGCCAAGGAAGAGATGGACAGCGAAATCGGCCGCATCAAGGCCTTGCGCGACCGCCTGGCCAAGGGCTTGCAAGAGATCGAAGAAGTTTACATCAATGGCGACATGGATCACCGCGTGCCGCATAACCTGAACGTCAGCTTCAACTACGTCGAAGGCGAGTCGCTGATCATGGCGATCAAGGATATCGCCGTGTCGTCCGGTTCGGCCTGCACCTCGGCCAGCCTGGAGCCATCGTACGTGCTGCGCGCCCTGGGCCGCAGCGACGAACTGGCGCACAGCTCGATCCGCTTCACCATCGGCCGCTTCTCGACCGAGGAAGACATCGATTTCGCCGTCAACCTGCTGAAATCGAAAGTCCACAAATTGCGTGAGCTGTCGCCGCTGTGGGACATGTTCAAGGAAGGGATCGACATCAATTCGATCCAATGGGCAGCCCACTAACCAACACCGTGGCCTCTGTTGACGGGGGCCGGCAAGAATATTAAAGGAGCATCAAAATGGCTTACTCGGACAAAGTACTCGATCACTACGAAAACCCGCGCAACGTGGGCGCTTTCGACAAGGGTGATGAAACCATCGGCACCGGCATGGTAGGCGCGCCCGCCTGCGGCGACGTGATGAAACTGCAGATCAAGGTCGGCGCCGACGGCCTGATCGAAGATGCGAAATTCAAGACGTATGGCTGCGGTTCGGCCATCGCCTCGAGCTCGCTGGTAACGGAGTGGGTCAAGGGCAAGACCCTGGACCAGGCGCTGGCCATCAAGAACACGCAGATCGCCGAAGAACTGGCCCTGCCGCCGGTGAAGATCCACTGCTCGATCCTGGCGGAAGACGCCATCAAGGCCGCTGTTCTGGATTACCAGACCCGTCACCCGGCAGCAGCTTAAACGTTGGCAGCCCGCCCCGGCCGCAAGGCCGGGGCCGTTACGGAGAAATACATGATCACACTGACCGAAAAAGCGGCGAAACACATCAACCGTTATATCGAACGGCGCGGCAAGGGCATGGGCCTGCGCTTTGGCGTGCGTACCACGGGCTGCTCGGGCCTGGCCTACAAGCTGGAATACGTCGATGAAGTGGCGGCCGAAGACAGCGTCTTCGAATCGCACGGCGTGAAGGTCTTCGTCGACCCGAAAAGCCTGCCTTACATCGACGGCACGGAACTCGATTTCGCGCGCGAAGGCTTGAACGAAGGCTTCAAGTTCCACAATCCGAACGAAAAAGACGCCTGCGGCTGCGGCGAGTCCTTCAGGATTTAAACAGCTGGCAAGACCCCGGTCGGTGCGCTGTACCCATCGATTGCGGTACAGCGACCACTGACCATTATGCAAAACCACTTCGAATTATTCCAGTTGCCGGCGCAGTTCGGGCTCGACATGAGCGCGCTCGACGCGGCCTACCGCGACGTGCAGGGCAAGGTCCATCCGGACCGCTTCATCAACGCCAGCAGCGCTGAAAAGCGTGTGGCGATGCAATGGGCCACGCGCGCCAATGAAGCCTATCAAACCCTGAAAAGCCCGCAAAAACGCGCGCAATACCTGTGCGAACTCCATGGCGTCGACCTGCAGACGGAGTCGAACACGGCCATGCCCGTCAGCTTCCTGATGCAGCAGATGGAATGGCGCGAGGAGCTGGGCGACGCCCGTGCCGGCAAGGATGCCGACGCGCTCGACGCCCTGGACCGCCAGCTGCGCGGCGAACGCAAGGCCTTGCTGGCCCAGGTGGCGGCCCAGCTGGACGCCGCCGACTACGTGAATGCGGCGCAAAGCGTGCGCGCCCTGATGTTCCTCGACAAATTCGCCGAGGAGGTGCGTTTTGCCTATGAAGCCATCGAGGCTTGACAGGCCAAGCGCCAGTCCGGCGCGCGTCTTATAATGCGCGACAGGCATCAGCTGCATCACGCAAAAAATTAATCGAGGCACGAATACAATGGCACTTCTGCAAATTTCCGAACCAGGCATGTCGACCGCGCCGCACCAGCACCGCCTGGCCGTCGGCATCGATCTGGGCACCACCAATTCCCTGGTCGCCACGGTGCGAAACAGCATCCCCGAGGTGCTCAATGACGAAGACGGGCGCTCATTGCTGCCTTCCGTCGTGCGTTACCTGCCGAACGGCCATGCGAACATCGGCTACAAGGCCCTGTCCGCGCAAACCACCGACCCGAAGAACACCATCGTTTCCGTCAAGCGCTTCATGGGCCGCGGCCTGGCCGACATCGCCTACGCGGAAAACCTGCCCTACGACTTCCAGGACACGCCTGGCATGGTGCAGCTGAAAACCGTGGCCGGCGTGAAAAGCCCGGTCGAAGTGTCGGCGCAAATCCTCGCCACCCTGCGCCAGCGCGCGGAGGATTCCTTGGGCGACGACCTGGTGGGCGCCGTGATCACCGTGCCAGCGTACTTTGACGACGCGCAGCGCCAGGCGACGAAAGACGCGGCGCAGCTGGCCGGCATCAACGTGCTGCGCCTGTTGAGCGAGCCGACGGCCGCCGCCATCGCGTATGGCCTCGACAACGCCTCCGAAGGCGTGTACGCCGTGTATGACCTGGGCGGCGGCACCTTCGACATCTCGATCCTGAAACTGAGCAAGGGTGTCTTTGAAGTCTTGTCCACGGGCGGCGATTCGGCCCTGGGCGGCGACGATTTCGACCGCCGCCTGTTCTGCTGGATCAGCGAACACGCCAAGCTGGCGCCGCTGTCGGACGAAGACACGGCCATCCTGATGGTGAAGGCGCGCGAGATCAAGGAAACGCTGTCGACCAAGTCGGAAACGATGATCGACGCGGCCCTGAACTCGGGCGAAGAAATCCACCTGCGCATCACGGCGGCCGACTTTGCCGCCATGACGCAGCACCTGGTGGCCAAGACCATGAACGCCATCAAGAAGGCCCTGCGCGACGCGAACGTGGATGCGGACGACGTCGACGGCGTGGTGATGGTGGGCGGCGCCACGCGCATGCCGCACGTGCAGCGCGCCGTGAGCGAATTCTTCCACACGACGCCGCACGCGAATATCGACCCGGACAAGGTGGTGGCGCTGGGCGCGGCCATCCAGGCGAACTTGCTGGCTGGCAACCGCGCCGCCGGCGACGACTGGCTGCTGCTGGACGTGATCCCGCTGTCGCTGGGCATCGAGACCATGGGCGGACTGGTGGAGAAAATCATCCCGCGCAATTCGACGATCCCGTGCGCGCGCGCGCAGGAATTCACGACC
Source organism: Janthinobacterium rivuli (assembly GCF_009208735.1). GTDB lineage: Bacteria > Pseudomonadota > Gammaproteobacteria > Burkholderiales > Burkholderiaceae_D > Janthinobacterium. The sequence goes on along the minus strand of NZ_WFLJ01000001.1, from coordinate 155,609 downwards.
TTTAAAGATGGCCAGACGGCGCTCGCCGTGCACGTGCTGCAGGGCGAGCGCGAACTGGTCAGCGATTGCCGCTCCCTGGCGCGCTTCGAGCTGCGCGGCATCCCGCCGATGGTGGCGGGCGCCGCGCGCATCCGCATCACGTACCAGGTCGATGCGGACGGCTTGCTGTCCGTCTCGGCGCGCGAGCTGCGCTCGGGCGTGGAAGCGTCGATCAGCGTCAAGCCGGCCTACGGCCTGGGAGATGACGACATCGCCCGCATGCTGCAGGATTCGTACACCTCGGCCGACGTCGACATGGTGGCGCGCGCGCTGCGCGAAGAGCAGGTGGAAGCGGAACGCATCCTGCTGGCCACGCAGTCGGCGCTCGATGAAGACGGCGGCTTGCTCGACGATGCGGAACGCGTCGCCGTGGATGGCTTGATGCAGCGCGTGCGCGACGCCATCGCGCAATCGCAAAGCGGCGCCATCGACCACCAGGCCCTGAAGCTGGCGATTGAGGCGCTGGCCGACGGCACCGAGGATTTCGCTTCGCGCCGCATGGACCGCAGCGTGCGCACGGCCTTGACGGGCAAGTCCCTGGACCAGGTCGTATAAAACCAATTGAACAGCGGGCCGCGCACATGTCGCGGCCGCGCACCGAATGACAGACTGAAAGAAGACACCATGCCACAAATCGTTATCCTGCCGCACGCCAAGCTTTGCCCGGACGGCGCCGTCATCGAAGCCCCTGCCGGCAAGTCCATCTGCGACATCCTGCTGGAAAACGACATCGACATCGAGCACGCCTGCGAAAAATCGTGCGCCTGCACCACCTGCCACGTGCTGGTGCGTGAAGGCATCGAATCGCTGAACGAAGCGACGGAACTGGAAGAAGACATGCTGGACAAGGCCTGGGGCCTGGAAGCCGTGTCGCGCCTGTCGTGCCAGTCCATCGTGGCCGATGCCGACCTCGTTGTCGAAATCCCGAAATACACGATCAACCAGGTCAGCGAAGGCAGCCACTAACATGAAATGGTCCGACATACACGCGATCGCCGAGGCTTTGTTCGACGCGCATCCGGACATCGATCCCCTGACCGTGCGTTTCACCGACCTGCATAACTGGGTGGTGGAACTGGACGGCTTCGACGATGACCACACGCGCGGCGGCGAAAAAGTGCTCGAAGCGATACAGATGGCGTGGATCGATGAAGCGCGCTAAGGGCGCGGCAGCCGCCGCCACCGCAGCCGCCGCGCCGAAAGACGTCATCACGGCCGCCAGCAACATGCCCGAGATCAAGGATGGCCAATCGGTCGCCTTGCTGCAGGAATTGCACATCCTGACGCGCGACGGCAAGATGAACCAGGACAGCCGCCGCAAGCTGAAACAGGTATATCACCTGACGCAGTTCATCGAGCCGCTGCTGCGCGAAGTGCAGCTCGACCACCCCGGTGTCTCGCTGGTCGACCACGGCGCCGGCAAGTCGTATCTCGGCTTCATCCTGTACGACCTGTTCTTCAAGAGCGGCAACGACGGTTCGCACATCTACGGCATCGAGACGCGCGAAGAACTGGTGCAGCGTTCGCAGGAGCTGGCGAAGAAATTCAAGTTTCCCGGCATGTCGTTCTTGCCGCTGTCCGTGGCCGAATCGACGGAATCGACCTTGCTGCCGCAGCAGATCGACATCGTCACGGCCTTGCATGCGTGCAACACGGCCACCGATGATGCGATCCACTTCGCCCTGAAGAAGAAGGCGAAATTCATGGTGCTGGTGCCGTGTTGCCAGGCGGAAGTGGCGTCCGTGTTGAAGAAGAACAAGGGCAAGAGCCTGGGCAAGAATGTCTTGACGGAACTGTGGCGTCATCCGCTGCACACGCGCGAGTTCGGCAGCCAGATCACCAACGTGCTGCGCTGTTTGCAGCTGGAAGCGCACGGCTACCAGGTCAGCGTGACGGAGCTGGTGGGCTGGGAGCATTCGATGAAGAATGAGCTGATCATCGCCAGCTACAAGAACCTGCCGCGCCAGCGCCCGACGGAGCGCCTGCAGGAAGTGCTGCAGACGCTGGGCCTGGAAGAGATGGGCCACCGCTTCTTTGCCGAGGAATTGGCCAAGGCCAGCGCGTAAGACTTCCGCATTGCCAAACGAGGGGAGGAGCGGGTCGGTTACAATACCGGCTTTCTCCTCCTCTTGCTTTTTGCGCCTCCCCCATGACCACACCTATTGAAATGCCCACCGTCCGCCTGGCCAAGCGCCTGTCTGAAGACGTGCCCTGCTCGCGCCGCGAGGCCGAGCTGTATATCGAGGGCGGCTGGGTCACGGTCGATGGCGTGCTGGTGGAAGAGTCGGGCGCGCGCGTGGCCGACAATCAAGCGGTGGTACTGTTGCCGAACGCCACCCTGGAAGAAATGCCGCCCGTGACGATCCTGCTGCACAAGCCGGCCGGCGTCAATGGCGGTATCGGCGCGGAAGGCAAGCCAGCATTGAGCTGCCTGCGTCCCGAAGAGATCTTCACGCCCGAGAACGTGGCGCCCAGCTCCGTCACGCGCTTTCTCAAGCGCCATTTGATTGGCCTGACCATCACCAATCCGCTCGACACCATGGCGTCCGGCCTGCTGGTGTTTACGCAGGATTTCCGCGTGGCCCGCAAGCTGGTCGACGAAGCGAAAACGGTGGAGCAGGAATTCATCGTGGAAGTGTCGGGCGACATCATGGAAAACGGCCTGGCGCTGCTCAATCACGGCTTGCCCTTCAATGGCAAGCCTTTGCCGCCGATCAAGGTCAGCTGGCAAAATGAAACGCGTTTGCGCTTCGCCCTGAAAAACGTGCAGCCGGGCCAGATCGCCCATATGTGCAAGATGGTGGGACTGGACGTCGTCGCCATGAAGCGCTTGCGCATCGGCCGCATCCCGATGGGCGCCACGCCCGTGGGGCAATGGCGTTACTTGCAGGGTTACGAGCGGTTCTAAAGCTGCGGCGCCGTGATGGCGTGGTTTTCCGCGAAGCTTTTCCATAGCCGTTCGGCAATATTCAAGGCGATGGTATCGGCCTTCTCTTGCAGGGCCGCATTGCCCATGCTTTCGGTGGTGGCGAAGAACAGGGTCAGCCAGCGGCGGAACATGCACGGCGTGAGGTGTTCCATTTGCGCGTGCTGGGCCAGCGGCTTGCCGTGGTAGCGCATGGTGCCGCGCAGCAAGCCTGACCAGAAATCGACCAGTGTGGCCAAATGGGCATCCCAATCCTTGACCTCGGCGGCAAAGATGGGGCCCAGCATGGCGTCGTCGCGCGCGGCCGCATAAAAGGTGTGAACGAGATGCGTGACTTCGTCTTCGCTGCAGACTTCCTCGCGGTAGGGAGCGAAGCGGGTGTGGGGGAGGGGGGCGGTATTGTTCATGGCGTGCCATGATCGCAGAGCCCCCTTGGCGCTTCAATGACCCAGGTCAAGCCACATAAAAACTCAGGCGGCAACTTTCTTCGACTTCTTCGCGGGAGCCGGCAATTGCACGATCTGCGTGCCCGCCAGCTTGTCGTGCAGAAATTGGCCATTACCCGTGAACAGGGCCGTGCTGGACCAGGCCAGGATGCCCACGCCGATGGCACCCAGGGCCGTCCAGTGCTGCAAATCGAATACATACGACAGCAGCAGGGCTGGCAGCAGCCACATCCATGACAGGAGGTAGCGGTACGCGGCCACGCTTAGCGGCACGTGGGCATGACCCGGCAGCACGACCTTCAGGCGCCACGTCTTCATGGCCAGGGTTTGCCCTTCGCGGCTCCATTGGTGGATGAAATACGCACCCATGACGAGGAAGGCCAGGCACTGGCGCATATGTTCGCTCAACGGCGTATGCGCGCCCTGTGCGATCAATTCGAAGACGAGGAAGGGCAGGAACAGCACGGCCAGGGCCAGCAGCGACTCGTACACCATGGAAATCAGGCGGCGCTTGATCGTGGGATGGGAAGTGATGCTGGCGGCAGGCGTGCTATTTGACATTGGTTGGCAGTGGGGCGGGCGTGGCAGGTGGCGTGACGGGCACGGTGGCGGGGGCCGCGGCAGGATCGGCTACCGGCACGGCGGCCGCTGCGGGCGTGGCCACGGGTGGCAGCACGGGTGCGGCGGCAGGCGCTGCCGGCGTGACGGGCGGCAGGATCGCGGCCGGTTTGCTCGTGGTCGAATTAATGGCGGGTACTTTGCCCAGCGGTTTTTTCGGCACGAGCTCTGTCGCCAGCTTTTTCTTTTGCTCTTCCGGCAATTGCTGGTATTGCTCCCATTGCGCGGACTTTTGGCCTGGATCAATCTTCTTCGTGCGCGCATAGTTTTCGCGCACGAGGCTGCGCTGCGCCGGCGTCAGCTTGACCCATTCGCGCATGCGTTCGTGCACGCGGGTCTGTTCGTCGGGCGTCATGGAGGCGAAACGGCTGGCGATATCGAGCCATTTCTGCTTGCGCAAGGCTTCCAGCTTGTTCCATTCGCCCGCCAGCGGCTGCAGGGCTTCCTGCTGCGCGCGCGACAGCTTGTTCCACGAGGGATTCTCGCCAGCCTTCGGCGGCGTGCCGCCCTTGCCGGCCGTGCGGGGGGAGCCAGGCTTGGCGGCCGAGGCCGGGGCCGGCGCCACCACGGGCGCGGTTGCCACGGGAGGGGCGGCGGGCGCGGCATGTTGCTGCGCGCCTACCCAGGCGGCGCCGGCCAGGGCACAGGCGCCCAGGCCGATGCCGCCGGCCAGCCAGCCTTTGCGTACGCTCGAGCGTGCCATTTATTGCTCGCGTTTCGTCAGGTAGGCGTTGAAGCCATGGTCCATATAGGCGGAGAGCGGCAATTCGTCCGACAGCACGGCGGCGTCGATTTCTGCCAGCTCGGCAATATGTTGTTCCTGCTCAAACTGATAGATGCCCACCAAGCCGCCGACCAGCAGCAGCAGGGGGATGATCACGCTCATGCGGCCCAGCCACGACAGCGGCTCGACGAACAGGCTGCTGGCCACGCCGGCGAACACGTTCTTGCGTACGGCGACGGCGGCGGGCGCGTCCGCCTTCTTGCGGGACAGGGCCAGCTTGCGTGCCGCTGCCAGGCGATCGGTGGCCGATGCGGGCAGGTCGTCGAGTTTTTCGTTCAGTGCATGGCGCACTTTGTAAGCGAAATTGAGATCGTCGGTGTTCATAGTTTAATTCCCTTGGCTTTCAGCGATTCGGCGAGCGTGTGGGTAGCTCTAGAGCAATGTGTTTTCACGCTACCTTCGGAGCAACCCATCGCTTCCGCTGTTTCAGCCACATCCATGTCCTGCCAATAACGCATGAGGAAGGCTTCGCGTTGACGTGACGGCAGTTTTTGTACCTCTGCATCAATCAAATCAAGGATCTGCGCGCGTTCGACCTGGTCGGCCGACGATTCGGCGGCGCTGGAACCCTGTTCCGATTCATAAGTGTCAAGTATATCAAAATCTTCATGCTCGTCGCCCGAGGGCTTCATGCCGGAAAACAGGCTGACCCAGGTGTTGCGCACCTTTTCGCGGCGGAAGTAATCAAGGATGGTGTTTTGCAGGATGCGCTGGAACAGCATCGGCAGCTCGGCGGCCGGCTTGTCGCCGTATTTCTCGGCCAGCTTGATCATGGCGTCCTGCACGATGTCGAGTGCCGATTCTTCCTTGCGGACCGCGTAGGCGGCCTGCTTGAAAGCGCGCCGCTCGACATTTTCTAGAAAGTCGGATAATTCTTTGTCTGTTGCCATGCGGTATGGGGATCTTAGCGGCTGCGGGTGCGGTGGGCGAAATGGGGGCGGGTATGCTTTTTGCAACCCCGTGCATGCTAGCAAAAAATGTGCGTTTCCGCAGGGTTTTTGCACGCCGTGTGAGCAAAATGGCCTTTCGGCTGACATTTTCCTTGACCATAATGGTGCGACGCGATAACGTATGGGACGCTTTGAACACCCCAAAGCCCTATGGTCAGGTCGCGACCGGCACACAAGGCCATCCGCGGCAAGACGCGCTTTCATTTGTAGGCAGTTTGTTCTAACCCGCGCCACAAGCGCGAGCGGTTCGTACAGGCGCCACAGAAACTCCGGCCAAACGAGTTGCGTTAAGCGTTGTTTTGTAAGGTATCTATGGGTGCCCAAAGAAATTGCGTGACCGCATGAAAAGGGAAGCAGGAGCACTGTCGCGCACAGCGAACTTCGTCAGGAAAGAACATCCGATCAATCTCCAATGGACCTTGAAAGGAATGTTTCATGAATACCGAAGCAGCAGCAGGACCAATTACGGGCGCAGAAATTGTCGTGCGCTGTCTGGCTGAAGAGGGCGTCGAGCACGTCTTTGGATACCCGGGCGGAGCCGTACTCTACATCTACGACGCCATCTTCCAGCAAAACAAATTCCAGCATATCCTGGTACGCCACGAGCAGGCCGCGATCCACGCCGCCGATGCCTATTCGCGCAGCTCGAACAAAGTCGGTGTCGCCATCGTCACGTCCGGTCCGGGCGTCACGAATGCCGTCACGGGCCTGTCGACCGCGTACATGGACTCGATTCCCATGGTGGTGATCTCCGGCCAAGTGCCGAGCCACGCCATCGGACAGGATGCGTTCCAGGAATGCGACACGGTCGGCATCACGCGCCCCGTCGTCAAGCACAACTTCCTCGTCAAGGACGTCAAGGACCTGGCAGCGACGATCAAGAAAGCCTTCTTCATCGCCCGTACCGGCCGTCCGGGACCCGTGCTGGTCGATATCCCCAAGGATATCAGCATGCACAAATGCCATTTCGACTATCCGAAGGAAGTCGAGATGCGTTCCTACCGTCCCGTCGACAAGGGCCACTCGGGCCAGATCCGCAAGGCCGTGCAGCTGTTGCTGCAAGCCGAACGTCCGATGATCTACACGGGCGGCGGCGTGATCCTGGCGAACGCCTCGGCCGAGCTGAACAAGCTGGTCGACCGCCTGGGTTTCCCGTGCACCAACACCTTGATGGGCCTGGGCGGCTACCGCGCCTCGAGCGAGCAGTATGTCGGCATGCCCGGCATGCACGGCACCTATGAAGCGAACATGGCGATGCAGAACTGCGACGTCCTGATCGCCATCGGCGCCCGTTTCGATGACCGCGTGATCGGCAACCCGAAACATTTCGCCTCGCATCCGCGCAAGATCATCCACGTGGACATCGATCCCTCGTCGATTTCCAAGCGCGTCAAGGTCGATATCCCCATCGTCGGCAACGTCAAAGACGTGCTGATCGAGTTCCTCGCGCAGCTGGACGCGGCCGAAGCCAAGCCGAACGTCAATGCCTTGAGCAACTGGTGGAAGCAGATCGCCGAATGGCGCGGCCGCGAATGCCTGAAATACCCGACCTCCGACCTCGTCATCAAGCCGCAGTCGGTGGTGGAAAAGGTGTTCCAGATCACCAAAGGCGACGCTTTCATCACGTCCGACGTGGGCCAGCACCAGATGTGGGCCGCGCAATATTATGGCTTCGACAAGCCGCGTCGCTGGATCAATTCCGGCGGCCTGGGCACCATGGGTGTCGGCTTGCCATACGCCATGGGCGTGCAGATGGCCAACCCGGACGCCACCGTCGCCTGCATCACGGGCGAAGGCTCGATCCAGATGTGCATCCAGGAATTGGCCACGTGCAAGCAGTATCACCTGACGCCGAAGATCATCATGCTCAACAACCGTTTCCTCGGCATGGTGCGCCAGTGGCAGGAAATCGACTACGGTTCGCGCTATTCCGAGTCGTACATGGATTCGCTGCCCGACTTCGAGAAGCTGGCCGAGGCATATGGCCACGTGGGCATGAGAATTGAAAAACCGGGCGACGTCGACGGCGCCCTGAAAGAGGCGTTTGGCATGAAAGACAGGCTGGTATTCATGAACTTCATTACCGACCAGTCCGAAAACGTGTGGCCCATGGTGAAAGCCGGCAAAGGCCTGTCCGAAATGATGCTCGGCTCGGAGGACCTCTAATCATGCGCCATATTATTTCTGTCTTGCTGGAAAACGAAGCGGGCGCCCTGTCGCGCGTGGTGGGCCTGTTCTCGGCACGCGGCTACAACATCGAAACGTTGACGGTGGCGCCGACGGAAGACTCGACCCTGTCGCGCATGACCATCGTCACCAGCGGCTCGGACGACATCATCGAGCAGATCACCAAGCACTTGAACCGCCTCATCGAGGTAGTCAAGGTGGTGGACTTGACCGAAGGCCAGCATATCGAACGCGAGTTGATGCTGATCAAGGTTCGTGCCGTGGGCAAGGAGCGCGAGGAAATGAAGCGCACCGCCGATATCTTCCGTGGCCGCATCATCGATGTCACCGAAAAGACGTACACGATCGAACTGACCGGCAACAAGGTCAAGCTCGACGCGTTCATCGATTCGATCGACCGCGCCGCCATCCTGGAAACCGTCCGCACGGGTGGTTCCGGCATCGGCCGCGGCGAACGCATCCTCAAAGTATAAAAATACAAGTAGCTCTACGCGGCCCAGGTGCCGCATTTAAAACAACAACGCATCATCAAATTATAGGAAATACCATGAAAGTTTTTTACGACAAAGACGCTGACCTCTCCTTGATCAAAGGCAAAAACGTTGCCATCATCGGCTACGGTTCGCAAGGCCACGCGCACGCGCAAAACCTGAACGATTCGGGCGTCAACGTCACCGTCGGCCTGCGCAAGGGCGGCGCCTCGTGGACCAAGGTCGAGCAAGCGGGCTTGAAAGTGGCGGAAGTCAACGACGCCGTGAAAGCGGCCGACGTCATCATGATCTTGCTGCCAGATGAAAACATCGCCCAGGTCTACAACGAAAACATCGCGCCATTCGCCAAGCAAGGCGCCGTGCTGGCCTTCGCCCACGGCTTCAACGTGCATTACGGCCAAGTCGTGCCACGCGCCGACCTGGACGTGATCATGGTCGCGCCGAAAGCACCGGGCCACACCGTGCGCGCCACCTACACCCAGGGTGGCGGCGTGCCCCACCTGATCGCCGTGTACCAGGACAAATCGGGCATCGCCCGCGATATCGCCCTGTCGTACGCGTCGGCCAACGGCGGCGGCCGTGCCGGCATCATCGAAACGAACTTCCGCGAAGAAACCGAAACGGACTTGTTCGGTGAGCAAGCCGTGCTGTGCGGCGGCGCCGTGGAACTGATCAAGGCTGGCTTCGAAACCCTGACGGAAGCCGGTTACGCGCCTGAAATGGCGTATTTCGAGTGCTTGCACGAACTGAAGCTGATCGTCGACCTGATCTATGAAGGCGGCATCGCCAACATGAACTACTCGATCTCGAACAACGCCGAATACGGCGAATACGTGACCGGCCCTAAAGTCGTGACGTCGGCCACCAAGGATGCGATGCGTCAATGCCTGAAAGACATTCAAACGGGCGAATACGCGAAGAGCTTCATCCTGGAAAACAAGGCAGGCGCACCGACCCTGATCTCGCGCCGTCGTTTGACGTCCGAGCACCAGATCGAAGAAGTGGGCGCGAAACTGCGCGCCATGATGCCTTGGATCGCCAAGAACAAGATGGTTGACCAGTCGAAGAACTAAGCAGCTATCGTTCCTCACAAGAAGCCGGCGCAAGCCGGCTTTTTTGTGCGCAGCTGCCTGGCAGGCAACATCCGTTACAATCAGGCCCATTCAACAAATCCGTCAGCCTCATGCTTGTTTTTTCTAAAGTTTTTGTCGGGAATCTTCATGTGCTCAAGCGCCCCGTCTCCGTGGCCATCAGCTGCTGGTTTTTGATCCTCGCCTCGCTGTTGGCGCTGGTGTCGGCTTACCTCGGCCGCAACGATTCCGCCATGCTGGCCGCAATGGGGGACGGCGTGATTCCCGCCGAGGCGCAATACGCGATCTTGCTCTTCAGCCAGGGCATTACTCTGGTGGCGGCGCTGGCCATGCTGCAAAGGCAGCGTGGCGCGCGCACGGTGTATCTGGTGTGGGGTGTGATCGACATCGCGCTCTGCCTGGCGACCTTGCCGGTCAAGATGAACGTCTTGCCTGGTGCCCTCATGTTCGCCGTCATCTGCGCCTTCCTGTACAGCCCGAAATCGAATGCCTGGTTTTCGCCACGCAAGGCGGCCAATGATGCTTGCATGACGCCAGCCTGAGCATGGCTGATTCCAGCACGGCTGGTTTGGCGCGCACGCTTTTCGCCCGCCTCCTATATAATCCCGCCCTTCCTTTGCAGTTTCCCATGGACTGCATCTGTTTCGGTATCTGCCGACCGCAACGCGCATTACCGCTATTTTAGTAGCACGCCAGGCTCGTTGAAACGTCGCCTGCGCAACCCGAGGTACCCACATGACTGACCGTTTGACCGCCACAGTGCCTGTTTCAGGCCCTGCCGGCACCGCCATTTCCCAACGCTTTCCGCTGGCCGCCTTGCTGGCGCTGGCGATGACCAGCTTTATCGCCATCCTGGCCGAAACCTTGCCCGCCGGCCTGTTGCCGCAGATCTCGCAGGGCCTCGGCATTTCCGAAGTCATGACGGGCCAGCTCGTCACGGTGTTTGCGATCGGCTCCATCCTGACCGCCATCCCCCTGACCGCCTTGACCAGCGGCTGGCGCCGCCGCAAGGTGCTGCTGCTGGCCGTCGGCGGCTTCCTGGTCTTCAATACCATGACGGCGCTGGCGCCCAATTACATGATGGCGCTGGCCTCGCGTTTCCTGGCCGGCATGGCCGCCGGGCTGGCCTGGGGCTTGATGGCCGGCTACGCGCGCCGCATGGTGTCCGTCGAACAGCAGGGCAGGGCGATGGCGGTCGCCATGATCGGCACGCCGCTGGCCCTGTCGCTGGGCGTGCCGCTGGGTACCTTGATGGGCGGCGTGCTGGGCTGGCGCAGCATCTTCGGCATCATGTCCGGCCTGGCCATCATCCTGGTCGCCTGGATACTGGTGGCCGTGCCCGACTATCCCGGGCAAAAGAATGGCGAACGCCTGTCGATCCGCCAGGTGTTCCTGACGCCGGGCGTGCGGCCGATTCTGTTTGTCATCGTCGCCTGGATGCTGGCGCATAACATTCTGTATACCTATATCGCACCGTTCCTGGCGCCGTCCGGCTTGCGCCCCCGCATCGACCTGGTGCTGCTCGTGTATGGCGTCGGCTCGCTGGCCGGCATCTGGCTGGTCAGCCAGTTGATCGACCGCTGGCTGCGCCCGCTCGTGCTGGGCTGTCTCGCCGCGTTTGCCCTGGTGGTGGTGGCGCTGGGGCTGGCAATGGATGCGCCGGCCGTGATCTACGTCAGCATGGCCATCTGGGGCATCACCTTTGGCGGCGCCGGCACCTTGCTGCAGACGGCGTCGGCGGACGCGGCCGGCGATGGCATGGATGTGGCGCAAGCGATGGTGGCGACCATCTGGAACGTGGCCATCGCCGGTGGGGGCCTGGCCGGCGGCTTGCTGCTCGACGGCTATGGCGCGGCAGCGTTCCCGTGGGCCATGCTGGCCTTGCTGCTGACGGCCCTGGCCATCGCCTGGGGCGCGCGCCGCCACAGCTTCAAGCCGGGCCGGCGCAGCGGCGGTGCGGTGCTGGGTCACTGATAACACTGTTATTTTGTGTTGCAGTGTGTTGAAATGTGAGCAGATGTGACTGGCAAGCGCATTTTGTGACGATTTGTTAATTTGCGCCACGGGAATGAATGAGGCGTTAGAATCTACACAGTTTGACAAGTTTCTCAAGCGAAAGAGGTGGTAACAGCCTCCCTTTCGCGGGCTGTCAGCCACATTAACTACCTAGGAGTACCCCCATGACCGTGATGAAATCCGTCCTTGTTGCCGCCGCAGCCACCGTTGCCCTGAGCGCACAAGCCCAATCCCTGCCGACTTCCGGCACTCTGGTGGTCGTGCCCGCATTTGGCGAAGTCAAGCATGTCAATGACCAGGTGGTCGCCACCCTGGCCGTGGAAGAACAGGACAAGGACAAGGCTGCGGCCGCGTCGCGAGTCAACCAGAAGATGAACAAGGGTATCGCCATCGTCAAGCAGGCCGACCCGTCGGCGGCATTGAAATCGTACGGCTACTACACCTATCCCGTGTACCCGGAAGAGCGTCCGCTGCCGGCCGGCGCCGTGGCCAAGCCGCGTTTGCCGACGGCCTGGCGAGTCGGCCAGTACCTGGAAGTGACGACGGCCAATCTGGCGTCCCTGCCAAAGACCGTGTCGGCGGCGCAAGGCGTGCTGACCCTGAATGGCTTGAATTTCGGCCTGAAGCCGGAAACCATCCGCCTGCTGGACGATCAGCGCATCGCCGCCACGTATAAGAACCTCAATGAGCGCGTGGCCGCCATCGCCAAGGCCATGGGCCGCAACGTTTCCGACGCCGTGCTCGATACGGTGGACTTCGAAGGTTCGGGCAACTATGTCACCGAAAACCGTGCTGCCGCCGCACCGATGATGATGCGCAGCGCCAAGATGGCTGAAGACAGTACCGTCGCCGAACCGAGCTTCGAGCCAGGCGAAACGACGCTCGACATGCGTGTCGTCGGCAAGGTCAAGTTCAAGTAAGTGCGTTAACGTGGAAACATTTCCGCGTTAGACTGTGTTAAAAATCATGGGGCTGTTGGCCCCATGGTTGTTTTTGCCCCATTATTTTTCAGGAGAACACCATGACCGTCATGAAAACCATGCTGGCCGCCGCTGTCGTTACCGCCGCCGCTACCGTTGCCCTGAGCGCACAAGCCCAAACCTTGCCGACCTCCGGCACCCTCGTGGTGGTGCCCGCGAATGGCGAAGTCGTGCATGCGAACGACCAGGTGACCGTCACCCTCGCCATCGAAGAGCAGGACAAGGACAAGGCCGCCGCCGCCTCGCGCGTGAACCAGAAGATGAACCAGGGCGCGGCCATCGTCAAGAAAGCCGATCCGCAAGCCGTCCTGAAGACCCAGGGCTACTACACGTACGCCGTGTACCCGGAAACGGCGCCGCTGCCGCCGGGCGTCGCCGCCAAGCCCAGGGTGCCAACCGGCTGGCGCGTGGGCCAGTACCTGCAGGTGACGACGACGAATCTGGCCGCCTTGCCGAAGACCGTTTCCGCGGCCCAAGGCGTGCTGACCCTGAACCGCCTGAACTTCGGTCTGGCGCCCGCCACCATCCGCAAGCTCGACGACCAGCGCATCGCCGCCGCCTACAGGAACCTCAACGAGCGCGTGGCCGCCATCGCCGGCGCCATGGGCCGCAATGTCAATGACGCCGTGATCGACACCATCGATTTCGAAGGCTCGGGCAATTACGCGCAGCGCGCCAATGTGGCTGGTGCACGCGCCATGAGTGCCGATTCCATGGGCTATGGCGGCAACCAGGTGGCCGAACCGAGCTTCGAGGCAGGCGAAACGACCCTCAACATGGGCCTGGTGGCGAAGATCAAGTTCAAATAAGGCTAGCTTCGGGATCAATATTGTCAGCTTGACGCCGCCGCGCTTTTCTTTGGCGGTGGCTCCTCTATAATGACAACATCGGCGGGCGCATGCCGTGACAGTCATGCGCCCGCCTTCTGGCACCGATTCCCCCGCAGTACACAAGATATGGAACAACATGGCAAACTTCCCCCGTCGTAGAGGCAAGAACGGCACCCCCGCAGCATCCAAAGCGTCCCGCTTCAGCAAATTCGTGCGCCTGCCGGTGACCGATGGCACTGGCAAGAAAACCTTGCGCCGCCGCGGCATCTATCTGTTGCCGAACGCCTTCACGACGGCAGCCCTGTTTTGCGGCTTCTACGCCATCGTCATGGCCATGAACCAGAAATTCGAACACGCGGCCTGGGCCATCTTCATCGCCATGATCCTCGACGGCCTCGATGGCCGCATCGCCCGTCTGACGAATACGCAAAGCGAATTCGGCGCCCAGTACGACAGCCTGTCCGACATGGTGTCGTTCGGCGCCGCGCCGGCGCTGGTGATCTACGAATGGTCGCTGCGCGGCATGGGCAAGCTGGGCTGGCTGGCCGCCTTCGTGTATTGCGCCGGCGCCGCCTTGCGCCTGGCTCGCTTCAACACGAATATCGCCGTGGTCGACAAGCGCTTCTTCCAGGGCTTGCCCAGCCCGGCGGCGGCGGCCATGGTGGCCGGCTTCATCCTGCTGATGAATGACCTGGAATTTGCCGGCAACCAGCTGGCCTGGGTCTCGTGGACGATCGCCCTGTTCTCGGGCCTGACCATGGTCACCAACGTGCCGTTCTACAGCTTCAAGGATGTGAATTTCCGCAAGTCCGTGCCCTTCATCGTGGTATTCCTGCTGGCATTGTTCTTCGCGCTCATCTCCATCGACCCGCCGAAAGTGCTGTTCCCGATTTTCGTCGCCTATGGCCTGTCCGGCTACGCCGTGTTTTTCTGGCGCATGGCGAAGGGCAAGCCCGTCAGCATCATCCAGACCGACCCCGAGCATTGATGTGCCGAGTCGGTAGCGTCGTCAGTCTTCAGCCAGCCAGGAGCAGCCATGAACACCAGCAACCGACTCATCATTTTTGACACCACCTTGCGCGACGGCGAGCAATCGCCGGGCGCCTCCATGACGCGCGAGGAAAAGCTGCGCATCGCCAAGCAGCTCGAGCGCCTGAAGGTCGACGTGATCGAAGCGGGCTTCGCCGCCGCCTCGCAGGGCGACTTCGAGTCGATACGGGCGATTGCCGGCGCCGTGCGCGAATCCACCATCTGTTCGCTGTCGCGCGCCAACGACCGCGACATCGCCCGCGCCGCCGAAGCCCTGCAACCGGCCGAGCGCAAGCGCATCCACACGTTTATCGCCACCTCGCCCCTGCACATGCAGATGAAGCTGCGCATGACGCCCGAGCAAGTGCTGACGCAGGCGCAAAACGCCGTGCGCTATGCGCGCCAGTTCACGGACGACATCGAGTTCAGCCCCGAAGACGGCAGCCGCTCCGACGAGGATTTCCTCTGCCGCGTGCTGGAAGCGGTGATCGCCGAGGGCGCCACCACCATCAATTTCCCCGATACGGTGGGTTACGCCGTGCCGGAGATCTTCGGCGCCACCATCCGCCGCTTGCGCGAACGCATCCCGAACTCCGACAAGGCCATCTGGTCCGTCCATTGTCATAACGACCTGGGCCTGGCCGTGGCCAATTCGCTGGCCGGCGTCATGATCGGCGGCGCGCGGCAGATCGAATGCACGATCAATGGCCTGGGCGAGCGGGCCGGCAACACGGCGCTGGAAGAAGTGGTGATGGCGCTGCGCACGCGTGCCGCCTATTACAACTTGACGGTTGGCATCGACACGACGCAAATCGTGGCGGCCTCCAAGATGGTGTCGCAAATCACGGGCTTTGCCGTGCAGCCGAACAAGGCCGTCGTCGGCGCGAACGCCTTCGCGCACGCCTCCGGCATCCACCAGGACGGCATACTAAAAGCGCGCGAGACGTATGAAATCATGCGCGCCGAAGACGTGGGCTGGACGGCCAACAAGATCGTGCTGGGGAAACTGTCGGGCCGCAACGCGTTCAAGCAGCGCTTGCAGGAGCTGGGCATCGCGCTGGAATCGGAAGCGGACATCAATGCCGCCTTCATCCGCTTCAAGGAACTGGCGGACCGGAAATCCGAGATTTTCGATGAAGACATCATGGCCCTCGTCAGCGAGGAACAGCAGGCGCAGGAGAGTGAGCACTACCGTTTCATTTCACTGACGCAGCAGTCGACGACGGGCGCCGTGCCGCATGCGCGCGTGGAATTCCTCGTCGGCGGCAAGCAACTCAGTTGCGAAGGGCGGGGCGACGGTCCCGTTGACGCCACCGTCAACGCCATCGAAAGCGTGGCCGCCAGCGGCGCGGAGCTGGTCTTGTTCTCCGTCAATGCCATCAGCACGGGAACGCAGTCGCAGGGCGAAGTGACGATGCGATTGTCGCGCGACGGGCGCATCGTCAACGGCGTGGGCGCCGACCCGGACATCATCGTCGCGTCGGCCAAGGCGTATTTGTCTGCGCTGAACAAACTGCACGCCAAGGACGAGCGCATCGATCCACAGCCGTAGGCAGGACGCCTGATCAAACCTACTGCGCGTCGCGCTTTGCGGCCGGCGATGCTCACCGTGCTTCAGCACGGCTGCGCTTCTCGGCCACAAATCGCTGCCGCTCGCTACGGTTTTATCAGGCGTCGTTACGCCGGTAATGTTTTACCAGAAAAACCGCCGCTCCTCCTTGGCCGGATCGGGTCCGTTCATCATCATGCGCACGATGCCGTCGTGGTCGAAGTGCACGTGCATCATGGAATCCCAGACGCCCGATTCCTTGTAGCGGTAGGACCAGACGTGCAGTTTCGGCAGCGCCAGATACGACGTTTCCGTCGGGCGGCCCAGGGTGTGCAGCACGTCTTGCTGGGTCGACACGCCCACCTTGATGCGGGCAAAGCCGGGCGTGTCGAGCACTTGCTCGTAGGAAATGAGCTTGTCGTCGGGGCCGAAGCGGGCCATATACGTGTACTGGCCGTACGGTCCCGTCGCGTATTCCAGTTCCGCGCCGGTGGGCAATTGATAGATATTCGTCGGCCGGCCCAGGCGCGCTTCCACGACGGCGCGCGGCTCGCCCGGCTGCGGCGGCGGAACGTTCCAGCTGGCGCAGCCGGCCAGCGCGGCAAACAGCAGCGGCGTTGCTAATTTGAGCAGTTTTTTCATGTTGGACCTCCTGAAATGCAGGAAAATCCTATCATGCACCGAGAAAAGGCCGCACGGCAGGATACAGACGGGCATTTTTCCGATATACTTGCGCGTCTGGTTGGCAGCATAGGCCAGTATTTCAATCATCGTAGTTCACGGTGGATAGGGTTCAGACTCTGTGCACCGCATGTGAAAGGTTTATCATGACAGTAGAAAACATCAACAAAGCCGCTATCATCGCGGACAACGCACGTGGTCAAAACGACACCGGCTCCCCTGAAGTGCAAGTTGCACTGCTGACAGCTCGCATCAACGAACTGAACGGCCACTTCAAAGCCCACTCGAAAGATCACCACTCCCGCCGCGGCCTGATCATGATGGTCAACCGTCGTAAGAGCCTGTTGTCCTACCTGAAGGCTAAAGACGCTACCCGTTATCGCGACCTGATCGCTAAACTTGGTCTGCGCAAGTAATTTTTGCCGTACAAGGTTTATACAGAAATGCCTGCGCCAGTTCGCTGACGCGGGCATTTTGTCATTTGAATTCCGGATTTTTGTCGGTAAGTGCAGTATTCTCTACCGATATCATGTTGTAAAAGTAAAGTAGCAAAGGTGGCAACAAGTAAAGGCAGCATTTTTACGCCGCCTGTGGTGAGGTGAACGACAGCCCCTGAAAATCTGTCGGCAATTAGAAAAGGGATACCCCATGTTTAACAAAGTTACGAAAACCTTCCAGTACGGTCAACACCAAGTGACCCTGGAAACCGGCGAAATCGCACGTCAGGCATCCGGCGCAGTGCTGGTGTCGATCGAAGATACCGTCGTTCTGGCAACGGTGGTGGCACGCAAAGATGCCAAGCCAGGCCAGGATTTCTTCCCTTTGACGGTTGATTATGTCGAAAAAACCTATGCTGCCGGTAAAATCCCGGGCGGTTTTTTCAAGCGCGAAGGCCGTCCTTCCGAAAAAGAAACACTGACATCCCGTTTGATCGACCGTCCTATCCGTCCGCTGTTCCCGGAAGGCTACCTGAATGAAGTGCAAGTCATCATTCACGTGCTGTCGGTCAACCCTGAAATCGATCCGGACATCGCCGCCATGATCGGCGCCTCGGCTGCCCTGTGCGTATCGGGCGTGCCTTTCAACGGTCCTATCGGCGCCGCGCGCGTCGGTTACGCCAATGGCCAGTACATCCTGAACCCGACCGTCCAGCAACTGAAAACGTCGGAAATGGACCTGGTGGTCGCCGGTACCGAAACGGCCGTGCTGATGGTCGAATCGGAAGCGAAACAGCTGTCCGAAGAAATCATGCTGGGCGCCGTGGTCTTCGGCCACGACCAGATGAAAGTCGTCATCGACGCGATTCACGACCTGGTGCGTGACGGCGGCAAGCCGGAAGTGGAATGGGCGCCTGCGCCGAAAAACGAAGCACTGATCGCCCGCGTCGCGCATTTCGCCAACGCCAAGATCAATGACGCGTATCAAACCAAGGACAAGCAAGAGCGTACGGCCAAGCTGAAAGCGGCGACGTCGGAAGTGATCGCCGACCTGACGGCCGAAGCGGCTGCCGCCGGCGGCGCGTCCATCGACAGCGCTGAAGTGAACAACATCCTGTTCGACATCGAAGCGAAAATCGTGCGTACGCAAATCCTCGACGGCGAGCCACGCATCGACGGCCGCGACACGCGCACCGTGCGTCCGATCTCGATCCGCACCAGCGTGCTGCCACGCACCCACGGTTCGGCCCTGTTCACGCGCGGCGAAACGCAGGCGCTGGTCGTGGCCACCCTGGGCACCGCCCGCGACAGCCAGAAGATCGATGCGCTGATGGGCGAGTTCACCGATTCGTTCATGCTGCATTACAACATGCCTCCGTTCGCCACCGGCGAAACGGGCCGCGTCGGTACGCCGAAGCGTCGTGAAATCGGCCACGGCCGCCTGGCCAAGCGCGCGCTGATCGCCGCGTTGCCAGCAGCTGAAGAGTTCAGCTACTCGGTGCGCCTGGTATCGGAAATCACGGAATCGAACGGTTCCTCGTCGATGGCCTCCGTGTGCGGCGGCTGCCTGGCACTGATGGACGCCGGTGTGCCGATGAAAGAACACGTGGCCGGTATCGCCATGGGCCTGATCAAGGAAGGCGGCAAGTTTGCCGTGCTGTCCGACATCCTGGGCGACGAAGATCACCTGGGCGACATGGACTTCAAGGTAGCCGGTACCCGCAACGGTATCACGGCGCTGCAGATGGACATCAAGATCATGGGCATCACCAAGGAAATCATGCAAGTGGCACTGGCGCAAGCCAAGGAAGGCCGCGAGCACATCCTGGGCGAAATGCAAAAAGCCATGCCGCACGTCAAAACCGAACTGTCCGATTTCGCACCGCGTCTGATCACCATCAAGATCAACCCGGAAAAAATCCGTGACGTGATCGGCAAGGGCGGCGCCGTGATCCGCGCGCTGACCGAAGAGACGGGCACCCAGATCGACATCAGCGACGAAGGCGTGGTCACCATCGCTTCCGTTGACGCTGCCGCCGGCCAGGAAGCCAAGCGCCGCATCGAAGAGCTGACCGCCTCCGTCGAAGTGGGCAAGACCTACGAAGGCACCGTGCTGAAACTGCTGGACTTCGGCGCCATCGTGCAAGTCATGCCAGGCAAGGATGGCTTGCTGCACATTTCGCAGATCGCCAACGAGCGCGTCAACGCCGTGGCCGACTACCTGAAAGAAGGCCAGCTGGTGCGTGTCAAAGTGCTGGAAACGGATGACCGCGGCCGCCTGAAGCTGTCGATGAAAGCTGCCGAAGGCAACGAAGCGCCAGCCGCTTAAGTTAGCTTGAATGCGGCTTCGGCCGCAGCTTTAACAAACCGCCAGCGCGCAAGCCCTGGCGGTTTTTTTGGCTCTGTCATCGGCAAATAGGGGAAATGCCGGAATCTTCCGTTGGCTGTGCTGTCTGACTCTGCATACCCACCGCACAGGGAGCAGATCATGCAACCAGCCGAATGGATCAGCTTTATCGCACAGTTTGCGCAATTGAGCCGGCGCCAGCGGCAGGCAGGCATGGCCCTGCTGCGTGGCAACACGCCACACGACGCGACCGTCGCGCTGCTGGAGGGCGTGGCGCAGTCGCGCTTGGCCTGCCCAGCCTGCCACTCGCCCCACCTGCATCGGCATGGCCATGCGCACGGCCTGCAGCGCTACCGCTGCGTGCCTTGCGGGCGCACTTTCAATGCGCTCACCGGCACGCCACTGGCCCGCCTGCGCCATAAGGCGTTGTGGCTCGATTATGCCGACTGCCTGCTCGATTCCCGGTCGGTGCGCCAGACGGCCAGCCAATTGGGCGTGCACCGCAACACCACGTTTCGCTGGCGCCACCGCTTTTTATCGTTGGCAAAAACGGACCGGCCGCATGGCCTGCATGGCATCGCCGAGGCCGACGAGCTATATGTGCTGGAATCGGAAAAGGGATCCAGGCAGATGACGCGTCCGGCCCGCCGCCGGGGCGGCCATGCGCAACGGCGCGGCATATCCAACGAGCAAGTCTGCATCCTGGTGGCGCGCGACCGCACGGGCCAGACCCTCGACTTCGTCACGGGCAGAGGCGCGCTGACGAAGGCGCAGCTGCACCGCTGTTTGTTGCCCGCCATCGATAAGGATATCCTGCTGGTCACGGATGGCCATGCCGCCTACCGGGCGTTTGCCAGCGAGGCGGGTATCAGCCACCGGGCCGTCAACTTGCGCGCCGGCATCCGTGTGCGGGGCGCCGCGCACGTGCAGAACGTCAATGCGTATCACAGCCGCCTGCGCGAATGGTTAAGGCCGTTTCACGGCGTGGCGACGCGCTACCTGCCAAACTACCTGGGATGGCGCTGGATACTCGACGCCAAGCGCATCCGTTCACCCGAAACGTTATTGAAAGCAACGATGGGAGCGTTCCCACATCTGACGGTGACATAGCCGTTTTTTTTGCGTCTTGTTTGCGCTGTATCGAAGGTGGATGGCAATTTGTGCATCGGCCTTGATGCAGCTCGCATTGGCCGTTGTCGCTCCCTGTAGATTCGGGAGGGGAGTTTCCCCTGAACGAGTCTTCCAAGGAGATGCAGCATGCGCACATTCTGCGGCCTGGCCGCCGCCTTTCTGCTTGCCGTCATGCCCGGCGTCCGGGCACAGCTGGACAACGCACCCTCGCCGGTGCCGATGCCCATTCCCATCGCCGGCGCGTCCGCGGCCATGCCGGCGCAAGACCTCGACGCCTTGCGTGCCGTGCATGCGCGCGAAATCAATGACCTCAGCACCTTCAAGACGGCGGGCTTGCGGCGCGAAGTCATCGATCCCTACCTGGACAGCGCGCCGGGCCAGCAATTCCTGCGCGAATTGCGCGCCGCCGATCCCGCCGCGCCGGCCGAGACGATTTACGCGCGGGCCGTCGAGCAGCTCGCTTCCGGCAGCACCTTGCCGGAGCAGCAGCCGATGTCGGCCGCGCTGGTGAAGATCGTGCCGCATGGACAGAATGTGTCGCCGTATTCGCCGTATTTCACCACCAGCGCGCAATTGCAGCGCGCTTCGGGCCAATGCGCCAGCCTGGCCGACTGTTTCGGCTTGCCCTTGAAGAGCGAGGCGCCGCTGTATGATGTGTACCAGATCATGCCCAAGGGCACCGTCAACGTGTTCGTCAGCCAGGTGGCGCCGACGGAAGAGCTGGGCGGGCTGGTGCGGCGCCGTGGCGGGGCGCAACAATATCTGTTGCCGAACCGCAGCCTGTGGTCGGCGCCCGTGCTGATCGGCACGATCAAGAATTGAGGAGAGATGATGGATCAGCAACGCTTGCAGGCCCTTGCCGCCGAACTGGAGCAATCGCTGGCCCGCCTGGCGCCCACCGATGGGGAAGTGGCCGACCTGCGCAGCGCGCTCGAGCCGCTGCTGGCACTGGCGGCCAGCGGTGGCGTCACGGCGCCGCTGCCATGGGGCGATATCCCCGGCGGACGCTATTTTACCGAGGGTGGCTTGCGCCAGTACCCTGAACTGGAGCTGGCATTTGCCCGCTTCCGCATCGAAGCGACGGGTGGCGAATCGCCAGCCTTGCGCAAGCTGCGCGGCGAACCGTAGTTAATATGTGGTATCAATTGTTGTTTATGGGTAATTGAGAGTCGGTATTGCTTGACGACAAAATCTTATTCATCGACCATGGCGCATCCCTCCCGATTTTCTCTTTTTTATTGGATGCACCATGTTGTCCTCCCTTAAGGCGCGGCTGATCGCCATCGCCGTTTCCATCGTTGTGCTGGCCATGCTGGCCGTCGCCATCGCCAATTTCTTCACTACCCGCTCCAGCACCCTGGCCGCGCTCGACACGCAGATGCTGCAGTTGTCGCATAGTCATGCGCAGGCCATCGCCGAATGGCTGCGCTCCAAGCAAGCCGTCGTGGGTTCGCTCAAGCAGGGCGCCACGGCGGCCGATCCGCTGCCGGCCCTGAAGGCGGCCGAGCAGGCGGGCACCTTCGACATGGCGTATGTCGGCTTTGCCGACAAGCATGCCGTCTTTTCGCAGGAGCGCAAGCGCGCGGCTGACTACGATCCGACGGCGCGGCCCTGGTACAAGCTGGCCTCCGAAGCGGGCGGCCCCGTCATCACGGCGCCATATATCGGCGCCAGCACGGGCAAGCTGGTGGTGACGTTCGCCGAGCCGCTGGGCGGCAAGGGCAGCGTGACGGGCGTGATGGCGGCCGACGTGATGATGGATGCCGTGGTGCAAAACGTCGCCTCGATCAAACCGACGGCGTCCAGCTACGCCTTCCTCGTCGATGGCGGCGGCAAGATCATCGCCCACCCGGACGGCAAGCTGACCCTGAAACCGTTGGCCGAGCTCGACCCGGGCCTGAGCGCGCAGGCGCTGGCCGATATCGAAAAGAGCGGCGCCGGCGCCGCCATCCGTCTCGGCGAGCGTAACGGCATCTTGCACGTAAGTAAGGTGCCGGGCAGCGACTGGCTGCTGGCGACCGTGCTCGACAGAGCTGAGGCGACGCAAGCCCTGAGCTCGATGCTGCGCGCCTCGGCCCTGACGGCCTTGCTGGTGCTGGCCCTGGCCGCCACGGTGTTGAGCGTGCTGGTGGCGCGCGCCCTGCGCCGCCTGGGCCTGGTGCGCGATGCGATGGAAGCGATCGCCACGGGCGATGGCGACCTGACCAGCCGCCTCGACGCGGACGGCACGGACGAGCTGGCGCAGATCGCCAAGGCCTTCAATTTGTTCGTGGAAAAGATCGCCACCGTGCTGGTGCAGATCCGCAGCATCAGCACCCTGGTGCGCAGCGAGTCGGCCGACATTGCCGCCGGCAACGCCGACCTGTCGTCGCGCACGGAAGCGCAGGCGGGCGCGCTGGAAGAAACGGCCAGCTCGATGGATGAATTGACCTCGACCGTCAAGCAGAATGCGGAAAACGCGCATGCGGCCAATGAGCTGGCCGTGTCCGCCTCGGAAGTGGCGGCCAAGGGCGGCCGCGTGGTGCAGCAGGTGGTCGGCACCATGGCCGGCATCCAGGAAAGCTCGCGCAAGATCGTCGACATCATCGGCGTGATCGACGGCATCGCCTTCCAGACGAATATCCTGGCCCTGAACGCGGCCGTCGAGGCGGCGCGCGCGGGCGAGCAGGGCAGGGGTTTTGCCGTGGTGGCCTCCGAAGTGCGCAACCTGGCGCAACGCTCCGCCAGCGCAGCCAAGGAAATCAAGGAATTGATCGGCGACTCGGTGGCGAAGGTGGATGCGGGTGGCCGCCTCGTCGACGAAGCGGGCCAGACCATGGACCAGGTGGTGGCCTCGGTGCAGCAATTGACGACCATCATGAGCGAGATCACGGTGGCCAGCCGCGAACAGAGCGCCGGCATTGGCGAGATCAATACGGCCGTCACGCACATGGATACCATGACGCAGCAAAACGCGGCCCTCGTCGAGCAAGCCGCCGCTGCCGCGGAAAGCCTGCAGGAGCAAGCCGTGGATCTGGCGCAAGCCGTCGGCATGTTCCGCCTCGGTGATGCGGGCCCTGCCGCGTCACCCGCGCCCGTGACGCGCCTCAAGGCGAAGCCGGCCGCTCCTGCGCCGCGCGCGCCAGCCCGCGCGCTGTCGCCAGCCAAGCCCGTCAAGGCGGCCAAGGCGGGCGCCGACGAGTGGGAAGAGTTTTAAGCGTACAGCAATCGCGACGCGTATTCGGCACGTTCATCCGCGTTTTTGTCAGGCCAGCCTGCCAAAAATGCAGTTCGTCGCAATCGACGTGTCTGCCGGGGGAGGTGTGGCTATAGTGACACCATACCGCAAGCCCACTGCCAGACACCCGAGGAGAATCACATGAACGTCGCCAAAAACATGGAAATCATTGCCGTTGCCGCCGCCATCCTGGTCGGCGCCAGCAGCTACGCCATCGCCCCGGCCGCCCCGGCCCTGCAAGTGGCCAGTTCCACGGCCACCCTGGCCGCGCCAGCGCACAAGGCAGCCATGCAAGTGGTGGTGGTCAAGGCCAAGCGCCTGACTGCCCTGGAAAAGGCCCGTGTCGCATAATTGATTGTCAGCAATTTTTGCTGCTGCTACAGTGGCAGCCAGTGGCAATGCGCGGGAGCTCCATGAGGGCGCCGCGGCACATAAAAACAAGATACCGAGGATGCACTACATGAAAAAGACACTGCAACTGGCGCTGCTGTTCCTGGCGACTCTGGGCCTGGTGCGCGGCGCGGCCGCCGAGACCCGTCTGCTGGAAATGCGTAACGTCGACGCCCGCGTGGTGAGAGTCAAGCTCGATGGCGTGATGGAAGTGCGCATTCGCCAGGGCAACGTACCTTCGCTGAGCATTACGGCCGACAAACGCTACATCGCCGATGTCAGCACGGCGCAAAGCGGCGACACCCTGCACATCGAAACGGAAGTGCGCGGCTTCAAGATCAATCCATCCTCGATCCGCGCCGACCTGGTCTTGCCGAACTTGCGCGAGCTGAGCTCGGAAGGCTTTGGCAGCACGGACATCACGGGTTTCAAGGGCGAGGAACTGACCCTGTCGCTGGAAGGGGCGGGCAGCATCAAGCTGGTGGGCGATTACCGCAAGCTCAATGCCAGCCTGGGCGGCGTGGGCAGCATGCAGCTGTGGATCGGCAACAATGAGCGGGCCGAGCTGGACTTGCAGGGCGCGGGTTCGGTCGTGCTGGGCGGACGCGGGCGACTCCTGAAGGCCAGCCTGGGCGGCCTGGGCAGCCTGAATGCGCAGCAATTCGAAGCCGATGCCGTCAATCTGGAATTGAGCGGCCTGGGCAATGCCACGGTGCATGCCCAGACGAATGCCAAGCTGAACCTGAGCGGACTCGGTTCGGTGGTGGTGTACGGCAAGCCGGCCAACCGCGATGTCAGCGTCGAGGGCCTGGGCAAAGTTAGCTGGAAGTAAAAGCACCCTGTCCCAGGCGTTACGGGCAGAATAAAAGAAGCAGTCAGACCACATCCCATTCCGATGAAAAAACTGATCATTACCTTACTCATGCTGTTGACGATACAGCTACCCGCGCGGGCTGGCTTCGTCGAAGGCGCCAGCGCTTACAACAACAAGAATTACGCGCTAGCCTACAAGGAAATATTGCCCCTTGCTAAGACCGGCAACGCCGATGCCCAGCATTTGCTGGGCTTGATGTATTACATGGGGCGGGGCTTGCCGCAGGATTACAAGCAAGCCATGTTCTGGCACCGCAAGGCGGCCGAGCAGGGCAAGGCCGACGCCCAGTATGTGGTGGGCGCCATGTATTACACGGGCAACGCCGTGCTGCAGGATCACAAGCAGGCCGTGGCCTGGTTCCGCAAGGCTGCCGAGCAGAACCATGCCGAGGCGCAGCAGGTGCTGGGCCTGATGTACCGCTACCACATGGGCGGCGTGCAGCAGGACAACGTCATCGCCTATATGCTGTGGAACCTGGCGGCGGCGAATGGCAACGCGAATGCGGCCGACCAGCGCGCCGCCGTGGTGCGCAAGATGACGCATGAGCAAGTCGAGGAGGGGCAAGCCCTGTCGGCGAAATGGAAGCCGGGCACGCCCTTGCCGCGCCAGTCGAAAACGGGCGCCGGTTAAGACGGAGCGGTGGTCTGCAGGGGAGGGCGGCTTGGCGTACAATCGCCGTTTTCCCTTGAGAGAGTCCCGCCATGCGTGCAGTTGCCATCAGCCAGCCAGGTCCCGCCGACGTTTTGCAGGTTGCCGAGCGTCCCGTTCCCGCCTTCAAGGCGGGCGAACTGCTGATCAAGGTGCACGCGGCCGGCATCAACCGCCCCGACGTGCTGCAGCGCCTGGGCAAGTACGCGCCGCCAGCCGGCGCGTCCGACTTGCCGGGCCTGGAAGTGGCGGGCGAAGTCGTCGATGGCGACTTTAGCAATACCGCATTCAGGAAGGGCGACCTGGTCTGTGCGCTGGTGCAGGGCGGCGGCTATGCCGAATACTGCGCCGCGCCCGCAGGCCAGTGCCTGCCCCTGCCGCAAGGCTTGACGGCGCTGGAGGGCGCGTCCCTGCCGGAAAACTTCTTCACCGTCTGGAGCAATGTCTTCGACCGCTGCGCGCTGCTTGACGGCGAAACGTTATTGGTGCAGGGCGGCACGTCCGGCATCGGCGTGACGGCCATCCAGCTGGCGGCCGCCCTCGGTCACCGCGTGTTCGCCACGGCCGGCAGCGACGAGAAGGCGCGCGCCTGCGAGGCGCTGGGCGCCGAACGGGGCATCAATTACCGCACGGAAGATTTCGTCGCCGTCGTCAAGGAATTGACCGGTGGCAAGGGTGTCGACGTCATCCTCGACATGGTGGGCGGCGACTACCTGCCGCGCGAAATCGATTGCCTGGCCGATGATGGCCGCATCGGCCTGATCGCCGTGCAGGGCGGCACCAAGGCGGAACTGGACCTGGGTAGCCTGCTGCGCCGTCGCCTGACGGTGACGGGTTCCACCTTGCGTCCCCGTTCCGTCGCCTTCAAGGCGGCCATCGCGCAGCACTTGCGCACGACCGTCTGGCCGCTGATCGAGGCGGGCAAGATCAAGCCCGTGATCCATCAAACTTTCCCGTTGGAAAAAGCCAACGAGGCGCATGCCTTGATGGAAGCGAGCACGCACGTGGGCAAGATCATGTTGCAAGTTGCCTGAAACGGGGCACTGCCTGTTTGACCGGCATCGGTGCCGGAGTTAGAATGACGGGTTATTAGAATTTAGGCTACTATGCGTCGCAAACTCGTCGTCGGAAATTGGAAAATGAACGGCAGTCGCACCTCGAACGCGGTGTTATTGTCTGAAATAGTTGCTGGCCTGGCTGCCTCCGGCGCCGCCAGCGCCGTCTGTGTGCCTGCGCCGTATCTGGCGCAGTGCCAGGCGCAATTGGCAGGCACGGCCCTTGGCTGGGGTGCGCAGGATGTCTCCGCGCATGCCAGTGGTGCCTACACGGGAGAAATCTCGACCGCCATGCTGCAGGATTTCGGCTGCAGCTATGTGGTGATCGGGCATTCCGAGCGCCGCGCCTACCATGGCGAGAGCGATGCGCAGGTGGCGGCCAAGACGGTTGCCGCGCTGGCGGCGGGCATCACGCCTATCGTCTGCATTGGCGAGACGCTGGCGCAGCGCGAAGCGGGTCAGACCGACGCCGTCGTGGCGCAGCAGCTGGGCGCCGTGCTGGCGGCGATTTCCGCCGACGACGTGGCGAAACTGGTGCTGGCCTATGAGCCGGTCTGGGCCATCGGCACGGGCAAGACGGCCACGCCGCAAATGGCGCAGGACGTGCATCAGGTATTGCGCGCCCAGCTGGCGCAAAAGAATGCGGTAGCGGCCGCCGGCGTGCAAATCCTGTACGGCGGCAGCATGAAGCCGGAGAACGCAAAAGAATTGATGGCGATGCCGGATATCGATGGCGGTCTGATCGGTGGAGCGGCATTGAAGGCGGCGGATTTCCTGGCGATTATTCACGCCGCCGATTGAATTAATTTAAACTGAGAATGGAATTGCAATGAACATGATGTTCAATCTGGTAGTGGTAGTACAGGTTATTTCGGCATTGTCGATTATCGCGCTGGTGTTGCTGCAGCACGGCAAGGGCGCCGACATGGGCGCCGCCTTCGGTTCGGGCGCCTCGGGCAGCCTGTTCGGTGCGACGGGTTCGTCGAACTTCATGTCGAAGTCGACCGGCGTTGCCGCCGCGATCTTCTTCGGCGCCACGCTGGCCCTGTCGCTGATGGCCAATCAGCGCGCCACCACGGTGGGCGGCGGCGTGATGGATAAAGTCGTCAAGCCAGTGCCGGTCACCGGCGCGGGCGCGATCCCGACGACGGTGCCTGCGGCGCCAGCGGCCAGCGCTCCGGCAGCGGCGGCACCGGTTGCCAGTACCCCGGCCGGCGCGATTCCGAAGTAATTCTGTAGCAACTCGATACCTCATCGAGAGTAATTCTCATTAAGGGCGGATTATTGCTCAATGTTTTAGCAGTGCGGCAGGAAAAAATCGTGGCGCGCTGGAAGATGTAAAAATTTATCGTTTTTATCTGTGTTTTGATGCATTTGTGCATTAACTTTAGCGCCAAAGCAGAGTAGAATACGGGCCTTACCGCCGACGTGGTGAAATTGGTAGACACGCTATCTTGAGGGGGTAGTGGCGAAAGCTGTACGAGTTCGAGTCTCGTCGTCGGCACCAGAAATCAGAAGCCAGCAACGGCGCACGAGCCATGGCTCGTACAAAGTTGCTGGCTTTTTTTACGAGGATGTGTCGTTCGATCCTGGTCTTAGCTTTGATTGGGGTCGTGCGTTAGATACGCTGCAAATGATCGCAGCGTCCTCATTTAACCGATCGTTCAATATAAGCTTATCAATCGTGAACCTCGAAAATTACTTCCCCGTCCTGCTGTTCATTATTATCGGCCTCGGTGTCGGTATCGCTCCCCAGCTCCTGGGGCGCCTGTTAGGCCCTCACAAGCCCGACGCAGCAAAACTCTCCCCGTACGAATGTGGCTTTGAAGCATTCGAAGACGCGCGCATGAAATTTGATGTGCGCTACTATCTGGTCGCAATCCTGTTTATTTTGTTCGATCTGGAAACGGCATTCTTTTTCCCATGGGGCGTTGCAATGCGCGACCTGGGCTGGGCCGGTTTCGTCACGATGATGGTGTTCATCGCTGAATTCGTGGTCGGATTTTGGTACATTTGGAAGAAAGGTGCCCTTGACTGGGAATAAGCCATGGCTATTGAAGGCGTATTAAGCGAAGGTTTCATCACCACCTCGGCCGACAAGCTGATCAACTGGGCGCGCACCGGGTCTATGTTCCCGATGACGTTCGGTCTGGCCTGCTGTGCGGTCGAAATGATGCATGTGGGCGCAGCCCGCTACGATATGGACCGTTTCGGCGTCGTGTTTCGTCCGTCGCCGCGTCAGTCCGACGTCATGATCGTTGCCGGCACCCTGTGCAACAAGATGGCGCCGGCATTGCGCAAGGTCTACGACCAGATGGCAGAGCCACGCTGGGTCATCTCGATGGGTTCCTGCGCCAATGGCGGCGGGTACTACCATTACTCCTACTCCGTGGTGCGCGGTTGCGACCGCATCGTGCCCGTCGACGTGTATGTGCCTGGCTGTCCTCCGACCGCTGAAGCCTTGTTGTACGGCATCATGCAGTTGCAGAACAAGATCAAGCGTACCAGCACGATCGCACGCTAACCGGGCCGCTTCAGATTATGACAACACATTTAGAAGTATTGCAAAACGCCCTCGGCACTGCCCTGGGCGATCGCGTTAGCACGACGGTTGCACTGGGAGAAGTCACCCTGGTCGTCAAGGCCGAGGATTACCTGGCCGTGATGCAGACCTTGCGCGACGATCCGACCCTGCATTTCGAGCAGCTGCTCGACCTGTGCGGCGTCGACTACTCGACCTATGGCGACGGTAGCTGGGATGGCCTGCGTTTCGCGGCCGTCTCGCACCTGCTGTCGGTCAAGCACAACTGGCGCGTGCGCGTGCGCGTGTTCGCACCGGACGACGACATGCCGCTGCTGCCTTCCGTGGTGGGCATCTGGCGTGCCGTCAACTGGTACGAGCGCGAAGCGTTCGACTTGCTGGGCATCCTCTTCGAAGGCCACAACGACTTGCGCCGCCTGCTGACCGACTACGGTTTCATCGGCCATCCGTTCCGCAAGGATTTCCCCGTCTCCGGCTATGTCGAGATGCGTTACGATCCGGAACAAAAGCGCGTGATTTACCAGCCCGTGACGATCGAGCCGCGGGAAAACGTGCCGCGCGTGATCCGCGAAGAACATTACGGGATGAAATAATGGCTGAGATTAAGAACTACACCCTGAACTTTGGGCCGCAGCATCCGGCCGCGCACGGTGTGCTGCGCCTGGTGCTGGAGATGGATGGCGAAGTCATCCAGCGCGCCGACCCGCATATCGGCCTGCTGCACCGCGCCACCGAAAAGCTGGCCGAACAGAAGACCTACCTGCAATCCGTGCCGTACATGGACCGTCTCGACTATGTGTCGATGATGTGCAATGAACATGCGTACGTGATGGCCATCGAAAAGATGCTGGGCCTGGAAGTGCCGCTGCGCGCGCAATACATCCGCGTCATGTTCGACGAGATGACGCGCATCCTGAATCACCTGATGTGGCTCGGTACCCACGCGCTGGACGTTGGCGCCATGGGCCCGTTCCTGTATTGCTTCCGCGACCGCGAAGACTTGTTTGACGCCTACGAGGCGGTATCGGGCGCGCGCATGCACGCGGCCTACTACCGTCCGGGCGGCGTCTACCGCGATCTGCCGGATGCGATGCCGCAGCACAAGGCCTCGATCATCCGCAACGCCAAGGCCATCGGCAAGCTGAACGAAAATCGTCAGGGTTCGCTGCTGGACTTCATCGAGGACTTCGCGCGCCGTTTCCCGAATTCCGTGGACGAGTACGAAACCCTGCTGACCGACAACCGTATCTGGAAACAGCGTACCGTCGGCATCGGCGTCGTCTCGCCGGAAGATGCGCTGGCCATGGGCTTTACGGGCGCCATGCTGCGCGGCTCGGGCGTGCAGTGGGACTTGCGCAAGAAACAGCCGTACGAAGTGTACGACCTGATGGATTTCGACATTCCTATCGGCACCAACGGCGATTGCTACGACCGCTACCTGGTGCGCGTGGAAGAGCTGCGTCAGTCGAACCGCATCATCAAGCAATGCGTGGAGTGGCTGCGCAACAATGAAGGTCCTGTCATGACCAGCAACCGCAAGGTGGCGCCTCCGGGCCGCGTCGACATGAAGACCAACATGGAATCGCTGATTCACCACTTCAAGCTGTTCACGGAAGGTTTCCACGTGCCGCCAGGCGAGGCCTACAGCGCAGTGGAGCATCCGAAGGGCGAGTTCGGCGTGTACCTGGTGTCCGATGGCGCCAACAAGCCGTACCGCATGAAACTGCGCGCGCCAGACTACGCTCACTTGCAGTCGCTCGACGAGATGGCGCGTGGGCACATGCTTGCCGACGCCGTGACCATCATCGGGACGCAAGATATCGTGTTCGGCAGTATTGACCGCTAAGAGGCAAAAAGTATGTTGTTATCAGAGCAATGCTATAAGAAAATTGACCGCGAGCTGGCCAAGTACCCGGCCGACCAGCGTCAGTCGGCCGTCATGGCCGCGCTGGCCCATGCCCAGGATGAACTGGGCTGGCTGGCGCCGGAAACCATGAAGGAACTGGCCGATTACATCGGCATGCCGGCGATTGCCGTGCAGGAAGTGGCCACGTTCTACAATATGTACAACGTGAAACCCGTGGGCAAGCACAAGATCACCGTGTGCACCAACCTGCCATGCGCCCTGTCGGGTGGCGTGCGCGCTGCAGAGTACCTGAAGCAGAAACTGGGTATCGATTTCCGCGAAACCACCGCTGACGGCCAGTTCACCCTGGTCGAAGGCGAGTGCATGGGTGCTTGCGGCGATGCGCCTGTCTTGCTGGTCAGTAATAAAACCATGTGCAGCTGGATGTCGAACGAGAAAATCGACGCCATGCTGGAGGAACTCAAGAAATGACGTCACTCCACAACCGCCATATCGATCCATTGATCCTGAAGGATCTGGATGGCAAGAACTGGCATTTGCAAGATTATGTGAACCGCGGCGGCTACAGCGCCCTGCGGCGTATCCTGGAAGAGAAAATCACGCCGGAACAGATCATCGCCGACCTCAAGGCTTCGTCCTTGCGCGGCCGTGGCGGCGCGGGTTTTCCTACCGGCTTGAAGTGGAGCTTCATGCCGCGCCAGTTCCCGGGCCAAAAATACCTCGTCTGCAATACAGATGAAGGCGAACCGGGCACTTTCAAGGACCGCGACATCATTCGTTACAATCCCCATGCGCTGATCGAAGGCATGGCCATTGGCGCTTATGCGATGGGCATCACCGTCGGCTATAACTATATCCACGGTGAAATCTTCCAGGAATACCTGCGTTTCGAAGAAGCGCTGGAAGAGGCGCGCGCCGCCGGTTTCCTGGGCGACAAGATCATGGGCAGCGAGTTCTCGTTCCAGTTGCACGCGCACCATGGTTATGGCGCCTACATCTGCGGCGAAGAAACGGCCCTGCTGGAGTCGCTGGAAGGCAAGAAAGGCCAGCCGCGCTTCAAGCCGCCTTTCCCTGCCTCGTTTGGCCTGTACGGCAAGCCGACGACGATCAACAACACGGAAACCTTCGCGGCCGTGCCTTTCGTGCTGAACATCGGTCCAGAGAAATACCTGGCGATGGGCAAGCCGAACAACGGCGGTTCGAAGATCTTCTCGATCTCGGGCGACGTGGAAAAACCGGGCAACTACGAAGTGCCGCTCGGCACCCCGTTTGCGACCCTGCTGGAACTGGCAGGCGGCATGCGCGGTGGCAAAAAGATCAAGGCCGTGATCCCTGGCGGCTCGTCCGCGCCGGTGATCCGCGGCGACATCATGATGCAGACCGACCTGGACTATGACTCGATCGCGAAAGCCGGTTCGATGTTGGGTTCGGGCGCCGTCATCGTGATGGACGAAACACGCTGCATGGTGAAGGCGCTGGAACGCCTGTCCTACTTCTACTTTGAAGAATCGTGCGGCCAGTGTACGCCTTGCCGTGAAGGCACAGGCTGGATGTACCGCATGGTGCACCGCATCGAGCAGGGACAGGGTCGTCCAGACGACCTGGACATGCTCAACTCGATCGCCGACAACATCCAGGGCCGCACCATTTGCGCGCTGGGCGATGCGGCTGCCATGCCGGTACGGGCCTTCATTAAGAATTTCCGTGAAGAATTTGAATATCATATCGAGCACAAGCATTGCTTAGTGCCCGCATATATCTAAGCTGCGTCAGGTAACGATCACCATGGTTGAAATCGAAATAGACGGCAAAAAAGTCGAAGTCCCTGCTGGTAGCATGGTGATGGACGCCGCCAACAAATTGGGAACCTACATTCCGCACTTCTGCTATCACAAGAAATTGTCGATCGCAGCGAACTGCCGCATGTGCCTGGTCGAAGTGGAAAAGGCGCCCAAGCCTTTGCCCGCTTGTGCGACCCCGGTCAGTGCCGGCATGATCGTGCGCTCCGCCAGCGATAAAGCTGTGCAGGCGCAAAAGTCGGTCATGGAATTCTTGCTGATTAACCACCCGCTCGATTGCCCTATCTGCGATCAGGGCGGCGAATGCCAGTTGCAAGACTTGGCAGTGGGCTACGGCAAGAGCGAATCGCGCTACAAGGAAGACAAGCGCGTCGTGCAGCCGAAGGAAGCCGGTCCGCTGGTGTCCATGCAAGAAATGTCGCGCTGCATCCAGTGCACCCGTTGCGTACGCTTTGGCCAGGAAGTGGCCGGCGTGATGGAGCTGGGCATGATCGGCCGCGGCGAACATTCGGAAATCGTGTCCTTCGTGGGCCAGACGGTCGACTCCGAACTGTCGGGCAACATGATCGACCTGTGCCCGGTCGGCGCACTGACCTCGAAGCCGTTCCGCTACAGCGCCCGTACGTGGGAACTGTCGCGCCGCAAATCGGTCAGCCCGCATGACGGCCTCGGTTCGAACCTGATCGTGCAAGTGAAAGCTGGCAAGGTCAAGCGCGTACTGCCGCTGGAAAACGAAGCCGTCAACGAGTGCTGGATCTCGGACAAGGACCGTTTCTCGTACGAAGCGCTGGACAGCGCCGAACGCCTGACGTCGCCGATGCTGAAACAAGGCAACGAGTGGAAAGAAGTCGATTGGCAAACGGCGCTGGAATACGTGGCGCACGGCCTGAAAAACATCAAGCACGAGCATGGCGCCGACGCCATCGCCGCGCTGGCAACGCCGCATTCGACCGTCGAAGAGCTGGTCCTGCTGCAAAAAGTGGCCCACGGTCTCGGTTCCGAGCACGTCGACTTCCGCCTGCGCCAGACCGACTTCGCGCTCGACGCGTCCGTCAAGCCATGGCTGGGCATGCCGATCAACGAATTTGGCCAGATCAAGCGCGCCTTCGTCATCGGCTCGTTCCTGCGCAAGGATCACCCATTGCTGGCCACGCGTTTGCGCGCGTCCGTCAAGGGCGGCGCCAAGCTGTCGATCCTGCACGCCTCCGACGATGATCAGCTGATCACCATCGCCAACAAGATGATCGTCGCGCCAAGCGATTGGCTGGCGGCCTTGTCGGAAGTGGTCGTCGCTGTTGCTAAAGCAAAAGAAATCGCCGCGCCAGCCGGTTTCGAAGCGGTTGCCGCTTCGGACGTGGCCGTCGCGATCGCCGCCAGCCTGATGGCCGGCGACAACGGCGCCGTGCTGCTGGGTAACGCGGCAACGCAACACCCGCAAGCGTCGCAACTGCACGCTGCCGCGCAATGGATCGCCGAACAGACGGGCGCCAAGCTCGGTTACCTGACGGAAGCGGCCAACACGGTCGGCGCGCACCTGGTCGCCAAGCCGCGCACCAACGTGCAAGCAGCCTTTGCCGTACCGAAGAAAGCCTACGTGCTGCTGCACGCCGAGCCGGAACTCGATGCCGCCAATCCACAAGCGGCCTGCGCCGCATTGGACAAGGCCGAGATGGTCGTGGCCATGTCCGCCTTCAAGCACGGCATGGATTACGCCGACGTCTTGCTGCCGATCGCGCCGTTCGCTGAAACCTCGGGCACCTTCGTCAACTGCGAAGGCCGCGCGCAAAGCTTCAACGGCACCGTGAAACCGCTGGCCGACACCCGTCCAGCCTGGAAAGTGCTGCGCGTCCTGGGCAACATCCTGGGCCTGGCCGGTTTCGACTACGACACCTCGGAAGCGATCCGCGACGAAGCGTTTGGCGCCGGCGTGACCGATCTGTCGGCACAGCTGAACAACATCGCCAAGAACGCGCCGGAAGCGGCCTCGTACGCACCGGCCTCACCAAAGCTGCAACGCATCGCCGACGTGCCGATCTACTTCGCCGACGCGCTGGTACGCCGCTCCGAACCGCTGCTGCGCACGGTCGATGGCGCCGCGCCGCAAGCCCATCTGTCGCCAGCATTGGCCGAGAAGCTGGGCATCAAGGCAGGCGACAAGGTCAAAGTGGCGCAAGGCTCTGGCAGCGCCATCCTGGTGGCGGCACTCCATGCCGGCCTGCCAGCCAATGTGGTCAAAGTGTCGGCGGCGCATGCCTCGACGGCTAGCCTGGGCGGCATGTTCGGTGACATCACAGTTGAAACAGCAGAGGGGAAAATCTGATGGCTCTGCCTGAATTTGTAAACGTCATCAACAGCGGTGGCCAGGATTTGCTGGGCGGCTCGTGGCCGTTCTTCTGGACCCTGATCAAGATCCTGTGCGTGCTGTTGCCGCTGATGGGTCTGGTTGCCTACCTGACCTTGTGGGAACGCAAGCTGATCGGCTGGATCCAGATCCGCGTCGGCCCGAACCGCGTCGGTCCTCTGGGCTTGCTGCAACCGATCGCCGATGCGCTGAAACTCTTGTTCAAAGAGATCATCATCCCGTCCAAGGCCGCCAAGGGCCTGTTCGTGATCGGTCCGATCATGACCATCATGCCGGCCCTGGCCGCCTGGTCGGTCGTGCCCTTCGGCCCGCAAGCCGTGCTGGCCAACGTCAACGCGGGCTTGCTGATGCTGCTGGCGATTACCTCGATGGAAGTCTACGGCATCATCATCGCCGGCTGGGCCTCGAACTCGAAGTACTCGTTCATGGGCGCCATGCGCGCTTCGGCGCAGATGATTTCGTATGAAATCCCGATGGGCTTCGTGATGGTCATCGTGCTGATGGTCTCGGGCAGCCTGAACTTCATCGACATCGTTAGCGGCCAGCAAATCGGCTTCTTCGCCGACAAGGGCGTGAACTTCCTGTCGTGGAACTGGCTGCCGTTGCTGCCGATGTTCGTCATCTATCTGGTGTCGGGCCTGGCTGAAGCCAACCGCCATCCGTTCGACGTCGTCGAAGGCGAGTCGGAAATCGTGGCCGGCCACATGGTCGAGTACTCGGGCATGGCCTACGCCATGTTCATGCTGGCCGAATACGCCAACATGATCCTGATCGGCGCCCTGGCTTCGATCATGTTCCTCGGTGGCTGGTCCGCACCATTTGCCTTCCTCGAGTTCTGGGGTGGTTTCGGCGGCTTCTTCTGGCTGTTCGCCAAGACCTTCTTCATCGTGTCGGTGTTCATCTGGGTGCGCGGTACTTTCCCACGCTACCGTTACGACCAGATCATGCGCCTCGGCTGGAAAGTGTTTATCCCGTTGACGCTGGTCTACCTGGTCTTCGTCGCTGCCTGGATGCAGACATCCTGGAATATTTGGAAGTAAGAGAGTGCATACGAATGGATAAGGTAAAAGATTTCTTCAGCAGCCTCTTGTTAGGCGAGCTGATCAAGGGCATGGCGTTGACAGGCAAGTACATGTTTTCGCGCAAGATCACGGTGCAATTCCCGGAAGAGAAGACACCGATCTCGCCGCGTTTCCGTGGCTTGCACGCGCTGCGCCGCTACCCGAACGGCGAGGAACGTTGCATCGCCTGCAAACTGTGCGAAGCGGTTTGCCCGGCGATGGCCATCACGATCGAATCGGAACAGCGTGACGACGGTTCGCGCCGCACCACGCGTTACGATATTGACTTGACCAAGTGCATCTTCTGCGGTTTCTGCGAAGAGTCCTGCCCGGTCGATTCGATCGTCGAGACGCAAATCCTGGAATACCACGGCGAGAAACGCGGGGATTTGTATTACACGAAAGAGATGTTGCTGGCCGTAGGTGATCGTTATGAAAATGACATCGCCGCTGCGCGCGCCGCCGACGCACCTTATCGCTGATGGATGCGCCGCAGCCCCAAAGCTGCGGCGCGCCCCTCGTTCATCTGTACGTCTATTGGGTTTTTTATGGACTTTAAAACAATTTTGTTTTACGCCTTCGCGCTGATCTTGATTCTGGCAGCGACGCGCGTCATCACGGCCCGTAATCCGGTCCACGCAGTACTGTTCCTGGTACTGTCCTTCTTTTCCGCAGCGGGCATCTGGATGCTGCTGCAAGCTGAATTCCTGGCCATCGTGCTGGTATTGGTGTATGTCGGCGCCGTGATGGTGCTGTTCCTCTTCGTGGTCATGATGCTCGATATCAATATCGACCGCATGCGCGAAGGTTTCTGGGGCTACCTGCCTTTGTCGGTGACGGTGGGCGTGATCATCGTGCTGGAAATGGCCGCCGTCCTGTGGCACGGTTTCCGCAACTTTGCGCCTAGTATCGCTCCGGTGAACGTCAACCTGGGCGGCACCAAGGAACTGGGCCTGCTGATCTACACGAAATATGTGTTCGCCTTCGAGATCGCCGCCGTCGTGCTGCTGGTGGCCATCGTTGCCGCGGTCGCACTGACCCTGCGCAAACGCAAGGACACCAAGCACTTTGCTCCAGGCGATGCCGTGCGCGTCAAGCGCAACGACCGCCTGAAGATCATCAAGATGGACGCGGTCGTCGAGCGTCCTGCGGCTGAGCCGGAAGTTAAGGAGGCACCATGACATTATCGCTCACACATTTTCTGGTCCTGGGCGCGATCCTGTTCGCAATCTCGATCGTCGGTATTTTCCTGAACCGCAAGAACATCATCGTATTGCTGATGGCAATCGAATTGATGCTGCTGGCGGTGAATATGAATTTCATCGCGTTCTCCCATTTCATGGGCGACGCGGCCGGTCAGATCTTCGTTTTCTTCATCCTGACGGTTGCCGCCGCTGAGTCGGCTATCGGTCTGGCTATTCTGGTGGTGATGTTCCGTAATCTGGATACCATCAACGTCGAAGACCTGGACAGCCTCAAAGGCTGATGTTTTTCAGACTCGATCTCTCGAATAATAACGATTAAGGTTCATCATGGCGGGGCAACTCCTCAACCCTAACCTCCTTCTTGCCGTACCGCTGGCGCCGCTGGCCGGTGCCGCGATTGCAGGCTTGCTTGGCACCCAGTTCCTGGGTAATTTGGTCGGACGCAAGACGTCGCATACCGCGACGATCCTGGGCGTACTGATTGCGTTCATCCTGTCCGTGCAGACACTGCTGGCAGTGATGGATGGCGCGACATTCAATGGCACGATCTATAACTGGATGACGATCGGCACCCTGAAGATGGAAGTGGGCTTCCAGATCGATTCGCTGTCGGCGATGATGATGTGCGTGGTCACCTTCGTCTCGCTGATGGTGCACATCTACACGATCGGCTACATGAAGGACGACGAAGGCTACAACCGCTTCTTCGCCTACATCTCGCTGTTCACGTTCTCGATGCTGATGCTGGTCATGGCCAACAACTTCCTGCAACTGTTCTTCGGTTGGGAAGCCGTGGGCCTGGTCTCTTACCTCTTGATCGGTTTCTGGTACCAGCGTCCGACGGCCATCGTGGCCAACATGAAGGCCTTCCTCGTCAACCGCGTGGGCGACTTCGGCTTCATCCTGGGCATCGGCCTGCTGCTGGCCTACGCCGGCACCATGAACTACCAGGAAGTATTCGCCAAGAAAGACGAACTGGCGCTGCTGACGATGCCAGGCACCGACTGGGCCCTGCTGACCGTTGCCTGCATCTGCCTGTTCATCGGCGCGATGGGCAAGTCGGCGCAGTTCCCGCTGCACGTATGGCTGCCTGACTCGATGGAAGGTCCTACCCCGATCTCGGCACTGATCCACGCCGCGACGATGGTGACGGCCGGTATCTTCATGGTTTCGCGCATGTCGCCGCTGTTCGAACTGTCCGACACGGCGCTGTCCTTCATCTTGGTGATCGGCTCCATCACGGCGCTGTTCATGGGCTTCCTGGGCATCATCCAGAACGACATCAAGCGCGTCGTCGCTTACTCGACCCTGTCGCAGCTCGGTTACATGACCGTGGCGCTGGGTTCGTCCGCGTACTCCGTGGCCGTGTTCCACCTGATGACGCACGCATTCTTCAAGGCACTGCTGTTCCTGGGCGCCGGTTCCGTCATCATCGGCATGCACCATGACCAGGACATCCGCAACATGGGCGGCCTGCGCAAATACATGCCGATCACCTGGATCACCTCCCTGATCGGTTCGCTGGCTCTGATCGGCACGCCGCTGTTCTCCGGTTTCTACTCGAAAGACAGCATCATCGAAGCCGTCGAAGCGACGCACATCTGGGGTGCTGGCTTTGCCCAGTTCGCCGTGCTGGCTGGCGTGTTCGTCACCGCCTTCTACTCGTTCCGCATGTATTTCCTCGTCTTCCACGGCAAGGAACGTTTCGGCCAGGCGCATGCGAACGGTCACGACGACCATCACGCACCGAAAGCGGCCCATGGCGCGCACGGCGATGCGCATGACGACCACCACGAGGAAGAGGAAGACGACCACGGCCACCACGGTCTGGAACCTGGCCAGAAGCCGCATGAATCGCCGTTCGTCGTGTGGTTCCCGCTGGTGATGCTGGCGATCCCTTCCTTGATCATCGGTTACCTGACGATCGGCCCGATGCTGCATGGCGATTTCTTCAAGGGCGTGATCTTCGTTGGCGAAAACCATCCAGCAATGGAAGAGTTGTCGCATGAATTCCACGGCGCGATGGCGATGGCGATCCACGGCCTGTCGACGGCTCCGTTCTGGCTGGCATTGTCCGGCGTGGTGGCAGCCTACTACTGCTACATGGTCAACCCGCGTGTGCCGGCCTGGTTCTTTGCCAAGTTCCACGCGATCCACACCCTGCTGGACAACAAGTACTACATGGACAAGTTCAATGAAGTCGTGTTCGCCGGCGGTGCCCGCTTGCTGGGTAATGGCCTGTGGAACTTCGGTGACAAGAAGCTGATCGACGGTTTCGTCGTCAATGGCAGCGCCAAGGTTGTCGCCTGGCTGTCCTCGCTGTCGCGAGTGTTGCAGACCGGCTACATCTATCACTATGCATTCGTGATGATCCTGGGCGTGCTGGGCTTCCTGATCTATTTCCTGCCATTCTGGCCCGCTAAGTAAGCTGACCTGATAAAAGAATACTGAGAACCATGATGCAGTCTACGATTTCTACACTACCTCCTTACCTGAGTCTGTCGATCTGGGTGCCGATCATTTGCGGCGTCCTGGTCCTGGCTCTCGGCCGTGACAGCAAAGCGGGCTTTACCCGCTGGCTGTCACTGGCTGGCGCCGTGCTCAGCATGCTGTGCACCTTGCCGCTGATCCAGCATTTCGACAACGCCGCGCACGGCATGCAATTCGTCGAAAAAGCACCGTGGATAGCAACCTTCAATATCTGGTACTCGCTGGGTATCGATGGCCTGTCGCTGTGGTTCATTCCACTGACGGCCTTCATCACGGTCATCGTCGTCATTTCGGCCTGGCAAGTGATCGAGAAGCGCATCGCCCAGTACATGGGTGCCTTCCTGATCCTGTCCGGTCTGATGATCGGCGTGTTCTGCGCGCTGGACGGCTTGCTGTTCTACTTCTTCTTTGAAGCAACCCTGATCCCGATGTTCATCATCATCGGTATCTGGGGCGGTTCGAACCGTGTGTACGCGTCGTTCAAGTTCTTCCTGTACACCTTCTTCGGTTCGCTGCTGACCCTGGTCGCCATCATTTACCTGCGCAATGTGACGGGCACCTTCGACATCCTGGCCTGGCACGCGTTCAAGCTGACGATGAACGAACAGATCTTCATCTTCCTGGCCTTCCTGATGGCGTTTGCCGTCAAGGTGCCGATGTTCCCCGTCCACACGTGGTTGCCGGACGTCCACGTGGAAGCGCCAACGGGCGGTTCCGCCGTGCTGGCCGCCATCATGCTGAAACTGGGCGCCTACGGCTTCCTGCGTTTCTCGCTGCCGATCACGCCGGATGCCAGCCACTACCTGTCGGGCTTCATGATCGCCTTGTCGCTGATCGCCGTGATCTACATCGGTCTGGTTGCCCTGGTGCAAACCGACATGAAAAAACTGGTCGCCTATTCGTCGATCGCGCACATGGGCTTCGTCACCCTGGGCTTCTTCATGTTCAACGACATCTCGGTGCAGGGCGGTATCGTGCAGATGGTCTCGCACGGCTTCATCTCCGGCGCCATGTTCCTGTGCATCGGCGTGCTGTATGACCGCATGCATACCCGCAACATCGCCGACTACGGCGGCGTCGTGAACCGCATGCCGAAATTTGCCGCCTTCTTCGTGCTGTTCTCGATGGCCAACTGCGGTCTGCCAGCGACGTCCGGCTTCGTCGGCGAGTTCATGGTGATCCTGGGCGCGGTGAAATACAACTTCTGGATCGGCTTGCTGGCTGCAACGGCATTGATCTGGGGCGCGGCGTACTCGCTGTGGATGGCCAAGCGCGTGGTGTTCGGCAAGATCAAGAACAAGCACGTGGCCGAACTGACCGACATCAACAAACGTGAATTCTTCATGCTTGCTGTGCTGGCCATCGCCGTGCTCGTGATGGGTCTGTACCCAGCCCCGTTCACCGACACGATGCAAACTTCGGTTGCCGACCTGCTGCAGCATGTCGCCATCAGCAAGTTGCCTTAAATAGAAGACCGATAACATGACTAATGCACCTAATCTGGTACCGCTGTACGCGGAAATCTTTCTGCTGATCGCCACGTCGGCGCTCTTGCTGATCGATATGTTCTTGCCTGCGGCGAAGCGTTCGATCACCTATGCGCTGTCCTTGCTGACCCTGGCCGGCTGCGCCATGCTGACCGTGGGCGACTTCAACGCGGGCACCACCGTCTACACGTTCCACAACATGTTCGTGTCCGACCCGATGTCGCAGCTGCTGAAACTGTTCTCGTACGGCGCCGTGGCGCTGACCCTGATCTACTCGCGTGCCTATGCCACCGACCGCAACATGCTGTCGGGCAACCTGGGCGGCGAGTTCTACGTGCTGGCCCTGTTTGCACTGCTGGGCCAGATGATCATGATCTCGGCCAACAACTTCCTGATCATCTATTTGGGTCTGGAACTGATGTCGCTGTCGCTGTACGCGCTGATCGCCTTGCGTCGTGACAATGCCAAGGCCACGGAAGCGGCCATGAAATACTTCATCCTGGGCGCACTGGCTTCCGGTTTCATGTTGTACGGTATCTCGATGCTGTACGGCGCGTCCGGCACGCTGGACCTGGGCGAACTGCGCGTGGCACTGGAAAACGGCAAGACCAACGGCACCATCATGGTCTTCGGCCTGGTGTTCCTGGTCGCCGGCCTGGCCTTCAAACTGGGCGTCGTGCCATTCCACATGTGGGTGCCTGACGTGTATCAAGGTTCGCCGACGGCCGTGACCTTGCTGCTGGGCGCGGCGCCGAAACTGGCCGCCTTCGCCATCACCCTGCGCTTGCTGGCCGAAGGCTTGCTGCCGATGGCGCATGACTGGCAGCAAATGCTGCTGGTGCTGGCCGTGATGTCGCTGGCCATCGGTAACTTCACCGCCATCGCGCAAACCAATTTGAAGCGCATGTTGGCGTACTCGACAATCGCGCAAATGGGCTTCGTGCTGCTGGGTCTGCTGTCCGGTACCGTGGACGCACCGAACAACACCCTGAACGCGGCCGGCGCAGCCACCGCCTACGGTGCCTCGATGTACTACGTCATCACCTACGTGTTCACCACCTTGGGTACCTTTGGCGTGATCATGTTGTTGGCACGTAATGGTTTCGAAGCAGAAGAACTGGCCGACTTCAAGGGCCTGGGCAAACGCAGCCCGATCTTCGCGCTGGTGATGACCCTGTTCATGTTCTCGCTGGCCGGCGTGCCGCCGCTGATGGGCTTCATGGCCAAGTACTCGGTGCTCGCTTCCGTGCTGGCCACGGGCCAGCTGTGGCTGACCATCGCCGCCGTGCTGTTCTCGCTGATCGGCGCCTTCTACTACCTGCGCGTCGTGAAGATGATGTGGTTCGACGAGCCGGCGGACAGCAACGCGCTGGTCGTGCATGGCGACATGCGCGTCGTGCTGGCCCTGAACGGCGTGTTCGTGCTGGCACTGGGCGTGATGCCGAACAGCATCCTGGCTGCTTGCGCGACCGCCATCACCAAGACGCTGGCGTCCTGATCGATGGATGTCACCGCCTCGAGCTGGCTGGTGATCGCCCTGGGCATCCTGGGCGCCAACCTGCCTTTCCTGAACGAGAAACTGTTTGCCGCCGTGCCGCTGAAAAAGGCGGCGCAGGCAGACGGGGGCAAAGGCTGGCGCAAGCCGCTGGCGCTGCGCCTGCTGGAGATGGTGATTCTGTACTTCATCGTCGGCGCCGTGGCGTTCGCGCTCGAAGCGCGCATCGGCAACGGTTTCCCGCAGACGTGGGAGTTCTATGCCATCACCGGCTGCCTGTTCCTGGTGCTGGCTTTCCCAGGCTTTGTCGCCCGCTACCTGCGCAAGCGGCATTAGCCCCATCGACCGAAAGCGGCGCCTCTGGCGCCGTTTTTTTTTATTGAGCATAATCAAGGTATGGATACTGAACGCATGGACATGAATTTAACTGAGACCAAGGTGGACGGCGAGCTCGTCTATCAGGGCGG
Organism: Janthinobacterium rivuli; assembly: GCF_009208735.1. Lineage (GTDB taxonomy): Bacteria > Pseudomonadota > Gammaproteobacteria > Burkholderiales > Burkholderiaceae_D > Janthinobacterium. The sequence goes on along the minus strand of NZ_WFLJ01000001.1, from coordinate 112,118 downwards.
CTTCCTGCGCGTGCAGCGCGACCGCGTTGCTCTGCCTGACGGCAAGATCACGGCGCGCGAATTCGTCCTGCATCCGGGCGCCGTCGTCATCCTGCCGCTGCTCGACGACGGCACGGTGCTGATGGAACGCCAATATCGCTATCCGCTGGACCGTGTCTTCATTGAATTTCCGGCCGGAAAGATCGACGCGGGCGAATCGCATCTGGCTTGCGCCCAGCGCGAGTTGCTGGAAGAAACGGGCTACACGGCCAGCGACTGGCAATTCGTCTCCACCATCCATAACGCCATCGCGTACTCCGACGAGCACCTGGAACTGTTTCTGGCGCGCGGCCTGGTGGCCGGCGAACGCCAGCTCGACGAGGGCGAATTCCTCGAAACGTTCACGGCCACGGTGCCGCAGCTGCTCGACTGGGTCAAGGATGGCACCATCACGGACGTGAAAACCGTCATCGGCATCTTCTGGCTTGACAAGATCACCAGCGGCGCCTGGCAGCCAGCCTGATTCCGCGCATGCGCACGGCGATCTTCCTGCTGCTGGCGTCGATCTGCCTGGGCGCACACGGGGCCGCGCGCACGCCGTTCCAGGTGCGCTGCGAAGACACGATCAGCAAGACGGTGTCCGTGCTGACGGCGCAGCAGAACGGCTATGCCATCGACACGCATCTGCCGTACAAGGCCCTGACGGTGATGAAGGGCACGGCGCGCGCCAACACCTGGGTACTGGGCTTGACCAAGACGGAGTCGCGCGTGGCCATCGCCCTGGCCGGTCCCATGCTGCAAGACCCGGCCAGCGGCTATGAATGCGTGGCGCCGCAGCTCACCGTGACCCTCACGTATGCGCCCGTGGTGATCTATATCGGCCGCGAGTTTGCCCCCGGCACTTGCGCGTATGATGAGATACTCGCGCACGAGCTGCGGCACATGAAAACCTATATGGAACATCTGCCGCGCGTGGAAAAGACCGTGCGCGCGGCGCTGGCCAGGCGCTTCGAGGCGCGGCCCCTGTATGCGCCCAGCGGCACGGCCAAGGCGGCGCTGGCGCGCGAGATCGACACGGGCTGGTTGCCGTACATCAAGGCCGAAATGCGCAAGGTGGAAACCTTGCAGGCGGCCATCGATTCGCCACAAGAATATGCGCGCCTGGGCAAGGCGTGCAAGGGCGAGATCCAGAATATCCTGACGGGCAAGGCAGCGCCCGGCAACTAGACAAGGAATGGCATGACAGCAGCACCGAACACGGTCCGTTACTTTGCGTTGATCCCCGCCGCCGGCGTGGGCGCGCGCATGGAGGCGGGCAGTCCCAAGCAATATTTACCGATCGCCGGCAAACCCATGCTGCGCCACGCGCTCGACGCCTTTCTCGCCAGCCCGCTGATCGCGCACACGTATGTCGTCGTCAGCGCCGAGGATGGCGTGATTGACACGGTCGTGCCGGAGCAGGGCGTCACTGTGCTGCGCTGCGGCGGCGCCACGCGCATGGAAACCATCCTGAATGGCTTGCAGGCGCTGCACGGCAACATGGCCGCCCATGACCAGGTGCTGGTGCACGACGCGGCGCGGCCCGGCCTGACGCCGGCGCTGATCGCAAAGCTGATCATGGAAGTGGGCGAGCATGCGGCCGGCGGCTTGCTGGCCTTGCCCGTGGTCGACACCGTCAAGCGCGCGGGCCCTGGCAACCTGTCGGCGCAGACGGTGCCGCGCGATGGTCTGTGGCTGGCGCAGACGCCGCAAATGTTTTCCTACGCCTTGCTGCACCGGGCCTTGTCCGAAGCGCCCGATCCGCAAGCGATCACCGACGACGCCAGCGCCGTCGAAGCGCTGGGCCTGGCGCCCAGGCTGGTCGAAGGCCACCCGCGCAACCTGAAGGTGACCTTGCCGCGCGACATACACACGGCCGAGCTGTACTTGGCCAACCCTTGAATTCCAGAGAGACCCGCATGAACACAACGACTCCCGTACTGCCTTTCCGCATCGGCCAGGGCTATGACTGCCACGCGCTGGTGGAGCACCGCGACCTGATCATCGGCGGCGTGAAAATCCCCCATCACCTGGGCTTGCTCGGCCATTCCGACGCCGACGTGCTGCTGCACGCGATTACGGACGCGCTCTTCGGCGCCGCCGCCCTGGGCGACATCGGCCGCCATTTCCCGGACACGGACGCGCAATTCAAGGGCGCCGATTCGCGCACCCTGCTGCGCGAAGCCGTGCGCCGCGTGCAAGCCACCGGTTATATCATCGGCAATATCGACGCCACCATCATCGCCCAGCGCCCGAAAATGGCGCCGCACATCGCCGCCATGTGCGCCAACGTGGCCGAAGACCTGGGCGTGAGTGTGAGCCAGGTGAACATCAAGGCCAAGACGAATGAAAAACTCGGCTACCTGGGCCGCGAAGAGGGCATCGCGGCCGAAGCCGTGGCCTTGCTGCTGCGCGCCTGATACGCCAACGACCATCGACCACTGACAGGAGAGAGCATGTTCCAGCGACGCCGTACCAGTATCTTGCTTGCATGGGCACTGGCCGCCGCGCCATCGGCCTGGGCCGAACTGCAAGCGACGGGCGAGCCGCCCGCCGCCAAACAGGGCTGGAAGGCCGAGACCGTCGCGCAGGGCGTGCGCCAGCCGTGGGGCATCGCCTGGCTGGGCGAGGGGCGCGCGCTGGTCACCAGCAAGCAGGGCACCTTGCATTTGCTGAACGGCAAGAGCTTCGCTGACGTTCCGCTGGAAGGTATGCCCAAGGTGTTTACTGGCGGGCAGGGCGGCTTGCTCGATATAGTCATTCATCCGCAGGATGCGGGCAAGGCCACGCCACGCGTGTACATGACGGTGTCGACGGGCACGAATGACGCCAACCGCACGACCCTGGTGCGCGGCGTGTTTGACGGCAAGAAGGTGACGGGTATCCAGACCCTGTTCAAGGTGACGACCGACAAGAGCGGCGGCCAGCATTTCGGCTCGCGTCTGCTGTGGCTGCCAGATGGCACTTTGCTGATGAGCGTGGCCGATGGCGGCAATCCGCCGTTGCGCATAGGCGACCGTCTGGCGCGCGAGCAGGCGCAAAACCTGGCCACGCACCAGGGTTCCATCCTGCGCCTGACGGAAGAGGGCAAGCCGGCGCCCGGCAATCCGTTGGCGGCCAAGGGCGCCTTGCCGGAAATCTGGTCGTACGGCCACCGCAACGTGCAGGGCCTGGCGCTCGATCCCGTTTCGGGACGCGTGTGGGCCACGGAGCATGGCCCGTATGGCGGCGACGAGCTGAACCTGGTGGTGGCGGGCGGCAACTATGGCTGGCCCCTGCAAAGCTATGGCGCCGACTACAAGACGCATGAGCCCGTCGGCAAGCACGAAGTACCCGGCATGCTCAATCCGAGCGTGGCCTGGGTGCCGTCGCCGGCGCCGTCGGGCCTGGCCGTCTACACGGGCGACAAGATCGCCGCCTGGCGCGGCAGCATCTTCAGCGGCGGCCTGGCGGCCAAGGATATCCGCCGCATCGCCGTCGATGCCAGCGGCAAGGTGACGGGGCAGGACCGCCTGGCCATCGGCGCGCGCGTGCGCGACGTGCGCCAGGGGCCGGATGGCTACCTGTACGCGCTGACCGATGAAGACAACGGCCGCTTGCTGCGCATCGTGCCGCGGTAACACGGCAGGCGTCCACTTCGCTTAAGATGGCGCCTTTACTTCATTCAAGGTGGCGGCATGGCCCGTGATACTTATGCATACCGGCATGTCGCCGTCGAATCGCGTGCGATTCATGGCCGCGTGGAAATCCGCCCCGTGCCGGGCCAGGCTTTTTCGCCGGAACTGGCCGTGCAGTGCTCGCGCCGCCTGGTCGACCTGCAGCGCTATCCGCTGGGCAGCCGTTTCTTGCTCTTTGCCAAGCTGACGGACCGCCTGGGCGGCACGCCCTTCCTGTATGCGTATCACGGCGACGCGGACGTGGTGATGACGTCTGCCGAAGTGACGAAATTCCTTGGGGAATTCCGCCGCGGCCGCATCTGATTCCTACGAGGCGATGCAGGCCGCGCCAGCCTTGGCGCCGGCCCGCGGTTTGCCGAAGAGCGCGATCGTCAAGGCGCAGCCGAGGGCGAACAGGCCGCCCACGACCATCGCGCTCGCTACGCCCAGCCGGTCGACGGCCAGGCCACCGAGCAAGGCGCCCGACGCCAGCGACACTTGCACGATGGCGACAAACAGCGCGCTGCTGCCTTCCATCAGTTCCGGCGCCGCCTTGAACATCCACGTCTGCACGGCGATCGGCATGGCGCCGAAACCGAAGCCCCACACGGCCACCAGCAGCATGGCCGTGACTGCATGGCTGCCGAACGCGGCCAAGGCCAGGGTGGACAGACCCAGCACGGCGCCCGTCACCATCAGCGCGGCCCGTTCGTGGCGGCCGGCGGCCCAGCCGCCCACGAGGTTGCCGATGAAGCCGGAAGCGCCGTACACGAGCAGCATGGCGCTGACCGTGCCGGCCGCCAGGTGCGAGATTTGCGTGAGGAAAGGCGCGATGTACGTGTAGGCGGCGAACTGGCCCGTGAACAGCATGGCCGTGGCGATCAGGCCCAGCCTGGCCTTGCGGATGCCGAAAATCATCGGCAGCTGGCGCAGGCGGATGGCCTGTGTCGGCGGCAGCCTGGGCAGCAGCAACAGCTGGCCGACGAAGACCAGCACGGCGATGGCGCTGGCCGCGCCGAAGGCGACCCGCCAGCCGACCAAGTCTCCCACCAGCGCGCCGGCCGGCACGCCCGCCACCGTGCCCAGCGAGACGCCGGCGAAGATGATGGACATGGCGCGCGACGCATGCTGCGGCGCCACGAGGCGCGGGCCGATGGCGCTGCCGATGGCCCAGAAGCCGCCCACGCCCACGCCCAGCATGGCGCGGCCCAGCAGTATCCACGCATACGAGGGCGCCAGCGCCACCAGCAGGTTCGAGGCCACCAGCAGGGCCGTCAGCGCCAGCAGCACGATGCGGCGGTCCAGGCGGCCCGAGCCGACGGTGACGAAGATGGCGGCAAATGCGGCAACGATGCCGGGCGTGGTGATCATCAGCCCCGCCTGGCCCTTGCTGATGGCCAGTTCGGCGGCCATGGCCGGCAGCAGGCCGACGGGCAGGAATTCGGAGGTGACGAGGGCGAAGGCGCCGATGCCGACCGACAGGACGGCCAGCCACGGCGCCACGGTGGTATCGTTGTCAGTGGCGTTGGAAGATGTATGCATGAGGGGTTCCTGAAAAGCCGGAGGTTTTTAACCGGTCGGTATATAATCAGGGCAGGCAGACATTGTTGTCAATAATTTTTTACCGAACGGTATGAAACAAGATAAAAAAGAGGAAGCCGTCAAGGCGAAGACGGGGCGGCCACGCACCTTCGACGCGGACGAGGCGCTCGATTGCGCCATGAAAGTGTTCTGGGAAAAAGGCTATGAGGGCAGTTCCTTGCCGGAATTGACGAAAGCCATGGGCATGAACCGGCCCAGCCTGTATGCCGTCTTCGGCAACAAGGAGCAATTGTTCCACAAAGCGCTCGAGCGCTACAGCGACACGCGCATGCGGTTTTTTGATGCGGCGCTGGAACAGCCGACGGCGCGCCAGGTGGTGGAAGCGTTGCTGACGCAGTATGTCGATGCGCAAACCATGCCCGATGGCCCGCACGGCTGCATGGGCGTCAATGCGGCGCTGGCCTGCAGCGACGATGCCTTGCCGATCCGCGATGAACTGTTCGCGCGCCGCCTGCGCGGTGAAATCAAATTGCGCGACCGCTTGCGGCGCGCCAGGGAAGAGGGGGATTTGCCGCCCGATTCCTGCCCGGAGCAGCAGGCGCGCTTTGTCGTGACCCTGTCGCAGGGCATGGCCATCCAGGCGGCAGCCGGCGTCTCGCGCGAGCAATTGCAGCAGATGGTGGGATTGCTGCTGCGCAATTGGCCGATGTAACTACCCTGTCGGGGCGATGGTCTTGGCCAGGTCGCTGGGCGCCTTGCGCCGCCAGGCGGCCGTCAGGGCGGCGGCCAGCATGTCCAGCTCGGCGTCCGCCAGGCAAACCGTGATGCCCGCCAGGCGTTCGCCCCACCACAGCTTTTCGCAACCCGATGGCGTGATGACGGTGGCGATATGCGCCGCTTCCGCATCGAGCAGCACGTTGATGTGCTCGTCATCGGGCAGGGTGGCAAAGATCTTCCCGCCCACGCGGAAGGCCGGACGGTCGTGGTGTTCTTCCTCGGTGGTGTCGGGAAACGACAGTGCCAGATAGCGTAGTTCTTCCAGGTCGACCATTCCTCTTTCTCCCCTGTTCGGATAGATAGCAGCGTGACTACATTTTGCCATGCTGTTTCGCCCCGTGGTGCAGAGGCATGCGAAAAGAAATGCGCAAGATGCGACAGTGGCGGGCTGGTCTGTGGTGCCGCCGCGACACGCCACGCGTCGCGCACGGTCATCGCTGCAGAGTGGAGCGCGGGGTTTTTGGCCCGCCTGAAAACTGCTTGCCAGAAAAATATCGTTCATGGTTAAAAGAAAAATACTTTTCTTGTAGGGAATTTAAGATAGAATAGCTTCAACGCCTTACCTGACCCGTCAATCGTCTGGTCTTGTCCCGGGAACCCGAACCCTTCCCAGGACGCTTGCAGTGCCGCCATGGCACTCCGCAAGTCCGCGCTGTCTTGCGGAAGCCACGTCCCCGACCGCTCATCTTGCAATTCCTAGCGCTACGCCGACACGCCTCAATGCAGCGTGTATTCAGCTCCTGCGCTCCTTGCTGCGCCCACTGAATACTTACTTACTGGATACCATCATGAAAAACTTGCCTAAAATCGCCTTGTCCCTGATCGCTGTCGGTGTGTTTGCCCACGCGAACGCCAGCACCATCACCCTGTCCACCGGTTTCTCGAACGCCGGCGCGCAAGCTTCCGCCGCCGCTTACCAGTCCGTGGTGAATGCCGCCGTGGCCACGCCCGGCGCCGGCTATGGCTCGACGACGATTGCCAGCTACAACAATGTCAACAACAGCGGCCTGTTCGGCAGCGGCTCGAACATCGCCTTCAAGTCGGTGATCAACTTTGGCGTCAGCGCCGCCGATGCGGGCGCCTGGAGCTTCCGCACCGGCGTCGACTTCGGCAAGGGCGGCGCCCTGTTCCTCGATGGCGTGGCGCTGGACTTCAAGAGCAACGACATGTGGTGGGCAGGCAACTACAACAATGGCAGCCAGTTCCTCAGCGGTTCGAGCGCCCTGTCGGCCGGCAACCATACCCTGAGCATCTACGGTCTGGAAGGCTGCTGCGATGGCGGCCAGCAAGCGCAGTTCAAGGCGGGCAACAACAATTTCGTCAGCTTTGGCGCGCAGGATGGCTTGATCTCGGCCGTCCCTGAGCCAACCACCTACGCCATGCTGCTGATCGGCCTGGGTTTGCTGGGCTTTACGGCGCGCCGCAAGCAGGAAGCCAAGTTCTAAGCAGGTTTCAAGCTACGAAAGCCGCGCGCCGCGCGGCGCCCGTTAAAAAGCCCGCCGGTCTGTCAGGACACGGCGGGCTTTTTTTGCATGCGCGTTGTCAGTCGCCGCTGTCGTCGTCTTCGTCGGCGCCCTTGGCCGCCTTGCCCCGTTCGGCGTCGACGTCGCGCTGCAGGCGGGCCGCATCGCGGAAGAAGGCGTCCGTCGTGTGATCCGGGCTCAGGCGCAAGGCCGGGGGGGAGATCACCGACATGTACGCTTCGTCGGCCAGGCGGCCGTTGATCTGCAGGTTGCTCAGCAGGATCAGGGTCGAGCCGATGATGGCCAGCACGACGGCAACGAGGCCGAAGCGGCGCGGGTGCTGCGGCTTGATCGTGCACAGATGGTGGTAGATCATGGCGCAGACGATGACGATGAACATATGCCGTCCATAGCGCGTCAGCACTTCCAGCGACAGCGCATACGCCGCCACATTGCTGCCCAGTTCCCACGCTTCCATGGCCAGCAAGCCGCAGCCGATGATGAACAAGTGGCGGCCGAAGCGCGCCACATGGCCGAACAGGCGGTTCGCCACGGCCCAGATCGACGCCCACACGAGGCCGCCGGCCAGCGCGTAGGCGATGATCATCAGGTAGGAAATCGGGTCGAAGGCGTCCGCATCACTGAGCCAGTTGCTGAAGGCGGCCGAGGCGCCGATCATGGCCAGGCCAGCGATGGCGGGGCGCAGGCCTTCCCAGTCATGCCGCGTCGTGTCGCCCAGTTCGGGCGCCACCGGCTGGTCGCTGGCGCGCACGCGCAGGCGCGTGTGGCCCAGGCGCACGATGCTGTTGCCGCTCAAGGCCACTTGCAGTTGCCGCTGTCCCCGGTGGATCACGCCATTCTGGCTGCCCAGGTCGCGCAGCAGCAGGCCGCCTGCGCCGTCGTCCTCGACGATGGCGTGCGCGGGGGCCGTGTGCGCGTCGTCGAGGATGAAGTCGTTGTCGTAGCCGCGGCCGATGCGGATCGGCAGGGACGCGATCCGCTGGCGTTGCCGCACTTCGCCATTCTCGGCGAGGATTTCGATGAAGTACGGTGCTTTCATGGCTTGCGGCCGCTTTCCCGCGACAGCGCTTCGAGGAAGGTGCGCGTGACGCGCATGCCGTTGGCGTAGGACACGCCGCGCGCGTCGATGCGGCTTTGCAGGCTCATGAGTGGCTCATCGGTGCTGGCGGCCAGCAGGGCAAAATCGTACAGGCCGGTAAACTTGCGGTAGGCGCGCACGCACAGGACGGCGCGCAAGGGCAGGGTCTTGTTCTTGACGAACTGTTCGGTGCAATGGGGGCCCGTCAGGTTGGCGCTCTTGTAGCTGCCGAAACTTTCATTCTTGAACGAGGCACTGGCCAGCTCGGAAAAGCGCAACGCGCCCAGTTCGCTGCTGCGCAGGAATTCGTGGCGCATCGACACTTGTCCCGTCTGCAGGGCACCCGAGATGAAGATGGCCGATTCCATGGCGCAGCTGGTGTTGTCGAGCATGTAGGGCTTGTCGGACTTGACGTTGGAGCGGCCCCAGCAGCGCATCTGGTTGGACTCGCGCACGGGCACACGGTACGGGCCCATGGCTTTCAGGCTCAAGGGCGTGTCGAGCAGGCGCGCCAGCATGACTTCCTGGTGCGCCAGCAGTTGCGCCGTCACCAGCGGTTTGAAGTCCTTCGGCGGCTTGCCTTGCTGCGCCACCTTGGCCAGCAGTTGCTGGGCATAGCGGGCGGGCACGAGAAAACTGACGAGTTCGCCGTCGAGGCGTTTCGAGACATTGATGCCGGCGACGTCGCCATTCGCCGTCACGCTGGGGCCGCCGCTCATGCCGGAATTGATCGGTCCCGTAAACATTAGCTGGTCGTAGAAGCTGCGCGTGACGACGCCGTTGTACGAGCCTTCCGAGATGGCGAAGCCCAGGTCCAGCGGATTGCCCATCGAATACAGGTACTGGCCCTGCGTCAGCGGCGCCAGCGGCTCCGGCATCTTGAAGAAACCCGTGCCGTGGCGGTTCACGCGCAGCACGGCCAGGTCATGCAGCACGTCGACGGCCAGCAATTCCACATTGCCGCGCTGGCCGCTGGTGTCGACCCATTCGCCCACGTAGGTATCGGGGTCGAGCGCGAATTGCGACACGACGTGATAGTTGCTCACCACCAGGTCGCCCGTGCCGATCAAAAAGCCCGAGCCGACCGACGATTGCGTGCGGCCGTTTTTCAGCAGCACGCGCACTTGCAGGATGTCGGCGCGCGCGGCCGTGTACAGCTTTTGCGCGGCCGACGAGGGCGGCGGCAGGGCCGCATGTTCGGTGGCGGCGGGCGCGGCGGTGGCCGGCGGTGGCTTGATGGGGGGAGTCGAAGCGGCGAGGGGCGCGGCTGGCGCAGGCGCCGGAGCCGGGGCTGCGTGGGCGCCTGCGGCAGCGCACAGGCTGGCCAGCAAGCAGGCGTAGTTAGCTAATTTCATGCATCCTTTGTGCGTGAGCAGGAGCGAAGCGGGCGCGGCAACGGCGCAGACGCCGCGCCGGCCCGGGCATTACAGGGCGCCGTCTTCCAGCGCTGGCGCCGTTTCCGGCGTCATCATGTGACCGAGCTTGCTTTGCTTGGTGTTCAGGTAATGCTGGTTGAAGGCGTTGCGGTTCACCAGCAGCGGTACCCGCTCGGCCACCGTGATGCCCAGCGCTTCCATGGCGGCGATCTTGCGCGGGTTGTTCGTCATCAAGCGCAGGCTGTGGATGTCGAATTGCGCAAACATGGGCTTGCACAAGGTGTAGTTGCGCGCATCGGCCTTGAAGCCCAGCTGTTCATTCGCCTGCACCGTGTCGGCCCCCGCCTCCTGCAGGCGGTAGGCGCGGATCTTGTTGATCAGGCCGATGCCGCGCCCTTCCTGGCGCAGGTACAGCAAGATGCCGCGGCCTTCCTCGGCGATGCGTTTCAAGGCGCCTTCGAGTTGCGCGCCGCAGTCGCAGCGCTGCGAAAACAACACGTCGCCCGTCAGGCACTCGGAATGCACGCGCGCCAGTACCGGTTCGCCGTTGCCGATATCGCCCAGCACCATGGCCAGGTGTTCCTTGCCCGTGGCGTGCTCGACAAAGGCGTGCAGGGTGAACTGGGCCCACGGCGTCGGCAGTGCGCAGGAAGTCGTGTAATCCAATTCGCCTGTCGCCAGGAGGTCTGCGCCGCTTTGCATGGTTGTGCTCATATAAGTAATTATCAAAAAATAAAAGGCGCGCGACACCACTCCGGTGCCGGCGCGCCTTGCCATCATACCAAAAAGCAGGGAAACGTTTTCCCTGACTGCCATTCGGTCGTCGCAATGTCTGGTGATCAGCCTTACTTAGGGACACTTCCTCCTTTTACAAGGTGAATTGCCGGCATTGCCTGGCGGATACCGCCGCCAGGCACCGGACGTCAGCTGCCGATGCGCCCGCCGTCGTTCTTGGTGATCACGATGGTAGCCGAGCGGGGACGCTTGCCGGCGCCATACCCGGCGTTGGCCGGCCACTGGCTCGTGTACTTGGACGGATCGCCGATATTGGCCAGCGCGGTGTTTTCACCCGGATGCTGGATGTTGATGAACATGGTCTTGCCATCGGGCGTTTCGCTGATGCCCGTGATTTCCGAGCCGACCGGCCCCACCAGGAAGCGCTTGAGCGTGTCGGCCGTGGGTTTCTTGCCGATGAAGGTGTCGACCGCCAGGTTGCCGCCGGCCGCCGTCGCGTAGTTCAGGGTCGACTTGGCGCCGTCGCCGACCTTGCCGGGGATGGCCGCCAGCATCATGCAGTTGGTCACGTCCGTGTACGCGCCATCGTCGGTCTGGATCCAGCAGATGCCCGTGTAGGGGCTGAAGGCCAGGCCGTCCGGGCTCGAGAAATCCTGGTCGGCCGTCAGGTTCGACAGGTTGATCTTGCTGGCGTCGGCGCCGCTCTCGGCGCCAAACAGGTAGACATCCCAGGTAAAGCTGGTGGCCGCGGCCGCGCCCGTGCCTTCCTTGAAGCGGATGATGTGGCCGTTCGGATTGCCGTTCTGCGCGCTGCTGCCCTTCATGTCCGTGTAGGCGCGCGGATTGGCGCTGTCCGGCGCTAGCTGCGACGAGCCGCTCGGATTGACGGTGCGGTTCGAGTTGTTGGTCAGCGTGTAGTAGATCTCGCCATTGGCCGGGTTGACCGAGCACCATTCCGGACGGTCCATCTTGGTCGCGCCCACGGCGTCGGCCGCCAGGCGGGCATTGACCAGCACGTCGGCCAGGTCGGCGAACTTGTAGGCGCCGTACGCCTGGATCAGCGGGTTCGACAGGGCCAGCTCGATCCACTGGCCCGTGCCGTCGGCGGCCAGCTTGGCCACGTACAGCTTGCCCGAATCGAGGTATTTGTCGCCGGTGGCGATGCGGTCGGCCGGGTTGGCATCGGCGGCGGCCCAGACGGCCGTCGTGACGAACTTGTAGATGTATTCGTTGCGCGAATCGTCGCCCATGTAGACGGCCAGCTGCTGGCCCACGGTCGGCACGCTGAAGGCGGCGCTTTCGTGCGCGTAGCGGCCCAGCGCCGTGCGCTTGCGGATAGCGCGGGTTTTGTCGTACGGGTCCATCTCGACGATGTAGCCCATGCCGTTCAATTCATTGCGGTAGTCGTCGCTGCCGTCGGCGGAGGCGCCGATCTTGCTCAGATTCCAGCGCGCGTATTTGTCATCGCTGCCGCCCGTTTCCCAGCCGTGGCGCGAGGCGCCGCCCTGGCTGCGGCCATAGCGGTTCAGCGAAACGACGGACTTGTCGCCGCGCGCCGCATTGTCGGTGGCCGAGCGCGTGAAGTAGCCGGCCCAGTTTTCTTCGCCGGACAGGTAGCTGCCCCAGGGCGACTTGCCCGTGCCGCAGTTGTTGATGGTGCCGCGCGTCTTGGTGCCGGTCGGCGAATACTTGGTCACCACGAGCGCGTTGCCGCGTACCGGGCCGGCAAGCTCGACGTCCGTCAGCGGCGTGACGCGGCGGTTGAAGGCGGAATCGTTGACGGTGGCCCAGGCGCTGCCCGTCTTCTTGACTTCCACCACGCTCAGGCCGTGGACGGCCACTTCCTTGTCGACTTCGGCGGCGGGGCGCGGCAGCGTGGTGGTGCCGCCATTCACGTGCAGGAAGTGCGAGGACAGTTTTTCGTCGGTGGTCGCTTCGTGGTTCATCGCCAGCAAGCCCCGTTCGGCGCCGGACGCCAGCGGCGCGCCGGCGGCGGAGAGGCCGTAGTATTCCATGCCGTCGTGGTGGTCGCCGGCGCGGTTGTCGAAATCGGTATCGCTGCCGTCGTTCTTGTAGGCGGGCGTGGCCGCGCGCAGCGAGTCGCCCAGCGCATACAGGGCGGTGGCCGTGTAGCCGGCCGGCACCGACACGACGTCGGCCAGGCTTTTCGGCACGGCCGTGAAGGCCAGCAGTTTTTCGGGTGTCGGCGTCGGTGTTGGCGTGACGGCGGCCGCATCGCTGCCACCGCCGCAAGCGGACAGGCCCATCGACCCCATGACGGCGGTAGCGGCCGTGACGGCGCTGCCGCGCAGCCAGTTGCGGCGGCTCAGGCGGGCGTTCAGGATGCTGTTGAAATGGTTGTCGTGGGACGCGTTGCTGTCAGTGTCGTTCAGATCGGTGGCGCGGATGGCCAGATCGGTGGGCTTGTTCATGGGCTGCGATGTCCTGTGGTTGCGTGATTAATTGGCAACCACATGATAGTCAGCCTATGTGACCGCGCCATGTCAGCTTGATGACAGGACGGTGACAGGCCGCCCCCGGGCCTTAGCGAACCTTGCGAAAACCGCGCTCCACCAGCAGGAGCATGCCGCCGAAGATGGACAGATTCTTCAGGAAGTTCGTCAACTGGTCCTGGAAGTGGGCCGCATCGGCGCTCCAGAAGGCGTGGAAGATCACGGTGGTCGGGATCAGGAACAGCGCCAGGGCCAGCGCCGCCCAGCGCGCCTGCCAGCCCGTGATCAGCAGCAGGCCGCCGCCCACTTCCAGGGCGATCACGCCCACCAGCAGGATATTGGCGATCGGCAAGCCCTGGCTGGCCATGTAGCCGGCCACCCCCGCGAAGGCACCGATTTTCAGCAAGCCCGAGACAAAGAACAGCACGCCAAGGGCGGCACGGCCGAGGGGCAGCAAGACGTTGGTTTTGTTTTCCATGATTTTTCTCTTTCTCTATATTGATCAGTTATTTCGGTAAGTCGAAGACGAGGAATTCCGCGTCTTCCGGCTGCGTGATGATGACGCTGGCCTCATGCGTCAGTTTCAGCGCATCGCCCGCTTTCAAGGGCGTGCCGTTGACCACCAGGCTGCCGCGGATCAGGTGCACATAGGCGAGGCGGCCTTCGTCGAGCGCATGTTCCGCCTGTTCGCCTTCCTGCAGGATGCTGGCGTAGATGGCCGCATCCTGGTGGATCAGCACGGAACCCTGGCGGCCGTCGCTCGAGGCGATCAGGCGCAGCTTGCCCCGTTTGCTTTCCGGCGTGAAGTGTTTCTCTTCATAGCTGGGCGGAATGCCCGTCACGTTAGGCTGGATCCAGATCTGCAGGAAGTGCAAGCCATCCGTCGCCGAGTGGTTGAACTCGCTGTGGCGCACGCCGCTGCCGGCGCTCATGCGCTGCACATCGCCGTAGTGCAGGACGGAGCCGGTGCCCATGCTGTCCTTGTGTTCCAGCGCGCCGTCGAGCACATACGAAATGATTTCCATGTCGCGGTGGCCGTGCGTGCCGAAACCCTGGCCAGGCGTGACCCGGTCTTCATTGATCACCAGCAGGGGACCAAAGCCCATGTGCAAGGGATCATGGTAGCTACCGAAGGAAAAGCTGTGGTGGGAATTGAGCCAGCCGTGGTTGGCGGCGCCGCGTTCTTCGCTATGACGAATCTGTAACATGGTGGACTCCGTTTCTAAAAGTTAATGTGCGATAATTTCGAAGGACCGTTGCCTGGCGCTATGCCCTGGCCTCTGCCTTCGCTGTACGATGAAGAAAGTATAGGCCCGTCGGCGGAGAAAGAAAAACGGAAAATCTACCGTGCTATGATCGAAAAAATCGAATGTTAAGACTGAGCCTGGAAGCCCTGCAAATCGTCGACGCCATCGACCGTCGCGGATCGTTCTCGTCCGCCGGCAAGGAGTTGCATAAAGTCCCGTCCACCATTTCCTACACGGTGGCCAAGCTGGAAGACGACCTGGGCGTGCAAGTGTTCCAGCGCAATGGCCCGAAAGTCATGCTGACGGCGGCCGGGCAGGAATTGCTGAAAGAGGGCCGCTATCTATTGAAGGCGGCGCAGGACCTCGAGCACCGCGTGCGCCGGGTGGCGTCCGGCTGGGAAACAGAATTGTCCATCGGCATCGATTCCATGTTTTCCGCCCTGGCCCTGGCCGACGACGTGCGCGCCTTTTACGACGTGGCGCAGCAGACGCGTTTGCGCCTGTCGCAAGACACCCTGTCGGGCACCTGGGAAGCGCTGCTGGACCGGCGCGCCGACTTGCTGGTGGGCGCGCCCGGCGACGGGCCGGCGGGCGGCGGCTATATCGCGCAACCGATCGGCATGCTCGACTTCGTGTTTGCCGTGGCGCCCACGCATCCGCTGGCGCAGGTGGAGCAGCCCTTGTCGCGCGGCCACCTGCAACAGCACCGGGCCGTGGTGGTGGCCGATTCGGCGCGCCAGATGGCGCCGCGCACGGTGGGGCTGCTGCTGGGACAAGATGCCTTGAGCGTGCCCAACATGCAAGTCAAGTTCGACTACCAGGTGCTGGGGCTGGGCTTTGGCTTCCTGCCGGGGCCATGCGCCCGCGCCGCCATCGCGCGCGGCTTGCTGGTGGAAAAGGCCGTGGAAGAGCCGAAACCGTCGGAAACGTTTTACCTGGCCTGGCGCGTGGGCGAGGATGGCGCCGCGCTGCGCTGGTGGATGGCGCGCATGCGCGAACCGGATGTGTTTGCACGCCTGGCGCGACATCTGCCGGGCCATTCGGCATAGGCCTTAAAATGTTGACATACGCCAACACTTTTAAGTTACCATATTCACAGTATTTCCCGCCCGACCTCGACGCCCCATAGTGGGATTTTGATGATTACACACACCGCAGCGCCCCTGATATGCCCCCCTGACCTGGCCCACGAGTGGGGTTGCCATGCTTGAGGCGAAGGTTGCGCTGTGCCTGCGCCTGGCCGAGGATGCCCGTGAACAGGCGGGGCCGCAGCAGGCCGCCACCCTGGCGCGGCTGCAGGAAGAGCTGGAGCGGCTGCGCGGCGCCAGCCGGCCCGTGGTACGCGTGGCGCCGGCCGACGCCTTGCTGGAAATCGATCCCGATGGTTTCCTGATCGGCTGGAACCATGGCGCCGAACAGATGTTCGGCTATTCCGAACTGGAAGCGCTGGGCCAGCACATCCTGTTCTTGTATCCGGAAGACGACGCGGAAGCGAGCGTGCTGGAACTGCATTTCACCCACGGCGACGTGGCCACCGATGTGCGTCGGCGCAAGAAGTCGGGCATGGTGACGTGGCTGCGCATGCACCGCCATGTGATCCACGACCAGGCGGGCAAGGCTTGCGGCATGGCCGTGCGCCTGTCGGCCATGAGCGAGCCGCTATCCGACGTCGACAAGGTCAAATTGCACGCGCGCATCATCGAAGACAGCGAGCAAGCCGTGCTGATCACGGATGCGGAAGAGCGCATCGTCTCGATTAACAGTTCCTTCAGCCGCATCACCGGCTACTCGCCGGCCGAAGCCATCGGCCGCACGCCGGACTTGCTGCGCTCGGGCGTGCACGATCCCGATTTCCGCGCCAAGGTGCGCGCCGCCATGCGGGGCCACGGCTCCTGGCGCGGCGAGATCATCGGCAAGCGCAAGAATGGCGAACTGTTCCCGCAAGACGTCACCATCAGCGTCGTGCGCGACGAATTCGGCGAAATCAGCCACGTGTTTTCCCTGTTTTCCGATATCTCGGTGCACAAGGATGCCGAGG
Source organism: Janthinobacterium rivuli (assembly GCF_009208735.1). Lineage (GTDB taxonomy): Bacteria > Pseudomonadota > Gammaproteobacteria > Burkholderiales > Burkholderiaceae_D > Janthinobacterium. The sequence continues at coordinate 95,714 of NZ_WFLJ01000001.1, read as the reverse complement.
CCCGCATGCAGCGCATGGCCAACTACGACAGCCTGACGGGCTTGCCCAACCGCTGCCTGCTGAATCAACTGGTCGACCAGGGCCTGGCCGAAGCGAAACGCCAGGGCACGCATGGCGCGCTGATGGTCATCGACATCAGCCGCATCGGTTCCATCAGCGACACGCTCGGCCATGAAGTGGGCGACCAGCTGGTGATCGCCATCGGCCAGCTGTTCCGCGGCGCCCTGCGCGACGCCGACATCCTGGCGCGCGTCGACAACAGCAAGTTCGTCGTGGCGCTGCTGCATATCGAAAAGCGCGAACATGCGGCGAACGTGGCGCAAAAGCTGCTCAACCTGCTGGAGGCGCCGATCAATATCGATGCGCATGCCTTGCACGTGGGCGCCAGCATCGGCATCACCGTGTATCCCGAAGACGGCCTGGAAGCGCCGGCCCTGTTCCGCTTTGCCGACGTGGCCGTGGCCAAGGCGGCGCAGACCATCGAATCGACTTTCCTGTTTTACCGCGAGGACATGAATCGCAGGGCCAAGGAACATTTGCGCCTGGAAAGTGAGATGCGCCTGGCACTGGGCGACAAGGAGCTGGAATTGCATTACCAGCCGAAAGTGAGCCTGGCCAGCGGGCGCATCGTGGGCGCGGAAGCCTTGCTGCGGTGGAAGCATCCGATGCGCGGCATGGTTTCGCCCGGCCTCTTCATCCCCGTCGCCGAGGAAACCAGCCTGATTCTGGAACTGGGCACCTGGGTGCTGGACGAGGCGTGCCGCCAGATTCGCAGCTGGGAAGACCGTGGCCTGCACATGCCGGCCATCGCCGTCAACCTGTCGGCGCGCCAGTTCGATGAGCAGTTGCCGGCGCGCATAGCGGCCGTGCTGGAACGCTACCAGGTGCGACCCGACCAGATCATGCTGGAAATCACGGAAAGCCTGTTGATGCGCGGCGCCGACAAGGTGATCGACATCATGAACCAGCTGGTGGCCATGGGCCTGGCGCTGGCGCTGGACGACTTCGGCACCGGCTATTCCAGTCTCGCCTACCTGAAGAAATTCCCCATCAGCACTTTGAAAATCGACCGCTCCTTCGTCATCGGCTTGCCGTTCGAGGAAAACGACTGCGCCATCGCCCGCGCCATCGTCACCATGGCGCAGCAGCTGCGCCAGGAAATCGTCGCCGAAGGGGTGGAAACGGCCGAGCAGATGCGCTTCCTGCGCGAACTGGGCTGCGACCAGTTGCAAGGCTATCTGTTCAGCCCGGCCGTGCCGGCGGCCGAATTCGAGCTGATGCTCGATGAAGGCCGGCAGTTGCGGCTGGAGGCGGTGGTGGTTTAGGCATCGCCCAGCCTCACTTTTTCCAGCAGATAATCGAGCATCACGCGCACCCTGGCCGGCACTTGCAAACCCGGTCCCACGAAGACGGCGTGCACGACTTCCTTGTCGCCCGGATTGTAGTCCTGCAGCACCGGGATCAAATCGCCGTGCTCGATATCGCGCAGCACGTGCTGGCGCGAAAAGCGTCCCAGTCCCATGCCGGCCAGCACCAACTGGCGCATGCTTTCGCCATCGCTGACGCAGGTATTGCCTTGCGGCGCCACTTGCAATGTTGCTCCGCTCTCCTTGTCGAGGAAGGGCCAGGTTTCGTTCTGGCAGCGGAAGTTGAACGCCAATAAATTGTGCTGTGACAATTCCTGCGGCGTGCGCGGCAGGCCGTGGCGCGCCGCGTATGCGGGCGAGGCCACCACGACCATCGTGTCTTCGCCCAGTTTGCGCGCCACCAGGTTCGATTCCTTCAGCTTGCCCGTGCGGATGGCGATGTCGGTGCGGTCTTCCAGCAAGTCGACGATGGCGTCGCTGACGACGACGTCGAGCACGATGTCGGGATAGCGCTGCGCGAACTCGGGCAGGATGGGCAGCAGATGGCGCACGCCGAACGGCACGAAACAGTTGATGCGCAAGCGCCCGCGCGGCGCGGCGCCCTGCGATGCTTCGCGCTCGGCGCCGTCGATATCGTCGAGGATGCGCTTGCACTGGATAAAGAAGGCGTCGCCCTCGGGCGTCGTGTGCAGCTGGCGCGTGCTGCGCTGGAGCAAGCGCGCGCCGAGCCGCGCTTCCAGGCGATTGACGAGCTTGCTGACGGCCGACGGCGTCAGGGCCAGGCGGCGCGCGGCGGCGGAAAAGGCTCCCGTTTCCACCACGGCGACAAACACGGCCATCTCGAACGCGCGGTTGATGTCTTGCCTGGCCATTATTGAATCCATTTCACAGGTGTTTCCATTGTGAGAGTCTATATCAAAAGTATTTCTCTCGATACACTGGCTGGCTTGAACCCTACGCCGGAGAGCTCCATGCACACCGAACACCCTGTTTCCACTTCCGCCAGCACCATGCCGCCCGGCGTGCTGGCGCTGGCCGTCGGCGCCTTCGCCATCGGCGTCACCGAATTCATCGTCGTCGGCATCTTGCCGGCCATCGCGAAGGATTTGCATGTTTCCATCGAATCGGCCGGCTCGCTGGTCAGCCTGTATGCGCTGGCGCTGGCCATCGGCACGCCGCTGCTGGTGTTGCTGATGTCGCGCCTGCCGCGCAAGGCCGCCTTGCTGGGGCTGATGAGCGTGTTCCTGGCCGGTAACGTGCTGGCCGCCTTTTCCCACACGTTTGAATGGCTGCTGGCGGGGCGGGTCATCACGGCTGTGGCGCATGGCACCTTCTTTGCCATCGGCGCCACCGTGGCGGCCAGCCTGGTCAGCAAGGCGCAGGCGGGCAGGGCGATTTCCGTGATGTTCGCGGGATTGACCCTGGCCATGGTGATCGGCGTGCCGCTCGGCAGCTTCCTCGGCAACCTGATGGGCTGGCGCTTGCCCTTCTTTGCAGTCGTCGTGCTGGCCGCGCTGGGCCTGGCCGCCATGGCGCGCTGGCTGCCTGCCGGTTTGCAGCAGGGCAAGGGCGGCAAGGCCATGACGCAGCTGGCGGCCCTGGGCAGCGGCCCCATTCTCACCATGATGGCGGTCACCACGTTCGGCTTCGGCAGCAGCTTTGCCGCCTTCACGTTCATCACGCCCATCCTGACGGATGTGACGGGCTTTTCCGTCACCATGGCCAGCGCCTTGCTGATCGTCTTCGGCATCGCCACCTTTGCCGGCAACCTGGCGGGCGGCTACCTGACGAGCCACCTGGGCTGGCAAAAAGCCTTGCGATGGATGCTGCTGTTGCTGGCCGTCACGCAAGTGGGTGTGGCCTTGAGCATCAGTTCACAGTCGATGATGACGGTGATGCTGTTCGTCTGGGGCGTGTTCGCCTTCGGCCTGTCGCCCGCCCTGCAAGCCGGCATGCTGGCCACGGCCGAGCGCTACACGCCGCGCGCCGTCGATTTCGCTTCGGGCCTGAACATCTCCGCATTTAATCTCGGCATTTCCTTCGGCTCCATGCTGGGGGCGCTGATGGTGTCGCGCCAGCTGATGGCGTCGTCGCCATGGGCCGGCGTGGCCGCCGCCTTGCTGGCCCTGCTGCCGCTGGCGTGGCTGGCGCGCCGCAACCTGGCCGCCCATGTGGCGGGGGCGGCCGCGCACTGAGCAGACTCTATTCGAGCAGCGCGGCGATCGCCAGCGGCGTGCCGCTGGTGAGGACTTGTCCCGTCTGCGGGTGCGCATTGAAGCGGTAGGCGAAGACGCGAAAGCCGCTGACGGCATCGCCGGGAAAGGCGGGACCTTCCTGCGCCGCCAGCGGCAACGCCGCGCCATCGCCGCCCTGGTAGCGCACTTGCGCCGCCTCCGTCCTCGGGTATGCAAACTGCACGCCGGCGCAGCGCTTGTCGTTCGCCCCGCCCGTGTAGCGCAGGTAGGCGAGCAGTTGTTCGCAGGCGGCGCGCAAGTCGGCCGTGGCGTACACGCCGTCGGGCCGGGCGACGATGGAGACCCAGGCACTCGCCATGACCTGTCCCGGCTTGCGGTTCCACATCAGTTCCGCGTTGTCGTCATACGCGGCCTTGGAGAAAGGGAAAACGGCGCGGCCCAGCGCATCGAGCGGCAGCGCCAGCTGCGCGTCCTTGCCGTGCAAGCTCAGGCGCAAGCCGTCCATGGACACGCCGGCGTCGCGCGGACGCAGGCGCAAATGATTCTGCAGCAATTGCTTGGGCTTGCCGTACTTCTCGAACCAGAGCATGTGGCGGTAGGCATCGCGATACGCGAGCCAGTCGCTGCTCTCCTGTGCACAGGCGAACGCGGGCAGCAGTGCCAGACCGAGAAGCAGGGATTTGCGCATGGCGCTTAAAACCGGTAGCCCAGGCCGCTGGACCAGGTGATCACGTTGCGGCGCTCGATGACGGGACTGTGGGCCGGCCCATCGCCCAGGCGCGTACCCGTCACGGCGCTGTTGAGCAGCCACTTGCTGCTCAGGGCCCAGTTCCAGTTGATGCCGGCATCGACGGACGTGACGCCGCCGCCCGGCCGGTAGTCGCGCGCGCCCCCGGCAGCGGCGCTGACGGCGTAGCGCTCGTCCATCACGGCGCCGCTGGCCAGCGACACGCCGGCCGACACGGTCACCGTATGGTGGGCCGCCAGCGAGGGCAAGGTCTTTTGCAGGCTGAACTGGCCGCGCCAGCCGCGCGCGCTCGTGTCGTACAGCAGGTTCGATGTGACGCGCGTCTGCTCGCCCAGGTAATGGCCATAGAAACCGCCCACGTCGAGCGAGCCCTTGATGCGCCGCGTGCCGCGCAGGCGCCAGCTATCTTCCGGACCGCGCGTATTGCTGGAGGCGAGCAGCGGGCCGTACTCCACGCCCGGCGTGGCCGACAGATGCATGCCTGCCACGCCGCTGGCAGAGACGAACACGCCGTTGCTCCACTGGACCTGCAGCAGCGGCCGCAGGACGGCGGCGCGCGGCGCGCCATCGTCCGTCGCGGAGCTGCCCGTGACAGCCGCTCCCACGTACATATCCCTGCTCCCGTCGGGCATCATCAGCGCGCTGGCGCTGGCGCCGTCGGCCAGTGCCGGAGCACAGGCGGCCAGCAGCAACAGCAGGGGAGAAAAACGGGAAAAAAAACGGGGAGCGAACTTGTTCATGCCATCCTTTTAAAAACCGAAGCGGACACCGAGCGCCAGGCGGTTCATCCTGCTATCGAATCCTTCGTATTTGACTGTCGGGGCGTGCTCCCATTCGAGCTGCAGCGCCACGTCCTTGTTGATCTGGTAGGCCGCGCCCACGCTGGCGTACAAGCCCGTCTTGCTGGCCGATTCGCCCGGCGGCGCATTCCTGCCGTCGATGGACAGCTTCAGGCGGCTGTGCGCCACGCCGGCCTTGGCGAACAGCGACCAGTCGTCGTCCAGGTGCCACGTGCCGCGCGCCGCCAGGTAGGCGGCGCTGGCGCGTACCTTGAGCCGGTAGCCAGGATCGAGGTCGAAGCTGGTCGCGCCGCCGCTGGCGCGGTAGCCGCCTTCCAGGGCCCAGGCCGGCGTCAGATCGTAGCCGGCGAAGACGCCGAAGGGCACCGCCTTGCCGCTGGCGCCGCGCTGCGTCGTCGCGCCGCCGGCCGCATACTGGATCTTGCCGTCGGTAGCCGGGCTGACGTTGGCGCCCACGTACAGGCCTTCGGCATGGGCCAGCGACGTGGCGGCGATGGCGAGCAGGGTGCTGCATACAATTTTTTTCATGTTCGGATTCCGGTTGAAGTAGGAGCTACGAATGTTAGGCAAACGTCGTCCCGGAATCCGCCCTGGTTTGTCCTTGAATTGTCCTCAATTTGTAGGGCGCATTTGTATGAAAAGTGTAGCAATGTGTACCTGATTGTCGAATGTGCCACTTTTGCGCCGCGCTCCACTACAATACGCCACAAAAATGGCGGCGCGGAGGGACGATGCAAGGTGTCATGCTGGTGGAGGACGATGCGCGGCTGGCCGCGCTGGTCAAGGAATACCTGGAGCAATACGACTATGTGGTCGACGTGGTGACGCGCGGCGACCAGGCCCTGGCGCGCTTCCGTGACCTTGAGCCTGACCTGGTCATCCTTGACCTGACCTTGCCCGGCGTCGATGGCCTGGTGGTGTGCCGCCAGCTGCGCCAGCTCAGCGCCGTGCCCATCCTGATACTCACCGCGCGCGAAGACGCCTTCGACGAAGTCTCGGGCCTGGAGCAGGGCGCCGACGACTATGTGAACAAGCCGGTCCAGCCGCGCGTGCTGCTGGCCCGCCTGCGCGCGCTGCAGCGGCGCGGCAGCGCGGCGGCCGGCAGCGATATCGTCATCGGCCAGCTGCGCGTATCGCGCGAGAACCGCGCCGTGCACTGGCGCGGCCAGGAAATCGCCATGAACAGCGCCGAATTCAAGCTGTTCGCCATCCTGGCCGACGCGGCGGGCAAGGTCATGTCGCGCAACGATATCCTCGTCAAGATGCGCGGCATCGAATTCGATGGCCTGGACCGCAGCATCGACAACTGCATCTCGCGCCTGCGCCGCAAGTTCGACGATGGCGCCGCCGAGCGCATCAAGACGGTGTGGGGCGAAGGCTATCTGCTCACGCCCTCGGCCTGGGAATGAACCGCCTGTTCTGGCGTTTCGCGCTGCTGGTGCTGCTGGCCATCGCGCTGGGCAGCTGCGTCATCTACATCACCTTCAGCCGCCTGTTCGGCGATCCGCTCGAGCACATCGCGCGCGACCAGGCCGCCGGCCAGATCTTCCTGCTGCAGCAGTACATCGACAAGGCGCCCGCCGACGAATGGCTACCGCGCCTGAACAAGGTGCGCGAAGTGTCGGACGTCACGCTGGAATTGGAACCCTTGTCCACTGTCCTGCCGGCGCTGCCGGCCGCCCGGCGTGCGCAGCTGCTGCAAGGCGCCGTCGTGATGGACGTGGGCGGCAAGGCCTTCTATCGCCGCGTGGACGGCACGGGCGCGCGCTATGCGGGCAGCGAGGACGACGTGATACACGCGCAAAACCTGCCCATCGACGTCGGCCAGGCGCTGCGCATGGAAGCGATCCGCTTCGCCGTCATCGCCTTATGCCTGCTGCTGCCGCTCGGGTGGTGGACGCGCGCGCACGGCCGCAGCCTGGCGGCGCTGTCGCGCATGGCCGACGATTTCGGACAGGGCGATCTGGCGGCGCGGGCGCGGGTGAATCCCGCGTCGAGCATCGCGCCGCTGGCGGGCCGCATCAATGACATGGCCGAGCGCATCGGCTCCCTGCTGGAGGCGCGCAAGCATCTGCTGCTGTCGGTCTCGCACGAGCTGCGCACGCCGATCGCGCGGCTGGAATTCGGCCTGGCGCTGCTGGCCGGGCCGCATGCGGCCGGCCAGCCCGACCTGCAGCGGCGCATCGACGCCATGGGCGCCGACGTCGAGGAACTGAAAACGCTGGTCAATGAGCTGCTGAGCCTGATGCAGCTCGATCATGCGCAGGACTTGCCGCGCATGCCATTCGCCCTGGCGCCGCTGCTGCGGGACTGTGCGTCGGCGCTGTGCGGGCCAGCGCAGCTGAGCACGAGCATCGCCGGCGATCTGGGCGAACTGCGCGGCGATCCGCGCCTGCTGGCGCGCGCCGTCGGCAACCTGCTCGGCAACGCCGCCAAATATGCCGTCGCGCGCGTGGCGCTGTCGGCCGTGCGCGACGGCGATGCGCTGCGCATCGTGATCGAGGATGATGGCCCCGGCATCCCCGCCGAGCAGCGCGAACAGGTGTTCGCCCCGTTCTACCGCCTGGCCCGCGAGCACGATCATGCGGCCGCCGGCCACGGCCTGGGACTGGCCATCGCCGCCAGGGCCGTCGCGCTGCACGGCGGCGCCATCGCCATCGATGACTCACCGCTGGGCGGCGCGCGCTTCACTATCTGTATTCAGCCATGAGCGCCGGCGCCGCTTTTTTCATGCGCTGCGCCATGTAGGAACTGCCCATGGAGGCGGCCATGATCATGGCGATGGCCAGCCATTGCCCGGCGCCCAGGCGTTCGTCGAGCAGGATGTACGCGAGCATGGCGGCCACGGCCGGCTCCATGCTGCTCATGATGCCGAAGGCCTGCGGCGTCAGGCGTTTCAGGGCCACCATTTCCAGCGAGATCGGTATCGCGCTGGAAATGAGGGCCACGCCCAGGCCCACGCCCAGCACCACGGGCGAGAGCAGGGCGGCGCCGCTATGCATCACACCCACGGGCACCACCACCAGCGCGGCCATGGCCAGGCCCAGCGCCACGGAATGGCCCGCATGCAAATGGCTGGCGCGCTTGCCAAAGACGATGTACGAAGCCCAGCAGACGGCGGCGCCCAGGGCGAACAGCACGCCGGTGGGATCGAGATTGCTGACGTCGTGGCCGAGCGGCAGCAGCAGCGCCAGTCCCGCCACGGCCAGGGCCACCCAGACGAAGTCGAGCGGACGGCGCGAGGCCAGCAGCGCGACGGCCAGCGGGCCGGAAAACTCGATCGCCACGGCGATGCCGAAGGGAATCGTGCGCAGCGCCATGTAGAAACACAGGTTCGTCAGTCCCAGCGCGGCGCCGTACAGGGCCACCGTGCGCAGGTCGGCGCGGCTCAGCTGCCAGCGCCACGGACGCCAGAACAGCAACAGCAGCAGGGCGGAAAAGCCCACGCGCACGGCCGTCGTGCCCTGTGCGCCCACCAGCGGGAACAGGCTGTGCTTGGCCCATGAGGTGCCCAGTCCCAGGCAGGTGACGGAGCCGAGGATGGCGAGCAGGGGAATCAACGAAGAATAGCGGCGTAATGGCATGGGGATAAAAGGCTTGATATCGGAATGACGAAAGTTTATTGTGTCTACTCCGATATTTGCACTGCATTTTGACCGCCATGACGCAACTTTCGCTCACACCTGCCCTTGCCCTCGACACCTTCGACCTGGCCATCCTCGATATTTTGCAGCGAGATAACACGACCTCGCAGCGCGAAATCGCCCAGGCCGTGCATTTGTCGGCGCCGGCCGTGCAGCGGCGCATCCGCCGCCTGCGCGAGAGCGGCGTGATCCGTCATGAAGTGGCCGTGCTCGACGCGAGCCGCCTGGGCCGTCCCCTGACCCTGACGGTGGAAGTGCACCTGCACGACGAACACCCGCAGCGCACGGCCGGCATGCGCGCGCGCATCATGGCCGAGCCTGCCATCCAGCAGTGCTACGGGATCACGGGCGAGGCCGATTACCTGCTGGTCATTACCGCCAGCAGCATGGCCGAATACGAGGCGCTGACGGAGCGCCTGTTCGGCGGCGACGACAATATCCGGCGCTACCGTACTTCGGTGGCCTTGACCTGCCTCAAGATGGGCTTGCACGTGCCGCTGGGATAGCGCGATGACCCTCGCCAATAAGCAACAAGCCGCCGTGACGGCAGCCATGCCCGCCAGCCTCTCCGCCGCCGTGGCCGCTTATCGATGGGCGCGCGACAGCATCGGCGAGTCGGGGGCCGCCGTCTACCGGCTGCAGGGCAGGAACGGTGCGCCGGACCTGTACCTGAAGCACGGCATGGACGTTGCCGCCGCCGACATCTCCGACGAGGCGGCGCGCCTGCGCTGGCTGGCGCAGTATTGCCCCGTGCCGGCGGTGGTCCAGTTCGCCCGCGTGACAGACCCGGACCAGGCATGGCTGCTGACGGCGGCCTTGCCGGGCAAGACGGCATCCGAGCTGCTGGAAGCGAACCCTGCGCTGGGACCCGCCGTGGTCGACGCGCTGGCGGCTTTCCTGCGCCGCCTGCACGCGCTGCCCGTGAGCGAGTGTTCGTTCGACGCTGGCTCTGCCGTTCGACTGGCCCAGGCGCGCCAGCGCATCGATGCGGGCCTCGTCGATGCCGCCGATTTCGATGCCGGGCGCCAAGGCTGGACGCCGCAGCACGTGTGGGCGGCGCTGCAGGACTGCCAGCCGATCACGCCCGATCTCGTCGTCACGCATGGCGATTTCTCGCTTGAGAATATCGTGATGCACGAAGGCGCCGTCGTCGGCTGCCTCGACGTGGGACGGGCTGGCGTGGCCGACCGTTACCAGGACCTAGCCATCGTCTGGCGTGCGCTCGGTGAGTTGGACGCCGGGCTACAGCAAAGGTTTGTTGAGCAATATGGGCTCCTTGATATCGATCAAGGCAAGCTGCAATTTCACTTGCTGCTCGATGAGCTGTTTTGAATGCTGGCAGTCATCATGGTTCTTCGCGCTCGGCGTCGCGTTCGCGGCAGCTCAAGGACGCGTAATGGTCCTTGGGCAGCCGGGTCTTGATGGCAACTTCGTCCAGTAGCTGTCGGATATCGACCGGGTCGGTCAATCTGCAGCGCTGGGCGCGGGCGAACGCTTGCAGCTTCTGCGTGCTGCCGCGCACCTTCACCGTCACGCCAACGCCGGGGCTGACGCAGCAGCCTATGTATTGCGTGATGTATTCCTCTTCGATGAGCACCAGTTCATGCCCCATGAAGCTGGCGGGCTTTTTCAGCAGGTAGTAATCGGTGTAGTCGAAGCGCTGCTCTGGGTGCTTGCCGAGGTAGCCTTCGCGCATGTAAGCCTGGATTGCCTTGCCGGAAGTGCCCACTCTGTCTGTCGTGCCCTTTTTCAGGTGCAGCGCATGGAGCAAGCCCATTTCGAGCCCGGGATTGGCGGCGGCAGCGGCGAGGGCGCTGGCGCCACTGGCGGCGAGCAGAAGAGCGCCGAGCAGGCGGCGGGTGCGGTATTCGGGCATGGCAGTGATTGCTTGCATATCTTTCACGCGAAGAGGAGAAGAGGCGCAGTGTAGCGCACGCCAGCCTGGGCGCATGGCACAATGCGTGATCCGCACGCTACGTGCCACTCACACCAGGACTTTCATGACCCGCGCCATTCTCGACGAAGCCCAGATCCATCCCGCCGCCCGCCCTTTGATCGGCAGCAAGCACCAGGACATCGTGCGCGAGGTGCAGGCCGCCATCGCCGCGCACCAAGTGGTCGTCGTCGGCATGGCGCTCAACCCGTTTCCGCGCAAGGCGCGCAAGATCCTCGACGTGCTGGGCACGCCCTACCAGTACTTGCAATACGGCAGTTATCTGAGCCAGTGGCACCGCCGCAATGCCTTGAAAATGTGGACGGGCTGGCCCACGTTTCCCATGGTCTTCGTCAACGGTGTGCTCATCGGTGGCGCCAGCGAGCTGCAAAAGCTCGTGGAAAATGGCGAGTTCAGCGCCATGCTGGCGAAGAAGGTGCGCCAGTTTTAACTTCTGCCTTATTCGCCCGGCCGCCACGGCGACTTGCGCGTGCGCAAGGGGTCAAGCAAGCCGCGCAAATCGTTGTGGTCGAGCTCATACATCAGCGCGATTAAACTGCCCAGTTCGCCCGAGGGGAAGCCCTCGCGCGCGAACCAGCCCAGGTAGTGACCGGGCAGGTCGGCCAGCAGCCGTCCCTGATATTTCCCATATGGCATTTCGCGCGTGACCAGCAGCGCCAGTTTTTCTGAATTCATGGTGGTGATCCCGTGTTGATCCGGTCAGTGTAGCAGACCATTAGATTGTTGATCTGTGCGCAAGTATCTTCTGCCTGATGAGGTATTTTTCGCCATAAAGAAAACCCCGATACTGCATGCCAAGATCATTTATCGGAGTTTGCCATGCCCATTGCCTTGCTCGCGCTGACCCTCAGCGCATTCGCCATCGGAACCACCGAGTTCGTCATCGTGGGGCTGTTGCCCACCATCGCCGCCGACCTGGGCGTCAACCTGCCATCGGCCGGCCTGCTGGTCAGTCTGTACGCGCTGGGCGTGGCCGTCGGCGCGCCCGTGCTGACGGCCCTGACGGGCAAGATCCCCCGCAAGACCCTGCTGCTTTCCTTGATGGTCTTGTTTACCTTGGGTAACTTGCTGGCGTGGAAGTCGCCGGGCTATGAAACCCTCGTCATCGCCCGCATCCTGACGGGGCTGGCGCATGGCGTGTTCTTTTCCATCGGCTCGACCATCGCCACGTCCCTGGTGCCGAAGGACAAGGCGGCCAGCGCGATCGCCATCATGTTTACGGGCTTGACCGTGGCCCTGGTGACGGGCGTGCCGCTGGGCACCTTCATCGGCCAGCATTTTGGCTGGCGCGAAACCTTCCTTGCCGTGTCGGCGCTGGGCTTGATCGCTTTTGTCGGCAGCCTGCTGTACGTGCCCTCGACCATCCAGCACAGCAAACCCGCCTCGCTGCTGCAGCAAGTGCAGGTGCTGGGCCAGCCGCGCCTGCTGCTGGTGTACGCCATGACGGCCGTCGGCTATGGCGGCTCCTTCATCGCCTTCACCTATCTGGCGCCGATTTTGCAGCAAGTGTCGGGTTTCAGCGCCGGCGCCGTGGGCGCGGTGATGCTCGTGTATGGCGTGTCCGTGGCGTTCGGCAACATCTGGGGCGGCAAGCTGGCCGACAGGAAAGGCCCGGTCAGTGCCCTGAAACGGATCTTCCTGCTGCTGGCGTTTGTTTTGCTGCTGTTGACCTTCACGGCGCCGCACCCGGTGCTCGTCGTCATCACCGTGCTGCTGTGGGGCGCCGTGGCCTTCGGTAACGTGGCTGGATTGCAAGTGTATGTCGTCCAGCAAGCGGAGCACTTCACGCCCCGCGCCGTCGACGTGGCCTCGGGCCTGAACATCGCCGCCTTCAACCTGGGCATCGCCGGCGGCGCCTGGGGCGGCGGCCTGATCGTGGAACACCTGGGCCTCGTGCATACGGGCTGGATCGGCGCGCTCGTCGTGCTGGGCGCCTTCGGTTTGACGGCCCTCAGCGGCCGCCTGGACCGTTTGAATCCGATTCCCGTGCGCACTGGCGGCGAGAAATCGATGCATGCGGTGGGGCACTAAGCTGGCTGGCCTGGTCTGCAAGCAAGTTGCTGTCGCGGATGAGCGCAGGGTTTAGAATAGGGCTTACCTTCCTTTTGCCCCTACTCCCCATGTCCGATACAGCCACATCACCGCTGCGCCTGCGCGCCGCCATCAATCCGACACCGCTGGGCGTCGCCCTGTTGCTCATCGTGCTAGGCGCCTGGTACCTGGCGCAAACCGTCGGCATCAACCAGGCCGCGCTGTACGTGGTGGGCGCCTTGCTGGGCATCACCCTGTATCACGCGGCCTTCGGCTTTACGTCGGCCTGGCGCGTCTTCATCGCCGATGGCCGCGGCGACGGCTTGCGCGCGCAAATGCTGATGCTGGCCGTCGGCGTGGCGCTGTTCTTCCCCGCGTTGTCGGCCGGCACCCTGTTCGGCACGCCCGTCGCGGGCCTCGTTTCTCCCGCCGGCACCTCGGTGATCTTCGGCGCTTTCATCTTCGGCATCGGCATGCAGCTGGGCGGCGGTTGCGCCTCCGGCACCCTGTACACGGTCGGCGGGGGCAGCACGCGCATGCTGATCACCCTGGCCGCCTTCATCGTCGGCTCCGTGATCGGCACGGCGCACATGCCGTTCTGGACGGCGCTGCCGCAGCTCAAACCCATCTCCCTCGTCACGACCCTGGGCCTGGTACCCGCGCTGGCGCTGAACTGGCTCGTCTTCGCCTTGATCGCCGCCATCACGGTGCTGGTGGAAAAGCGCCGCCACGGCAAGCTCGTGGACACGCCCCTGCGCCCGGCGCAGGCGTCGCCGTGGTTGCATGGCCCATGGCCGCTGGTGGCGGGCGCCGTCGCCCTCGTCGTGCTGAACTTCGCCACCCTGGCGCTGTCGGGCAAGCCGTGGGGCGTGACGTCCGCGTTCGCCCTGTGGGGCGCCAAGGCCGCGTCCGTGGTCGGCATCGACACGGCCAGCTGGGCTTACTGGTCGACCAAGGCGAACGCCGCCGCGCTGGCCGCGCCGTTGACGCAGGACAAGACTTCCGTGATGGACATCGGTATCGTGCTGGGCGCCATGCTGGCGGCGGCGCTGGCCGGCCGCTACGCGCCCGTATGGCGCATCCCGCGCCGCTCGATCATCGCCGCCATCGTCGGCGGCTTGCTGCTCGGCTACGGCGCGCGCCTGGCGTATGGCTGCAACATCGGCGCGTATTTCAGCGGCATCATCTCGGGCAGCCTGCACGGCTGGCTGTGGCTGGTCTGCGCCTTCCTCGGCAACGTCGTCGGCACGCGATTGCGTCCATGGTTCGGCCTGGAAGTGGAGAAAGTCAAACCGACCGGCTGCTGAGGCCGGCGTGAACAGGGGCTTTGCTGTATATTTCTGCCCCTGCTCACCTCGCCGCCAGCGCAACACCCATGTCTCCAGTCACCCTGTTTGCCGTCGTCCTCGCGTACTTCCTGATCTTGCTGGGCGTGGCGTGGCGCACCTCGCGCCACGCCACCAACGACAGTTTTTTCATCGGCAACAAGGACAGCAACTGGATGCTGGTGGCCTTCGGCATGGTGGGCACGACCTTGACGGGCGTCACCTTCATCAGCGTGCCCGGCGCCGTGGGGAGCAACGGTTTCGGCTACATCCAGCTGATGCTCGGCTACGTGCTCGGTTACCTGGCCATCACCTTCATCCTGCTGCCGCTGTACTACCGGCTGCAGCTGACCTCGATCTACCGCTACCTGGAACTGCGCCTGGGACGGCGCGCCTACCAGAGCGGAGCGGCATTCTTTATTCTGTCGCGCCTGTTGGGCGCCACGGCGCGGCTGTATCTGGTGGTCAATATCCTGCAAGCGACCATACTCGACAGCCTGGGCGTGCCGTTCTGGCTGACGGCGTGCGTCGTGCTGCTGCTGATCCTGCTCTACACGTATGAAGGGGGCGTCAAGACCATCGTCTGGACCGATACCCTGCAAACGGCGTGCATGCTGGCCGGTCTCGTCATCTGCAGCGTCTTTTTGCTGCGCGAGATGGATTTGTCGCTCGTCGACAGCCTCGAACGCATGCGCGCGCAAGGCCTCACGCGCATGTTCACCACCGACCCGGACAGCCCCGCCTACGTGTGGAAGCATATTCTTGCCGGCATGTTCATCACGATTGCCATGACGGGCATGGACCAGGAAATGATGCAAAAGAACATTTCCGTGCGCACCTTGCGCGACTCGCAAAAGAATATGCTCAGCCTGACCGTGGTGCTGACCGGCGTGCTGCTGCTGTTCCTCTTCCTCGGCGGCTTGCTGCACCTGTACGCGCCGCTGGCCGGCGTGACGGCCACGGGCGATAAATTGTTCCCTGCCGTGGTGCTCGGGCATTTCCCCGCCGTGGTGCAGCTGATTTTCTTCATCGCCCTCATTTCCGCCCTGTTTCCCAGCGTGGACGGGGCGCTCACGGCATTGACGTCGACCTTCTGCATCGATATTTTGGGCGTGCAGCGCCGGCCGGATTTGAGTCCTGCCGTGCAGATGCGCTGGCGCCGGCGTGTCCACCTGGGCTTTTCCGCGCTGTTCCTGATCCTGATCATGGCCTTCAAGTGGATCGACAGTCCCAGCATGATCGTCGTGATCCTGAAGCTGGCCAGCTATACCTATGGTCCGTTGCTGGGCTTGTTCGCCTTTGGACTCGTGAGCCGGCGCGGCGTGCGCGACCGCTGGGTGCCGCTGGTGGCCGTGGCCGGCCCGCTGCTGTGCGCGCTGATCGAACAGGAGCAGGCGCGGCTGTTTGCGCACTACCGCCTCGGCCTGGAATTGCTGATCCTGAATGGCGCGCTGGTGCTGGCCGGCCTGTTCCTCATTTCCACGCCGGCAGAGCAGGGCGGCCAGGGCGCGCAACACTTGTCAAAATAAGACGATTCCAGCCATTTTCAGTTATATTGGTTTCCTTTAGGTACATAACCTCATGGAGCATTAATGTCACTCAACCCCTTCCCGCCGCTGCGCCGCGGCTTTGGCGCATTCTGGCGCGCGCTGGACGCCACCCGCCGCGCCGTCATCAACCTGATTTTCCTGCTGATCGTCATCGCCATCCTGATTGCCATCTTTGGCGGCGGCGCCAAACCCCTGAGCGAGAAGACCACGCTGGTGCTCGACTTGCAAGGTCCGCTGGTCGAGGAGACCCCGGGCGGCGTGCGCGAAGCGGTGCTGGCCAATGTCAGCGGCGAAGTCAAGAAAAGCGTGCAGCTGCGCGACGTGCTGGCGGTGCTCGACACGGCGGCCAAGGACAAGAACATCGGCTCCATGGTGATCCTGCTCGACGAATTGCAGGGCGGCGGCCTCGCTTCGCTGCGCGAAGTGGCGGCCGGCGTGGAACGCTTCCGCGCGACGGGCAAGAAAGTCACGTCCTGGGGTTCGAGCTACAACCAGCGCCAGTACCTGGTGGCGGTCAAGGCCGACGAGGTATTCCTGCACCCGATGGGCGGCGTCATGCTGGAAGGCTTCGGCCGCTACCGCAATTACTACCGCGACGCGCTCGACAAGGTGGGCGTGACGGTCAACCTGCTGAAAGTGGGCACGTATAAAAGCGCGGCCGAGCCTTTCATCGCCAACGGTCCGTCCGACGCGGCGGCCGAAGCGGACCGCTACTTGAACAACGGCCTGTGGACCACCTACACGACGGACGTGGAAAAGGCGCGCAAGCTGCCGGCCGGCGCCATCATGCAGGCTATCGATGCGCTGCCGGCGCTGATGACGGCGGCCGGCGGCGACCTGGGCAAGCTGTCGCTGGACGCCAAGCTGGTCGATGGCCTGAAAACGCGCGATGAGCTGCGCCAGTTCATGATGGCGCGCGGCGCCAAGAACGCGGAAGGCACGAACTTCCGCCAGGTGAACTACACCGACTACCTGGCGCGCCTGCGCCCCGTGCACATCGGCGACGCCGTCGGCGTGGTCATCGCCTCCGGTGAAATCGGCGACGGCATCGCGCCACCGGGCGCCATCGGCGGCCTGTCCACCTCGCGTCTGATCCGCCAGGCGCGCGAAGACAAATCGATCAAGGCCGTCGTGCTGCGCGTCGATTCGCCGGGCGGCAGCGCCTTCGGCTCGGAACTGATCCGCCGCGAACTGGAACTGACGCGCGCCGCCGGCAAACCAGTGGTCGTCTCGATGGGCAACGTGGCCGCTTCGGGCGGCTACTGGATCAGCACCTCGGCCGATGAAGTGATCGCCGACGCGGCCACCATCACCGGTTCCATCGGCGTGTTCGCGATCCTGCCGACGGCCGACAAGGTGGTGGAAAAGCTGGGCATCCACACGGCCGGCTCGCCGACCACCTGGCTGGCCGACGCGGGCAACCCATTGCGTCCGCTCGATCCCCGCTTCGCGCAAGTGATCCAGGGCTCGATCAACCACGTGTATGGCGACTTCCTGAACCTGGCCGCCAAGGCGCGCAAGACGACGCCGGAAAAGATCGATGCAGTGGCGCAGGGCCGCGTCTGGACGGGCTTGCAGGCGAAGGAGCGCAACCTGGTCGACCGCATCGGCAGCTATGGCGATGCGCTGGCCTCGGCGGCCAAGCGCGCCAACCTGGGCGCCGACTACCGCGTGACCTATCTGGAACAGGAAACGTCGAACGTGGACCGCCTGATCGGCATGTTCGGCTCCAAGGCCATGGCTTCGCTGGGCTTGGGCGAGCACGTGAAACTGGGCCTGGCCAGCACGGGCTTGCCGGCCGACGCGGCGCTGGGCATGGCGCAGGACCTGAGCTGGCTGTCCGGCATCACGCGCGAGCACAAACCGTTCATGGCCCTCACGCACTGCCTGTGCGAGGTACCCCTGGGCGGCAAGTAACACCCACATCAACAGCATACCCAAGCCGGCTACGCCCGGCTTGTTTTCCTTGAGGAGCAGAATATGGCAAGTGACATGAGTACACCCACGGGTATCACCATCCGCCCTTGCGTGCCGGGCGATGAAGCGGCGCTGGCGCTGGTGGGCCAGGCCACCTTCCTGGAAGCGTTCGCCGGCATCCTCGATGGCGCCGACGTCATCGCCCATTGCCAGCGCCAGCACGACGTGCAGCTGTACCGCGAGTGGCTGGCGCTGCCGGCCATGCGGCTGTGGCTGGCCGAGGCCACGCCCGGCGGCGCACCCGTCGGCTATCTGGTGCTCAGTCCCGCCAGCCTGCCGGTGGCCGAGCCGCGTCCTGACGATCTGGAAATCAAGCGCATCTACCTGTTGCACCGCTTCCAGGGCCAGCGCGTGGGCCAGCGCCTGATGCACGCGGCCGTGGAGCATGCGCGCGCCAGCGGGGCGGGGCGCGTGCTGCTGGGCGTGTACGCGGAAAACCACGATGCGCTGGCGTTCTATGCGCGCTGCGGCTTTGCGCAGGTGGGTCGGCGCACCTTCCGCGTGGGCCGCACCGACTATCAGGATGTCATCCTCGGCATGACCTTGTAAATCCAGGTAAAGAATCGCCGCCGTCCGGCGCCGCCCGGGCACCCGCGTGGCGCCAGGTCAAGGCGGATGGCGCGAGATTTGTAGCGAGTTTGTATCTGCATGCGAGCTGCCCGCGCCAGGCAAATCCCGGGGCGCGATGCCCCGCAAGCCTGATTTTTCCACCATTCCCCCACAGCGGCGGCATGCCGGCAGGCGTGCAAGCCCGGGCCCACTGCGGCCAGCCATGGATAATTGTTTCAAGTAGAAATGAAACAGTTACATGACTATGCTAGAGTCGTTTCACGCTAGGGAGCGATGTTTTTTCAGCTGATTTTCAGCTCTTGACTCCCCCGGCTGTGTACCGAAACAACCCCGAAAAACGGTCGTCCGGCCTGAGTGTGTTCCACCTCGGCCGGCGCCACAGACTCGCCGTGCCAGCGGCCACTACAAGGATAAGCGATGGATTCGCAGACAACACCCCACACCCCGCGGCGCAGCCGTCGTTCGAAAATCGTCGGCACGGTCATCGCGCTGGCCGTGATGGCTGCGCTGGGGGGCGGTGCCTGGTACCTGACCCATTCCGGCACCAGCGCCCAGCCTGGCGCCGGTGGTCCGGGCGGGCCTGGTGGCCCCGGCGGGCGCCGTGGGGGCCCCTCGACCACCGTGGGCGTGGCCACGGCCGTCAAATCCGACCTGCCCGTGGTGCTCGATGCGCTGGGCACGGTGACGGCCGCGTCCACCGTGACAGTGCGCCCGCAAGTGTCGGGCATTTTGAAGGAGCTCAAATTCAAGGAAGGCGGCATGGTCAAGGCGGGCCAGGTGGTGGCGCAGATCGATCCGGCGCAGTTCGAGATGGCGCTGATGCAGGCCACGGGCCAGCGCCAGCGCGATGAAGCGCAGCTGGACAACGCGCGCCTGACCCTGAAGCGCTATCAAACCCTGCTGGGCCAGGATTCCATCGCGCGCCAGGACGTCGACACGCAGGCGGCATTGGTCAAACAATTGGAAGGCACGGTCATGACGGACCGCGCCGCCGAAGGCACGGCCAGGCTGAACCTGGGCTACACCAAGGTGGTGTCGCCGATCAGCGGCCGCGCGGGCCTGAAGGTGGTCGACATCGGCAACCTGGTGAGCACCGGCGACACGGGCGGCGTGGTGGTGGTGACGCAGCTCTCGCCCATCGACGTGGAATTCTCCGTGCCGCAGGATAAGGTGCAGACCATCCAGGAACGCCTGAACGGCGGCTCGGCATTGGCGGCGCTGGCGCTGGACCGCACGCGCACGCATACCCTGGACAAGGGCAGCTTGACGGCGCTGGACAACCAGGTCGACGTGCAGACGGGCACCGTGCGCGCCAAGGCCCGCTACACGAACGACAAGATGGCCCTGTTCCCCAGTCAGTTCGTCAACGTGCGCCTGGAACTGGGCAATATCACGGGCGCCGTGCTGGTGCCCGTCACGGCCCTGCGTCACAGCAATAATGGCGATTTCGTGTATGTGCTAAAAGCGGACAAGACCGTCACCGTGCGCATGGTCACGCGCGGCCAGGCCACCACCGACATGGTGGAAATCCGCGCCGGCCTGGAAGCGGGAGAACAGGTCATCACGGAAGGCGCCGACCGCCTGAAGGAAGGCGCGAAAGTCACCCTGGCGGGCGACAAGCCTGCCATGGGCGGCGCAGGTGGCGCGGGAACCGCCAACGGCGAACGCCGCCACCGCCGCCAGCACCCTGACGGCGCGGCCAGCGCATCGGCCTCGGCCTCGGCATCCGCCTCCGCGCCAGCCACGGCGCCGGCGAAGGGCGCGGCGCAATGAGTCCATCGACGCCGTTCATCAAGCGCCCCGTCGCCACGGCGCTGCTGATGCTGGCCATCGTGCTGGCGGGGCTGGTCGGCTTCAAGTTCCTGCCGCTGGCCGCCTTGCCGCAGGTGGACTTCCCCACCATCCAGGTGCAGACCCTGTACCCGGGCGCCAGTCCCGAAGTCATGGGGCAGACCGTGACGGCGCCGCTGGAGCGCCAGTTCGGACAGATGTCGGGCTTGCAGCGCATGAGTTCCACCAGCGCGGCCGGCGTTTCCCTCATCACCTTGCAATTCACCCTGGGCCAGACCCTGGACGTGGCCGAGCAGGAAGTGCAGGCGGCCATCAACGCGGGCGGCTCCCTGCTGCCGACCGACTTGCCGGCACCGCCCGTGTACGCGAAGATCAATCCGGCCGACGCGCCCGTGCTGACCCTGGCGATCACCTCGGACACGATGCCGCTGACGCAGGTGCAGAACATCGTCAACACGCGTTTGGCGCTGAAGATCAGCCAGGTCAACGGCGTGGGCCTCGTCTCGCTGTCGGGCGGCCAGCGTCCCGCCGTGCGCATCCAGGGCGACACCAAGTTGCTGGCCTCGTACGGCCTGGGCCTCGACAGCCTGCGCACGGCCATCGCGGCGGCCAACGTCAACAGCGCCAAGGGCAGTTTCGACGGCCCCACGCGCTCGTTCACCATCAACGCCAACGACCAGCTGGTGACGGCGGAAGACTACAAGCGCCTGATCATCACGTATAAAAACGGCGCGCCCGTGCGCCTGCTTGATGTGGCCAACGTCGTCGACAGCGCGGAAAACACGCGCCTGGGCGCCTGGTCCGGCAAGCAGCCGGCCATCATCCTGAACGTGCAGCGCCAGCCCGGCGCCAACGTCATCAAGACGGTCGACGCCATCAAGGCCCTGCTGCCGGACCTGCAGGCCAGCCTGCCGGCGGCCATGAAGCTCGACGTGCTGAGCGACCGCACGACGGGCATCCGCGCCTCGGTCGAACACGTGGAAATGGAACTGCTGTTGTCCGTGCTGCTGGTGGTGCTGGTGATCTTCGCCTTCCTGCACAGCATGCGCGCCACCGTGATCGCCAGCCTGTCCGTGCCGATCTCGCTGATCGGCGCCTGCGGCGTCATGTATCTGCTCGGCTACAGCCTGAACAACCTGTCCCTGATGGCGCTGACGATCGCCACCGGCTTCGTCGTCGACGACGCCATCGTCATGATCGAAAACATCGCCCGCTACATCGAAGAGGGCGAGACGCCGATGGCCGCTGCCCTGAAAGGCGCGTCGCAGATCGGCTTTACCATCATCTCGCTGACGGTGTCCCTGATCGCCGTGCTGATTCCCCTGCTGTTCATGGGCGACGTCGTGGGCCGCCTGTTCCGTGAATTCGCCATGACCCTGGCCATCACGATCCTGATTTCCGCCGTGGTGTCCCTGACCCTGGTGCCGATGATGTCGGCGCGCTGGCTGAAGAGCCACGCCGATGAAAAAATCAGCGCCACGGGCCAGCGCATCCAGGCTTTCCTCGACAAGGTCATCCATCAATACGACCATGCGCTGGTGTGGGTGCTGAAACGCCAGGGCCTGACCCTGCTGGTGGCCCTGGCCACCTTGCTGCTGACCGTCATCCTGTACATCACGATTCCGAAAGGCCTGTTCCCCACGCAGGACACGGGTCAGCTGCAGGCGCGCATCGAAACGTCGCAGGCTGTTTCGTACGAGCGCATGGCCACCTTGCAGCAGGCGGCCGCCAGCGCGCTGCTGGAAGACCCCGCTGTCGATACCCTGAGTTCCCTCGTGGGCGTCGATGCGGCCAACAACACCATGCTGCACACGGGCAGCATGCTGATCAACCTGAAGCGTCCGCGCAGCGGCAGCCAGGACGAGATCATGGAGCGCTTGCGCAACCGCGTGGCCAAGGTGGCCGGCGTGACCCTGTATCTGCAGCCGACGCAGGATCTCACCATCGATGCGGAATCGGGCCCGACGCAGTACCGCGTCTCGCTGGAAGGGGCCGACACGGCCACCGTCACCGAGTGGGCCCGCAAGCTGGCCGCCCGCATGCGTGAAAAAACGCAGCTGCGCAACGTCGTCACGGATGCGGGCGCCACGGGCGCCGCCGTCACGGTGGCGATCGACCGCGACAGCGCCGCGCGCATGTCGGTGACCACGGCAACCGTCGACGACGCGCTGTACAACGCCTTCGGCCAGCGCATCATTTCGACGATTTTCACGGAAACCAACCAGTACCGCGTCATCCTCGAAGCGCAGCCGGGCATCGTCACCACGCCGTCCGACCTGTCGGACCTGCAGGTGCGCACGGGTTCAGGCAAGTCGACGCCCTTGTCCGCCTTTGCCAGCGTCAGCGAAAAACAGGCGCCGCTGCAAATCACGCACGTGGCGCAATACCCGGCCACGACCCTCGGCTTCGATACGACGCAGGGCGTGGCGCTGGGCAGCGCCGTCGACGCCATCCGCCAGGCGGCGCAGGACATCGCCTTGCCGCCAGCGGTGACGTTGACCTTCCTGGGCGCGGCCGGCGCGTATGAAAACTCGCTGTCGAACCAGCTGTGGCTCATTCTGGCCGCCGTCGTCTGCGTCTACATCGTGCTGGGCGTGCTGTACGAAAGCTACATCCATCCGCTGACGATCTTGTCGACCCTGCCGTCGGCCGGCGTGGGCGCCTTGCTGGCGCTGATGATTTCCGGGCAGGACCTGGGCGTGATCGGCATCATCGGCATCATCCTGTTGATCGGCATCGTGAAAAAGAACGCCATCATGATGATCGACTTCGCCATCGAGGCCGAACGCGATGAAGGCAAGAGCCCGCAGGAAGCCATCCACCAGGCGGCGCTGCTGCGCTTCCGCCCCATCCTGATGACGACCCTGGCGGCCCTGTTCGCGGCCGTGCCGCTGATGCTGGGCTGGGGCGAGGGCGCCGAGCTGCGCCGTCCGCTGGGCCTGGCCATCTTTGGCGGCCTGATCGTCAGCCAGGTGCTGACCCTGTTTACCACGCCCGTCATCTACCTGGGTTTCGACCGCCTGGGCCAGCGCTTCGCGCGCAAGACACGCGGCGTCAGCCTGGACAAGCCCGCCGATCATACGGGGAGCGCCGCGTGAACTTGTCCGAACCGTTCGTCAAGCGTCCCATCGCCACCGTGCTGCTGACCATCGGCATCGCGCTGGCGGGCATCGGCGCCTTCTTCGTGCTGCCCGTCTCGCCGCTGCCGCAGGTCGATTATCCGACCATTTCCGTCAGCGCCAGCCTGCCCGGCGCCAGCCCCGCGACCATGGCCACTTCCGTGGCCACGCCGCTGGAACGGCGCCTGGGCGTGATCTCGGGCGTGAACGAGATGACGTCGTCGTCGGGCACGGGCTCGGCTCGCATCAATTTGCAGTTCGACTTGAACCGCAAGATCGATTCGGCCGCGCGCGAAGTGCAGGCGGCCATTGCCGCCGCGCGCGTGGACTTGCCGGCCACCTTGCGCAGCAACCCCACCTACCGCAAGGCCAATCCGTCCGACGCGCCCGTGATCATCCTGGCGCTAACCTCAAAAACGCGCACGCCGGGCCAGATCTACGACGCCGTGTCGAACCTGGTGCAGCAGAAGGTGGCGCAGGTCAAGGGCGTGGGCGACGTGGAACTGGGCGGCGGCTCGCTGCCGGCCGTGCGCGTGGAACTGCTGCCGTACCAGCTCAATCACTATGCCGTGTCGATGGAAGACGTGCGCGCGGCCATCCAGGCCAGCAACGCCAACCGCCCGAAAGGGGCAATCTCCGGCGACGAGCGCAGCCTGCAGATCTATTCGGGGGCGGCGACGGCGTCGGGCGGGCGCAGCGCCGCCGATTACCGCAGCCTGGTGGTGGCCTGGCGCGATGGCGCCGCCATCCGCCTCGACGACGTGGCCGAAGTGGTCGACGGCGTGGAAAACAACAATACCCTGGGCCTGTTCAACGGCGACCCGGCCGTCATCGTGCTGATCACGCGCCAGCCGGGCGCCAACGTCATCGCCACGGTGGACGGCGTGCGCGCGCTGCTGCCGCAACTGCAGGCGCAGCTGCCCGGCGACATCAAGCTGCAGGTGGCGTCCGACAGCACCAATTCCATCCGCTCCTCGCTGCACGAAATCGAGTTCACGCTGATATTGTCCATCGTGCTCGTGGTGCTGGTGGTCAGCGCCTTCCTGCGCAGCGTGCGCGCCACCATCATCCCGGCCGTGGCCACCATCGTCTCCCTGCTGGGCACCTTCGGCGTGATGTACATGCTGGGTTTTAGCCTGAACAACCTGTCGCTGATGGCGCTCACGGTGGCCACGGGCTTTGTCGTCGACGATGCCATCGTGGTGCTGGAAAACACGCAGCGCCACATCGAGGCGGGCATGGACCGCTTCAAGGCGGCGCTCCTGGGCGCGCGCGAAGTGGGCTTTACCGTGCTGTCGATCAGCCTGTCGCTGGTGGCCGTCTTCATCCCGCTGCTGTTCATGGGCGGACAGGTGGGACGGCTGTTCCGCGAATTTGCCGTGACCCTGTCGGCCGCCGTGATGATTTCGCTCGTCATTTCGCTCACCACCACGCCGATGATGTGCGCCTGGCTGCTGAAAAGCGGCGAACCGCACAAGCAGCCGGGCGCCGTGGCGCGCTGGTTCGAGCGCGGCTTCGCGCGCATGCTGAAAGTCTATGAGCATTGCCTGGACTGGGCCCTGTCCAGCGCCGCGCTGGTGATGACCATCCTCGTGTTCGTCGTCGGTCTGAACGTGTATCTGTTCGCGGCCGCGCCCAAGGGCTTTTTCCCGCAGCAGGACACGGGCCAGATCAATGGCGGCATGCGCGCCGACCAGAGCATCTCCTTCCAGGCCATGCAGAGCAAGTTGCGCCAGCTGGTCGACATCATCAAGGACGATCCGGCCGTCGCCACCGTCGTGGGCTTTACCGGTGGCGGACGGGCAGGGGGCGGCTTCATGTTCATCGACCTCAAACCTGCCTCGCAGCGCACCGACAAGGGGCAAGCCGTGATCGCCCGTTTGCGTCCGCAGCTGGCTAAGGTGACGGGCATTTCGCTGTTCCTCAATCCCGTGCAGGATTTGCGCATGGGCGGGCGTTCCAGCAATTCGACGTACCAGTACACCCTGATCAGCGACAACCAGGCGGACTTGAAGAAGTGGGCGGCGAAGCTGGCCGACCAGATGAAGCTGCAGCCGGCCCTGATCGACGTCGACACGGACCAGGCGGAAAACGGCGTGGAGACGTTTGTTTCCATCGACAAGGACCGCGCCACGCAGCTGGGCGTGCAGGTAAAGGATATCGACAATGCCCTGTACAACAGCTTCGGCCAGCGCCAGGTGGCGACCATCTACGATGAACTGAACCAGTACCACGTGATCATGGAAGTGGCGCCGCGCTATGCGCAAAGCCCGGAAGCGCTGCGCTCCGTGTACGTGCCGGCGTCGAATGCGGCAGCCGTCGCCGCCACCGGCACGACGGCCGCCAGCGCTGCCACGGCCGGCACCAGCGTTGCCGCGACGACGTCCAATACGACGGCCGCGCGCGATCCGTCCAGCGGCTCGGCCTTGAGCACCACCCTGGCGCACATGGTGCCGCTATCGTCGTTCAGCAGCTTCGCCGAAAGCGCGACGGCCACCTCGATCAACCACCAGGGCGGCGAACTGGCCACCACCGTGTCGTTCAACCTGGCCGACGGCTACCCGCTCAGCGACGGCCAGGCGGCCGTGGCCCAGGCGGAGTCGGAAATCGGCATGCCCGTCAACGTGCGCGGCAGCTTCCAGGGTTCGGCCAAGAGCGCCCAGGACAGCAACAAGGAGCAGCCGCTGCTCATTCTGGCGGCCATCGTGGTGATCTACATCGTGCTGGGCATCCTGTACGAAAGCCTGATCCACCCCGTCACCGTGCTGTCGACCTTGCCGTCGGCGGGGGTGGGGGCCGTGCTGGCCTTGCTGCTGTTCCGCATGGAGTTTTCCATCATCGCCCTGATCGGCGTGTTCCTGTTGATCGGTATCGTCAAGAAAAATGCTATATTGATCATCGACTTCGCGCTGGAGGCCGAGCGTTCGCGCGGCCTGACAGCGGTGGAGGCGGTGCGCGAGGCTTGTTTGCTGCGTTTCCGCCCCATCCTGATGACCACCCTGGCGGCGGCGCTTGGCGCCTTGCCGCTGGCGATCGGTTTCGGCGAGGGGTCGGAGCTACGCCAGCCCTTGGGGGTCGCCATCATCGGCGGCCTGATTGCCAGCCAGTTACTCACATTGCTGACCACCCCGGTGGTCTACATCCTGCTCGACAAGCTGCGCACGCGCAGCGCCGACGAGCAGCAATTGAGCCGCATTCCTGGGCCAGATAACCCGAGCACACAATCATGAAGCAAGTAAAACCTATCGTATCGACCGTCCCCGCGCGCCGCCTGCTGGCGCTGGGCGCGGCCACCGCTTTCCTGCTGCTGGCCGGTTGCGCCGTCAGCCCCGCGTATGAAACGCCGACGGCCGCCGCGCCGCACACGTTCAAGGAGGCGGCCGGCTGGCAGCCTGCCGTGCCGGCCGACACGCTGGAACGGGGGCCGTGGTGGACCCTGTTCGGCGACGCGCAATTGAATCAGCTGGCCGAAGGCATCGACATCTCGAACCAGAACGTGGCGGCCGCCATCGCCTCGTACGAGCAGGCGCGCGCGCTGGTGCGCGAACAGCGCGCCTCGCTGTTCCCGACCGTGAACCTGACGGGCAGCGGCGCCCGTTCCGGTGGCGGCGGCGAGCAGCAGACGAACAACAACTTCAAGGCGGCTATCGGCGCCTCTTGGGAACCGGACGTGTGGGGCAAGCTGCGCGCCGGTGTGACGGGCGCCGACGCCAGCGCCAGCGCCAGCGCGGCGGACCTGGCCGCGGCGCGCCTGTCGGCGCAGGGCGAGCTGGCCACCAATTATTTTTCGCTGCGCCAGAGCGATGCGCAGATCGCGCTGCTCAATGCCACCATCGATGGCTACAAGCGCGTGCTCGACATCACCAGCAACCGCTTCAATGCCGGCATCGCCGCCAAGTCCGACCTGCTGCAGGCGCAGACGCAGCTGGCCAATGCGCAGATCGACCTGTCGAGCCAGACGCGCGCGCGCGCCCAGCTGGAACATGCGATCGCGATACTTTTGGGCCGCGCGCCGTCCGACTTCAGCCTGGCCGTGGCGCCGTGGACGCTGACCGTGCCCGAGGTGCCGCTGGGCGTGCCGTCGACCCTGCTGCAGCGCCGTCCCGACATCGCCGCCGCCGAGCGTAGAGTCGCCGTGGCCAACGAGCAGATCGGCATCGCCCGTTCCGCGTATTACCCGAGCCTGAACCTGACGGGTTCCTACGGTTCCGGCGCCAGCCGTGTCGGCGACCTGTTCAATGCCTCATCGAGCCTGTGGTCGCTGGGCGTGT
Source organism: Janthinobacterium rivuli (assembly GCF_009208735.1). Classification (GTDB taxonomy): domain Bacteria; phylum Pseudomonadota; class Gammaproteobacteria; order Burkholderiales; family Burkholderiaceae_D; genus Janthinobacterium. Next base: position 68,372 of record NZ_WFLJ01000001.1, on the reverse strand, counting down.
CGGCCGCGCAGACGCTGTTCAACGCGGGCGCCACCACGGCCAGCGTGGACGCGGCCAAGGCCGGCCATGAAGCGGCCGTGGCGCGCTACCGCCAGACGGTGCTGGCCGCCTTTGGCGCCGTGGAAGACCAGTTGTCGGCCACGCGCGCGCTGGCCGAGCAGCTGGCCTTGCGCCAGCAGGCGTCAGCGGCCGCCGACCAGGTCGAGCAGCAGATGCTGAACCGCTACAACGCGGGCCAGGTCGGCTATACGGACGTGGTGACGGCGCAAGTGACGGCCTTGTCGGCGCGCCGTTCGCTGGTGCAGGCGCAGGCGGACCGCCAGACGACGGCCGTGGCCCTGATCCAGTCGCTGGGCGGCGGCTGGCATGTGCCGCAGGCGCAGTAAAGGGGACAGTACCGGGGCAGCCTGGCGCAGGGAAAAGTCCTGCGCCAAATTCGTGTTTTGCCGCGCATCTTGAGTGCTAGAATGCAAGATTATCAATTGCCGGCCATGGCAAGGTTTGCCGAGGCCGGTTTCTTGCAGACGATGATAACCCGCAAACGCAGCAAAACCAGTCCGGCCAGCCAGCCTGCTGAAGCGTCCACCATCGGTTTTCCCGTGGTGGCCATCGGCGCTTCCGCTGGCGGACTCGACCCTATTGTCGCTTTTCTGACCCATGTGCCGCAGGAGAGCGGCATCGCCTATGTGGTGATCCAGCATCTGGATCCCACGCAAAAAGCCTTGTTGCCGGAACTGCTGCAGCGGGCTACCAGCATTCCCGTCACGGAAATCACGCACCAGGCGGTTTTGCAGCCCAACCATATCTATGTGATTCCGTCGAACGCCGACCTGGGCCTGTCGAAGGGACGTTTCCTGCTCAGCGAGCCGCTGCAACTGCGCGGACATCGCTTGCCCATCAATGCTTTCTTTGAAAGCCTGGCGGCCGAGCTGGGCGAACTGGCCGTGGGCGTGATCCTGTCCGGCATGGGCAGCGATGGCACGCGCGGCTTGCAGGCCATCAAGCAGGCGGGCGGCCTGACCCTGGCCCAGCATCCCGATACGGCCAAGTTCGACATGATGCCGCAAAGCGCCATCGCCGCCGACGCGGTGGACCTCGTCGATTTTCCCGACAAGATGCCGGAAAAGATCGTCAGTTACCTGTTTCGCAGCAGCTTCCTGGAGTTGCCGGGCAAGCAGGCGAGCGGACGCAATTCCTTGCAGGAAATTGTCGCCTTGCTGACCGAACATACGGGCAACAGCTTTTCCGACTACAAGATCAACACGGTGCTGCGCCGCATCGAGCGCCGCATGAGCTTGTACCAGATGACGTCGATGGAAGAGTACATTTCCTATCTGCGCAACAATCCCGCGGAAATCGACTTGCTGTTCAAGGAGTTGCTGATCGGCGTGACGAATTTTTTCCGCGACCCGAAAGTGTGGGAATACCTGAAGATGGTGGTCTTGCCGCAAATGCTGGCAGCCCACCCGGAAGGGCGTGCCTTCAAGGCCTGGATTCCTGCCTGTTCCACGGGCGAGGAAGCGTATTCGCTGGCCATGGTGTTCCATGAGGTGGTCGCCGGCAGCAACCCGCCGGCGAAGTACAGCCTGCAGATCTTTGCCACCGACCTGTCGGCCGACGCCATCGACCGCGCGCGCCAGGGGCGCTTTCCGCACAGTATCAGCAGCGACGTGTCGGCCGAGCGCCTGGAACGGTTTTTCTTGCAGGACAAGAACGATTACCTGGTCCGGAAAGAGATCCGTAACATGATCATCTTTGCCCAGCAAAACATCATTTCCGATCCGCCGTTTACCAAGCTCGATATCCTGTGCTGCCGCAACCTGTTGATTTACCTCAATGCCAAATTGCAGCAGCGTTTGATTCCCCTGTTTCATTACGCCCTGAACCGCGACGGCGTTTTGCTGTTGGGCAGCGCCGACACGCCAGGACATTTTTCCGAGCTGTTCGCGCCGCTGACGACGTCGAGCCGGATGTACCGCCGGCTCGATAACCTGGCGCGCCAGCGCTTGCTGACGTACTTTCCCACCAAGGTATCGTCGGCCACTCCTCCTACCCCCAGCGACACAAGAGAAGTCAGCATGCCCGGAAAAATCCAATCCCATGTCGAGCAATTATTGCTCCAAAAATACTCGCCTGCGGCCGTGCTGCTGAACCAGGATGGGGACATCCTGTACATCAATGGCCGCACGGGCGCCTTCCTGGAGCCGGCGGCAGGCAAGGCCAACTGGAACATCCACGCCATGGCGCGCGAAGGCTTGCGCTACGAGCTGGCGGGCCTGATCAAGCAGGCGCTGCAAAGCGACAGCCTGGTACGCCTGAAAGGCCTGGTGCTCAAGGATCACGCAGGGCAGGCGCAGGGCGTGGATTTGACGGCGGAAGCCTTGCTTCAGCCCGAAGCGTTGCGCGGCATGGTCTTCGTCACGTTTGCCAGCGTGCCGCTGGCGGCTACCGCGCGCCGGGGCCGCTCGCCGAATCCCAAGGTGCTGGAACTGGAGCAGCAGCTGATCCAGGCACGCAATGAAATCCAGGCCGTGCGCGATGAAATGCAGACCTCGCGCGAAGAACTCAAGTCGGCCAACGAGGAATTGCAGTCGACCAATGAAGAACTGCAATCGGCGAACGAGGAGTTGACCACCTCGAAGGAAGAGATGCAGTCGCTCAACGAAGAACTGTACACGGTCAATGCGGAGCTGCAGTCGAAGGTCGACGATTTGTCGCTGGTCAACAGCGACATGAAGAACCTGCTCAACAGCACCGACATCGCCACCATTTTCCTCGACAGCGAGCTGCGCATCCGCCGCTTCACGGCGCCGGCCACGCAAATCTATAAGCTGATCCAGACGGACTTGCGCCGTCCGCTCAGCGACATCGTCAACGATCTCGCCTACCCGAATCTGGAGGCGGATGCGCTGGAAGTGATCCGCAGCCTCGTGTTTTGCGAACGGCAGGTGCAGACCAAGAACGGGCGCTGGTACAACGTGCGGATCATGCCTTACCGCACGGTGGAAAATGTCATCGATGGCGTGGTGGTAACCTTTATTAACATTACCGAGTCCAAGGTACTGGAGGCCCAGCTGCGCCAGATCCAGTCCGGCGCCGTGGCAGACGGGAAAGCAGGAGAGAGCGCGTCATGAACGAACCATTCGACGACGGCAGCGCGCCGGCCAGGTTGCGAGAGCAGGCCGAACAATTGGCGGCGCAGCAGCGCCAGCCCGCAGCGCCGCCGCAGTCGAATGAAGACGTGATGCGTCAGCTGCATGAGCTGCAGGTCAGCCAGATCGAGCTGGAAATGCAGAGCGCGGCCCTGGCCGAGCTGGAGCAGCTGAAGAATGAATATGAAAACAGCCGCGACCGTTATGCGCAGCTGTATGAACAGGCGCCCGTCAGCTACTTTTCGCTGGCGCGCGAAGGCGTGATCACGCGCGTCAACGTGGCGGCCTGCGGCTTGTTGCAGCGCGACAGGAACCAGCTGCTGGGACGACGTTTCGAGCAATTCGTCGCACCCCAGGCGCAGGTCGGCTTCCGCCGCTTCCTCGACGCCGTCTTTGCCAGCGGCACGCGCCAGGTGCTTGAAGCGCAACTGTTCCAGGGCGACGCGGGCGGCATGGGCGGCATGGTGCGCATCGAGGCCAATTTCGACGCGGCCAGCGCCACGGCGCGCATGCTGGTGACGGACCTGGGCGACGAGCACGCGCGCGAATCGGCCTTGCGGCGCGCCTTCGTCATCCTCGACAGCATACGCGAAGGCGTGCTGGTGACGGACAGCGCCAACCGCATCATTTCCGTCAACCCCGCCTTCACCACGATCACCGGCTACCAGGCGGAGGAAGCCATCGGGCGCGACCCATCCTTCCTCGGCGGCGGCACGCATCTGCCGCATTTTTATGAAGCCATGTGGCGCAGCCTGCACCAGGATGGCAGCTGGTATGGCGAACTGGTGAACCGGCGCAAGAACGGCGAGCGCTTCGTCGAATCGCTGTCGATCACGCCCATGCGCAGCCCGGACGGCGCCATCAGCCATTTTGTCGGCGTGTTTTCCGATATCACCGAACGCAAGCTGGCCGAGGCGGACTTGCGCGAACTGCACCGCGAGCTGGACCAGCGGGTGGTCGACCGCACGGCCGAATTGCTGCGGGCCAACCAGCATCTGCAACTGGAAGTACACCAGCGCGAGCGGGCGCAGGAAGCCTTGCGCGATGCGGAGCGCTTCTTTCACGCCACCATCGATTCCTTGACGGACCGGGTGCTGGTGCTGGACCGGGCGGGCCGCGTCGTGCATGCCAACCAAGCTTGCCTGGCCTTCGTCGGGCAAACGCCACAGCCGCTGCAGTATCTGGAATTTTGCGAGTCGGACCCGCGCTGGCAGCGCAGCGCCGGCCGCGAATTGGCCGCCGGCATCCGCGCCGTCATTGCCGGCAATGCGGACACGTTTGCGCTCGAGTATGAATTTGCCACGCGCTCGGGCCCCCGCTGGTCGCAGGCCAGGATCAGCCGTTTCCTCGGCGAAGGGCCGCTGCGCGTGGTGGTGGCGCACACGGACATTACCGAACGCAAGCTGATGGATGGCGCGCTGCGCCAGTCGCATGCGCAGCTGCGCCAGCTGGCGCTGCACCTGGAAACGGCCAAGGAAGACGAGCGCAAGCGCATCTCGCGCGATATCCACGATGAGCTGGGACAAAACCTCTTGGCGCTGCGCATCGATATTTCCATGCTCAGCGCGCGCACGGAAGGCTCGCATCCGCGCCTGCACCGCCGGGTCGGCGCCGTGCTCAGCAACGTTGACACCACCATCAAGAGCGTGCGCGGCATCATGAACGAACTGCGTCCGATGGCGCTGGACCTGGGCTTGCAGGCCGCCATCGAGTGGCAGGTAGGCGACTTCCGCAAGCGCAGCGGCGTCGCTTGCCAGCTGCTGATACGCGACGAGGCGCTGTTTTCCACCGTCGGCAGCCAGGTCGAGATCGTGCTGTTCCGCATCGTGCAGGAGGCGCTCAGCAACGTCATGCGCCATGCCCAGGCCAGCCAGGTCGAGATCGAACTCAGTTCGGATGCCTGCGCCGTGTATGTGGCCATCAGCGACAACGGCATCGGCATCACGCCGCAGCAGCAGCGCAAGAAGCAGTGCTTCGGCCTGATCGGCATCGCCGAGCGGGTGACGGCGCTGGGCGGACAGTTCGAGGTGGGCGTGCCGGCCTCGGGCGCCGGTTGCCGGTTGCTGCTGCAGATTCCCTTGCAGGGGACGGGGCGGCCGGCCGCCTGATGCCGCAATCGATACAGTAATTGCAGCAGGATAATTTTTGCCGACTCATGCAGGCTGGACAGGCTATACTTTCGCCTGCTTTTTATGGAGGGGCATATCTTGTTCAAGACAATCGTATTACCAGTCGCCTTGTTGGGCGCGTTCGCCGGCGCACACGCCGACGAAGGGCAGTGGCAACCACACCAACTGCCACAGCTGAAAGCCGAACTGAAACGGGTCGGCATCGAGATTCCTGCGGAAAAACTGGCCGACCTGAGCAAGCACCCGATGAGCGCCATCGTGTCGCTGGGCGGCTGCTCGGCCGCTTTCGTCTCCGACGCCGGCCTGGTGGTGACGAACCACCATTGCGCGTATGGCGCCATCCAGCGCAATTCCACGCCGGAACACAATTACATCACCAACGGCTTCCTGGCCAAGACTCGCGCCAGCGAGCTGCCGGGCGGTCCGAACAGCCTGGTGTATGTGACGGACAAGGTGGAGAATGTCAGCGAGCGCGTATTGAAAGGCTTGACGGCCGACATGAGCGGCCGCGCGCGCCACGAAGCCGTGGAGAAGCGCGTCAAGGACTTGATCGCCGAATGCGAAACGGACAAGATGTACCGCTGCTCCGTGCCCGCCTTCCACCGCGGCCTCGAGTACTACCGCATCCGTCAGATGATGATACGCGACGTGCGCCTCGTGTACGCGCCATCGGACAAGATCGGCAACTTCGGCGGCGATATCGACAACTATGAATGGCCGCGCCACACGGGCGACTATTCGTTCCTGCGCGCCTACGTGGGCAAGGATGGCCGTCCGGCCGACCCGTCGCCCGACAACGTGCCATACCAATCGAAGGACTTTCTGGTCGTCTCGGCCGAAGGCTTGAAGGCCGGTGACGGCATCTTGCTGGCGGGCTATCCCGGCCGCACCAGCCGCTACAAGCTGCCGGCGGAAATCCGCTTCGCGCGCGATACGGCCTTCCCCCTGAAAGTGTCGGAACTGCAAGCGGACCTGGCCGTGATGGCCGACGCGACGCAGGGTGACGCGGCGGCCGCCGTGCGCTATGCGAGCGTGGTCAAAAGCATCAACAACGTGCTGAAGAAAACCCAGGGCTTGCTCGACGGTTTTGCCCGCAAGGACATCGCCGCCATCAAGGACGTGCAGGACGCCGAATTCCGCGCCTGGTACGCCAGGCAGCCGAACGTGTCGCCGACCCTGCTGGCCGAACTGGACGCGGCGATCGCCAGCGACATGGCCTTGAGCGAAGAAGAGTTCGCCTGGAGCGTGGCCACCAACAGCGACTTGCTGAAGAGCGCGCGCACCGTCTACCGTTTGTCGCTGGAGCGCCAGAAAGCGGACGCCGAGCGCGAATCGGGCTTCCAGCAGCGCGACCTGGCTTTCATCAAGGCCCGCCTGGCGCGCCTGGAACAGTCGTATGTCAACAAGGTCGATCAGGCGCGTTTCGAAGCGGGCTTGAAGCGTTATGCGCAACTGGCGGCGAAGAGCCATCCGCAAGGCCTGGACGCGCTGCTGCCGGCGCCAGCGGCCGTGGCGGCCCTGTACCAGCAGACGCAACTGGCTGACACTGCCAAGCGCCTGGCCTGGCTGGAAAAGGACCAGGCCGCTGTTGCCCAGTCCGACGACGCCTTCATGCAACTGGCCGTCAAGCTGCAGCCGGTGGAGCTTGCGCTGGAAGAGCGCCGCAAGGAAGTCGACGGCAACCTGGAACGCGTGATTCCGCAATACATGCAAGCGGTGATTGCCTGGAAAAAGTCGCAAGGCAAGCCGGTGTATCCTGACGCCAACTCGACCCTGCGCGTCACCTACGGCACGGTAGCGCCGTACTCGCCGCGCGATGGGCTGACCAAGGGACCGTTCACGACCGTGGAAGGCATCGTCGAGAAAGTCACGGGCAAGGCGCCGTTCGAAGCGCCGCAAGGCTTGATCGACGCCGTCAAGCAAAAACGCTACGGCCAGTTCCGCGACCCGGCGCTGGGCACGGTTCCCGTCAACTTCCTCACCAGCGCGGACACCACGGGCGGCAATTCCGGCTCGGCCGTGATGAACAAGCGCGGCGAGCTGATCGGCCTGAACTTCGATTCGACGTATGAATCGATCACCAAGGACTGGTACTTCGACACGGCCATCACGCGCGCCATCCACCTCGACATCCGCTACATGCTGTGGGTGATGAAGGAAGTGGACCATGCGGATAACTTGCTGCAGGAAATGACGATCAAGTATCCGAAGCCAGTAAAAGCCGCAAAGAAGTAAGCCGCTTGCACTAGCGCAAAGCCGCATCCGCCGCAGGGCCGATGCGGCTTTTTTGCGTATGAGCAACTAGTTTGTGTTCCATCAATATGCCGGCGTTCCCCATGGTTAGCATGGGCCAGGGAAACAAGTCAGAAGGAGGCAATATGGATGATGGCAAGCTGGCAGCCGACCTGACGCGCCTTTTCGCAGCGGGCAGCCGAGTCCAGGAGAACCGCTTGCTGCGCATGGATTTTCCGCACGACGATGGTCCGCCCGATACCGCGCTGCTGGTCAACAGCTTGCGGGCGCACGAAGCTATGTCACGCGACTTTCGCTTCGACGTCGAATTGCTGTCCGATAATCCCCACCTGCCCCTGACGGCGATGATGGGACGCATGGTCACGATTTCGATGGTGCGCGATGATGGCAGCTTGCGCCATTTTAATGGTTATGTCGGCGAATTTCGCCTATTGCGCAGCGATGGCGGTTTCGCGTTCTACCAGATGGTGCTGCAACCCTGGCTGGCGTTTTCCAGGCTGCGCATGGACAACGTCTCGTTCCATGGACGCACGGTCATCGACATCAGCGAAACGACCTTCGCGCATTATGTGCAGCGCGACTGGCAAAACCGCCTGCATGAGGAAAAAGCGATATTAACTTGTGCCAACCAGCACAATGAAACCGATTACAACCATCTGCACCGGCGCTGGGAAGAGCAGGGCATCCATTACTGGTATGAACATCGCGCCGACGGTCACACGCTCTGCCTGGGCGACAATACCTGGCTGACCGACAGCATCGACTCAAGCGATGGCCATGCCGGCGAAGCCGACGCGATGGCGTTTCGCAGCGGCGCCGGTTCGCTGGAGTCCGACGGCATACGCGATTGGCAGGCCATACGCAAGATCGCTTCAGGCTCGCTGACGCTGGCCAGCTTCAATTACAAGCAGCCCCATGTCAGCCGTGCCAGCGGCCATGCGTTGCACCCGCAGGGCGACGTGTTTGCCCATGAACTGTATCAGGACACCGGCTATGGCTATGCCGACATGGGCGACGGCGAAGCGCTGGCGCAACGCCGCCTGGAAGAGCATCACTGCCAGGCGCAATACTTCGAGGCCGGCGGCAATCACCGCGGCGCCCAGGCCGGGCGCAGTTTCACGCTGGGCGGCCACTTCAGCGGCGAGCAATCCATGCCGGCCAGAGGCGAAGCGGCGCGCCCGGATATCGGCTCGCGCGAATACCTGATCCTGTCGGTCGAGCATGTCGCCACCAACAATTACCAGGCAGGGACGGGCGCGAAGTCGCATTATGAAAACCGTTTCAGCTGCATCCGCAAGAGCATCCGCTGGTATCCGGGGCGGCAGTTCAACAGCACGCCTTGCAAGTTGCCTGGCGTGCAGACCGCGATTGTCACCGGGCCGGCAGGCGAAACCATCCATACCGACGCGCTGGGCCGGGTGAAGGTGCAATTCCATTGGGACCGGCTGGGCAAGTTCGACGCGGGCAGTTCGCCATGGATCAGGGTCATGACGCCATGGGCGGGCCAGGCGTTCGGCCAGATCGCGTTGCCGCGCATCGGCCAGGAGGTGCTGATCCAGTTTCTCGACGGAAATATCGACCGTCCCGTCATTGTCGGCGCGGTATACAACGGCAATCATGCGCCGCCGTGGAATTTGCCGGGGCAATGCATGCTGGGCGGCTGGCGCACCGCGGAACTGATGCCTGGCGGCGGCTACGGCGTGCGCGGCAACCAGCTGGTGCTCGACGACACGCACCGGCGCATCCAGGCGCAACTGAAAAGCGATCATCAGCACAGCCAATTGTCGCTTGGCTGCATCAGCCGCATCGAAGACACCAGCGGGCGCAAGGATGCGCGCGGCGAGGGGTGGGAACTGGCGTCGGACGCCTGGGGCGTGGCGCGCGCCGGCCGCGGCATGTTGCTGACCACCGAAGCGCGCCCTGGCGCCGCCTCGCATATCAAGAGCATGGATGAAACGGTGCGCCGGTTGGCCGAGGCGGCCGAGCGGCACAAGGCGCTCGCCGCCCTGGCGCAGCATCACGGCGCGCAGGAAAGCGCCGCGCAGCAGGCTGCCACCGCCGAGGTGCTGACAGCCCAGCACGCCGCCATCCTAGGCGCCGCTGACGGCGGCGCAGACGTCTTTCCGGAGTTATCCAAGCCGCATCTGGTGCTGGCCAGTCCGGCCGGTATCGAAACGACGAGCGCGCAATCGACGCACATCGCCAGCGCCGAGCACACCGCGCTGACGACCGGGCGCGACCTGTCGCTGGCGGCAGGTGGCGGCCTGTTTGCCAGCATCGGCGCTGCGCTGCGCCTGTTCGTGCACAAGGCCGGCATGAAACTGATCGCCGCCTCCGGCAGGGTGCAGATCGCGGCGCAAACCGATGCGGTCGAAATCGTCGCCAACAAGGTGCTGGAGCTGATCAGCCAGGCCGACTGGGTGAATATTCGCGGCCGCAAAGGCGTGCGCCTGCATGGCGCCGACTGCATGCTCGAAATTGGCGACAAGGTGCAGTTTTTCACGCCGTCGCCGACGCTGTTTCATGGAAACCTGGAAACGCTGGCGCCCAAGAACCGGCCGCAGCCGGAGATGGAACCGCCCATTGCGCCGGTAGCGGGGCAATTGCAGCATACGATACAGGCCCATGCGGATGGCGGTCACTACGCGCAGGTGCCGTACACGCTGTACAAGGGGGATGCGGAAGTCGAACGCGGCTTGACCGATGAATTCGGCCGCATCCTGATCGCGCACGAGGATGGCACGCCGCGCTACCGTGTCGTCCTGGGCAATGGCGAAGAGTTTGCCTTGCAGGCCAGCGCGTGCTTCGATGCCGGCGCAGCGGCGGATGGCGAACAGACGCTGTCGAACCGCGGTGTGCGCGCGTTCGACGACACCGCCGATGGCCGCTGGATGCAATGATTCACGACACTGACGGGAGAGCGCCATGCCGGAACCGACCAGCCGAATCGAAACCACGCACATCGACGAGGTCGGCCGCAGCGCGACCAGTTCGCTCCAGTGGCTGCTGGAAAACCGCAACCTGAAAGGCAAGGCCAGCCACCCGATTACGCATAACAACAAGCTGACGCTGTTCATTTGCGGACAGGAAGGGTTCGCCAACATCGCCGGCGAGATCGCCAGGGCTGAAAAGTCCATCGACCTGTGCTGCTGGGGTTTCGATCCGGGCATGGAACTGGTGCGCGGCAACAGCGCCACCTGGCCGCGCGGCGACACGTTTGGCGACTTGCTGATCGCCGCCGCACGGCGTCACGTCAGGGTGCGCCTGCTGATCTGGCATGACCGGATCGGTTCACCGATAGCGCGCACCATGCCGGGCCATACACACGGCACCTCGCCATGGAAAATCGGTGGACAGCGCTTTGATGACATCAGCGCCAAAGCCAGCCTGGCGATGTTGCACGATGCTGTCAAAAGAAAGAAACCTATTTTAGGCAACGGTTATTGGGGCGAGTACGTCCGGCCCGAGGATATTCCGAAAATGGCGCGTGAGGAATATTGTCACAGCTGGTATGCGGCCGCGTTCAAGGGCCTGTTTGGCGGTCTGGAGATACGCTTGCGGCACGGCGACAGCGCGGCAATCAGCAAGAGTATCGCGACCGAAATCAACCGGCCGCACGGCCTGACGATGGGGGAAATCGAAAAGCCCGGCATGCAATACCTGGGCACGCATCACCAGAAACCGGTCCTGATCGATTTCGACCACGAAGAAGGGGCCAAGGCCGTCGGTTACGTGATGGGCCTGAACTCGGTGACCGATTATTGGGACACGACGGCCCATCTGCTCGACGATACGCGGCGCGAACAGGGCGGCGTCAACGAGCGGTGCGAGTGTTTGCAAGGCATGGCCGCGGATGGCGGATACGCCACGCTGAAACCGTATCAGGATTACGCCTGCCGCATCGACGGCGGCAAGGCGCTCATCGCGCTCTATAACAATTTCGTGAAGGCCTGGGACCGCGCGGCCGGCGATCGCACGCATGCAGCGTCCACTGCCAGCGTGAGCCGCGAGTTGCCCCATGGCAGCCCACCGGCGCGGCTGTTGCGCAAGGCCGAACCGGGCGACTCCACCGTGCAGATCGTCCTGACGCAGCCCGAGGAACAAGACAAGAGCATCAAGGAAACCTATTTTCGCGCCGTGACCCAGGCCAGCCTGGCGGCCGGCTACCTGTACGTGGAAAACCAGTATTTCCAGTATGAAGAATGGGCCCGCCATTTGCTGGCCGAGCGCAAGAGGGTGGTCGCCGCCTGGAAGGCCGGCAGTGTCAAGGCCGGCAAGACCATGCGTGATATGCCGGTCATGCACGTATTCATCGTCATCCCCGTGCCCGAGCGCGCGCAGATGGTGGCGCACCCACGACACGCTGGCGGCGCTGGGACAGCACGCTGGCATGACGGGGCAAAACGAGATGATCGACGACTACAACAAGGCGCCGACAACCCGGCTTGTCAGGGCGGGATTCGGCATTACCGCTGAGGCGGCAGTCCAGTTGCCCGACGTGGTGCGGCATTCCAACGGCATCAACAAACCCGGCGTGATGACGCTCGAGAGCGAATTCGGGCTGAAGGTCTCGGTAGCCATGCTCAATGTCAGCGCGTTCGACAACGACCGCTGGCGCTACCGTGAAATCTACATCCATTCCAAACTGATGCTGGTCGACGACGTGTTCATGACCTTGGGCAGCGCCAACCTGAACCAGCGCAGCATGGCCGTCGACAGCGAAATCAATATCGCCACCGTCGACCACCGCGTGGCCCGCGATTTGCGCAAGCGGGTGTGGCGCATGCATAGCGGCGGGCTGGTCGATGGAGGGGGCGGGACGAAGGCGGAGATTGTGGGTGCTTATAGGGCATGGGTGAAATTAATGAATGAGAATCGCGAAAAAAAGTTTTCTTTTTCTGGAAATTCTACAGATAAAAAAATGACTGGTTTTTTGCTGCCATTGGAAGATAAACGCAGCTCGACGATACGTTTGGGTTGAGCATGAAAAAGTATAAAAATTTCCCCCTTTTCCTGCCATTTTTTATCTTGGCAGTTTTCCTATGTATTCCTTTATTCGCCTGCAAAATGCCTAACGACAAAGAAGAAATCTTGCCGCGCAACCAAAGCCTGCCCCTCTTCAATCCGCATGTTGCGGATTTTATCTGTGAAACCGAGGCAAGCAAGGTGCCTCCGATCGATGCGCAAGCCGAGGACTGGTTTCTCGCAGCACGCGCCCTGGAAGATCCTGAAATTTTTGTGGAAGACCGCGATTACAAAAAAATCGTCGATCTGACGCGTCTAGCGGCCGAGCGATTGCACTGGAAGGCGATGCTCAATCTGGCCAGCCTGTATGTGGAAGGGCGCGATCCCTCACATGGTAATGAAGATGCGGTGCAACTGGTGGAAAAGGCGATGCGGCTGGGCATACCGGCGGCGTATGACCGGATGGGGACGTATTATGCGAACGGTACGGGTGTGGCAGGCGATATCACCCGGGCTTTTGCTTTCTGGCAAAAGGCGGCACAGATGGGAAATCCGCAAGCGATGGCATTTTTGGGGGTTAAATTAAAAGTGGGGCCACGTAGTGAGGGAGCGGGCTATTGGTCGAATATTCCGGTAGCGACAAAAATGCTGGAGTGTGCTTTTGGCCAAGGAAATGGCCTGGCAGCCTATCAATTGCATTTTCTGTATTTATCTCCGCGTGCTGCAACTGGAGAAATAATTGGACCGCGTAACGCTGAAACAAAAAATCGTGCATTAAAGGTGTTGCATGAAGGTGTCAAGTTTGGTTGTGAGGATTGTGCGAATGCGCTGGCAATTGAATTTGGTTCTCCTTTTGATCTTGCCGATATGTTGGCGCCCTATGTGGACAAAGCGCGCGGCGAACGTTATGCGGTACTGAGTCTAGAATTAGGATTCAATCCCAATGCCCGCTTCCCCAATCTGGACAAGGTGTTACCACTTCCTCCAGCCGATCTGCCTCCCTGGAATGGCGACAGGGATACCTTGCTGCATGCCGCCAAGGGCGTGCGTCCGCCGCCCGCCATCCCACAGCCAAGCGCCGCCTCGTTGTTGCAAGAACCATATTTCCTGGCCGCCGACTATGCGCTGCGGCCAACTGGCTTGCACAGCGACGCGGCGACCGCGCCATTTTCCGCATACTGGCAACCCGCCCAAGGGCAGGGCTTGACGGAACCGGCCCGGCTGCTGCGCAAAGGCGAAGAGTTCCGCCATTTCAGCGTGCTCGATGCCGCCGGCAAGAGGCGTTATGGCGGCGTGACGTGGGAACAGTGCCTGACGATACGGCATAACCATGGGGCCGTGGAACCGCGCGCCGCGCGCGGCTTGCTGCGCGAGGTGGCGCGGCCCGAGCCATTGTTGAGCTGCACTTGCGCACAAGCCTGTCCGGTCAGCGGCGTCTGGCAACCGTGGGTGGCGCCCGACCATCCGCTGCAGGCGAACGTCAACCAATACTGGCGCCAGGCCTGGCTGACCCAAGGCGCGCCGTTCCCGCAACCGCGCCGCGACTGGCTGCTCGATTTGCCTGACGACGAGGTGACGTGGCATTGGATGGATATGTCCCTTCCTGAAATCGGATAGGGCGGCGCACCAGGCGCGGCCCTTCCAGCAGCACAAAGCTGATGGAAAATTGATCGTCATGTAGTGCATCCAGGCCAATCGGGCATACACTATGCATGGGATCCATGGACTTCACGCCTCTAAAAAAGTGATGGAAATGAAAGTTGTCAGGCTGTTTGCCATTCTCGCTACCTTGCTGGTGCTGGCGGGCCAGGCGCTCGGCGAACCGCTCAGGATTGCGACCATACTCGGTGCGCCATGGGGATTCATCGGCAGCGACGGCCAGCCCACGGGCATGATGTACGAAATCGGCAACCGCATCGCGGAAGTCGCCGGCTTGCGCTACACCAACTCCCTTGTCCCTTATCCCAGAACCGCCGCCGATATTGAAAACGGGATCGCCGACGTGACCATACGCTTCGGCAACGATCAGATGACGCGCGGTGCCGTGCCGGTGGACGTGGTCGTGTCAATGCCTATCATCGTCGTGGGCCCATCCGGCAAGAATTACAGCAAGCTGAGCGAATTGCACGGCAAGACCGTCGGCGTGGTACGCACCAGCAAATATGTGGAGCAATTCGACACCGACAATGCGATCCAGAAGTATCCCGTCAATGATTACGTCACCATGGCAAAAATGTTGGCCAAGCGACGACTGGACGCGGGGATAGGCTCCAGCCTGGGCCTGTTTTACGGCGCGTACATGGCCGGCGTGAAACCGGAAGAGATTGGCGTGCCGCTTGTGCTGGGCAGTAACGATTTCATTTTGTTTGTTTCCAAGAAAACAGCACAGCCGGAAACGACGCGGGCACTCAAAGAGGCGCTCAAGAAACTCTCGGCCAGCGGCGAGATCAGGCAGATCATGAGCAAGTACAGCAAGTCGTTCAGCGTCAGCCTGCCAGCGAGATAAGGCGTCCCTGGCGCCCGTGCGCACACGTTACGCATGCTGCCGCGCTGGACGCGCCACGTATAATTGCCTTTACCATTCCCCCCTTTTTTTTGACCGGACAACCGATGCCCCCGACTCCCGCTCCACCACTTGATTGGCAAACGTTTGAAACGGCCTACGACGTCGAAGCAACCTTGTTCAAGCTGGCCAGCGCATCGCTGGCGGTGCTGGGCGCGTCCGCCTTCAAGGATCAGGCATTCTCCGCCTTTGCCTTCAACGCCGTTTCGTTTCCCTCCCTTTCGTTGAGCCTTGACACCGATCCCGCCAACCGGGAGCGCGATGACTATCCTCCGGACTGGTCGAACGAGTGCATCGAAGTCGACGTGCCGGAAATCGGTCAGCTGTGGGAGGAGGGCTACGCCAGGATCGAAGGCGCGCTGAGTGAGCTGATCGATGCCGCCGATGACGAGCTGCTCGACGCCGTCGAGGCAGGCTATCTGCACAGCCTGAGGAAAACCATGGTGCGGCTGGAAACGTCCCATGCTTTCGAGCAGATCAGGACGTGCGCGCGTTTCTGGACCGTGGTCACGCAAGTCGATGCCGATACGGAAGAAGAGGAGCGGCTGCTCGAGCAGGTGCGCCAGGGCCTGCCGGCGTGACCGTCCGCCGTCCTTGCCGGCCGCCGGCTATGTCAGGGCTTGCCAGCGCCTGACTTCCCCGTCCGTCAGCACGGGTCCCCAGCCGCCGGGCAGCGCCGCATCGTGCTGCACATAGTGCTCAAGCGGCGGCACCGCCACGCCATGCCGGGCACAGATGGCCAGGACGGCTTCCAGCTGCCGCCCGCTTGCCGCAAGGTCGTCGCCATGCCAGGTGCAGGCGCTCGTTTCCAGCACATGCTGTACTAGTTGCTCCAGTTCGCCAAGCAGTTGCTGCGGTATGGCCATGCGCAGGTCGTCCGGCCAGGGATCGCCCATGCCCGTGACAGCCAGGGATGCAAAGCCGCGTTCCCAAGCCGCAAAATCCCCGGGCGCGACCTGCGCCACTTTCCACACGTGGCCGGCGAACGCGTCCAGCGCCGGATGCTGAAGGACATGCTGCTGGCAGAAGCGTTGCAGGCACGTGACCGCGATGCACTGCCTGGCGATCACGGAGAGCGTGTCCATCGATATATTGTCCATGAATCATCCGTTCCTGAAGGTGGCGCCTGCCGAAAACCAGTTCAATGTGGCCGTATTGCGGTTGTCCCGCCTGGCAAGGCAGCCTGCCGCAATGTCTCCGCCGGCAACTGGAAAAAGCGCGGCACCATGGCGGGCGACAGGTCATCGCCACCGTCCGTCATGGCCAGGCGGCCGCTCAGCAGCAGCATCACGTAGCCGTGGCCCAGCGACCAGCCGGCGCTGGCGGCGGCCTTGTCCCAGCGCGCATCGAGGCCCGCTTCGCGCACGGCCGCGCCGGCCGTTTGCAGCACGTACTGGAAGCATGCCTGCGCCGCTTCCTGCAGGGCGGGGAACTGGCGCACGTCCTGGTGTTCGAACATCAGCCGGTAGTGGGCCGGCGCGGCCAGGGCGAATTCGATGTATTGCTGGCCCAGCAGCTGAAAACGCTGTTCGGCGGGCAGGCTGCCCGGCGGCGGCAGTTCCGTTTCCCATTTGGCGATCAGGCTGGCGAAACCGGCCGCCGCCACGTCGGCCAGCAAGGCTTCCTTGCTGGGGAAGTGGCGGTACACGGCGGCGATCGACACGCCCACCGTGCGCGCCAGTTCGCGCAGCGAGAGGGCGGCGTCGCTTTGCTGCGCCAGTTGCGCGATGGCGGCGGCGACCAGGGTGTCGCGCAAGTTGCCGTGATGATAGGTACTCGTTGTCGTCATTCTATGTTATCGCTGTTCACATTGTCGTGTATGATGGCCATGTTATCACTGAACACATGGAGATCGCATGCAAGAGATGAACAACGTGGTACGCGCCGTGGCCTTGCCGCCGGGCGCCAGCATCGCCCCCCTGTACCCGGGCAGCAACCTGGCCGATGCGTATGCCGTCGACTTGCCCACCGCGCAGGCGCGCCAGATGGACATGCACAGCCTGGCGCGCGTGCTGCTGGGCAGCCAGCCGGGCTGGGCGCGCAAGCTGATGGTGCTGCGCGACGCCATCGTGGCGCGCTTCGGCATCCAGACGGCCAGGCAGATGGAAGCCAAACCAGGCAAACGCATCGGCATCTTCCGCATCTATGCCGTCAGCGACGACGAGATCATCGTGGGCGAGGATGACAGCCACCTCGATTTCCGCCTGTCGGTGCTGCGCAACCGCGATGCGGGGCCCCATGGCAGCATCACCATGTCCAGCGTCGTGCATTGCCATAACTGGGTGGGGCGCGCCTATATCCTGCTGATCCGGCCCTTCCACAAGCTGATCGTGCGACGTTCACTGGCGCGCGCCGTCAAGGGGGGCTTGGCCTGAGCGGGCAATCTTGCTTATTCATGGCTGGTATTGCATACTGCACCACCAGCCTCATCACGATTCCCATGAACGATACGCTTCTCCTGCTGGGTTTTGCCACCACGCCGCTTGAACTGATTTCCTTTGTCCTGGCACTGACAACCGTTGCGCTGAACATCCGCCAGAATCACTGGGCGTGGCTGTTCGCCATCATTTCCTCGGCCGCCTACGGTTTCGTGTTTTTCGAATCGCGCCTGTATGGCGACATGGCCTTGCAACTGCTGTTCATCAGCGTCTCGTTCTGGGGCTGGTATCAGTGGCTGCATCCGGCCAGCGGCGGCAAGACCCTGCCCGTCACGCGCCTCGATGGCCGCGGCTGGCTGGCCTGCGCCGCTGGCTGGCTGGTGGGTTTCCTGCTGATCGCCTGGCTGCTGACGACGACGGACACGGACGTGCCGCATGCGGACGGTTTCCTCACGGCCGGCAGCCTGGTGGGCCAGTTCCTGCTGTCGCGCAAGAAGCTGGAAAACTGGATCGCCTGGATCGTCGTCGACGTGCTGTACGTGTGGCTGTATGTGCACAAGGGCCTGACCCTGACGGCCGTGCTGTACGCCTTCTTCGTCGTGATGGCCGTCATCGGCTTGCTGGCGTGGAAGAAGTCGGCACCGGCCGCGCCGAGCGCCATGGTCCTCAAGTGATGAAGCGTTGCGTGCGCGTGGCGATCCTGGGTGCGGAATCGTCGGGCAAGTCGACCCTGGCGGCGGCCCTGGCCGAGCGCCATGGCAGCGTGTGGGTGCCCGAATACTTGCGTGAATTCGTCGAGACGCAGGGCAGGGTGCCCGTCGCGGCCGACCAGTATGGTATTGCGCGTATGCAAGTTGAACGCGAAGCGGCGGCCGTCGCGCAAGCACGGAACTATCTGTTTTGCGATACGACGCCGTTGATGACGCTGGTCTACAGCCGCCATTATTTCGCCGGCGCCGATGCGCCGCTGGCGGCGCTGGCCGATGCCACGCGTTACGATGTGACCCTGGTGACGGCGCCCGACAGCCCGTGGGTGGCCGACGGCTTGCAGCGCGAGTCGGAAGCCGTGCGCCAGCTGATCTACCGCTATCTGCTCGACGAGCTCGACGCGCGCGGCATCGCCTACCACGTGCTGCACGACAGCCTCGAGGCGCGCCTGGAACAGGCGGCGCCTTTGCTGCGGCAGGCGCTTGCTATGGCGCCTGCCATTTCCCTCAATTAAAAGTCGAACTGCGCCGACACCTTGAAGGTCCGGCTGGCGCCCGGATACAGATAGCCGTCCGATTCCGGCGTCACGTCGCGCCAGTAGAACTTGTCGGCCACGTTGTTGATGCTGGCGCGCAGTACGGCGCGCGTGCCGGCGATGCGCGTGGCCCAGGCGGCGCCCAGGTTGAAGACGTGGTACGACGGCACGAAGGTCGTGTTGTTGTACTCAAACGCTTTCTTGCCCGCATATTCCCAGCTGCCATTCACGCTTAAGCCCGCCACCTGTTGCACGGCGTAGTCCGCATGCACGGCCGCCTTGAAGGCGGGCACGTTGGGCACGCGCTTGCCGTCGAGGTCGGCATTGCCCGTGCCCGACTGCTGGCTGTTCAAGGCCGTCACGGACGCGCCCAGGCTCAGGTTGGACGATGCCTTGCCCTGGGCTGACAATTCCAGGCCACGGTGCTGGGCCTGGCCTTCGCGCACGAAGTTATAGGCGGTGCTGTCGACGTACTGGTTGAATTCCAGGCCCTTGCGGATCTGGAACAGGCTGGCCGCCAGCATGAAATCCGGCGTCACGTCCATCTTCGCGCCCAGTTCGATCTGCTTGGAGCGGCTGGGCGTCAATTCCACGTTGGCATTGAGCGCCTTGCGGTCGGCCGTGCCGCCATGTTCCATGCCCTGCGAATAGGCCGCATACACGGAGACATTGTCGAGCGGGGTGTAGACGAGCGACACGTTGGGCAGCAGGAAGTTGTGCTTGGCGCGGATTTCCGTGTCGGCCTTCAGTACATACTGATAGCCATCGACGTTGATATGACGCAAGCCGCCATGCAGCTTCCAGTTCGGCGTCAGGCTGACGATATCCTGCACGAAGACGGCGTTTTCCGTATCCTTGCGCACCAGGCGCACGGGGCCCGTGACGCCGGGCGAAGTGCCGACGATCTGCGGCTGGTAGATGTTGCTCACGCCCACCCAGTCGTACACGTACAGGCCGGCGCGGTCCTTGCGGCGGAAGGTCGAGACGCCGGCCGTGAATTCATGGCGCAGGGCGCCGGTGGCGAACTTGCCCTGGATCATGGCTTGCGCGCTCAGCGGCTTTTTCGTCTCGCCCAGGCTACGGTAGTCGTATACGTCGTAGTCGCCATTGCCGCAGAAGCCGGGGTACAGGTCCTGTCCGCTGCAGCCATACGGGAAGGCAGTGTAGTCGTCGCGCTTGAACGAGTGCTGGTTGGCCGACAGGGTGGCGTGCCAGTCGTCATTGAAGGCGTACTGGAAGCGCAGGCCGAGATTGCTGGTGGCGGTTTCCACGGGGCGCGTCCAGGGCTGCAGGTTGAGCATGGCGTCGGCGCTGATGCCGGTCGGCAAGGTTTTATTGTTCAGCAGCTGAAAGCCGGGCGCCGTCGCCTGCGCCTTGTCCTGGTAATCGGCATCGATTTGCAGCAGGGCCTGCGGCGAAATCTGCCAGTCGAAGGCGCCGGAAATGAATTTACGGTTGCCGTCCGCGCCCTTGATGTAGGAGCGCAGGCGTTCGGCCGCCACGTTGACCCGGTAGCCGAAGCGCGTGTCTTCCAGGCGGCCGCCCAGGTCGACGGCGCCGTACAGCGTGCCCCGTTCGCGCGTTTCCACGGTGACCGTGCGCAGCGGGGTGTCCGTGGGGCGCTTGACGATGAAGTCGATCACGCCGCCGGGCGCGGCCACGCCTGCCTGCAAGCCTGCCAGGCCCTTCAGCACTTCGATGCGTTCCTTGTTTTCCAGCGGGATTTGCGTGTCGCCAGGAATGGCCACGCCATCCTTGCGGTAGCTGGAATTGTTGTCGAGCTTGAAGCCGCGGATGGAAAACTGTTCCGCATAGCCGACGGCGTTGTAGGCGTCGTTGATGCTGGTGTCGAGCTTGACGGCGTCGCTGAGGTTGCGGATCTGTAAATCCTGCATGTCTTTTTGCGAAATGACGGTGACGGACGCGGGCGTCTGCAGCAGCGGCGCGTCACTGAAGCCGCCGACGGAGGCGCGCTTGGCGGCCGGCGCCTTGCTGGCCGTGACGACGACTTCGGCCATGCTCTGGGCCTGCGGGTCGGATGCGTCGGAAGCCAGGGCGGGCGCGGCAAACGCGTGCAGGATGGCCAGGGTCAATACAGGACGGGAAAAATGCGCAGATAAATTCGGTGTGGACATAGATTGCTCGTGGTTCAAGCCGACTCGGTAACGAGCACGGCAGGCTGCTTGTTCGGCTGGCGCCAACGCAGGAGCTATCAAAGGAGGGAGGTACTTTGCGCTTTCCTTCGCTGGCATTATCCAGATCAGGTACGAAGGGTATCTCTCACCCGGATGACTGCTCCAGGACCCCTAGCGAAACGACAGCTTAGCATGAACCACGGCCGGCTGTCCCCCTGGCCGACCGTTTTACAACAGTGTGGTGCGAATCTACAAGCTGAGTTCCAGCACCTTGCGGCTGACGGCGGGCGTCACTTCGCGCTGTTCGCCCAGCGCCGTCATGCCGTGCGCTTCCAGCGCGGCCACGACGGCGTCCACGCTGGCGTGGTTGAGGCCATAGTCGGCCAGGCGCGTCTTGACGCCCATGTGGCGGAAGAAGAATTCCGTGCGCGCGATGGCCGCTTCGATGCGGCCATCCTCGTCGCCGCCATCGAGGCCCCACACGCGGGCCGCGTATTGCAGCAGCTTGGCGCGCTTGGCTTGTTTGCGCACGCGCAACATGCTGGGCAGGATGATGGCCAGGGTTTGCGCATGGTCGAGCTCGTACAAGGCCGTCAATTCGTGGCCGATGGCGTGCGTGGACCAGTCCTGCGGCACGCCCACGCCGATCAGGCCGTTCAAGGCCAGGGTGGCGCTCCACATCACGTTGGCGCGCACGTCGTAGTCGTCCGGATGCGACAGGGCCTTCGGGCCTTCCTCGATCAGGGTCAGCAGGATGCCTTCGGCGAAGCGGTCTTGTACGGACGCGTTGACGGGGTAGGTCAAATACTGTTCCATGACGTGCGCGAATGCATCGACGACGCCATTGCCCACCTGGCGCAGCGGCAATGTGAACGTCTTCGACGGATCCAGTACGGAGAATTTCGGATAGACCTTGCGGCTCATGAACGAGCGCTTTTCCTGCGTGGCCTTGCGCGTGATCACGGCCGAGCCATTCATTTCGGAACCCGTGGCCGGCAAGGTCAGGACCGTGCCGAAGGGCAGGGCGGCCTCGACGATCTTGCCGCCTTTCGCCAGGATGTCCCACGCCTCGCCCTCATGCAGGGCGGCCGCGGCGATGAACTTGGTGCCGTCGACCACGGAACCGCCGCCGACGGCCAGCAGGAAATCGATGCGCTCGCTTTTCACAAGGGCCACGGCCTGCATCAGGGTTTCATAGCTGGGATTGGGTTCGATGCCGGCAAATTCGAGCACCGTATGGCCGGCCAGCGCCGCCTTGACTTCATCGTAGACGCCGTTCTGTTTGATGCTGCCGCCGCCATACGTCATGAGCACTCTGGCCTGCGGCGGGATCAGGCTGGCGATGGCGGCGATCTGGCCCTGGCCGAAGAGGATTTGCGTCGGATTGTAAAAGTCGAAATTGAACATGGGGCTCCTGCCGCTGAGGTTTAGGCTGCTGCTGAGCCATGATTATGGCCGAACAGGTGGAAACGTGTCGTGAACGCTTGAGCTTTTCGCCTGCGCGGTGGAGAATGCAGCCGATGTCACCACCACGCGAAAAGGAATGCGCATGACCACCGTCCCACTGGAAGAAGCGGGCCTGCCGGCCACCGCGCTCGATATGCACCGCGCCATCGGCGCCACCATCGCCGCGCTGCAGGCGCTGGACTTGAACAGCCAGCGCTTCGAGGCGTGCACGGACCCGGAACTGCGCCGCGTGCTCGCGCATGCGGGCGACACCAGCCGCAAGGAAGCGGCCATGCTGCTCGAATGGATGCGCCGCCGCGATGCGCGCCTGGATACGGCCATGAAGGAAGCGCTGTTCAAGGCGGGGCCAATTGTTGCCCAGTATCACTATGACGAGAAAATATTGTAACTATTGGTTTGTTGCTGTCACGTACCATACGCCACATTTGCCTCGTTTCGCGTAGACTGTGCCCCGAACACGATTTTGGGGGAGTTTACAGACATGAAATCATTACCATACCGAGAAGGCAGCTGGTTTGCCGTGCCCCTGCCGGGCGGCGGCTATGCCGTCGGCGTGGTGGCGCGCCGGGCGCCTGCCGGGCGCATCATGCTGGCGTATATGTTCGGGCCGAAGCGCGACAGCTTGCCCACGCTGGAAGAGCTGGAAGGCTTGCGGCCGGAACAGGCCGTGCGCCGCCTGCGCACGGGCGACATGGCCCTGCTCAACGAGCGCTGGCCCCTGCTGGGCGACAGCGCTCACTGGGAACGCGATGCCTGGCCCATGCCGGCGTTTATCCGCCGCAATGAATCCTTGCAGCGCGCCTGGCGCGCCAGCTATGCGGACGCCGACCCCGCCAAGCTGAACCGCGAAGAATCGATCCCCTTCGATACCCCGGGCATGGAAAGCGATTCCCTGTACGGCTATGGGGCGACGGAATTGTTGATGAATAAATTGCTGGCGCAGGAACAGGCGTCCGCTTGACCGTTATCGGGCGGCGTAGGTCGGATTAGGCCGTAAGGCCGTAATCCGACAACATTGTTGGCTGTTCTTGTCGGATTACGCGGTTTCCGCTAATCCGACCTACATCGCCTGCACCGCTGGCGCAAACACCGGAGTGAGCAGGCCCGATTATTTTTACACCGCTGGCAAGCTGATCTGAAACGCCAGGCCGCCGCCTTCGCGGTTGCGCACCTGCAATTCGGCGCCATGGCGCAGCAGCACGCGGTCGACGATGGCCAGGCCCAGTCCGGCGCCATTTGCCTGTCCACGTGCCGTGTCGAGGCGGGTGAACGGCTTCATCAGCTGCTCGATCTTTTCCGCCGGCACGCCCGTGCCGTGGTCCTGCACCTCGATGATGACCTTTTTCGCGCCGTGGCTGGTGCGCACCTGGCAGGCGATGTCGATCTCCGTCACGTCGCTGCCCGGCGTCTTGCCATAGCGGCGCGCATTCTCGATCAGGTTGTTCAGCACGCGGCGCAGATCGGTGGGGTTGCCCATCGCATGCGCGCCGTCGGCGATGCTGGCGTTGATCTTCACGTCCGGCAGGCGCATCGCTTCGCGCGTCATGTCGGTCAGCAAGCCGCTGAGGTCGACATCGGTAAAACTCGACGTTTCCGTCGGCTTGGCATAGTCGAGGAACTGGCCGATGATGGCGTCCATTTGCCCGATATCGGACTGGATGCCCTCGCGCGCCTCGTCCGACAGGTTGGCCATTTCCACTTCCAGCTGCATGCGCGCCAGCGGCGTGCGCAAGTCGTGCGAAATGCCGGCCAGGATCACGGCGCGGTCCGATTCCACCTGTTTCAGATCGTCGACCATCTGGTTGAAGCTGCGGTTCGCCTCGATGATTTCGATCGGGCCCTTTTCCGGCAGCGGCGCCGGCTGCTTGCCCTTGGCGATGTCGCGCGCGGCCGCCGTCAGGCGCGACAGCGGCAGATTGATCAGGCTGGAAATGATGGCCGCGCCCAGCAGGGACAGCAGCGACACCAGGCTGGCCCAGCCCAGCCACTGGAAGCCCGTCAGGCCGCGCAGGCGCTCGCGGTCCAGCATCAGCCAGTACTCGTCGTCGTCGATCTTGAAGCTGACCCAGAAGCCGGCCACGCCGTTGACGCGCGCGGAAAAGCGCGTGTCCTTGCCCAGCTTGGCCTTCACCAGCGCCTCGATCTCGGGCATCAGGTAATTGTCGGGCGGCGGCTCGATGCGGTCGTCCTCTTCCAGCGAGAAGATGCGGATGCCTTCATTGCTGACGAGGTCGAACAACAGCTCGCGCCGCAGCTCGGGCGCCGAGTGCGTCAGTGCCGCATGCGTGATGGTGACGACGGAAATGATCTGGGCGGAAATCTGCTGCGCCTGCGGCTCGCGCTGGATGAAGGAAATCATGCTGAACCAGGCGATCATGCTGACCGTGGTCAAGGTGCCGAGCAGCAAAAAGGTGCGCCAGAACAAGCCGCTTTTCAGCCGCGCCAGGCTGATATCGGGAAAAAGCTTCATCATGCCTCGCCAGCGATCAGCGCGGCTGTCCGTCCGGGATGAAGACGTAGCCGAGGCCCCACACGGTCTGGATGAACAGCGGACTCGACGGATCGGGTTCGATCAGCTTGCGCAGGCGCGAGATTTGCACGTCCAGGCTGCGGTCGAACACTTCGTATTCGCGCCCGCGCGCCAGTTCCATCAGTTTCTCGCGCGACAGCGGCTGGCGCGCATGGCGGGCAAACACTTTCAGCACAGAAAACTCACCGGTCGTCAGCGGCACCGTATCGCCATTCTTTTTCAGGGTACGCGTGCCCAGATCCAGCACGAAGTCGCCGAATTCGAAGGTTTGCGGCGTTTCCGACGGCGCGCCCGGGATTTCATCGGGACCCTTGCGGCGCAGCACGGCGCCGATGCGGGCCACCAGTTCGCGCGGATTGAACGGCTTCGGCAGGTAATCGTCGGCACCCATTTCCAGGCCCACGATGCGATCCACGTCTTCGCCCTTGGCCGTCAGCATGATGATCGGCGTCTGGTCGCCCGCGCCGCGCAGGCGGCGGCAGATCGACAGGCCATCTTCGCCCGGCAGCATCAGGTCGAGCACCAGCAAGTCGTAGCGTTCGCGCAGCCACAGCTTGTTCATGGCCGTCGCGCTCTCTGCCGTGAAGACATTGAAACCCTGTTCGGTCAGGTAGCGGCGCAGCAGGTCGCGCAGGCGCACATCGTCATCGACGACCATGATTTTTGCCTGGTGGCCATGGATCGATTGCGTGGTTGTATTGCTGCCGGAAGTGGAGGTTGTGGTCATTTAGGGTGTCGTGTTATCTTATATTAGTTGCTATAGTAACGCCTCGCGCGGCGTCGGCAAGGGGCTGTGGCGACCCATTACAAAGTGTTACAAACTTTACCCAATTACTCTTACTGCACCGTGTAAAGCATCATACACTGGGGCCACAGTGGAAATCAGCTTTAAGTGTATACGGCATCGCGGAAGAGGAACTCAATGAATATCTTTACTAAAAAAATTCACGCCGCTCCCAGCGCAGCTATTGCTGCACGTACGACTGTGCTGTCCGCATTTGCCGTTTGCTGCGTGTTTGGCGCCAGCCTGGCGTCGGCGCAAAACCAGCCGCCGCCACGCCGTGACGACCAGCAGCAAATGCAGGCTCAGCGGTATGAACAGGTACAACGCAGCAATAGCAATGATACGCGCTTGCGCGAACAGCGTGACGCACGCAGTTTCGACACGCGCGCCGAAGAGCAGCGCCGCGCCAACGAAGGCGCCGAGGCGTCGCGCCGCACGGGCCGCATGACGCCCGACGAGCGCCGCGACCTGCGCCGCCAGATCAACGAAGTGGGCCAGGATATCTATTCCAACCCGCCTCGCCGCTAGGCAGCCATCCCCCTCCGACAGGGCCATCTCGCAAGACATGGCCCTGTTTGCATCTGGCAAGCACATTTTTGCCAAGTCACGCACACCGCCACGCCCCGTGATATTGTTCTAGTGCACTGAGACAATTCTCTGAATTTGTTGTTTGGGGAGGCAAGGCGTGAGCGATGACGACACACCGGTTCCTGATGCGGCCCCCGCAGGCGGCTTGCCGCGCGGCCTGGTCCAGCGCGACGAGGGGGTGTTCCTGGACTTGTCGCTGGTGCCGTCGCAGTTGCGCATCGCCGTCGACCAGTTGTTCCAGTCGGGCCGGCTGCTGGCCGGCCTCGACTACGGTTTGTTCCTGCTGACCCTGTTTCATGCCCCCGCGCCCCGGGCCGCGCCCAAGGGCGACGCCTTGTTGCGCATCGCCGCGCGCGTGGCGCCATTCCCGCCCGCGCGCCGCGCGCTGTATCAACAGGTCAAGATCCGCGGCGACAGCGCCGAGTTTTGCTTTGAAGCCTTGTCCGCCGATGCGGATGGACAGGTGCCGGCGCGTCGCGAGTTTGACGAGCTGGTGGCCGACCTGTGGTGCAAGGGCGTGCACTACGGCATTGATGGCACGGCCGTGCGCGCCATGCTCGCCAGCGGCAAGGCCGAGCGCATCACGGTGGCGCGGGTGTTGCCGCCGCAGCCGGGGCGCGACGCCCAGCTGGTGGAAGTGTCGCTAGGCATCCACCGCGACGATGCGCCGCGCGAACGCTCCGATGGCCGCCTCGATTTGCTCAGCTTCAAGAACCGCTTTCCGCAAGTCAAGAAGCACGCGCGCCTGCTGCGTCTGCTGCCGGGGACTCCCGGCTTGCCCGGCTATGACCTGGCCGGCACGGCGCTGCCGCCGCCCGCGCCGCTGGAGCTGGACCTGGCCACGGTGGCGGGGACAGGCACGGCGGTCGAGCATTTCAGCGATGGCGATTTCCTCGTCGCCACCCAGGATGGCTATGTGAATGTCGATGAGCACGGCAAGATGTCGATCGAAAACAAGATCGTCAGCCGCGAAGGCGTCAGCAGCCGCACCACGGGCAATTTGAAGCTGCGCGCCGCCTACGAAGAGTATGGCGAAGTGCAGGAGCAGCGCCAGCTCGACGGCAGCGACATCACCATCCATGGCGACGTGTATGGCCATCTGCACTCGCATGGCGGGCTGATCTGGTTGCAGCGCAACCTGGTGGGCGGCACGGCGTTCAATGAACACGGCGACGTGCGCGTCGAGGGCGTCGCTTCCGGTTCCGTGCTGCAGGCGTTGAGCGGCGAAGTGCATGTGAAGCGCGCCGAAAGCTGCGTCATCGCCGGTACGCGCGTGGTGATCGACAGCGCCAGCAATTGCGAGATCATTGCCGACGAGGTCGTCATTGAACTGGCCGAAGGCTGCGCTGTGGCGGCGCGCACCATCCGCATCGGCAGCGCCGGTCCCCGCAAGCAGGTGGAGATGCTGCTGTTTCCCCTCGTGCCCGATTTGAGCGCGCTGGAGCAAAAGATCGGGGAAAGCCTGGCCAAGGCCGCGCACTACCAGCAGTTGCAGCACAAGCGCCAGCAGGAAATCGATGCCATCGCGCAACTGCCCGAGGTGCGCAACTACCTGACCCTGGCGGGCCAGCTGCGACGCGGCGAATTGCAGCTGCAGCCGGCGCAACAGCTGCAGTACGACAAGCTGGCCGCGCGCATCGCCCCCGTGCTGAAGGAAGTGGCGCGGCTGCGCGTGGAAGTGAAACAGTCGGAAATCCTGCAGGCGCAAATGCTGGCGCTGGTGGCGCAGCTGCGCCAGGAGCGGCAGGCAACGGCCGGCCAGTCGCGCTGCACCCTGGGCCTGGTCGATGGCGAAACGGCCGTGCGCGCCATGGTGGTGCCGCCTGGCCCTGCCAAGGTCTACGACCGGCCGCCGAAAGAAATCAAGGCCTTGCTGCGCAGCGCCACGCCGGCCACGCAGCCCGTGTTCGCCGACAGCACGGGCAGCCTGGACTGGACTTACCAGCCACCGCCCTGATCAGTCGATCACCTTGCCGCGCGATTGCTTGAGCACGCTGTGCGTGCTCTTGCTGTCGAGGCGGCGCCGCTGCGAGCTGCGCGTGGGTTTGGTAGCGCGGCGCACGGCGGGCAGGAAGGTCACGCTGTCGATGATTTCCTGCAGGCGCCGCAACGCTTCTTCCTTGTTCTGTTCCTGGCTGCGCGACTGCTGCGCCTTGAGCACCAGCACGCCATCCTTGCTGATGCGGCTGTCGCGCAGGGCCAGCAGCCGTTCCTTGTACGCTTCCGGCAGCGACGAGGCGGCGATGGGGAAGCGCAAATGGATGGCGCTGGACACCTTGTTGACGTTCTGCCCGCCCGGGCCCTGGGCGCGGATGGCGGAAAATTCAACTTCAGCGGGATTGACGAGGTGTTGCATGGCCTGCCTGTGGGGAAATGATGTGGGTATTGTAAGGGAAGATGGCTGCGCCGGCGCAAGGCCGGGCGCCGGGTACAGGCTGGCCTTCCGGGAAAGTTGAGTTTTCTCAACGCTGGCGGCGGCGATGCTGGTTAGCATGGGGCCAACGTTGCGCCACTGCGCATCCTGGCAGCGCTTACCGGATGAAAGGAACACCATGCAGCCCACGACGACGCCTGGCGCCACCACCGCGCAATACCTGACGCAGTACTTGAGCTTCCGGCTGGGCGGCCTGGAATACGGCCTCGATTATCGCTGCGTGCGGGAATTGCGCCCGCTGAAGGAACTCGACCGCTTCTCTTCGGAAGGGGAAGTACTGCGCAGCGTCGCCGTCTCGCGCGGCGTGATCATCCCCATCGTCGACATGCGCGCCGCGTTCGGCAGCGCCCAGGACGCGCCCGATCCGGCCACCGACGTGATCATCTTGCAGCTGAGCAATGGCGTGATGGGCATGGTGGTCGATGGCGTCACCGATATCGTCAGCCTGGCGCCAGCCGACATCGCCGCCGTGCCCGGTTTGGGCGAGACGGAAGCCGATTACCTGCTGGGCCTGGGCACGGTGGCGGGCCGCCGCCTGATCCTCGTCGACATCGACCGCCTGATGGCCATCCGCAGCCCCAGCCCCATGCAGCTGGCCTGAAAAAAAAGACGACCCGGGAGTCGTCTTTTGTCGCTACTTGCTTAACCGAGCTTTTCGAGTTGGTCTTGCAAATCCAGCCATTCCGCTTCCAGCTGCGCCAGGTCCTTGGTGAAGAAGGTCTGGTCGGCCAGCAATTGCTTCAGCTTGGCCTTGTTGGCCGCGTCATAGATGCTTGGCTCGCCCAGCTTGGCGTCGGTTTCCGCCTTTTGCGCATTGCGCTTGGCGATCTGCTCTTCCTGGCGCTTGAGCTTGTTTTCGATCGGCTTGCGCAGGGCGGCCGTTTTCTGGCGTTCTTCCGCTTCCTTGCGCTTGTCGCGCACGGGCGCGGCGGGGGCGGGGGCGGCGGCTACCGGCGAAACGACGGGGAAGTCCGTCTTGTTGGCCTTGCCGGCGGCCGGCAGCACGTCCGTGCCCTTGCCCAGCTTGGTCTTGAACAGCCAGTCCTTGTAGTCGTCCAGGTCGCCGTCGAACGGTTGCAGCTTGCCGTCGGCCACGATGATGAATTCGTCGGTGGTGGCGCGCAGCAGGTGGCGATCATGGGAAACGACGACCAGGGTGCCTTCGAACTGGGCCAGCGCTTCCGTCAGCGCTTCGCGCGTTTCCAGATCCAGATGGTTGGTCGGTTCATCGAGCAGCAGCAGGTTCGGACGCTGCCAGACGATCAGGGCCAGCGCCAGGCGGGCTTTTTCGCCGCCCGAGAACGGCGCGATCGAGGCCGTGACCATGTTGCCGGGGAAGTTGAAGCCGCCGAGGAAGTTGCGCAGTTCCTGCTCGCGCACGGTCGGGGCGATCTTGGCCAGATGCCACAGCGGCGATTCGTCGTGGCGCAGCATTTCCACCTGGTGCTGGGCGAAGTAGCCGATGTTGAGGCCCTTGCCCATGGTGGCGTCGCCGCTCAAAGGCATCAGTTCGCCAGCGATGGTCTTGATCAGGGTCGATTTGCCGGCGCCGTTCTGGCCCAGGAGGCCGATGCGCTGGCCGATCTGCAGCGAAAACTTGATGCCGTTGACGATGGTTTTGTGCGTGATGTCGCCGGTCGCTTCGTTCTCGATCTTGTAGCCCGCATCGACGTCTTCCATCACCAGCAGCGGATTCGGTGCGCTCAAAGGTTCGCGGAATTCGAACGAGAATTCGGCGGCGGCGCGCAATGGCGCCAGTTCTTCCATCTTCGCCAGCGCCTTCATGCGGCTTTGCGCCTGGCGGGCTTTGGACGCTTGCGCCTTGAAGCGGTTCACGAACGATTCCAGGTGGGCACGCTTGCGCTGCTGCTTTTCCAGCGCGCCGGCGGCCAGGATCATCTGCGCCGCGCGTTGACGCTCGAAGCTCGAGTAGTTGCCCGAATAGCGTTTCAGCTTGCGCTCGTCGATGTGCACGACGACGTTGACGACTTCATCGAGGAAGTCGCGGTCATGGGAAATGATCAGCAAGGTACCGGCGTAGCGCTTGAGCCAGTCTTCCAGCCAGATGATGGCGTCCAGATCCAGGTGGTTGGTCGGTTCATCGAGCAGCAGCAGGTCGGACGGGCACATCAGCGCTTGCGCCAGGTTCAGCCGCATGCGCCAGCCGCCGGAGAAACTCGCCACCGGTTGCTGCATCTGGTCCAGGGTAAAGCCCAGGCCCAGCAGCAATTGCTCGCCGCGCGACTGCACGGTGTAGGCGTCGGCATCGGCCAGCGCGCTGTAGATTTCGCCGATGGCGATGCCGTTTTCCGACGTGGCCGGTTCCGATTCCAGGCGCGCCAGTTCCGCTTCGAGTTTACGCAGGGTGATGTCGCCATCGATCGCATAGTCGAGCGCGGCACGGTCCAGCGGCGGCGTTTCCTGCGCCACGTAAGCCACGCGCCACTTGGCCGGGAAATCGATCTCGCCCTGGTCAGGGTGCAATTCGCCACGCATCATGGCGAACAGGCTCGATTTGCCCGCGCCATTGGCGCCGATCAGGCCGATCTTGTCGCCCGGATTGAGGGTGACATCGACTTGTTCGAGCAACGGTTTGATGCCGCGCATCAGGCTTACTTGTAGGAAACGTATCATTTTTTTCTTTGTGTTTTAACCCAAAGGCGCAAACCTGGGGTCGTACCCTGAGGGTACGACCCCGGCATTTGCTGTTGGGTTGAGTGAGGTCGTGCGTTTGTCAATTATCCCAGCTTCAACTGCTCGGCCGTCAGCAGGAACACCATGTCGTCGCCGGCGCTCGTCGTCAGCCAGGTCAGGCCCAGTTCGCCGAAGGCCGCTTCCGCGTAGGCGCGTTCGTTGCCGATTTCAATCATCAGGATGCCGTCGTCCGTCAGGCGTTCGGCCGCGCCGGCGATGATTCTCCGCACCAGGTCCATGCCGTCGCTGCCGCCGTCGAGGGCGATTTGCGGTTCGGCCAGGTATTCCTGGGGCAGGGCGCCCATCGATGTGGAATTCACGTACGGCGGGTTGCTGATGATCAAATCATATTTCTTGGCCGGCACGTTCGTGTACAGGTCCGATTCGATCAGGTTGACGCGGTCTTGCAATTTGTACGTGTCGACGTTGCGCTTGGCCACGGCCAGCGCGTCGGCGGAAATGTCCACGGCGTCGACTTGGGCGTTCGGGAAGGCGTCGGCCATCATGATGGAAAGGCAGCCCGAACCGGTGCACAGTTCCAGGATGTTTTCCACGGCTTCCGGTTCCGCCACCCATGGCGAGAAGTATTCCGGGATCAGCTCGGCGATGAAGGAACGGGGCACGATCACGCGTTCGTCCACGTAGAAGTTATACGTGCCCAGCCAGCCTTCCTTGGTGATGTAGGCGGCCGGCACGCGGTCGATGCTGCGGCGGTCGATGACGCTCATCACGCTGGCCACTTCCGACGGCAGCAATTTGGCGTCGAGGAAA
Organism: Janthinobacterium rivuli; assembly: GCF_009208735.1. Classification (GTDB taxonomy): domain Bacteria; phylum Pseudomonadota; class Gammaproteobacteria; order Burkholderiales; family Burkholderiaceae_D; genus Janthinobacterium. Next base: position 36,286 of record NZ_WFLJ01000001.1, on the reverse strand, counting down.
GGCTCGAGCTTGTCGAGCGGCAACTTCAACGTGTGCAGGATCAGATAGGCCGCTTCGTCGAACGCTTCGGCGCTGCCGTGGCCGAAGAACAGCTTGGCGGTATTAAAACGGGTAACGGCGTAGCGCAGCAGGTCGCGTGGCGTGGAAAACGGGTTCGGGGTCATGGCATTCTCGAAAAGACGGTGTTCTGGCCCGCCGTGACGGGCCTCGGTATTCTGGTTCAGACGGGCAGCAAATGCTCCAGCGTGCGCCGGTAAATATTCTTCAGGGGATCGATGTGGCGCAGTTCGATGTGCTCGTCGATCTTGTGAATACTGGCATTGGGCGGCCCGAATTCTATCACTTGGGGGCAGATTTGCGCGATAAACCGGCCATCCGAGGTGCCGCCCGTGGTCGACAGCTCCGTCGTGATGCCCGTTTCTTCCAGGATGGCGGACGACAGCGCATCGGAGAGCGTGCCGCGCGGCGTGAGGAAGGGCAGGCCGCTCAGGGTCCACTGCAAGTCGTATTGCAAGTCATGCTGGTCGAGGATGGCATGCACGCGCTGCTGCAGGCTTTCGGCCGTGCTGGCCGTGGAAAAACGGAAGTTAAAGTCGATCACCATGTCGCCCGGAATCACGTTGTTCGCGCCCGTGCCCGCGTTGATGTTGGACATTTGCCACGACGTCGGCAGGTAATACTCGTTGCCCGCATCCCACTTTTCCTCGACCAGGTCGGCCAGCGCCTGCGCCGCTTCGTGGATCGGATTCTTTGCCAGGTGCGGGTAGGCAATGTGACCCTGCACGCCCTTGATCGTCAGCCGGCCCGACAGCGAGCCGCGGCGGCCATTCTTGATCATGTCGCCCAGCTGCGCGCTCGACGTCGGCTCGCCCACCAGGCAATAGTCGATCTGCTCGCCGCGCGCTTTCAACTTGTCGCAGACGATGACGGTGCCGTCCGTGGCCGGGCCTTCCTCGTCGCTTGTGATCAAAAAAGCGATCGAGCCCGAGTGTTCGGGCGTGGCGGCGATGAACTCCTCGCAAGCCACCACCATGGCGGCGATCGACGTTTTCATGTCGGCCGCGCCACGGCCGTACAGCTTGCCGTCGCGGTGTGTGGGAATGAAGGGCAGCGAGCGCCATTGCTCGACGGGGCCGGTCGGCACCACGTCCGTATGGCCGGCAAAGACGAACACGGGCGACGTGGTGCCGCGCCGCGCCCACAGGTTGGTGACGTCGTTCGACTGGATCGTCTCGCAGACAAAGCCCAGCGGCGTGAGGATATCGATCAGGTGCTGCTGGCAGCCCTTGTCGTCGGGCGTGACCGAGGACAGGGCGATCAGTTTTTCGGTCAGGGCGAGGGTTTTGGAAGTGGTCATGGTGTGGAGCGGAATCGTACCCTTGGGACTCGGCGTCCCCGTACGACCCCAGCCTTGCAGGTGTCGGGTTTAAGCTGAAAAAATGGCGGCGTACTGGGCATCGGAAAACGCCACGCTGAACTGGCCATCCTTGTCCAGCACGGGGCGCTTGATGATGGACGGGTTTTCCAGCATCAGGTCCACGGCGCTGGCGGCGTCGACGGTGGCGGTTTTGCGCTCGTCGGACAGGGCGCGCCAAGTCGTGCCTTTCTTGTTGACCAGCACGTCCCACGGCAATTGGGCCAGCCATGCCTCGACGGTGGCGCGTTCCAGGCCCTGCTTCTTGAAGTCGTGGAAAGTGAAATCGTGTTGTTGCGCGGCCAGCCAGGTGCGGGCCTTTTTGACGGTATCGCAATTGGGGATACCGTAGAGTGTAATGGTCGTCATGGGCAGGGCTAAGGGGAATGAATGCGGTTCGCTTGATCGCGGCGCTTATGCTGGCGCGATATGCGATGTTAGCCGACATTATACAGTCGATGCGCAGTCGATGCGGCGGTGCAACACGGCCCCGTGATTTCCCCCTACACGGGGCGTGGCGCCGTCTTGCCTGACTCCGCCGGGCCGAAATGCAGGCCCAGCCGCAGGGCCAGGGCGCGCAGGGCGCCGCTTTCCTGCAGGTGCAGGGCCAGCGCGATGTGGCCGTCCGGGCGCACCAGGTAGGCTGCGTCGCGGCCAAGGCCGGCCAGCTTGGCGGCCACGTTATAGGTATAGCAATGCACGGGCAGTTTCAGCACGCGCGCTTCGTCCAGCAGTTCGGGCGCCGGCTCGCCATAGATGTGCAATTGCCAATCCATGCTGCGCAGGGCGATAAAGTTGTTTTGCGTGCCGTCGGAAAACCACGGCAGGCGGTCGCCGCCGCGCAGGTATTCCGCATGGCCCGCGGACAGGGCGCTGTCTTCATAACTGATCTGGATTTGCGACACGGTCTGGAACAGCAGCCGGCGCGCCCGCGCGAAGCCGGACAGGAAGGGCAGGGCGTGCGGCACCAGCCAGCGGCGCAGGAATTGCCCGGCGATCCCTTGCGCGACGATGGCCTGGAAGGCGCGGTCGGTGGTGGCGACGAGCTTGCGGGCAAACACGATGCGCTCGCTTTCATAGGTGTCGAGCAGGGCGTCGTTGCTTTGTCCCCGCAGCTTTTGCGCCAGTTTCCAGGCCAGGTTGACGGCGTCGCCCAGGCCCGTGTTCATGCCCTGGCCGCCCACGGGGCTGTGCAAATGGGCCGCGTCGCCGAGGATGAAGCAGCGCCGTTCGCGAAACTGCGCCGCCACCCGGTGATGGACTTTATACGAGGAAAACCAGTTCACGTGCTCGACCTCGATGCCCAGCAAGGCTTGCACCTGTTCCCGCACGTCGTCGAAGACGGGCGCCGGCGCGCCATCGGGCACATCGGGCAGGATGCCGATCAGGCGCTGCATGCCGCTGGTGCGCACGGGCAGCATCAGCGCAAATGTGTTCGCGCCCAGGTGGGCGTGCAAATCCGTGTTGTTGCCGGCCACTTGCGCGTCCGCCACGTAATACAAATGGTCGTAGGTGCCGCCGGAAAACGCGAAACCGGCGATCTCGCGCACCTTGCTGCGCGCGCCGTCGCAGCCGCAGATGTAGTCAAACGTGCAATATTGACGTTCGCCATCTTTCAGCAGAATGGCTTGCACTTCGCTATCGTCCTGCGTCCACAGGTCCAGCGCCACGTTCCATTCCACATGCGCGCCGGCCGCCGCCAGCTTGCTGATGAGAAAGCGCTCATGCTCGTCCTGGGGCAGGCTCAGCACGAAAGGGTAGGGGCTCAAGCCTTCGCCGATCTCGCCCAGCGCCAGTTTCACCAGCTCCTCGCCGCCCTCATGGATGTGCATGGCGTTGATCTTGATGCCCAGCTGCACCAGCTCGTCGGCAAAGCCCAGCTGCTGGTAAAACTCCAGGGTGCGCGCATGCACGGCCATGGCCCGCGACGCCTGGCCCGGACCGCTATTCTTGTCGATGATGCGGCAATCGACGCCATGGCGCGCCAGGCGCAAGGCAAGCATGAGGCCGGTTGGACCGGCACCGACGATCAAGACGGGAGGAGTATTCATGCCATCCAGTATAGGACAGGATGGGTGATGGCTGCAGGACGATTGAAGTTGCCCGTCGGAAATGAAAATGTCCCGCCGGGGCGGGACATTCAGGGTAGTGCGCGCGCCTTGCGGCGCAGTCATCAAATGCCGCGCAGCAGCTCGTTGATGCCGGTCTTGGCGCGCGTTTTTGCATCCACGCGCTTGACGATCACGGCGCAGTACAGCGAGTACTTGCCGTCTTCCGAAGGCAGGTTGCCCGAGACCACGACGGAGCCGGCTGGCACGCGGCCGTAGGTGACTTCGCCCGTGGCGCGGTCGTAGATCTTGGTCGACTGGCCGATGTACACGCCCATCGAGATGACGGAGTTTTCTTCGACGATCACGCCTTCGACGATTTCCGAGCGGGCGCCGATGAAGCAGTTGTCTTCGATGATGGTCGGGTTCGCTTGCATCGGTTCCAGCACGCCGCCGATGCCGACGCCGCCGGACAGGTGGACGTTCTTGCCGATCTGGGCGCAGGAACCGACGGTGGCCCAGGTGTCGACCATGGCGCCTTCATCGACGTAGGCGCCGATGTTGACGTAGGACGGCATCAGCACGACGTTCTTGGCGATGAAGCTGCCGCGGCGGGCGACGGCTGGCGGCACCACGCGGAAACCGCCCTTGGCGAAGTCTTCCTTCGTGTAGTTGGCGAACTTGGTCGGCACCTTGTCGTAGAACTGCATCGTGCCATCGGATGGCAGGACGACGTTGTCTTCCAGGCGGAACGACAGCAGCACGGCTTTCTTGACCCACTGGTTGACGACCCAGTCGCCCGAGGTTTTTTCCGCCACGCGGATGCTGCCGTTGTCCAGGCCATTGATGACGTGGGACACGGCGTCGCGCAGTTCGGCCGTGCCGTTGCCTGGATTGATCTCGGCGCGGTTTTCCCAGGCCTGGTCGATGATGGTTTGCAGTTGTTGGCTCATGATGATGTCTTGTTTATGTAGGGGTTGATGCGGATGCGGAAAGCTGCTGGCAGAATTTTACTATGCGTAAAGCCGCTTCCAGCCCTTCGGCCGTTTCGGCCACCAGGGCCATGCGGATGCGGTTGCGTCCCGGATTGATGCCGTGCGCGTCGCGCGCCAGGTAGCTGCCAGGCAATACCGTGACATTATATTCGGCGTACAGGCGTTGCGCGAATTGCGTGTCGGACAGGCCCGTGCGGCTGACGTCGGCCCACAGGTAGAAGCCGGCGTCCGGCAATTGCACGTCCATCACCGATTGCAGCAGCGGCGTGATGGCGTCGAACTTGGCGCGGTACTTGGCGCGATTTTCCTCGACATGGGTTTCGTCGTTCCAGGCCGCGACGGAGGCCGCCTGCACGGCGGGGCTCATGGCGCCGCCGTGGTAGGTTCGGTAGAGCAGGAATTTTTTCAGCACTTCCGCGTCGCCGGCAACAAAGCCCGAGCGCATGCCCGGCACGTTCGAACGCTTCGACAGGCTGGAAAACACCACCAGGCGCGCATACGGGCGCTCGACAGTGGACAGGCCCAGCATGTGCGCCGCCTGCAGCGCGCCCAGCGGGGGCGTGTCGCCATGGTAGATCTCGGAATAGCACTCGTCGGCGGCGATGACGAAATCGTAGCGCTCGGACAGGGCGAACAGGTGTTCCCAGTCCGTCAGGGTCAGCACGGCGCCCGTCGGGTTGCCAGGCGAGCACAAAAACAGCAGTTTCACTTTTTCCCACACGGACGCGGGCACGCTGTCGTAGTCGCAGCCGAAATTGCGCGCCGGGTCGGAATTGACGAAATACGGTTCGGCGCCGGCCAGGTAGGCCGCGCCTTCATAGATCTGGTAAAACGGATTCGGGCTGATCACGAGCGAACCGGCCGCCGGATCGATCACTGTTTGCGCCAGCGCAAACAGCGCTTCGCGCGAACCGTTCACGGGCAGGATTTGCGTGGCAGGATTGAGCTTGGGGATGCCGTAGCGGCGCTCCAGCCAGCCGGCGATGGCGGTACGCAAGGCTTCCGAGCCGATGGTGGTCGGATAGCTGGCCAGGCCGTGGATATTGTCGACCAATGCCTGCTCGATGAAAGCCGGCGTCGGGTGCTTGGGTTCGCCCATGCCCAGGCTGATGGGCGCATACTCGGGATTGACCGTCACGCCGGCAAACAGCTGGCGCAGCTTTTCAAAGGGATATGGTTGCAGTTTAGCAAGAAGTGGATTCACGGAACGGACCAGGGCAAGAGTGGAAAGACGATGTTGCTCAGCGATTGCTAGGCGATTGCTTGGCGCGGCAGACTTGATGCCGGTCAAGTAATGAGCCGCGTCTTTCATTATAGCCGTCCTCGCGGGGCCGCTGTGCAAGCGGCATCGGCGTGAGGGCTGCCCGGCTTGCCACGGCATGCCGCAGCGGGGAGTGCCATGCCATGGCGCGGCAAGGTAAAATACGCTATGTCTACCTTACTTCCCACCCTGCTTGCTATTGAAACGTCGTCCGAACTGGCCTCCTGCGCCTTGTTGCGCGGCGATGCCGTCCTGTCCCGCGCCTCGTCCGGCGTGCGCACCCATTCCCAATCGATCTTGCCCATGGTGCAGGAATTGCTGGCCGAAGCGGGCGTCAGCCTGGCCGACGTGGACGCCATCGCCTACGGCTCCGGTCCCGGCTCGTTTACGGGCGTGCGCACGGCCTGCGGCATCGCCCAGGGCCTGGCCTACGGCGCGAATCTTCCCGTCGTGCCCGTCGTCACGCTCGACGCCATGGCGCTCGCGTGCCACCAGCAGCATGGTGCGCAACGCATCGTGACCGTGCTCGACGCGCGCATGGGCGAAGTGTACTGGGCGCAATATGATTACCAGGATGGCTTGCAGATTGTTTCGCCACCGGCCCTGAGCGCGCCGGCCGGCGTGGCGCCGCAAGGCGACGTCAACGGTTGCGGCAACGGCTTTGCCGCCTATGCCGATGCGCTGGCCGCGCTGCCGTGCGCCGTCACTGCCGACGCCGCCATCATGCCGCACGCCGTGCAAGTGGCGCAGCTGGCGCGCCTCGCCTTTGCGGCCGGTCAGTTCGTGACGGCGGCCGAGGCGCAGCCTTTGTATTTGCGCAACAAGATCGCCTACACGAGCGCGGAACGCCTCGACATGCAGGCCGCCAAGGCCGCCGCGGAGTCGGCGCAATGAGTGTGGCGGGCCAGGACCGCGCTGCCGGCTGGGACTTGCTGCGCCTCGACTATCAACCGATGCAGGAAGCGGACCTGGCGGAAGTGCTGGCGCTGGAACAGCGCGTGTATCCGCATCCCTGGACGCATGGCAACTTCGTCGATTCGCTCCAGAGCGGCTACCCGGCCTGGGTGCTGCGCGACGTCGATGGCACCTTGCTTGGCTACTTTTTGCTGATGCTGGTCGTCGACGAGGCGCATTTGCTGAACGTGGCCGTCGAGGGCGCCATCCAGGGCCAGGGGCTGGGCCGCTTCCTGCTGAACCAGTCCTGCGCCTGCGCGCGCCAGCTGGGCATGGAATCGATGCTGCTGGAAGTGCGCCCGTCGAACGTGCGCGCACTCGATATTTACCAGCGCTATGGATTTGAACAGATCGGCCGGCGCAAGGGATACTATCCGGCCGCCAACTCGCAACGTGAGGACGCCATCGTGATGCGTTATACCTTATGAGCCGCAGCGCCGTTTTCCTCGATGAAATGGGCGTCGGGCCCCTGTGGCGCTTGCGCCAGGGCGCCGTGCCGGAGGCGGTTGATGTCGTTGTCGCTCCCGTGGAAGTGGACGTCGCCGTGGCGGCGCCCGTGGCCGAAACCGCTGAAGCCGTGATCGAGGTGGCCGCTGAGCTGGTCGCCGCAGTGGTCGTTGAAGCAGCCGCCGAGGTGCAGGCCGAGGCGCCCGTCGCCGTGGCCGCAACGCCCGTTCCCGCCGCCGCGTCGGACGACACGGCCTGGTTCGACGATGCGCCGCCACCGCCGCCGGCCAGACAGCTGAGCGATACGGATATCGCCGCCCTCGACTGGGAAGGCTTGACGGCCGCCGTGGCCAAATGCGCGCGCTGCGACTTGTGCAAGACGCGCAAGGGCGTCGTCATGGGTCGGGGCGACCGTCAGGGCGATTGGCTGATACTGGCCAGCAGCCCGTCGCGCCTGGAAGAACGGGAAGGACGCGCCTTGCCGGGCGAGCAGGGCAAGTTGCTCGACAATATGCTGAAAGCCATCGAGGTCGATGCGGGCAGCGATGTGTATGTCACGCACTTGCTGAAATGCCGTCCGTTCGACGAGGCGGGCCAAGAACGCTTGCCCACCGAAGCGGAATCGGCCGCTTGCCGCCCGTACTTTGACCGCGAACTGGCCCTGCTGCAGCCGCGCACCATCGTCACCCTGGGTTCGATGGCCGCCGCCGGCATCAATCCCGGCGAGAAACCCGTGCGCGGCACCGTGCGCCAGCTGGGCAATGCCTCGGTCGTGGCCACCTTTCACCCAGAGCAACTGCTGCAGGACGAAACGGGCAAGGCCAAGGCGCGCGCCTGGGCTGACCTGTGCCTGGCGAAAAGCACGCACGGTGATTGAGTCAGCCATCGGCACCTTTCAGGCCCGTTTCGAGCGTCGCTGGGGGCATCTGACGCACCCCCGCGTGCGGGCGCTGGCCTGGCTGCTCGACTCGCCCGACTTGCTGGACCCCGCCAGCGGCCACTGGGGCGGGCGCATCGCCAGCTTGCCTCCCGTCACGCCAGCCGTGGCGGCGTGGCTGGGGGCGTTGCAGGACGACCCGTCGCCGCTCGATGCGGCGCTGGGGCCGAAATTTTATTCCCGCCTGGGCCTGTATGCTGAAAAGCTGCTGGCCTTTTATTTTGAGCAACAGGGGCTGCTGGCAGCGCATGGCTTGCAAGTGCAGGTGAACCGCAACGACACGGTGGGCGAGTTCGATTTCCTGCTGCATGGCGGTAACGACTTGCTGCACTGGGAATTCGCTACCAAGTTCTACCTGCTAGAAGGCGCGCCCGATCCCGGCGCCTTCCACCACTTGATCGGCCCCAACCTGGCCGATACGCTCGGTTTGAAGATGCGCAAGATCCTCGACAAGCAGCTGGCCTTGTCCCGCCATCCGGCCGCGCAAGACTTGCTGGCGCAGCCCGTGCGCGCGGCGCAGGCGCTGGTCAAGGGCTGGCTGTTCTATGCGGCAGGCGCCATGCCCGGCATGGACGGTATTTCACAGGAACATGGTCACGGTTTCTGGTGCACGCCGGCGCAATTGCCGGACCAGCGCTATGTCGTGCTGCCGCGCTTGCAATGGCTGGCGCCATTCAAGGGCCGCGAGACGGAGGTGCTGGATGCCGATGCCTTGCGCGCGCAGTTGTTTGATCTGGCGCAACCGGTGCTCGTCGCATCGGTGGACAATATCGAAGGCTGGGAAGTGGAGCGCACGCGCGGGTTTGTCGTGCCGCCTGACTGGACGGAGCAGGCTGCCGCGCGGCGGCTGGCTGGAGCTTTGCCGATTTAAAACTCTTAACCCCAAAAAATCCGGGGTCAGACCCTCAGGGGCTGACCCCGGCCCTTGCTGGGTTTAATGTTTTTGCTCACCGATCAAGGAAAGATTGTCGTGTTCCAGCTGGTTCAGCTTGTGCCTGCGCATGATCATGTACATGGTGCCGGCGACGAACAGGCCGAACAGGGTGATGATGATATTGAGCGGCAGGTGCAGGCGGATCATGATGGAATACACGGCCAGCATGGTCAGAATCGACAGGTTTTCATTGAAGTTCTGCACGGCGATGGAATGGCCTGCGCTCATCAGGACGTGGCCGCGGTGTTGCAGCAGGGCGTTCATGGGCACGACGAAGAAGCCGGACAGGGCGCCGATCAGGATCAGCAGCGGGTAGGCGATCCACACGGAGTGCACCTGCGTCATCATCATGACGATCATGCCCATGGCGATGCCCAGCGGAATGACGGTCAGCGATTTGCGCAGCGGAATGAAGCGCGCCGACAGCACGGCGCCGGCGGCCACGCCGATGGCGACCACGCCGACCAGGCTCGTTGCCTTGTCGAACGGCATGTTCAACGATTGCTTGGCCCATTCCAGCACGATCAGTTGCAAGGTGGCGCCAGCGCCCCAGAACAACGTCGTCACGGCCAGGGTGATCTGGCCCAGCTTGTCTTTCCACAGGATGGAATAGCAATTGGCAAAATCGGTGATCAGTTTGATAGGATTGCGTTCCTGGTGCGGATACACGCAGCCCGTGTCGGGAATCTTCAGGTTGGCCAGGGTTGCCAGCGCATAGATGCCGACCACCACGCACAGGGCCGCTTCCGTCTTGCTGGTGATGCCCGTGTCGATCAGGGGGATGTCGATCGAGAGCAGCAGGTCGGACACGTGACCGCTGACGAGCGCGCCGCCCATGACGGTGCCGAGGATGATGGAGGTGACGGTCAAGCCTTCGATCCAGCCATTCGCCGCCACCAGCTTTTCCGGCGGCAGCAGTTCCGTCAGGATGCCGTACTTGGCAGGCGAGTACACGGCCGCGCCGAAACCGACGACGGCGTAGGCCAGCAAAGGGTGCACATGGAAGAAGACGAGGGCGCAGCCGAAGATCTTGACCATGTTGGCGATGAACATGACCTTGCCTTTTGGCAGTGCATCCGCGAAGGCGCCGACAAAAGCGGCCAACAGCACGTAAAACAGCACGAACGATAATTTGAGCAGCGGCGTGATCCACGCCGGGGATTTCATGGACACCAATAAATCGACGGCGACAAAAAAGAGGGCGTTATCTGCCAGCGAGGAAAAGAACTGCGCCGCCATGATGGTATAAAAACCACGATTCATTCTGGATTGCCTGAAATCATATCTGGCTTGCTTTATACCACGAAAAAACGGCAAACCCCAAGTTTGGACGGGGCTGCTTTGCATCCTCTTGCCTAAGCGAAGCTTAATTATTCTGCCGTAGAAAAATACATCACATGTGAGCATTTTGTAAATGATGTCCTCTGTACACGATCGTGGGCGTCTGCCGTGTCCGCATACCGTGCATCCGGTAAAATACGGCTTTCCCACTTGCCGTGTGTCACGCTTATGCCCAGGCCTCTCCTCGCCACCATCCATCTTGATGCCATGCAACACAATCTGGCGCGCGCCCGTGCCGGCGCCCGCGGCGCCAGGGTGTGGGCCGTCGTCAAGGCAAACGCCTACGGCCACGGCCTGGAACGGGCCGTGCGGGGCTTTGCCGAGGCCGATGGCCTGGCGTTGGTCGAGGTCGACTACGCCGTGCGCTTGCGCGAACTGGGCTGGACCAAGCCCATCTTGCTGCTGGAAGGTTTTTTTGACGCCAGCGATTTGCCTGTCATGGCGCACTATGGCTTGAACGGCAGCGTGCATTGCGAGGAGCAGATCGCCCTGCTGGAGGCGGCGCACTTGCCGCGCGCCATCGACGTACACCTGAAAATGAACACGGGCATGAATCGCCTGGGTTTCACGCCGCAAGCCGTGGCGGCTGCCTACGCGCGCCTGCGCGCCATGCCGCATATCGGCACGATCACCCTGATGACGCATTTCGCTAACGCGGACGAGGCGGGGGCCACGCGTTTGCCTTTGGCCCAGCAGATGCTGCGCTTCGAAGCCGGGGCGGCCAGCATCGGCACATCATTGCCGCGCAGCCTGTGCAATTCGGCCGGTGTGCTGATGCACCAGCTCGACAGCGACTGGGTGCGTCCCGGCGTCATGCTGTACGGCGGCACGCCCAGCGGCGCACCGGGCGGCACGTCCGCGCAAGCGTTCGGCTTGCTGCCCAGCATGACCTTGCGCAGCAGCATCATCGGCATCCAGCATATCGCCGCCGGTGAGGTGGTGGGCTATGGCAGCCGTTACGAAGCGGCCGGCAATATCAAGGTGGGCGTGGTGGCGTGCGGCTATGCGGACGGCTACCCGCGCCATGCGCCCGAAGGCACGCCCGTGCTGGTCGATGGCGTGCGCACGGGCCTCATCGGTCGCGTCTCGATGGACATGCTGATGGTCGATTTGACGCAGGTGCCCGGCGCGCGGGTCGGCAGCAGCGTGACCTTGTGGGGCCAGGGCATGCCGATCGACGAGGTGGCCTTGGCCGCCGGCACCATCGGCTACGAGCTGATGTGCGCACTGGCGCCGCGCGTGCCCGTGGTCGAAGCAACACAGTGACGACGGCCCGCCATTTGTATATACTGTGAATCCACTGTATATATAAACAGCATTTTTACCTTACCCGGGCAAAGTACACCATGGCAAAAGTCAAGACCATCTACACCTGCAGCGATTGCGGCGCCATCAGCAACAAATGGATGGGGCAGTGCACCTCGTGCAACCAGTGGAACACCATGGTGGAAACCCTGCCCGAGACGGGCGGCAACAACCGCTATTCGAACCCGCAGCACATGTCGCTGGCGCAGACGGCGCCCGTGCTGTCGCTCGACGATATCGACGCCATCGACGTGCCCCGCTTCGGCACGGGCATCGAGGAATTCGACCGCGTGCTGGGCGGCGGCATGGTGGCCGGCGGCGTGGTGCTGATCGGCGGCGACCCCGGCATCGGCAAGTCGACCCTGCTGCTGCAGGCGCTGGCCAATATGTCGCACCACAAGCGCGTGCTGTACGTCAGCGGCGAGGAATCGGGCGCGCAGATCGCCCTGCGCGCCAAGCGCCTCGTCATCGACGCCAAGGAACTCAAACTGCAGGCGGAGATCCAACTCGAGAAGATTCTCGCCACCCTGGCCGATTTAAAACCGGAAGTGGTGGTGATCGACTCGATCCAGACCGTGTATTCGGACGCGCTCAGCTCGGCGCCGGGGTCCGTGGCGCAGGTGCGCGAGTGCGCGGCGCAGCTGACGCGCGCGGCCAAGCAGACGGGCGTGACCATCATTCTGGTGGGCCACGTGACGAAAGAGGGCGCCTTGGCCGGCCCCCGCGTGCTCGAACATATCGTCGACACGGTGCTGTATTTCGAGGGCGACGCCCATTCCAGCTTCCGCCTCGTGCGCGCCATCAAGAACCGTTTCGGCGCCGTCAATGAACTGGGCGTGTTCGCCATGACGGAAAAGGGGCTGAAAGGGGTGTCGAACCCGTCCGCCCTGTTCCTGTCGCAGCACGACAACCAGGTGCCCGGTTCCTGCGTGATGGTGACGCAGGAAGGCACGCGTCCCTTGCTGGTGGAAATCCAGGCCCTGGTCGACACCAGTCACTTGCCGAATGCGCGCCGGCTGTCCGTCGGCCTGGAGCAGAACCGCCTGGCCATGCTGCTGGCCGTGGCGCACCGCCACGCGGGCATCGCCGCCTTCGACCAGGACGTGTTCATCAATGCCGTGGGCGGCGTGAAGATCACGGAACCGGCGGCCGACCTGGCCGTGTTGCTGGCGATTAACTCGTCGATGCGCAACAAGCCCTTGCCGCGGGGCTTGGTGGTGTTCGGCGAAGTGGGGCTGGCGGGCGAGATCCGCCCCGCGCCACGGGGCCAGGAGCGCTTGCGCGAAGCTGCCAAGCTGGGCTTTACCCTGGCCGTGGTGCCCAAGTCCAACCTGCCCAAGCAAGTCATCGAAGGCATCAAGGTGATCGGCGTCGAGCGCATCGACGAGGCGTTCAACAAGTTGCGCGACCTGGAGTAAAAACACCGAACCTAACCTACTGCGCGTCGCGATTTGCAGCCTGCGGTGCTCACTGTGCATTCGCACAGCTGCGCTTCTCGGCTACAACTCACTTCCGCTCGCTACGGTTATGTTAGGTGTTTAACGGTTTGGCCTGATATGGTTTAAATGCCAAGCTTGAGACAAGTCAAACAGAATTTCCGTTTAGAACTATAATATTTGTCCGATGGATTCCAGCGTGAATCCGCGTCGACAATGCATGGATAGAGAAGCGGAATACAGTGTCAGTTGAGCAAAGGCAGGGCGCACGCAAGATATTGCGTGCCAAGGCAATGTTGGTAATGGAGGGCGCGGGTCCCGTGGCGGCGCGCACCCTCGATGTGGGACCGGGCGGCATGTCGGCCGTCATCGCGGAGCCGGTGCCGACAGGCAAGAAGGGCAAGGTGCTGTTCGAGTTGTTTTACGATGGCTCGGCGCACATCATCGAGGCGCGCGTGTCCGTTTCGCACTGCATTTTCAGCAGCGCAGGTTTCAAGGTGGGACTCACTTTCCTGCAACTGGACATGGCCGTCAGCAGTGCCATCTCGAAATTCATGCGCTGAGGCACGCCAGAAGCTAAGCGGCAAGTGATTGCGCTAAAATGGTGCATATGGGTTTGCAGTCAGGAAAAACTTGTTCTGTTCGCTGTTTTGATATTCCGGTAATACTGCATAATTATCAACCAGAAGAGGGACGCCGCCGCGCCACGCGCGCCTGTCGTCCGTTTCCAGCGCAGCACGGTCAGGACCTGAACCGTGCGCCTTGACCATACACCCGACGGGAACGCCTACCATGTTTAATTCGACCATCAACAGCAGGGCCTACACCAACAACACGCAGCAGACGACGCAGGGCAATATCTCGGCCGACGTGTATGCGAAGGTGGAGCGCCAGATGCAGTCGCAAAACACGGGCGTCGTCAAGCTCAACGCCAGCCTGGCGCGCGACCAGGCCAAGTTCTCCGGCCTGGGCCAGCTGCAATCGGCGCTGGCGAAATTCCAGACCGTGGCCAAGAACATGGCCGGCAGCGGACTGGCCACCTCGGCCACGTCCAGCAGCAAGGATGTGCTGAGCGCCACCACCACCGACAAGGCCGTCAGCGGCAGCCATGAGCTGAACGTCAAGCAACTGGCGCAGGGACAGACACTGCTCAGCGGCGCGCAGAAATCCTCGAGCGCGGCCATCGGCACGGGCGCTCCCGCGCTGGTCAAGATCGAAATGGGCACGGCCGACGGCAAGCAATTTACGCCTGGCAGCGGCAAGATCATTTCGCTGACCATCGACAGCAGCAACAATAGCCTCGACGGCATCGCCGCCGCGCTCAAGCAGCAGGGCATCGACGCCAGCGTGGTGAAGGGCGCCGATGGCTATTCGCTGGCCCTGAACGGCAAGAGCGGCGCCGACAGCAGCATGCGCATCAGCGTATCGGGCGACGCGGCCGTCAGCAATCTGCTCAGCTATGCGCCCGGCGCTGGCAAGGGCATGCAGCAAACGGCCGCCGCGCAGGATGCGCTGCTGACCGTCGACGGCAAGGACATCAAGAGCGCCACGAATACCCTGACGACGGCCGTCGAGGGCGCCACCATCGAATTGAAGAAAAAGGGCACGACGGACCTCGTCATCGCCAAGGACAGCAGCCAGATCGCGACCAACGTTGCCAGCTTCGTCACGGCCTACAATGAGCTCAACAGCAAGCTGCAGAGCTTGCAGCAGGGCGATTTGAAGTCCGACACGGCCCTGGGCCAGGTGCGTTCGCAGATGGAGCAAGTGCTGCGCACGGCCAGCACGGGCGTGCCTTCCTCGGTCTTGAGCAGCGCCGGCGTGACCCTGGGCAAGAGCGGCGAGCTGGTGCTCGACGACAAAAAACTCAAGGCGGCCATCGCGGCCGATCCGGATGCCGTCAGCAAGATGTTCACCAATAACGGCAAGGGCGTGGCGGACCAGTTCGCCAGCAAGATCGGCGAGCTGACGGGCGAGACGAGCATCATCCGCAAGGAAGTGCAGACGGTCGGCAAGGACATCACGACGCTCACCAACAAGAAAGCCGTGCTGGCCAAGGCCCTGACGGCGCAGGCGCAGGCGCTGGTAAAAGCGTATTCGGCGCAGGAACAGATGGGCACGAATTCGGCCTTGCCTGGCTATACCGGCAAGAATTCCCTGTTCGACTTCATGGCTTGAGAGCGCACCGCTAAAGCGCCCATGGCGGCGTTGCACCGCCTTGCCGTACCAGCGTACTGCCTGCGGCGCTGCGCCTTGCCCTTAGCGCTGTATCGGAGCGCTGCCAGTTGGCTAGATTCTGTCGCCCTGGGCAAAGAAGGCCGACGGCGAGCTGCCAAAGGTCTTCTTGAACATGGCGGAAAAGGCCGACTGGCTGGCGTAGCCCAGCTCCTCGGCCACCTGCGACAGCGGCACGCCGCGCGCGATCAGGGGCGCCGCGTGGGCCAGACGCACTTGCTGGCGCCACTGGCCAAAACTCATGCCCAATTCCCGTTCGAACAGCCGCGCCAGGGTACGCTCCGAGGCGCCGACCTGCTGCGCCCAGTGTTCCAGGGTCTGGTGCGAGCCCGGTTTCTCGATCAGGCCGTCGCACAGGGTTTTCAGGCGCTTGTCGCTGGGCAAGGGCACGCGGATGGGACGCGTGGCCGAGCGTTTCAATTCATCGAGGATCAGTTCGGCCAGCAGCGCCTCGCGCACCGGTTCCTGGCCCGGGTCCAGCTGTTCCAGCGCCATGATCAGCTGGCGCAGCAAATTCGACACTTCCAGCACCTTGCAGTCATGGCCCGCGAACGGCGCGCGCGCGGCATGGATGCACAGGGGGCGCAGGCGGGTTTTTTCCAGTATCGTGACGGCATGCTCCACGTTGGGCGCGATCCAGATGGCGCGCATGGGTGGCAGCACCCAGCTGCTGTTGTTGGCGGTGATGCGCAGCACGCCTTCGAGCGCCATCGTGACCTGGCCCCAGGGATGGCTGTGCGGTAACAGGAATTCATCGGGTTGCAGGTCGCGCGCGATCATGGTCACGGGGATGGTCGCGCTGGGCGCTTCCCGTGGCGGACACATACGGGTATGGTGGAGGATAGGTACACCCATCAGCTTGGCCTTAATTCGATAAATTATGTCGTTCTGTCGGAAAACGGACGATGATATTTTGCATACACTTGAGCTTCACCAGTATAAGACAGGGTATGACATGATAACAACTAACTCGGCATCCGAACTCCCCACCTTGCGCAGCGACGCGCGCGTCATCGCCCTGGTGGGGCTGGCGCATGGCGTGTCGCACTTTTATCACCTGATCCTCGCGGCCCTGTTCGTCTGGCTGAAGCCCGCCTTCGGCCTGTCGTATGCGGAACTGGGCCTGCTGATGACGGTGTTCTTCATCATCTCGGGCGTGGGGCAGGCGCTGGCCGGCTTTGTCGTCGACCGCTTCGGCGCCCGCGCCGTGCTGTTTTCCGGCATTTTCCTGCTGGGCGTGTCCGCGCTGGCGCTGTCCACCGCGCACAGCTATGCGGCGCTGATGTTGGGCGCCATGCTGGCCGGCATGGGCAACAGCGTGTTCCATCCGGCCGACTATACCATCCTCAACCAGCGCGTCTCCGCGGCCCGCGTGGCCTACGGCTTTTCCGTGCATGGCATCAGCGGCAACATCGGCTGGGCCCTGGCGCCCGTGTTCATGACGTATGTCGCCACGCATTATGACTGGCGGGTGGCGCTGCAATGCGCGGCCGTGCTGCCGTTCGGCGTGCTGCTGATCCTGTTCCTGAACCGCCACGCCATCCGTCCCGAGCCATTGAAGAAGGCCGCGCCAGGCCAGGTCGCCGGCGGCGAAGGCACGCTGGACTTCCTGCGCCTGCCGGCCGTGTGGATGTGCTTTGCCTTCTTCTTCATTACCGCCATCGCCCTGGGAGGCATCCAGAGCTTTGCCAGCGTGGCCCTCGTCAAGCTGTACGGCATGAGCCTGGCGCTGGCCACCAGCGCCTACACGGCCTATATGCTGGCCTCGGCCGTGGGCATGCTGGCCGGCGGCGTGGTGGGTGCGCGCAGCAAGCAGCCGGACCGCAACGTGGCGATCGCCTTTTCCGCCGCCGCGCTGCTGGCCGTGCTGCTGGCCATGGCCGTCGTGCCGGCCTGGGGTGCCGTGGTACTGATGGGCGCCATCGGCTTGACGTCGGGCGTGGCGGGCCCGTCGCGCGACCTGATGATACGCGCGGCCGCGCCGAAGAATGCCACCGGGCGCGTGTACGGCGTCGTGTATTCGGGCCTCGACAGCGGCCTGGCCGTGGGCCCCCTGTTCTTTGGCGCGCTGATGGATGGCGACCATCCGGCCCTGTTGTTCGTCTTCATCGGCGTGTTCCAGGCGCTGGCGATTGCCACGGCCGTGGGCGTGGGCGGCAAAACACGTGCCGCCGCGCTGCAAAAGGCATAGAATCGTTGCCATCTGCAACGAAAGGAGTCCCCATGACCTTTGCCACCACCGACCTGTGCGACGACTATGCGGCCATGCTGGACGATGGCACCCTGGCCGTGCTGCCGCCCGTGTACCGCGCCTTCGGCCAGCGCGTGCGCTTCAGCGGCCCCGCCACTACCTTGCACGTGTTCGAGGACAACGCGCTCGTGCGCAGCACCCTGGAAACGCCGGGCCGGGGTCATGTGCTGGTGATCGATGGCGGCGGCAGCCTGCGCCGCGCGCTGGTGGGCGGCCAGCTGGGCGTGCTGGCCGAAAGCAATGGCTGGGCCGGCATCGTCGTCGATGGCTGCATCCGCGACAGCGAGGAAATCAATGTCTGCCAGATCGGCGTGCGCGCCCTGGCCACGCATCCGCGCAAGAGCAACAAGACGGGGGCGGGCCAGCGCGACGTGCGCGTGCAGATCAGCGGCGTGACCGTACACCCGGGCGACTGGATCTACGCCGATGCGGACGGCATCCTGGTGGCGCGGCACGAACTCGATTGAATTGCTTTTCATGGGGTAATAGGTGTTGCAAATTGTTCACATTAAATATATTTTTGCAAAGTTCTTTGATTTTCATCATGGCTGAGATATGATTTCACTTAAGGTAACTTTAATGTTAATTAAGTAAGGAAATCAGACCATGAAAATCGCCACCATCGCAGCAGTTGTCGCCCTGTTCGCCGCAGGCACCGCCAGCGCCAGCCCCGTCAACCTGATCACGAATGGCAATTTTGAATCGGTCGCTCCTGGCTACACCTTTTCCAGCGGCTTCCATGTCGTCAACAGCGGTTCCTCGGCCATTACGGGCTGGACCGTTGGTGCCAGTTCCGTCGACTTGATCCGCAATGCCTACAACGCCATCGATGGCTACAGCATCGACATGCTGGGCACGCCTGGTCCGGGTTTCCTGTCGCAAAATTTCAATGTCGTTGCCGGCCAAACCTATCAGCTGACTTTTGACATGGTGCGCAATTCCGGCGGGCCCGCAGGCCAGGGCGTGACCGTCAATCTTGGCGGCGTGGTGCGGAACTTCTATTCGACGGACGCCGTCTCGAACACCCTGTACGCCAATACTTTTGGTTTCACGGCCGGCGCCACCGGCCTGGCGACCCTGTCGTTCGCCAGCGCCGCCAAGGCGGGCACGCCGTTCGACAATTACTCGGGCGCCGTGATCGACAACGTGTCCGTGATGGCCGCCGTGCCGGAACCGGAAACCTACGCCATGCTGCTGGCCGGCCTGGGCCTGATGGGTTTCCTGCGCCGCCGCAAGGCCGCCAAGTAAATCCGCTTCTGCTCCACATCAACCGCCTGCGGCCATGCCCAGGCGGTTTTTTATTGTTCAGGGGTCTTGCGCGTAGCCGTCGACCTGCACGACAAAGCGCTCGATCCGCGGCCAGGCGGCGCGCGTGCGCACCGGCGTTTCTTCCGTGGCCATGAACATGACGTAACTGTAGCCCGTGCGCCGGTCGCGCCAGGAATGGCGCGTGCTGTCCCACATGCAACAATAGCGCTGGAGCCTGGGCAAGCCATACGCGCGCCGCAGATACGCTTCCGCCTGCTGCGCATGCCGGCCATCGACTTCGTAGCGCGCTTCGAACGGCTGGTCCTGGCGCGCCATATTTTGCTGGCAACCCTGGTAGACGATGTAAGCGGGCTTCCGGCCCTGCCTGGACAGGAAATCGCCGCAGCTCAGCTCGGCCGCCTGCGCGCCACCTGCGGCCAGCAGGCATAGCCACGGCAGCAGTTTAGCGAGCGGCATCGGCGTCTCCCCGCAAGGGACAGGCCTGCGCCTGCGCTTCCATGCGCCGCGCCAGTTCGCCGCGCAGCTGGTTCAGCCCGGCGATGCGCGCATCGATGTCGGCCAGCTTGCGCGCCAGCGCCGCGCGCAGCAGTTCCGCCATGGCCGGATCGCCTGCGCCGGCCAGCAGCGGCATGTCGGCCTCGATTTCGGCCAGGGTAAAGCCCAGCTGCTGCGCCGTGCGCAGGTAGCGCAGCCAGTCCGCCGCCTCGGGCGGATAGTCGCGGTAGCCATTCGCGCCGCGCCGCGCGCGCAGCAAGCCGCGCTTTTCATAGAAGCGCAGGGTATCGCGGCTCAAGCCCGTCGCCTGTGCCATCTCGCCGATCTGCATGGGATTCTCTTTCATAAAATGCTTGACCATGGAGTGTACTCCAGCCTTGAGAATGGATGCTTTCCATACACAGGAGTTGCCATGTTGTCCGTTTCCGCCTTCCGCCGCGTGGTGCGCGCCAGCGCCATTTATGATGTGGTCATGATTGCCCCGTTTACCACGCCGTGGACGTTCCTGCTCATGCGCGAGCACTTGAACACCCTCAATCTGGCCCTGGGCGGCGCGCCGCTGCCCGTCTTCGGACCGTTTCATTTGCTCATCAGCAGCTTGCTGGGCAGCGTGGTGATGGTCTGGTCGGTGCTGCGCATGCTCGATCCGCAGCCGCGCTTCGGCCGTTACGACGCGGTGGCACGCTACCTGTTTTCCACCTGGATGGCGTGGGCCTTGCTGGTGACGGGCCAGCCCCTGCTGTGGCTGTTCCTCGTGCCGGAGCTGGCCTTTGGTCTCGCGCAAAGCCTGCCGGTGCGCCGCAGCGAGGGCGGGCTGGAAGGGCAAGCGCGCGAATCGTTATTGAGATGACGATAACGAAATGCAATAATGGCCGTGCTCGCAGTGCAACAATGACTGCAATGAACGACTATTAAGGGAATGATTATGCAGCAGGATGCCGCAGGAAAAAACATGGCGCTACTCGATCCGGTGGTGGCGCCGCGCATCGCGGTGACGCGCCTGGTGACGGGCCTGCTGCAAGGCTTGCTGCTGTACTGGCTGTACAGCACGGCGCAAGACAAGGTCTGGCCCGCCACGGAAGCGTATCTGCTGGGCCCGCTGATGCTGATCAGCCTGCTGCTGCCCATCCTGCTGGTGTCCAGCCTGGGCCATATGTCGATCAAGCGCATCGCCCTGTGGATGGCGGGCGCGGCGGCCGTGCTGGCCGTGCTGGCCTGGCACGATGTGGCGCGCGGCGCCGAGCACGTGATCTGGGGCAATTACAAGCCGGGCGCGCCGCTGCGCGTGATCTCGGCCCAGCTGTTCGGCTTTAGCGTCGTGGGCCTGTATATCGCCCACGCGCTGGTGCTGGCCAGCGCCCAGGATGGCCGGCGCATCGCCCGCTATCCCACCTATTTTGAAATCGCCTGGAAGCTGGGCATCCAGCTGCTGTTCTCCCTGCTGTTCGTGCTGGGCCTGTGGCTGGTGCTGTGGCTGGGCGGGCAGCTGTTCCTGCTGATCAAGCTCAGTTTCCTGAAAAAGCTGCTGGGCCAGGCCTGGTTCGTGATACCCGTCATCTGCTTCGCCTTTTCGTTCGCCATCCACATCACGGACGTGCGCCCATCCATCGTGCGCGGCATCCGCACCTTGCTGCTGGTGCTGCTGTCGTGGCTGATGCCGATCGCCGCCGTGCTCGTCTCCGGTTTCCTGCTGACCTTGCCCTTCATCGGCTTCGAGCGCCTGTGGGCCACGCGCCATGCGGCGTCCGTGCTGCTGGGCATGGCCGGCGTGCTGGTGGTGCTGATCAATGCCGCCTTCCAGAATGGCGAAGTGGGCCATGGCGTGGCGCGCGGCATCCGCCTGGGCACGCGCCTGGCCTGCCTGCTGCTGCCGTGGGTGGTGGGCATCGCCATCTATGCGCTGACCCTGCGCGTGATGTCGCATGGCTGGACGGCCGACCGCCTGATCGCTGCCGCCTGCCTGCTCGTCGCCACCTGCTACGCCGTCGGCTATGCCTGGGCGGCCAGCAAGTATGGTGACTGGCTGCACCTGATCGCCAACGTCAACGTGGCCACCGCCTTCGTCACCCTGCTGGTGCTGTTCGCCCTGTTCTCGCCGCTGGCGGACCCGGCGCGCATTTCCGTGGCCAGCCAGATGGCGCGCCTCGACAGCGGTAAAGTCAGCGTGGACAAGTTCGACTTCGAGTACCTGCGCTTCGAGGGCGCCCGCTACGGCCAGGCGGCCCTGCAGGAATTGACGCAGCGCACGACGGGGCCGGACGCGGCCATCGTGCGGGCCCGCGCCGAGGCCATGCTCAAGCGCCAGAACCGCCTCGACGAGACGGGCGCGCTGAGCGACGTGTCGATCAACCTGACCCTGCGCCCGGCCACGGCGAAGCTGCCGGAGAGTTTCCTGCGCCAGGACTGGACGCAAGTGAGCCCTGCCTGGCGCCTGCCCGCCTGCTTGAAGCGGGCAGGGCAGCAGTGCGATGCGTATCTGCTCGATTTCGATGGCGACGGCAAGCAGGACGTGCTGCTGATCAGCAATGATCCGCGCGCCTCGTCGGTATTGCTGGCGGAAAAGGACGACGGCAGCTGGCATGCGCGCGGGCAAATCCCCGTCGATGCCCTGCGCTGCAAGCCCCTGCGCGAGAAACTGCAGGCGGGCGAGTTCCAGCTGGTGCCGCCGAAGGTGCGCGAGCTGGAAGTGGACGGCCAGCGCGTGCCGATGACCTTATATACGCCAGAGGACGAGGTCAGCTGCCCGGATGAGACGGCACCGACCCCGTAAATGGCCGGGCGAGGAGTGGCGCCTGGCATCTGCATGAGACAACCTTGCGAGGCAGGCGGGATCGACCCGCAAGCCATCGCTCACCTGCCCGTCACTTTTTTGCGTTTTCTGTATTTGTTGATATTCTGGCGGAACGCTTTTTTCGCCAGCGTGTCAATGTTGTGTGCCGCCACCCGTCGCCGGGAGGGCGCACGGCTTGCCCATTCCACCTTCACCGAGGAAGCCAGGAAACGCCATGCACAAACAGATCATCCTCAACCTGCCCGTGAAGGACCTGGACACATCCAAGGCCTTCTTTTCCGCGCTCGGCTTTACCTTCGATCCCCGCTTCAGCGGCGAGAACGCGGCCTTCATGCACATCGTCGACGGCGCCATCCAGGCCATGCTGACGACGGAGCCGTTCTTCCAGTCGCTGATCGACAAGCCGGTCGCGAATGCCAGGCAAGCCAATGAACTCGTCATTTGCCTCAGTTGCGAAAGCCGGGAAGAGGTGGACAGCCTGATCGCCAAGGCAGCGGCCGCCGGGGGGCGCATCCCGCATCCGCCCGAGGACCATGGCTTCATGTATGACCAGGGCTTCGAGGATGTCGATGGCCACCTGTGGAACCTGGTCTGGACGGCGCCGGAAGCCTGACGCCTGAGGTGAACAGGCTGGATCAGTTTTTCGTGCGCACCTGGCGCACGTGGTTTTCCAGTTCGCTGAACGACGGGCGTTCCGTGGCGGAAATGACCTTGCGGCCGAATTCCACGGCCAGGGCCGGCGCATAGCCGTTCAGGCTGGCCAACAGGGTCACTTTCACGCACTGGTACATCTTTGCCGTTTCGTGGTGCTTGCGGCGCAGCAAGCTGGCCAGCGGCGCGATGAAGCCGTAGGCCAGCAGGATGCCGATGAAGGTGCCCACCAGCGCCTGCGCGATCAGCACGCCCAGTTCGGCCGGCGGCAAGCCGACGGACGCCATCGTGTGCACCACGCCCATCACGGCGGCCACGATGCCGAAGGCGGGCATGGCGTCGGCCAGCTGCGAAATCGTCTGGATCGGCATTTCCGCATCTTCATGGTGCGTCTCGATCTCGTTATCCATCAGGTTTTCGATCTGATAAGCATCCATATTGCCGGACACCATCAGGCGCAGATAATCGGTGATGAATTCCAGGATGTGCTCGTCACCGAGCGTGTACGGGTATTTCACGAAGATGGGGCTGCGGTACGGGTCGTCGATATCGTCCTCGACCGACATCAAGCCTTCCTTGCGGATCTTGCTGAGGATTTCATACATCAGGCCCATCAATTCCATATAGCGCGCCTTCGTGTATTGCGAACCGTGGAACAGGGTGGGCAGGGCGGCGAACGTGGCGCGGATGGCCTTGGCGTCGTTGCCGACAAAGAAGGTGCCCAGCGCGGCGCCGCCGATCATCAGCAGTTCCAGCGGCTGGAACAGGGCCGCCAGGTGGCCGCCCTGCATGGCGAAGCCGCCGAAGACGGAAAACAGCACGACGAGAAATCCGAGTATGACTAGCAAAACTTACTCCTTCATAATATTGCCATATCGCAATATTGTAGTTTAACCTGATTCGGCTGCCGTGGCCGCTTTCGGCTGCAACTGCTGACCGAGAAAATTGATAAAAGCGCGCACTTTGGCGGGCAACTGGTGCCGGCTCGGGTAGTAGGCGTACAGGTCGGCTGGCGCCAGCGCGTAATCGGCCAGCACCACGCGCAGGCGGCCGCTGTCGAGGTAGCGGGCCAGGTCCCATTCCGAGCGCAGCAGGATGCCGTGGCCGTCCAGTGCCCAGCCCAGCACCACGTCGCCGTCGTTGCTGGCCACCGTGCCGCGCACCTTCACCGTGTGCGTGGCGCGCCCTTTGCTCAAGCGCCAGATGCCGTAGGCGTCGTCGTTTTGCCGGTGCACGATGCAGCGGTGCCGCGCCAGTTCGTCGGGGGTGTGCGGCGTGCCGTGCGCCTGCAGGTAGGCGGGCGAGGCGCACAGGAAGCGCCGGTTCGACATGATGCGCCGCGCCGACAGGCGCGTGTCGGGCAAGTCGCCGAAGCGGATGCCCAGGTCGTAGGCCTGCTCGACCAGGTTGATGGGGCTGTCCGTCAGCTGCAGCTGCACTTCCAGCTGCGGGTGGCGCAGGGCGAACTGTGACAGCAAGGGCGCGATCACCGTGCGCCCGAAACCCAGGGTGGCATTCACGCGCAACAGCCCCTTGGGTTCGGCGCTGCCGCTGGCCAGCGACTCTTCCATGGCGCGGATGTCGTCGAGGATTTGCCGCGCCTGCTGCAGATAGCTTTCGCCGTCGCCCGTCAGGCTGATGCGCCGCGTGCTGCGGTTCAGCAGGCGCACGCCAAGGCGCTGCTCCATCAGCACCAACCGTTTGCTGACGGCGGGCGGCGTGATGCCCAGCTCGCGCGCCGTGGCCGACAGGCTGCCCAGCTTGGCCAGCAGCACAAAGAAAGCCATTTCCGTGGTGGCGTCGCTTTTCATTATTAACCTCAAGTGAATAATGGTTTAAATTGGAAGCGATTATACGACTGCATATCGCGGGTAAGCTGGCGTCATTGTTTTTCAGCCACAGGAGACCAGCATGAAAATCGTCGAGATCCGCGAAAAGACCATCCCCATCGCTTCCCCCATCCGCAACGCCTACATCGATTTCAGCAAGATGACGCTGAGC
This sequence comes from Janthinobacterium rivuli, assembly GCF_009208735.1. GTDB lineage: Bacteria > Pseudomonadota > Gammaproteobacteria > Burkholderiales > Burkholderiaceae_D > Janthinobacterium. Next base: position 11,521 of record NZ_WFLJ01000001.1, on the reverse strand, counting down.
CTGGTGGCCGTCGTCACGGACGTAATGCGCGACGGCAAGCCCGTCGTCGGCTACGGCTTCAATTCGAATGGCCGCTACGGCCAGGGTATGCTGATGCGCGAGCGTTTCATCCCCCGCATCCTCGACGCCGACCCGGCCAGCCTCGTCACGGATGACGGCGGCAACCTCGACCCGCACAAGGTCTGGGATTGCATGTACACCAATGAAAAGCCGGGCGGCCATGGCGAGCGCTCGGTGGCCATCGGCACCATCGACATGGCCATCTGGGATGCCGTGGCGAAGATCGAGAACAAGCCGCTGTTCCAGTTGCTGGCCGAGCGCCACGGCACGGGCGTGCCCGACAAACAGGTCTTCGTGTATGCGGCGGGCGGCTATTATTATCCGGGCCAGAGCCTGTCCGCCCTGCAGGACGAGATGCGCAGCTATGTCGACCGCGGCTACACGGTGGTCAAGAAAAAGATCGGCGGCGCCTCGCTGGACGAGGACTTGCGCCGCATCGACGCCATCATGGACGTGCTGCAGGACGGTCAGAAGCTGTGCGTGGACGCGAACGGCCGCTTCGACCTCGACACCTCGATCGCCTACGCCAAGGCGCTGCGTCAGTACGACTTGTTCTGGTACGAGGAGGCGGGCGATCCGCTCGATTTCGAGCTGCAGGCGACCCTGCGCAGCTACTATGACAAGCCGATGGCGACGGGCGAAAACCTGTTTTCCATGCAGGATGCGCGCAACCTGATCCGCTACGGCGGCATGCGCGCCGACCGCGACTGGCTGCAGTTCGACTGCGCCCTCAGCTACGGCCTGGTGGAATATTTGCGCACGCTGGACATGCTGCACCAGCACGGCTGGTCGCGCAGCCGCTGCATTCCGCACGGCGGCCACCAGATGTCGCTGAATATCGCGGCGGGCCTGGGGCTGGGCGGCAATGAATCGTACCCCGATTTATTCCAGCCGTTTGGCGGCTTCCCCGACGGCGTGCGCGTGGAAAACGGCCACATCACCATGCCGGACCTCATTGGCATCGGCTTCGAGGGCAAGGCCAACCTGTATGCGGAAATGCGGGTGCTGAGCGGGCAGTAGGCTCAGGCCGGCGCCTGGCGTTTCACCTGCGCGGCGGGGCTGCTCTTTTCCCAGCGGAACAGCCACATGATGATCAGCTTGGTCGTGGCGCTGACGCAGGCCAGCAGCAGCAAGGGCCAGCCCGTCGCCAGTCCCATGACGCAGGCGAAGAAGATGGTGCTGGCATCCATCGCCAGGATGAACTGGCTCATCGTCAGGGACACGGCGCCCGTTCTGCCCGAGCGCCAGATCAGACGGATCTGGTGCGCATAGCCCTGCGCCAGCAGCACGGTGACGGCGACGATCAGGCTTTGCGAGAGCACGCGCTTTTCGTCCGTGAAGGTGGGGCCGAAGGCCAGCCCCGCGATGCCGGCGCCCAGCAGCAGCGCGCAGGCCAGCAGCGCATGGCGCGCCGCCAGACTGCGGCGGTCGCGGTAGATCTCATACAGGATGGCCAGCGCGATCAGCGAAGCGATCAGGCGCGGCCAGACGATGTAATGGTTGAACGGCGTGATCGAATAGCCATACACAAAGAACGCGCAATACGCGAGGAAGCTGACGGTGAACTGGTTGAGCGACAGGATGTCCGTCGTCTTGCCGGCGCCGACCCCGGCATCGTGCTTGCGCCGCCAGATCTTTTTCAGCTGCGACCACAGGCCAAGCAGGCTGACGACGATGAAGAGCGAGTTGAGGCTGCCGGCGAGGGCGTAGAGGGATTGATGCTGCAAGATATCTCCTGGGAAGGCCAAGGCGCCGCTGCCGTGACAGTACACCTTGTCTATACATTTTATTTTGGCAATATGCTCTCATGAAATAAATTGGCGGGCAAGCAATGCTTTTAATACTGCGGCCTGTGTCGCGGCATTTGCCTGAACGCACCTGTTCCCGCGCTTGCCCCTATAATTGCGGCATGACTTTCTTATCACATCGTGCCCGCTCCGTGCTGGGCACCCTCGGCAAAATGGCCGTTTCCCTGATTCTCCTGTTGACTGCACTGTGGGGGGCGCTGGCGCTGTGGTACCAGTTGTCCGGCGGCATGGCGGCGCAAGCCATCGGCGCGTTGCTGTGGGGCGCGCTGGGCGTGGCCAGCGTGGTGCTGTGGTGGACGCGCGGCGATGCGCGCGCGCTGCTGCCGTATGCGGCCGGTTTTCTCCTGCTGCTCGTGTGGTGGAGCCTGATCACGCCGAAGCAGCAGCGCGTGTGGGCCGACGACGTGGCGCGCAACGTCACGGGCGCGGTGAAGGGCAGCACCGTCACGCTGGACAATGTGCGCAATTTCGACTGGCGCAGCGACGACGACTACACGGTCAAGTGGGAACGGCGCAGTTACGACCTCGACGAGTTGCGCACGGTCGACACGGCGCTGTCGTACTGGACGGGGCCGTACATCGCGCATACCCTGATCTCGTTCGGTTTCGCGGACGGGCGCTTCCTGACGTTTTCCATCGAGATCCGCAAGGAAAAGGGCGAGAGCTTTTCCGCCATCGGCGGCTTTTTCAAGCATTTCGAGATGAGCCTGATCGCCGCCGACGAGCGCGACATCCTGCGCGTGCGCACGAATGCGCGCGGCGAGGACATGCACCTGTACCGCGTGATGATGCCGAAGGCGGCCATGCGCTCGCTGTTCCTCGCCTACCTGGACGAGGCGCAGGCGCTGAAGAACCAGCCGCGCTTCTACAACACCCTGACGGCGAACTGCACCACCATCGTCTTCGAGATGGTGCGCCGCGTCGTGCCCGGCCTGCCGCTCGATTACCGGCTGATGGCCTCGGGCTACCTGGACCGCTACCTGTTCGACGTCAAGGGCCTGGTGCCGGGCTTGAGCTTCCAGCAGCTGCGCGATGGCGGCCACGTCACGGCGCGCGCGCGGGCCGCCAACGACGACGCGGACTTTTCGCACGCCATCCGGCGCGGCATGCCGGGCTACGATGAAACGGGCCACCCGAAGCTGCAAATGCCCAGGCAGTAGGCACCTGCTTTATACTGTCGCTATTCCGACCGGCCGCACATTGCGGCCGGTCTCACTTCATGACTAAATAATAAGAAGGCCCGCTATGCCATTTTCCTCCCTGGGTCTGATTCCCGCCCTGGTCCGTGCCGTCGACAAGGCCGGCTATGCCGCGCCGACGGCCATCCAGGCGGCCGCCATTCCCGCCATCCTGCGCGGCAGCGACGTGCTGGGCGCGGCGCAGACGGGTTCCGGCAAGACGGCCGCCTACGCGCTGCCGCTGCTGCAGGCGCTGATGGCGCCCGCTTCCGGTCCGCGCCAGGTGCGCGCGCTGATCCTCGTGCCCACGCGCGAGCTGGCGGCGCAGGTGGGGCAGACGGTGCACGCGCTGGCCAAGCCGCTGCCCGTCAAACTGAAGATTTCCGTGCTGTTCGGCGGCGTGTCGATCAATCCGCAGATGATGGACTTGCGCGGCGGCGCCGATATCGTCGTCGCCACGCCGGGCCGCCTGCTGGACCTGGTGCGCCAGAACGCAGTCAAACTGGGCGGCGTGTCGCTGTTCGTCCTGGATGAAGCCGACCGCCTGCTCGACATGGGCTTTAGCGAAGAGATCAACGCCATCCTGGCGCTGCTGCCCAAGCAACGCCAGAACCTGTTCTTCTCCGCCACCTTCCCCGACAGCGTGCAGGCGCTGGCCGACAGCCTGCTGCAGGAACCCGTGCGCATCGAAGTGGCGTCCGAACCGCAGGACAAGCCCGACATCGTGCAGCGCGCCATCACCGTCGACGTGCCGCGCCGCACGCAGCTGCTGCGCTACCTGATCCTGCAGCAGCAGTGGGAGCGGGTGCTGGTGTTCGTCGCCACCAAGTACGCGGCCGAACACGTGGCCGACAAGCTGCAGCGCGCGGGCTTGCACGTGGGCGCCTTCCACGGCGAATTCAGCCAGGGCACGCGCAGCCAGCTGCTGGCCGACTTCAAGGCGGGCCGCTTGCAGGTGCTGGTGGCCACCGACGTGGCCGCGCGCGGCATCGACATCGCCGGCTTGCCGGCCGTCGTCAACTACGACTTGCCCCGCTCGGCCGTCGACTACACGCACCGCATCGGCCGCACGGGCCGCGCCGGCGAAAGCGGCACGGCCATCAGTTTCGTGACGGCCGATACGGAAGCGCATTTCCGCCTGATCGAAAACCGCAACGACTTGCGCATCGTGCGCGAAGTGGTGGCCGGTTTCGAGCCGACGGAACTGCCCACGGCGGTGAATCCCGTCACCGACACGGTCAACGGCGGCGTCAAAGGCGCGCGCAAGAGCAAAAAGGATAAATTGCGCGAAGCCGCCGCCATGGCGGCCAGGACGTCCGAAGACAATTAAATCCCCCTTATGTGCGTTAGCCGCTTGAACGGCCACGTTTCCCGGACTAAGATTGTGTTTCTATAAAGCAAGGGGACGTGCATGTACAGGATCATGATCAAACGGCTGGCCGCTGCCGCCTGCCTCGCGGCGCTGGCCGCCTGCGCCGGCATGGGCGGCAACGATGGCACGGCCGGCATGCAGATGCCGGGCAAGGCGCCGGCCGATGCCGCCGTGGCCGCCACCTGGTACAACCCGCCCAGCGAATTTCCCGGCATTTGCCTGACCCAGTTCAAGGATGGCAGCCTGCGTTTCGACGGCGGCTTCGCCTTCTATAATCCGGGCCGCTGGGCGTACGATGCGGCCACGTCGGAGCTGCGCCTGCAACTGGCGCCGACCCCCTCGCTGGAACTGTCGCACGCGCAAATCGTGCAGCACCTGAACCTGCTGCGCATCGAGGCGGACAAGAACACGCTGGTGTATGGCGTGAAAGCCGATACCAGGGCCATCGGCCTGGGCGGCTTTGTGTTTTACCGCGACACGCCGTGTCCGGCACGGCGTGGATAAGTGCCGGATAAGTGCAATGAAGGAATATTTAGTCGTATAATTTCAACGCAAGCTGGCTGCCGCGCAAGACTCGCAAAATGCTCTCGCGCGGCGGATTCCCCCTCCAGGCAAGCTCCGATATCGCCGTGGCGATGAGAGGATGGTCCGATGGATGTGCACGACGAGCAAGGTGTGCCGGGTAGCGCGGCGCTGACGGCGGATGCCGGGCAGCGGGCTGCGCCGCCGCGCATCCTGCTGCTGGTTGATGACGAGCCGAATATCCTCGCCTCCCTCAAGCGCCTGCTGCGGCGCGATGGCTACCATATCCTCACGGCCAACAGCGGCCAGGAAGGCCTCGACGTGCTGGCCAGCCATGCCGTCGACGTGATCGTGTCGGACCAGCGCATGCCCGGCATGCTGGGCGCCGACTTCCTGCGCAAGGCCAAGCTGCTGTGTCCGCAAACCATCCGCATCATGCTGTCCGGTTATACCGAGCTGCAAGCCGTCACGGACGCCGTCAACGAGGGCGCCATCTTCAAGTTTCTCACCAAGCCCTGGGAAGACCATCAGCTGCGCGAGCATATCGCCGAAGCCTTTCGCCTGAAGGGCATCGACGACGACAATGTGCGCCTCAATGCCCAGTTGCGCGACGCCAACCAGGCGCTGGCGGCGGCCAACGCCGCCATGCAGGCGCTGGTGCGCCAGCAGCAGCACCAGATCAGCCGCGATGAAGTCAGCCTGGGCATCGCGCGCGAATTGCTGCAATTTCTGCCGCTGCCCGTGATCGGACTCGACGAGGACGGCATGATCGCCTTCATCAACGCGGCGGCGGCCAATCTGTTCGAACGGGGCGCGGCCCTGCTGGGCAACGAGGCGGCGATCGTCTTGCCGCAATTATTCGATGGGCAGGGGGCGCCTTGCCTGGCCGCCATCGATGGCCAGCCATATACCGTGGCGGTCCATCCGATGGGCTTGCATTCGCGCTCGCGCGGCAGCCTGGTCACCCTGAGTCGTCATGGAGTGGACACATGAGTGGTAGCGTGAGTGAAAGTGTGAGTGAAAGCGGACGCGAGATTTCCATGGAGCAGGCGCAGGAGGGCATGGTGTTGGCGCAGGCGCTGAGCGACGCCAGCGGCGCCGTGCTGCTGGCCCAGGGCGCCACCCTGACGGCGGCGAACCTGACGGCTTTGCGCAGGCGCAATGTGGAGCGCTGCCACGTCGTCATGGAAGCGGAGCCTGACCCCGCCGCGCAGGCACATGCCGAGCAGGAACGGGTGCGCCGCCTGGAACGGCTGGCCGTGCTGTTCCGCGCCACGCCGCCCGATTCCGCCGGGGCGGAACTGCTGGCGCTGCTGCAGCGCTACCGGCAAGGGGGCGCGGCATGACACGGCTCAGTTTTGAACACATCATCCGCCAGATACAGGAACTGCCTTCGCTGCCGGTGGTGGTGCTGGAACTGCTGTCGAGCATGGACCAGGACGACACGGACGTGCACGTGCTGGCGCAAAAGATCGAGCTGGACCAGGCCCTGGCGGCGAAGACCCTGCGCATCGCCAACTCCTCGTTCTACGGCATGCAATCGAAGGTCACCAGCATTCCGCAAGCCGTTTCCGTGCTGGGCTTTCACAGCATCCGCACCGTCGTCACGGCCTGCGCCCTGACGGGCAGTTTCGCGCCCGTCAGCGGCGGCTTCGATTTCCAGGCGTTCTGGCGCCATTCGCTGGCCACGGCCATCGCCGCGCGCCTGCTGGCGCCGCACCTGCGCGTCAATCCCGAAACGGCGTTCACGGCCGGACTGCTGCACGACCTGGGCACCCTGGTGCTGGTGACGCGCTTCCCGGCCGAGCACGCGCTCGTGCGCAGCTACCGCCAGGCGCATGACTGCCAGATGGCCGAGGCGGAACTGGCCGTCATCGGCATCGATCACGCGCAGGTGGGCAGCGCCCTGGCCGCCTACTGGAAGTTTCCCGAGGCGATACAGCAGGCGGTGGCCGACCACCACGCCATTGACCGCCTGCAGGCGGGCGGCCTGCCGCTGGCCGTGCACATGGCCAATGCCGTCGCCCTGGGGCTCGACCTGGCCGGCGTCGACGATGCGCTGGTGCCGCCCCTGTCGCCCGCCGGCTGGCGCAGCGTCACCCTGGACGAGCCGGCCTGGCTGGCGCTGCTGGGGCAAACCGAACACACCTTCGATGAAATGTCGCGGATCATGCTGGCATGAACAGGATAGAGGCCATGGACACAGACGCAGGACAGGCACTGCCCGCCACGCCGGAACGCCGCAAGAGCGATTCCATCGCGCTGTCGGCGTTTTTCGATGGCCATCCGGTGGCCACGTTCGCCATCGACACGGACCATGTGATCACGCACTGGAACAGCGCCTGCGAACAGTTGCTGGGCTTTACGGCCGCCGAGATGGTCGGCACGCGCGACCACTGGAAGGCGTTTTATCCGCAGCCGCGCGCCTGCCTGGCCGACCTGCTGGTGGCCGACGATATCGCGCTCGGCGAAAATGACCTCTACCTTGGCAAGCTGAAGCGCTCCCCCGTGATCCCCGGCGCCTTTGAGGCCGAGGATTTCTTTGCCGATATCGGCCCCGACGGCCACTGGCTGCATTTCACGGCGGCGCCCCTGCGCGACCGCCAGGGACGCCTGGTGGGCGCCATCGAAACCCTGCGCGACGTGAGCGAGCGGCGCCTGGCGGAACAGGCGCTGCGCAAGGCGCACGACAATCTGGAACACCTGGTGGCCAAGCGCACGGCCCAGCTGGCCGACATGAACGAGCGCCTGGCCGACGATATCCGCCAGCGCCAGATCGCCGATCTCGAATTGCGCGAGCGTAACCTGGCCCTGACGGAATTGAACAGCAAGCTGTCGCTGGCCCAGCAAAAGCTGCTGCAGTCGGAAAAGCTGGCCTCGATCGGCCAGTTGGCCGCCGGCGTGGCGCACGAGATCAACAATCCCATCGGCTATGTGTTTTCCAATGTCGGCACCCTGGAAGGCTATCTGGACGACCTGTTTTCCATGCTCGACGCCTATGAGGAAGCGGAGCCGGCCGTCGCCGACCCCGTGGTGGCGGCGCGCCTGCGCGCCTTGCGCGAACAGATCGACCTGGATTTCCTGCGCACCGACATCCCCATGCTGATGGGGGAATCGAAGGAAGGCATCGCGCGCGTGCGCCGCATCGTGCAGGACCTGAAGGATTTTTCGCGCACGGATGCGCACCAGGAGTGGGTCTGGGCCGACCTGCGCCAGGGCATCGATACCACGCTCAATATCGTGAATAACGAAGTCAAGTACAAGGCCGACGTGGTGCGCGAGTATGCCGACATTCCCGATATCGAATGCCAGCCTTCCGAGCTGAACCAGGTGATCATGAACCTGGTCGTCAACGCCTCCCATGCCATGGGCGAGGCGCGCGGACGCATCACCCTGCGCACGGGCAGCGACAACGACACGGAAGTGTGGATCGAGGTCGAGGACACGGGCGCCGGCATCGCGCCCGAACACCTGTCGCGCATCTTCGACCCCTTCTTCACCACCAAGGCCGTCGGCAAGGGCACGGGACTGGGCCTGTCGCTGGCCTACACGACGGTGCAGAAACACCATGGCCGCATCGACGTGCGCAGCGTCATCGGCCGCGGCACCACCTTCCGCATCACCTTGCCCGTGCGCCAGGCGCAGGCCGTCGCACCATGACCGAACAGGACAGCATGAGCACCAGTACCAGCGCCAGCACCGCGGCCGCGCCGCCCACCATCCTGTGCGTCGACGATGAGCCGAATATCCTGTCGTCGCTGCGGCGCCTGTTCCGCCCGCACGGCTACCGCGTGCTGACGGCCGACGGCGGCGCGGCCGGCCTGGCCCTGCTCGAGAGCGAGGCGGTGGACCTGGTCATCTCCGACATGCGCATGCCGCACATGGACGGCGCGCAGTTCCTGGCCCAGGTGCGCCAGCGCTGGCCCGGCACCATGCGATTGCTGCTGACCGGCTATGCCGACATCCAGTCCATCCTCGACGCCATCAACCAGGGCGAGATCTACCGCTACGTGACCAAGCCCTGGGACGACAACGATATCGTGCTGGTGGTGCGCCACGCGCTGGAACGGCGCGCGCTGGAGCAGGAAAAACAGCGCCTGGAAGTGCTGACGGCCCGCCAGAACGTGGAGCTGCAGGCGCTCAACGCCAGCCTGGAAGCGAAGGTGGCCACGCGCACGCAGCAGCTGAAACTGTCGCACGACGAGGTGCAGGCGGCCAACGAGCGCCTGAAGGCCACGTTCGTGACGACCATCAAGGTGTTTTCCAACCTGATCGAGATGCGCGGCGGCAAGCTGGCCGGCCATGCGCGGCGGGTGGCCGAGCTGTCGCGCAAGCTGGCGCTGGCGCTGGGCCTGGAAGGGCAGGAGGCGCGCGACGTGTTCATCGCGGCCCTGCTCAAGGATATCGGCAAGCTCAGCTTGACCGACGACCTGCTGGAATTGCCGGCCAGCGCCTGGACGGGCGAGCAGCTGGCCGCGTTCCGCAAGCATCCGCTGCGCGCCGAACAATTATTGATGGCGCTCGACGAGTTGCGCGCCGTCTCCGTGATCCTGCGCTCGCAACTGGAGCGCTTCGACGGCGCCGGCTTTCCCGATGGCCTGGTGGGCCTGGCCATTCCGCTGGGCGCGCGCATCCTGGCGTTGGCGTCGGACTACGACGGCTTGCAGATCGGCGCCATGGTGCAGCGCAGCCTGCGCGCCGACGAGGCCCGCACCCTGATCTACGACAGCGTCGGCAAGCGCTACGACCCGGCCGTGGTGGCCGCCTTCCGCGCCATCATGGACGAGACGGAGCCGCCGGCGCGCGACCTGACCGTGCTGTCGGGCCAGCTGGAGCCGGGCATGGTGCTGTCGCGCGACCTGATCAGCCGCGATGGCCTGATGCTGCTGGCGGCCGAACACGTGCTGACGGCCCGCGTGATCGCCCAGCTGCTCGATTTCGAAAGCAAGAATGGCGGACGCCTGAGCATCCGCGTGTACGCGCCCGTCAAGCAGGGCTAGGACGCGGCCCTGGCCGCCGGCGGCGAGACGGGCAGGTGCACGGTAAAGCGCGTGCCCTGGCCCACTTCCGAAGTCACCTCGATGCGTCCGCCGTGCTTGTTGACGATGCCGTACGAGAGCGACAGGCCCAGGCCCGTGCCGCTGCCCACGGCCTTGGTGGTGAAGAACGGCTCGAAGATGCGGTGCAGGTGCTCGGGCGCGATGCCGGCGCCCGTGTCGCCGATCTCCACCCATACCCAGTCGTCGGCGTGACCCGTGCGGATGCTGATCACGCCATCGCTGCTGATGGCTTGGCCCGCGTTGACGAGCAGGTTCATGAAGACCTGGTTCAGCTGCGAGGCCAGGCACAGTATCGGCGGCAGTTCGCCATAGTGTTTCTCGATGCGCGCCTTGTATTTCAATTCGTTGGCGACGATATTCAGGGTGCTATCCAGGCCCGCGTGCAGGCTGGCCACTTGCCAGTCCGTTTCGCCCACATGGGAAAAATCCTTCAGCGCCTGCACGATGTCGCGCACGCGTTTGAGGCCATCCATCGATTCGCGCACCAGGTCGCCGATGTCCTCCTGCAGGAAGGCCAGGTCGGCCTGCGCGCGCACCTCGGTCACGTGCGCGGCCAGGGCGGGGCCGTCGAGCGGCGCGCGCATCGCCGCCTCGTATTGCGCGATGACGTCGAACAGGGTGGCGACATAGCCTTGCAGCGAACTCATGTTCGAGTTGACGAAGCCGATCGGGTTATTGATTTCATGCGCGATGCCGGCCGCCAGCTGGCCGATGGAAGCCATCTTTTCCGATTGCAGCAGCTGGTCGTGCGCTTCCTGCAGCTTGCTGATCAGTAGTTGCTGCTCTTCGCCGCGCGCCTGCAGCATCGCTTCCATGCCCTTGCGTTCCGTGATGTCCGTCAGCGAGCCGATCACTTCGAACGGCACGCCATGCTCGTCGCGCACCAGGCGCAGGCTGTCGTGCATCCACAGATAGCTGCCGTCGCGCACGCGGAAACGGTATTCGTAGGCGCGCGCGCCTTCGACGAAGATCTGCGCCAGGCTGGAAAAGATGCCGGGCGCATCGTCGGGGTGGATGTGGTCGAACCAGAAATTGGGATCGGCCACCATCTCCTCGGGCTGGTAGCCCAGCACATTGAGGGCATTGTTGCTGACGAACGTCATCTTGAAGTCGCCGCTGGGCACGGTGCAATAGATGATGGAGGGGGTATTGTCGAGCAGGTATTGCAGGCGCACGGCCGTGGCGGCCGACGCGTCGTCGCCAGGCGCCGCCGCCGCATGCCGGCCGGTATCGGGAGTGGAAAGGTCGAAATCCTCGAACTGCATCGTCACACCTCGCTGCCTGCACGGCATAGCTGTCATCCTGGCTCGATTATGCCTGATTCCGCCTGCCTTGGGCCGCCATCGTCAGCGGCGCGTCACGGGGCCAGCGGTTGCTCGACGATCGCCATGCGCCGCGCGATGCGCTGCGCCGCCTGCGTGTCCCCGGCCTGTTCGGCGCGCAGGCGCTGCACGCCCAGCCACGCCAGCAGCGGCCGGCGCCAGCCCTGGTCCGAGGCGGTGGCGACGGCCGTGTCGAGCA
>NZ_WFLJ01000019.1 GCF_009208735.1 Janthinobacterium rivuli | reverse complement strand
CGAACAGGACCGTGAAACAACTTTGCGCCGATGATAGTGCTGCAACCAGTGTGAAAGTAGGTTATCGTCAGGCTTGTTATTCGAAAAAACCCCTTCCGGTGATCCGGTTGGGGTTTTTTTACGTCTGATGCTTTTTCCAATAACCGCGTGCGGACATAAAAAAAGCAGCGCTGTGCGCTGCTTTTGTCATGTAACGTCGTTTAACTTCCGCGATAAGTCGAATACGACCACGGTGACACCACCAATGGCACATGGTAGTTTTCATCCGTATGTGCGATGCCGAAGGCCAGGGTCACCAGGTCGATGAAGCGGGGTGTTGGCAATTCCACGCCCTGGGCGGCGAAATAGTCGCCTGCGTTGAACACCAGCTCATATTGGCCCGCCTTCATGCTGTCGCCCTCCAGCAAGGGCGTGCTGCAGCGGCCATCGCTATTGGTCATATCCATCTTTAATAATACTTTGCCTTCCGGCGCGACTGAAAACAGGGCCACCTTGACGCCGGCTCCCGGCCTGCCGTGGGCGATATCGAGTACATGCGTGCTGAGTTTTCCCATTTGCTATCCTGTATATAGGGTGAGTGAATGTGCTTATCGTGCAAATCATATACCGGTGACTGCGCCCGGCTATATGATTGGGCATATAGCCAACATTGTCCTCCTATAGGCGCGCCTCCGCATGAACAATTACGAACATTATCCACGCGACTTGATCGGCTACGGCCGCACGCCACCCCATCCGCAATGGCCGGGCAAGGCCCGCATCGCCCTGCAATTCGTCCTCAATTACGAGGAGGGCGCGGAAAACAGCGTGCTGCATGGCGATCCCGCTTCGGAAACGTTTTTATCGGAAATGATCGGCGCGGCCGCTTTTCCCGCGCGCCACCTGAGCATGGAGTCGATTTATGAATACGGCTCGCGTGCCGGGCTGTGGCGCTTGCTGCGCATGTTTGAGGAGCGGCGCCTGCCGCTGACCGTATTCGGCGTATCGATGGCCTTGAAGCGCAATCCGGATGCGGTAGCCGCATTCCAGGAACTGGGGCATGAAATCGCCTGCCATGGCTTGCGCTGGATTTCCTATCAAAACATGGATGAGGCGACGGAACGCGAACACATGCGTGAAGCCGTGCAGATCATTCGTGAATTGACGGGCTCCGCCCCGCAAGGCTGGTACACGGGGCGCGATTCACCGAATACGCGCAAACTGGTGGTCGAGCATGGCGGTTTCCGCTACGACGCCGATTATTATGGCGACGATCTTCCCTTCTGGGAGAAAGTGGCGTACACGGATGCCGCCGGCATGCCCACCGTGCAGCCGCAGCTGATCGTGCCTTACACCCTGGACACGAACGATATGCGCTTTGCCGCCATGCAAGGCTTTAATTCGGGCACGCAGTTTTTCGATTATCTGAAGGATGCCTTCGACGTGCTGTACGCGGAAGGCGATCCGAACGGCTTGAACCAGCCGAAGATGTTGTCGGTGGGCTTGCATTGCCGCCTGGTGGGACGCCCGGGACGGGCCGCGGCGCTGGCGCGCTTCCTCGACTATGTGCAGGGCCATGAACAGGTATGGATCACGCGCCGCATCGATATCGCCGAACACTGGCATGCGACGCACCCGTTCCAGGGCTAGGTTTATTGATATGGAGTGATAAGTAAAATCAGTCTTTGCATATAGTTGTCTCATATGCCGGTGTTAATCTCCTATACTGGGACTATACCGAGGCCAGCATGTCAGAACCGATCCGCTTTTATTACCGTGGTGCCGTACAGGAAGTACGCAACGCCGCCCCTACGCAGACTGTGTTGCAGCACCTGCGCGAGGATTTGCATTGCACGGGCACCAAGGAGGGCTGCGCCGAGGGGGACTGTGGCGCCTGTACTGTCGTCATCGGCAGCCTGGTCGATGGCCAGGTCGAGATGCAGGCCGTCAACGCCTGCATCCAGCTCACGCCCACCCTCGATGGCAAGGCCCTGTTTTCCGTGGAAGACTTGCAGCAGCCCGACGGTGCCCTGCACCCGGTGCAGCAGGCGATGGTCGAATGCCACGGTTCCCAGTGCGGTTTTTGCACGCCCGGTTTTGTCATGTCCTTGTGGGGCATGTATCTGCAGAAAAACGGCGATGCGCCCACGCGCGGCGAAATCGACGATACCCTGTCGGGCAATCTGTGCCGCTGCACCGGTTACCGGCCCATCATCGATGCGGCCAAACGCATGGGCGAATTGCCGCATGTGACGTTTGACCGCGATGCCCTGGCGCAGCAACTGCAGGCGCTGCAGCGCGCCAGCGCGAGCACCTATGAACATGGCGGCCAGCACTTCCACGCGCCGCGCAGCATCGAAGAACTGGTGGCGCTGCGCGCGGCAAAGCCGCAAGCGTGCCTGCTGGCCGGCTCCACCGACGTGGGTTTGTGGGTGACCAAGCAATTGCGCGATCTGGGCGACATCATTTATCTGGGTAACCTGGCCGCCCTGAAAACGATAGCCATCGTTGACGGCAAGCTGCAGATTGGCGCCGGCGCCAGTCTGAACGATGCCTATGCGGCGCTGTGCCAGCATTATCCCGAAGAATTGTCGGAACTGTGGCAGCGTTTTGCCTCCTTGCCGATTCGTAACGCGGGCACCCTGGGTGGCAATGTGGCCAATGGTTCTCCCATCGGCGACTCGATGCCGTGGCTGATCGCGCTGGGTAGCGACATCGTGCTGCGCGGCCCCGGCGGCCAGCGCGTGATGCCGCTGGAAAATTTCTATCTCGGTTACCAAAAGAAAGATCTGCAGCCGGGAGAATTCGTCGAAGCCGTGCGCGTGCCCTTGCCGCGCGCCGACGTGCAATTCCGCACGTATAAACTGGCGAAGCGCTTCGACCAGGATATCTCCGCCGTCTGCGCCGCATTCACCTTCCAGCTCGATGGCGAGCGCATTGTCGATGCGCGCATCGCCTTCGGCGGCATGGCAGCCACGCCGCAGCGCGCCACGCAAACGGAAGCATTTTTGCGGGGGCAAGCCTGGAATGAAGAAAATCTGACCATCGCCATGCGTTTGCTGGCCGACGACTACGCACCGCTGTCCGACATGCGCGCCTCGAACACCTACCGCATGACGACGGCGCAAAACCTGTTGCGCCGCTTCTGGCTGGAAACACGCCCCGGTGCGCCGCTGCCGCGCACTGCCGTCAACGCCTACGCTTGCCGCGCCTGAAAGGACCAGCATGAACCATCCTGCCACGCCCGAATTGCAAGCGGCCGCCTGGGCCGCCGTGGGCAAGCCCAGCCCCCATGAATCGGCGCAATTGCATGTGCTGGGGCAAGCCACGTACACGGACGATATCGCCGAATTGCAGGGGACCTTGCACGCGGCGTTGGGCCTGTCGCAAAAGCCCCACGCGCGCATCACGGCCATGGATATCTCCGCCGTGCGCAGTGCGAAGGGTGTCGTCGCCGTCTATACGGCGCAGGACATTCCCGGCACCAATGATTGCGGTCCCATCATCCATGACGATCCCATCCTGGCTGCGGAGCTGGTGCAATACGTGGGCCAGCCCATCTTCATCGTGGTGGCCGATACGCATGATCACGCGCGCCGCGCCGCGCGCCTGGCGCAGGTGTCGTACGAGGAATTGCCTGCGATCATGACGCCGCAGGCGGCCAAGGCGGCGCAATCCTACGTGCTGCCGCCGATGCAGCTGACGCGCGGCGATTATCAGGCGGCGTTCGAGCGCGCGCCGCACGTGGTCAAGGGCCAGCTGTATGTGGGCGGCCAGGAACAGTTCTATCTGGAAGGACAGATTTCCTACGCCATTCCGAAGGAAGCGCAGGGCATGCTGGTGCTGTGCTCGACCCAGCACCCGAGCGAGATGCAGCACGTGGTGGCGCATGCGCTGGGCGTGCATTCGCACAACATCACCGTCGAATGCCGGCGCATGGGCGGCGGCTTCGGCGGCAAGGAATCGCAGTCGGCCCTGTGGGCGGCGGCGGCATCGATTGCGGCGGCGAAACTGAAGCGTCCCGTGAAACTGCGGGCCGACCGCGACGACGACATGCTGGTGACGGGCAAGCGCCACTGTTTTTACTACGAATATGAGGTGGGCTACGACGACGAGGGCAAGATCCTTGCCGCCAAGGTCGACATGACCACGCGCGCCGGCTATTCGGCCGACTTGTCCGGCCCCGTCGCCACGCGCGCCGTCTGTCATTTTGACAACACATATTACCTGTCCGACGTGGATATCCGCGCCGCCTGCGGCAAGACGAATACCCAGTCGAACACGGCATTCCGCGGCTTTGGCGGGCCGCAGGGCGCCATTGCCATCGAGTATGTCATTGATGAAATCGCCCGCCATTTGCAACGGGATGCGCTCGACATCCGCCTGCTCAATTTCTATGGCCGCAATGATGTCGAAGGGCGCAACGTCACGCCCTACGGGCAGAAGATCGTCGACAACGTCATCCATGAACTCGTCGCCGAGCTTGAGGAGAGCAGCGATTACCGCGCGCGCCGCCGTGCCATCGATGTGTTCAACGAGGCCAGCCCGATCCTGAAGAAGGGCCTGGCGTTCACGCCCTTGAAATTCGGCATCGCCTTCAACGTCACGCATCTGAACCAGGCCGGCGCGCTCGTGCACGTGTACGTCGATGGCTCCGTGCTGGTCAACCATGGCGGCACGGAAATGGGGCAGGGCATCAATACCAAGGTCATGCAGGTGGTGGCGCACGAACTGGGACTGGACCTGGAGCGCGTGCGGGCCACGGCCACGGACACCAGCAAGGTGGCGAACACGTCGGCTACGGCGGCTTCCACCGGCGCCGACCTGAACGGCAAGGCGGCGCAGGATGCGGCGCGCCAGATCCGTGAACGCCTGGCCGATTACGCGGTCAAACTGTATGGCGGCGACGTCGCTGCTGTGCGCTTCTTCGATAACCACGTTCACGTGAACGGTCATGTCATCGCGTTTGCCGAGCTGGTGCAGAAGGCGTATCTGGCGCGCGTACAACTGTGGTCGGATGGTTTCTATGCCACGCCGGGCTTGTCGTGGGATGCGAAGACGATGACGGGTCATCCGTTTTCGTATTACGCGTATGGCGCGGCCGTGGCCGAAGTGGTGGTCGATACCCTGACGGGCGAATGGAAATTGCTGCGTGCGGACGCCTTGTACGACGCGGGCCAGTCATTGAATCCCGCGATTGATCTGGGTCAAGTGGAAGGCGCGTTTATCCAGGGCATGGGCTGGCTGACGACGGAGCAGCTATGGTGGAATGCGGCGGGCAAACTGATGACGCATGCGCCATCGACGTACAAGATTCCCGGTATTTCGGATTGTCCGGAAGATTTTCGCGTCAAACTGTTCCAGAACCGCAATGTGGAAGACAGCATCCACCGCTCGAAAGCCGTGGGCGAGCCACCGCTGCTGTTGCCGTTTTCCGTCTTCTTTGCCATCCGCGACGCCATTTCCAGCGTGGGCCATCACGCCGTGCAGCCACCGCTCAATGCCCCGGCCACCAGCGAGGAAATCCTCAAGGCGGTCATGGCCGTGCAAGCGGCGCATACCGGCGCCTAGGAGCAGAAGATGAGCGACTGGCTGACAGCAATCGAGAATGACACGCAGGCATCCGTGCTGGTGACGGTGGCCCTGGTGGAAGGCTCGGGACCACGCGAGGCGGGCGCGAAGATGCGCGTTACCCTCGATGGCCAGGTGGACACCATCGGTGGCGGCCACCTGGAATTACGCGCCGTGGAAATCGCCAAGACCATGCTGGCCACGGGCGACACGCAGGCGCGGCTCGAGCGTTTCGCGCTGGGCCCCAGCTTGGGTCAGTGCTGCGGCGGCGTCGTCCACCTGGCGTTTGAGTATGTCGATGCGAGCCTGAATGCGGTGTTGTCCGCCTTGCGCGAACGCCGCCAGCAGGACAGCTGGCGTTTGACGGCGCTCGACGGTGAAGCCGCGACGGCGCTTTTCGATGCTGCCGGTCGCCTGATCGCCGGCGCTGGCGCACTGGCACCCGATACGTTTTCGCGCGAACGCGGTACCCATGTCGCGCAAGATGGCAACGGCCGGCGTTGGCTGGTCGATCCCTGCCTGGCGCCGCGCGCCCATTTGACCTTGTTTGGCGCCGGCCACGTGGGCGCCGCCATCGTGCGCGCGCTGGGCCACTTGCCTTGCAATATCACCTGGGTCGATGAACGCGAAGACATGTTTCCCGCGCAACTGCCAGGTAACGTCTGCATCGCCGCCACCGACACGCCCGAGGAATTTGTCGCCATGGCGCCGCCGGGCGGCAGTTTTCTCGTCATGACGCATAGCCATGCGCTCGATCAGCGCTTGACGCAAGCCATCATGGAGCGCGAGGATGGGGGCTGGTTCGGCTTGATCGGTTCGCACACGAAGCGCAAGCAGTTCGAGCACCGGCTGCGCGCGCGCGGCGTGCCGGACGAGCGCATCGCCGCCATGGTCTGTCCTATCGGCATGCCCGGCATCCGCAACAAGGCGCCGGCCGTGATCGCCGCGTCCGTTGCCTGTCAACTACTCATGGTGTGGGAGGAAACGGCCGCTGCCGCCCTGGCCGCACCGCTGCGGCTGGCCTCTGCCAGCGCGCCACCGCGCCGCGAACCACGCGCCGCCATTCACCCGTTATAGAAAGAAGTCATGCCGATTGTTCCTGCCACATTGCAAGCTTACCGTGCCAGCTTGCTGCACTTCCACGCCGATCCCGCTTTCACCGAGGAGGCGCATGCCTGGCATGCGGACGGCTTGCTGATCGTGGCCGACGGCAAGGTCGTGGCGGCCGGCGATTACGCGCAGTTGCAAGCGACTCTGCCGCCCGACACGCAGATCGTCGATTACCGCGGCAAGCTGATCGTGCCCGGTTTCATCGATACGCATCTGCATTTTCCGCAGACGGAAATGATCGCCTCGCCCGCCCCCGGTTTGCTGCCGTGGCTGGAAACGTATACCTTTCCCACCGAGCGCGCGTTTGAAAATCCAGAGCATGCGCGCGATGTCGCCGAGTTTTTCCTCGATGAACTGCTGCGTTGCGGCACCACGACGGCCATGGTGTATGGCAGCGTGCATCCGCAATCGGTCGATGCCTTCTTCGGCGCCAGCGAGGCGCGCGGCTTGCGCATGGTGGCGGGCAAGGTCATGATGGACCGCAACTGTCCCGAATTCCTGCGCGATACGGCCGAGTCGGGCGCGCGCGAAAGTGAAGAGCTGATCCGGCGCTGGCACAAGCATGGCCGCTCGCTGTACGCGATCACGCCCCGTTTCGTGCCGACCTCCACCAATGAACAGATGCACCTGGCGGGCGAGCTGGCGCGCGCCTATCCGGATACGTATTTGCAGACGCACGTGTCGGAAAACGCGGATGAATGCCGCTGGGTGCGCGAACTGCACCCGCAGGCGCGCAGCTATCTCGATGTGTACGACCAGTACGGCATGCTGCGTCCGCGCGCCATGTTCGGGCATTGCATCTGGCTCGACGAGCGCGACCGCGCGCGCATGGCGGAGACGTCGTCGGCGGCCGCCATTTGTCCCACCTCTAACTTGTTCCTCGGTAGCGGCCTGTTCGATTTCGAGCGGGCCGATGCGGCGAATGTGCTGCTGTCGCTGGCCACTGACGTGGGCGGCGGCACCTCGTTCTCGATGTTGCAAACCATGAACGAAGCCTATAAAGTAGCACGCTTGAAAGGCAGCTATCTGCCCGCCTTGCGCATGTTTTACCTGGCGACCCTGGGCGCCGCGCGCGCCATGCAGCTGGAAGGCACCTTGGGCAATTTCACGGCGGGCGCGGAAGCGGACTTCATCGTGCTGGACAAGCAATCGACGCCGCTGCTCGAGCGTCGGACGGCCGGCTGTCAAAGCCTGGAGGAATTGCTGTTTGCCTTTGCGCTGCTGGGCGACGACCGCGCCGTGGCCGCCACCTATTCTGGCGGACAGTGCGTGCATGTGCGGGGGCAGGGCTGACCTACCCGTTGTTCAACACGAATTATCCTGAGCGAGAACGCGAATGCACAAGAAACTCACTGGCCTGGCGCTTGGCGCCGCGCTGGCATTGACCGGGCCGGCGCAGGCCGCACCGTCTTCCAACGAAGCGGCCACCGCGCGCCATTTTGCCGCCCTGCTTGCGGGTGCGCAACCGAAGACAGCCGAGTTGAGCCTGTTCTTTTCCATGATGCCCAAGGGCGGCGATCTGCATCACCATTACTCGGGCGCCATTTACGCCGAGCAATTCCTCGAATGGGTCGACAAGGAAAACTATTGCGTCAACAGGACAACCTACCGCATCGAAAGCAACAAGGACGTCGTGGCGGCCGAGCGCGCCAAGCCGGCCGCGCAGCGCGCCTGCCTGTCGTCCACGGAAGTGTTTGCCGACCCGGGCCTGTATGCGGAATTGCTGCAGCGCTGGTCGACCAAGGATTTCTATAACCACGGCGCCGTCCAGACGCCGCCGGACCGCACTTTTTTTGACACCTTCGGCTATTTCGGCCCCGTGGCATCCACGAACACGGCCGATGGCCTGAAAACCCTGAAGCAGCGCGCCATCGCGGAAAACCTCAGCTACATCGAGACGATTTTCGAACTGTCGCCATTCGTGCAAAACACGCAGTTCGACCAGCAGGTGCTGACGCCGGGCTTGCCGCCGGCAGCGTTGCAAGCCGTGCTGGCCAACTGGACGCAGAGCCTCGAGCAGGATGCCAGCTTTCAGAAAAGCATCACCGCCTACAACGACAACGTCAACGCCAGCAGCGCCGGCATCGACGATGCGAACTTCACCATGCGCTACCAGGCGTACGTGCTGCGATTCCTGTCGCCATCGCAAGTGTTCTCGTCCATGGTGGCCGCGTTCAAGGCGGCCAGCCTGAATCCGCTGCTGGTGGGCGTGAACATCGTGGGCCAGGAAAGCGTGAATGTGTCGATGCGCGATTACAGCCTGCACATGGAAATGTTCAAGTTCCTCAAGGCAAAATACCCGAACGTCAAGATCGCCCTGCACGCCGGCGAGCTGGCGCTGGGCATGGTGCCGCCGGAAGGCATGGCGTTCCATATCGCCGAAGCCGTCGATGTGGCGGGCGCCGACCGTATCGGCCACGGCATGGACATTGCGTACGAGCACAATGCGCTGGCGACCATGCAAAAGATGCGCGAGCGGGGCATACCCGTGGAAGTGAACCTGACCAGCAATGATTACATTCTCGGCATCAAGGGCCAGGCCCATCCGATTACCCTGTACCGCAAGTATGGCGTGCCGTTCGTGATTTCCACCGATGACGCGGGCGTCTCGCGCAATACGCTGTCGAATGAATACGTGCTGTTTGCCAGCCAGTACAAGACCGATTATGCGGAAATCAAAAAACTGTCGTACAACAGCCTGCGGTATTCTTTCCTGGCGGAAGCGGACAAGCAACGTCTGCTGAAGGCGCTCGATGCCCGTTTCACCCGTTTTGAAGCGCAAATTGCCGCCGCCGACAAGGCAGGCAAGCGTATGAAACCGTAAGTTGCACGACGTTAGCAACTGATACTCGTGGAACGGCCGGATCTTCCGGCCGTTTTTCATTTGGCCCTTCAACTCCCATTCATGTTCTTTTGTTAATTTTGTGGCGGCCATGCGACACAAATGACGGCAGATGCACGACTTTATCTAATTTCCTAGATGAATCAATTTCAACTACATATTGCTCATTTATAATCTCGCGCCATAAGCCCGGACGCTGTCAGCACGATATCAATCCAGCTAGTTACCCCATGCTATTTATACTTAAAATATATAAATATGTAAAAAAAAACGTATTTGTCATCCATTTTTTGATGATGCATAGTGGGATGAATGTGATATTAAAAAGTCACAATTCGTATGGTTGATAGCGTATGAAGATGGGTATTTGCGGTAAATACAGGTGAGATGCAGAGTGAAACAAACAGTCGCGCAATTAAATGACGACATTCCTCTGCATTTTGCCGCCGTGTCACAGTCTTGAAATATTTAACAATTACACTCGCGGCTTGCCATGTTAGCCGGGTAAGCATGTCGGGTGAATGACACAGGTGCTAGCGCCCTGGGTCGTACGGATCGGTCGCCGTTTTTTCCGCCGTTATTGTCTGAATATGAATGGTTGTGATGTGTGGAGCGGCGTTTTGTGACGGTCTTGTCAGGACCGCAGCCAGTCCCGCCGGCGTAACAGTTGCAGCATCGTAAAGAGGAGATCTTGTGTTTGTGTTGCTGTGCGGCGCAGCCGGACGGTGGGGCAAACCAGGATTTTCAAAAATAATAGTCTTTTCTGGGGTTAAAGATGATCAATCACAAACGACTTCGGCTAACGCAAATCGCGTTCAGCCTGTCTATTGCACTGGCGACGATACCATCGATCGCACAGAACACTACCTCCTCCATTGGCGGACGCATTTCCTCTACCGACGGCCAGCCGGCAGCCGGCGCCACCGTCACCATCGTGCATACCGAATCGGGTTCCGTCAGCAATGTGACGACCGATGCGGAAGGCCGCTACGTTGCACGCGGCTTGCGCGCAGGCGGTCCCTACACCATCACCGTAACCAAGAACGGTCAAGTTGAAAAACGCGAGGGCGTGTATGTGCAACTGGCTGAAACGGCCAGCGTGGACGCCACTTTGGGCGCGCCTATGCAAACCGTGAGCGTGACCGGCAGCGCCGGCCGTTCGGATAAATTCAGTAAATCCAACATGGGCGCCGGCACCAGCATCGGGCCAACGGAACTGGCTATGCAAGCGTCGATCCAGCGCAATCTGCAAGATTACGCCCGTTCCGATCCGCGTGTTTCGCAAACGGATAAAGAGCGCGGCGAATTGTCCGTTGCTGGTCAGAACTCCCGCTATAACTCGATGACCATCGATGGTGTGGCAGTGAACGACACCTTCGGTCTGGAATCGAACGGCAGCCCGACAGCCAAACAACCGATTTCGATCGAGGCAATCCAGTCCGTGCAAGTGAACGTCGCCAACTACGACGTGACCCAAAAAGGCTACACCGGCGCTAATATCAATGCCGTAACCAAGTCCGGTACCAACGAGTTCAAAGGCAGCGCCTATTTCGTCTTCCGTAATGACAAGATGGCTGGTGACCGCTATGACAATACCAAGGACACCTACAGCTCGCCAGAGCCGTTCAGGGAAACGACCAAGGGCGTGACCGTTGGCGGGCCGCTGATCAAGGACAAGCTGTTCTTCTTCGCCAACAAAGAGCGCCTGGAAAGCACGCGTACTGCGCCATCGTTTGGCCCACTGGGTAGCAACAAGACCAACGTCGGTATTTCCGATGCCGCGATTGCTGCTGCGCAAGCGATCGCCAAGAATAATTACAATGGCCTCGATATCGGCACCAACGCAATACCAGCGGGTACCCAACTGCTGGTAAATGATACCCTGTTGAAACTGGACTGGAATATCAACGATAACCATCGTGCCATGGTTCGCTATTCGAAAACCGACCAGTCCGAACCGATGTTCCCAGGCGTGTCGGCTACCGGTTTGTCGCTCAATTCTTACTGGTACACCCAGAACAAGAAGATCGAAACCGTTGTTGGCCAATGGTTTGCTGACTGGACGCCGACTTTCTCGACCGAATTCAAGGTGTCGTCGCGCGATTATGAAAGCACGCCAACGAACAACTCGCGCTTGCCTGCGATTGGCTTGCAGTTTAGCGGCGCCAATCCTGCCGGCTCGCCAGCGGGCGTTCCTACCGATAACCGTTTCCTGAACTTCGGTACGGAAATGAGCCGTCAGCTGAATGTGCTGACCACCAAGACCAAGGACGCCTACCTGGGTGCGAACTGGGCTTTGGGTGACCACGAAGTCAAATTCGGCGGTGATTACAGCAAGAACGACGTGTATAACCTGTTTGCGCAAAACATCAACGGCAACTACACGTTCAATTGCACGAATAGCTCGGCAACCTATAAGTATTCGTTCGGTAGCGTGACCTGTGGCGGTGCGACTGCTTCGTCGCCTGAGACTATCCAGCAAGCGATCCTGGAGAATTTCCGCATTGGCCGTCCTAGCTCGTACCAAGTGCAAATTCCCGTCGCAGGTGGCACGCTTGACGGTGCCGCTGCCGATTTCAGCCTGAAAAATTATGGCTTGTTCCTGCAAGATGTGTGGTCTGTCAACAAACGCCTGACCGTTCAGTACGGTGTGCGTGTGGATAAAGCCGCCATTGGCGAGCGTCCTACGCGCAATGTGGCCGCGTCGGCGCCGATGGTGGCCGGTGTTGCCACGGGCGGCCGCACGGGGCTGGGCGGTACGGCGCAGACCGGCGGTTTCGGTCTGGACAATACCCAGACCATCGATGGTCAGACCCTGGTGCAGCCGCGCGTCGGCTTCAACTATACGTTTGACAGTGCCCGTCCGACGCAAATTCGTGGCGGTGCCGGCCTGTTCCAAGGTGCGGCAGCGACCGTCTGGATGTCGAACCCATTTGCAAACTCCGGCATGGCAACTCGCGTCGTCGGTTGCGGTGGCAGCTTCAAGCCGTGCCCGATCGTCGGAGGTCTGTTTAGCACCGACCCTGACAAGCAGCCAACCAATCTGGGCGATGCCGCCGCCAACGTCGACTTCCTGTCGCCGAACCTGCGCCAGCCATCGATCTGGAAAGCCAACCTGGCATTTGAGCATGAATTGCCATGGATGGGTCTGGTTTTTGGCGCAGAATACCTGCGCACCAAGAACAAGGATGCGATTTACTATGAGCACCTGAACTTGGGTACGCCGACGGCAACTGGTTCGGATGGACGTAATTTGTACTATTCGGCCAATGCCTACAATACGGCTTGCTGGACCGCCACGGGTTCGCTGAGCTCATCGGCCAATCCTGTTTGCTCGGGTGCTGTATCGCGGGCCCTCAAAAATACGTCCTATAACAACGTACTCGTTGCCAAGAAAACGGACAAGGGCGAGGGCAATCTGGTGACGCTGTCGCTGAGCCAGCCAATGACCAAAGGCTTCGGCTGGTCGGTTGCCTACACCTACACGGATGCAACGGAAGTGTCGCCACTGACGTCGTCGGTGTCGAACTCGAACTTCAACGCCCGCAGTATCTTCAATCCGAATGAAGAAGTGGCTGCGAACTCGGGCTACCTGGTAAAAGACCGTTTCAATGCCATGATCAACTGGCAAAAACGTTTCTTCGGTACCTATAAAACAAGCTTCGGCCTGTTCTATGAAGGCCGCAAGGGCAAGCCTTACAGCTGGACTGTCAACAATGACTTGAACGGCGACGGCGTGCAGGGTAACGACCTGATGTACATTCCATCGAAACCAGGTTCGGGTGAAGTGGTGTTCCGTAACGACACCGCGACCAACCATGCCAACGAAGACCGTTTCTGGGCTTTCGTCAACAGCAATCCGGATCTGAAAAAATCCGCCGGTGGTGTTGCTTCCCGTAATGGCAGCTTCGCACCATGGACCAACAGCTTCGACATGCGTATCAGCCAGGAAGTACCAGGCTTCTTCAAAGGCAATAAAGGCGTGTTCACGATGGACTTCTTCAACGTGGGCAACATGATCAACCGCAAGTGGGGCCGTATCAATGAAATCGGCTTCCAATCCGGTGGCGGTCAGGCACGCAGCTTTGTTGACTTCGCAGGTCTCGATGCTCAAGGCCGTTACATCTATCAAGTCCGCGACAAAGTGGAAAACTATGATGTGCGTCAAAACAAGGGTGAGTCCCAATGGGCGATCCAGGCTACGGTCAAGTACGAGTTCTAATCTCGGCGCTTGATTGAAGTTGCAAACGGCTGGTGGCGACACCGGCCGTTTTTTCGTTTATGTTCTGCTTTCTTGTAATGCTCGGATGGGCTTGCGGCGCGAGGCGTCCCCCCGGATGAGATAGCTTTTTTGAATACTGATAACCATGTGGGGACCATGAAACATTATCTGACACCACTGGCCGCAGCGGCGGCCCTGACATTGCTGCTGGCCGCCTGCGCCACGCCTCCCACGCCTTCCGCGGCGCCCGTCGATATCAACCTGGTCGCCCTGAACGATTTTCACGGCAACCTCGACCGCAGTAAATTCACTTACACGAGCGCCGCCGATGCCGAGCGCAGGACGGTGCAGGCTGGCGGCATCGATACCTTGTCCGGCGCATTGAAGGCGTGGCGCCGCGAAGATGCGCAACTGATCTTTGTCGGCAATGGCGACCTGGTCGGTGCCAGCCCCGCCATGTCGGCGCTGTGGGCGGACGAGCCGAGCATCGTCGCCATGAACATGCTGGGGATGAAAGCCAGCTCCGTCGGCAACCATGAATTTGACCAGGGCAAGGCGGAGTTGCTGCGCCAGCAGCGCGGCGGCTGCGACTCCTCGCGCGCCGACAAGGCGTGCAAGTTCACGCCCGACTTCAAGGGCGCCAGCTACACCTATATGGCGGCCAATGTCATCGATACGCAGACGGGCAAGTCCCTGCTGCCCGCCTACCGCATCGAAGAGGCGCATGGCGTCAAGGTGGGCTTGATCGGCGCCGTGCTGAAAGATACGCCGTCCGTGGTGACGGCCGCCGGCATTGCCGGCCTGCAGTTCGGCGATGAAGCGGACGCCATCAACGCCACCTTGCCGCAGTTGCGCGCGCAAGGCGTGGGCGTGTTTGTCGTACTGCTGCACCAGGGCGGCGAGACGAAGGAAGCCGTCGATCAGCCCGATTGCAGTCACCTGAAGGGCGAAGTGGTCGACGTGGTGAAACGCCTCGATCCGGCGATCCAGCTGGTCGTCAGCGGCCATTCGCACCAGGGTTATCTGTGCCGTGTCGATGGCCGCCTGGTGACGCAGGCACAGATGGGCGGACACATGTTGACGCGCATCAAGCTCAAGGTCGATCCCGTCAAGAATGCGCTGATCGATGCCAGCGCGCAAAACGTCGTCATGCTGCCAGGCATGTATGAGCCGGACCCGGCCGTGGCAGCCTACCTGGAATCGGTCAAGCAGCGCAGTGCGCAAGAATTGTCGCGTCCCGTGGCCGCCATTGCCGTGCCGAACGTGGGCCGCAGCACCAAGGGCGGCGGCTCTTCCCCGCTGGGCGACCTGGTGGCCGAGAGCACCTTGTTCGGCGCGCGCGCTGCTGGCGCGCAAATCGGCCTGATGAACAATGGCGGCATCCGCAAGGACCTGGAAGCGGGCGCCGATCTGATGACGGACGTGGGGCAGAACCAGGCAGTTGTACCGTTCGGCAATACCCTGATCGTCGTGAGTCTTTCCGGCGCGCAAATCCGCACCTTGCTCGAGCAGCAGTGGCCGGGCGAAGAGGCAGGCGAGAGCAACTTGCTGCAAGTGTCCGAAGGTTTCAGCTATCGCTGGGACAGCACGCAGCCGCAGGGCCGGCGCGTGGTGGCGGGCAGCATCATGCTCAATGGCCGTCCTCTTGAAGACAATCAACAATACCGTGTCGCCGCCAACAGTTTCCTGGCCGGCGGCGGCGACCGCTTCACCGTGCTGGCGGCCGGCACGCGCCGCCTGGACACGGGCGTGCGTGACATCGACGCCTTCAGCAATTACCTGATCGCCCGCGCGCGCGCCGGCAAGCCGGCTGGCAGCGCCACGGCGGCCGGCCGCATCGTGCGCGTCAAATAACTTTACAAGGATTAACCATGCGTCGTTTATTTGTTTCTGTCGTTCTCTCCAGTCTGTTCGCGGGCACGGCCCACGCCGACTTCACCATTCCCGGCTTTGAGCTGGTGCACACGTCGCCCGTGGAAACGAGCTTGACGAATCCCGATCTGCGCGAACCCGTCGCCGTGTGGCGCGAGTTGTTCGATTCGGCAAAAAAAGAGATCGTCATCGCCCAGTTCTATGCCGTCAGCAAGCCGGGCACGGCTTTTGAAAAAGTGCTGGCCAGTTTGACGGCCGCCGGCCAGCGCGGCGTGAAGATCCGCTTCCTGCTGGACCAGAAGGGCGTGGGCCTGTCGGAAGCGGCCACCATCGCCCAGCTCAAAGCGATTCCGAACCTGGACTTGCGCCTCATTGATTTCAATAAAATCACGGGCAATGGCATCGTGCATGCGAAATACCTGGCCGTCGATGGTCAGGTGGCATATATCGGCAGCCAGAATTTCGACTGGCGCTCGTTCGAGCACATCCATGAAACGGGCTTGAGAATCACGGAGCCGGCCATGGTGAGTCAGGTGCAAGCCATCTTCGAACAGGATTGGCAGGCCCAGGCATTGACGTCGCAAGGCAGCCGCGCCACGGTGCTCAACAGCAAGATCGTGCCTGCCAACTACACGCAAAACGCTTTCCTGCTGGCCAGCCCGAACGCCTACAACCCGGCTGGCGTGGGCGACTCGGAAACGGGCTTGCCCGCCTTGCTGGCGGAAGCGAAAAGCGAAGTGCGCATCCAGCTGCTCGACTATGCGCCCCTGTCCTACGGCCCGAACCGCACACGGCCGTATTACGCCGTGATCGACAACGCCGTGCGCGCAGCTGCCCAGCGCGGCGTGAAAATCAAGCTGATGGTGTCCGCCTGGAACACGGAAGCACCTGCCATCGCCTACCTGAAAAGCCTGGCCCTGGTGCCGAACGTGGAAATCCGCATCGTGACGATACCCACGGCGTCGACTGGTTTCATTCCGTTTGCACGCGTGATCCACAGCAAGACCATGAGCATCGACGGCAAGCTGGCCTGGGTCGGCACGAGCAACTGGGCGGGCGGCTATTTTGATTTGTCGCGCAACCTGGAAGTGGTGCTGCGCAACGATATCATGGCGCAGCGTATTGCCGCGCTGCATGAGCAGACGTGGAGTTCGGCGTATGCGCAGCCCATCGACATCAACAGGCAATATCCAAAGCCGGCCAAGGCCACGCCGCAAGGCAAGGAGTAATGGTGAACATGAAAAAACTGCTGACCGTGCTGGCGCTGGGCGCCGCTTTCGCTTCCGGTAATGTGCTGGCGTGGGGCAACGACGGCCACCGCGCCGTGGGCGCCATCGCCGATCAATTGCTCAAGGGCAGCGCGGCGCAGGCGCAGATAGCCAAGTTGCTGTTGCCCGGCGAAAGCCTGGAAAAGATCGCCAACTGGCCCGATTGCGTGAAGGGCACGTATTGCGGCCCGCAATCGCCGGAAATGCTGACCTATGTGGCCGCCAACCCCAGGCATGGCGAATACCATTACACGAATGTGCCGTTCCAGAACGCGCACTACCATGACCATGGCGTGGGCACGGCCGATGTCGATATCGTGCAGACGCTCAAGCAGGCGATCCTCGTGTTGCAAGGCAAGGCAGATGCGGCCAGCAATCCGCATGGCTTCAGCCAGCGCGAAGCCTTGATTTTGATCACGCATCTGGTGGGCGATATCCACCAGCCGCTGCATGTGGGCAATGCGTTTCTCGGCAAGGATGGCCAGTTTTTCGTGCCCGCCACGCAGGCCCAGATCGATGACGTCGCCATTTTCAATGCGCGCGGCGGCAACGACTTGCTGCTCGACGATGCGAAGATGACGGCGCTGTCGGATGCCGTGATTCCTGCGCCGCTGCCGACCGAGGATGGCGTAGCCAAGCCCGCCAGCGCGTATCCGAAGTCGCCCACCAAGCCCCTGCATGCGTATTGGGACACGACCGTCGTCGATTACGCCATGCGCCGCCTGAGCACGCGCACGCCGCAACAGTTCGCGCGTACCGTGATCGCCGGCGCACCTGTGGTGAGCGGCAATAGCGGCGAGCCCGCCACCTGGCCGTATCAGTGGGCCGATGCCTCGCTGGCCGCGTCCAAGATTGCCTTCACGGACGTGGTGGCCGGCCCCGCCACGCAGCAGACCAGCCGCAAGGGCGAGGTCTACAACGTGTGGAACTTGAACGTGCCGGACAATTATCCGGTACCCAGCTCGGCGCTGGCGAAGCAGCAGCTGATCGAGGCGGGCTATCACCTGGCCGCCGTGTTGCAGGCGATCTGGCCGCAGTAAAGTGTCATGCGAAAGCGGCCTGCGGGCCGCTTTTTTCATGCCAGGGTGATGCTGATCCCCATCTCGCGGTAGGGCGCGACCATGGCGTCTTCCACGTCGCGATGCACGATGATGTCGTTGACCTGGCTCAACGGCGCGATCTGGAACGGCGAGGCCGTGTTGAACTTCTCCGGCGAGGCCAGCACGATGGTGCGGCTTGACGCCTCGCTCAGGGCGCGTTTCACGCACGCTTCTTCATGGTCTCCGGTGGTGATGCCCGCTTGCGGATGCAGGCTGGACACGCCCATGAAATACAGGTCGGCGCGGATGCGGCCGATCGCTTCCACGGTCGCCGCACCGACACCCACGATCGAGTGCTTGTACAGGCGCCCGCCCAGCATCAGCACTTCGATCGATGGGTGATTCACCAGTTCGACGGCAATCGAGGGGCTGTGCGTGACGACGGTGGCGCGCAATTCGCGCGGCAGCTGGCGCGCCAGTTGCACGGCCGTCGTGCCGCCATCGATGAACACCACTTGTCCCGTCTGTATCATGGCCGCCGCCGCGCGGCCGATGGCGGGCTTGGCTTCCGGCGCAATCTGTTCGCGCCCGGCAAACGGCGCCAGCGCGGGCGAACGCGGCAGCAAGGGCAGGGCGCCGCCATGCACGCGCTCCAATAAACCCTCTTTCGCCAGCTCGCGCAGGTCGCGCCGTATCGTGTCTTCCGACAGGCCCAGGCTATCGCTGACGGCCCTGGCGACGATCTGGCCTTCGCGCTGGAGCAGGTCCAGCAGGTATTGTTTGCGTTGATGTGTGAGCATAGTTTTTTCTTGAGGCTTCTTGTATTTTCTTGATATTGCACGAGTTTGCATGATAAAGTCGATCCACGCAAGCACAAGGAGACACGATGCGCGAAGAAAATATCAAACAGGAACGTGTGCGCATCCAGCACGTGCAGACCCTGTCGCACGACTGGTATTTGCTGCAAAAGACCACGTTCGATTACCTGCGCCGCGATGGCCAGTGGCAGACGCAGACGCGGGAAACCTATGACCGCGGCGATGGCGCCACCATCCTGCTCTACAACAAACTCAAGCGCACGGTGATCCTGATCCGCCAGTTCCGCTTTCCCACCTACCGCGAAGGCCACGATGGTTTCCTGATCGAAGCGGCGGCCGGTTTGCTGGAAGAGGCCAGCGCGGAACAGCGCATCCGCGCCGAAGTGGAAGAGGAAACCGGTTACCGGGTGGGACAGGTACAAAAGATATTCCAGGCTTTCATGAGCCCCGGTTCCGTGACGGAACGCCTGCATTTCTTTGTCGCCGAATACGATCCGGCCAGCCGCGTCGGAGACGGTGGCGGCCTGGCGCACGAGGGCGAGGATATCGACGTGCTGGAACTACCCCTGGCGCAAGCGCTGCAGATGGTGGCCGATGGCCGCATCTGCGACGGCAAGACCATCATGCTGCTGCAGCATGCGCAACTGCACTTGATGCCGCGCAAAAGAGGACTGCAGATTTTAGTAGCTGGCCCGTATCGTTCCGGCACGGGCGACGATCCCGCAAAGATGGCGGCGAATGTGGCGGCCATGCAAGCCGTCTGCCCGCCGCTGTACGCCAAGGGCCACATGCCCGTGCTCGGTGAATGGCTGGCTCTGCCCATGCTGGCGCTGGCCGGTTCCACGCAGGTGGGCGACGCCGTGTATGAGCAACTGTTCCACGCGCATGCAGTGCGCTTACTCAGCCATTGCGATGCCGTGCTGCGGATCGGCGGCGCGTCGCAGGGCGCCGACCAGATGGTGGCCGTGGCGCAAGAGCTTGGTTTGCCCGTGTATTGTTCGCTGGACGAGATTGCTCAGGCGTAAAAAAAGCGAAGCCCGCGGGCTTCGCTTTTTGTCATTTTAGGGAGCGCCTGAAAAATGCCCAGGGCTAGGCGTCTTGCCGAAGGCAGTACGAATGTACGACGAGGCAAGGCAACGACGCCATGGGTATTTTCTCAGGTGCTCTTAACGGGACTTGACGAACGGGATACCAATAGCTTTCGGCGCGATGGATTTCGCCATCAAGCCCGCCAGCACGATCACGGTGACGACGTACGGCACCATCTGGATCAGCGAGCCGGGGATGCGGCCCACGACCGGCAAGTCCACGCCTTCAATCTGAATCTGGATGGCGGCGAAGAAGCCAAACATCAGGCAGCCGAGGAAGGTGTAGACGGGGCGCCAGTTGCCGAACACCATGGCCGTCAGCGCCAGGTAGCCGGCGCCGGCCGACATGTCGCGCAGGAAGAAGCCGCTTTGCACGATGGCCAGATAGGCGCCCGAGAACGAGCACAGGATGCCGGCCACCAGCATGGCCAGGTAGCGCGTCGCTTCCACGCTCACGCCAGCCGAGTCGGCCGCGTGCGGGTTTTCGCCGCAGGCGCGCAGGCGCAGGCCGAAGCGCGTGTGGTACAGCAGCCAGTGCACGAGCGGGATCAGCAGGAAGGCCACATACACGAGGATGGAATGGCCGCCGATCAGGTGGGCATATACCCAGCCGATGAAGGGGATGTGTTCCACGTACTGCGTGCCCGGCAAGACCACGTCGAACAGCCGCGCCGAACCGAGGTCGGGCGTGCGGCCGCCTTGCTGGAAGAAAAATTGCGCCAGCACGAACGTCAGTCCGCTCATGGCGATGTTGATCGCCATGCCGGCCACCAGCTGGTTGCCCTTTTGCGTGATGCTGACGTACGCCTGCAGCAGGGCCAGGGCGACGCAGACGAGCATGCCGGCCGCCATGCCGTAATACGGGTTTTGCGTCGTGTAGGCCACGGCGGCGGAAGCGAAGGCGCTGGCCAGGATCTTGCCTTCCAGGCCGATGTCGATCATGCCGCTGCGTTCGGCAAACAGGCCGGCCATGGCGGCAAAGATCAGGACGGGCGCATTGCGCACGGTCGATACCAGGATGCTGGCGAATTGAAAGTCGTCGAGTGTCATGGTGTTAGCCTTTGGTGCGCTTGAGCAGGGCGGAAATGGCCGGTGCGTAGAAGTTTTCCATGGCGCCGCAGAACAGGATGATCAAGCCCTGGATGAAAATGAACGTTTCGGTCGGGATATTCGGTTTTTCCAGCGACAAATCAAAACCGCCCTGTATCAGCGCGCCGAACAGCACGGCTGACAAAAAGATGCCGACCGGATGCTGGCGGCCCATCAGCGCGATGGCGATGCCGATGAAGCCGGCGCCGCCGACGAAGTTGAGCGACAGGTAGTGCGTCGAGCCCATGATGGAATTGACGGAACCCAAGCCCGCCAGCGCGCCCGAGATCAGCATGACGACGATGATCATCTTGCTGATCGACACGCCCGCATAGTGGGCCGCATGCTTGTTGAGGCCCGTGGCGCGCAGCTTGAAGCCCCACGACGAGCGCCACACCATCACGCCATAGATGACCAGCGCGGCAATCGCCAGGATAAAGCTGATGTTCAGCGGCGTGTCGCCCAGCGACGGGAACCAGGTGGACAGGCGCGGCATTTCGCCGCTTTCCGCGAACACGCGGCTGGCCGTGTTCTGCTCGCCCGGCGGGATCAGGTACTTCACGATGATGAAGTTCATCAGGCTGGCGGCGATGAAGTTGAACATGATGGTGGTGACGACGATGTGGCTGCCGCGCTTGGCTTGCAGATAGCCGGGCAGGAAACCCCACAGGGCGCCGAACAGGGCCGCGCCGATCATGGCGGCGGGAATCAAGAGCCAGGCGGGCAGGGTCTGGTCGAAGGCCAGCATGGCCACCGTCAAGCCCAGGCCGCCGATATACATCTGGCCTTCGGAACCGATATTGAACAGGCCGGCCTGCATCGCTACGGAGACCGACAGGCCCGTGAAGATGAAGGTGCTGGCGTAGAACAAGGTATAGCTCAAGCCTTCCGGATTGAGGATGGCGCTGTGGACGAGGATCGACAGCGATTCGGCCGGGTCTTCGCCCAGCATATAAATCACCAGGGCCGCGACCAGCAAGGCCGACAGCAGATTTAACATGGGCATGACAAAGGCTGTCGCCCAGCGTGGCAAGTCGTTATTCATGATTTATGCATTCCCCCCATCAACAGACCGATGCGGGTGGTATCGAATTCTTCAATTTTCAGTTCGCCGGTGATGCGCCCGCCGCACATGACGAGAATGCGGTCGGCCAGCGCCCGCACTTCTTCCAGTTCGACGGACACCAGCAGGATCGCCACGCCCGCGTCGCGCAGGGCCAGCAATTGCGTATGGATGCTTTCGATGGTGCCGATGTCGACGCCACGCGTGGGTTGTCCCACCAGCATCAGTTTCGGCTTGGCCAGCACTTCGCGCGCGATCACCACCTTTTGCTGGTTACCGCCGGACAACAGGCCGATGCGCAAGTCCGGATTGGCCGGGCGCACGTCGAAGGCTTTCAGCAGTTCCGCGCAGCGGGCGCCGATGGCCTTGAAGTTGAACAAGCCCCAGCGGTTCTTCAGGTGATCCTGGTAACCGAGGATGGTGTTTTGCATGACGGAGAAATTTTTCACCACGCCGTCGCGCAAGCGGTCTTCCGGAATGTGGGCGATGCCCAGGTCGCGGAAGGCCAGCGGCAAGCCGTCCGCATCGTGGCGCTTGGCAAACGGCAAGTCCTTGCCCTGGAAGCGCAAGGTGCCCGAAGTGGGCAAGCGCATGCCCGACAGGATTTCCAGCAGCTCGCTCTGGCCATTGCCCGAGACACCCGCGATGGCGACGATTTCGCCGGCGCGCAAGTTGAAACCGATGTCGGCCAGCAGCTTGACTTGCTGCTCGTCGGCCAGTTGCAAACCGTCCACTTCGAGTACCGTGGCGCCCGGATTGTAGGGCGCGCGCGGCAGATGGCTCTGGATGGGGCGGCCGACCATCATGTTGGCCAGTTCCTCTTTCGAGGTGGTCGCCGTGGCGACGGCGCCCACCACCGTGCCGCCGCGCATGACGGTGACGTTGTCGGTGATTTCCAGGATCTCTTGCAGCTTGTGCGTGATCAGGATGATGGTCTTGCCTTGCTCCTTGAACAGGCGCAGGATTTCAAACAGCGACGCCGTTTCCTGGGCCGTCAGCACGGCCGTCGGCTCGTCGAGGATCAGGATATTGGCGCTGCGGTAAATCTGCTTGAGGATTTCCACGCGCTGCTGCGCGCCCACGGAGAGGTCTTCGATCTTCGCCAGCGGGTCGACGTCGAGGCGGTAGCGCGCGCAAATCTCGCGCAATTTGGCCTCCGCTTCCGTGCGGTGACTGGCCAGGCGAAAACCGCCTTCCGTGCCCAGCATGATATTGTCGAGGACGGTGAAGTTCTCGACCAGCATGAAATGCTGGTGCACCATGCCGATGCCGAGATTGATCGCTTCCTGGCTGTTGCGGATAGGCTGTACTTTTCCGTCGAGCAAGATTTCTCCGCCGTCGGCACGGTAATACCCGTACAGGATGCTCATCAAGGTCGATTTGCCGGCGCCATTCTCTCCCACCAGGCCATGGATACTGCCCTTGGCGATGGAGAAACTGACGTCGGCGTTCGCCTTCACATGTCCAAACTGCTTGGAAATGCTGCGAAATTCTACTGCTGGCTGCATAGGTTCATAACTGGATAGTTTCATGGAAACGCGCCGCGCGGAGACAGGCCCCGGCGGCGCGCTAAAAGATACGGAGAAAAATTAAACCGGGCAGCTGCTGCCGACGCGGTAATCGATCACTTTGATCTTGCCATCGATAATGTCCTTACGCGCACCCAACACGCGTTTTTCGATTTCCGGCGTGATCAGCTTGCGGTTGTTCGCATCGAGCGCCCAATCCACGCCGCCTTCTTTCAAGCCTTTATAGCTGACGCCGCCCTTCCAGGTGCCGTTCTTGACTTGCATGAAGCTGTCATAGACGGTGTTGTCGACGCGCTTGACCATCGAGGTCAGGATGCTGCCTGGATACAGATGATTCTGGTTCGAATCGACGCCGATGGCCAGCTTGCCTTTTTCCTTGGCCATTTGCAGCGTACCCATGCCGCTGCCGCCGGCAACGGCGAAGACGACATCGACGCCGCGCTCGAATTGCGAGCGGGCCAGTTCGCCACCCTTGGCCGGGTCATTCCAGGCGCCGGACGTGGTGCCGACCATGTTTTGCGTGATTTCCGTCTTCGGATTGACGGCCTTGACGCCTTGCGCGTAGCCGCAGGCGAAGTTGCGGATCAGGGGAATATCGATGCCGCCGATGAAGCCGACCTTCTTGCTCTTGCTGGCCATGGCCGCAGCCACGCCCACCAGGTAGGAGCCTTCTTCTTCCTTGAAGACGACGGAATTGACGTTGCTGCCGGCGGCCTGGCCGTCGATCAGCACGAATTTGACGTTTGGAAATTCCTTGGCGACCTTTTGCACGGCTTGCGTTTGCGCAAAGCCGATGGCGGCGATCATGTCGAGTTTCTTGCGGGCCAGGCCACGCATGACTTGTTCAGCCTGCGTATCGCTCGAGGCTTGCACTTCGATGAAGGAAATGCCCGTGTCTTTTTTGAAGCGCGAGGCGCCTTCGAAAGCGGATTGGTTGAACGACTTGTCGAACTTGCCGCCCGCGTCATACACGACACCCAGTTTTGGGGTAGCCGCGGACGCTTGAGCAGTCAGAAATACGGCTGCGATCGTCAAACTAAATTGTGTAAGTTTCATGAATTGGCTCCTGGAAGATCGATATTGTATATTTTTTATAGGTGAAACATATAATTTGGGGCCGATTTAGCCTGTTTTTGATGCACGAGGTGATAATTCCTTATCAACATTGCACTGTATTGCACAAGATCATTGCTGGCCTTGTATGTATTTCTGTCTACAGTGTGAGGCTCATGCAACAGTCGCGCCCCGTCTCTTTTATAAGTACAACATCGAAGGGGCTGCCGGAGCGGGCTGGGATGCGCCGTCAATGGACGGGCAGGGCAAGCACGGGACCGGCGCCGCGATGGGCGTCCGAATCACTATGCATCATGCCAGATATGTATGACAAATACGTTTTTGTTTATGTATTTATATGCAGTGCATATAAATAGGCGGTGCCGCAGCTCAGCTAGCCGGGGGATTGATGATATTCAGGAAGGCCCGCACGACGGGAGCGTCGTCGAGCGTGGTGTAGCTGATGTACAGGTTGGCCGACGGCGGATTGGTCTTGATCGGCAGAAACACCACGCCGGGCCAGCCGATGCGGCTGGTCGTTTCCGGCACCAGGGTCACGCCCAGGCCCGCACCCACCATGGCCAGCAGGGTTTGCGGCTCGCTCGCTTCCTGGAAAATCACGGGTTCGAAGCCGGCGTTGATGCAGCACTGCACCAGGTAGCGGGGAAACGCGGATTTGTCGAGGTTCAGGGTCAGCATCGGCTCGTGGGCGATGTCGATCAGTTCGATCGCCGTGTTCTTGGCCAATGGATGGTGTTCGTTGACGGCCACGCACACGTTTTCGCGAAAGCACAGTTCCTGGCGTAGATTATCGTGGCGCAAGTCGTCATCGTTGAGCTTGGGTTCGCGCCAGAAACCGACATCGATCTGCTTGGCGCGCAAGGCTTCGTATTGCACCGTGGGACCGAATTCATGGATGGTCCAGGTGACTCTGGGAAATTTGGTCTGGAATTCTTCCAGCAGGCTGGGGATGGGGCCCCACATGGCCGAGCCGACGATGCCCACGCGCAAGCGGCCCACTTCGCCGCGGTCGATCTGGCGGATGGTGTCGATGGTCATGCGCATCTTGGCCAGCAACTCGGCCGCCTCGTTCATCAGCGCCTTGCCCGCCACGGTCAGCTCGAACGTGCGCGTGGTGCGGGCAAACAGGCGCACGCCCAGTTCGCTTTCCAGTTTCATGATCTGCTGGCTCAACGGCGGCTGCGAGATATGCAGGCGCTCGGCGGCGCGGCTGAAGCTTTTCTCCTCGGCGACGGCAAGAAAATACTTTAACTGTTTCAGATCGATGGACATGCTTTCCTTGCATTACCTGATGCTAAGCGGGAACCTCAGCGCGGGAACGGCGCGCAAGCCATGACAGGCCGCGCGCTTCTTTACAGCAGTCGTATTATCGTGCCACGACCGCCTGCATGGCAATGGCCAGCGCGGTGCCGACTTGCGCATTGTGCTTGACCAGGGCGATATTCGTCGCCAGGCTGCGGCCATCCGTCAGCTGCTTGATGCGCGACAAGAGGAATGGTGTGACTTGCTTGCCCTTCACACCGCCCGCATCGGCTTCCTGCAGCGCCTGCGTAGTGATGGCATCGATCTCTTCCTTGGGCATCGCTTGCGCGGCCGGCACGGGGTTGCTGACGATCACGCCGCCTTTCAAGCCCAGCTGCCACTTGGTGCCGATGAAGGCGGCCTGTTCCTCGGCCGTGTCGAGGCGGAAATCGGCCTTGAAGCCGCTTTCGCGCGTGAAGAAGGCGGGAAAACCTTCCTGGCCCACGCTGATGACGGGCACGCCGTGGGTTTCCAGGTATTCCAGGGTGAGGCCGATGTCGAGGATGGATTTGACGCCCGCGCAGACGACGGCCACGGACGTTTGCGCCAGTTCCTGTAAGTCGGCGGAAATGTCGAAGCTCGTTTCCGCACCACGGTGCACGCCGCCGATGCCGCCCGTGACGAACACGGAAATACCGGCCAGTTCCGCGCAGATCATGGTGGCGGCCACGGTGGTGGCGCCCAATTTGCCCTGCGACAGCACGAACGGCAGGTCGCGGCGGCTGACCTTCATGGCGTCGGGCGAGGTGCCCAGCAGTTCCAGCTGCTCGGGCGATAGGCCCACGCAGATCTTGCCGCCGATGATGGCGATGGTGGCCGGCACGGCGCCGCCGTCACGGATGATCTGTTCCACTTCGCGCGCCATTTCCACGTTTTGCGGATACGGCATGCCGTGCGAAATGATGGTCGATTCCAGCGCCACGATGGCCTTGCCGGCCGCGCGCGCGGCTAGCACTTCTTGCGAGAACAAGAGGAAATTCTGTAATTGGGTCATGTCAGTCCTGTTGAAAGAGGGTAGGGGGTGGGGGCGCCAGATCGGCGTCGTCGATGTTGTCGAGCGCGCCGGCGGAAATCAGGGGGGAGACGGTGGCAGCCGATTCCAGGGTCATGGCGGCCAGCTTCAGGCCGCGCCGGCATGCCAGTTTCAGATCGCTGCTGTCGTGGTACAGCGACCAGCAGACGGCGGCGGAAAACGCGTCGCCGGCGCCCGTCACGTCAACGGCGTCCACTTCGCGCGCGGCCAGGTGGACGACAGGCGCGTCCGGACTGTCGCCATCCGTGAAGTACACGCCCTCGCCGCCACAGGTGACGATCACCTGGCGCGCGCCCTGGCGCTGCACTTCGCGGCAGGCGGCGCGCACCTCGAATGCCGTGGGCAAGGCGCGCGCCACGCGCGTTTCCAGCTCGCCCCGGTTCAGGATCAGCAGATGCAAACCCGTCAAGTCTTGTGGCAGGTGCGCCATCTTCGGCTGCGAGACGGCGACGATGACCAGCGGCGTCGCGTGGGCGGCGTCCTGGCGCGCGTCGGCCAGCAGCGCCTGCACGCTGTCGTGGCCCAGGTTCAGGTCGCAGACGGTGAGGGCTGCGGCGGCGCGCTGCGGCTGGCGGCTGTGCAGAAAGGCCGGGGTCAGCTGTTCGTAGAGTTGCATGTTGGCCATCGCCAGCAGCATTTCGCCATGTTCGTCGAGCACGGCCGTGTAAGTGCCGCTGCTGGTGTTGCTCAGATGCAGGCTGCCGCGCATGTCGATGCCCGCGTCTTCCGCGTGCGTCTGCAAGGCGTGGCCGGCCGCGTCGTCGCCCAGCGCCGTCAGCAGGGCGACGGGAATCGACAATCGGGCCAGGTTTTCCGCGATGTTGCGGCCCACGCCGCCAAACACTTCCTCCGAGCGCACGGGATTCGAGGTGCCCATCTGCAGGGTGGCCAGGGTGCGCATCTTGCGGTCGAGGTTGGCGGCGCCGATGCACAGCACGGGGCGGCTG
Source organism: Janthinobacterium rivuli (assembly GCF_009208735.1). Taxonomy (GTDB): domain Bacteria; phylum Pseudomonadota; class Gammaproteobacteria; order Burkholderiales; family Burkholderiaceae_D; genus Janthinobacterium. The sequence goes on along the minus strand of NZ_WFLJ01000019.1, from coordinate 134,701 downwards.
TCGGGCAGCACGTAGGCGCGCCCCAGCAGGCGGCGCTCGCGGATCAATCCGGCGATGTGGCCGGCGACGGCCGAGCGCGACAAGCCCAGTTCGCTCGCCAGGTCTTGCTGCGAGATGAAAGGGTTGTTGCGGATCAGCGTGTACAGCTGGTCTTTTTTATTGGTATCGGTCACAGGGTTTCGCTGAAGGATTAAACATTTGTTCGGAACTGTAAACATTTGTCTTATCGGTGTCAAGCCTGTGTCAAGCTCGTACGGAGCGTGTGCAAAACGTGTTCGTATGGAGCTTGTATGCATGCATTTCCCGGGCATCGCCGGGGCGTGGCCTCCGCTGGCGGGCGAGTGCTTGCCTGGACTATAATATCGGCCATTTATATTTGAATTGTATAAATGGGCAAGAAAAATGGTATTTGCCATACATATTCCGTTTGATGCATAGTGGCGGCAAATAGTGGCAATACGCATTTCGATATACCTGTAACACCATACTTACCCGATACCTGGGCCGCAGCATCTTGCCTTGTACTGCCGCGCAGGCAGCAAACCATCATCATTAGTCAATCAGAGGATAACCATGTCGAACAACACCCCTTTCCACGCCGCCGAAATCATCCGTGCCCGCGCTCCTGAAAATTTCAAGCCGCGCGTGGCGATGATCCTCGGCTCCGGCCTGGGTGTGTTGGCCGAGCAGATGACGGACGCCGTCAGCATCAGCTTTGACGAATTGCCCGGCTTCCCGATCAGCACCGTGCATGGCCATGCCGGCGAACTGGTGGTCGGTACCCTGTCGGGCGTCGCCGTCGTCTGCATGAAGGGCCGTGGCCACTTCTACGAAGGCTATGGCATGGGCGTGATGACGAGCGCCATCCGCACCTTGAAACTGCTGGGCTGCGAAATGCTGTTCGTCACCAACGCCGCCGGTTCCCTGCGCCCTGAAGTGGACGCCGGCAGCCTGGTGGCCATCAGCGACCATATCAACCTGCTGCCAGGCACGCCGATGGTCGGCCCGAACGACGACCGCTTCGGCCCGCGCTTCTTCAGCATGGCCAACGCCTACGATGCGGACCTGCGCAAACTGGTCAAGGACACGGCTGCCTCGAACGGCATCACCCTGCACGAAGGCGTGTTCGTCGCCTACCCGGGCCCGAACTTCGAGACGGCCGCGGAAATCCGCATGATGGCCCGCCTGGGCGCCGACACGGTCGGCATGTCGGTGGTGCCGGAAGTGGTCTCGGCCCGTCATTGCGACCTGAAAGTGGTGGGCGTGTCCGTCATCACCAACCTGGCTGAAGGCATGTCGCCATTCGCCCTGTCGCACGAACAAACCCTGAAATACGCGGCCATCGGCGCGAAAGACCTGGTCAAGCTGATCCTCGCTTTCCTGGCCAAAGTCGCTGAACAACCGCAAGCCTAAGCACTTTTTTACGCAGTAGCGGCGCGCCGGCCACCGGCGCTGCCGCGCGGCAGGCCGGCAAAATCCGGCCTACACTGTCCGCATCACCCCGCATCATTCCCTAAAGCGAGCCTTATCATGTCACGCGCATTTATCCTCCTGCTTGATTCCTTCGGCCTTGGCGCGACGCCAGACGCCGCCAAGTATGGCGACGCAGGTGCCAATACCTTTGGCCACATTGCCAGCACTGTCGCCAAAAGCGGCAAGACCTTGAAACTCCCGAACATGGAACGCCTGGGCCTGGGCGCCGCCGCGCACCTGGCCAGCGGCGAATGGGCCACGGGCTTCGACCAGCGCGACGGTTTTACCGGCGCCTACGGCGCGGCGCGCGAGCGCTCCACCGGCAAGGACACGCAGAGCGGCCACTGGGAAATCGCCGGCGTGCCCGTCGAATTCGACTGGGGATATTTTCCCCGCACCACGCCATCGTTCCCCGCCGACCTGACCGACAAACTGAAAGCCATGGCCGGCGTGCCGGGCTTTCTCGGCGACTGCCATGCCTCGGGCACGGACATCATCAACAAGCATGGCGATGAACACGTCGCCACCGGCAAGCTGATTATCTATACCTCGGGCGACTCGGTGATGCAGATCGCCGCGCACGAAGAATCGTTCGGCCTCGAACGCCTGTATGAAGTGTGCGAAATGGCCTTCAAGCTGGTCGAACCGTACAACATCGGCCGCGTCATCGCCCGCCCGTTCACCGGCAGCAACGGCAACTACACGCGCACGTCCAATCGCCACGACTACGCCGTCGCGCCGCCAAGCAAGACCCTGCTCGACCACGTCAAGGATGCGGGCGGCGAAGTCGTCGGCCTGGGCAAGATCAGCGACATTTTCGCCACCCAGGGTATCTCGCGCGTCGTCAAAGGCGTCGACAACATGGCGCTGTTCGAAGCGCTGTTGAAGACGGCAGATGAAGTGCAGGACAAGTCGCTCACGTTCGTGAACTTCGTCGATTTCGACCAGGCGTTTGGCCACCGCCGCAACGTCGAAGGCTATGCCGACGCGCTGCGCGAAATGGATGCGCGCCTGCCGGAATTCATGGACAAGCTCAAGGAAGGCGACCTGGTCGTGATCACCGCCGACCATGGCTGCGACCCGACCTGGCACGGCTCCGACCACACCCGCGAACACATTCCGATGATCTTCTTCGGCCCCGGCGTCGCCCCGCGCGCACTGGGTATTTCCGAGACGTTCTCCGATATTGGCCAAACCCTCGCCAAGCACCTTGGCGTACCACCACTTGCTAATGGAACCAGCTTGTTATGACACTCATGCACCCCGAATTCAAGCGTAACGAGGCCGTTGGCCTCGACCTGGGCTGGATCAACCAGATCCGCGTCAACCGCGCCGCGACGGACCGCCGCGCGGCCAGCCTGGCGAACCGCCGTACGGTGAAAAAGGAATACCAGGCCGCCTGGCTGGTCAAAGCCATCCAGATGATCGACCTGACCACCCTGGGCGGCGACGATACGCCGGGCCGCGTGGAACGCCTGTGCATGAAGGCCATGCGCCCGCTGCGCGCCGACCTGATGGACGCGCTGGGCTTGACGCAGTTGAGCACCGGCGCCGTGTGCGTGTACCACGAGATGATCGCCCCAGCCGTGAAAGTCATCCAGGGCCGCCTGCCCATCGCCGCTGTGTCGACAGGTTTCCCGGCCGGTCTGACGAGCATGGAAACGAAGCTGCGCGAGATCGAACTGTCGGTCGCCGCCGGCGCTTCCGAGATCGATATCGTCATCACGCGCCAGCACGTCCTGAACGGCAACTGGCAGGTGCTGTACGACGAAATGCTGGCTTACCGCAAGGCGTGCGGCGAAGCGCACGTGAAGGCGATTCTCGCCACGGGCGACTTGCTGACCATGGAAAACGTGGCCAAGGCGTCGTGGGTCTGCATGATGGCCGGCGCCGATTTCATCAAGACCTCCACCGGCAAGGAAGGCGTCAACGCCACCATCCCCGTGGCCTTGACGATGGTGCGCACGATTCGCGAATACCACGAGCAGACGGGCTTCCAGGTGGGCTTCAAGCCGGCCGGCGGCGTCAGCTCGGCCAAGAGCGCGCTGCAATACCTGACCCTGATGAAGGAAGAACTGGGCAACGAATGGCTGCAGCCGCACCTGTTCCGCATCGGCGCTTCCAGCCTGCTGACCGACATCGAGCGCCAGCTCGAGCACTACGTCACCGGCAGCTACTCGGCCAATCATCGTCACGCACAACCTTAAAGAACAATCGTCATGCCAACAATTAACGAGATTCTCAATACTATGGACTACGGCCCTGCTCCCGAAAGTCAAAAAGAAGCGCAGGCGTGGCTCGACGGCCACCAGCGCACCTTCGGTTTGTTCATCGACAATGCCTGGAGCGAGCCGGCCGAACTGTTCGCCTCGACCAACCCCGCCGATGGCAGCCAGCTGGCCGAACTGACGCAAGCGAGCGATGCTGACGTCGAACGCGCCGTGGCAGCGGCGCGCCGCGCGCTGCCCGTCTGGCAAGGCATGGGTGGCCATGGCCGCGCGAAAGTCATGTACGCGCTGGCCCGTTTGCTGCAAAAGCATTCGCGCCTGTTCGCCGTGCTCGAAACCCTGGACAACGGCAAGACCATCCGCGAAACGCGCGACATCGACCTGCCGCTGGCCGCGCGCCATTTCTACCATCACGCCGGCTGGGCGCAGCTGCAGTCGGAAGAATTCGCCGACTACCGCGCCGTGGGCGTGGTGGGCCAGATCGTGCCGTGGAATTTCCCCCTGCTGATGTTGTCGTGGAAAATCGCCCCGGCCCTGGCGGCCGGTAACACGGTGGTCTTCAAACCGGCCGAATTCACGTCGCTGACCGCCATGCTGTTCGCCGAACTGTGCGTGCAGGCGGGCGTGCCGGCCGGCGTGGTCAACATCGTCACCGGCGATGGCCGCGTTGGCTCGGCCATCGTCAACCATCCTGGCGTCGACAAGATCGCGTTCACGGGTTCGACGGAAGTCGGCCGGTTGATTCGCGAGGCGACGGCCGGCAGCGGCAAGAAGCTGTCGCTGGAATTGGGCGGCAAGTCGCCGTTCATCGTCTTTGAAGACGCGGACCTCGATGGCGCCGTGGAAGGCCTGGTCGATTCGATCTGGTTCAACCAGGGCCAAGTATGCTGCGCCGGTTCGCGCCTGCTGGTGCAGGAATCGATCCAGGAACGCTTCCTGAACAAGGTACGCGCGCGCATGGAGAACCTGCGTCTCGGCTCGCCGCTGGACAAATCGATGGACGTGGGCGCGCTGGTCGACCCCGTACAGCGCCAGCGCATCGCCGCGCTGGTCGATTCGGCCCGTGCCGAAGGCTGCGACGTATGGCAGCCGGCGTGCGAATTGCCGGCCGACGGTTCGTGGTTCCCGCCTACCCTGATTACGGGCGCGTCGACGTCGGCCGCCGTGGCACAGGCTGAAATATTCGGCCCCGTGCTGGTGGCCATGAGCTTCCGCACGCCGCCTGAAGCGGTGCAGCTGGCGAACAACACGGTGTACGGCCTGGCCGCCAGCGTGTGGACCGAGTCGATCAGCCTGGCCCTCGATATCGCACCGGCCATCAAGGCTGGCGTGGTATGGATCAATAGCGCGAATCAGTTCGACGCGGCCTGCGGCTTCGGCGGCTACCGCGAGTCGGGCTTCGGCCGTGAAGGCGGCCGCGAAGGCATGCTGGAATACATGACGGCCCTGGCCGAAGATGCGCGTCCGGCATTGCCGGTGCTGGAAGCGAAAGCCAAGGGCAATGCGAAGCCGGCGGCAGCCGATCCGTTCGCCATCGACCGCACGGCCAAGATGTACATCGGCGGCAAGCAGGCACGCCCCGACAGCGCCTACAGCGCGCCCGTCTTTGGCGTGAACGGCGCCCTGCTGGCCGAGGTGGGCGTGGGCAGCCGCAAGGATATCCGCCACGCCGTCGAAGCGGCCCACAAGGCGTCCGGCTGGACCAGTGCCACGGCGCACAACCGCGCGCAAGTGCTGTACTACATCGCGGAAAACCTGGCCGCACGCGCCGACGAATTCGCTGCCCGCATCGCCGCCATGACGGGCAGTAAAAATCCCGAGAAGGAAGTGCAGGCCTCGATCGAACGCCTGTTCTACTATGCCGCCTGGGCCGACAAGTACGACGGCCTGGCACACCAGCCGCCCACCAAGGGCATCACCGTGGCGCTCAATGAAGCGGTCGGCGTGATCGGCATCGTTTGCCCGAACGAAGCGCCTTTGCTGGGCTTTATTTCGCTGGTGGCGCCGGCCATCGCGCTGGGCAACCGCGTGGTGGTGGTGCCGTCGGAAGCGCATCCGCTCTCCGCGCTGGACCTGTACCAGGTATTCGACACGTCCGACCTGCCGGGCGGCGTCGTCAACATCATCAGCGGCAACGCCGATGAACTGGCGCGCACGCTGGCCACGCACGCCGACATCGACGCCGTCTGGCGCCATGACGGCTCGCTTGACGGTTGCGCGGAAGTCGAGCGCCTGTCGGCCGGCACCCTGAAGCGCACCTGGGTCGGTGGCGCCAAGGGCCGCGACTGGTATAGCGCCGCGCAAAGCGGTGGCCGTGCCGTGCTGGCGCATGCGTCGCAAGTGAAAAACGTGTGGATACCTTACGGCGTCTGATAAGTCACTAGCGTTACAAAGCTGGGGTCAGATCCGCAGGGACTGGCCCCAGATCTCATGATTGGAGTTATTCCATGTTGTTAACCCAGGAAATCATTCGCAAGAAGCGCGACAAGGGCGTGCTGAGCGCCGAGGAAATCCAGTTTTTCGTGCGCGGCATCACGGACGGCAGCGTCAGCGAAGGCCAGATCGCGGCGCTGGGCATGGCCGTCTATTTCAATGACATGAACATGGACGAGCGCGTGGCGTTCACCCTGGCCATGCGCGATTCCGGCCAGGTGCTGGACTGGCGTGCGCTGAACTTGCCGGGCCCTGTCGTCGACAAGCATTCGACGGGTGGCGTGGGCGACGTCGTCTCCCTGCTGCTGGGCCCCATGGTCGCCGCGTGCGGCGGCTACGTGCCGATGATCTCGGGCCGCGGCCTGGGCCACACGGGCGGCACGCTGGACAAGTTCGACGCCATTCCAGGCTATTGCACGGTGCCGGACAATGTATTGTTCCGCAAGGTGGTCAAGGAAGTTGGCGTGGCCATCATCGGCCAGACGGCGCAGCTGGCGCCGGCCGACAAGCGTTTCTACAGCATCCGCGACGTCACCGCCACGGTGGAATCGGTGGCCATGATCACCGGTTCCATCCTGTCGAAGAAACTGTCGGCCGGCCTGGACGCGCTGGTGATGGACGTCAAAGTGGGCACGGGCGCCTTCATGCCGACCTACGATAAATCGGTGGAGCTGGCCGAGAGCATCGTCGCCGTCGGCAATGGCGCGGGCATGCAGACGTCGGCCATTTTGACGGACATGAACGAATCGCTGGCGCCGTACGCGGGCAATGCGCTGGAAGTGCGCGGCGCCATTGATTACCTGACGGGCCGTTCGCGTCCCGCGCGCCTGCACGAAGTGACCCTGGCGCTGTGCGCCGAGATGCTGGTGCTGGGCGGCCTGGCTGTCTCCGAGGAGGAGGCGCGTGTGACATTGACGGCGGCCCTCGATTCGGGCGCGGCGGCCGAACGCTTCGCGCGCATGGTGTCCGCCCTGGGCGGCCCGGCCGACCTGCTCGAACATCCGGACAAGCACCTGGAGCAGGCGCCGTTCATCGTGCCGGCGCCGGCGCTGTCGTCCGGTTACGCCAACGTGCGCGATTGCCGCGCCATCGGCCTGGCCGTCGTCGCCTTGGGCGGTGGCCGCCGCCGTCCGACGGACAGCATCGATTTCGCCGTCGGCCTGACGGACCTCGTGGGCCTGGGCGAGCAAGTGACTGTCGGCCAGCCGCTGGCCATGGTGCACGCGCGCACGGAAGCGGCGGCGCAGCAAGCCGTCAGGGAAATCCAGGAAGCGTATGCCATCGGCGCGGTGGCGCTGGCGGCCAATCCGGTGATTTACCGTACGATTCGTCCGTAACTATTTTTAGCCCCAAAGCAGGGTCTGGGGTCGTACCCTGAGGGTACGACCCCGGCCTTTGCGGGTTTTACAGGTAAATAATCAAATGAATAACCAAGAACTGATCGCCGAAGCCAACGCCGGCCGTGAACTGGCCTACGCGCCATACTCGCGTTTTAAAGTAGGCGCGGCGTTGCTGTGCAAGGATGGCCGCGTCTTCCGTGGCTGTAACGTGGAAAACGCCGCCTATGGCCTGTGCAACTGCGCCGAGCGCACGGCGTTTTTCAGCGCCATCGCGCATGGCTGCAAACCAGGCGACTTCGCCAAGCTGGCCGTCACGGGCGACACGGCGGAACCGATCTCGCCATGTGGCGCCTGCCGCCAGGTGATGTTCGAGATGGGCGGCGCCGACCTGCCGGTGATCCTGACGAACCTGAAGAACGATGTCATGGAAGTGACGGCGGGCTGGCTGCTGCCGCACGGCTTCGGCAATTCCGACCTGGACATGAAGTAACAGGATCCGCTTGAACAAGACGATCGACATCCAGGCGGCCGTGGCGATTGCCGCGGCCGAAGCCATGGCGGCCAAGACGCAGGGCACCTTCGGCGTGGGCGGCGTGCTGCTCGATGGCGCCGGCAACGTGCTGCAATCGATGCACAACAACGTCGTGCGCCAGGGCCTGGTGTTCGACCCCACCGCGCATGGCGAGCGCCAGCTGGTGGACTGGTATTTCGCCGAGCGGGCCAAGGGCACGCCCTTGCCGTCGCCGGGCGAACTGACCATCGTCACCTCGCTCGACCCCTGCTGCATGTGCACGGGGGCGATTCTTGCCGCCGGTTTCAACGTGGTGGTGGCCGCCCCCGACGTCAAGGCGGGCATCAATTACGATGGCGCCGCCACCTTCACGGCCTTGCCGGCGCTGTTGCAGGCACAGGCCGGCCGCAGCTTTTGCTATCCGGCCGTGCGCGGCGCCACCGAGTATGCGCGCCTGCCGTCCGGCGCCGCGCCCAAATCTTTTTTCATCGGCAAGAGCATCCACGAGGCGACGCAGGCACTGTGCTCGCTCGTGTTCGAGTCGACATCGGCGCAGGTGATGCAGCTGCTGAACGCCGGCGACGACGTGCAGCTGCGCGATCCGGCCACCTTGCCGTCCGAGCATGCCGTGGTGCGCGCCCTGCGCCGCCGCTATCCCGACGCCCTGACTTACCGCTGCGACCCGCATGCGCCCGATGCGGGCCTGGCGCCGTTCCTGCAGGCGGCGATGGAGCAGGATGTGCGCGATGGCGGCCAGGGCGACGCGGCCGCCTTGCTCGATTCCTTCGGCAACCTGCTGCTGTGCATGCCGGGAAAAATGGCGCAATCGGCCATCCGCACGCCGTTCATGGAATGCACGCGCCAGTACGCGCAGCTGCGTTTTGAATTGATGGCGAATGCGGCGCCGGCGCTGCAGGAAGAGATCAAAAGCTACCTGGGCCACCCCAAGCACGGCACCTTCGTGCTGGCCATCGGTCCGGACGATGGCGCCGCCAGTTTCATGACCCTGGGTGCCTACGGCTCCACCATGGAAGGGGCGCTGCCGGAGAATAATCCGGCGCAATTTCAGTACGTGCGCCCGGCCATGGCGCAAGACGCGCTGCTGGCGCTGTGCGAGACGATGCCGCCGCTGTATCGCAAGCTGATCCGCATCCGGCCGCGCCAGGTGGCGAACCCGGCCCTGGTCCAGGCGCTAGGCTAGCCTAGGCGTCGTCGTCGGGCAGGTTTTTCAGTAAAAAGTCGCGCACGTTTTCGCCCGCCACGCGGCGGATCTGCGCCTCCGACAAGCCCGCGTCGAGCAGGGCCTGCGTCAATCGCGGCAAGCCGGTGGCGTCGATGGCCGTCGTGACGGCGCCGTCGAAGTCCGAGCCATAGGCCACGTGTTCGGCGCCGATCAGTTTTACCGTGTAGCCGATGGCGCGCGCGATGGACGCCACGTCCTTGCCGCAGACGGCCGTATTCCAGAAACCGATGCCCACCAGGCCGCCCTGGGCGGCGATGCGTTTCAATTGCGCGTCGCTGAGGTTGCGCCCATTGGCGCAGGTGCCGCGCACACCCGTGTGCGACACCATCACGGGGCGTTTCGCCAACGTCAATACGTCGTCGATGGTGGCCGGCGAGGCGTGTGCCAGGTCGACGATCACCTTGCGCTGTTCCATGGCGCGCAGCCATTGCTTGCCCAGCGGCGTCAATCCGCCTTTCTTCAAGCCGTGCTGGGAGCCGGACAGTTCCGTGTCGAAGAAATGCGTGGGCGCGGCCATGCGGAAACCTGCCCGGTACAAGGTATCGAGGTTGTCCAATTTTCCTTCGAGCGCATGCGCGCCTTCCAGGGTCAGCCAGGCGGCCAGCAGGGCGGGGTCTTTTTCGCGCGCCGCGATGAAGCTGCGCAGCTGGGCGCGGCTGCCGATGACCCGCACCTTGCCATGGCTTTTCGCCGCTTGCTGGCGCAGCTCGTCGGCCTGGTAAGTGGCGCGCGCCAGCAGGCTGTGCCAGGTGGCGGGCGGCAAGCCTTGCGCCACCACCAGCGCCGTGATGTTGTCGGTGTCGCTGCCATTGCGCTCGATATTCATCTTGCGCGGGGTCTTGGTGACGACGGAAAAGGCTTGCAGCGCCACGTTGGCCCGCTGCAGGCGGGGAAAGTCGACATGTCCGCGCTGGCTGTCGCGGTTCAGATTGCGTTGCCACAGAAGGCTGTCCGCGTGCAGGTCGGCGATCCACAGGCTCTGGTGCAGGGCCAGAGCAGCTGTCGATGGGGCCTTGCCGGATGGGGGATGGACACGGTTGAGGTGCTCGTCGACGAGGACGGGAGCGGACAGGAAACCGCCGATCAGCGCAAGGCTGGCGGCGGTGAGGGTGCTGATAATCATTGTTCTCCGTTTTACCATGGATCGTAGGTGCCCAGGCTCCAGACATGGCCTTCCGGGTCGCGGCAAGTGAAGCCCCGTCCGCCGTAATCTTCATCCTTGATGTCGAGGACGATTTCGGCGCCGGCTTCGCGCGCGCTGCGGTAGACGGCATCGGCGTCGCTGACGACCAGGTAGCAATTTTGCGTGTTGGCGCCGCCGACGTCGCCGGGCAGTTTCATCAGGCGGCCATAGTCGCTGTCGATGGCCGGCGCCACCATGACCATGCCATTGCCGAAGCTGAGCTGGGCGTGCGCGATGCCGCCATCGCCGTCGGGCACGATCAATTGTTTTTCAAAGCCGAGCGCCTTGCACAGCCATTCAATGGCGGCGGGCGCGTCGCGGTAGCGCAGGCAGGGGATGGTCGTCGCGGTTGTCGCTTTTGCAGTCGTGGTCATCAGAAAACTCCTATGGCTGAGGGGGAGTAACTTCGATTGTCAATCTTGCGTAGCGTTCCGTCTCAATACCATCCGTCGGGAGGGGTTTGATGCCCGTCAGTGCCGCGCCCCTGCATAGTGCCATAGAACAATCATTGCACTCTTGCCACGACGCAAATTTTTATTGCGGCGACTGCTGTGAGCTCGGTGTTTTTGCATCCGCGTCGGCATCGTCGCTGTTGCTGGCCCATTTCAGCAGCATGACGAGGGCAAACAGCATGATGGCCAGCGGCAAGATGGTGATCAGGAACGCCAGGCCCAGGCAGCACGCCAGCAGCATGGGCCAGGACATGGCGCGCAGGGCGGCCATGCCCTGGCGCGTGTAAGCGCACAGCTCGTTCCAGAAAGTGCTGAAGGAAGTGCTGCCCGGTGCCGAATTGATGTCTTTCATGCCGTTCTCCTGTCGTGTGGATGCCGCTGCCGTATGCAGGCTGGCGATGAATCCACTATAGGCAAAACCCCGTTGCCGGGCATCGCGTATGCGACGAATGGCCGGAATGGCGGACCGAACGGCGACAGGCAGGGACAAACGGTTATTCAAACACCTTGAGTTTCAGCTGGAAGCTGAGGGCGCCATACAGGCGGTCCTTGTAGGATGGCACGATGGCGATATTCACGCCCACGCGCTGGTATTCATAGCTGATGGTGGGCACCAGGGCCGGGAACCAGCCGCCATCGCGCATCTTCGGATAGCCGCTGAAGCCGCCAACGACGGCGCCGACGCGCAGCGGGCCCACCTTGATCGGCTGGTAGTACACGCCCAGGTAGTTCGAATAGGCACGGTCGCTATTGTAGAAGCGCCCGGCCGTGACCGACGCGACGGTGGAAAAGCGGTATTCGGCGCCCAGGCCGGGATTGCTGTCGTTCAGGTTCTTGTCGCGCTGAAAGTGATACGAATAAAAGCCCGCGTTGAGCCAGGTTTCGCTGAGCGGCTGCTTATCGATCATGCTAACAACATCGGCGTGCGCGCCGCAGGCATATGCCAGCATCAGTGCGCCTAGGGACAATCGTTTCATGCGTGCTTCATCCTTATGATTTCGTATTCTGTGGGCTGGCCTGGTCTGGCGCTGCCGCGATCGTATCACCAAGTTGGCTGCGCTTCGAAGCAATATTGAAAGGGCAGAACAGACGGCTGTTCTCCCGTCTGTTCACAGCGCCATCCGGACGGCTTGGGCGTTCTCCGGACGGCGCCAGGAGAATGATTCTCATTTTGCAACTATGTTTGCATTATTGTTATAAAAGTTGTTGGTTTGCGACATCTCAAATCAGATAGATATGATATTCTGGCGTCAAGTTAATTTTCTTTTTGGAAATAGAATGTCAATCATGCCTAAATCATCATTCGTTCTCGTTCTGTCGACCGTGTTTGCCGCCGGCGCCGCGCAAGCCGGTGTTGTCGATTTGGGCATCGGTGGCGCGAATTTGTATTCCCTGAGCAACTTCAGCGCGTCCGGCAGCGATGTCGAAGGCGGCGTGCTGGTTGCCGGTAACCTGTCGGCGTCGAGCTATTCGATCAATGACAAGAACAAGGACGCCTACGTCACGCACGGTAATACCGGCTATGCGCTGGTCGTTGGCGGCAACCTGAACTATAGCTCCGGCTCGATCAAGAACGGCAACTACTTTGTGGGCGGCAGCACGACGACGAGCAGCGTGGGCCTGAACACAGCCACGAAGACGAGCACCTCTCCCGTCTCGTTCGCATCCACCTCGGCCCAGCTGAAAAACACCTCGACCTCGCTGGCGAAAGTGGCGTCCACGGGCAGCAGCTCCGTGGCCTACGGCGGCATGACACTGAAGGGCGGCACGGGCAGCGTGCAAGTGTTCGATCTGACTTCCGCGACGTTGGGTTCGGTGAATAACTTCAAGTTCAGCAACCTGCACACGAACGACACCCTGATCCTCAATATCAGCGGCACGAACGTGAACCTGTCCGGCGGTTACGGCGATTTCAGCAAATACAATGTGCTGTACAACTTCTATGAGGCGCAAAGCATCACCTTGAACGGCGTGGGCCTGTATGGCAGCATTCTGGCGCCGCTGGCGACCCTGGCCGGCGGCAATGGCCAGATCAACGGCAGCGTGGTGGTGGGTAACTGGGCTTCGAACATCCAGGTCAACGCCAACCATTATTTCAACGCCACCAACGTGGGCGGTTATGTCTCGGCCGTGCCGGAACCGGAAACCTATGCGATGCTGTTGGCAGGCTTGGGCCTGGTTGGCTTCATGGCGCGCCGCCGCAAGGGCAAGACGGCAGCATAAGCGTTCGCGCTGTTCAGGAAACCGCCTTGCAAGGCGGTTTTTTTTGGTTATGTCACCGTCAAATGTGGGAACGCTCCCATCGTTGCTTTCAATAACGTTTCGGGTGAACGGATGCGCCTGGCGTCGAGTATCCATCGCCAGCCCAGATAATTCTGCAGATAGCGCGTCGCCACGCCGTGAAACGGCCTTAACCATTCGCGCAGGCGGCTGTGATACGCATTGACGTTCTGCACGTGGGCGGCGCCGCCCACGCGGATGCCGGCGCGCAAGTTGACGGCCTCATGGCTGATGCCCGCCTCCCTGGCAAACGCCCGGTAGGCGGCATGACCATCTGTGACCAGCAAAACATCCTTGTCGATGACGGGCAACAAGCAGCGGTGCAGCTGCGCCTTCGTCAACGCGCCTCTGCCCGTGACGAAATCGAGGGTCTGGCCCGTGCGGTCGCGCGCCACCAGGATGCAGACTTGCTCGTTGGATATGCCGCGCTGGCGTGCATGGCCGCCGCGGCGGCGGGCCGGACGCGTCATCTGTCGCGCGCCTTTTTCCGATTCCAGCATATATAACTCGTCAGCCTCGGCGATGCCATGCAGGCCATGCGGCCGGTCCGTTTTTGCCAACGATAAAAATCGGTGGCGCCAGCGAAACGTGGTGTTGCGGTGCACGCCCAATTGGCTGGCCGCCTGGCGTACCGACCGGGAATCGAGCAGGCAATCGGCATAATCGAGCCACAGCGATTTATGGCGCAGGCGTGCCAGCGGCGTCCCCGTCAAGGCATTGAAGGTGCGCCCGCAAGGCACGCAGCGGTAGCGCTGCAGACCATGCGCATGGCCATGCCGATGCAGGTGGGACGAGTGGCAGGCTGGGCAGGCCAAGCGCGACTGCGCCACGCCCTCCAGCAGCGCGACGGTCGCGTTGTGTGGCGTGTTGCCACGCAGCAGGGTCATGCCTGCCTGCCGCTGGCGCCGGTTCAACTGCGCAAACTGCGCGATAAAGCTGATCCATTCGGCTGGCTGCATGATCTGCTCCCTGTGTGGTGGGTATGCAGAGTCAGACAGCACCGCCAAGCGAAGATTCCGGCATTTCCCCTATTTTACGAGGACAGCGCCTTTTTTTTCGCCTGCTGGCGGCATGGACACGGCCGCCAGCACCATGTGCGCGATCAGGGTTTCCGCATCCTCGTAATCCTTGCGCGTGAGCTGCTTGCGTTCCAGCACCAGGGCCATCTGCGGCGAAAAATCCGCATACGATTGCGTCATGGCCCAGATGGCGAACATCAGGTGCGTGGCGTTGACGGGCGCGATCTTGCCGGCCGCGATCCAGGCTTCGAAGACGGCGATATCCTTGCGCAGCAGGGGCACGACCCTGTCGCGTATCTGTGCGCCGTACAGGGGCGCGCCATTGATCACTTCCAGCGCATACACGCGCGAAGCCCACGGCTGTTCGCGCGAAAAACGCAGCTTGGCGCCGATATACGCGCGCAGCACGTCGCGCGGTTCGTCGTGTTCATTAGCCAGCGATTCCATGCGCGCCAGCCAGTCGTCGAGCACGTCGTCGAGCACGCGCTGGTATAGCAACTGCTTGGACGGGAAGTAATACATCAGGTTTTGCTTCGACAGGCCGGCCCGCTCGGCAATGGTGGCGATCGACGCGCCCTCATAGCCGCTTTCCGCGAACACGCGCACGGCTTGCTCGAGGATGTCCGCCTCCAGGCGATCGCGGTTTTGCAGGCGCCGGCCGCCGGCATTTTTCACGGAGAGGGCAGGGGATTTGTCGCTGGCCATGGCGGGTTCTTTAGCGTGGACGGATCGATTGCAGGAAGGCCTGCAGCACGGGGGTATCGGTGTAGGCCACGTTGAAGCGAAACCACACCGTCTCGGGCGCGCGCAGCATGAAAAATTCGTTCGGCGACAGCAGGATGCCGGCCTTCAAGGCCATGTCGGCGATGATCTTGCCGTTCCACTCCGGCGTTTGCACATCGGGCCAGCCGGCGCTGACGAACATGCCGCCGCGCGGACGCGCCACTGGCGCCATGCCCGCCTGCGCCAGGCAATCGATGCTGCGCTCACGGGCCGCCTCGAGCTGCGCCACCAGGCGTTCCACCATGCGCTTGTAGGGCCTTGCGGAGACGGCGTGGTAGACGGCGCGCTCGTTGATTTCCGACGTCGTCAGTCCCGCCAGCATTTTCACGCGCACCAGTTCCGCCACCAGCGGTGGCGAGGCGCAAATCGACCCCACGCGCAGCACGGGCGACAGGGTCTTGGAAAAACTGCCCACGCGGATCACGCGACGCAAGCCGTCCATGGCCGCCAGCGACGCGTCGCCGCGCGCCGCCAGTTCGCGGTAGATATCGTCTTCCACCAGCCAGAAATCGAATTGCTCGGCCAGCGCCAGCAGCCGGTGCGTCTGCGCCTGACTGAGCGAGGTGCCCAGCGGATTTTGCAGCACCGTGTTGACGAACATCAGCTTGGGCTGTGTGCGCGCGGCTTCAAAGGCCAGCGCATCCAGATCAAGTCCCGCCTCGCCACGCGCTATACCGACGGGGATGCAGCCGTGGTGGCGGATCAGCGACTGCAGATTGCTGTAGCCGGGGTCTTCCACCAGCACCGTGTCGCCCGGCTTGGTCAGGCTGCGCAGGATCAAGTCGAAGGCGTGCGTGGCGCCATGCGTCAGCAAGACCTGGTCCGGCTCCACCTGGAACAGCTCTTCCGACAGGCTGGCGGCCAGGTGCTGGCGCAGCGAGGGAAAGCCGAGAGGGTGGCCATAGCCGCGCAGGCGGCTGGCGGGAATGCGCATGGCCTGGCGCACGGCATCGAGCACGGTCGCCTCGCCATACATCTCGGGCGGCAGCCAGCCGGCACCCACGGGCAGGGCGTCGGACACGCCCGAATACAGGTCCGGCGTGAGGGCGTCGATGGCGGTGGGGCTGGCAAGGGTGTTGGCAATGAGGGCCGCCTGCGGCGAGGCGGCGACATCGTGGCGCGCGACGAAGTAGCCGGAACCGCGCCGCGACGACAACAAGCCCAGGTTGACCAGGCGGTCATACGATTCGACGACGGTGAAGGTCGACACGCCATTGCAGCGGGCGAACTGGCGCACGGACGGCATGCGCGTGCCGATGCGCAGGGCGCGGCTGCCCACCATGACGCTGATGGCGATGACGATCTGCTCGACGAGGCCGCCTTTCTTCTGGCGGTCGATGTCCAGCACGGGCCAGCCACTGGCGTTACCTTCGCCCTCGTCCTGTTTCACGTCGTGCGTCACCGGTGGCTCCTTATGCTGCTCAAGTAACCCCCAATAAATTCTTGTGCTTTCTGACTTCCATAACCGGCGCTCTGCAGCGTTGCCTGCTGCTAGCAGTGCTCGCACTGCGTCGCAACAGGCGCCTTGCATAGCATCCGGTTCTGTTCGTCATAAATTCACAATAATTTCCCGAGGATTACTTAACACAAAAAACTGTATTGGTTTTTCGACCTGTACGGTTGGGATACTTTGCCGTTTGTGTATCTGTGCCATTGGGGATGGCCTGTCTATTATTACATCAGCTTTTTGCCAACTGGTAAATTATTTTACGCTTCGTCAAAAACGATCCTGGCTCCGCGCCAGCCCATCCCAAGGAGAAGGTCATGAACGAAACAAGGCCGGAATCGATGTCGGCATTCTGGATGCCGTTTACGAATAACCGCGATTTCAAGGCCAACCCGCGCCTGCTGGTGTCGGCCGAAGGCATGTACTACAAGGACGTCGATGGTAACGCCATCCTCGATGGCACGGCCGGCCTGTGGTGCGTGCCGTGCGGCCATGCACAGCCGAAGATCGTCGGCGCCATCCGCGAGATGGTGGGCCAGCTGGACTTCGCGCCCACCTTCCAGATGGGCCATCCGGCCGCCTTCGACCTGGCGGAAAAACTGATGGACTACACGGGGCATAAATTTGGCCACGTTTTCTATACCAACTCCGGTTCCGAAGCCGTCGACACGGCGTTGAAGATCGCGCTGGCCTATCACCGGGCACGCGGCGAGGGCGCGCGCACGCGCCTGATCGGCCGCGAACGCGGCTACCACGGCGTGGGCTTCGGCGGCATTTCTGTGGGCGGCATCGGCGGCAACCGCAAGACCTTCGGCCCCTTGCTGCCCGGCGTGGACCACCTGCCGCACACGCATAATCTGGACAAGAACGCCTATACGGTGGGTGAGCCCGAATACGGCACCCACCTGGCCGATGAACTGGAACGCATCGTCGCGCTGCACGACGCCTCGACGATTGCGGCCGTCATCGTCGAACCGGTGGCCGGTTCCACGGGCGTGCTGATCCCGCCGAAAGGCTATCTGAAACGCTTGCGCGAGCTGTGCACCAAGCACGGCATCCTCTTGATCTTCGATGAAGTGATCACGGGTTTCGGCCGCATGACGACGCCGTTCGCGGCCGATTATTTCGACGTCGAGCCGGACCTGATGACGACGGCCAAGGGCCTGACCAACGGCATGGTGCCGATGGGCGCCGTGTTCAGCAAAAAATACATCCACGACGCCTTCATGGATGCGCCGCCAGGCATTGAACTGTTCCACGGCTATACCTATTCCGGCCACCCGCTGGCCTGCGCCGCGTCGCTGGCCACCCTGCAAGTGTTTGAGGAACAGGACATCCTGGGCCACGCGAAAGCGATGCAGGCGTATTGGAGCGACGCCGTGCATTCCCTGAAAGGCTTGCCGCACGTGATCGATCTGCGCAGCATCGGCCTGATCGCCGGCATCGAACTCGCCCCCATCGCCGGCAAGCCCGGTGCGCGCGCCTTCAACGCCTTCAAGCAAGCCTTCGCCGACGGCGTGCTGATACGCACAACGGGCGACATCATCGCGCTGTCGCCGCCGCTGGTGCTGGAAAAACAGCATATCGACGAGCTGTTTGGCAAGCTGGCCAAGGTACTAAAGAATCTCGACTAAGGAACACCATGAACACGCTCGACACCATCACCCACTACATCAACGGCGCCAAGGTCGACACCCGAAGCGGCCGCTATGGCGACGTCTACAACCCTGCCCTGGGCGTACCCGTCGCCAGAGTGGCGCTGGGCACCCGCGAAGACGTCGACGCGGCCGTGCAGGCGGCAGCCGCCGCCTTTCCCTCGTGGTCGGCCACGCCGCCGCTGACGCGCGCCCGTGTGCTGTTCCGCTACCTTCAGCTGTGCCAGCAGCACACGGACGACTTTGCCGCCATGCTCACGCGCGAGCATGGCAAGACCTTTGCCGATGCGCAGGGCGAGGTGGCGCGCGGCATCGAGATGGTGGAATTTGCCGTCGGCATCCCGCAATTGCTGAAAGGCGAATTCACGGACCAGATTTCGCGCGGCATCGACGCCTGGTCCATGCGCCAGGCGCTGGGCGTGGTGGCTGGCATCACGCCATTCAATTTCCCCGTGATGGTGCCGATGTGGATGTTCCCCGTCGCCATCGCCTGCGGCAATACCTTCGTCTTGAAACCGTCCGAGCGTGATCCGTCCGCCTCTTTGCTGCACGCGAAACTGCTGAAGGACGCCGGCCTGCCCGACGGCGTCTTCAACGTGGTCCAGGGAGACAAGGTGACGGTCGACGCATTGCTCGACCACCCGGTCGTGCAGGCGATCAGCTTTGTCGGCTCGACGCCGATCGCCGAATACATCTATGCGCGCGGCAGTGCCAGCGGCAAGCGCGTGCAAGCGCTGGGCGGCGCGAAGAATCACATGGTGGTGATGCCCGACGCGGACATGGACATGACGGTCGATGCGCTGATCGGCGCGGCCTACGGTTCGGCGGGTGAACGCTGCATGGCCATCTCCGTCGTCGTGGCCGTGGGCGATGCGGGCGACAAATTGATCGACGCACTGGCAACGCGCACGGCCGCACTGAAAGTGCGCGACGGCATGGCCGATGGTGCGGAAATGGGACCGGTCGTGTCGCTGGCCGCCAAGCAGCGCATCGAAAAACTCATCGCCTCGGGCGTGGAGCAGGGCGCGACGCTGGTGGTCGATGGCCGCAACCATGTGGTGCCGGGCCGCGAGAACGGCTTCTTTGTCGGCGGCACCCTGTTCGACCACGTCACGCGCGACATGAGCATCTACAAGGAAGAGATTTTTGGTCCCGTGCTGTGCGTGCTGCGCTGTCCTGACGTGGTGCATGCGGTGGAGCTGATCAACGCCAACGAGTATGGCAACGGCGTGGCCATCTACACGCGCGACGGCGGCGTGGCGCGCGAATTCGTGCGCCAGATCCAGGTCGGCATGGTGGGCGTCAACATCCCCCTTCCGGTGCCGATGGCCTTCAACAGCTTTGGCGGCTGGAAGCGCAGCATGTTCGGCGACCACCACGCGTATGGCCCCGAAGGCGTGCGCTTCTACACGCGCCACAAGGCCGTGATGCAGCGCTGGCCGAACACGGTAAGCGCTGGCGTGGAATTTGCTTTTCCCCAGATGAAGTGACGGTTTCATACTAACAGTCCACCGCAGGCTCAAAGAAGGAAAACGCGATGATCGAGTCCCTCAACTATTTGCCGCATCCCGCCCTGCCCAACGCCGAATTGGCGGGGCATTTCACGGATCTGGCGCCGCCCCTGACGGCGCGCCAGGCCGCCATCGAAAGCGCCCGCTGCCTGTACTGCTACGACGCGCCGTGCAGCCGTATCTGTCCGTCGGAAATCGACGTGGCCAGCTTCATCCGTAACATCCACGACAAGAACATCAACGGCGCCGCAGCCGGCATCCTGAAGCAGAACATCCTGGGCGGCAGCTGCGCCCGCGTCTGTCCCACGGAAATCCTGTGTGAAGACGTCTGCGTGCGCAACCACGATGCGGAAGGCCAGCCCGTGAAAATAGGCCTGTTGCAGCGCTACGCCGTCGACCACATGCACTTTGCCAGCCACCCGTTCAATCGGGCGGCAAGCACGGGCAAGACGATCGCCATCGTCGGTGCGGGCCCTGGCGGCCTGTCGTGCGCGCACCGCCTGGCGATGCTGGGCCACGACGTGGTGATCTTCGAAAAGGAAGGCAAGCCGGGCGGCCTGAATGAATACGGCATCGCCAAGTACAAGCTGACGGACGACTTCGCGCAAAAGGAAATCGACTTTCTGCTGGACATAGGCGGCATCGAGATCCGATGTCGCCAGGTGCTGGGCGAGAACCTGCAGCTGCGCGACCTGCACGCGCAGTACGACGCCGTCTTCCTGGGCCTCGGCCTGGGCGCCAGCCGCAAGCTGGGCTTGACGGGCGAGGAGGCGCCAGGTCTTTTGGCCGCCGTCGACTACATCAGCGCGCTGCGCCAGGCGGACGACCTGACCGCGCTGCCCGTGCCGAAACGCGCCATCGTCATCGGCGCCGGCAATACGGCCATCGACATGGCCGTGCAGATCCAGCGCCTGGGTGCCGAGGAAGTCACTCTGGTCTACCGGCGCGGCTTCGACGCCATGACGGCCACGCATCACGAACAGGAGATCGCCAAGGCCAATCAGGTGCGCATGCTGACGTGGGCCCAGCCGCAGCAGGTGTTGCTCGATGGCGAAGGCAAGGTGGCCGGCATGCGCTTCGAGAAGACCCGCATGCAGGGCACGCGCCTGGCGGGCACCGGCGAAACCTTCGACGTGGCGGCCGACGCCATCTTCAAGGCCATCGGCCAGAGCCTCGACACGGACGTGCTGCATGACCCGATGGCGTCGCTCTTGCAACGCGAAGGCGACAAGATCGCCGTCGATGCGGGTTTTCGCACGGTGCTGCCCGGGATCTACGCGGGCGGCGACTGCGTGGCGCCGGGGCAGGACTTGACGGTGCAAGCCGTCCAGCATGGCAAGCTGGCCGCACTGGCCATCCATGCCGATTTACTCACCAAAGTGGAGGCTGCATAATGGCTGATCTCAGCATCGAATTTTGCGGCATCAAGGCGCCGAATCCCTTCTGGCTGGCATCCGCACCGCCGACCGACAAGGCCTACAACGTGGTGCGCGCCTTCGAGGCGGGGTGGGGCGGCGTCGTGTGGAAGACGCTCGGTGAAGACCCTGCCGCCGTCAACGTCTCGTCGCGCTATTCCGCCCTGTACGGCAAGAACCGCGAAGTGGTGGGTTTCAATAACATCGAACTGATCACCGACCGCTCGCTGGAGATCAACCTGCGCGAAATCACCCAAGTGAAAAAGGACTGGCCCGACCGCGCCATGATCGTCTCGCTGATGCTGCCCTGCGAAGAGCACTACTGGGCCGACATCCTGCCGAAGGTCGAGGCGACGGGGGCGGATGGCATTGAACTCAATTTCGGTTGCCCGCACGGCATGCCGGAGCGGGGCATGGGTGCGGCCGTGGGCCAGGTGCCCGAGTACGTGCAGATGGTCACCGCCTGGTGCAAGAAGCACAGCAAACTCCCCGTCATCGTCAAGCTCACGCCCAACATCACGGACGTGCGCATGCCGGCGCGCGCGGCCAAGGCGGGCGGCGCGGACGCCGTCTCGCTGATCAACACCATCAACTCGATCACCTCGCTGGACCTGGACCGCATGGTGGCCTTGCCCATCGTGGGCGGCGCCAGCACGCACGGCGGCTATTGCGGGTCTGCCGTCAAGCCGATCGCGCTGAACATGGTGGCGGAAATCGCCCGCGATCCGCAGACGCGCGGCTTGCCCATTTCCGGCATCGGCGGCATCGGCAACTGGCGCGACGCGGCCGAATTCCTCGCCCTGGGTGCCGGCTGCGTGCAGGTGTGCACGGCCGCCATGCTGCATGGTTTCCGCATCGTCGACGAGATGAAGGATGGCCTGTCGCGCTGGATGGACGAGAAGGGCTATGCGCGCATCAGCGATTTTTCCGGCAAGGCCGTGGCCAACACGACGGACTGGAAATACCTGGACATGAATTACCAGGTGATCGCGCACATCAACCAGGACGACTGCATCAAATGCGGCAAGTGCTATGTGGCTTGCGAAGACACCTCGCACCAGTCGATTGCGCAGCTGATCGACGCCGCCGGCACGCGCACGTACGAGGTGATCAAGGAGGAGTGCGTGGGCTGCAACCTGTGCGAGATCACCTGTCCGGTGCAGGGCTGCATCACGATGGTGCCACAAGCCACGGGCAAGCCATACATGAACTGGACGCAGGATCCCAGGAATCCCCGCGCGTTGACGGAGACGGCATAGGGCACGGTTATTGCGTGCGTTTATTTTATAAACAGCGGCGCGTCTTTGCAGTAAGCTAGATTACTTAAAAGCCGAGCCGTTTCCACACTGCCGTATCCCTGGCGCCTTCGCGTGCCAGCGGTCTAACCGATGGAGCAACCCTGTGAACCACGACTATTCAGGCAACACGCAACTCTGGAATGAAGACCTGGCGCCCACCACGGCGGCGCAGCGCACCTGGCGCTGGTATCACTTCGCCGCGCTGTGGGTGGGCATGGTGATGTGCATTCCCGCCTACACCCTGTCGGCCAGCCTGATCGACAGCGGCATGTCCGGTTACCAGGCCGTGCTCACGGTATTTCTCGCCAACGCCATCGTGCTCCTGCCCATGCTGCTGATCGGCCATGCGGGCACCAAGTACGGCATCCCGTACGCGGTGCTGGCGCGCGCTTCGTTCGGCACCATGGGGGCGCGCTTGCCGGCGCTGATGCGCGCCATCGTCGCCTGCGGCTGGTACGGCATTCAGACCTGGTTCGGCGGGCAGATGATCTATACCCTGATGGGCGTGCTGGTGGGCCATGAGCTGGGCGGCGAGAAGATCGCGGGCCTGGGCATCAACGGTAGCCAGCTGCTGTGCTTCCTGGCTTTCTGGGCCATCCAGTTCTATTACATCCTGCACGGCATGGAGTCGATCCGCAAGCTGGAAACCTATACGGCACCGCTGAAAATCCTCATCTGCTTCGTGCTGCTGTACTGGGTGCACAGCAAGGCCGGCGGCGTGGCCAGCCTGCTGGACCAGCCGTCGCAATTCATCCCCGGCGGTAAAAAGGCGGGCCAGTTCTGGAGCGTCTTCTGGCCGTCGCTGACCGCCATGGTGGGCTTCTGGGCCACCCTGGCCTTGAACATCCCCGACTTCACGCGCTTTGCCAAGACGCAGCGCGACCAGGTGATCGGCCAGTCGATCGGTTTGCCGGTGCCGATGGGATTGCTGGCCATGCTGGCCGTGATCGTGACGGCAGGCTCCGTCGTCATGTACGGCAAGGCCATCTGGGACCCCGTCGACCTGGCCAGCCGCATGACGGGCGCCGCCGTGCTGATCGCGCTGATCATCCTCTTGATCGACACGGTCAGCGTCAACCTGGCGGCCAACCTGGTGGGTCCGGCGTACGACTTTTCCTCGCTGGCGCCGAAGCAGATTTCATACAAGATGGGCGGCTACATCACGGCCTTCATCGCCATCGTCATGATGCCGTGGAAGGTGCTCGAATCGACGCAGGGCTATATCTTCACGTGGCTGATCGGTTACTCGGCCTTGCTGGGTCCCATCGCCGGCATCCTCATCGTCGACTATTATTTCGTGCGCAAGACGCAGCTCGACGTCAGGCAGCTGTACCGCGACGACGGCGTCTACTCGTATGGCAATGGCTGGAACAAGGCGGCGCTGATCGCCTTCGTCATCGCCGTGCTGCCGAACATCCCGGGCTTTTTGAACGCGGCCTTTCCCACGGCGTTTCCCGGCGTGGCCGAAGGGTTTAAAACCATCTACACCTACGCCTGGTTCGTGGGCGTGGCCATCGCCGCCGTCGTGTACGGCGCCATGATGAAGGGCAAGGCCGTGGCGCACGCGCAGCAGGTGCCGCAGTCCTGATCTTTTCGAGAAGGAGACAAGATGACTATACTGATACGTGGCGGCACCGTCGTCAACGCCGACCGGGCGTTTCGCGCCGATGTGCTGATCGAGGGCGACACCATCGCCGCCGTCGGCGAGAACCTGTTGGCACCCGCTGGTGCCTCGGTGATCGACGCGGGCGGCCTGTACGTGATGCCGGGCGGGATCGACACGCACACGCACATGAATTTGCCTTTCATGGGTACCGTGACGTCGGACGATTTTTTCACGGGCACGGCGGCGGGTCTGGCCGGCGGCACCACCACCATCATGGACTTCGTCATTCCCGCGCCGAAGCAGTCGCTGATCGAGGCCTATCACCAGTGGCGCGAATGGTCGGCCAAGGCCGCCGGCGACTATACCTTCCACGTGGCGATCACCTGGTGGAGCGAACAGGTACATGAAGAGATGGGAGTGCTGGTGCGCGAGCATGGCGTGAACAGCTTCAAGCACTTCATGGCCTACAAGAACGCCATCATGGCCGACGATGAAACCCTGGTGAAAAGCTTTACCCGCTCGCTGGAGCTGGGCGCGCTACCCACCGTGCATGCGGAAAACGGCGAGCTGGTTTTCCAGTTGCAGCAAGCCTTGCTGAAGAAGGGGATTACCGGGCCGCAGGCGCATCCGCTGTCGCGCCCTCCGGCCGTGGAGGCGGAGGCGGCCAACCGCGCCATCGCCATTGCCAACGTCTTGCATACCCCCGTGTACATCGTGCACGTTTCGTGCGCCGAGTCGCTCGACGCCATCACGCGGGCGCGCGCCAACGGCCAGCGCGTGTATGGCGAAGCGCTGGCGGGCCATCTGGTGATAGACGACAGCGTCTACCAGAGCGATGATTTCGACTACGTGGCCGGCCACGTCATGAGTCCGCCGTTTCGCGGCAAGCACCATCAGGCGGCCCTGTGGCACGGCCTGCAAAGCGGTAATCTGCACACGACGGCCACCGACCACTGCACTTTTTGCGCCGAGCAGAAGGCGGCCGGCAAGGATGACTTCACGCGCATCCCGAACGGTTGCGGCGGCGTGGAGGAGCGCATGGCCGTCGTCTGGGACGCGGGCGTCAATTCGGGCATGCTGACGCCGTCCGAATTCGTCAAGGTCTCATCGACCAATGCGGCGCAGATCTTCAATATGTATCCGCGCAAGGGCGTCATCGCGGCAGGCAGCGACGCCGACATCGTGCTGTGGGAGCCGCAAGGCACGCGCACCATTTCCGCCGCCACGCAGTTCGCCAGGGGAGGCTTCAACGTCTTCGAAGGGCGCACCGTGCGCGGCATCCCCAGCACCACGATTGCCGCCGGCAAGGTGGTCTTCCACAAGGGTGAATTGATGGCCGTCGAAGGGGCCGGGCGCTATGTCGAACGGCCCGCCTTTTCCCCCACCACCGCATAAGGAGTTGACGATGGATGAATTGCGTATCAATGGCGAACGATTGTGGGCGGCCCTGATGGAGCTGGCGCAGATCGGCGCGACAGCGAAGGGCGGTGTCAAGCGCCTGGCCCTGACGGACCTCGACAAGGAAGGCCGCGACCTGGTGGTACGCTGGGGCAGGGAGGCGGGCATGAGCATCACCATCGACCAGATCGGCAATGTCTTCATGCGCCGCGACGGCACGGACAACACCCTGCCGCCCGTGATGACGGGCAGCCATATCGATACGCAGCCCACCGGTGGCAAGTTCGATGGCAATTACGGCGTGCTGGCCGGCCTGGAAGTGGTGCGCACACTGAACGATTTACAGATCAAGACGCGGGCTCCCATCGAGGTGGCCTTCTGGACCAACGAGGAAGGCTCGCGCTTCGTGCCCGTGATGATGGGTTCGGGCGTGTTCTGCGGCGCCTTTTCGCTTGAAACCGCCTATGCGGCGAAAGACACGGAAGGAAAAACGGTGGGCGAGGAGCTGGCGCGCATCGGATACAAGGGCGAGCAGGTGCCGGGTGAGCATCCCATCGGCGCCTACTTTGAAACGCATATCGAGCAGGGTCCCGTGCTGGAAGACGCCGACAAGGTGATCGGCGTGGTGCCTGCCGTGATGGGACTGTCGTGGTACGACTGCGTGGTAACGGGCATGGAAGCGCATGCGGGACCGACGCCCATGGGCTTGCGCAAGGATGCGCTGCAGGTGGCCACCACCATCATGCAGGAAGTGGTGGCGATTGCCAACCGCTACCCGCCGTACGGCCGCGGCACGGTGGGCATGGTGCAGGTCTTCCCGAACAGCCGCAACGTGATTCCCGGCGAAGTCAAATTCAGCATCGACCTGCGCAACGTGAACGATGAACTGCTCAATACCATGCATGGCGAGATCACGGCCTTCATCGACGCCACGCGCGACAGGACTGGGCTGGGCATTTCATTGGAAAGAGTCTCCTACTATCCGCCGTGCCCGTTCCACCCCGATTGCGTGGGCGCCGTGCGCAACGCCACCGCCAAACTCGGCTACTCCGTGATGGACGTGGTCTCGGGCGCCGGCCACGACGCCATCTACGCGGCCAGGCTGGCGCCGGCCGGCATGATCTTCGTGCCGTGCAAGGACGGCATCAGCCACAATGAAATCGAGGACGCCAAGCCCGAGCACCTGGAGGCGGGCTGCAACGTGCTGCTGCACGCGATGCTGGAGCGGGCCGTCGCCGTGTAGCAGCGCCGGCCCATGCCTGCATCAGGGCTTGGGCTGGAAGTTGCGCAAAAATGCCAGCAGCGCGCGCGCCGCGATGTCGGCGTCGTCGGCCGTCATGGTTTCCAGCGGATTGTGGCTGATGCCGCCATTGCCGCAGCGGGTAAACAGCATGGCCACGTCGGTGATGGCGGCCATCGCCATGGCGTCGTGGCCGGCGCCCGACAGCAGCGCATACGGTGCGATGCCCACCGATTCCACGGCCTGCGCCAGCTGCGCCATCAGCCATGGCGCGCACGGCGCCGCACGCGCCGACAGCAGCAATTCCAGCTGGTAGTCGATCTGGCGCCGCGCGCAGATGGCGGCGATGCCGTCGAGAATATCGTCGACGGCCGCCTGGCGCACGGCATCAACGGCCGCGCGGATATCGAGCGACAGGGTGCAGGCGCCGGCGATCACGTTGACGGAGCCGTTGGGCACGTGCAGCTGGCCCACCGTGCCCACCAGCGCTTCGCCCTGGCTGCAGCGCTGTTCCACCAGCAGGATGATTTCGGCCGCCGCGCTGGCCGCGTCCTTGCGCATGGTCATGGGCGTGGTGCCCGCGTGGCTGGCCACGCCGCCCAAGGTCACGAGGTAGCGCGAGCTGCCGGCGATCGCCGTGACGATCCCCAGCGGCAGGTCGCGCTCGAGCAGCACGGGGCCCTGTTCGATATGCACTTCCACGTAGCCGAGCAAATCGGCGGGATCGCGCGCGATGGCGCCGATGGCGCTCGCCTCGTGACCTGCGGCGGCCAGCGCGTCGCGCATGCTCACGCCATCCGCATCGAGCTGCTCCAGCAGCGACACGTCGAACCTGCCCGTGACGGCCGTGCTGCCCAAAAACGTGCTTTTAAAACGCACGCCTTCCTCTTCGGCGAAGCCGACGACCTCGAAATGAAACGGCAGCTTTTCACCCCGTTCATGCAGGTGGCGCACGACGGCGATCGGCAGCACGATGCCCAGCCGGCCATCGTACTTGCCGCCGTTGCGCACCGTGTCGTAATGCGATCCCGTCATCAGCGTCTTCGCGCCGGGCGTGTCGGAATGGTAGCGTCCGACCACATTGCCGACGGCGTCGATGTGCACCTGCATGCCCGCCTCGCGCATCCAGTCCGCCAGCTGCGCGGCCGTTTTCAGGTGCGCCGGTGTCAGGTAGGCGCAGGTCAGGTTGTAGTCGCTGTCGCTCCAGCCGGCCAGGGTTTCCGCCTGCTGCATGATGGCCGGACCGAATTCCAGGCGCACGTCGAACAGGT
Source organism: Janthinobacterium rivuli (assembly GCF_009208735.1). Classification (GTDB taxonomy): domain Bacteria; phylum Pseudomonadota; class Gammaproteobacteria; order Burkholderiales; family Burkholderiaceae_D; genus Janthinobacterium. Next base: position 106,915 of record NZ_WFLJ01000019.1, on the reverse strand, counting down.
CGTTCAAGCGCAGCTCGGCGATGCGCTTGATCTGCCGCAGCGATTCGGCCAGTTCATCGGCGTGGCGGTTTTTCAGGCGCCGCGCAAACGTGGCGATGATGTCCTGGCGCGTCAAGCCTTCGCCCGTTGGGCCTTTGACGGCCAGGATGAAGGGAAAACCGAACTTGGCGTTGTACTCGCTATTGAGGCGCTGCAGGGTGGCGAATTCATCGGCGCTGCACAGGTTCAGGCCGGACTTGGCCTGCTCGCGCGTTGATTCCGCCGTCAGTTGCCCGGCGATGGCGGCCTTGCCGGCCAGCTCGGGGTGGGCGCGTATCAGGCCCAGCTGCTCTTCGGGCGAGGCTTGCGCCAGCACGCGCTGCAGTTCCGTCTTGAGCGCCGTCAGGCTGGCGAACGGCCGGGCGGGGGCCGCGCGCTGGGCGATCCAGGGCGAATGTTCGTAAATGCCATGCAGGTGCGCGATAAAATCGGCCTGGCTGCCGGTGTTCAGGTCTGAAAGGGTGGTCATGGTTTTCCGATCATGCAAGCGGTGATGATAGCGCCCCGTTCCTGTCTCCATTATATGCGCGTGCTGATAGCGGCTATCGCTGCACCAGCGCCTTGGCGGCCGCGCTGACCTGGTCGCGCAGCCATTTGTGCTCGGGCGCCTGATGCACGCGCTGGTGCCACAACTGGTAAAAGCGCATGGGCGGGAATTTCAGGGGCACGGTATACGTTTTCAGCGGCAGCGTCTTTTCATAGAAGCGCATGAATTGCCGGCCCGTGGTGAGCACCAGGTCCGTCTGCGTCAGCATGTAGGGGATCAGGCCGAAATACGCCGATTCCACCACCACGTTGCGCTGCAGGTTTTGCCGTTCGAGGAAGGAATCGATCACGCCGTGGTAGCCGGGCATCATCTGCGACGGCGCCACGTGGGGCAGGCTCAGATAATCGTCCAGCGTCATGGCGTCGCTGGCCGTGCGGCGCGCATAGGCGTTTTCCGCATGCATGGCGCAGATGATGGGGTCTTCGAACAGCTTCGAGATGTGCAGGTGCGCGGGCGGCTCGTCCCAGTTGGCGATCACCAGGTCCAGGCCACCATCGGACAGTTGGCGGATATGGTCGATGCCCGGCCCCAGGCTGTGCAGCACGACGCGGCTCTTCGGCGAGCCGCGGCGCAGCAGGGCCACCACGTTGGGCAGGAACTGACTGTCCAGGTAGTCGGGCGCGGCGATATGGAAGGTGCGCGCCTCTTCCTGTGCGACGAACGGCGTCTTCTTGACGAACAGGCTTTCCGTCTGGTCGAGGATGCGCTTGGCCGGATTGAGCAGGCTTTCGCCATGCTGGGTGGGCACCATGCCGCGCGCGCCGCGCACGAGCAGCGGGTCGCCCGTCAGTTCGCGCAGCTTGCGCAAGGAGGCGGAAATCGAAGGCTGCGGCTGATTGAGTTTGAGCGCCACGCGCGAGACATTCTTTTCCACCAGCAGCAGGTAGAGGATGCGGATCAGGTGCAGGTCGAGGTGTTGCGGCAGGCTGGACATGTGGCGGCGGCTCTGTTGTATATCGATTTGAATATGTCAAATATACGATATTTTTCATGTGATGGGCGGTAAATCCGTTTATCTTGTGTAGATTGGCACGAATATTGGTTCGGTCTGACTAGAGGAAATTTATGGAAGTATTTGCCTACCTGATCCCGTACGGCCTGGAGTGGCTGAACCTGATCGTCCGCTGGCTGCACGTCATCACGGGCATCGCCTGGATCGGTGCTTCCTTTTATTTCGTCTGGCTCGACAACTCGATCCGACCGCCCGCACCCGGCTCCGAGCTGGCGAAGAAGGGCGTGTCGGGAGAATTGTGGGCCGTGCATGGCGGTGGTTTCTACAACCCGCAAAAATACCTGGTGGCGCCCGCCGAACTGCCGAAGGAACTGCACTGGTTCAAGTGGGAAGCGTATTCGACCTGGCTGTCCGGCTTTGCGCTGCTGACCATTGCCTACTATTTCAATGCCCAGGCCATGATGATCGACAAATCCGTGGCCGACATTTCCAGCGGCCAGGCAGTCGGCATCGGCATCGCCACCCTCGCAATCGGCTGGACGGTGTACGACTTGCTGTGCCGCTCGAAGCTGGCGCAATATGAACTGTGGTTCGGCGTGACGGTGTTCGCGCTGATCGTCGGCGCCGCGTATGTGCTCACGCATTTGCTCAGCGGGCGCGCAGCCTACATCCACGTGGGCGCCATGATCGGCACCATCATGGTGGCCAATGTGCTGATGCTGATCATTCCCGGCCAGCGCAAGATGGTCGAAGCCATGGCCGCCGGCAAGCTGCCCGATCCGAAGCACGGCCAGAAGGCCAAGCAGCGCAGCGTGCATAACAATTACTTTACCTTGCCCGTGCTGTTCATCATGATCAGCAACCACTATGCGATGACCTATCGGAACGATCATGCATGGCTGGTGCTGGCGCTGATCATGGCGGCCGGCGTCTTCATTCGCCACTTCTTCAACCTGCGCCACAAGGGTCGTGTCGAGTGGCGCTACCCGGCTCTCGGCGTGGCCTTGCTGGTGGCGGTGGCCGTGGCCATCGCGCCGAAAGCGCCCGTGGCCATCGCGGCCGCGCCGGCGGCGGACCCGGCCGCGCAGTTCAAGCACGTGCATGCCATCATCGCTCAGCGCTGCGCCACCTGCCATTCGGCCCGGCCCACGCAAGCGGGTTTTGCCACGGCGCCGGCCGGCATGATGCTGGATAATGAAACGGAAATCCGCCAGCACGCGGCGCAAATCTACAAGCAGGCCATCGAACTGAAAGCCATGCCGATCGGGAACCTGACCAATATGACGGAGGCCGAGCGCAGCGAATTGGGCGCCTGGCTGCAACTGACCATGCAAGGAGCAAAATGACAACGCACGCGGAACGAATCACGACCTGGATCGACGAACACTTCGACGAAGAAGTCGCCTTTTTACAGCAGGTGGTGCGGCAGCCGACGGATACCCCGCCCGGCAATAATGCGCCGCATGCGGAGCTGGTGGCGCAGTTGCTGCGGGCGTATGGCTGGAACGCCGAGAAGCACGCGGTGCCAGCGGACCAGGTCGAGGCGTATGGCATGCAAAGCATCACCAACCTGATCGTGCGCCGTCCGTATGGCGCGGGCGGGCCGACGGTGGCCCTGAATGCGCATGGCGACGTGGTGCCGCCCGGCGACAACTGGACGTATCCGCCATATGGCGGTCAGATCGACAACGGCTATATGTATGGCCGCGCGACGGCCGTCTCGAAGGGCGATTTCGCCACCTATGTATTCGCCGCGCGCGCGCTCGAGGCGCTGGGCATTCCCTTGAAGGGCCAGCTGGAACTGCATTTCACCTACGACGAGGAATTCGGCGGCTTGCTGGGGCCGGGCTGGCTGCTGGAACAGCAGCTGACGAAGCCCGATTTCGTCATCGCCGCCGGTTTCAGCTACGGCATCGTGACGGCGCACAACGCCTGTCTGCAGCTGGAAATCACCGTGCATGGCAAGTCTGGCCACGGTTCCATGCCGGAGACGGGATACGACGCGCTGCAGGCGGCCAACAAGATCCTCAACGCCATCTACGGCCAGCTGCCGGAGCTGAAGAAGATCAAGTCCAAGGTGGCGGGGATCGACTCGCCCACCATGCTGGTGGGCCGCATCGACGGCGGCACGAACACCAATGTGGTGCCGGGCAAGGTCGTCATGAAGATGGACCGCCGCATGATCCCGGAAGAAGACCCGGTGGCGGTGGAAGCGCAGGTGCGCGCGCTGATCGAGGACGCCGTGCGCGGCGAGCCTGGCATCCGCATCGAGATCCGCCGCCTGCTGCTGTCGCACGCGCTGCGGCCCTTGCCCGGCTCCGAGCAACTGGTCGGCAGCCTGCAGAAAAATGCGCAAGCCATCCTCGGCGAGACGATACCCGCCGTCGGCACGCCCCTGTATGCGGATGCGCGCCTGTATGGCGAACGGGGCATTCCTGCCGTGCTGTATGGCGCCGGCCCGCGCACGGTGCCCGAATCGAACGCGAAGAAGGCCGACGAGCGCCTGGCGCTCGACGACTTGCGCAAGGCCAGCAAGATCGTCGCCCTGACTCTGCTCGACTTCCTGGCCGCTTGACGAGGCGGCGACCATGCCGCTTGCATCCGGTAAGATGCATGCCTGGAAAATCGAGGAGGCAGCATGGATTTGACTGGCAAGAGGACGATAAGAGAACTGGCGGCCGACCTGGCCGCCGGCCGCATCACCAGCGTGGCACTGACGGAACGGATGCTGGCGCGCGCCGAGGCGCACCGGGCGCAGGGCGGCCATGCGTATGTCAGCCTCGATGGCGCACAGGCGCTGGCCGAGGCCCGCGCCAGCGATGCGGCGCGTGCCGCCGGCTGGGTGCCTTCGCCGCTGGCCGGCGTGCCCATCTCGATCAAGGACCTGTTCGACGTCAGGGGACAGGTCAGCAGCGCCGCCTCGCTGGCGCTGGCCGGCGCGCCGCCCGCCGTTGTGGATGCCGGTGCCGTGGCGCGCCTGCGCGCGGCCGGCGCCATCCTGCTGGGGCGCACCAACATGAGCGAATTCGCGTTTTCCGGCCTGGGCCTGAATCCCCATTACGGCACGCCACGCAATCCGCACGACGGCGCGCGCGTGGCGGGCGGCTCCACCTCGGGCGGCGCCGTGACGGTGGCGCTGGACATGGCGGCCGGCGCGCTGGGCACGGACACGGGCGGCTCGATCCGCATCCCGTCCGCCTTTTGCGGCCTGACGGGTTTCAAGCCGACGGCCGCTTCCGTGCCGCTGACCGGCACGGTGCCCTTGTCGCGCTCCCTCGATTCGGCCGGCCCCATCGCGCGCAGCGTCGATTGCTGCGCCATCCTGTACGCGGCCTTGTCGGGCAAGGCGGTCGCCGACGGCGTATCGGCATTAAAGGGCTTGCGCTTCGGCTTTACCCTTGACTACGTCGGCACGCACGTGGAGCCGCCGGTGCGGCAGGCTTTCGACGCCGCGCTGGACAAGCTGCGGCAAGCCGGCGCCCAAGTCGCGCAGTTCGATTTTCCCGAACTGCTGGAACTGCCGGGCATCAATGGCGGCGGCGGCCTGGTGGCGGCGGAAGCCTGGCACTGGCACAGGGCGCTGCTTGAAGAGAAGGGCGCGCAGTACGACCAGCGCGTGGCGGCGCGCATCCGCCGCGGCCAGCAGCAGGGCGCGGCCGACTACATCGACTTGCTCGATGCGCGCGCGCGCCTGATCGCCATCGCCAGGCAGCGTCTGGCGCCGTTCGACGCCTGGCTGATGCCCAGCGTGGCCATACTGGCGCCGCAAGTCGCACCGCTGGAAGCGGACGACGCCACCTTCTTTGCCACGAATGGCCTGGTGCTGCGCAACGCCAGCGTGATCAACTTCCTCAATGGCTGCGCGCTGTCGCTGCCGTGCCATGCCGACGGCGAACTGCCCGTGGGCCTGGGTATTTGCGCCCTGGCGGGCGCCGACGATCAAGTGCTGCAGATCGGACGCGCCGTGGAGGCGCTGTTGCGGGGGCGTGAAAAAGAATAGTGCCGTAGTGCAGGAAAATGCCAATTCTGTCATGATGGCTGGCATTGACATGGGATAGTCGCGCTGCGGGCGCCGGCAAACTTCACACTGTGCACCGATACGACCTGATTAGCTGTCATGACTGCGGCGTGCTGTACCGCAAACGTCCGCTGCGTCCCCGCGAAAAGGCGCGCTGCATCCGTTGCCGTTCGGTGCTGTACCGGGGCGCGCATGCGCGCGGCGCATTGGCCGAATTGACCAAGGTGGTGGCGCTGACCCTGGGCGCCGCCTTCGTCTTCCTGATCGCCCAGTTTTTCCCCATCGTCGAACTCGACGTCAATGGCCTAACGTCCAGCGCCACCTTGCTCGGCTCCATCCGCGTGCTGTGGTCCGAGCAGATGCACATCGTGGCGACGATGGTCTTCCTGTTTACCATCCTCTTTCCCGCCATCGAACTCGGTTCGCTGCTGTATGTGGCGCTGGGCTTGCGCGGCGGCGTCAAGGTGCCGGGCTTCAACCGCGTGCTGCGCGCCGTGCAGACGGCGCGCGAATGGGGCATGACGGAGGTGCTGATGATCGGCATCCTGATCACCGTCGTCAAGATGACCAGCCTGGCCACGGTGCTGCCGCAACCGGGCTTGTTCGCGTTTGGCGCGCTGACCCTGATGCTGGCCATCGTCGTCTCGTTCGACCCCAAGGCCCTGTGGAACCTGGGCGACGACCTGACCCGCCAGGCGCTGCCCGGCATCCGCTACAAGGCTTTCGCATCGGGCGAGAAGGTGCTGCCCTGTCATGCCTGCGGCCTCGTGGCGCCGCCGCTGGGCAAGGGCCGGCACCTGGCGTGCGTGCGCTGCGGCACGGCCCTGCACGTGCGCAAACCGGACAGCATCAACCGTACCTGGGCCTTGCTGATCGCCGCCATGATCCTCTACATTCCCGCCAACCTGCTGCCCGTGATGGTGACGCAATCGCTGTTCGGCGCGCAGGACGACACCATCATGAGCGGAGTGGTGCTGTTCTGGACCAGCGGCTCGAAGGGCCTGGCCATCATCATTTTCATCGCCAGCGTGGTCGTGCCCATGCTCAAGCTGGGCGTGCTGGCGCTGCTGGCGTTCACCGCGCAGCGGCGTTCGCGCTGGCGGCCGCGCCAGCGCACCATCTTGTACCGCATGGTCGAATTCATCGGCCGCTGGTCCATGCTCGACATCTTTGTCGTCACCCTGACGGTGGCGCTGGTGCGCTTCAAGTCGCTGGCCGTGATCACGGCTGGTCCCGGCGCGCTGGCCTTTGGCGCCGTGGTGGTGCTGACCATGCTGGCGGCGATGCAGTTCGACCCGCGCCTGATCTGGGACCCCGTCGATGGGCAGGTGCCTGGCGAGGAAGAACCCGTGGTGGTGGCAAATACCGGAAACAATACAGTGATTGGAGAACAGCATGTCTGACAAAGAAGCGGGCGGCCTTGCCGAAACGGGTGGCCAGGGCGTCCCCCCGTTGCCGGAACCCGATGTGGAACAGGGCAGCCGCTGGCTGCCGTCGCTGGTGTGGCTCATTCCGCTGCTGGCCGCGCTGATCGGCGCCGGCCTGGCGGCCAAGTCCATCCTCGACCAGGGACCCACGGTGACGGTCAGCTTCAAGAGCGCCGAAGGCCTGGAGCCTGGCAAGACCAAGGTCAAATACAAGGATGTCGATATCGGCCAGGTGCGCGCCATCACCCTGGGCGACGACTTGAGCAAGGTGCTGGTGACGATCGACATGAGCAAGGAAGCGCGCCGCTTCGCCACCGCCGATTCGCGTTTCTGGGTGGTGCGCCCGCAGATCGGCGCCAGCGGCGTGACGGGGCTGGGCACCTTGCTGTCGGGCGCCTATATCGGCGTCGACACGGGCAAGTCGGAAGCCAAGAAGGACAATTTCATCGGCATGGAGAGTCCGCCCGCCGTGGCCGGCGACCAGAAGGGCAAGCTGTACACCTTGCATGCGGACAGCCTCGGCTCCGTCGACGTGGGCTCGCCCCTGTTCTTCCACCGTCTGCGCGTGGGCAAAGTGGTCAGCTTCGCGCTGGACAAGGATGGCAACGGCATCACCATGTCGGTCTTCGTGAATGCGCCGTACGACCAGTTCGTCGGCAAGAATGCGCGCTGGTGGCATGCCAGCGGCGTCGACGTGCGCCTCGATTCGAACGGCTTCAAATTGAATACGCAATCGCTGGCGGCCATGCTGGTGGGCGGTATCGCCTTCGAGGCGGAAAATGGCCGCAAGCCCGAAGAACCGGCGCCGGCCAATACCAATTTCCGCCTGGCGGCCGACGAGGCCAGCGCCATGCGCGAGCCCGATGGCGAAGCCATTACGACCGTGTTCTATTTCGACCAGTCCCTGCGCGGCTTGCAGCCTGGCGCCACGGTGGACTTCCGCGGCATCGTGCTGGGCGAAGTGCGTTCGGTGGGCATCGAGTTCGATCCCGTGAAGAAGAACTTCCGCATGCCCGTCACCGTCAACCTGTACCCGGCCCGCCTGGGCATGCGCTTCAAGGCCGCCGTCGACGATGAGGAAGGTTCGGCCGGCCATCAGCTGCTCGAACGCATGGTCAGCCGCGGACTGCGCGCCCAGCTACGCACGGGCAACCTGCTCACCAGCCAGCTGTACATCGCGCTGGACTTCTTCCCGAAAGCGCCGAAGGTGGCGCTGGACCTGAACAAATATCCGCTGGAAGTGCCGACCGTGCCGAATACCCTTGATGAATTGCAGACGCAGATCGCCAGCATCGCCCGCAAGCTCGATCAGGTGCCGTACGCGGAGATCGGCAACAACCTGAACGCCACCATCAAGCAGGCCAATACCCTGTTCAAGCAGCTCGATGGCCAGGTGGTGCCGGAAATGCGCGATACCCTGACGGCGGCGAAACAGACCTTCGGCACGGCCGAACAGGTGCTGCAAAAGGATTCGCCGCTGCAGTCGGACGTGCGCCAGGCCTTGCAGCAACTGACGCAAACCCTGCAATCGCTCAATGCCCTGTCGGATTACCTGGAACGCCACCCAGAGTCCCTGATCCGCGGTAAAAAAGGAGATGAGAAAAAATGAAGCAGCCAATTTTCGCGCTTTTGATGATGGCCAGCCTGCTGGGCGCCTGCTCCACGCCCCAACCCGAGCATTTCTATACGCTCAGCGGCGGCGCCGACGCGCAGCCGGCCAAGCCCGTGAAATACTATGTCGAGGTGCTGGCCGTCAGCGTGCCGCAGCAGGTGAGCCGCAACCAGTTTGTCGTGACGGCGCCATCGGGCCGCATCGAATTGCTGGAGCAGCAGCGCTGGGCGGGGCCGCTGGCCGGCGAGATCGGCCAGGCCCTGTCGACGGCCGTGACGAACGACCTGGGCGCCATCGACGTGTTCCGCACGCCGCATCCGGACAACCTGCCCGTGTACCGCATCAGCACCAATGTGCAGCGTTTCGAGTCCGTGATGGGCCAGTATGCGCTGATCGACGCCGTGTGGAGCGTGCGCCAGATGGCCAGCAACAAGGTGGTCACCTGCCGCACGATCGCCAATGAAAAGGTGGGCGCCGGCTACGATGAGCTGGTGCTGGGGCACCGCCGCGCGGTGAACCGCATCGCCGCCGATACGGCGAGCGTGGTGCGCGCTTTTGACAACGGCAACGCCGCCTGCCCGGCCGCCTGAGCCCCTTTCCGCTACCCAGTCCCGGCGGCCGCTGGTAAAATGCGGCCATGGGAATGACCTTGTTCACGCGCCGCTTTGCCGCCTGGATCGCCTGTTTCGCGATCCTGCTGGCGGCGCTCGCGCCATCGATTTCCCAGGCCGTCGCCAACGCCAAGCAGGAGTCGGGTTCCGGCTGGGCGGAAATCTGCTCGGTGGCCGGCATACGCTTCGTCCAGCTTGATGATGGCGCCGCCGATGGCAAGTCTGGCGGCAAGGCCATGCAGATGGAGCATTGCGCCTTCTGTTCCACGCATGCGGGTTCCGTCGGGCTGCCGCCCGCCAGCCCCGTGCTGCCGCTGCTTGTGGCCAGCGGCACGGCCATTTTCCCGGCCCTCTACTACCAGTCTCCCGCACCGCTGTTCATCTGGTCCACCGCGCAGTCGCGCGCGCCGCCAAGCCTCGTCTAGGTTTTTGCTTTTTCAATGTTGGCGCTGTCCACCTCGCGGTGTGACGCGCCGCATCCGCACACTTATACGAGAATCACATGAACAAGAAATCATTGGTGCTGGCCGTCGCCATCGCCCTGGCTTATCCGTGCGCGCAGGCGCAGCAACTTGACCAAACCGACCACCCCATCGACACCGTCGTCGTCTCCGGCTCGCGCGCGCAAGCGTGGCTGTCCGAGACGCCGCAGGCCATCGGCGTCGTCAATGCGAAGACGCTGGAGCGCGACAAGCCCAAGACCATGGGCGATATCCTCAACCGCATCGCCGGCGTGTACTGGAATGACCTGGGCAACGAGCAGCACAGCATGAGCATCCGCCAGCCCATCGGCACGAATGCCGTCTACCAATACCTGGAAGACGGCATCCCCATCCGTCCGCTGGGCGTCTTCAACCATAACTCGCTCAACGAGATGAACATGGCGGGCGCCAGCGGCGTGGAAGTGGTGAAGGGTGCCGCCTCCTCGCTGTACGGCAGCAATGCGGTGGGCGGCGCCGTCAATTTCCTCACGGCCGGCGCCAGCGCCACGCCGACGGCCAAGGTGGGCGTGCGACGCGACAGCGTGGCCGGCTTCACCCGCTACGACACGTCCGCCAGCGATACCTGGGGCCCGCTGGGACTGCGCTTTTCCCATTACAGTTCGCGCCGTTCGCGCGACAACTGGCAAGAGTACAGCTATGGCGACAAGGATTCGTTTTCGCTGCGCGCCGACTATGTGCTCAGTCCCACCTCGCAGCTGCGCGCCACCATCGTCCACACGGATCTCGATGCGGCCATGACGGGCAGCCTGTTCGAGAACGATTACCGCAATGACCCCGGCAAGAGCCTGAACACGTTCACCTACCGCAAGGACAAGACCACGCGCATGAACCTGGCGTGGGAGGGCGCGACGATGGCCCATGGCACGAGCACCGTTACCGTGTTTACGCGCAAGAACGACCATGGGCAGATTCCCGCGTACTCGATCGGTAGTTGCGCTGGCATGCTGTGCAAGGGCATCATCAACAACAACCACGTCGATTCGCTGGGCCTGGATGTGAAGCACCAGCAGGAATTCGCCTGGCTGCGCTCGCGCCTGATCGCCGGCGTGTATGTGGACAAGAGCGACAATCCCTTTGTCAGCGATAACCTGTCCATCGTGCGCGATGCCGCCACGGGCCGCTACCTGCGCTACACGCTGGCCAATGCCAGCAATCCGCAGGGCGTGCGCGACTACCAGACGGATATCCTCAACACGGCCGTCTTCGCGCAATGGGAATTTTCTCCGCTGGCGGGCGCGCGCGTGGTGCTGGGCGGGCGCTCCGACGCCATCCGCTACGATTACCATAACAGGCTGGCGCCCGGCGGCAGCGTCAATTATGGCGCGCCCGACGAGTCGCGCAGCTTTTCGCATGTCAGCCCGAAGCTGGGCGCCACCTATGCCATCGGCCATGCGGGCAGCGCGTATGCGAACGTCAGCCAGGGTTTTACGCCACCCGAGGTGAGCCAGCTGTATGGCAAGACGGGCATCGCCGATCTGCAACCGTCCGTCTACAACAACTATGAGCTGGGCTTGCGCTGGGCCTTCCTGCAGGGCCGCTTGAAACTCGACACGGCCCTGTACCGGCTCGACGGGCGCGACACCATCGTCAGCTACACGCTCTCGCCGGGCAACAGCGAAAACCGCAATGCGGGCCGCACGCGCAGCGAAGGACTGGAGCTGGGCCTGAACTACGACAGCGGCCCGTTCGACGCGCGCTTCGCCACGGCCATCGCGCGCCACCGCTACCTGCGCTACCAGGTCTCCAGTACCCTCGATTACAGCGGACGCGCCATGCCGCAGGCGCCGCGCGACATCACCTCGATCGAGATCGGCTACAAGCCCGTGGCCGGCGCGCGTATCGCGCTTGAAGCCGTGCACCAGGGTCGCTACTGGATGAACAATGCCAACACGGTGGAATACCAGGGCCACGCCTTGCTGAACCTGCGCGCCAGCTACCAGATCGCGCGCGGCCTGGAAGCGTGGGCGCAGGTGCGCAATGTAGCCGACAAGCGCTATGCCGATTCGGCCAGCAGCAGTTACTCGGGCACGGGCAGCTATGCGCCGAACAGCCAGAACCAGTACACACCCGGTGCGCCTCGCAGCGTGATGCTGGGCCTGGGCTATACCTTCAACGCACTGTGAGGCTGGCCATGGACGATTTCACCTTTCTCATCGCGCGTCGCAAAAGTCTGTACTGGCGCATCCACTTCTGGGCCGCGCTGATCGCCTCGCCGTTTGCCCTGGTGGCCACCCTGACGGGTATTTTGTACGTGTTCACGCCGCAGATCGAGGCAAGGCTGTACCAGCACCTCGATCACGTGGCGCCGCAGGGCTCGATGCTGCCGCTGGATGCCGCCGTGGCGGGGGCGGAACGGGCCGCGCCGCGCGGCTGGGCAGTGCAGCACGTGGTGCCGCCGTTCCAGCAGGACGACGCGGTGCAGGTGGCGTTCGCGCCGTCCGGCAGTGCGCAGGATGAGCATGCGGGCCATGGCGGACATGTCGCGCCGGCCACGCCCGCCAGACCGAAGTTCGGCCTGCCCGCGCAAGCCATCATCGTGTATGTGAATCCGTATGATGCGCGCGTACTCGGTACGCTGGCGAGCGGCGAGCGCTTCGGCAACTGGGCGAAAAAGCTGCATTCGCGCCTGCTGCAAAACGATGGCTGGCGCTGGATGATCGAGCTGGCCGCCAGCTGGCTGATGGTGATGCTGGTGACGGGCGTGGTGCTGTGGTGGCCGCGGGGCGCGCAATCGGGCTTGCCGAAGCGGGGCGCGCGCGGTCGCAATGGCTGGCGCCAGTGGCATGCGTTTCTCGGCGTGGCGCTCGGCGTCGTCAGTGTCGTGATCCTGACGACAGGGCTGACGTGGAGCCAGCAGGCGGGTGGTCGCATCCGCGCGCTGCGCGACGTCAGCGGCCAGGCGCCGCCGCCCGTGCCGCGCGGTCTGCATTCGCGCGAGGAAGGTGCTCCGCTCGACTGGCAGGGCGCCTGGCAGGTGGCGCGCAGCCATGCGCCCGCCATCGCCGTGCAGCTGACGGCGCCGGCCGGCCAGGACGATGTGTGGCGCGCCACCATGGCCGACCGCAGCCAGCCCACCTTGCGCTTCGACCTGCAGTTCGACGCCTACAGCGGCAAGCCTTTGTACTATGCGGGGTGGGAGGCGCAGACGGCGTTCGGCAAGGCCACGGCCATCGGCATTCCATTCCACCGCGGCGAATTCGGCTGGTGGAACCAGGCCTTGCTGCTGCTGTTCGGCGCCAGCGTGCTGTTCTCGCTGGTGTCGGGCTGGGTGATGTTTTTCAAGCGGCGCTTGCCAGGCTCGCTGGGCTTGCCCAAGCTGCTGCCCGGCGCCTGGACCTCGCCTTCCGCGCTGGCCTGGCTGGTGGCGGCCGCCATGTGCGCGCTGATGCCGCTGCTGCTCATTTCCGCGTGCATGCTGATGCTGCTGGAGCTGGGCCTCGCAAAATGCGGGCCGCGTATTGGCCGGATGTGGCTGCGCTAGAATGAGGGGCGCGGCCAGGCTCGTTGCCAAGGGCCGCTCCTTTGTCTTGGCTGACCATGAAATTCATCGATTTTCCCGCCTTGTCCGCACTGGCCGCCGCGTCGGCGCTGGTGACCAAACCATGCAGCTGCTGCGCCGTCCCGCTGGACGCCTGGCAGCGCCTGCCCACCTCGCTGGAGCTGGACCGGTTTGCAGAAATCGGCACCCTGCGCGAAGACCCGTACGAGGAACCGACGTTTGACGAGTACCACCCGCACGGCACGCACTACGACAGCGTCGACGCGCCCATCGCACCGCGCTACTATCCCGCCAACCTGAGTCAGGTGGCCCGCTGCCTGGACTGCGGCCGGCACTACCTGCGCTACAACGAGGCGGGCGGTTATTTCACGGAGCTGCGCATCCGCGCGCTGCGCCCCGAATTGCTGGCCGACGCCGCGTAATCACTGCGACAGGCTTTCCTTGACGTGCGCGATGCCGTGTTCATCGTAGATCGAGTACACGGCGGCGAGGAGGTTGTCCAGCTCCGGCGAGCGATCCATATGCCGCATGCTGAATAAGATGGGCGAGAACGCATGCTTGTCGTCCAGCTTGCGGTACACGACGTTCCGGTGATGCATGGCTTGCACGCTTTCCGGCACGATGGAAATGCCCTGGCCAGCCGCCACCAGTCCCATGGAAATCTGCAGTTCGCGCACTTCCGTGACGGGGCCGGGCGTGACATTGCCTTCGCTGAACATGCCCAGCACCTGGTCGGCAAAGCTGGGGCGGGGCGCTTTCGGATACACGAGCAGGGTTTCGTGCACCAGGTCCGTCAGGCGCAATCCGCCTTCCCCCTTGGCCAGCCGGTGGCCGGGCGGCAGGGCCACCACCAGGCGCTCCTCGCGCAGCAGGATGCGGCGGATGCTGGGGTCTTCGCTTTTCAGGCGCCCGAAACCGACGTCGATACGGCCTTCCTTCAGGGCCTTGAGCTGCTGCACCGTCGTCATTTCATGCAGGGTCACGTCGACCTCGGGATGGCGTTCGCGATAGCGGTGCACGATGTCGGGCAATTCCCCATACAGGGTCGAGGCGACGAAGCCGATCGATAGGGTGCGTTCCAGCTTGCCGACGCGTTGCGTCATCGCCTGCAGGTCGCGCACCTGGTCGAGCAGGGGGCGCGCGTGGGCCAGAAAAAACTCGCCCGCTTCCGTCAGCCGCAGCGGCCGTGACCCCTTTTCGATCAGCGCCACGCCCAGGGTTTCTTCCAGTTGCTGCATCTGCCGGCTCAGCGGCGGCTGCGCGATGTGCAGGCGCGCGGCCGCCCGCGTGAAGTTCCTTTCCTCTGCGACCGCGACGAAGTAACGCAAGTGCCGTAATTCCATCTTCATACCTTTCAGGTATAGGTTTGATACCAACTCGGTGTTGGACGTGGGGGCGTTCGGGGAATATCGTGTCTCCACTCCACAGAATTATACGGAATAAATATGATTCAAAATATCGAGACCTACCTGGTCGATGTGCCAACCATCCGTCCGCACCGGATGTCCGTCGCCACCATGAATACGCAAACCCTGGTGCTGGTGCGGCTGCGTTGCGCCGACGGCATCACGGGCTGGGGCGAAGCGACCACCATCGGCGGCTTGGGCTACGGCGGCGAAAGCCCGGAAAGCATCAAGACGAATATCGATACCTATATCGCGCCGCTGCTGGTCGGCATGGAAGCGAGCGCAGTGGCCAAGGCGATGGCCAGGGTGCGCAAGGCCATCCAGGGCAACCGCTTCGCCAAGTGCGCGATCGAGACGGCGCTGCTGGACGCGCAGGCGCGCCGCCTGAACGTGCCGCTGTCGGAATTGCTGGGCGGCCGCGTGCGCGATGAACTGCCCGTGGCCTGGGTGCTGGCCAGCGGCGACACCGCGCGCGATATCGCGGAAGGGGAAAAAATGCTGGACTTGCGCCGCCACCGCATCTTCAAGCTGAAGATCGGCTTGCGCGACGTGATGGACGATGTGGCCCACGTGCTGGAGATCAAGCGGGCGCTGGGCGAACGGGCCAGCGTGCGCGTCGACGTCAACCAGGCCTGGAGCGAGACGGACGCCGTGCGCGGCATCGCCGCGCTGGAAGCGGGCGGCATCGACCTGATCGAGCAGCCCGTCAAGGCGGGCAACCGCGCCGCGCTGGCGCGCCTGAAACAGCGCTTCGACGTGGCCATCATGGCCGACGAAGCCTTGCATGGTCCCGCCGACGCGCTGGCGCTGGCGCAGGCCGATGCGGCCGACGTGTATGCGGTCAAGATCACCCAGTCTGGCGGCTTGCTGCCCGCGCTGGAAGTGGCCACCGTGGCGCGCCTGGCCGGTGTGGGCCTGTACGGCGGCACCATGCTCGAAGGCGGCGTCGGCACGGCCGCCACGGCCCACGTGTGTTCCACGTTTGCCGAACTGGCCTGGGGCACGGAGCTGTTCGGGCCACTGCTGCTGACGCAGGAAGTCCTGCGCGAGCCGCTCGTGTACCGCGACTTCATGCTGCAAGTGCCGACTGGCCCGGGCCTGGGCGTCGAGATCGATATGGACAAGCTGCGCGCCATGCAGCGTCAATAAGGAGAGACCATGTTATTCCATGTACGCATGAACGTGAACCTGCCATTGGACATGCCCGCCGAACAGGCGGCGCAGCTCAAGCAGACGGAGAGGGAACTGGCGCAGCGCCTGCAGCACGAGGGCAAGTGGCGCCACCTGTGGCGCATCGCCGGCCAGTACGCCAACATCAGCGTCTTCGACGTGGACAGCGTGGACGAGCTGCACAACTTGCTCACTTCCTTGCCGCTGTTCCCTTACATGCAGATCGACGTGATGCCGCTGTGCCGCCATCCTTCGTCGGTGCGCGACGACGATTCCTGAGGAGACGTGCGATGACGCAGATAGACAACGGCAGTGCAGGGAGAATGTGCGAGGTCGACGGTGTCGGCCTGTATTACCGCACGGATGGCGAGCGCGGTAAGCCCTGCCTGGTCCTGTCGAATTCCCTGGGCACGGACCTGTCCATGTGGGATGCGCAGGCGGACGCGCTGGCCAGCGACTTTTATGTCGTGCGCTACGACACGCGCGGCCATGGTCAGTCGACCAGCGGCGGCGCGCCATTCGGCATCGAGCGCCTGGGCCTGGACGTGGTGGCGCTGCTCGATCACCTCGATATCGCGCGCGCCGCCTTCTGCGGCATTTCCATGGGCGGCTTGATCGGCCAGTGGCTGGGCATACACCAGCCGCGGCGCTTGACGCAGCTCGTGCTGGCAAATACGGCGGCGCGCATCGGGGGCGCCGCGCCGTGGCAGCTGCGGGCGGAACAAGTGCGCCGCGATGGCATGGCCGCGGTGGCCGACAGCGCCGCCGCGCGCTGGTTCACGCCGCAGTTCATCGCGCGCGAAGCGGATGCGGTGGCGCGCCTGGTCGACATTTTGCGCAGCCAGGATGCCGGCGGCTACGCGGCCTGCTGCGACGTGCTGGCCCAGACGGACTTGCACGCCGGCGTCGGCACGATCAGCGTGCCCACCCTGATCATCGCGGGCGAGCACGATCCCGTCACCACCCTCGACGACGGGCGCTGGCTGCAGCGGCAGATCAATGGCGCCCGCTTGGCAAGCTTGCCCGCCTCGCATATCTCGAACATCGAGGCGGCGGACTTGTTTACGGCGCAGTTGCGGACCTTTTTATTGTGAGGCTTGCTGTACCGTATCGGTACGGCAGGAATGTGGTTTTCCCCTGAGCACCGCCACCGGCAAGACCGGCATGCGGCAGGGGAAGCTTTCTTGAAAAATAATAATAAGAAAAGCAGACTTGGAGTAGACAGATGGAAAACAGATTGATCATTATTGCCGCGGTCACGGTGGGCTATTTCGCCCTCATGTCGTACATTACGTATAGCGTGCGCAAGCATGCCAACAGCGCCGAAGGCATGACGGCGGGCGGGCGCAACTATCCCGCCTACCTGATCGGCGCGCTGCTGCTGTCGGAATTCATCGGCAGCTCCGTCAGCATCGGCACGGCCCAGAAGGGTTATGAGCTGGGTATTTCCGCCGCATGGAACCTGGTGGCGCTGTCGCTGGGCTTCTTGCTGCTGGCCATCGTGCTGGTCAAAAAATACAAGGAAAGCGGGCAGTCGACGATTTCCGGCATCCTGGCGCAAACCTACGGCGAACCCGTGCGCTATGCGGCATCCATCCTCACCATTGTCGCGCTGAGCATCGTTGCCGTGGCCCTGTATGCGAGCGGCGGCGCCGTGCTGGCGGCCGTGTTGCACATCAATAAAACCGTGGCCATTTTACTGGTGGGCGCCATCACCGTGATTTATGTCAGCCTGGGCGGCATGCGCTCGGTGGTGTACACCAATTTCGCCCACTCCATCGTCAAGTACTTGGGCGTGATCCTGGCGCTGGCGTATGCGCTGGAAGCAACAGGCGGCATCGGCGCGCTGCAGGCGCAGCTGCCGGCCAAGATGTTCAACTGGGTCGAGATCGGCTGGGGCCAGATCATCGCCTGGATGATCGGCGGCATCGGTTCCATCTTCGCCACGCAATACGTGATCCAGGCCCTCGTCAGCACGGACAACCCGGCCGTGGCCAAGCGCGCCTGCTACTACGTGTCGTCGCTGATGATTCCGTTCGGCCTCATGGCGGCCCTGATCGGCATGTGCAGCGCCGTGCTGTATCCGGGCATGAAGTCGATCGACGCCTTTCCGACATTGATCGCCCACATGCCGGCGTTTTCCGCCAGCATCATGATCGTCGGCCTGGCCGGCGCCCTGTTCGGCGGCATTTCCGCCACCACCCTGGCATCGGCGACCCTGGCCATGAAGGATTTTTATGATCCCTGGTATAACAAGGCGAAGAACGACGCGAAATCGCTGATGTTCCTGCGTATCGCCATCGTCGTGGCGGGGCTGCTGCCGCTGGTGCTGGCGCTGTATGCGGAAAAGCTGCTGATGATCGCCTTCCTCGGCAAGGCCCTGCGCGCCACCCTGGCCGTGCTGGTGCTGATGGCCTTCTATGCGCCGAAATTCGGCACGCCGCGCGGCGCCTTCGTCGGCGTGATCGTCTCCGTGATCGCCACCATCGGCTGGTTCCTGGCGGGCAATCCGTACGGCGTGGACAGTTCCTACCTGGCGCTGGCCGGCCCGCTCTTGACGATGGGCATCAGCCATTTGTTCAAGCCGGCGTTGGCGAAATCGTCCGCCTCCCTGCCTTGATTCACACCAGACCCGTCATGTAATAGATGGCAATGACGAGGAACACGGCCACCGTCTTGATGACGGTGATGCCGAAAATGTCGCAGTAGGACTGGCGGTGCGTGAGGCCCGTGACGGCCAGCAGGGTGATCACGGCGCCGTTGTGCGGCAAGGTATCCATGCCGCCGCTGGCCATTGCCACCACGCGGTGCATGACTTCGAGCGGAATGTGCGCCTGCTGCGCCGCCTGGATAAAACTGTCCGACATGGCGGCCAGCGCGATGCTCATCCCGCCCGAGGCCGATCCCGTGATGCCGGCCAGGGTTGTGACGGACACGGCCGCATTGACGAGCGGATCGGGCACGCTGCGCAAGGTATTGCTGACGGCAAGAAAGCCGGGCAAGGCCGCGATGACACCGCCGAAGCCATATTCGGAGGCCGTATTCATGGCCGCCAGCAGCGCGCCACCGACGGCCGCCTTGGTGCCTTCGGCAAAGGCGGCGCGGATGCGCCCGAATGCCGTCACGCACACGAGCAAGATACCCAGCAACAAGGCGCCTTCCACGGCCCAGATGCCGGTCACGGCGGCGATCGACGTCGACACGGGCGCATGCAGGCCCGGCAGGGCGTCGGCGGTGAGCACGTAACTGGCGCCATACCAGTGCGGAATCAGCTTGGTCAGCGCAAAGTTGGCCACGCCCACCAGCACCAACGGCGCCACCGACAGCAACGGATGGGGCAAGTCGCCGCCACCGGTCTTGGCCTGTTCCGCTTCCACTCCGTAACCTTCGCCCGTCGCCATGACGGAGCGCCGGCGCCATTCGAGGAAAGCCAGGCCCATGATCACCGTCAGCACGGCACCGATGGTGCCCAGCCACGGTGCGGCCCAGCCGGTCGTGTTGAAAAAGGTGGTGGGAATGATGTTCTGGATTTGCGGCGTGCCGGGCAGGGTATCCATGGTGAAGGAAAAGGCGCCCAGCGCGATGGCGCCCGGCATCAGCCGCTTGGGGATATTGCTCTGGCGGTACAGCTCGGCCGCGAACGGATACACGGCAAACACCACCACGAACAGCGACACGCCGCCATACGTGAGCGCCGCGCACACGGCAACGATCACGGCATTCGCGCGCGAGCTGCCGATGTAGCGGATGGCGGCCACGACGATGGACTGGGAAAAACCGGACAGCTCGATGAGTTTACCGAACACGGCGCCGAGCAAAAAGACGGGGAAATACAGCTTGATGAAGCCCACCATCTTTTCCATGAAGATGCCGCTGAAGACGGCCGGCACGGCCGACGGATCGGTCAGCAGCACGGCGCCGAGCGCGGCGACGGGCGCAAACAGGATCACGCTGTAGCCGCGGTAGGCGGCCAGCATGAGGAAGGCCAGTGCGGCCAGAACTATCAGGAAAGACATCGGTCAGGCCCTTGCGCGATGGAAGTGTTCAATTAATCAATTGTTCAATTAATATCATACTTCTCAGCAACACGCCAACGCGTGGGTCAAGGCGCAAGCGCTTGAAGTTGGCACAGCGAGGGAAAAAGGCTGGTCGGGGTGAGAGGATTCGAACCTCCGGCCTCTGCGTCCCGAACGCAGCGCTCTACCAGGCTGAGCCACACCCCGCATACTGGTATTACAGCAGATGGCGGGGCGGGTTTCAAGCGACTGCATCAACGCTTATTTCTTTTCCTGCTGGGCCTTTTTGATGTCCGCTTCGCTGACTTTTTTTGCTGGCGCATTTGTCGCCGGCGAAGTGGGCGCCTTGCGGGTGGCGTACGCTTGCGCCATGACGGCGGCGCAGTCCGTGTCGGGCGCCTTGTCGACGTTGACCAGCGGCAGCAGGGCGGCCAGCGGCGTGACGATGGTGGCCAGTGCCACGGCGGCGCCCGCTTTCAGGGCCAGCGGACCTTTTTGCGGACCCACGTCCGGGTGCTTGAACGTGCCTTTCGCGTACAGCGGCGTGCGCAGGGTGATGATGCGGGCGCCCTTGGTACGGGGGCGCACGTCGAGGTCCAGGGTTTCGTTTGCCAGGTTGACGTTGCCCGTGATATTCACCACGGCCGTGTCCGTGTCGAGCACGAAGCGGCGCACGTCGGCCTGGCCATTCGTGACGGCGAAATCGCTGGCCAGGCAGTTCAGGTGGACTTGCTTGTCGCCAAAGATTTTCACGAAGACGGCATTAGCCAGGTTCAGCCCGGCCAGTTCCAGCATGAACTGGCTGACGGAGCCTTCGCTGACGGTGGCCGCCAGCTCGCCATTTGCGCTGGCCAGCATGGCCGAGATGGAATTACCGTGGCCCGTCAGCGCCGCATCGCCATACACTTCGCCGAAGCTCGCCTGCATCGATTGCAGCTTGGGAAACAGTTCGCGGATCTTGAGGTGGCGCGCCGCCACCTTGGCTTGCGCGGCGATGGTCTTTTGACGGCCATCGAGCGTGATGTTCGAGGTGATGTCGCCGCCAGCCATGCCGAAATTGAGCGGCGTCAGACTCAGCACCTTGTCTTTCATGTGGATGTTGGCGACGATATCCTTGAGCGGGATATCGTGCGTGCGCACCAGTTTTTTGCCCGTGAATTTCACGTCGGCGTCGAGCGCATCCCATTTCGCCGTATTGAACTGTTCCACTGGCAAGGCTTTGCTGTCGGGCTGCACGGGCGCCTTGCCGCGCGCCTGTTTCTGCGCATTGCTGTCGGCGCCGATGCTGGGGCCCAGGTCTTCCAGGCGCAATTGCTGCGACGTCACTTCGCCGCGCAGCAGGGGACGGGGTTGGCGCGGCAAGTATTGCAGGGTGCCGGCCAGGTCGCTCTTGCCTACCGTGCCCTTGAAGTCTTGATACGTCCAGTTCCAGGTGGCGCCGTCTTTCTTGCCCAGCAAACGGCCCCTGGTGGCGTAGTCCGGCGTTTCCGGCAGCAGCACGCCCGTCAGCGGATACAGGTCGGCCATGCTGGCGCCAGCCAGACTCAGCTGTAAATCGATGCCCGACAAGGAGCGCGGGTCGGTCAAGGTGCCATCGATGCTGGCCTTGTTCTTGCCCAGCACGGCATGCGCCTGTACGGGATACACGGTGTGGTTGTCGGTCAGGGACAGCACGGCGCCCGCCTTGCCGCCGCCCGTCACGGGCGCCTGGCGGTAGGTGCCGCCCAGGGTGAATGCGATGCCATATTTCTGCACCGGAGCACTGTCTGGCGCGTCGCCCGGCGTCGCATCGGGCGCCGTCGAGCTGACCTTGGCGCGCACGTCCAGCGCGATGGCCTCGTCGAGGTAGCGGATGGCGCCGTCGCCAAAGGCCATGCGCTGGATTTCCACGTCCCATGCCGACGGGCCATTGTCTTTCAGGGTCCAGCTGTTGCTGCCATCGGCGCGCCGCTGCAGGGCGATGTTCGGCGCCTCGAGGGCGAGATCCGTCAGCACCAGCCTGTGCTGCAACAGGGGCAGCGGATGGATGGCCACGTCGATGCGGCGCGCGCTGGCCAGCTGCGGGCCGGCCGTCGCCCAGTCCGGGTTGCTCATGCGCACGTCCTGCGCGCTGATGACGGGGCGCGGCACGTAGCGGCGCCAGCCCGGTTCCGTCTTCATCCCCTGCTTCCATGTGACTTGCAGGTCGCCGCCGATGACGAAGGTACGGCCCGTGCTTGCCGATACCCTCTCGTTGATGTAGGGGCGGGCGCGGTTCCAGTCGAAGGTCAGCACGAAGATGGCCACGATGGCGATCAGGGCCAGCAGGGCGGCCAGGCTCCAGCCGAGGATTTTCAGGGGTGTCGAGCGTGTCATGGGATGCCAATCGCAGTGATTTTTTCATCAAGGTAGACCGATAGGTCATGACGGTCGGTGCGCTGGGTTACGTAAGCTCGGTCGGTCAGGCATGTGGCTTGAAATGATTCAATAATTCGACTATTATTGAAGTATGGAAAATGAAAAGACAATAGCGAGCGGCGCGCCGCCGCTGACGAATGCTGCCGCCATCGCGGCCCTGGCTGCGCTGGCGCAGGAATCGCGATTGGCCGTGTTCCGCCTGCTGGTGCAAGCGGGGCCGCAAGGCATGGCCGCGACGAAAATCGCCGAGGCGCTGGCGATTGCGCCCTCGTCGCTGTCGTTTCACCTGAAAGAACTGGCGCATGCCAATCTGGTGACGGCGAGCAAGACGGGGCGCTCCATCATCTACGCCGCCAACTATGCGGGCATGAACGGCTTGCTGGCCTTTTTGACCGAGAACTGCTGCGCTGGCGCGCCTTGCTGCGTCAGCGAACCACATTTACTGAAGGAAACGACGACATGACGATCACGATCTATCACAACACCGCGTGCGGCACCTCGCGCAATACCCTGGCCTTGATCCGCAATACGGGCGTCGAGCCCGTCATCATCGATTACGTCAAGCACCCGCCTTCGCGCGAGGAGCTGGTCGATCTGATCGCCCGCGCCGGCCTGTCCGTGCGTGCCGTGATGCGCGACAAGGGTGCCCTGTACGACGAGCTGGGCCTGGCCAATCCTGAGCTGAGCGATGCGGCCCTGCTCGACGCCATGCAAGCCCATCCGATTTTGATCAACCGCCCCATCGTCGTCACGGAACTGGGCGTGCGCCTGTGCCGTCCTTCGGAAAAAGTGCTGGAGATCCTGCCGCTGCCGCAGCAGGGCGCGTTTTCCAAGGAAGACGGCCAGGCTGTGGTGGGCGCCGACGGCAAGCCGGTGGTCTGAATGAGTGATTTATCCAATGAGTTGCCCAACATCAGCGTCGCCCACCTGGACGTGCCGGATTTGGACAAGCTGGCGCCGGCGCAGCTGTCCACCCACGCGCCGCGCATTTTGCTGCTGTACGGTTCCTTGCGCGAACGCTCGTACAGCAAGCTGCTGACCCTGGAAGCGGAGCGCATCCTGCGCCACTTCGGCGCCGAGACGCGCGTGTTCGATCCGCACGGCTTGCCCATGGTCGACAGCGTGTCGCCCGCGCATCCGAAAGTGCAGGAATTACGCGCGCTGTCGCTGTGGTCGGAAGGGCAGGTGTGGTGCAGTCCCGAACGCCATGGCGCCGTCACGGGCGTGTTTAAATCGCAGATCGACTGGTTGCCGCTGGAAACGGGCAGCGTGCGGCCGACACAGGGCCGTACCCTGGCCGTGATGCAAGTGTCGGGTGGTTCGCAATCGTTCAATGCCGTCAACGGCTTGCGCGTGCTGGGACGCTGGATGCGCATGGTCACCATTCCGAACCAGTCGTCCGTCGCCAAGGCATACCAGGAATTCGACGATGACGGCCGCATGAAGCCGTCGCCGTACTACGAGCGCCTGGTCGACGTCATGGAGGAACTGTATAAATTCACCTTGCTGGTGCGCGACCGCCGCGATTACCTGGGCAGTCGCTACAGCGAGCGGCTGGAAGCGGAGCCGGCCATCGTGCAGGCATTGGCGGGCGCGGCGATGGAGCATGAGCGCGGCAGCGGAGCATGAAAAACGGCGCCAGTGGCGCCGTTTCTGATTGCTTATATTAAAACACGATCAGTGATTGCGAGCCACGGCAAACGAGCACAGTTGCAGCATCGATTGCTTGTAGACGCTGTCGGGCCAGCCGGCGATGGCATCGGCGGCGCGCTGGCCGGCGATTTCCGCCTGCTGGCGCGTGTAGTCGAGGGCGCCGCTGCTGGTGATGGCCGTCAGCACGGCATCGAAATGCTGTTCGTCGCCTTGCTCGATGCAGCTGCGCACCAGTTCGCGCTGTTCCGGCGTACCGTTTTCCATCAGCCAGATCAGCGGCATCGTTGGTTTGCCTTCGCGCAAGTCGTCGCCCACGTTCTTGCCGATTTCCGCGGCGTCGCCTGCATAGTCGAGCACGTCGTCGATCAGCTGGAAGGCCGTGCCCAGCGAGCGGCCGTATTCGGCGGCCGCTTCGATATCGTCTTCGCTGGCGCCGGCGATCAGGGCGCCCAGTTGCGCCGACGCTTCGAACAGCTTGGCCGTCTTCGAGCGGATGACGTTCAGGTAGCTGTCTTGCGTCACGTCCGGATCGTGCATGTTCAGCAGCTGCAGCACTTCGCCTTCGGCGATCACGTTGGTGGCGTCGGACAGGATTTGCATGACGCGCATATTGTTGAGCGACACCATCAGCTGGAACGAGCGCGAGTGCAGGAAGTCGCCCACCAGCACCGAAGCGGCATTGCCGAACAGGGCGTTGGCCGTCTGGCGTCCACGGCGCATCGACGATTCATCGACGACGTCATCGTGCAGCAGGGTGGCGGTGTGGATGAATTCGACCACGGCGGCCAGCTCATGGTGCGCCGTGCCGCGATAGGCGTGGGCATTGGCCACCAGCAAGATCAGCACGGGGCGGATACGTTTGCCGCCTGCGCTGATGATGTATTCAGCGATCTGGTTGATCAGAATGACATCGGAGTGCAATTTTTGGCGGATCACCGTATTGACTGCGTCCATATCGGCGGCAATCGTTTGCACGATGGTGTTTTGGTTAACGTGTTTGTTAGCGTCAGACAAGGCGAACCTGCATTAGATTGTGGGTGCCGCGATTATACGACAAGGCTTGCGCGCGCGTGATGTTTGCCTATGACTGTAGAGCAATTGATTGATCTGGTTGGCACTGGCGCGGGTTTTGCTGTCCCCCCCCCTGGCGCAAGCCTGACAAGATGGTCAGGTTGTCGACATACCACGATCGTCAAGCTTTGTGAATACTTTTTGACGCAATTTCTCAGTCCGTGTATAATCGCTGGTTCCCCCTGTTGTGCACGGCTTGCTTTTCATGGCAGTGGGACAAATTCTTTCAACATTTGATGAGGTTTCAAATCATGTACGCGGTCATAAAAACCGGTGGCAAACAATACAAAGTTGTCGCTGGCGAAAAACTTAAAGTAGAACAGATACCGGCAGACATTGGTTCCGAAATCACCATCGATCAAGTGCTCGCAGTAGGCGCGGGCGACAGCATCAAGTTTGGTGCTCCATTGGTCGAAGGTGCAACGGTACTGGTTACGGTTGTGGCGCATGGTCGCCATGATAAGGTCAAAATTTTCAAGATGCGTCGTCGTAAGCACTACCAAAAGCATCAAGGCCATCGCCAGAATTTTACCGAAATCCAAATCGTTTCGATCAACGGCTAATCGCCGCTGTTTGAATTAATCAGCTATCAAGGAGTCTTAAATGGCACATAAAAAAGGCGGCGGCACAACGCGAAACGGCCGTGATTCAGAATCAAAACGTCTGGGCGTTAAAGTCTACGGCGGCCAAGCTATCAATGCTGGCGGCATCATCATTCGTCAACGCGGCACCCCAGTGCGCGCCGGCGAAGGCGTAGGCATGGGCAAGGACCACACGTTGTTCGCGCTGATCGCGGGCAAAGTGAAGTTCGTTGTCAAAGGTGCTGGCTCGAAGCAATTCGTGACCGTTGTACCAAACGAAGCAGTACCAGCGTAATTCATCGCGGGGCACTTGCTCCGCTGTGATCGCATGATGTAAGGCGCAAGCCTTCAATCGAAAGGCTCTGCCCAAGGTAGAGCCTTTTTAGTTTTATGGCGGCAAAATTATGAAGTTTATCGACGAAGCAAAAATCGAAGTCATCGCGGGCGATGGCGGCAACGGCTGCGCATCTTTCTGCCGTGAAAAATTCCGGCCTTTCGGCGGTCCCGATGGCGGCGATGGCGGCAAGGGCGGGTCCATCTGGGCCGTTGCCGACCGCAATATCAACACGCTCGTCGATTTCCGTTTCTCCAAAATGCACAAGGCTCGCAATGGCGAGCCTGGCCGTGGCGCAGATTGCTATGGCAAGGGCGCCGATGACATCCACCTGCGCATGCCGGTCGGCACCTTGATCATCGACAACGCGAGCGGCGAAATCCTGGCCGATTTGACCGAACACGGCCAGATCGAATTGCTGGCCAAGGGCGGCGAAGGCGGCTGGGGCAATATCCACTTCAAGTCCTCGACCAACCGCGCACCGCGCCAAAAAGGCGAGGGCAAGGAAGGCGAACGCCGCGAACTGCGTCTGGAACTGAAAGTCCTGGCCGACGTGGGCCTGCTGGGCATGCCGAACGCCGGCAAGTCGACCTTCATTTCGGCCGTCTCGAACGCGCGCCCGAAAATCGCCGATTACCCATTCACCACCCTGCACCCGAACTTGGGCGTGGTGCGCGTGTCGCACGAGAAGAGCTTTGTGATCGCCGATATTCCCGGCTTGATCGAAGGCGCTTCCGAAGGCGCGGGCCTGGGCCATCAATTCCTGCGCCACTTGCAGCGCACGGGTCTGCTGTTGCACATCGTCGACCTGGCGCCGTTTGAAACCAACGTCGATCCTGTCAAGGAAGCCAAGGCGCTGGTCAAGGAATTGAAGAAGTACGACGAGTCGCTGGTCGACAAGCCGCGCTGGCTGGTGTTGAACAAGCTCGACATGGTGCCGGAAGAAGAGCGCAAGAAGATCGTCAAGGACTTCCTCAAGCGTTTCGCCTGGAAAGGTCCCGTCTTCGAGATCTCCGCGCTGAACCATCAGGGTTGCCCGGAACTGGTGAATGCGATTTACCAGCATCTGGAAGCGAAGAAACACAGCGAAAGCCGTGCCGAAGAAACGCAGATGACCGAGGAAGCACGCGGCATCTCGTCGATCGACCCGGATGATCCGCGTTTCAAGATCCTCGACTAAGGCTTTACCCTGATGCCGGTACAGACGGTCGCCGCCGCGCCAGCGCGCAAGCAAGCGTGGCAGCGCCGTGTATTGCATCTGATCGCGTATGCTTACGGGCTGAGCGCGGTCGCCTGCCTGCTGTTCGCCGATGCAATGGCGGCCGGCATGGGCATCTTCCTCAATGGCGTCAACGGCTACAGCCAGTTCTACGCCAGTCATGTCGGCATCTGGGGCGCTACCGCGCTCCTGGCGCTGTTCGCGGCACGGCAGGGCGAACCGCCTGTCCTCGGCGATATCACAGCAATGTTGGTCCTGGCGCAGCCCGCCGGCCGTTTGTTCGCGGCCATCAGCTTCGGCTTGCCCCAGGGTTTTGTGTTGTTCATGTGCGCGATGGAGTTGACGGCGGGGCTGGCCTTGCTGCTGCTGCGTCCTGCGCGCTGACGTCTATTAAGTGAAGAGCGCCGCCCCATGGATTCCGTGATTCAAAAAGCTACCCGTATCATCATCAAAGTCGGCTCTTCGCTGGTCACCAACGATGGCCGCGGACTCGATCATGCCGCCATCGCGCGCTGGGCCGCGCAGATTTCCGGCTTGCGCGCCCTCGGCAAGGAAGTGGTGCTCGTCAGTTCCGGCGCCATCGCCGAAGGCATGCTGCGCCTCGGTTTCGAGCAGCGCCCCACCGATATCCACGAATTGCAGGCGTGCGCCGCCGTCGGCCAGATGGGCCTGGCGCAAATCTATGAAAGCAGCTTCCGCGCCCATAGCCTCGGCACGGCGCAAGTGCTGCTCACGCACGCCGACCTGGCCGACCGCGAACGCTACCTGAATGCCCGCTCCACCCTGACGACCCTGCTGCGCCTGGGCGTGGTGCCGATCATCAATGAAAACGACACCGTCGTCACCGATGAAATCAAGTTCGGCGACAACGACACCCTGGGCGCGCTGGTCGCCAACCTGATCGAGGCCGATGCGCTCGTCATCCTGACGGACCAGCACGGCCTGTTCTCGGCCGATCCGCGCAAGGACCCGAACGCCTATCTGATCACGCAAGGCATCGCCGGCGATCCGGCCCTGGAAGCGATGGCGGGCGGGGCCGGCAGCAGCCTGGGACGTGGCGGCATGCTGACGAAAATCCTCGCCGCCAAGCGGGCCGCCAAGTCCGGCGCCCATACGATCATCGCCTGGGGCCGCGACAGCGATGTGCTCAGTCGCCTGGCCCAGGGCGAAGCGATCGGCACGCAGTTGCTGGCGCAAACGGGGCAATTGACGGCGCGCAAGCAGTGGATGGCCGATCACCTGCATACGGCCGGCGCCGTGGTGCTCGATGCGGGCGCCGTGCAAAAGCTGCGCCAGGAAGGCAAGTCCCTGCTGCCGATCGGCGTGACGGGCGTAAACGGTGAGTTCGGCCGTGGCGCCGTCATCAC
Organism: Janthinobacterium rivuli; assembly: GCF_009208735.1. Lineage (GTDB taxonomy): Bacteria > Pseudomonadota > Gammaproteobacteria > Burkholderiales > Burkholderiaceae_D > Janthinobacterium. Next base: position 78,493 of record NZ_WFLJ01000019.1, on the reverse strand, counting down.
CTGCGTCGATGCGGCCGGCGTGCCCGTGGCGCGCGGTCTGTCGAACTACACGAGCGGCGAAGCGCGCCGCATCATGCGCAAGCCGTCCACCGAAATTGAAGCGATTCTCGGTTATATGGAAGGCCATGAGCTGATCCATCGCGACAATATGGTCTTGCTGTAAGCGTCCGCTTGCTGCGAATGACAAAAACGGCCCTCGCGGGCCGTTTTTTTTGCCTTACACCACGGCCGGCATCGGCGACTTGTCCTTGTAGTCGCACAGGTCGGCGATCATGCAGTTCCAGCATTGCGGCTTGCGCGCCGTGCACGTGTAGCGGCCGTGCAAGATGAGCCAGTGGTGGGCGTCGTGCAGGAATTCCTTGGGGATGAATTTCAGCAGTTTTTGCTCGACGATATCGACATTCTTGCCCGGCGCGATGCCGGTGCGGTTCGAGACGCGGAAGATATGCGTGTCGACGGCCATGGTCGGTTCGCCAAACGCCGTATTCATGACCACGTTGGCCGTCTTGCGGCCCACGCCGGGCAAGGCTTCCAGCGAGGCGCGGTCGCGCGGCACTTCGCCGCCGTGTTGCTCCAGCAGGATCTGGCAGGTGGCGATGACGTTTTTCGCCTTGGTGCGGAACAGGCCGATGGTGCGGATGTAGCTGGCCAGCTCGTCGACGCCCAGCGCCAGTATCTTGGCCGGCGTATTGGCGACCGGATACAGCAGGCGCGTGGCCTTGTTGACGGACACGTCGGTCGCCTGCGCCGACAGCAGCACGGCGATCAGCAGTTCGAACGGTGTCGTGTATTCGAGTTCCGTTTTCGGGGCAGGGTTGGCGGCGCGAAAGCGCGTAAAGATTTCCAGGCGTTTGGCGGCGTTCATGCGTCTTTTTTCGGGGTGGTGGGAGCTGGCTGGGCGGCGTCCGTGCTGGCGGCGGCGGCTTTGGCGCGCGCGCGCTCCATGGCGGCGGCGATGATGGCGCGCTTGCGTTCCTTCTCGGCCAGTTCATCGGGCGTGACGGGTACTTCCTGCGTCACTTCGCGCATCTTGGCGACGGCCTTGGCGGCCAGGCGCGCCTCGTTTTCTTCCGTTTCGCGGCGCAGGCGCTGCGTGCGGAAATCGTGGCGCGCGCGCGCGTCGTCCGCGTCCATCTGGCTCCAGGCATCCCAGCCGGTGGCGTCGCCGCTGACCGGGTACATGACGATGCAGTCGACGGGGCAGGGCGCCACGCACAAGTCGCAGCCCGTGCACAGGTCGGTGAGCACCGTATGCATCTGCTTGGCGGCGCCGACGATGGCGTCCACCGGGCAAGCCTGGATGCACAGGGTACAGCCGATACACAGCGATTCGTCGATGTAAGCGACCGATCGCGGACGTTCGATGCCGTTGACGGGATTGAGCGGGATGACTTTTTTGCCCAGCAAGCCGGCCAGGCGCGCGATGCCCTGCGCGCCGCCCGGTGGGCACTGGTTGATGTCGGCGCTGCCGGCGGCGATCGCTTCCGCATACGGGCGGCAGCCGTTGTAGCCGCATTTGGTGCATTGCGTTTGCGGCAGCAAGTCTTCGATCTGGTCGGCAAGTGAGGGAGGGGCAGGGTGCGGCACGGTCATCTTCCACGGTAAAACGCCATTATCGGCCATCCGGGCCGCGCACAAGCAAAAACCTGTTTCGTCAGAGGGGGATAGCGTGTGCCGTGCGGGCTGTTGCAGGCGCGCCGCAATCGTATTTTATTTCCCATGGGAATGTCAAAGTGCAAATAAACAACTTTGAAAATTCTTTTTTTTGTGGGAGCATGATTTTTATCAAGCCTGTTATTAAAAAAGCCGACCGCCAGTCCTGTTGCCGCGCCTGCACTACGAGGCGAGCCAGGCCATAGGAGCCAAACATGCGTTTCCTCCGGACAGTTGGTTTGCCCTTCTGTTTGTTCATGCACTCTGCACTTGCCCTTGCACACGGGCAGGCTGGATCGCCCATGGCGGCGCCGGGCGCCGCCAGTTCGCGCATCGTCCGCTTCGCCGCGGAAGACTGGCCGCCCTTCATTTCCCGCAGCCTGCCGGCCGATGGCATGTCGGGCGCCATGGTCAGCGCCGTCTTCGAGCGTCTCGGCTATTCGGTCAAGTATGAATATTTCCCCTGGAAGCGCGCCATGCAGTTTGGCCTGGCCAGTTCCCGCTATGCTGGGCTTCTGGCCGTCTGGCGCACGTCCGAGCGGGAAAAACTCTGCCACTTTTCTGTTCCGGTTGGTAATACGCAAGGCGTGCTGGCCTACCTGAAGGAGGATGGCGTGCCCGGCGCCAGCCTGGCCGAGCTGGGCAAGCTGCGCATCGGCACCGTGGCTGGCTACTCGAATGGGGAGCAGTTCGACGGCATGGTGGCGCGCGGCGAGCTGAAGACGGAAGAGGGCTTGAACGACGTCACGAATTTGAAAAAGCTGTTGATCAAGCGTTACCGCTTGATCGTCATCGAGCGCCATGTCTTGCAGCACTTGCTGATGGGACGCAACTTCAGCAAGGCCGAGCGGGAACGCATCGCCATCATCGATACCGTCTTCAAGGAGCGTCCCGTGCATGTGTGCTTCCAACGCGACGCCGAAGGTGCCGCGCAGCAAAAGCGCTTCAACGAGGCGGCCCGCGAACTCGATACGGCCCGGCTGGAACGCGACTACTGGAAGCGGCTCGACCAGAGCCTGGCCACGGCCCCATCTTCGCCCTGACGTGCCGCGCCGTTGTTGCACGTTGCCAAAACGAAATATCTAAATACGAAACCATTCGTTCTTGTTTGTTTGTCCATCCTTTAGTCTGCAGCCACTGTGTTGACGACTTTGAAAGGATGTTTTCGTATGCTGGAACTGATTCACAAGCACTACCCCGCACCACGCCTGCGGCAACTGGCGCACGCCGTCTCGGTGGCTGTGCTCGCGCTGGCGGCGCCTGGCGCAAGCCATGCGCAAGCGGCGCCGGATACCGCTGGCGCGCTGGCCGCCGCACCGCTCGACGCCGTCATCGTCACGGGCGCGCGCGGCACGGGCCGCACGGTGGCCAACAGCGCCGCGCCGATCGACGTGATCAGCGCGCAGCAATTGCTGGCGACCGGCAAATTGAACTTGCTCGATGCGCTGGACACGGCTTTGCCATCGTTCAACTTGCCGGCCCGCGTGCAGCCCGACCTGGGCAGCATCGTGCGCGCGGGGCAGTTGCGCAACCTCGATCCCTCGCATACCCTGGTGCTGGTCAACGGCAAGCGCCGGCATACGACGGCCATCGTCAATGAGGATGGCTTTCCCGGTTCCGTCGCCACCGACCTGGCCCTGATCCCCACAGGCGCCATCGCCCGCGTGGAAATCCTGCGCGATGGCGCCTCGGCCATCTACGGCTCGGACGCCATCGCCGGGGTCATCAACATCATCCTGAAAGCCGATGACCAGGGCAGCTTCAGCACGCAGCTCGGTTCCACCTATGCGGGCGATGGCACGAACGGCTCCGTGCGCATCGATGGCGGCACGCGACTGGGCGAGCACGGCTTTGCCCACTTCGGCGCCGAACTCCAGCGCCAGGGCATCGCCGTGCGCAATTTCGGCTTGAATCCCGGCTACCTGTCGTATCCGGCCGTGCGCAACGGCGATGGTCAGCTGGTGAAATTGGGGCCGAACAACAGCTTGCCGGCCGGCGCTTCGCCGAACCCGGCCGAAGCGAAGCGCAACAGCAATCCGTGGCGCAATACGGGCGTGCCGCAAAGCACGACCGCCTCGCTCAGCGCCAACCTCGGCTATGACGTATCGCCCGATGTGCAACTGTACGGCTTCGGCACGTATGCGCACCGCGATGCCCGCTCGGCGCAGAATTTCCGCCTGCCCAATACCATTTTCAATAACAACAAAGGCTTGCTGTCCGTGTATCCGGACGGATTCACGCCGTATGAAACGACGAGCGAAAACGATTTTTCCCTGACGGGCGGCATCAAGGGCGAGACGGCGGGCTGGTCCTGGGACTTGAGCACGACGTATGGCCGCGACGATATCGACGTGGGTGTGGAGCACTCGGCCAATTACTCGCTCACTTATCCTGGCGGAAAGACCGATTTTGACATCGGCAATCAGCGCTACAGCCGCTCGACCACCAACGCCGACGTGCGCCGCCCCGTGCAATTGGGGCTGAGCGAGCCGGCTGACCTCAGCCTCGGCCTCGAGTACTCGCATGAAACGCAGCAGCGCAGCCCCGGCGAGCCCGCTTCCTGGCAGGGCAGCGGGTCATCGGCGCTGGCCGGCTACCTGCCCGTCGATGCGTCCGACACGGCGCGCCACAGCTATGCTGCGTATGTCGGCCTGGGCGCCAAACTGACGCCGCAATGGCTGCTCGACACGGCACTGCGCGCCGAGAAATATTCCGATTTCGGCAGCAAGACGACGGGCCGGCTGTCCGCCCGCTATGACGTCACGCCCACGGTCGCCGTACGCGGCACCGTCAGCAACGGTTTCCATGCGCCGAGCCTGGTGACGCAATCGTATTCGAACACGTCGGACCATGCGGGCGTGCCCTACACCCTGGCGCAGCCGAGTTCGGTCGCCGCGCGGGCTCTGGGTGCGCAGCCATTGAAACCGGAGAAATCGACGAATCTGTCGGCCGGCCTGACCTTCCATCCCACGCCCACCCTGCGCCTGGCCGTTGACGCGTATCAAATCAAGGTCAGCGACCGCCTGGGCGTGTCGTCGAACATCGGCATCGACCGCAGCTCGGGCGTGGCGCTCGATGGCAGCGGCCGGCCGCTGACGGCGGCGCAAGCGAGCGTCATCGAGAACCTGCTGCGCTCGGCGGGCCTGACGGTGGGCAATGGCCTCGTCGCCCATTATTTTGCCAACGTGGGCGACACGCGCACGCGCGGCATCGACCTGACTGCCGAGGATGTCGTGCGCGTGGCCGATGGCAAGCTGCGCTGGACGGCGGCCGCCAACATCAATCACACGAGCCTGGTGGGCAAGGCGGCACTTCCGGCCGTGCTGCAAGGCTTGCCGAACATCGGCACCCTGAGCAAATCGGCCGAGTACGACTTGCTGTACCGCGCGCCGCGCGACAAGGAAATCCTCACGCTGGCGTATGAAAAGGCCGGCTGGACAGTGAACGTGCGGGAGACGCGCTACGGCAAGCTCAAGCGCCTGAACGCCATCACGGGCGGCGACTACCAGCTGAAGGCCGCCTTCGTGACGGACGTCAGCGTCGGCTATGACATCAGCAAGCGCATCAACGTGACGGTGGGCGCCAACAATGTCTTCGACCAGAAACCGAGCCAGGTGCCGCGCGAAGCGCGCAGCGCCGCGAATCTGGCGCAGTACACAGGCGCGTACGACAACTCGGGACCATTGGGCGTGCTGGGCGGCTATTACTACGCCCGCGCAACATTGTCATTCTGATGTGCCGCATCCCTCTATCGATCATCAACCACAGGAAATCCTATGTCAGACAACACTCAACACGCGGCCATCGACCTGGAATGGGCCAATCTCCTCTCGCCGCAGCGCCGCACGGTCTTGCGCGGCGGAGGACTCGTGGCGGCGCTGGCCGCCTCTGGCCTGGCCGGGACGGCCGTGGCGCAGGATGGCGCCGTCAAACGCGCCAAACCTGCACCGGGCAAGAGCCCGTGGGGCGAGCATACGGACACGGCGCCCACGCCGCGTCCCGTCAGCGTGCGGCCCGGCGAGGAAACCTTGCCGAGCAAGCCGCGCGCCTATACGGATATTGAAAGCTATCACGCGCATATCTATTTTGACGAGGACAGCTATCAGAAGGCGGCGCTGATACGCAAGTGGGCGGCCGAGCGCTTCCAGATCGAACTGGGCGACTGGAACCTGGAGGCGCGCGGCCCGCACGTGACGCCGTCGTTTTACTTTGGCTTCACGAATGATCTATTGCCCGTGATCGTGCCGTGGCTGCAACTGAACAGCCTGGGCCTGACGATACTGATCCATCCCAACACGGAAGACCCGCGTGCCGACCATCTGTATTACGCGCTGTGGGTGAACCGTTCGCAGCCCGTGAATGGCTATGCGATGAAGAAACCGGGGCCGGGCGAGCCGCGGGTCGAGCAGATATTTGTCAATACGCGCCCGACGGTGAAAATCGAGTGCGCATAAAAAGACGGCACGCCAGGGTAGCCTGGCGTGCCGTTTTGGCCGAAACGAGGGGTATCAGCCGTGTTTCTGGATGAATTCGCCGATTTTCGGGCAAATGATCTCGCGCCAGCGGCGGCCCGAGAAGATGCCGTAGTGGCCGCATTTCGGCGCCACGAAGTCTTGCTGCATCTCGGCTGGGATGCCGGAACACAAGTCATGCGCCGCCTGCGTCTGGCCAGCGCCGGAAATGTCGTCCAGTTCGCCTTCCACCGTGAACAGGGCCACGTTCGTGATGTCTTGCGGACGCACCAGCTGGCCGCCCACTTTCCACGTGCCCATCGGCAGGCTGAATTCCTGGAAAACCGTTTTAATGGTTTCCAGGTAGTACTCGGCCGGCATGTCCAAGACGGCGTTGTACTCGTTGTAGAACTGGCGGTGGCCTTCCGCCGGCTCGTCATCGCCCGTCACCAGGTGCATGTAGAATTCGCGGTGGCTTTGCGCGTGGCGGCCCGGGTTCATTGCGATGAAGCCGGCATGCTGCAGGAAGCCCGGGTACACCTTGCGGCCAAAGCCTGGGTAGTTCGGCGGCACCGCGTAGATCACGGTATTTTCAAACCACGAGAATTTCTTTTCCGTCGCCAGGTTGTTCACTTGCGTAGGCGAGCGGCGCGGGTCGATCGGGCCGCCCATCATCGTCATGGTTTTCGGCATGTGCGGATCTTTGGCTGTCGCCATCAGCGAGATGGCGGCCAGCACGGGCACGGTCGGTTGACAGACGGAAATCACGTGCAAGTCAGGCGCCAGCAGGCGGATGAATTCTTGCACATAATAAATGTAGTCATCGAGATGGAACGGGCCTTCCGTCAGCGGTACCATGCGCGCGTCCGTCCAGTCGGTGATGTAGACATCGTGCTCGGCCAGCAAGCCGCGCACGGTATCGCGCAGCAGGGTCGAGTGGTGACCGGACAGGGGGGCAACCAGCAAAACTTTGGGCTGTTGCAAGCCAGTGGCTTCTTTTTTGAAGTGAATCAGGCGGCAAAACGGTTTTGTCACGACAACGTGTTCGCGGATGTCGACGCTCTCGCCTTTGACGAGAACGGATTGGATGTCGAATTGTGGTTTTTCGTAGTCTTTGCCAAGGCGGTACATCAGCTCGTAACCGGCTGCGATGCGTTGCGAAAACGGAGTGTGGGCCAGTGGGGAAACCGGGTTGGTAAATAACTTGGAGGACATGTCTGCCCATTGCATCACCGGAGTGAGGAAAGAGCGTTGCAGTTCGTGCAGTTGGTAAAGCATATAGAGTCCTTGTTTAATTCCAAGCGCCAATATCGGCTCAAATATCATAATCCAATTTTACGATATTTGTTGAGGACAAAATGTGCTTTACCGCGCATAGGCCCACTGTTTGCGTATCGGTGTGGCCGTGCGCCACACTGCGTGGATAGACCTGCAACGATGTTTCAAAAGCAAAAAAAGCAGCGTTGCCGCTGCTCTTAGTCTGTTTTTTCGCCGCCATGCCCCTGCGGGAAGCGTCTCCCCGCGAGAGCGGCCACGGCTGCCGTGCGCTTAGCGCACCAGCATGTCGAGCTTGTCCTTGACGTCCTTGTATTGCTCGGCTTCCGGCAAGGCAGCTTTCGTCTTGGTGATCGAAGGCCAGTTACGGGCCAGATCGACGTTGATCTTGATGAAGGCTTGCTGGTCGCCCGGCACGTCTTCTTCCGCGAAAATCGCGTTCACCGGGCACTCTGCCACGCAGACGGCGCAGTCAATACATTCGTCCGGATCGATCGCCAGGAAGTTCGGGCCTTCCCGGAAACAATCTACCGGGCAGACATCGACGCAGTCGGTATAGCGACAGGCGATGCAGGATTCGGTGACAACGTGGGTCATAACAGTCCTATCAATTTGGGGAGGTGCTGTAGCGCCTGCAGGAACCTCGGCGACGCATACTAAAGCAAAGCATTGTATTTTAAGGCAATTCGCTATTTCTCACAAATCCCGCTTATATACAATACATATAAGCAAATTCATTTTCTGGCAGTGGCGTTGCCGCGCAGAGCGTGCCATTCAGCGACTATCCGGGACGTTGCCATGAAGAACGCGGCAAGAAAGCGACAGTCGCCCGATGCGGCAGGGTGCGGGACGGGCGACGCAGGGGCTTGCCCTGTGGTGTTTTTGTTTTACCCAAATCAAGATCGGTAAAAATAAATGCCAGGACAGTCAGGCGCTGGCGCGTATTTGCGTCACCAACTGCTGCCAACGTGCGTTTTCAGCACTGCCATCTTCGGCAAACGTGATGGTGCGCCGCGCGGTGGGGGCCTCGACGGTGATCTGCCAATGGGGAATATCGGCGCCCACCTGCGCGCCCGTCGCCTGCTGGTGCGTGAAAAAGCCGCTGCTGGCCAGTGCCGCTTCGAGCCCCGGGCCGGCCGGGTGGGCTTGCGTATCGATGTCGTACTGTTCGCTCAGGCCGGCAAAGCCGCCGCTGCTGCGGGCTGAAATTTTCATGCTGCTCCTTCTTGAGGACGGTGGTGGGGCGTGATGCCGCATGCCATCGCCTGCGGCTGACTGCTGGCGGGCCTGCGGCGCAAGGCGTCTAGCGGGGAGCGTAACTGCGGCACCATGCCGCCAGCGCTTCGCGCTCCGCTTCCAGCAATTGATCCGATTCGCTGTATTCCGCATGGTTCATGGTACCGCAGCAGGCGCGCCTGTCTTGCACCGCACCCTCGTCATCGACGATGCCTGGGGCAAAGGTCATCTGCCCACTCTCCGACATGGCATTGTCCTTGAGCACTTCGCGCACGGTAAAGCTGTTGCGGATGAAATCGAGGTAGGCGCCGTTGCCGTCGGCCTGGGCGATCGTCAGCATGTGGCCAGCCACGTCGGCATACGTGGCCGCTTGGTCGGGAGACGCCACCAGGGCGCGCAAGACCAGGCTGCGCAGGTAGTCGCCGCAACGGTGCAGCACGGCCGCGTCATCTTCCAGCTGGGGCTGACGTTCGTGGGCAAAGATGTCGGCCAGGATGTCGTAGATGGCACCTGTAAACACTTGCGAGATGGCATGCACTTCCGTGCCAGCCTCCGATAATTTGATGTCGTTGTCGGCATTGCGCAAACCGTTCGGCCGGCCCAGCGCCAGGCCGAACTGCTCCGCCAGGTCGGCGAGAAACGTTTTGTCGTGCAGGTCGGACTTGGTTTGCGCGATCACGGCTTCGACCTGGTCCAGCTGCGACAGGGCCAGGAAGATGGCCGTCAGGTCGCCAAACGATTCGTGCAAGCCGCCCGTCTGCGGAGGATTATTGTTGAGCAGCCAATTCGGTTTCAGACCGTCGAGGATGGCGTGCCCAGTTTCGTGCGAGACGATGTCGAGCGAACGGCAGGTGTAGACGCGGTCGGTGGCGCCACTGGGGATGAAGTCGCCGAATTTGAGGGCCTTGTCGCTGCGGCTGTAATAGGCATTCATGACATTGGGCAAGCCGTGCGGGAACACGCGCAGCGGGGCCGTGTTGCTGGCGCTATTCCATTGCCAGGGCAGGGGCGGCGCCGTCTCGTTGCTGGCCAGCGCGCGCTGGTACATGGTGAGCGTCATGCGCACGATGGCAAACGTGTGCACGGCATCGAACTGGTCGGTATTGGGCGAGACGATGAAGTCGCCAAAGGCGTTCGGGCTGACCTGGGCGATGCCCGGTTCGCCAAAGGTGATGCGCGCGTCGCGCGGGCCTTGCAGGATCAGGCCGGGCAGGAAGGTCTTGCGCGTACCCAGTTCGGTGACGGACGGGTCTTGTTTCCAGATCAGCACGCGCGAACCGACGGGCACGGCGGCCAGGTTGCGGACCGTTGTCTCGATCAGGCGGGGCGGACCCGGCTGCAGGGTCAGTTGCGCATTCTTGCGGTGCTGGCGGTATGGCGCCGATGGGGTGGGGACATAGCCGACGGGCAGGGACACGCATTTGGTCAACACGGCTTCGACCGGCACGATGACTTTCTGATCCATGATAGCTCTCCAAGACACGCGCAACTGGAACTGGAATAGTCGTCCCGCTTCGGTGCGTCCGGTTTGATACGGCGCAAACGATGCGCGGGAAGGACGGGCTTTTTTAGCCGTCCGGCGCCGGCTGCCGTCGTGCCCGCCGCATGGCGGCTGGTATGATGCTGGCCGGTTTGCCCCGTTTTTATAATAAAAGGATCGTTTGATGGCGGATATAAATATAGTTCAGCAACATAAGCTGACAGCAGCAAAGGCGCGCGAAGCGGCGCAGCAAGTGGCCGACAAGCTGGCCCAGGAATATGACCTGGCGTGCGCCTGGGATGGCGATGTGCTGCGCTTCGAGCGCAGCGGCGTCGATGGTTCGCTGACCCTGGAAAAAGAGCAGGCGCAACTGCAAATCAAGCTGGGCTTCATGCTCAGCGCCTTCGCTTCCACCATCGAAGGCAAGATCGCCGAAAAGATGCGCAAGGTGTTTACCGAGCCAGCTTGACGGCCTGGCACCCGCTTGTCTGGCGCCATGTTTGGTGCTAGAAAACGTGTAGCAGCGATGGGCGAAAAGACGATGAAACCACGTCGCTTTTCGCCTTTTTTACGTCTGACTGTACGCTGGCGAACATTGCTAGCACATTTCTATTTGGAAAGCCATTGGACTTTGGTGGCTTTTTGCGTTATACTTGAGTCATATTTACAACAGCTACACCGCGTTTCACCTTCTGCTTCGCAGTACTCTCCGCTCGCTGAGTGGTGAATAATTCTTCGGGTTTTACACCCGCATCCAGTTAAAAGTAGCTTGGTCGATTTTTTCGGTCAAATACATTTGGTGCCATGTATTTGCATGGCGCTAGCGTTGTTAAAAGTCCTGAACCACAGCCTCTTTTAGCACGCACACGGCACCCCGGCACCGGCTTTGGCCATCCGCTGGTCACACGCGTGTCACCCCCTGTTTCCTGTCGCTCCCGTGCGCTTTTTTGCGCCGTGGCGTAGCCGACGCAACAGGGTTTGCTGATTCCCGTCGCAAGCTAGCAGCTTGCTGGGTTTCATTCCATTCGTCAAATCGAGGGAGAACCACATCGTGGCAAAACAAATCATTATCGACCATGTGTTCAAAGTGTTCGGCGACAAGCCAGAAGAAGCACTTGAGCTCGTCCGTCAGGGCGCCAGCAAGCAAGACATCCTGGCCAAGACCGACTGCACCATCGGCGTTTTCGACGCCACCTTTACCATTGAAGCGGGCGAGATCTTCGTCATCATGGGCCTGTCCGGTTCGGGCAAGTCGACCCTGGTGCGCATGCTGAACCGCCTGATCGAACCGACCGCCGGCCGCATCCTGATCGACGGCAACGACATCAATACCCTGCCCGACGCCCAGTTGCGCGCCCTGCGCCGCAAGGACATCAGCATGGTGTTTCAGTCGTTCGCGCTGCTGCCGCAAATTAGCGTGCTCGACAACACGGCCTTCGGCATGGAACTGGCCGGCATGCCCAAGGCCGAGCGCCATGCGCTGGCCCAGCAAGCTTTGGAGCAGGTAGGCCTGGATGGCTACGGCGCCAGCTATCCCGACGAATTGTCGGGCGGCATGCAGCAGCGCGTGGGCCTGGCCCGTGCGCTGGCCTGCGATCCATCGATTTTGCTGATGGATGAAGCGTTTTCCGCGCTCGATCCGATTATCCGTACGGAAATGCAATCGGAACTGCTGCGCTTGCAGCAAATCAAGCGCCGCACCATCGTCTTCATTTCGCATGACCTCGACGAAGCCATGCGCATCGGCGACCGCGTCGCCATCATGAAAGACGGCCACGTGGTGCAAGTGGGCACGCCGGAAGAAATCCTGCGTAAACCTGCCAACGATTACGTGCGCAACTTCGTGCGCGGCGTCGATGCGGCCGCCGTCTTCAAGGCCAGCGATATCGCCCGCAAGAGCCAGATCGTCGTCTCCGAGTCGCCGAGCCGTGGTTCGCGCGCCGCGCTGTCGATGCTGGAAGAGCAGGATCGCGCCTTCGCATATGTCGTCAATCCGCAGCGCAAGTTCCTTGGCGTCGTCTCGGCCGATTCGCTGCGCAGTGCGCTCGACGGCCATGTGGGGCCCTTGGGCCTGGCGCATGCCTATCTGCCGGACGTGCAGACCATCAATGCAGATGAGCCAGTCGCCGGCCTGTTCGGCCAGGTGGCGCAACTGCCTTACGCCGTCCCTGTGGTGGCCAATGACGGCAGCTTCCGCGGCGCCATCAGCAAGACGACCTTGCTGAAGTTCCTCGACCGCGACACGCCAGCCATTGCCGAACAACAACAGAAAGGACAAGCATGAACCCAAGCACCGTTTCCACAGTAGAACCTGTTGTTGAACAGGCCGCACAGATCAATCCCTGGGCGCTGACGCCGCCCACCGACGCCAGCACCGCGTGGCTGGACGCCGCCGCGCCTGCCGTGCAGCCGGAGCATGCGACCGGTTTTCACCTGACGCAGATTTTCGACGGCTCGCTGCCGCTGGAAAGCTGGATCAACCAGGGCCTGGGCTGGGTCGTTGCGCATTTCCGTCCCTTCTTCCAGGCCGTGCGCGCGCCGATCGACAGCGTGCTGTCCGGCGTGGAAGGCGTGCTGCTGGCGGCGCCGTCGCTGACGGTGATCGCCATCATCGGCTTGCTGGCGTGGCAATTTACCAGCCGCACCCTGGCCGTCGGCACCGTGCTGGCGCTGCTGGTGGTGTCGATGCTGGGCATCTGGCCGGAAGCCATGACGACCCTGTCGCTGGTGCTCACTTCCCTGGCGTTCTGTCTGGCCATCGGTTTGCCGTTGGGCATTTTCCTTGCCAGCAGCGACCGCGCGCAGAATATCCTGCGCCCCCTGCTCGACGCCATGCAGACGACGCCCGCGTTTGTCTATCTGGTGCCGGTGGTAATGCTGTTCGGTATCGGTAATGCGCCAGGCGTGATCGTAACGATCATCTTTGCCCTGCCGCCGCTGGTGCGCCTGACCAACCTCGGTATCCGCCAGGTGCGTCCCGACCTGATCGAAGCGGCCCGCGCGTATGGCGCCTCGCCGTGGCAGTTGCTGACCCGCGTGCAATTCCCGCTGGCCATGCCGTCGATCATGGCCGGTATCAACCAGTCGCTGATGTTGTCGCTGTCGATGGTCGTGATCGCCTCGATGATCGCCGTCGGTGGCCTGGGCCAGATGGTATTGCGCGGTATCGGCCGCCTGGACATGGGCCTGGCAACCGTGGGCGGCCTGGGCATCGTGCTGCTGGCCATTACCCTGGATCGCTTGACGCAAGCGATGGGCCAGCCACGCCGTGGCGTGCGCCATTGGTACCAGACGGGTCCTGCCGGTTTCGTGCTGCGCCTGGTGCGCGGCAACACGGAAAAAAATAATGTTGAACAGCAAGCTACGCTGGCCAACGCACAATAAAGGAACCACATGCATCAAATTGACAATTTTAAAGTGACGCAAAAATCGCAACGCAAGTTCCAGCTGTTTTCCGCCCTGGCGATCGCCGCCATGGCCCTGACCACCAGCCTGGCCATGGCGCAGACGCCGGCCGCGGCCGCCGATGCGCTGCCCGGCAAGGGCGTCAAGGTGCAGCCGCTGCAAAGCTCGATCGCGGAAGAAACCTTCCAGACCATGCTGGTCGACAAGGCCCTGGAAAAGCTGGGCTACGAAGTGCAGCCGATCAAGGAAGTGGAATATCCGACCGCGCATATTGCCATCGCCAACGGTGACGCCACCTTCATGGCCGTGCACTGGGACCCGATGCACAAGGATTTCTATAACAATGCGGGCGGCGACGCCAAGCTGTCCCGCACGGGCCAGTACGCCGGTCCCGCCGCGCAAGGTTATCTGATCGACAAGGCGACTGCGGAAAAGTACAACATCACGAATATCGACCAGTTGCGCGATCCCACGCTGGCCAAGCTGTTTGACCACGATGGCGACGGCAAGGCCGACTTGACGGGTTGCAACCCTGGCTGGGGCTGCGAAGCGCTGATCGAGAAGCACATGGATGCGTACAAATTGCGCGACACGGTGACGCACGTGCAGGGCAGCTATGCGGCCCTGATCGCCGATACCCTGGGCCGCTACAAGCGTGGCGAATCCATCCTGTACTACACGTGGACGCCGTACTGGGTCAGTGGCGTGCTGGTGCCGGGCAAGGACGTGGTCTGGCTGAAAGTGCCGTTCTCGGCCAATCCGGACAAGGTGAATACCCGCCTCGACGATGGCAGCGATTACGGCTTTGCCGTCAACACGGCACGCATCGTGTCCAACAAGGCCTGGGCGGAGAAGAACCCGGCCGCGGCCAAGTTGTTCGAAGTGATGCAATTGCCGGTGGCCGACATCAATGCGCAGAACGAGCGCATGCGTCGCGGCGAAAGCACGCAAGCCGATATCGCGCGCCATACGGCCGGCTGGATCAAGTACCATCAGAAAACGTTCGACGGCTGGATCGCGCAAGCGCTGGCGGCGGCGAAAAAGTAAGTTTACGGCGGATAACGGCGTAAAAAAAGTGGCTACCGGTTTGGTAGCCACTTTGACGTTAACGGCCTGTTTTTGTGGTTTTTGGTGAGTTTTCAGCCGTTTTCGGCCTATTTCTGCGTAAAACAGGCGTTGTCGGCGTTTAATCCTTCAAGTCGTCGATCAGGTCGATGTATTGCTGTTGCGCCTCTTCCTTCGAGGTGCCGGCCAGGGCCGCCCAGGCGTCGAACTTGGCGCGGTTGACGAAATCGGTCATGCCAGGGCGCTCGCCTGTGGCGTCGCCGCTCGACGCTTGCTTGAACAAGGCGTAGATTTTCAACAAGGTCATATTGTCCGGACGCTCGGACAGGGTCTTGGAATCGAGCTGCGCTTGTTCGAATTGCTCTTGTAAACTCATGATGGCTCCTGTGTGCTGATGGAATCGCTGGAAAAGTGCGGCAGGCCCGGCGGAGTGGCCACCGTGCGTGCTGCAGTGCCTGACATCATAGTGAAAAAAGCGCGCCGTGCATTAGAGGACACACTCAAAACAAAAACGCCGCCGCTGCGTGAACAGGGGCGGCGTCGCTACAGTCGCTTGAGCGCTGCGGAGTCGGTGCTTATACGCCCAGCAGTTCGACGTCGAAAATCAAGGTGGCGTTCGGTGGAATCACGCCGCCGGCGCCGCGTGCGCCATAGCCCAGTGCTGCCGGGATGATCAGCTGGCGCTTGCCGCCCACTTTCATGCCTTGCACGCCTTCGTCCCAGCCTTGAATGACGCGGCCGGCGCCCAGCGGGAATTCGAATGGATCGTTGCGGTCCTTGCTCGAGTCAAATTTCGAACCGGCGCTGCCGTCGTCATTTTGCAGCCAGCCCGTGTAATGCACGACAACATTGTTGCCGGCTTGCGCTTCAGCGCCTTCGCCAACGACGGTATCGATGTATTGCAGGCCGGAAGCGGTAGTGGTGGTGGTCATGATTATCCTTGTGTAGGCGATGAAAGCTTCAGATTGTAGAGCAATGAGTTGCAAAGCGCCATTCCAGGCCCGGCACAAGTAAAAACCGAAAATTACGGCGATGTGTGGCCGCCGGTAGTATTTAAGGGGGGATTTCGCACAATAAATACGGTGTTCCACGTAAAATGCATGTTTTGTATTTAACAGTGATTTCTTCCATGTTCCGCAGTCTACGCCGCCTTGTTTTTTCCTCGCTGTGCCTGGTTTCCGCAATATCGACGGCGCAAGCCGAAGTGGTGGTGGTGCTCAATTCCCGTGATGCTACGGTGCAACTGCTGGACCAGAAAACCTATGCTCCGCTGTCCACCTTTGCCGTTGGCAAGGAACCGCACCATCTGATGGAAACGCCGGACGGCAAGTCGCTGATCGTCGCCAGTTCCGTGGGCAATGAATTGATCTTCCTCGACCCCGTCTCGGGCCAGATCCAGCGCCGCATCAGCAACATCCTCGACCCGTACCAGATCGGCTTTTCGCCGGACCAGAAGTGGTTCATTTCGAACTCGCTGCGCCTGGACCGCATCGACCTGTACCGCTACGACGGCAAGAACCTGACCCTGGCCAAGCGCATTCCGTTGCCGAAACTACCCAGCCATATGGCGTTCACGGCCGACAGCACCATGGCTTTCATTACGCAGCAGGGCAGCAACCAGGTCAGCGCCATCGACCTGGCCACGCAAACGGTGAAATGGACCATGCCTGTCGGTCCGGCGCCAGCCGGCATCACGATGACGCCCGATGGCAAGCATTTGCTGGTGGGTATCATGGGCAGCGATTACGTGGAAGTGATCGACTGGCGCACGCAAAAGACCGTCAAGCGCATCAAGGCGGGCGCCGGCACGCATAATTTCCGCGCGCTCGGCGACAACCGCATGACGTTCGTCTCGAACCGCGTCTCGAACACCATCAACATCATCGACCAGCAAACCCTGGAAAACGTGGGCACCATCAACGTACCGGGCGGCCCGGACTGCATGGAAATCACCCCCGACGGCAAGACCATGTGGGTGACCCTGCGCTGGATCAAGAAGGTGGCCGTGATCGATTTGACCACGCGCAAGGTGATCAAGACCATCCCGGTGGGCCGCTCGCCCCATGGCGTGTATTTCGCCACCCACTCGCCGCGCATGTGATGAGCCGGTGATGATGAAACGCTTCATTTTCGCGGGCCACGCGCCCGCCATGCTGCTGTGCGCCAGCGCCATGCTGTCGCCCGCGCAGGCCGCCGCACCTGCCGCCGCACCTGTTGCCCCAGCCGCCTCTGCGCCTCCGGCAGCCTGCAAGGGCACCATCTACATGACGTTCGACACGGGCAGCCAGTCGCAGGCGCAACTGATCGCCGATGTGCTGAACAAGCGCCATGTGAAGGCGACGTTTTTCCTGGCCAATGAAAAGACCACGCGCGGCGACTATTCGCTCGACCCGTCGTGGGCGCCGTACTGGAAAGCCCGCGTGGCCGAAGGCCATGCGTTCGGCACGCATACGTTTGACCACGTGTACTGGAAGAAGGATCTGGCCAACGGCTTGATCCAGGTCAAGCCCCAGTTCGGCAAGGACGGCGGCAAGCTGGCCTCGTTCACCGATCAGCAGTTCTGCGAGGAACTGCGCCGCGTCGACACACGCTTCCAGGAACTGACCGGCCACAAGCTCGACCCGTTCTGGCGCGCGCCGGGCGGCTACACGTCGCCGCGCACCCTGGCCGCCGGCAGCGCCTGCGGCTACCAGCATGCGGGCTGGGCGCCGGCCGGGTATTCGGGCGATGAGCTGCCCAGCGACAAGTATCCGAACGCCACGCTGCTGAAAAAGGCGCTGGCGAACTTGCGCAGCGGCGATATTTTCATTGCGCACATGGGCATCTGGTCGCGCAAGGACGCATGGGCGCCGGCCAACCTGGACGCCTTGATTTCCGGCTTGCAAGACAAAGGGTTCTGCTTTGCCACCCTGCGCGAGCATCCTGCCTACGCGCAGAAGACGGGCCAGCCATGATCGCCGCCGACATCGTCAGCCACGTCACGCCCGTCATCGACGCCGTGGTCGACGCCTTTGGCGTGGCGCAAGGCTGGCTGTTCCAGACCATCGTCAATCCCCTCGTGTATCACCTGGGCTTTGGCGAATTCACGGAAGAAGCGTTCGAGGGCACGGAGTGGCTGCTGATCGGCTTGTGCGAACTGGTGCTGCTGTTTCTCGTGCTGCGTCCGCTCGAAGCCCTGATTCCCGCGCAAAAGATGACGGACCCGCGCGCCCGCTGGAACGACTTCATTTACACGGTGCTGCACCGCGTCGGCCTGTTTTCCGTCGTGGTCTTTTTCACGCTCGATCCGCTGATGGACGCATTGGCGGGCGCCTTGCGTTTTGACAATATCCATCCATTGAATCTGGAATCGCTGTTGCCCGGCATCAGTCCCTTGCTCAGTTTTATCATTTATTTTGTGATACTGGATTTCGTCGACTATTGCTACCATCGGGCCTCGCACCATTTCGGCTGGTGGTGGGGCTTGCACAGCCTGCATCACAGCCAGCAAAACATGAACTTGTGGAGCGATGACCGCAACCACTTGCTCGATGACTTCCTGCGCGACGTGGTGATGGCCCTGGTGGCGCTCGGCATCGGCGTGCCGCCGGGCCAGTACGTGCTGCTGGTGTCGATTTCGCGCATCCTGCAAAGCTTGCAGCACGCGAATGTGAGGATACACTTCGGCCGCATCGGCGAGCGGCTGTTGATCTCGCCCCGTTTCCATCGCACGCACCACGCGATCGGCGTGGGGCACGAGTCGAAAGGCAAGGGCAGCATGGGCGGTTGCAACTTCGGCGTGGTCCTGCCGATTTGGGATATGCTGCTGGGCACCGCGAATTTCTCGGCGGGCTATGCGCGCACGGGTGTGCGCGACCAGCTGGCCCGCATCGACAGCGATGGCGTGGGCCGGCCGGGGCGCAACTATGGCCGCGGCTTCTGGCAACAGCAATGGCTGGGCCTGCGCCGCATGGTGGAATTTGCAAGATTGAAACGAAAAGGACGCCGTTGATGCGTAATGTGCTGAATTCGTATGGCCGTGCTTTCCTGTCACAATTGCATGGCAGGATACTGCTGCTGAGCATGGCGCCCTTCATCCTGTCGCTGGTGCTATGGGGCGCATTGTTGTATGTGGGCTTGCAGCCGCTGATCGACAGCCTGCATGCGCTGTTCACGCAGTACGATTTCTTCCATACCAGCGGCCAGATGCTGGCCACCTTCGGCCTGGGCGCGCTGAAGGCGGTGATCGTGCCGCTGATCGCCATGTTCATGCTGCTGCCGCTGATGATACTGACGGCGCTCATTTTCATGGGCCTGTTCGCCATGCCGGCCATCGGCCGCCATGTGGGCGGGAGGCACTTTCCGCAGCTGGAAAAGAAACATGGCGGCAGCCTGCTCGGCAGCGTCGGTACTTCGCTGGCCACGTTCTTGCTGTTCATCGTCGTCTGGGTGCTCATGCTGCCCCTGTACGCGTTTCCGCCGGCCGCATTGGCGGGGCAAGCCGTGCTGTGGGGCTGGCTGACCTACCGCGTGATGGCGTATGACGCCATGGCCGACTACGCCAGCGTGGAAGAGCGCCACGCCATCATGCGCACGCAGCGCTGGCCCCTGCTGGCCATCGGCATGGTGTCCGGTGCGGCCGGCGCCGTGCCGGGCCTGCTGTGGATGGGCGGCGTGATGGCGGTGGTGTTCTTCCCCTTCCTGGCGGCGTTCGCCATCTGGCTGTATGTGCTGATCTTTATCTTTACGGGGTTGTGGTTCCAGTATTACTGCCTGGAAGCCCTGGCGCGCCTGCGCGGCCAGCGCGGCATGACGGACGTGGCGCCGGCGGACGCCTGACCATTTTTATCGAATTCTACGAGGAAGCTTCATGGCTATCGGATTGATCATCATCGGCGACGAAATCCTGTCGGGCAAGCGCACGGACCAGCATTTCCCGAAAGTGGTGCACATGCTCAAGCAGCGGGGATTGCAGCTGAGCTGGGCGGAATACGTGGGCGACGAACCGGCCCGCCTGGTCGCCTTGCTCAAGCGCAGCTTTGCCAGCGGCGACATCGTCTTCAGCTTTGGCGGCATCGGCGCCACGCCGGACGACCATACGCGCCAGGCGGCGGCCGATGCGCTGGGCTTGCCGCTCGTGCTGCATCCGCAGGGCAAGGAGAATATCCAGCAACGCATCACGGAAATGGGCGAAGAGGCGGGCGTGCCGGCGGACTTGAACTCGCCGGAAAACCTGCACCGCCTGAAAATGGCGGAATTTGTCGAAGGCGCCGAGCTGATTCCGAATCCGTACAACAAGATTGCCGGCTTTGCCGTGCGCGAGCATTATTTCGTGCCCGGTTTTCCCGTCATGTCCTGGCCCATGATCGAATGGGTGCTGGATACGCATTATGCGCACCTGTTCAACCAGGTGCCGCATGCGGAACATGCCTTGCTCGTGTATGAAACGGCCGAATCCCTGTTGACGCCGCTGATGGTGCGCCTGGAAGCGGAGTTTCCGCTGATTAAGGTATTCAGCCTGCCCAGCGTGGGCGACGCGCAGACGCGCCGGCATATCGAACTGGGCGTCAAGGGCGAGCCCGCGCAAGCGGCGGCCGCCTTCGCGGACATGCGCGCCGCGCTCGACGCGCTGCAGGCGGAATACACCACCATCTGACATGCAGCCGGTGCGGCGCCGGCGGCTTTTCCGCTGGCGTGCCGCCCGCCTTGCATCTTAGAGCCTATCCCAGTAGGGAGCGTCTTCTGCTGGCAGCGCATCAGGAGCGCGGACAAGGCGTGAGGAGGACGCGTGGCGAGCCACGCAACGACGATCAACGCAGTCCCCGCTTCTGAGGGGCGCCAGCAGGGGATGTATTCATCTACTGGGATAGGCTCTTAGTACGCAAGCGTACGTTCCAGGACGTTGTTTTTTTGCGAAAATCTTCAATGAAGCAAGATTTTTGTGCGCGCTCGTCAGTCGTTCTCATGCCGATGTGGTGGAATGGTGAACAGGAGCCTGGCGCGTCAAACGCGAGGTTGCCTGCCTGTGCAGTAGCGTGTTTTTTTGATTCACCGGTATGGACATCATGTTAAGCAAGCTTTGTTGTGACCGGCCCTGGCCGGCCCTGGTCTTATCCCGCGCGGAGCGGTATCGCTGCCGCATTTCCCGCGCCGTCCAAACCCAACCTTACCCCAGCATCCCATGAAAGACACAGGCGTCAATCTGGCCGCGCAAGAGCGGCCCCCCTCTGATCCACTCGCCGACACGGGCGCCGAGGCGCCGCCGCCGGCGAGTCCGCCGAAGAAGCGTCGTTCACGCATCTGGCCGATCTTTGCCATCATCGTGCTGGCGCTGATCGCCGGCGTGGCGTGGTTCGTCATGCGCGAAGTGCGCACCTCGGCCCTGCAGGCGGAATTTTTCACGCGCCTGGACCGCCAGCTGACTTTCAAGGTCGAACCCGGCCCTGCACCGGCGGGCGCCATCCGCTATCCGCAGCACGGCCCGTATGACGAGCGGCTCGGCTATGCCAGCCTGCCTGACTTCATTTCCAAGCTGAATGCGCGCGACTATGCCGTCACGGCGCAGGCGCGCATGTCGCCGAAAATGGTGCAACTGGTCGACCGGGGCATCTTTGCCACGTATCACGAGAAAAACCGCGCCGGACTGAGCATCCTCGATTGCCGCGCCGCGCCCCTGTTCGCGGCCAGCTATCCCGAGCGCATGTTCGACGGCTTCGCCGATGCACCGCAGGCGCTCGTGCAAAGCCTGCTGTTCATCGAAAACCGCGAATTGCTCGACCCTGGCACGCCCATGCGCAACCCGGCCGTGGAATGGGACCGCCTGAGCAAGGCGATCCTGGACAAGGCGCTGAATATGTTCGGCGGCCACCGGGGCGGCGGCGGCAGCACCCTGGCCACGCAAATAGAAAAATACCGCCATTCGGAAGATGGCCGCACCAGCTCCATGCAGGACAAGTTGCTGCAAATGATTTCGGCCAGCCTGCGCTCGTACCAGGATGGCGAAAACACCATGGAAGCGCGGCGCAAGATCGTCGTCAATTACCTCAATACCGTGCCGCTGTCGGCCAAGAGCGGCTTTGGCGAAGTGAACGGCATCGGCGACGGCATGTGGGTCTGGTATGGCCGTCCGTTCGCCGACGTGAAGACTTTGCTCAAGGGTAATATGGACCAGCCGGGCAGCGCCCTGGCCTACAAGCAGGCGCTGAGTCTCTTGATCGCGCAGCGCCGTCCCTCGCACTACCTGGTGGCCGGGGGCGCCGACCTGGAAGAATTGACCAACAGCCATCTGCGCCTGCTGGCGCAGGCGGGCGTGATCTCGCCGCAGCTGCGCGATGCGGCCATCGCCGAGAAGCTGCGCCCATCGACGGCCTCTGGCGTGCAGTCGGAAGCGTCGACCTCGTTCGTCACGCGCAAGGCCTCGAATGCCGTGCGCAACCACCTGGCCAGCATGTTGGGCGATCCGCGCTTGTACAACCTCGACCGCCTGGACCTGAAAGTGGTCAGCACGCTCGACGCGCAGGCGCAAAACGCCGTCACCAAGGTCTTGCGCGAGC
This sequence comes from Janthinobacterium rivuli, assembly GCF_009208735.1. GTDB lineage: Bacteria > Pseudomonadota > Gammaproteobacteria > Burkholderiales > Burkholderiaceae_D > Janthinobacterium. The sequence goes on along the minus strand of NZ_WFLJ01000019.1, from coordinate 56,396 downwards.
TGCGCGACCCGGAAGTGGCGAAAGCGGCCGGCCTGACGGGCAAGGGCATGCTGGGCAATGGCGACCCCGCCAACGTGGTCTACAGCTTTACCTTGCTGCAAAAGGGCGAGCAAGCCAACTTGCTGCGCGTGCAAACGGACAATTTCGACCAGCCGCTCGACATCAACGAGGGCGCCAAGCTGGACCTCGGTTCCACGGCCAAGCTGCGCACTCTGGTGACTTACCTGGACATCATCGACCAGCTGCACCAGCGCTACGGCGGCATGGGCGCCGCCGAACTGAGTAAGATCGCCGTCGATCCGAAGGACATGCTGTCGCAGTGGGCGATTGCCTACTTGAAACCTTTGCCGCTCGGCGAGGCGAGGAATTTACCCGCCATGCTGGCGGCCGCCATGGAACGCAAATATTCGGGCAACCCGGGCGAAGGCTTCTTCACGGGCGGCGGCTTGCACCATTTCGGCAACTTCTCCAAGCTCGACGACAGCCGCATCATGACGGTGCAGCAGGCGCTGCGCCAGTCGACCAATCTGGTGTTCGTGCGCCTGATGCGCGACGTGGCCCGCTACTACATGTTCTCGCGTCCCGATTCATCGGCTTCGCTGCTGGCGGATGCGGACGATCCGCGCCGCGCGCAATATTTGAGCCGGTTTGCCGACAAGGAAGGGCGCGAATTCCTGCACCGCTTCTATCAGAAATACCGTGGCAAGAGCGTCGACGAGCAGGAAAAGATCTTATTGGCCAGCATCCGCCCGACCCCCGTGCGTCTGGCGAATATCTTCCGCACCGTCAATCCGAAGGGGACGGTGGCCGAATTCGGCGACTTCCTCAACGCCAACTTGCCGTCGCAAAACGAAGTACCGCCCGAGCGCGTGGCCAAGCTGTACCAGCAGTACGCGATGGAAAACTGGTCGCTGGCCGACCGCGGTTATCTTGCCAACGTGCATCCGCTGGAATTGTGGATGGTGGCTTACCTGCGCCAGCATGAAGGTTCCACCCTGTCGCAGATGGTGGCGGCCAGCGAAAAGGAACGCCAGGAAGTCTACAAATGGCTGTTCAATACGCACCGCAAGCATGCGCAGGACCGCCGCATCGCCAACTTGCTGGAAGTGGAAGGTTTCCTGGAAATCCACCGCCAATGGAAGAAGATGGGCTATCCATTCGACTCGCTCGTGCCGTCCTACGCGACGACCCTGGGCGCCTCGGCCGACCGTCCCGCCGCGCTGGCCGAGTTGATGGGCATCATCATCAACGATGGTGTGCGCAAACCGAGCGTGCGCATCGATTCCATGCATTTCGCCGCCAACACGCCGTATGACACCATGGTCAAGCGGGGCAGCAAGGTGGAGGCGGAGCAAGTGTTGTCGCCGGACGTGGCCAAGGCGGTCGCCAAGGCAATCCGCGAAGTGGTGTCGGACGGCACGGCGAAACGGGCGAAGACGGCGTTCGTCGGCGCCGACGGCGTGCCGATCCCGATGGGCGGCAAGACGGGCACGGGCGACCAGCGTTTCGACGTGTATGGCGCCGGCGGCCGCCTGATCGAATCGCGCTATGTGAACCGTTCGGCCACGTTCGTCTTCAATATCGGCGAGCGCTTCTATGGCAGCATGACGGCGTATGTGCGCGGACCGGAATCGAAGAACTACGATTTCACCAGCGCCTTGCCGGTGCAATTGCTGGTCTCGCTGGCGCCGAGCCTGATGCCGCTGATCGAGCCGCCCGCGTCGGCCGAAGGCGTGGCGAAGCAGTGCACGAATTAAATCGTTGCTGCAACTAAAAGCCGGCCCTCGCGGGCCGGTTTTTTTTGCACAGGAGTAAAAGAAATGGAAACAACGCAGCGCATTTTTGAGCAATACCACCGTTTTGACGATGGCGCGCTCGTCTCATTCGAGCAAATGTACGGGCCCCACGGCGTGCAGGCCGTGCGCATCGTCTTGTACGCGAGAAATCATGCATTGGAAGGCAACGTCTGGCGCCAGGTCGCCATCACGGTGGGCGCGGTGCGGGAAGTGCTGCTCAAGACTCAGGGTAACTTCATCAACCGCATCTGCTGCGGCGTGAAGTTGCTGCGTTTCGGCGACGTCTGGTGCGTCGACGTCGACGGCACGTATACGCACGATGATCCGGCGAGCTTGGAGGAGGTGCGCCGCGATGGCGATTGCTACGTCATCGGCGGCACGGTCGCGGCAATCGAACTGGACTAACCGGCAAACACGGCGGTCTTAGCTTCCAGGCGCGCGTGATACGCGGCGATGGCGGGATACGCGGGACGTTGCATGGGCGCCATCAGCCAGCGCTTGACGGACAGCCCCAGCACGATATCGGCCAGGGTGAACTGTTCGCCGCAGACAAAGGCGCCCGTGCGCTGCAATTGCTGCTCGAGGATGCCCATCATCTTGTTCCATCCGGCAATGCCGGCCGCCAGCTGCGCCGCATCCTGGTGCGCGGGGCTCTGGCGCACCAGCGACATGAAGGCGTAGCGCCAGCTGTTGTTCAGGTCGCCCATTTGCCAGTCCATCCATTTTTCCACTTGCGCGCGGGCGCGGGGACTGCTTGGCAGCAAGTCGTCGCGGCCGGCCTGGGCGCACAGGTAGCGGCAGATCGTGTTCGATTCCCACAGCACCAGGTCGCCGTCGACCAGCACGGGCACCATGGCGTTCGGGTTCAGGGCCAGGAAGGCCGGGTCGTCCGTGCTGCGAAAGCCGCTGCCCCAGTCTTCGCGTTCGTATGGCAGGTCGAGTTCCTCGCAGGTCCACAAGACTTTGCGGACGTTGATCGAGGCGGCTTTTCCAAGAATTTTCAGCATGCGGGGCTCCGGGGGCAGGTGAGTGATCTGCTACTGTAGCGGATTTGACCACGCCACGCATGTGAGATGCCTTGCATAGTTGAGGTTTTCTTGGCATCGTAGCCACCCATGAAACCTATGCGCCACCACATGTCCAAAATTCTCGCGTTCAGCCGCTTTTCCGTGCGCGATTTCCTCGCCACCGCCGGTCCCACCCTGCTGCTGGTCGGCGCGTTCTGCGCGCTCGCTTACTGGCTGGTCGACCCGGCGCCGCCGCGCCAGGTGAGCCTGTCGACGGGGCAGGACAATAGCGCGTATGAAGAGTTCGGCAAGAAATACGCGGCCACCCTGGCCAAGCACGGCATCAAGGTGACCTTGCAGCCGTCGCTGGGCTCGCAGGAAAACCTGCAACGCCTCAATAACGGCAAGACCGATATCGCCTTCGTGCAAAGCGGCTCGACGGAGCACGCCGATGCCGAGCGCCATGGCCTGATTTCCCTGGGCAGTTTATTTACGGAACCCGTCTGGCTGTTCTTGCGCGAAGACAAGGCGGTGACGGAACTGACGCAATTGAAGGGCATGAAGATCAACCTGGGGCCGGAAGGCACGGGCGTGCCCAGCCTGTTCCGGCAGTTGCTGTCCGTCAATGGCGTGGAAGCGAAGGAATTGACGGTCAGCGACCTGCAGAATACGCCCGCCACGGTGGAACTGCTGGAAGGGCGCATCGACGGTCTCGTGTTCAGCTCGGCGCCGGAAGCGCCGCTGATCCAGATGTTGCTGCAAACGCCGGGCATCAAGCTGTTTGATTTTTCGCAAGCGGAAGCGTACACGCGGCGCCTGCCTTTCCTCACGCATGTCGTTTTGCCGCGTGGCATCGTCGACCTGGGGCAAAACATTCCCGCGCAGGATTATCATTTGATCGCGCCGACCGCCACCCTGGTCGCGCGCGAAGACTTGCATCCGGCCCTGGTCGACCTGTTCGTGCAGGCGGCGGCCGGCATACACGGCGGCACGGGCTGGTTCCAGCAGCAGGGGCAGTTCCCATCCGCGCGCTACACGGAAATTCCCGTCGCGCCGGAAGCGCTGAAATTCTACAAGGATGGCGCGCCCGTGCTGCAGCGCTACATGAGTTTCTGGCTGGCCAATTTCTTCGACCGCATGTGGGTGCTGGTGGTGGCGCTCGGCGCCCTGATATTGCCCCTGTCGCGCGTCGTGCCGCCCCTGTACGTGTGGCGCATCCGCTCGCGCGTGTACCGCTGGTACGGCCAGCTGCGCACGGTGGAGCAGGCGCTGGAAGACGTGCCGGAGGAGCAGCGCGCGCAAGTGTATGCGGCGCAATTGCAGCGATTGGACCAGATCGAGGAAATGGTCAACCAGATCTCGATACCGCTGTCGTTTGCCGATGGCTTGTATGGCTTGCGCAGCCACATCAATTTCGTGCGCAAGCGCATTCTGACGCTGATGGGCGAACATCCAGAGGCGGGTGAGCCAGCCTGAAGCATCAAGCCAGGGCGGGACTTGTCTCTGGTCGACGTATGGCCGTCATCGGCAGCTGTTCCGTTACTCCTGCTTTCAAGCGCCCAGCCACGGCAAACCCGCCTTGCACCAGCCGCCGATCTGCTTGCGGTGGCCGTCGGCGTCCTTGTCGCCTTCAAAACCTTCGAGGATGTCGAAGCAGTTGATATAGCCGTGCTCGGTGGCCAGCTTGGCGGCGTGGCGCGAACGCACGCCGGAGCGGCACAGGAACAGCAGCACCTCATCCTTGCCGGCCTGGGCCGCCAGCTGCGCGAGGAAGTCGGGATTCGGCACGCCGCCCGGATACGTGGCCCACTGCACCGCACCATGCTGGGTATCGGCGATGTCGACCCTGCCTACCCAGTCGCGCTCGGCATTCGTGCGCACGTCGATGAGCTTGACGCCGGCATCGCCTTGCAGCAAGTCATATGCTTCCTGCGGCGTGACGGCGCCGGCATACGGCGTACCTTCATTGGCCCGGCTGCGGGCGGTGGTCAGGATGTCGGCGGCGGTGTTCATGGCGTCCTCGATGAAAGTGGGCAGGTGTGAGTACGATTATAGTGCGCCGTCCGCGCCCCGCAAACGGGAATCCATGGTGCACGGCGCATGCACCACAACGAGGCATTTTTCAGAAATCGGCATAAAATGCACGATAATGGTGCGTTATGCGTTTTTTGCACTTGCATAGTGCATTCTTGGTTGTGGGCAAACGCGCGTGAAAATCGCGGGCTGGAAAACTTTCACTGGGATGGCCGGGTTTTGACCTTGGCGGCCACGTCCGTTCAGAAGCTGGCATGGAATCTGCTATGATCCTTATGAGTTTTGGTGGCACGCAATGTTTGCTTCGCTTCATCAGCCCAGACGCACTAAGGTCGGCTCACCCCACATTCATTTAGGAGATACGCATGGCAATGACAGCCGCAGAAGTCTTGAAGATGGTAGAAGAAAACGAAGTCAAATTCGTTGATTTCCGCTTTGCTGATACCCGTGGTAAAGAGCAGCACGTGACGGTTCCCGTGTCGCACTTCGACATGGACAAATTCGAGTCGGGCCACGCCTTTGACGGTTCTTCGATCGCTGGCTGGAAAGGCATCGAAGCGTCCGACATGATCTTGCTGCCGGATCCAAACACGGCCAATATCGACCCGTTCATGGAAGAAACGACCCTGTTCATGCAGTGCGACGTGATCGAACCGTCGGACGGCAAGGGCTACGACCGCGACCCGCGCTCGATCGCGAAACGCGCCGAAGCCTACCTGAAATCGTCGGGCATGGGCGACACCGCCTACTTCGGCCCTGAGCCGGAATTCTTCATCTTCGACAGCGTGCGCTGGAAGATCGACATGTCGGGCTGCTTCGTCAAGATCGGTTCGGACGAAGGTTCGTGGTCGACCGGCAAGGACATCGAAGGCGGCAACAGCGGCCACCGTCCTACCGTCAAAGGCGGCTACTTCCCCGTGCCACCAGTGGACAGCTTCCAGGACATGCGTTCGGAAATGTGCCTGATCCTGGAATCGCTGGGCATCCCGGTTGAGGTACATCATCACGAAGTCGCCGGCGCCGGCCAGAATGAAATCGGCACCAAGTTCTCGACCCTGGTCGAGCGCGCCGACTGGACGCAAAACCTGAAATACGTGGTGTGGAACGTGGCGCACAGCTATGGCAAGACCGCCACCTTCATGCCGAAACCTATCGTTGGCGACAACGGTTCGGGCATGCACGTGCATCAATCCGTATGGAAAGATGGCAAAAACCTGTTCGCCGGCGACGGCTATGCCGGCCTGTCCGATTTCGCCCTGTACTACATCGGCGGCATCATCAAGCACGCCAAGGCACTGAACGCGATCACCAACCCGGGCACCAACTCGTACAAGCGCCTGGTACCAGGCTACGAAGCGCCGGTGAAATTGGCGTACTCGGCGAAAAACCGTTCCGCCTCGATCCGTATCCCGCACGTGGCCAATCCAAAAGGCCGCCGCGTCGAAGCGCGCTTCCCGGATCCACTGGCGAACCCGTACCTGTGCTTCGCCGCACTGCTGATGGCCGGCCTGGACGGCGTTGCCAACAAGATCCATCCGGGCGAAGCCGCCTCGAAAGATCTGTACCATCTGCCGCCGGAAGAAGACGCACTGATCCCGACCGTGTGCGCTTCGCTGGAAGAAGCACTGGAAGCCCTGGACAAGGACCGCGAGTTCCTGACCCGTGGCGGCGTGTTCAGCGATTCCATGATCGACGCTTACCTGGAACTGAAAATGCAGGACGTACAGCGCATGCGCATGACCACGCATCCTGCCGAGTTCGACATGTACTACTCGCTGTAATGGCGCCACGCCGGCAATGTGCCGGTTGTGAATAAGAAACGCGGGTGAGGCGATGGTCTCGCCCGCGTTTTTTTATGCAGTACGCCAAGGCCGTGAGAGTGTGGTGTTGTATAGTCGGCCCAGGAACGATGCGGCACGAGCCGACAGGAGTGAAGATTGACCAAGCATTACAGAATGGCGCTGATGGCAGGATTGCTGGGCGCGGCGGCGCAGGCGCACGGACAGTTGTATGTCTGCGCCGATGCGCAGGGACACAAGACCTACACGGACAAGCGCGCCGGCGCGCATTGCCAGCTGCTCGATTTGCCGGGGGCCATGACGGAGCCGCCGCGCAAGACGGCGCCGCTGGCCGGCGCGCCTGCCCGGCCCGCCACGCAGGCGGTGGCCACGGCGGCGCCGGCCGCCGGCGCGTTTCCCAAGGTCGATGGCGCCGAGCAACGCGCGCGCGACCTGGACCGGCGCCAGATCCTGCAGGATGAGTTGCGCAGCGAAGAGCAGAAACTGGCGGCGCAGCGCCTGGAATTGAATGGCGGCCAGCCCGAGCGCCAGGGCAATGAGCGTAACTACGCGAAATACCAGGAAAGAGTGGCGCAGTTGAAAGAGAATATCAACCGGACTCAGCAGAACGTCGAGGCCCTGAAACGCGAGATCGCGAATATTCGGTAAAGCACATGACATTAGACAACCATTCCAGCCGTCCCGCCCACCTGGCCGGCCTTGATTTGTTGGCCTCGGCCGTGATCCTGCTCGATGGCGACGGCCGCATCAGCTATGCCAACGCGGCGGCGGAAAACCTGCTGGAAAGCTCATTGAAAGCGCTGTCGCGGCAAAAGTTGACGGCGCTGTTCCTCAATCCCGATGAGCTGGCCGGCATCTGCGCGCAGGCGCTCGAACATAAATTTTCCGACCTGCGCCAGGACCTGACGCTGGAGCGCCTGGGGCGCGAGCCGCTGCGCGTGCACAGCATCATCAGCGCGCTCGACGCGCCGCGCGATGGCGTGCTGATCGAGCTGCGCGAAAACGTGCAGCAGTTAAAGCTCGACCGCGAGGAGCGCATCCTCGACCAGAGCCAGGTCAACAAGGAGCTGATCCGCAACCTCGCGCATGAAATCAAGAATCCGCTGGGCGGCATCCGCGGCGCGGCCCAGCTGCTGGAGCTGGAATTGCCGGCCCTGCACCTGAGCGAGCTGCGCGAATACACGCAAGTCATCATCAAGGAAGCGGACCGGTTGCAGACCCTGGTCGACCGCCTGCTGGCGCCGCACCGCCGCCCGCACATCGTGGGCGACGTGAATATCCATGAAGTGTGCGAGCGGGTGCGCAGCCTGATCCTGGCCGAATTTCCCAGCGGGCTGACCATTTCGCGCGATTACGACGCCTCGATCCCCGAGTTTCGCGGCGACAAGGAGCAATTGATACAGACCGTGCTCAACATCGCGCACAATGCGGCGCAGGCGCTGGCCGAGCGCATCGAGGCGGGCGATGCGGAGCTGATTTTCAAGACGCGCGTGGCGCGCCAGGTGACCCTGGCCAAGGTCCGCTACAACCTGGCATTAGACTTGCATATCATCGACAATGGACCGGGCATCGCACCCCAGATCCGCGACCGGATTTTCTACCCGCTGGTGTCGGGCAGGGAAGGCGGCAGCGGGCTGGGACTGACCTTGGCGCAAACCTTCGTGCAACAGCACCTGGGCGTGATCGAGTGCGAAAGCCGGCCTGGATACACCGATTTCAGGATCGTTCTCCCCTTGCCATAAGCGAGGAAGTATCCCACCCATGAAATCCATTGCGGGACGCACACACTAATGAAGCCAATCTGGATAGTTGACGACGACGAATCAATCCGCTGGGTGCTGGAAAAAGCCCTGGCGCGGGAAAATCTCGCCACCAAGAGTTTTGCCAATGCGCGCGACGCCATCGCCGCACTGGAATTTGACACGCCGCAAGTGCTCGTGTCCGATATCCGCATGCCGGGCGCCTCCGGCCTGGAATTGCTGCAGACGGTCAAGTCGCGCTTTCCCGGCTTGCCGGTCATCATCATCACGGCCTTTTCCGACCTCGACTCGGCCGTCGCGGCCTTCCAGGGCGGCGCCTTCGAATACCTGGCCAAGCCCTTCGATATCGACAAGGCTGTCGAGCTGATCCGCCGCGCGCTGGAAGAAAGCTTGCGCGAGACCAGCGTCGAGTCGGGCCCGTCGGAAACGCCGGAAATCCTCGGCCAGGCGCCGGCCATGCAGGAAGTGTTCCGCGCCATCGGCCGCCTGTCGCAATCGAACGTGACGGTGCTCATCACGGGCGAATCCGGTTCCGGCAAGGAATTGGTGGCGCGCGCGCTGCACAAGCACAGCCCGCGCGCGGCGCAGCCGTTCATCGCCCTGAATACGGCGGCGATCCCCAAGGATTTGCTGGAATCGGAACTGTTCGGCCATGAGCGGGGGGCGTTTACGGGCGCCCAAACGACGCGCCGGGGCCGCTTCGAACAGGCCGAGAACGGCACCCTGTTCCTCGACGAGATCGGCGACATGCCGTTCGACCTGCAGACGCGACTCTTGCGCGTGCTGTCCGACGGGCATTTCTATCGCGTCGGCGGGCATCAGCCCATGAAGGCGAACGTGCGCGTCATTACGGCCACGCACCAGAACCTCGAGCAGCGCGTGCGCGACGGCCTGTTCCGCGAAGACTTGTATCACCGCCTGAACGTGATCCGCCTGCGCCTGCCCAGTTTGCGGGAGCGGCGCGAGGATATCCCCATCCTGGTGCGCCACTTCCTGGTGCAGAGCGCACGCCAGCTGGGCGTGGAAGCCAAGCGCATGAGCGAGCCGACGATGCAGTTTCTCAGCAGCCTGGATTTGCCCGGCAATGTGCGCCAGCTGGAAAACCTGTGCAACTGGATCACCGTCATGGCGCCGGGCCAGACGGTGGAAATCAAGGACTTGCCGCTGGAATTGACGCAGGGGCAGGGCGATGCCGCAGCCAGCGCGCCGGCGGGCGAAGCTGCACCGGCGGCCGTTGCCCATCCACACGGCGGCCAGGTGTTCGAAGCGGCCGCGCCCGCCAACGGCGCGCCGCCGGGCTGGATCGGTTTGCTGGAATTGCAGGCGGCCGGCATGCTGGGCGCGGGGCAGCAGGAAGTCATGGCCGTGCTGGGACGGCAATTCGAGTCGGCCCTGATCAAGACGGCGCTCAAGCATACGCACGGGCGCAAGAACGACGCCGCCGTGCGCCTGGGCATCGGCCGCAACACCATCACCCGCAAGATCTCCGAACTGGGCATCGACGGCGCCAAGGACGATTGACGCCTTGCCGGACGGGGACTCCCCCGTCCGCCTTTTCTTGCGGTGTTCCTCGTACGCCACAACACCCACAGCAGGCGATAAGGTAAGCTGGCGCCTGTCGGACTGTTTCGTCCGGTGTTAACTTTCATTGTGGAACTGTATGCTGATTAACTGCGTGGCCTACCAGGATGGCAAAAAACTGGCCGACTTGCCGATTGACGATATCAGCGATTACGTCGAGCGCCCCGACTGTTTCGTCTGGGTGGCCCTGCTCGACGCCACGCCGGCCGAGCTGAAACAGATGCAGCACGAGTTTTGCCTGCACGAACTGGCGGTGGAAGACGCGCAGCGGGGCCATCAGCGTCCGAAGATCGAGGAATATGGCGATTCCCTGTTTGCCGTCGTGAAAACCGTGGAAATGGTCGAGAACGAACTGGTGCTGGGCGAAGTCGATATTTTTGTCGGCGCCAATTATGTGCTCTCGTCGCGCAGCAACAGCTCGCAAGGTTTTCTTGGCGTGCGCGCGCGCGCCGAGCGCGAACCGCATCTGCTGCGCCAGGGCTCGGCCTTCGTGCTGTACGCGCTGATGGACGCCGTCGTCGACCGTTACTTTCCCGTGCTCGACGCGCTCGAATCGGAGCTGGAACTGATCGAGGACCGCATCTTCGACCGCGGCACCGAGCGCGACAATATCGAACGGCTGTATCAATTAAAACGCAAGGTCATGGTCTTGCGCCACGTGGTGGCGCCGCTGATGGAAGCGGTGGGCAAGTTGCACGGCGGGCGCGTGCCGCCCCTGTGCCACGATACCCAGGAGTATTTCCGCGACGTGCACGACCATTTGGCGCGCATCAATGGCACGCTCGACACCATCCGCGACACCATCAGCACGGCCATCCAGGTGAATCTGTCGATGGTGGCCATCGACGAGAGCGAAGTAAACAAGCAATTGGCGGCCTGGGCCGCTATCTTTGCCGTGTTTACGGCGTTTGCCGGCGTGTGGGGCATGAACTTCAAGTTCATGCCGGAGCTGGACTGGCAATACGGCTATCCCGTGGCCGTGGGACTGATGAGCTGTGTCTGCGGTTATATGTATTACTTGTTCAAACGTTCCGGCTGGCTGTAAAAAATTCCTGGATATCTGTATTATTAAGCAATAGCCAGGGGTACAATCGCGGCAGGTCCGCTGGGGCGGGCCATGGCTGAGAGTCGCCGCGCCGGCGGGCGTGCCTGCGCTTCCGGTGCCGTGCAGGAGCATTCATGAGTATTCCGTTGTTTGATGTGAATTCGCAAGAACCCCTGTTCGATGCCGAGCAGCGGCGCACCCTGGCGGAAGCGGCCCTGCGCTCGATTACCGCCTCGACGGCGCACGCCCGGGGCGACGACTTCCTGCGCATCCTCGTCAAGGACTTGGCCGAAGCGCTCGACGTGCACTATGTGATCGCCGGGCGGCTGGTGCGCCTGGACGATGGCAGCGAAGGCATCCGCACCCTGGCCCTGTGGGGTGGTGACGGCTACCAGCCGAATATCGAATACAGCCTGCAGCACACGCCTTGCCAAGACGTGACGTGCCAAAGCATGTGTTTTCATGGCAGCGATATCCAGCGTCGCTTTCCATACGATAGTCTCCTCGTCGACATGCAGGCGGAAAGCTATGTCGGCATGCCGCTGATCGATACCGATGGCAAGACCCTGGGCATCCTGTCGGCCATCGACACGCGGCCCATCGATGAAAACAAGCGCTTGCTGGCCTTGCTGCTGCTGTCGATCTTTTCGGCCCGCGGCGCGGCCGAGCTGCAGCACCAGGAGCGCACGCAGCAGCTTGAGGAGATCGTGCGCGTGCGCACCGAATCGCTGCTGGCGGCGCAGGCGAACCTGATCGAGCAGGAACAGATGGCGGCCCTCGGTTCGCTGGTGGCCGGTGTCTCGCATGAAGTCAACACGCCCATCGGCGTGGCGCTGACGGCCGCGTCGAGCATGGGCAGTTATGCCGACCAGCTGGTGCAGCTGCTGGGCGGCGCCAAGGTCAGCCGTGCCGAGCTGGTCGACATTGCCGAATCGCTCAAAGGCGCGGCCGCCCTGATCGAGCGCAACCTGGCGCGCGCCGCCGACCTGATCGGCAATTTCAAGCAACTGGCCGTGGACCAGGTCAGTGAATACGTGGCAGACCTGGCGCTGCACGACTATGTGCACGGCCTGGTATCGGCGCACAGCCCGGAATTGCGCAAGGCGGCGCTGGGCGTGGAACTCGACATCGCCCCCGATTGCCAGGTGCGCCTGGCGGCTGGCAAGCTGTCGCAAATCCTCTCGAACCTGTTGATGAACAGCGCCCGCCACGGTTATCCGCAGGGCGGGCCGGGGCGCATCACGATACGTGCGCGCATCGAGGCGGACGACACCGACGCGGCCGCGCGCTGGCTGCTGCTGGATTTTTCCGACGACGGCATCGGCCTGGCGCCGGCCGTGCGCGAACACATGTTTGAACCGTTTTTCACCACCAAGCGGGGCCAGGGCGGCTCCGGCCTGGGCATGCACATCGTCTACACCATCGTGCAGCAACTGGGCGGCCAGGTGTGCGCCATCGACAGCAGTCCCGGCTGTCACATACAGATCAGGCTGCCGCTGGCCAGCTGACGCTGCACGGCCTCGCGGCTGGCCGCGAGCTGCGCTTTTCCCTTGTCTCCCCTGCTTTTCACATGTTGTATGTACGCCATACGCATGCTGAGTTCTGTTGACACTCATATTCTTGCCGTGATTCTATGTAGTTGTCTAGTTGACTTTCAGTCTCCTAGTGCCATTTCTGTACCAGTGTCCCAGTGAACTTCACGGCACGTGATCGTGGTGCCGTGCAAGGCGTTTCCTTTAGATAAATGAGTGCAATCCGGGTAGCAAATCCGGAGTCATATATAACCATACAAATGAAAAAGGGTTCACCATGCTTAAAGAAACCGTCATCTCTCGTGCCGTTCGCATCTTCTGCGCCGGTGGTGTAGCCGCCGCCATGTCCGTTGTTTCGCAGTCCGCGATCGCACAAGATGCACAGGCTGCCGATACGCAAATCCAGCGCGTGGAAGTCACGGGCTCGTCGATCAAGCGCATCGCCGCCGAAGGCGCCTTGCCGGTTACCGTCCTGACCGCCGAAGCCATCCGCACCTCGGGGGCCACCTCGGTCACCGATCTGGTCAAGAAGCTGTCTTCCGCCCAGGGCGCCACCAGCGAAAGTTCCTCGGTTGGCGGCAGCACCTTCGGTTTCTCTGGCATTTCCGTGCATAACGTGGGTGAGACGCGTACGCTCGTCTTGCTGAACGGCAAGCGCCTGGCCCAGTTCGGCGGCCAGACGCTGACGGGCTTCGCCGCTGGCTTCGACTTGAATTCGATCCCTATCTCGGCAATTGAACGTGTGGAACTGCTAACCGATGGCGCCTCCGCGCTGTACGGTGCCGATGCCATCGCTGGCGTGGTCAACTTCATTACCAAGCACGATACGACGATCGGTGATGTGTCCATCGGCTACTCCGCACCAAAAAACGGTGCGCGTGAGAAACGCCTCAGCGCCACCAAGGGCTTTGGCAACCTGGACGAAGATGGCTACAACGTGGTGCTGACCTTTGGCCACGACGAGCGCGACAAGCTCGCTTCCGTCGACCGCAGTTTCGCCAACACGGGCAAGGTGCAATTCTCGGCCAATGGCAAGCGCTATCAGAAGCAACAGTTTTCGGCCAGCCCGATTCCGGCCAATGCCACCGATGACAAGGGCCAGTTGATCAGCCCTTACCAGAAGGCTAACGGGTCCTGCCCGGACAAGACGTTTCGCGTGATCGAACCGTATACCGATGGCAGCGGTCTGGTCGATGACTACTGCGGCTACGATTTCACCAAGGACCTGGAAATCTACCCGGAGCGCAAGCGTGACAACTTCATGGCATCGGGCACCTTCAAGATCGCTGGCCACGAAGTGTATGCGGATGTATTGCTGTCACGCACGAAACAAACGTCGCGTATCGCCCCCGTGCCTGGTGCGATCGCCGTCGATGCGGGCACGCCGCTGCATGACAAGTATTTAGTGCCAGCTGGTATTACCGGCGACAGCACGGCGTTCTACCGCTTGTTCGACATGGGCCAGCGTACCTCGAAAGATACGGCCGATTTTGCCAGTGTGGTGGTCGGCACGCGCGGCGTCGCTGCCGGCTGGGATTACAATGCATCATACAACTTCTCCGAAAGCCGCGTAAAAGGCAGTATTTCCGGCTATCCTGGCGCGATTGCCGTCAACAATCTCACATCGAGCGGCTTGCTCGACCCCTTCGTCGGTCCGGGCAAGCAGTCCACCGCGGCGCAGGAGGCCATCAAGAGCGCCACGTTCTCCGGCTACTGGGATGGCGGCACCTCGCGCCTGCAAACCATCAACCTGAATGGTTCGACGGAAGTGCGGCGTCTGGCTGGCGGTCCCATGATGTTGGGCGTGGGCGCGAACATCAACCGCGAGGAATTCTCGGCCAAACCGAGCCCGTTTGCACAAGGCATCCTGGCCGATCCGGTAAAAGGCACCTTGTGCGGCGGCACGACGGGCCTGGAATGCGACCAGCGTTTCGGCGACGCGGCCAGTAGCCAGCCATACAGCGCCAGCCGCACCTCGAAGGGCATCTTTGGCGAAGTCATCGCACCCGTGCTGAAAGAGCTGGAACTGGGCGCGGCCCTGCGTTTCGATGAATTCTCGGACTTTGGCGGCGCCACCACGGCCAAGGCCAGCTTCAAGTGGACGCCGGCGCCCACCTTGCTGATCCGCGGTTCGGTCGGCAATGGTTTCCATGCGCCGACAGTACCGCAAGTGAATGCTTTGCAGCGCGGCTATGGCGTCACCAGCGACAAGTACACGTGCTCGCCAGCCTTGCAAGCCATCGCCACGCGACTCAATGCGCAATGTCAGCCAGGCAATCGCCAGTACGACCAGCTGGCCGGCGGCAACCGCGACTTGCAGCCTGAGAAATCGAAACAGGCGACCATCGGTTTCCGTTATGAGCCGATCAGCGCCATCACCCTGGGCGCCGACCTGTGGCATGTGCAGATCCGCGATTCCTTCGGCCAGCTGACCGAGCAGCTGGTATTCGCCAATCCGGCCAACTTCCCGAAATCCTGGGGCGTCAACAAGGACGTGGGTACGGGGACCACCTACCTGGCCTTCCTGGCGGATAACCAGAATCTCGGTAAATCGTTTGCCACCGGCGTTGACATCGATATCAGCGCCCGTTACCGCTCCGGCATCGGCCTGTTCACGTCGCAGCTGAACGCGACGCAAATGCTGCGCGAGGATGTGCAGCTGGAACGCAATGGCAAGTATTATTCGGCGCTGGGCAACTTCGCCGATCTGGGGACGGTGACTTTCCGCACGCGCGGCCAGTGGACGAACACCCTGAAAACGGGCAACTGGGCCAATTCGCTGACCGTCAACTTCCTGTCCGGTTACAAGGACCAGGAAACGTCGGTCGACGTGCTTGACGCTTCCGGCGCCGTGACGGGCCAAGAAAAGATCCGCATGCAGGTGGGTTTCTATTCGACGCTCGACTGGCAAACGGTGTGGACTCCGAGCAAGAGCTGGGTCCTCACCGCAGGCGTGCTGAACCTGACGGACAAGAGCCCGCCATTCGTGCCATCGACGTCTGGCGCGAACCGCGGCCAGCAATTCGGCTATGACGACCGCTACTACGATCCGCGCGGCCGCACCGGCTACCTGAATGCCTCGTACAAGTTTTAAGCGGGGCCAGCAGGCATAAAAAAACCGGCACTGAGTGCCGGTTTTTTTTCGTCCCGCCTGCAGGCGGAGGCTGGCGTAGCTTAGCCGCGCGCCGCCATCGACAGCGCCACCGCTTCGGCCACCTTGATGCCATCGACGGCCGCCGACAGGATACCGCCCGCATAGCCGGCGCCTTCGCCGGCCGGGAAGAGGCCCCGTGTATTCAGGCTTTGCAGGTCATCGTCGCGGCGCTTGATGCGGATCGGCGACGAGGTGCGCGTTTCCACGCCCGTCAGCACGGCGTCGGCCTTGTAGTAACCCTTGATCTGCTTGTTGAACGCCGGAAACGCTTCGCGCAGGGCCGTGATCGCGTACTCGGGCAGCGAGGGCGCCAGATCCGTCAGGTGCACGGCCGGCTTGTACGACGGCACCACGCTGCCGAACTCCGTCGAGGCGCGGCCAGCGACGAAATCGCCGACCAGTTGTCCTGGAGCATCGTAGTTGCCGCCGCCCAGAGCAAACGCGCGCTCTTCCAGCTCGCGCTGCAGGGCGATGCCGGCCAGCGGGTCGCCCGGGTAGTCGGCTGGCGTGATGCCGACCACGATGGCGCTGTTGGCGTTGCGCTCATTGCGCGAATACTGGCTCATGCCGTTCGTCACCAGACGGCCCGGTTCCGAGGCGGCTGCCACCACCGTGCCGCCCGGGCACATGCAGAAGCTGTAGACGGAGCGGCCATTGCTGGCGTGGTGCACCAGCTTGTAGTCGGCCGCGCCCAGGATCGGGTGGCCGGCGCTGGGGCCGAAGCGGCAGCTGTCGATCAGGGATTGCGGATGTTCCACGCGGAAGCCGATCGAGAACGGTTTCGCTTCGATGTACACGCCGCGGCGGTGCAGCATCTCGAAGGTGTCGCGCGCGCTGTGGCCGATGGCCAGCACGACGTGGTTGCTGGCGATGGTTTCGCCGTTGTCCAGCACCACGCCACGCACCTGGCCGCCGTCGCTGCCTGGCTCGATGTCGAGATCGACCACTTTGCTGCTGAAGCGGTATTCGCCGCCCAGCCGCTCGATGTTTGCGCGCATTTCTTCCACCATCTTGACCAGGCGGAAGGTGCCGATGTGCGGCTTGCTCACATACATGATTTCCTCAGGCGCGCCCGCCTTGACGAATTCCGTCAAGACCTTGCGTCCGTAGTGCTTGGGATCCTTGATCTGGCTGTACAGCTTGCCGTCCGAAAAGGTGCCGGCGCCGCCTTCGCCGAACTGCACGTTCGATTCCGGGTTCAGTTCGCGCTTGCGCCAGAAGCCGAAGGTATCGACCGTGCGTTCGCGCACCTGCTTGCCCCGCTCCAGGATGAGAGGGCGCAAGCCCATCTGCGCCAGGATCAGCGCCACGAACAGGCCGCACGGGCCGGTACCGATGACGATGGGGCGCGGCTCATTGGTGTGGCCGGCCAGCTGTTCGCCGCCGGCGACGAATTTGTAGTCGGTGTCGGGCGCGGGCATCAGGTGCACATCGTGCTGCAGGCGCGCCAGCACGGCCGCTTCATTCTTGACGTCCACATGCAGCGAGTAAATCAACACCACGGCACTGCGCTTGCGCGCGTCGTAGCTGCGCTTGAAGACCGTAAAGCCGAGCAGCTCATCCGCGGCTATGCCGAGGCGTGCAAGGACGGCGGCCGGCAGGGCCGCTTCGTCGTGTTCGAGGGGAAGTTTTACTTCGTTGAGTCGCAACATGATGTGTATCTATAAAAATGGCTGGGCTCCGTATCTAGCGGAGAGTCTGTGAGGCAGCGCGCGCGGCGGCATCAAGGCGCTATTTTACCTGCTGCGAAGACTGTTGATGCAATGGTCGCGAGCCGGACGGCGCCGCTAATCGCATCGCTGTCGGGGATGCCAGGGGGCGATGGCAGCGTGCATGTCGCGGCGATGCATGAACAGACACAGTCGCAATAAATACAGCACGGCGGCTCCGGGCGAAAGGCGGATGGAATTGAAACAATATGCTGAAAAATTAAGAAGCGCACGCGAATTAATATTCGAAGTATATATTGATATACATCATCCGAATATAAGCGGTGGTCTTGCGGTATTTTTAATTAAAAATAACTCTGTATTGCGGGATATTTAAATTTTAAAAATCGCGCACGTTTGTTTATGCGCCGTGAAAGTTGCGTTCTGAAGCGGATACTAATGTAGTGTAAAAAGTGAGCTTTTGAAAGTATAAGTTCACTATGTTGCACTTCTACAACGATTAATTTTTCCTTAGCGCATGTCCTGCCGCACGCTCCGCCGCCGTCTCAAGCCGCCATGTGGCGTGCCAGCCGCGGGCAAAAGTAGCTGGTCAGATTGTGCCAAGTTGGTGCGCAATGGTTGCCGTAGCCGGAGGATTGAGGGACTCAGGCAGACTTTTTTTCTGTCTGTGTTGTAGCCGTGCGCCTTCGCCGTCCAGTCAGGCACCGCACCAATAACTGCAGAGTAGAGCATCAGCAAAATGTGTCCGCACCAATCTGGTGCGCGCATGGTTGTTGAGAGGTGTAGCAATTTTTCTTATGAAGCGAAATTAAAACGCTCGGGTGGAAAAAAGTGTTGTTTCTTTGTTGAATCCGCTTTTGAGTATTGTTGACAGTGCTGCTTTGAAAATGGTTTGATGACGTAATGTCATAGTAACCTGGCTGGCTCGCTCATAAAGCGAGAAACGGTTGGACACAAAGCCGACAGTACGGGATTCAGAAAGACATTAAACATAATTTTATGTTTACAAGAGCCTGACTAGATCAGCAGGTATAATTTCATCGGAGAACTTATGCACCAACGTACCAAGATTGCCGTAGCAGTAGCGATGGCATTGAACTCGCTTACAGCATTTGCCCAAGAGCAAGCTGAAGCCCCGCAGCGCGTGGAAATTACCGGTTCCCGCATTCGTCAAGTAGACTTGGAAACCGCGCAACCTGTTCAAAAGATTACTGCTCAGCAGATTCAGGCTACCGGTCTGATCACTGTCGGCGATATCCTGAACCAAATGACGTCAGCGGGTACACCAGCTTTCAGCAAGGGTGCCGTCCTGACCTCGAACCGCGAACAAGGCGGTCAATACATCGACATGCGCAACCTGGGCGCCAACCGCCTGCTGGTGCTGGTCAATGGCAAGCGCTGGACGCAATCGGTAGACGGCTACACCGACATGTCGACCGTACCGTCGTCCATGATCGAACGCATTGACATCTTGAAAGACGGCGCATCGTCGATCTACGGCTCCGATGCAATCGCCGGCGTGGTCAACATCATTCTGAAAAAGCGCCTTGAAGGCGCCCAGATCAGCGTCTACAAGGGTATCAACGAAAAAGGCGACGGCAAGACCGAAGACTACTCGCTGTCGTATGGCGCGAATGCTGAAAAAGCCTCGATGATGTTTGGCATTTCGCACAGCAAGACCGAGCCGGTCTGGGCCAAGACGCGCGATATCACCTCGCAAAGCTATGGTACGGGCGACTTCTTCGGTCAAGGCTTCGGTGCCGCGCCATGGGGCCGCATCACGCCAGTTACTGCTGCCGGCACCAGCAATACCGTTGCTGCAAATGGCGGTTTCAATAAGATATTGAACCATACCGGCGGCTTTGATGGTAGCGGCGTTGGCGCGGACTCGCGCAACCCGGCGAACTATCATAATTTCGCCAACTCGAACGATGACAAGTACAACTCGTCGCAGCAGATGATGTTCCAGTCGCCGACCAAGCTGACTTCGATCTTTACCAAAGGCACGATCGAACTGCCAGGCGACTTGCGTTTCACGACGACGGCCATGTACGCCGAGCGCAGCTCGACGCGCCAGATCGCTGGCTATCCGCTGAACAGCCTGTCGCAGCCTAATTATGGCGTGTATATCGACAAAGATAGCTATTTCAACCCATACGGCAACCAAGTCGCCGGTGCTGGCAAAGGTCAGGACCTGTTCTTCGCCCGCCGCACGACCGAGCAGCCGCGTATCACCGAAAACAACAACCAGACCTTGCACATCGATGCAACCCTGGAAGGTCAATTCACGCTGCGCGGCCTGCCATGGAACTGGAGCGCTGGCTATAACCACAATTCGCTCAAAGGCGAAAACCTGAGCACCGGCAACCTGAATCTGTTGAACCTGAAGAAAGCCCTGGGTCCATCGTTCATGAACGGCGCTGGTCAGGTACAGTGCGGTACGGCAGCGAGCCCGATTCCACTTTCGCAATGTACACCTTTCAACATTCTGGGCGGCCCATCCGTATCGAACCCGGAAGCCTGGAAATATGTTTCGGCTAATGGTCAAGGCACCTACGGCAGCACCGTCAACAGCATCACGGCAGATGTCTCCGGTGAACTGTTCACCTTGCCAGCTGGCGCGGTTGGCTTCGCTGGCGGTATCGAGAAACGCGACGTGCGCGGCTACGACCGTCCGGGCCAATTCGATCAGTCCGGTTATTCGACCGATCTGGCTGCAAACACGACCCAGGGTCGCTATTCGGTGAAAGAAATTTACCTGGAAGCGAACATCCCTCTGCTGAAAGGTCAAAGCTTCGCCAAGCTGCTGTCGCTGGATCTGGCTTCGCGCTACTCCGACTATGACAACTTTGGTTCGACAACCAACAGCAAAGCCAGCGTCATGTGGAAACCAGTTGACGACTTGCTGGTCCGTGGTACGTGGGCTGAAGGCTTCCGCGCACCTGCGCTGGGCGATACCTTTGGTGGCGGTGGTCAAAGCTTCGACTCCTACCTCGACCCATGCGACAGCCGTTGGGGACTGGCCGCTCGCAATCCAGCCGTTGCTCAACGTTGCGCCGCAACCGGCGTACCGGCAGGCTACCGTCAGTTGGCACAATCCGGCGCTGCAGTACCAGCCGCTGGCGCACAATCGACCGTGCCTTTCCAAACCGGCGTGGGTAACGATACGCTGACGCCAGAAACGGCAAAAACCAAGACCTTGGGTTTCGTTTACAACCCATCGTTCGTGCCAGGCCTGTCGGCTAGCCTGGACTGGTTCAAGATCAGCGTGAAAGACCAGATCTCCGGTTGGACCGCTGCTGAAGTCATCAGCAATTGCGTCGTCGAAGGCCTGCAAAAGTACTGCGGCGATGTTGTGCGTAACTCGACTGGCGCCATCACCGGCCTGTCGCGCGGCACGATCAACAAGGGTGAATTGTCGACCGAAGGTTTCGACATTGGCCTGGGCTATCGCCTGCCGCGTACGGCATACGGTAACTTCGCTATTCGTACTGAATCGACCGTCCTGCGTTCGTTCAAGCAAAAAGCTAGCGCTACTACCGACTGGCAAGAGTACGCAGGCGAGTTTACCTATGCCCGTCTGAAGTCGAACATCAGCCTGGATTGGATGATGGGTAACTGGAGCTCGACCCTGACCGCGCGTTACACCAGCGGCGTCAAGGATCTGTGCCTGGATGCCGAGCTCCAATGCTCGAATCCTGATGATCAAGGCGTCAGCTATGACGGCGGCGGCTACAACAAGCGTGGTTCGACCACCTATATCGACCTGAACGTGGCGTACAAAACGCCTTGGAAAGGTCAGATCTCGGTCGGCGCAAACAACCTGTTTGACCGCGCTCCACGTCTGATGTACGCAGCAACGAGCCAAGGCGCCGGCGTTTCCTCCGCGTCGGCTGTCGATCCTAACGTGCCTATCGACCGTTTCGTCTACGTACGCTACAACCAGTCGTTCTAATTCCACGCTCCGCAAGGAGCTTGGCATGAATGTCTGAAAAAAAACCCGCCTGGTTCGCCTGGCGGGTTTTTTTATGCATGCATGGAAAGCGATTTCTGGCAGGATACGATGGTGCGGGGCGAGTCGCCCGGTGGTCGGCGGGGAGAGACGGATGGGGCAACCGGCTTGCCGGGGCCTGCCGGCGGCTGGCTTGTCGCTACATCCCGCCCCACAAGGCACTCAGCGTGGCCAGCGCCGTCAATCCCGCCGTCTCCGTGCGCAGGATGCGCGGGCCCATGGTCAGGCCGATGGCGCCGGCGGCCAGCGCCGCTTTTTCTTCCGACTCCGAAAACCCGCCTTCCGGCCCCACCATCACGGTGAGTGCTTGCGGCGGCTGGTGGCGCGCCCAGTCGGCCAGCGACTGCTCCGCCCGTGGCGTCAGGATGATGCGTTTGTGTAAATCTTGCTGGCGGCTCCAGCTATTAAAGTCTTGCAGCGGCGCCAGCTGCGCCAGGCGGTTGCGCCCGCATTGTTCCGAGGCGGACACGATGATACCTTGCCAATGCGCGAGTTTTTTCTCGGACCGCTCGGCGGACAGGCGCACGACACAGCGCTGCGCCGACAGCGGCACGATGCCCGCCGCGCCCAGTTCGATGGCTTTTTCGATGATCCAGTCCATTTTCGACGCTTCCGGCAGCGCCTGCGCCAGGGTCACGGCGTACGGCAGTTCCGCTTCGCGCGCCACGTGCGCCTGGATTTCCGCCGTCACGCTGCGCTTGGCGACCGCCACCAGGCTCGCCTGCACTTCGCCGCCTTCGCCATTGAACAGGGTGATGAGGTCGCCCGGCGCCAGGCGCACGACCTGGATATGGTGGGCGACAGCCTCCGGCAGGGCGATGGTGGTGCCGGCAACGAGCGGCTGGGGACAGAAGAAACGCGGCATGCAAATCCTAAATTGGGCGAGATATGGGGTGGAAAGACGTCAAAGTATAGCCATTTGGCGGGCCAGTACGCCGCAATTCTAATTTGCGGCCCCCCAGTCTGGTAAAATAGTTGACTACAGAAAGCAGCCGGCTTCCCTGTCCGCGCTGTTGCACACGAATCCCAAACTCGCGACTGACCCACACCATCATGACAACTACGCTCCCGACTACCAAAATGGCCAATGCGATCCGCGCACTGGCAATGGACGCTGTACAAAAGGCCAACTCCGGCCATCCAGGCATGCCGATGGGCATGGCCGAGATCGCAGTTGCCCTGTGGAGTGGTCACTATCGCCACAATCCCGCCAATCCAAAATGGCAGAACCGCGACCGTTTCCTGTTGTCGAACGGCCACGGTTCGATGCTGCACTACGCGCTGCTGCACCTGACGGGCTACGACCTGTCGATGGATGACATCAAGGCCTTCCGCCAAATGCATTCGAAAACCCCGGGCCACCCGGAAGTCGATGTCACGCCAGGCGTGGAAACGACCACCGGCCCGCTGGGCCAGGGTATCGCCAACGCCGTCGGCATGGCCCTGTCGGAGCAACTGCTGGCCGCTGAATTCAACAAGCCTGGCCACGACATTGTCAACCACTACACCTACGCTTTCGTCGGCGATGGTTGCCTGATGGAAGGCATTTCGCACGAAGTGTGCGCGCTGGCCGGCACCCTGGGCCTGAATAAACTGATCGCCCTGTACGATGACAATGGCATTTCCATCGACGGCAAAGTCGAAGGCTGGTTCACGGACGACACCCCGGCGCGCTTCGAAGCGTACGGCTGGAACGTCATCCGCGCCGTCGACGGTCATGACGTTGCCGCCGTATCTGCCGCCATCGCCGCCGCCAAGACCGCAGCGAAGCCAACCTTGATCTGCTGCAAGACCATCATCGGCAAGGGTTCGCCGAACCTGCAAGGCGGCGACAAGGTCCACGGCGCCGCGCTGGGCGACAAGGAAATCGCCGCCGTGCGCGAATACATCGGCTGGGATGCCGCACCGTTCGAGATGCCGGCCGACGTGTACGCCGCCTGGGATGCGAAGAAACAAGGCGGCCTGCTGGAAGCGGACTGGAACGAGCGCTTTGCCGCCTACCGCCGCGAATTCCCGCAGCAAGCCGCTGAACTGAACCGCCGCATGCAGGGCGAACTGCCACAGGCATTCGAAGCGGCCCTGAGCGCCGCCATCGCTTCCTGCGTGGAAAAGAAAGAAAACATCGCCACCCGCAAGGCCAGCCAGAACGCCATCCAGGCACTGGCATCATCCCTGCCGGAATTCCTCGGCGGCTCGGCCGACCTGACCGGTTCGAACCTGACCAACTGGAAAGAGTGCGTGGCCGTGCGTTCGGGCCAGCCTGGCAACCACATCAACTACGGCGTGCGCGAATTCGGCATGAGCGCCATCATGAACGGCATCACCTTGCACGGCGGCTACATCCCGTTCGGCGCCACGTTCCTGACGTTCTCCGACTACAGCCGCAATGCGCTGCGCATGGCCGCCCTGATGAAGCTGCGTTCGATCTTCGTGTTCACCCACGATTCGATCGGCCTGGGCGAAGACGGCCCGACGCACCAATCGGTCGAGCACGTCTCGTCGATGCGTCTGATCCCGAACCTGGACAACTGGCGTCCGTGCGACACCGTCGAGTCGGCCGCTGCCTGGGGTGCCGCCGTGCGCCGCAAGGATGGCCCGTCGACCCTGATTTTCTCGCGCCAGAACCTGCCGTACCAGGAGCGTAGCGCCGAACAGATCGAGAACATCTACCGCGGCGGCTATGTGCTCAACGACGTGGCGGACGCCAAGGCCATCCTGATCGCCACCGGTTCCGAAGTGGAACTGGCCGTCGCCGCAGCCAGCGCGCTGGCTGCCGAAGGCATCAATGTACGCGTGGTGTCGATGCCGTCGACCGACGTGTACGACCGCCAGGACGCCGCCTACAAGGCCAGCGTGCTGACGAAGGGTGTGCCGCGCGTGGCCATCGAAGCGGGCGTGACCAGCTTCTGGTACAAATACGTGGGCCTGGAAGGCGCCGTGGTCGGTATCGACACGTTTGGCGAATCGGCCCCGGCTGGCGTGCTGTTCAAGCACTTCGGCTTTACGGTCGAGAACGTCGTGGCCAAGGTGAAAGCGGTTATCGCCGGCTGATATTGATTTTTAACGCCCCTGGCGATCTGTTCGCCAGAGGCGTGCATGTACCTTCTTTTTTAATCAGGAGCAGAGTATGACGATCAAAGTTGCAATCAATGGCTACGGCCGCATCGGCCGTAATGTGTTGCGCGCTTTCTACGAAGGCGGCAAGAAACAGGATATCCAGATCGTTGCCATCAACGACCTGGGCGATGCCAAATCGAACGCCCACCTGACCCGCTACGACACCGCGCACGGCAAGTTCCCGGGCACGGTCACCGTCGAAGGCGACAACATGATCGTCAATGGCGATCCGATCCGCGTATTCGCACAGCGCAACCCGGCTGAAATCCCATGGGGCGAGCTGGGCGTGGACGTCGTGCTGGAATGCACGGGCTTCTTCACCACCAAAGAGAAAGCGTCGGCGCACTTGAAGGGCGGCGCGAAAAAAGTCATCATCTCGGCACCAGGCGGCAAGGACGTCGATGCTACCGTCGTGTTCGGCGTGAACCACTCGGTACTGAAATCGACCGACACCGTCATCTCGAACGCTTCGTGCACCACCAACTGCCTGGCACCGCTGGTCAAGCCATTGAACGACGCCATCGGCATCGAAACGGGCCTGATGACCACCGTGCACGCCTACACCAACGACCAGGTGCTGTCCGACGTGATGCATGAAGACCTGCGCCGCGCCCGTTCCGCCACCATGAGCATGATCCCGACCAAGACGGGCGCCGCCGCCGCCGTGGGCCTGGTGCTGCCTGAGCTGAATGGCAAACTGGACGGCTTCGCCATCCGCGTGCCGACCATCAACGTCTCGCTGGTCGACCTGTCGTTCATCGCCAAGCGCGACACCACCGTGGAAGAAGTCAACGCGCTGATGAAGGCCGCTTCGGAAGGCGCCCTGAAAGGCATCCTGACGTACCAGACCGAACCGCTCGTCTCGATCGACTTCAACCACAACCCGGCTTCGTCGAACTTCGATTCGACCCTGACCAAAGTGTCGGGCCGCCTGGTAAAAGTATCGTCGTGGTACGACAACGAGTGGGGTTTCTCGAACCGCATGCTCGACACCACCGTCGCATTGATGTCGGCCAAGTAATTCCTGGCTAGCCACAAAAAAACGCCCTTCGGGGCGTTTTTTTTATTCATGGCTGTGCGATGAGAAACGGCGCCGGTAGAAACGCCATAGAAGGCGCAAGTCGCGCAGCACGGGCACGCCGGACAACAGGGTCAGCACGCCGGCCAGGATGATGGTGGCGGCCGGAAAGCCGATGTGCTTGAAGGCCAGGGCGCCGCTGACGCCGCCGATGAAGAAGCAGGCGATCAGCAGGCTGTGCGTTCGCAGCTTGCCGCGGTTGACCTTGACCATCCGGTCCGGCAGGTGGCGCCGGTTGTAATACGCCATCTTGCCCAGTTCGATGCCGATATCGGTGGACAGGCCCGTCACGTGCGTGGTACGGATGACGGCGCCCGAAATCTTGGTGATGATGGCGTTCTGCAAGCCCATCACAAAGCACAGCAGCAAGATGGTCACGGGGCCCAGGATGTCGGGCATGGCGGCAAGGTAATTTCCCGTCAATCCGAACAGCAGCAGCAAGGCCGCTTCCAGCAGCAGGCTGGCGGCAAACTGGCTGTGCAGCCGGCGCCGCTTGCCCCAGTTCACCATGATGGCCGTCACGGCCGCGCCGCTGACGAAGGCCAGCCACGCGCCCAGCGCGGCCAGGGCCATGGTGATATTGCCCAGTGCCAGGTCGTCCGCCATACCGGAAACGATGCCCGTCATGTGCGAGGTATAGCCGCCGATGGCGAGAAAGCCGCCCGCATTCACGGCGCCGGCCACCAGCGCCAGCACGCAGCCCAGCTGCAGGTTGGCTTGCGTATCGCGTGTCGATCCGCTCAGGCGCGACAGGTAGTGGAGTGGCATGCCCGGGCCGGCCTCAGGCTGAGGCGCCGAAGATGGCTTGCCACAGGCGCATGACATTCTCCGCATGCACGCGTACGCGCTCCGGTTCCACGCGGGCCAGGTCTTGCCCCTGCAAGCGCAGCTGATGCTGCAGCTTGCGCAGCGCGCGGTAGGCGTCGGCGACCAGGGTGGCCAACTGGGCGTCGATCAGCCCCAGCTCGCCGCACAGGCGCAGCAGGGCGATATTGCCCGAATTGGCCGTCAGCTGCGGATACTGCGCCGCATGCTGCAGCACCAGGTATTGCACCATGAATTCGATGTCGATCATGCCGCCCGGATCCTGTTTCAGATCGAAGCTGCCCGGGCGCGGCGGATGGGCATCGAGCATCTTCTTGCGCATGGCCACCACTTCACCCTTGAGCGGGCCGTTTTCCGGCCTTTCCTTGCGCAGGATCGTGTCGCGGATGCGCTCGAAATGCTTGCCGATGCTGACGTCGCCGGCGCAGAAGCGTGCGCGCGTCAGGGCCTGGTGTTCCCACACCCAGGCCGCGCTGCCCTGGTAGCGCTCGAAGGCCTGCACGCTGGAGACCAGCATGCCCGAGGCGCCGTCCGGGCGCAGGGCGATGTCGATGTCGAACAGGATGCCGGCCGAGGTGTGCGAGGTCATCCAGGTAATGAAGCGCTGCGCCAGCTTGGCGTACAGGCCTGGCGCATCCTGGTCATCGTCGTCGAACAGGAAAATGACGTCCAGGTCCGAGACATAGCCCAGTTCCTTGCCGCCCAGCTTGCCATACGCGATGACGGCGAATTTCGGCACCTCGCGGTGGCGCGTTGGCAAGGTTTGCCAGACGGCTTGCACGGTGGCGGCGACGATGATGTCGGCCAGCTGCGACAGGTAGTCGGCCAGCTTTTCCACGCTCAGGTCGCCCGCCAGGTCTTGCGCCAGGCATTGGAACAGCTGCGCATGGTGCATTTCGCGCAGGATATCCATCTGCCGCTCCGTGTCGCCGGGCGCGTCGTCGAGCTGGCGCTGCAGATCCAGCGCCAGCGCGGCCGGGTCCGGCACGCTGTTGCGGATGCGCTCGTCTAACAGTTCATCGAGCAGGATCGGGTGCTGGGTGAGGAAGGTGGCGGCCCAGCCGCTGGCGCATACCATGCGCACGACGCGCTCGAGCGTATGCGGATACTCCGTCAGCAGCGACAGATAGGCCGAGCGGCGCGCGATCGCTTCCAGGAAATCGAGCAGCCGGCCCAGAGTGGCCAGCTGGCTGGCGTTACCGTTGGACACGGAGCAATCGGTGATCAGGGGCAGGGCCGAATTGACGAGGGCCACCAAACGCGTGCGGCTCGCCTCGGGCAACGATTGCAGCCGCGGCGCCTGCCACGTGGCCAGCAGGCGGCGCGCGCAGGCGGCCGGCTCGTGGAAACCCAGCGCGGCGAAGCGCGCCTCGATGGCTTCCTGCTGGTCGGAGGCGGCGCAGTCGTTCGACGTCTGCGGGTCGATGCCCGTGTCGGCAGGGGGCGCGCCGCTGCTCTTGTCGCTGAACATCTCGTCGAACTGGCCGGCGACGAACACGCGGTGCGCTTCCAGCTGGGCCAGCAGCGTGGGCGTATCGGGCAAACCCATCATCTGCGCCACGATGAGGCGGTCGGCCTCATTCGCGGGCAGGGTATGGGTTTGCGCATCGTCAAGATACTGCAGCCGGTGTTCCAAGTTGCGCAGGAAAGTGTAGGAAGCAAGTAATTGTTCCACGATGGCCGGCTCCAGCAAGCCTTTGTCCGCCACCGTGCGCAGGGTGGCGCGCGTGGAACGCTCGCGCAGCTCGGCGTCGCGCCCGCCGCGTATCAATTGAAACACTTGCGCGAGGAATTCGATTTCGCGGATGCCGCCACGGCCCAGCTTGACGTTGTTGCTGCGGTCCGGGTGCAGCCGCTCCTGGCGGTTGACCTCGGCGCGGATCTGGCCATGCATGGTGCGGATGGCATCGATGACGCCGAAATCGAGGTAGCGGCGGAAGACGAAGGGGCGCACGATGGCGTCGAGCGAGGCAATGTCTTCCGGCTTGCCCGTCACGGCGCGCGCCTTGACCCAGGCGTAGCGTTCCCATTCGCGTCCCTGCACGATCAGGTATTGCTCCACCATGCCCAGGCTGGCGGCCAGGGGACCGGAGTTGCCGTTCGGTCGCAAGGCCATGTCCACGCGGAAAGTAAAACCGTCTTGCGTGATCTCGGCCAGGGCGGCGATCAGTTTCTTGCCCATGCGAATGAAAAACTCGTGGTTGGACAGGCTGCGCTGGCCAGGTGCGGTGACTTGCGTGTCGCCATCTTCCGGGTAGACAAAGATCAGGTCGATGTCCGACGAAACGTTGAGTTCGCCGCCGCCCTGCTTGCCCATCGCCAGCACCATCAAGGCTTGCTCCTCGCCCGATTCCTCGCCGACCGGCATGCCGTGCAGGGCTACCATCTCGGCCATGATGGCATCCACGTGCGTGCGGATGGCGAAATCGGCGAAGCCTGTCATGGCCGTGACCACTTCGTTCAAGTCCGCCTGGCCTTCCAGATCGCGTGCGATCAGGCCGCAGACGAGCAGGTTGCGCAGGCGGCGCATGGCCCGCTCGGGCGGCAGCGGCGGCGTGGCGGCGCTCGATTGCTCGGCCAGCGCGGCCGCGAAGTCGAGCTTGTCCAGCGGCGCGCGCACCAGTTGCGCTACCTGCGCGGCGCGCTCGGGGGCGGCGTCCAGCCAGCGCTGGTAGAAACGGGAGGCGGAGATCAAAGGCTGTGTGCTCATGGTGTCGGTCAGGGTCTCATGGATGCTGCGTGCAGGTTCTTGTTTAACTTGGCTGCGAACGGCGGGGGATGCGGTAAAATTGTGCCGCTGGCGCTAACGCCGCCGGCAGTGCGTGCTCTTCCGAACGATGGTAAGGGAGGCTTTGCTCAGACGCAAGCGCGAGGATGCAGGCGCGCACCACGAATGCAGACGATTTTTGCCATTATTTGACGCCGGGCCAGTTTATTAGCTTATTGATGCAAAAACCGCCAGAAGCAAGCGTGACAGAACATGTGCCATTGGCCCTGCGCTGGCAGCGGCTGCGTGCCGCCTATCGCATGGCCAACCTGGCCACCCATCATGTATTGGGTTTTACCATCAAACTGGTGCTGCTGGCGTATTTCGCCTTCGCCGTGCTGTTTTTATTCCTGCGCTACGCCATCTTGCCGAATATCGATTACTACAAAGGCGATATCGAGCGGGCGGCCAGCCGCGCGCTGGGCAACCCTGTCAGTATCGCGCGTATCTATGCCTCCTGGCATGGCGTGCGGCCGAATCTCTTCCTCGGTGACGTGACCCTGCGCGACCAGGCGGGCCGCCAGGCGCTGAGCCTGCCGAGCATCTCGGCCACCGTGTCGTGGTGGAGCGTGCTCGGTTCCGTGCGCTTCACTACCCTGGAAATCACGCGGCCCGACCTGGATGTGCGGCGCAGTACGGATGGCAAGCTGTATGTGGCCGGCGTGCTGGTCGACAGCAAGCAGGGCAGCGACGGCAAGGGCGCCGACTGGCTGCTGTCGCAGCATGACATCATCATTCGCGACGGCAAGGTGCGCTGGACGGACGAAGCGCGCGGCACACCCGAGCTGGCTTTAACCCAGGTCAACTTGCTGCTGCGCAACCGCTGGCGCAGCCACCGGCTTGGCTTGCAGGCCACGCCGCCCGCCAGCTTGGCCGCGCCCATCGATGTGCGTGCTCACTTCACGCATCCGCCCTTCAGCACGCGCATCTCGGATGTGTCGATGTGGAAAGGCGAGCTGTACGCCGACCTGAAGAACGCCGACCTGGCCGCCTGGCGCCGCTACCTCGACTATCCGTTCGAGCTGAGCCAGGGCAAGGGCGCCCTGCGCGCCTGGTTGAGCCTGGATCACGCGCGCCTGGCCGGCTTCACGGCCGACGTGAGTCTGACGGACGTGCAGGCGCAGCTGGCCGAACATATCGCCCCGCTCGACTTGCTGTCGGTCAGCGGGCGCATCTCGGCAAAAGAAGAGCTGTCGGCGCAGGTGCCGGACGGCAAGCCCACCTTTGGCGCGAACGGGCACCAGGTCGAGCTGACGAACTTCGCGGTGGAAACTCGCGATGGTCTCAGCCTGCCGCCCACGACCCTGTCCGAACGTTTTGTTGCCGCCACCAAGCGCAAGCCGGCGCGCACGGAAATCACGGCCAAGTCGCTCGATTTGCAAACCCTGGCCGCGCTGGCCGACAAGCTGCCGTTGGGCGAACAGCAGCGCCAGCGCCTTGACGCCCTGGCGCCGCGCGGGCGTTTGCAGGATTTCTCGGCGCAATGGGAAGGCGAGATGGCGACACCGGCCAGCTACCGCCTGCGCGGCAAGCTCATCGATCTGGGCCTGAATGCGCAGCCGGCGCGCCTGGCCGTGGCGAAGACGGCGAGCAGCCCCGCGCAGGCCGCCGCACCGGCCATTCCCGGCTTCGACCACCTGACTGGCAGCATCGACGCGAACGACAAGGGCGGCAGCATCGCTATCGATGCGCAGGACCTGGTGCTGCAATTGCCCACTTACTTGAGCGAACCGGCCATGCCGTTCGAACAATTCGCCATGCAGGCGCGCTGGACGTTTGAAGCGGAGAATATGTTGCAAGTCGAGCTGGACAAGCTCGACTTCAATCAGCAAGGCTTGCGCGTCGCCTTGCAAGGCACACACCGCCTGCCGCTCGACGGCAAGAACCTGGGCCAGGTCGACCTGACGGGCACGATCGACAATTTCCAGATCAACACCATCGGCCGCTATCTGCCGCTGCAAACGCCCGAGCACCTGCGCCACTGGCTGACAGGGGCACTGGAAGGCGGCATGGCGCGCGATGTCAGCCTGCGCCTGCGCGGCGAACTCGAGCATTTCCCCTTCAAGGCCGACACGCCCGCCCAGCGTAGCCGGGGCGACTTCCGCGTGGCCGGCAAGATCGAAAATGGCACCCTGAATTACGCGCCCGGCGAATTTGCCGAAAGCGGTCCGCTGGCCGGCAAGGCGCCCCTGTGGCCGCAGGCGGACAAGATCAAGGGCAGTTTCGTGTTTGAACGGGCGCGCATGGAAATTCGCGGCGACACGGCCACCACGGGCGGTGTGGCCTTGACGAATGTGAAGGCCGTGATTCCCGACCTGACCGTGTTCGACACCTTGCTCGATATTGAAGGCAACGCGGCCGGGCCGATGCAGGAATTCCTCAAGTACGTGACGGCCAGCCCCGTGCTGGGCTGGATCGAGCATTTCACGGATGAAACGACGGCGACGGGCAACGCCAAGCTGGCCCTCAAACTGCACTTGCCGATCGAGCGCATGCTCGAATCGACTGTGCAGGGCAGCTTGCAACTGGCGGGCAACGACGTGGTGCTGTTCCACGACATGCCTCCCGTGCTGGGTGCGCAGGGCAAGATCGAGTTCAATGAAAAGGGCGTCAACCTGAATGGCTTGAATGGCAGCCTGCTGGGCGGGCCGCTGGCCATCTCTGGCGGCACGCAGGCGGACAGCTCGATTCAGGTGAAAATCGCCGGCAACATGACCATCGACGGTTTGCGCAAGACCTATCCGGCGCCCGTGCTGCAGCGTCTGGCGAAACATTTGAATGGCGGCGCCCGCTACAGCGGCCTGATCACGGCGCGCGACCACCAGGTGGTGGTCAACGTCGAGTCGCCGCTGACGGGCCTGGGCCTGGATTTCCCCGCCCCCCTGAAAAAGCCGGCCGGCGACAGCCTGCCCGTGAAATTCACCTTGACGGGCAATGCGGCCAATGGCGCGGGCCTGCGCACGGACGATATCCGCATCGCGCTGGGATCCGGCATCGCCGCCCGTTACCAGCGCCAGAAGCAGGGCAAGGACGCCTGGCGTCTGGTGCGCGGCGGCATCGGCGTGAACGTGCCGGCGCCGGAACCGGACAGCGGCATGATGTTCAACGTCAACATGAAAACCCTGGACGTGGACAGCTGGATTGCCGTCGGCAGTGAAATCGCCGGCAGCGGCACGGCGACGGCCGACAGCGCCGCCACCGACGATGCGCCCGATATCGCGCAATACGTGGTGCCGGACATGATGGCGGCCCGTGCTAGCGAACTGATGCTGGGCGAGCGCAAGCTGGAAAACGTGGTCGTGGGCGCCACGCATCAAAAGGATGTATGGCAAGCCAATATCGACGCGAAACAAGTGTCCGGCTACGTGACCTGGCTGGAAACGCCTTCCGGCCTGGGCAAGATGACGGCGCGCCTGTCGTCTCTGATCATTCCGGAGTCGGCCGTCAACGATGTGAAGAGTTTACTGGAAGGCAAGAGCGGCGCCCAGTCGATTCCTTCGCTCGATATCGTCGCCGAGCAATTTGAACTGTTCAACAAGAAGATCGGCCGGTTGGAGTTGCAGGCCTATAACACCATGGCCGCGGGCGGGCGCGAATGGCGCGTGGGCAAGCTGCAACTGTCGAATCCCGATGGCGCCCTGAGCGGTAATGGCAAATGGGTCATCAAGGATGGGCAAAGCACGACCAGCCTGCGTTTCGGTCTCGATATCGTCGATGCGGGCAAGTTGCTCGACCGCTTCGGCTTTGCCGACACGGTGCGCCGCGGCAAGGGCCGCCTGAGCGGCGACATCGCCTGGAATGGCTTGCCGTATTCGCTCGACATTCCCACGCTGTCAGGGCAGATCGAGATGAACGTGGAATCGGGCCAGTTCCTCAAGCAGGATCCGGGCGCGGCCAAGCTGTTGGGCGTGCTCAGCCTGCAAGCCTTGCCCCGCTTGCTGAAACTCGATTTCCACGACGTGTTTTCCGAAGGCCTGGCCTTCGACGGCATCACGGCCAACGCCAGCATCAAGCGCGGCGTGGTGAGCACGGACAACCTCAAGATGCACGGCGTGGCGGCAACCGTGCTGATGGATGGCACGGCCGATATCGCCAATGAAACGACGAATCTGCACGTGGTGGTGATCCCGGAATTCAATCTGGGCACGGGGCCGCTCGTGTACGCACTGGCCGTCAATCCCGTCATTGGCCTGGGCAGTTTCCTGGCGCAATTGTTCCTGCGCGCCCCCGTGATGAAGGCGCTCACTTACCACATGCAGATCGCTGGCCCGTGGAAGTCGCCCGTCGTGACCAAGCTCGATGGTGGTAAATTGGAACCTGTCGCCGTGCCTGCCGCCGCAGCGGAGGCCGTGGCGAAATAGGCGAGGCGTTCGAATGGAGAAGAGGTGGCAATGATGCATACAGTGGCAGCAGTACAAATGATTTCCTCGCCGTCCGTGGAAGACAACCTGGCCACGGCGCGGCGCCTGGTGGCGCAGGCCGCCGCCAGCGGCGCGCAGCTGGTGGTGCTGCCCGAATACTGGGCCATCATGGGCAAACAGGAAACGGACAAGCTGGCCCATGCGGAACAGCCCGGCAGCGGACCGATCCAGGATGGCATGGCGCAGATGGCGCGCCAGCATGGCATCTGGCTGATCGGCGGCACCTTGCCCCTGATGTCGGGCGAGGAGGGCAAGGTCCTCAACACGACGCTGGTGTACGACCCGCAAGGCGCGCCGGCCGGTCGCTACGACAAGATCCACCTGTTCGGTTTTACGCGCGGCACCGAGTCGTACAACGAATCGCGTACCATCGTGCCAGGCGCGCAGGTGCGCTCGATCGAGACGCCGTTCGGCCGGGTCGGCCTGTCCATCTGCTATGACCTGCGCTTTCCCGAACTGTACCGCGCCATGGGCGATTGCGCGCTGATCGTCGTGCCGGCCGCGTTTACCCATACGACGGGCAGCGCCCACTGGGAAGTGCTGCTGCGCGCGCGCGCCATCGAAAACCAGTGCTATGTGCTGGCCTCGGCGCAGGGCGGCTTGCATCCGAACGGCCGCCGCACGTGGGGACACAGCATGCTGATCGACCCGTGGGGCGAAGTCAAAGCCGTGCTGCCCGAAGGCGAGGGCGTGGTCAGCGGCGAGATCGACCTGGTGTTCCTGGCCGGCGTGCGCGAGTCGCTGCCGGCCCTGGCGCACCGCACTATGTGAGGAGGACTTGACATAAGTTGCTGTCAGGTACTGAGAATGAGTTGAATATAATTAGCGAGTGCAAAGCTATGAAGCCATTTGAACCGAATCTGTCCAGCCTTGCCGTGGCGCGCGATATCCTGCTCACGCCATTCGGCCTGGATGAAGACAAGCTGCTCAAAGCCCTGGGCACGATGTTTACGCACAAGGTCGACTATGCCGACCTGTATTTCCAGTCGACCAGGAGCGAAGGCTGGAGCCTGGAAGAGGGCATCGTCAAGACGGGCAGTTTTTCCATCGACCAGGGCGTGGGCGTGCGCGCCGTGTCTGGCGACAAGACGGCCTTTGCCTATTCCGACGATATTTCCGAGCGGGCCCTGCTGGAAGCGGCGGCGGCCACGCGCACGATTGCACGCGCCGGTTCGGGCAAGATCAAGATTGCGGGGCGCACGCTGGCGCAGGGTGGGCGTTCGCTGTACCTGCCCGATGATCCGCTCGCCTCGCTGGACGCCACGGCCAAGGTGCAATTGCTCGAGCGCGTGGAAAAGATGGCACGCGCGAAAGATCCCCGAGTCGTGCAAGTGATGGCGGGCCTGGCCGGCGAGTACGACGTGGTGCTGGTGCTGCGCAGCGATGGCGTGCTGGCGGCCGACATCCGTCCACTGGTGCGCGTCTCGCTGACGGTAATCGCGGAACAGCATGGCCGCCGTGAAACGGGTTCGGCCGGTGGTGGCGGGCGTTTCAGCTATGACTATTTCAGCGATGCCGTGCTGGAACAATACGCGGCGGACGCCGTCAATTCGGCCCTGGTGAATCTGGAAGCGCGCCCTGCGCCGGCCGGCCCCATGACCATCGTGCTGGGACCGGGCTGGCCCGGCATCCTGCTGCATGAGGCGATCGGCCATGGCCTGGAAGGCGATTTCAACCGCAAGGGCTCGTCCGCGTTTTCCGGGCGTATCGGCGAGCGCGTGGCCGCCAAGGGCGTCACCGTGGTTGACGACGGCACCCTGGCAGGCCGGCGCGGTTCCCTGAATATCGATGACGAGGGCAACCCGACGCAGTGCACCACGCTGATCGAGGACGGCATCCTGAAGGGGTACATCCAGGACACCATGAACGCGCGCCTGATGAAGATGCCCGTGACGGGCAATGCGCGCCGTGAATCGTTCGCCCACCTGCCCATGCCGCGCATGACGAATACGTATATGCTGGGCGGTGACAAGGACCCGGGCGAGATCCTTGCCTCCGTCAAAAACGGCCTGTATGCCGTCAACTTCGGCGGCGGCCAGGTCGACATCACGAACGGCAAGTTCGTCTTCTCGGCCAGCGAGGCGTACATGATCGAAAACGGCAAACTCAGCTATCCGGTGAAGGGCGCCACCCTGATCGGCAATGGCCCGGACGTGCTCAACCGCGTTTCGATGATCGGCAACGACATGCGCCTGGACTCGGGCGTGGGCGTGTGCGGCAAGGAGGGGCAAAGCGTGCCCGTGGGCGTGGGGCAGCCGACCTTGCGCCTGGACGGCATTACCGTCGGCGGCACGGCTTAGGTATTTGCCCGACACGCCCGGCACGTTGATGCAGATCAAAACTTGTACTTCACCCCCGCACTGATGAAGCGTCCGGCCGCGCCCGCGTAGTCGAGCGGGTTGTAGCCCGTTGCGCCATACGTGAGCGGATCGAGCGGGGCGATCTTGTCGAACAGGTTTTGTATCGTTGCAAACACTTCCAGCTTGGGCGTGGCCAGCCAGCGGGCCGTCAGGTCCACCGTGGTGAACGAGGCGATGCGGCAGCCGCGCGGCGCGTCCGTGCCATCGGCGAAATGCGTGGCGCAGCCGTCCGGGTCATTCTTGAACAGCACGTTGTCGAGGTGGGCGCGGTAGTTGACGTTGGCCGTGACCCGCCAGTTCTGGCGTTCCCAGGTGGCGCCCAGGTTCACCCTGTCCGCTGGCGTGCCCATGCAGTTGGACACGTCGCAATTGCCATGCGTGCCGGCAAAATCGCTCTGCGTGCCGTCCTGTTCCGTGCGCAGCCATTTGTACAGGTGCGTCCACTTCAAGTCGAAGGTCAGGTTGCCATAGCCGCTGTTGAGGTTGAAGCGCTGGCGCGCGTCGATATCGATGCCGCGCACCGTCGTTTGCGCCGAATTCACATAATTGGCCAGCACGGCCGTGATGGCGCCCGGGTCGCCGGCGATGCCGGTGGCCGTCGACGGGTCGCGCGCCACGTGGCCTTCGGCGATGGCGGTGTCCGTTTGCTCCTGGTTGATTTCATTCTTGCGGCGGATTTGCCACAGATCGACGGAAATGCTGGTGCGCGGCAGCGGGTCCCATACGGCGCCCACCGAATAGCTGCGCGAACGTTCGGGCGACAGCTTGGGATTGGGCGAGGTGATGACGGCGATGGAAGCCGGATCGCAAGCCGCTTCCACGCCCAGAGCGCAGCGCAGCGGATCGCTGGCGGTGGAGAACGCGGCCAGGCCGCCGACGCCGTTTTCCGCCGCGCTGGGGGCGCGGAAGCCCTTGGCGAAGGTGCCGCGCAGGGCCAGTTCGCGCACGGGCGTCCATTTCACGCCCACTTTGGGCGTATAGGAATTGCCCACGTCGGTGAAATGGTCGGCGCGCAGGGCGCCCGACAGCTCCACGCTCTTCAGCACGGGCGCCAGCACCTCGGCATAGAGGGCCGAGGCGTTGCGGCTGCCCTTGTAGGCGGAGTAGCCCAGGCCGATGATATTGCCGCGCTCCGTGCCCGCGGTGGGTTTGAGTTCCGTCGATTCGTGGCGGAATTCCGCACCCACGGCCACGCCCAGGCCGCCGCCGTCAAGCTTGGCCACCTCGCGGCTGGCCTTGAAGTCGATTTGCGCGATATGCGTCTTGGCGTCGTTCGAGATGCGCGGCGACAGGGCCGCGTACAGCTCGCGCGAATTGAGGCCCGCGTTTTCCGCGATGCGCCACAGGCTGCCGGCCGGCAGGGCCGCATACGCGGGG
The DNA here is from genome assembly GCF_009208735.1 of Janthinobacterium rivuli. Classification (GTDB taxonomy): domain Bacteria; phylum Pseudomonadota; class Gammaproteobacteria; order Burkholderiales; family Burkholderiaceae_D; genus Janthinobacterium. The sequence continues at coordinate 19,061 of NZ_WFLJ01000019.1, read as the reverse complement.
TTCAGGCTGGCCCGCTCCACATTGGTGGCGGTCGGGTTGAGCAGGGCGAAGGCCACGTCGCGCTGCAGGTAGCCGTCCAGGTCGTTCGAGACCTTGTTCTGCGAGTACAGCAGGGCGCTGTCGATATCCCAGCCCGCCACGGCGCCCTTGATGCCGGCCACGAAGCGGGTAAACGTGGAATCGACTTCCGACAGGCGCGGCCCCACGTCGGCCGCCAGGTAGCGCAGCCGCGCCGCCGTGCCGAAATACGGATTGTCCGGGTGGGCGGCGCCCAGCGACACGCCCGCATTGCTGACGGGGCCGCCCGGGTAGCCCACCGAGCCGCTGACCGTCGAGGGTGTGGTGGCAGAGTGCGATTCGCTGTGATACAGATTCAGCTCGGCATACGTCTGCAGGGCCGGCGTCAGTTGCCAGGCGCCACGGCCGAAGAAATTGATGTTTTTTTGCCTGGGCTGGATCTGGCCGTACTGCTGCGCGGCATCGGTCAGGCAGCCGCCGCCCGGGTCGCCCTGCGGGTGCGTCGTGAAGTTGCCGCAGGCGGCGCCGGGGAAGGTGCGCGTAAAGCCCACGCCGGCCAGGTTGCCGCGGTTGTAGTAGTCGAGCGTGTCGGGATTGCGCACATTGCCGTTGACGGCGCTGCCGGCCGCGTTGTTGGTGGTGATGGCGCCCGCGCCGCTGAGCGTCTCTTGCGCGCTGAAACCCAGGTCGCGCAAGTCGCTGCGCCCGACGGCGCTCCGCCCGGCCCGGTCGCGGTTCCAGATGGCGGCCTTTTCGCTGTATTCGAGGTTCAGCAGCACGTTGTAGCGGTCGCTGTCGATGTCGCCGAAGCCGTGGGTGATGGCGGCGCGCGCGTCGCGCCCGTCCCAGTCCTTCGTCTTGCCGTAATTGCCCTTGATGGCCGTGCCCTGGTAGTCACGTCGCAGGATCACGTTGACGACGCCGGCGATGGCGTCCGAGCCGTAGATGGCCGAGGCGCCATCCTTGAGGATTTCCACCCGTTCCACCGCTTCCAGGGGAATGATGTTCAGGTCGGCAAACACTTTCTGGCCATCGTCGGCCAGGCCATACGGCGCGACGCGGCGGCCATTCAGCAGCACTAGGGTCGAAGCCGTGCCCAGGCCACGCAGCGACACGCCGGAGGCGCCGGCGGCAAAGCCGTTGCCGAAAGTGGTGGGCACGGAGCCCTGGTTGTCGACGGCCAGGGTTTGCAGCAGTTCTGCCACGCTGGACTTGCCTGACTTTTCAATGTCGGCCGCATTCAGGGTTTGCACGGCCGAAGCCGTTTCCGCCTGCGCGCGGCGGATGTTCGAGCCGGTGATTTCCACGCGGGCAATGGGCGCCGCTTCCTGTGCCAGGACGGGCAGGGCGAGCAGGGCGCTGGCCAGGGCCAGGCCGATGCGTGGCGGTGAAAAGGATGGATGGGCGGTTTTTTTGTAGATCATGCGATTCTCCGGAAGGTCAGACAGAAAAAGGTGAGGTGCACCTTGGAGTCTTGGCCGTGCGGCCCGGCCGGGATTCGATCTACATCAGGAGTGCGCTGCTTCCCTTCGTCAAATCGGGCTGGCGTGGCGTGCGCGCCACGGCGGCCACAGCGTTGGTGAGCCGCCGCTGCGCATCAACACCGCGCAACTTTTTTTGCTTTTTGACGTATTTTTCAGTGTAAAAGGGCGGCAACATGCGGCTTTTCCGACAAATACGCTTGCCAACCCTTGCAATTTAGGTTTATAGTCGTTCATCACTTACGGATAAATCGCATGTTCGCTCGCCACTTTTTTACCGCTTACTTTTACTTTAGCAATTCCAGCCCAAAGGCGGTGGAGTAGCGGTCGGTTCACGTAGCAGCAAAACGAGATCCCAGCAAATTCTAAAAAACCGCCACTGATGGCGGTTTTTTTTTACCCAGATGTTTTACCCATCCTTAAATTTTGGAGAAAATGATGCCCCGCACCGATGATTTGCGCATTCGCGAAATGAAGGAACTGACACCGCCGTCCCACCTGATCCGCGAATTCGCCTGCTCGGAGCAAGCCGAACAGACCGCCGCCAGCGCCCGTATTGCCCTGCACCGTATTCTGCATGGCCAGGACGATCGCCTGATGGTGGTGATCGGGCCTTGCTCCATCCACGACACCAAGGCGGCGATGGAATATGCGCGTCTGCTGGTCAAAGAGCGCGCGCGTTTCGCCGGCGAACTGGAAATCGTCATGCGCGTCTACTTCGAGAAGCCGCGCACCACGGTGGGCTGGAAGGGTCTGATCAACGATCCGTACATGGACAACAGCTTCCGCATCAACGACGGCTTGCGCATGGCGCGCGAGCTGTTGCGCGATATCAATGAGCTGGGCTTGCCGGCCGGCACGGAGTTCCTCGACGTCATCAGCCCGCAATACATCGCCGACCTGATCAGCTGGGGCGCCATCGGCGCGCGCACGACGGAGTCGCAGGTGCACCGCGAGCTGGCGTCGGGACTGTCCTGTCCGGTCGGATTCAAGAATGGCACGGACGGCAATGTGAAAATCGCCGTGGAAGCCATCAAGGCCGCCTCGCAGCCGCACCATTTCCTTTCCGTCACGAAGGGCGGGCACTCGGCCATCGTCTCGACCAACGGCAACGAGGATTGCCATATCATCTTGCGCGGCGGAAAAACCCCGAACTATGATGCGGCCAGCGTGGGCGAGGCATGCAAGGCCATCGCCGCGCAAGGCCTGGCGGCGCGCCTGATGATCGATGCCTCGCATGCGAACAGCTCGAAAAAACCGGAAAACCAGATCCCCGTGTGCGCCGACATCGCCAGCCAGGTGGCAGGCGGCGATGGGCGCATCGTCGGCGTGATGGTGGAGTCGCACCTGGTGGCGGGGCGCCAGGATCTGATCCCGGGCAAGGAATTGGTCTATGGCCAGTCCGTCACGGACGGTTGCATCGACTGGAGCGCCAGCGTGGCCGTGCTGGAAAACCTGGCGCAAGCCGTCAAGCAGCGCCGCTTGCAGGGCGACGCGGAGTAACGTGGCACGCAGCATGAAAAAAAGCCCGGAAAGCTAAGCTTTCCGGGCTTTTCAGTTTTCAGCTCACGGTGAGCTTAGAACTTGTAGGAACCGCTCAGGTAGAACTGGCGGCCCAGGGCGCTCGAGTACGATGGGTTGTAGCCCACTTGATGCGAACCCGTGTTACGCAGGGTGAACGGCGGATTGCGGTCGAACAGGTTCAGGATGCCGCCCGTGATTTCCACGTTCTTCAGCGGACGGTAAGCCGTCTGGAAGTCGAAGGTGGTGTAGCTCGGCACTTCCAGCTGGATGCCATAGCATTCGCCAGGGCTGCCGGCGACGATCACGGCGCAGTCTTTGACCGTCTGTTCCTTGTCCGTATAGCCGTTGCGGTAGCTGGCGCTCAGCGTATGCGTGAACTTGGCCGTCTCATACGTGCTGGTGGCGCGGATGATGTTGCGGAAGCTGACCTTGTCGTTCGAACCGTAGCGATTCAGGCTGGTTTCCCATTGATCGTTGGTGCCTGGCGTCGTGTAGCGCGAGCGCAGCAGATAGGTACCCATCAGGCGGCTCGTCAGACGGCCGTCCAGCAGCTTCATCTTGTGGGTGAAGTCGTAGTCGATACCGCGGTTTTCCACTTTGCCGATGTTGATTGGCAGCAGTTTGACGGCCAGCACGTCCTTGCCCGTCGAGGTGATGTGCTTGGTGGTGAACAGATCGGCATACTTGGATGGATTGTTGAAGATCAAACCTTCGGAAACCGCAGTCACCTGATCGTTGATCTGCACATTCCACAGGTCGAACGACATCGACAGGCTGTCGATCGGCTCGAACACGGTGCCGATGCTCCATTGCTTCGACGTTTCCGGTTTCAGGTCCGGATTGCCGCCCTGGAAGGCTTCGAACTGCTGGCGTCCGACGCCGCTGCAGTAGCTGGCCAGCGGGTGACCGCCCATGCCATTCGCCGCCGTCAATGGGCATTGGTAGTTACCGCCCGTGACGCCCCAGTCTTCCAGTGGACCAGCGATTTCCTGCATGCTGGCGGCGCGGAAGCCGGTGCCGGCAGCGGCGCGGAACATCAGGCTTTTGGTCGCGGAATACTTGCCGCTGACTTTCCAGGTGGTGGCGTTTTCTTTCTTGCCTACCGTCTTGCCCGTCAACTTGTCGTCGATGGCGCCGATCTGGTCATAACGCAGCGAGCCGGTCATTTCCAGTTTTTTCGAGATCGGCAGCATCAGCTCGGCGTAGGCGCCGGCATTGTCGCGCGCGTATTCACTGTCGACTTGTGCATTGTCAAACAGGATCTGCGCCTGCTTGGCGACGTCGGCCTGCTTCACCTTGTACGAGGTGTTGCGGTAGTCGGCGCCCACACCCAGCATGGCGGTGCCGCCTGGCAGCGAGAACACAGGACGCGAAGCGCGGCCGTCGATGCCCTTCATTTCCACGGTTTGCGTGTTGTACGTGCCGCTGAAACCCGTGCCCATCAGTGCCTGACGCATGGCGTCCGGCATGGAACCCACAGGGTAGGCGAACGGGTCGATATTGCCGGCGGCGACTTGCGCGTCGAATTTGTCGGCCAGCGGGAAGCCGCTGACGTATTTCTGCGTCTGCTTGTTTTTCGAGTACGTCACGGCCGAGTTGATGTCCCAGCCGAATGCATTGCCATCGACGCCGGCGACGATGTGGGTGGCCTTGGTGCCGTAGTCGTACACGCGGTTGCCCATTTCCGACAGGCGGTATTTGGCGACGGCGCCCGTGGCGTTGGCCAGTTGCGCAGGCGTCAGGTTCGGCGCCAGATATTTGTTGAACAGCGGCGAGCCGACATCGACGGAGAAATCGGCCGGGTACGGCGCGATGCTGGCGATGATGCGCGCTTCCGTATAGGCCAGGTCATAGAAGCCCTGGAAGCCGGTCTTGCCCAGCTTGACGGTACCCGAGCTGAACAGCGAGTCGCGCTTCGATTCGGGATTGATTTCGATGGTCGATGGCGAATCGAAGTAGCAATTGCCGTCGCCGTAGAAATCCATGTTGCTGGCGGCGCATTTGCCGCCATGGGCCAGCGCGTACGGATTCAGATTGACGTTGTCGACGAAGGGCTTGTTGGTCTCTGGATCGATGACCACCTTGCCGTTCGCATCGGTACGGTTGTAATCGACCGTGGCATTGCCTGGTGCCGAGCGCGAGGAACCGTTGATGAATTGCAGTGCCTTGCCGGTCTTCGGATCGTTGAAATTGATGATGCCGCTTTTCGCGAAGCTGCGTTGCGATGCTTTCAGCGATTTTTGTTCGTCATGGCTGGCCGACACGAAGATGCTGTAGCCGTCTTCGTCGATGTCGCCGAAGCCCTTGCTGATCGAAATCGAATTGCTGGCCCCGCCTTTTTCTTCAGGACGCGAATACTTGGCATTGATTTCCAGCGGCGAGGTGCCTTTTTTCAGGATGAAGTTGACCACGCCGGCGATGGCGTCGGCGCCGTACAGGGCCGAGGCGCCGTCCGTCAGCACTTCCACGCGCTCGATGGCGGCCAGTGGAATCGAGTTCAAGTCGATGGTGGTGCCCGAATTGGATGGCGCAAGACGGCGGCCATTCAGCAGCACCAGCGTGTAGGCTGAGCCAATATCGTGGATCGAGGCCGTGGTGACGCCGCCGCCGCCACCGCCCACCGAATCGGCGGCCACGGAGAAGCCCTGCATTGCAGGAATTTGCTGGATGAAATCGGTAACCGTGGTAACGCCGGTTTTCTTGATGTCTTTCTGGTTGAACGACTGCACCGGCAGCGACGCTTCGGAAGCGATGCGCTTGATGCTCGAACCCGTGACTTCCACGCGCTGCATGGTGCCATCTGTTGTTTCTTGCGCATACGCGGCGTGCATGCTCAGGGCCATGCCGCCTGCAAACATCAGGCGCAGCGACCGCGACATTACATTTTCTATCATCATCTGAAATTCCTTGTTATTGTGATAAAGGCGGCAATTATTTTGAAATAACTTGTTGCTTGCCAACAATTTATTTGCCTTTTTGAAAATCCACCAATGAAAATTCTGTAAATTTTCCGGGCCCTCATCAAAACATTCACCATTCAGATTGTCAATTTCGTGCGGACTTTTTGGACGAAATGCAACATTTCCCTGTTTTTTTTGTAATCCTTCAGCAATAAAGTATCGGGAACCCTTGTCAGCCTTGCTCAGATGGGTAAAATAAAACGGCGCACATCATCGCTGATGGCGCCGCTTTTCTGTTGCTGGCAAGCTGTTGCCCGCGCTGCCTGTTTTATCTGTTGACCTGAAAATTTCCCTTAAAACGTATAGCTGCCGCGCAAGTAGTAGGCGCGCCCGATCGGGTCCGTGTAGCGCGGGTCATAGCCTTTCTGGAACAGGGTGCCCTGGTTCGAGAACGGCGGTTCCTTGTCGAACAGGTTTTTCACGCCGGCCGTCAGCAGCAAGCCTTTCCACACATAGCTGCCCGAGACGTTCAGCAGGCTGTACGACGGCACATCGTGGCGGAACTGCGGATCCACCTGGTTCTGGTCCGTGTAGCCGGACTTGAACGATTGCGACACGGTGGCGCCCCAGTTGCCCATGCGCCAGTTCAGCGCGGCCGTATGTTTCCAGCGGAATACGGGATTGTTGTCCGCATAGCGGCCCACGTTGGCGATGAATTCACCGCCGCGCTCGTTCTGGTAGTCATACTTGTGGGTCCAGGTGCCGTCCACCGACACGCTGAAGTCGCCGTAGGCGCCGCGCCCCAGGCGGGCATTCAGGCTGACGTCGATGCCGTCTGTCTTCACTTCGCCGAGGTTGTCGTTCAAGTCCAGGATGGCGTAAGGGGAGCCATCGGGATTGCGCAGGAACAAGGCCTTGTATTTTTCGTAGTTGCCGTAGATCGATTGCTCGGGCAGCGACGAAATCTTGTCCTTCAGGTGGATGTTCCAGTAATCGATGGCCACCGTCACTTCCTTGACGGGCTCGAGCACGAGGCCGAAGGCGAAGGTGGTGGATTTTTCCGGCTTCAGCTTTTCATTGCCGCCTTGTAGCTTGAATTGCTGCAAGTCGCAATCGCGCAGGGGATTGGCGCCCGGCTGCGGCACGCCGCCCGGGCACAGGATGGGGTCGTCGTAGGAATCGTTGGTATCGTTCTTCGACGGCGGCGCATTCTTTTCAAACAGGGTGGGGGCGCGGAAACCCGTGCTGGCCGAGCCGCGCAGCACCAGCGCGCTGCTGGCCTGGTAGCGCAAGGCCAGCTTGGGATTGGTGGTGCTGCCGACATCGCTGTAGTGGTCGAAGCGGGCCGCCAGTTGCACTTCCAAGTCCTTGATCAGCGGCAGGTTGACTTCGCCGAAGACGGCTTCGATGTCGCGCGAACCGTTCTTCGATAGCGAGCCGGACAGGCCGGAACTGGTGGCCTGGCTGGCGATGTCGCGGTTGACGTTGAATTCCGCCTTTTCGCGCCGCAGCTCGCCACCCAGTGCGATGGCCAGCGGGCCGCCGGCCAGCTGCATCAGCTCGCGGCTACCCTTGATGTCGAAGCCCGTCGTGGTGACCTTGGCGTTCTGCACTTCGCCGCGCAGGGCGGTGCTGTCCAGGTAAGCCTTGCCGGCCGTATCCTGCATGCCGAACGGGTTCAGGATGCCGTTCAGCACGCCGGCGGCGAACGAGGCATCCTGCACATAGCCACCCGTAAATTTCTCGGACGACTTGCTGATGGCGTGGCTCAGGCCCGTCTTGTAGTCCCAGCCGGCCAGTTCGCCTTCGAGCGCCACCACCAGGCGGTCCGCCTTGCCATCGGAATCGATTTGCCGCTGGCCCGCTTCCACGGGACGCCAGTTGACGCTCAGCGGCTGGCCCGACAGGCCAGGCTGGGCCGGCACGCCGCCCGCATTGCCCGGATAGTATTTGCTCGTATTGGGCAGGATCAGGCCCGTTTGCGGTGGTGGCGCCGTGCGTGCCTTGACCTTGTTTTCCGAATGCAAGTATTCCACAGTGGCCAGGTGGCCGCCACCGAGCTTGAAGGCGCCCTTGCCGAAGAAGGCCACCTGCTCCTGCGCCGGCAGGTCGTCGATCTGGCGCGTGTAGTCTTGGCGGCAGGTGCCGTTGGCCGCCGCCACGGACAGGGGCGGATTGCAGCCCGTGGCCGCGTAGGGATTGCCGGCCAGGCCCTTGCCGCCGTTGGCGGCCGCATCGAAGTAATTGCCGGGGAAGGTGGTGCCGCTGGTCAGCGACAGGCCGCGCGAGGGAATGATGCCCGTCGCCGAGAAGGCGCGGTCCTGCGAGGTCAGCACATTCTGCTTGTGGTAGTCGACCACGCCGAAAATATTGTAGCCATCGGTGTCGAGCTTGCCGAAGCCCGTCGACAGGTTGATGCGGTGTTCGCCGCCGCCCTTGTGCTCGGGCGCGACCGCTTCGGCGGTGATGTTGGTGACGTTGACCGAACGCTTGGTGATGAAGTTGATGACGCCGCCGATGGCATCCGTGCCGTAGATGGCCGAGGCGCCGTCGCGCAGCACTTCGACGCGTTCCAGGGCGGCAATCGGGATGATGTTCAGGTCGACGCTGGCGCCGTCATACGGGTGGTTCGCGATGCGCCGGCCATTGAGCAGCACCAATGTCTTGTCGCCGCCCAGGCCGCGCAAGTCGGCGCTGGCCTGGCCGCCCGTGGGCAAGCCGCTGGTGTTGCCGCCAACGGCATTGCCGCTGCCCATGCTGGAGGCGTTCGAGGGAATCTTGCTGAGCACTTCCTGCGCCGTTGTCAAACCCTGCTTGGCGAAATCTTCGGCCTTGAAGATGGAGAGGGGAGTGGCGGTTTCCGAGACGAGGCGCTTGATGGAGGAGCCGGTGACTTCGACGCGCTGCATGCCGGCGGTGTCGCCGCCGTCCTGTGCCAGTGCCGGCTGGCTGAGAAAACCGGCGGCAAGCCCGCTGGCGCAGATCAAACGGATGGAACGGGACAGGCATATTTCTCTAATCATGTTCAAGACTCCTGATAAAGCGGTTGGCTAAAAGGTCAAGAACGGTCGCGCGGGTAAGCACGTCCGAGAATATTGAAAAGTGAAATGATTTATCTCTTTTCAATTGATCGAATGTAATGATCGGCAAAACTCTTTGTCAACACTGCTCTGTACTTTGTGTATTTAAACAACGGCGTGCCCCCTGGCATGTTGATTTAAAACAAATCTTCCCCGTTTTGTGGTGGATTTCTCCAGCGAAACTATCTTTTGCTGCGTAGCGCCTGTCGCGGCGCCGAATGCTGTGCCGCAGCGTAGATGGCCGTGCCTCGCTTCTTTTATGCAAGACAAGCTGGCGTGACGCGGCGCAGCAAAATGGCGCCTGGCGCGGCTTCGCCGTGGCGTACTTTGGATTTTTCTTGGTCGGCAAGGGGGAACTGCGTTATCGTTACGCGTTTTTCAGGCAGTCGGGACGGCTGCCTCGATGGCTGACAACAAGGCATAGATCTTGCGAGGATGGACTGGTTTTGGCGGTGGAATCCTGTATCCCAGGGGGAAGCCAGTACAAGCGCACCAATACGGTGCGACAGATAATCGAGATGAAGGGTATTACATGAAGTCACCATGGATGCGGCGCGTGGCGCTGCTCGCCTGCCTGGCCACCCTGCCGCTGGCCGCCGTTGCTGCGGATGCCAACCCTGCCCCTGCGGCCACGCCGGTCAAAACCTTGCGCTATATCTTGCCGGCAGCCGAGACGGGCTTCGATCCGGCCACCGCGCGCGACCTGTATTCGAACCACATCACGCAGGCCGTCTTCGACACCCTGTACACCTATGATTACCTGGCGCGTCCCGTCAAGGTGGTGCCCGGCGCGGCCGCCGCCATGCCGGAGGTGTCGGCCGACGGCAAGACCTATACCATCCGCCTGAAGAAAGGCATCCTGTACACGCCGGACGCCGCGTTCGGCGGCAAGCGCCGCGAACTGACGATGGCCGATTACGTGTATTCGTGGAAGCGGCTGTTCGACCCGCGCCTGGCGTCGCCGCACAGCTGGCTGTTCGAGGGCAAGGTGGTGGGCCTGGACGATCTGGCGAAGGACGCGGCCAAGACGAACAAGCTCGACTACAGCAAGAAGGTGGCTGGCCTGGAAATCCTCGACCCGTACACCTTGCGCATCACGCTGACCAAGACGGATTTCAATTTCCCCATGATCCTCGCCTACGTGCCGACGGCCGCCGTGGCGCGCGAAGTGGTGGAAAAATACGGCGACGTGAAGGGCGAAGTGGGCTCGAATCCCGTCGGCACCGGTTATTACACGCTCGGTGAATGGACGCGCGGCAACCGCATCGTCCTGAACCGCAATCCGCAGCACTTGCCCGAGACGTGGAATTTCATGGCCGGCGACGACCCGGACGACCAGCGCATCGTGCGCCAGATGCAGGGTAAACGCATTCCCGCCATCGACCGCATCGAAATTTCCGTGATGATCGAAGACCAGTCGCGCTGGCTGTCTTTCCAGAGCGGCGGCACGGACGTGTTCTGGCTCGACGGCCCGCTGGCGCCGAAAGCGCTGCTCAACGGCAAGCTGCGCCCGGAACTGGCGGAAAAGGGCGTGCAACTGTCGCGCCTGCTTGACCCGGAAATCAGCTACTACTACTGGAATATGGAAGACCCCACCCTCGGTGGTTTCAGCAAGGAAAAGATCGCCCTGCGCCGTGCCATTGCCATGGCGCACAATATCGATGAGGAAATTCGCATCATCTGGAATGGCCAGGCCAAGCGCCTCGACTATCCGATCCCGCCGGGCGTCGTCGGCTACGACCCGCACTACAAGAGCCTGCTGCAATATGATCCCGTGCTGGCCAATAAATTGCTCGATAAGTTTGGCTACAAGAAGGGCGCCGATGGCTGGCGCACCTTACCGGACGGCAAGCCGCTGCTGATCCGCTACGCTTCGCGCAACGAAGCCAATGGCGTGCTGCAGGCGGAAATGTGGCGCAAGACCTACAACTCGCTGGGCATCCGCATGGAAAACGACCGCATGATCTTTTCCGATATTTTAAAAACGGAAAAGCAGTGCAAGATGCAGACGCGCACGGCGCCGTGGCTGGCCGACTATCCGGACGGCGACAACTTCATGCAGCTGTTCTACGGCCCGAACACGCACCAGAACAACAACGGCTGCTACCAGGACCCCGAGTACGATAAATGGTACGCGGCCAGCCAGGCCATGCCGGCCAGCCCCGAGCGCGACGAGCTGTTCCACAAGATGGCGCGCCGCCTGGAAGTGAACGCGGGCGCCCTGATCGGCTATGCGCGCTACCGCAACATGCTGGCGCAAAAGACGGTGCAAGGCTACAAGAAGCACCCGATCCTGTTCCAGGAATGGGCGTATATGGATATCGACAGCACGGGCGCGCCCGTGGCGCCTGCGGCTGACTCGGCTAAAAAATAAGCGCGGCCGCTTTTAACACCATATACGACAAGGAATCATTATGTTTGCTTATATCCTGCGCCGCCTGTGGCAGATGCTGCCCACCATGCTGGGCGTCGTCCTGCTGGTGTTTATCCTGTTCAACTGGGTGGGCGGCGATCCCGCCTACATCCTGGCCGGCAAGATGTCCAGTGCGGAAAGCATCGCCAACATCCGCCGCCAGCTGGGCGTCGACCAGCCGTATTACGTGCAGCTGTGGATCTTCATCAAGCAGATCGTCACGTTTGATTTCGGCCAGAGCTGGGCGACCGGCGAGTCCGTGTCGCACATCATCACCTCGCGCCTGGGCCCGTCGATGATGGTGCTGATCCCGCTGACCGTGCTGGAAACGTTTTTTGGCGTGGCGCTGGCGCTGGCAATCGCCTTCGTGCGTGGCTCGCTGACGGACCGCGCCGTCATGATCGCCTGCACGGTGGGCATGTCGATTTCCATCCTCGTCTACATCATCGTCTTCCAGTACGGCTTCGCTTATAAACTGGGCCTGTTCCCCGTGCAGGGCTGGGGCGACAGTTTCTGGGAAAACCTGCTGCGCTATTCCACCTTGCCGATCCTGATCGGCCTGGCCGTATCGATCGCGCCGACCCTGCGCCTGTTCCGCACCTTCGTGCTGGACGAGGCGAACCAGGATTACGTGCGCACGGCGCGCGCCAAGGGCTTGAAGGAAGGCCGCATCATGTGGGTCCACGTGCTGCGCAACGCCGGCATCCCTATCATCACCTATGTGATGTCGAACTTGCCGGCCCTGCTGATCGGCGCGTTCCTGCTGGAACGTTTCTTTGGCATCCCCGGCATCGGGCGTGAAGTGATCCTGGCCGTCGAGCGCAGCGACTTTCCGGTGATCAAGGCGATCACCGTGTATGTCGCCGCCGCCACCATGCTCTTCAACCTGCTCACCGACCTGCTGTACCAGGCGGTCGATCCTCGCGTACAACTGAAGTAGAAAGAGACGATGTCGAAACCTCATACATCGCCCGGCCTGTGGGCCCTGGCGTGGCGCCGTTTGCGCGGCGACAAGATTGCAATGGTATCGCTGGCCGTGGTCGGCGCCTTTTTCCTGCTGGTGCTGGCCTCCGCCAGCGGCCTGGTGGCGGCGAACTGGGAAGATGAAGTGGCCGTCAGCTACGCGCCGCCCACCTTCGTCGGCGCCGACAAGGATGCTGCCGCGGCCGGCGACGGCGCCATTCCCCTGACGGACGAGCGCAGCGCGCCGACATCCGTCAACGTGCTCGACCCGCTGGCCGACGATATCGCCGAACTGCGCGCCCAGATGGGCAGTAACCCTTCGGCTGGCGTGGAAATGTACGGCGTCACCGACCCGCTGGCCGACGACTTGACAGCCTTGCGCGCCGGCATGGGCAAGGCCAAGAAACTCGTCACGCACAAGGCGGCGACACTGCCGTTCGGCGCCGACAAGTGGGGCCACGACATCCTGCAGAAAACCATCAAGGGCGGCGAGACGTCGATCGTCGTGGGCCTGGTGGCGGCCTTGCTGGCCGTCGTGCTGGGCACGCTCTTTGGCGCCGTGTCCGGCTACTTCGGCGGCATCGTCGACGACTTCTTCAACTGGTTCTACAGCATCTTCACGTCGATTCCATCGATCCTGATGATCCTGACCGTGGCGGCCGTGCTGCAGCAGAAAGGCGTGCTGACCATCGTGCTGATCCTGGGCTTGACGGGCTGGACGGGGCCGTACCGCTTGATCCGCGCCGAATACATCAAGCACAAGGCGCGCGAATACGTGATGGCGGCCGACGCCATCGGCGCCTCGCACTGGCGCAAGATGTTCTCGCACATCTTCCCCAACGTCAGCCACGTGGCCTTGGTGCAAATGTCGATCCTCGTGGTGGGCTTCATCAAGGCGGAAGTGATCCTGAGTTTCCTCGGCTTTGGTGTGCCGGTGGGCACCGTCTCGTGGGGCAGCATGCTCAACGAGGCACAAAATGAACTGATCCTGGGCAAATGGTGGCAGTTGACGGCCGCCGCCACGGCGATGGCCGTGCTGGTGACGGCGTTCTCGCTGTTTACCGATGCCTTGCGCGATGCGCTCGACCCCAAAGTGAAATAGGAGTTGCTCATGGACCAGAATAACCTGTTGGAAGTGCGCGACCTGCGCGTCACCTTCCGCCTGGACAAGAAGACCACGTTCGAAGCCGTCAAGGGCATCTCGTTCAACGTGCCGCGCAACAGCACCGTGGCGCTGGTGGGCGAATCGGGCAGCGGCAAGTCCGTCAGCTCGCTGGCCGTGATGGGCTTGTTGCCGCCAGATAACACCATCATAGCCCCCGGATCGACCATCCATTTCGGCGGGCGCGACCTGCTGCAACTGTCGATCGCCGAGCGGCGCACCATGTGCGGCAAGGATATCTCGATGATCTTTCAGGAGCCGATGTCGTCCCTGAACCCCGTCTTCACGGTGGGTTTCCAGATCGCCGAAGTGTTGCGCCAGCACATGGGCATGAACCGCAAGCAAGCGCGCGCACGCACCCTGGCGCTGCTCGAGGAAGTGGGTATTCCCGATCCGGCCACCAAGATCGACGCCTACCCGAGCCAGATGTCGGGCGGCCAGCAGCAGCGCGTGATGATCGCCATGGCGATCGCCTGCGAACCGAAACTCCTGATCGCCGACGAACCGACGACGGCGCTGGACGTGACGATCCAGAAGCAGATCATGGACCTGATCGCGGCGCTGCAAAAGAAGCATCAGATGTCCGTGCTCTTCATCACCCACGACCTGGGCCTGGTGGGAGAGATCGCCGACCAGGTGATCGTCATGCGCCACGGCGAAGTGCGCGAGACGGGCGAGGTGCGCCAGGTGTTCGAGGCGCCGCAAGACAGTTATACCAAGGCGCTGCTGCATTGCCGTCCGTCCCTGGATGAGCGTCCGTGGCGCCTGCCCGTCATCGCCGATTATATGGAAGGCAAGGCCGGCCCCGGCGTGGAAGTCAAACAGCGCACGCGCGGCTATACGCCGGGCGACGAGCCCGTGCTGGTGGTCAATAATTTAAGTAAAAGCTTTTATACGCGCGAGGGCTTGTTCGGCAAGCGCGAGTTCCAGGCCGTCAAGGACGTGTCGTTCACTTTGCCACGCGGAAAAACGCTGGGTGTGGTGGGCGAATCCGGTTCCGGCAAGACGACGGTGGGCTTGACCCTGCTGCGCCTGCACCAGGCGACGGGCGGCACGGCCATGTTCCACGGCAAGGACCTGATCGCCATGCCGAACAAGGAGTATCTGCCGTACAAACGCCGCATCCAGATCATCTTCCAGAATCCGTATGCCTCGCTCAATCCCCGCTTCACGGTGGGACAGATTTTGCTGGAGCCGATGCGCATCCACAAGATCGGCGCGACCGACCAGGAACGCATTGCCAAGGCTTACTGGCTGCTGGACAAGGTGGGTCTGCCGGAACAGGCTTTTCACCGCTATCCGCACGAGTTTTCCGGCGGCCAACGCCAGCGCATCGCGATTGCCCGCTGCCTGACCATGCAGCCGGAAATCCTCGTCTGCGACGAATCCGTGTCGGCGCTCGACGTGTCGGTGCAGGCGCAGGTGCTCAATCTGCTGCAGGACTTGCAGGATGAATTCGGCCTGTCCTACATCTTCATTTCGCACGACTTGTCCGTCGTCAAATACATCGCCGACCAGGTGATGGTGATGCACAAGGGGCAAGTGGTGGAGCTGGCCGATTCGGATGAGCTGTACCGCAATCCGGTGCATCCGTACACGCGCACCCTATTGAGCGCCATACCGAAGGGCGTGCAGTTGTAGGGGGCTTTTTACGGTAAGATAGCGGCCATGCCCAACCTCATTTATCTGCTCGAACATTACGGTGTCCTGATTGTCTTTGGCATCGTGCTGGTGGAGCAGCTCGGCTTGCCGATTCCCGCCTTTCCCATCCTCGTGGTGGCGGGGGCGCTGGCCGTCGATGGCGACATGAATGGGGGGCTGGTGCTGGCCGCCGCGCTGGGCGCTTGCCTGATCAGCGACTTCACGTGGTTCCGCGCGGGCCGGCATTTCGGCAAGCGCATCCTGCGGCTGCTGTGCCGCATCTCGCTGTCGCCCGATTACTGCGTCAGCCAGACGGAAGACAAATTCAAGCGCTGGGGCCCGAAAGCCTTGATCGTTTCCAAGTTCGTGCCGGGATTCAATACCGTGGCCGCTCCCATGTCGGGTGCGCTGGGCACGCCGCCGGGCTTGTTCTTCCTGTACGCGGGCCTGGGCGCCTTGCTGTGGAGCGGCACGGGCATTGTCGTCGGCGTGATTTTCCATGCCAGCGTGCAGCAGGTGCTCGACTTGCTCAGCACCATGGGCAGCACGGCCTTGCTGATGCTGGCGACCTTGCTGGGCCTGTTCCTGCTGTATAAATTCCTTGAACGCCGGCGTTTCCGCCAAGCCTTGCAGATCGAGCGCATCGGCATCGATGAATTGCTTGAACTCATAGAGCAGGGCGAGGAGCCGTTGATGGTCGATGCCCGCAGCGCCACGGCGCAGGCGCTGGAGCCGGCCGTACCGGGCGCCTTGTTCTTCAATGGCAAGGAACCGGTGCCGGCCATGATCGCCATGGACAAGGACCGCCACATCATCGTGTATTGCAGCTGTCCCAACGACGTGACGGCCGCGCAGGTGGCCAAGCTGCTGCACCAGCACGGCTTTCACCGGGCCAAGCCCCTGCATGGCGGCCTCGATGCGTGGAATGCCGCCTACCGCTCGGACCAGCCGGCGCCCGCCAGTCTGCTGGGCGAAGGCTTGCCCTCCTGATTCCGCCGCCTCCGGCGCGCCAGGCGGGCAGTGAAAGACCGCCTTGAAAACCGGTAGTAATAATACGAAAACACCATCGCCGGGTTGCTGCGAAGGCAGCGCCACACGCGTGCCGCCGCGTCCCGGGCGGCTTTGCGCAAACTCCGGCATACTCTGCTTTCAAGGCGATTCCTGCTGCTGTGCAGCATGCTTTTCACGCGTCTAATGGGTGCGAGTGCTTACTATAAATCATTGTTTTTGAGCAATTTCGGCACCGCCTGTTGCATTTGGAGTGGAACTACCAATAAAGGTCTGATTTGATGTACTTAAACTACAAACTTTGCTTGCCTCCGGGCGCATTCATCCTTTAAGCTTGGCGTCCCATGCGTCCCACTTCATCATTTAAAATCATGAGCGCTTCGTCTTCTCCCGTACTGCCGACTTCCGCCTTCGCCGATGGACCGCGCCTGCTGGCCGACGTGGGTGGCACCAATGCCCGTTTCGCCCTGGAAGTGGCCGCTGGCCACATCACCCTGGTGGAAGTGCTGCCCTGTGCCGATTACCCGAGCCTGTCCGTCGCCCTGCAAGCCTACCTGGCCTTGCCGCACATCGTTGCCGCCGGCGGGCAAGCCGTGCGCCATGCGGTGATCGCCATCGCCAATCCCGTCGACGGCGATTTCCTCAGCATGACGAACCATCACTGGTCGTTCTCGATCCGCGCCATGCGCGAAGAGTGCGGTTTCACGACCCTGGACGTGGTCAACGATTTCACGGCCCTGGCGCGCGCCTTGCCGCAGCTGTCTAACGAGCAAAAGCACCAGGTGGGCGCGGGCACGGCCCGTCCGAACACGGCCATCGGCCTGATCGGCGCCGGCACGGGCCTGGGCGTGTCGGGCCTGATTCCATCGCACGGCGGCTGGATCGCCCTGCAAAGCGAAGGCGGCCACGTCAGCTTTGCGCCGTTCAATGAAGTGGAAGTGAGCATTCTGCAATTCGCCTGGCGCGAATACGAGCACGTCTCGGCCGAGCGCCTGATTTCCGGCGATGGCCTGGAACTGATCTACCGCGCCCTGGCCGACCGCGCGGGCGTGCCGGCGGAAGACTTGCCGGCGGCGGAAATCACGCGCCGCGCGCTGGCCGGCGAATCCCAGCTGTGCGACGACGTCATCGAAGCGTTCTGCTGCATGCTCGGCACCGTGGCGGGCAACGTCGCCGTCACCCTGGGCGCGCTGGGCGGCATTTATATCGGCGGCGGCATCGTGCCACGCCTGGGCGCGCGTTTCGACCGCTCCGGCTTCCGCGCCCGCTTCGAGCGCAAGGGCCGCTTCGCCAATTACGTGTCGCAAGTGCCGACCTTCGTCATCACGGCGCAGTACCCAGCTTTCCTGGGCGCATCGGCCATCCTCTCGGAGAAACTCGCCTCCCTGTGATGCGGGAGCGGGCGATATGTCGCGCCAGGGCCGGGTAAAACGCGTGTTTTGCCCGGTTTTGCGCTTTTCCGCTTTTTATCAGGTACAATTGGCATCGTTGGATGAAACGACGACTGTCGCTCCCCTGTCTGGCTGGTCCGCCGCCACAGGAGAAGCAGCTGCTCCGGAGATCGTTTCATTGCTGGTTATTTAAGGCCAGCACCATGGATCGCAGAACTTTCACTGCATCCGCATCAGTCCCGCTTTGCGCGCACCGGCCAAGGCGTCGGAAAACAGCCTCAACTTGTAACCCCAGCACGGCGTCGTCATCGATGTCTGCCACCCGTTACGTTGAAATGAACGTTTTGATTTCTTTCTCTGCACACGAATTGCAACACACATCCGCACAGAATTGCTATGAATACAATTGAGGCTAAAAAAGTCCTCGAAACCGCGTTGCTGTGCGCTCGTGAGTCGCTGACGATCCACAGCCTGAAAAAGCTGTTCGTCGATGCGGACGAGAACGGTCGCGTGCGCGGCGTCGGCGTCGGCGCCGACACGATCAAGCAATTGCTGGAAGAGTTGCGGCAAGAGTGGGAAGGGCGCGGCATCGAGATCGTTAGCCTGGCCTCGGGCTGGCGTTTTCAAAGCCGCCCGGAAATGAAGATGTATCTGGACCGTTTGACGCCCGAGCGGCCGCCCAAGTATTCGCGGGCGACCCTGGAAACCCTGGCCATCATCGCCTACCGCCAGCCGGTGACGCGCGGCGATATCGAGGAGATTCGCGGCGTTGCCGTCAATTCGCAGACGATCAAGATGCTGGAAGATCGTGGCTGGGTTGATGCCATCGGTTACCGCGACGTGGTGGGACGGCCGGCCTTGCTGGCCACCACCAAGCAGTTTTTGGATGACCTGGGTTTGCATTCGCTGTCCCAGCTGCCGCCGTTGCAGCAAATCAGCGAAATGCAGGGCAATGGGCTCGAAGCCCTGGAAGCGGCCCTGCAAGAAAATTTTGACAAGGCAAGCAATGAGCTTGTCCCCCAGCTTGGTGCAGGTAGCAATACGGCTGTGACAGATGTAGATGTGACAGCAAGCCTTGATGCCGGCCCCGATGCTTCGCCCACGGACGAAGCCTACACTCACGACCCTGCGCCAGAACTAACGGTTGACGCTGCGCCAGGTCAGCACAGCCAAGAAACGAAGAATGAATAATCCGAACACACCCGAGACAGTAACCGCCAGCGACGAAGCCATCGTTGCCAAGCCCAAGCGCCGTACCAAGGCTCAGATCGAAGCCGATACGGCCGCTGCCGCCGCTGCCGGCGACAGCGTCGCCGCCAAGCCGAAGCGCCGCACGAAAGCCGACGTGGCTGCTGACGCGCCCGTTGCCGTCGCCGCCGATGCTGCGCCTGCCGCCAAGAAAACCCGCGCCAAGCCAGCCTTGAAGGCCGTGGCCGACGCCGCCGAAGCGGCTGCCGAGGCGGTCGCCGCCCCGGCACCG
>NZ_WFLJ01000018.1 GCF_009208735.1 Janthinobacterium rivuli | reverse complement strand
CGCGCCGATGCCGATGCCAGCGCTGGCGCCGGCGCCAGCGCTGGCATCGGCATCGGCGCGGGCACGGCCTGGGCCAGCACGACGGCAGGGGCAACAGCAGGCGCAGGCGTGGCTGCCGCCTGCCAGGGCTGCCACAGCAGCAACGCGGCAGCCACGGCCACGGTCACGCCGCCCAGCGCCAGCCAGACGGGCGCGCGCCGCGCCGCGCCGGATGCGGCGGCATCGTGCAGCTGCACTTGCGGTGCGTGGATCGACGGCAACTCGCCCAGTTGGCGCTCCGCTTGCGATTTTTTCAGTGCTTCAAGTATGTAGGACATCTTATTTCCCCACCACCATCGCCGTCGCGGCGGGCGCCGCCACGGCAGGAGCTGCGCTGCTCAGGCGCGGCTCCGAATTGTCACCCAGTTGCATCAGGCGTATGAATGTTTTCGGGCCCGCCAGGCCATCGGCCCGCAGGTTCTGGCGCTGCTGGAAAGCGCGCAGCAGGCCTTGCATCTCGGCGTCGAGCGGCTGATTGGCGACCGGTGCAGGCAAGCCCTGCTGTTGCGCCAGGCGCTGCCCCAGCCAGTCCACGTCGGCGCCGCGGGCGCCCAGCGGCACTTCGTCGCGCCAGCCGCGCGGGGCGCGCCAGAAGGTGGTGAAACTGCCATCGCTGTGCTGCGCCAGCTGGGCCAGCGGCAAGCTTTGCTGCTTGCCGTCCAGCATCAAGGTGGCGTTCTCGTCCTGCACGCGCGTCAACAGCGCCAGCTGTTCATTCCCATCCGCATCGCGCAAGGCCAGCATGGCGGGACGGTCCAGCACGCGCAGCTCGGCGATGCCGCCCCGGCTGTGCAGGCAGCGCAAGCCGGCGCGGGCGCCGGCCTGGCAAGCGTCACCGGCCGGCAACTGCTCGCCCCACAGGCTGGCCAGCTGGCGCAGCACGGCGTTGCGGTCCGGCAGGCTGGCCGGCGCGGGCACGGATGCGGCGGCCGCCACCACGGCGGACGCGGCCGGCTGCGAAGCGGCCACGGCCGGTACAGCGGGCACAGCGGAAGGGCGCGGCATGAAATGCCAGGCCAACGCGGCCGTGACCACGGCGCCGGCCAGCACCCCGCCCGCCACGTGCGGCCAGCGCAGACCCCGTCCTGCCGCCGGCCTCCCCTCTTCCGCAAACACTTCCTCGGCGGCGCGGCGCAGTATCTGGCGCGTCACCTGCGGCTGGTTTTCCACGTAAGCGCCCAGCAGCGCGCGATCGCACAGCAGGTTGATGCGGCGCGGCACGCCGTGGCTCATGGCGTGAATTTGCGCCATCAAACGGGGCGCGAACGGCGTCTGCGCCGTGCTGCCCGCCACGGCCAGGCGGTGACGGATATAGCTGGCCGTCTCGTCCGCCGACAGCGAACCCAGGTGATAACGGGCGATCACGCGTTGCGCCAGTTGCTCCAGTTCCGGCCGGGCCAGCATGGCGCGCAATTCCGGCTGGCCGATGAGTATGATCTGCAGCAACTTGCGTTCGCTCGTTTCCAGGTTCGTCAACAGGCGCAACTGCTCCAGCACGGCGGCGGACAGGTTTTGCGCTTCGTCGATGATCAGCACATTGTTCTTGCCCTGCGCGTGGCTGGCCAGCAAGTGCGCATTGATGGCGTCGACATAGCCTTTCACGCTGGCCACACCGGGCGCCAGGGCGATGCGGAATTCCTCGCAGATCGACAGCAGCAATTCCTCGACGGACAATTTCGGATTGAAGATGTAGGCGAGCTGGCAATTTTCCGGAATCTGTTCCATGAAGCAGCGGCACACGGTGGTCTTGCCGGCGCCGATTTCTCCCGTCAGCAGCACGAAGCCGCCGCCGCTGCCCACGCCATACAGCAGGTGCGCCAGCGCTTCGCGGTGGCGTTCGCTCATGAACAGGTAGCGCGGATCGGGGGCGATCGAGAACGGCGATTGCTTGAGCTGGAAATAATGCGTGTACATGGAGACCCTGCGGATGAAACGATCAAAATGCGCAGCGGCAAGCCGAACCCTTCATCGGGTGCGGGCGGGCGGCAACGGTTTGTATTTGGCGCAATAGACTTTCGCCTTGCTGCGGAAGTAGACGATTTTACTGCCAGGCACGGAACCGCGGACGGGAAAGGCGGAATTGTCGAGCTTATTGAAGCGCAGGCCCGAGGCGCCGCGGATGGCCGGTTCCAGCTTTTCCGGCGTCGAATCCGCCACCACGCCCATGAAGACGAGGGGACTGGTGTCATCGCTGACGATGACGTCGGTAATCGGCGCGCCCCACAAGGTGGCATCCGTGCGGAACCAGTAGGCGCCCCCTTCATGCTTGTAGGCGGGGCCGAAAGCCGTCAGCAGATAGGCATAGAAGGCCTTGTTGTCGATCTGGTCGATGCACAGCACGGCATTGCCCACCACTTGCCCGAACGTGGACGGCGGCGGCTTCTGCTGCGCCAGCACGCCGGACACGGGTGCACCGAAGACGAGCAGGGCGAACGCCGCCAGCAGGGCCGGCGCACGCCACGGGCGCGTCAAGGAACGGCGCAGAGGCATGATCAGCGCTTGCGCTCTTCTTTCTTGACCTTCTTGGCTTCCTTCTTTTCCTTCATGGTCTTGGCCGGTTCCTTCTTGGCTTCTTTCTTGCTGTCCTGTGCCTTGCTCATCATCTACTCCATACCTGGGCGGAAATGCCTGGGCCATTATGACACTCCCCCATGAAAATGCCACGTCATTTTCCCCCGTGCAATAGATCCCGCCCGGCTAGCACAGACTGCGCATGCGCTTATTTGCAAAAAGACGTATGCATTTTCAATTTATTATGTTTTAATACACGCAATTTATAAAAAGATATCATTTCAGCGCCGCAAGAGCAGCACTGAAGGCAAGCATACACACTGGGGACAGGACATGGGCCGGCATACGGCAGGGCCATGTGTCATCGACGTACAGCCCTCGGCGGAAACAGACAATATGATGAGAAAGATGATCTTGCTGGGCGCGGCCCTGTCGCTCTGGGCCGCTGGCACCGCGCATGCGGCGGGCACGCCACCGATGCGGGCGGCCACCTACCCGGCGGCGCCCGCCACCCTGGCTATGCGCCTGGCCAGTTTCCAGTCACCGCAGGCCAGCCTGCGCGCGCCCGCGCCGTACGAACCGAGCACGCAGTCGCTGCTGCTGGTCGCCATCGTGCTGCTGAGCCTGCGCGTGCGCGTGGGGGCCAGCAGCGAAAAGTTCAGTAGCTGACGTGAAAACGGCCGCGCAAGGCGGCCGCTCCAGTCACGCATCAGCGCACGATCAGTGCAGGCAAAGACGGCGGCGCGTCTTTTCGATCAGCGCCGCATCGTAGGGATACAGGTTCTCGATAAAGAACAATTCCGTTTCCGCCTCGTCTTCCAGGCACATTTCGATCATGACCGGGCCATCGCTTTCGCGGCCCAGGAAATCCTTCGGCCAGCGGTTCTTGCGGTGCGTGCGCATCATTTCCATGCCCAGCGCAGCCAGCGGCGCCGACACGCCAGCGGCCAGCGCCTCTTGCTGCCAGTCGTCCCAGTACTCGCTCTTTGCTGCCTTGTCGTTCATCATGCTCTTCCAACTCAGATGTAAAAGGCGGACTTTACTCTTCATGGCGCCCCTTGCCAAGCATGCGCGGAAGCAACACTACCGCGCGCGGCGCAGACCACTCGCGAAAAATTGGCATTAAACAAGGCCAATTTCAATACCATTCACGATACACAAAAACTCCTTTATTAACAATCACTTGCAATCATACGCTCGGGCATGGCGCGCCAGCGCGCAACGCATTTGTTAATACCACTTAAATACCTGTTGACAAGCCATCGGGGCGACAATATAGTGCCTTCAGCTTTTTCGCCGCCCGACAAATAAAAGAACCGAGACAGGCGCAATCAACCAAACGCGGGACTGCACAACATGATCGAATACATAATCGGCGTCGACGGCGGGGGCAGCGGTACCCGCGTACGCCTGGCGCGCCCCGATGGCCAGGAACTGGCGCAGGGACAAAGCGGCCCATCCGGCCTGGGACTGGGCATCGAACGGGCCTGGACGTCCGTGGCGCATGCCGTCACGCTGGCCTTCCGCGCCGCCGGCCTGGAACAGCCGCCGCTGCAGCGCATGGCCATCGGCCTTGGCCTGGCCGGCGTGCACAACAAGCAGTGGGCCGCCAGCTTCATCGAACACAATCCCGGCTATGCCTTGGTGGCGCTCGAATCGGACGCCCTGACCACCCTGCTGGGCGCGCATGCTGGCCAGCCGGGCGCCATCGTTGCCATCGGTACCGGCAGCGTGGGCGAAGTGCTGCACGCGGACGGCAGCCGCCACGAAGTGGGCGGCTGGGGCTTCCCCTCCGGCGACGAGGCCGGCGGCGCCTGGATCGGCATGCGCGCCATCAACCACGCGCAGCAGGTGGTCGACGGGCGCGTGCCCGGCAGCGCCTTCGCCACGGCCCTCATCGACGCCTGCGGCGGCCAGCGCGACGCCATGCAGGTGTGGCTGGCCGCCGCCAGCCAGACCAACTTCGCGCAACTGGCGCGGCTGGTGCTCGAGCACGCGGCCAGCAATGCCGTGGCGCGCACCATCCTGATGGACGCGGGCCAACAGATCGCCCTCATCGCCAAAGCGCTCGACCCGGCCGGCACCCTGCCCGTGGCCCTGTGCGGCGGCCTGGCGGCGCCCTTGTCGAGCTATCTGCCGGCGGCACTGTTGCAACTGGTCGTGCCGGCACAGGGCGACTCGGCCGCAGGCGGCCTGCGCCTGATACGCAAGCACTTGCAGGAGCAATGACCATGCTGGCCAAACTGTCCGCCTTCAAACCCGATCCGGCCAGCGACACGCCGCTCTACATGCAGCTGGCGAACATGCTGTCGGACGGTATCGCCAGCGGCGACTGGCGCGCCAACCAGGCCTTGCCTTCCGAGCGCGTGCTGTCGGACATCCTCGAGATTTCGCGCGTCACGGCGCGCAAGGCCATCGACATGCTGTGCGACCGCGGCATGCTGACGCGCAAGCGCGGCTCGGGCACCTACATCACGCCCAAGCTGGAACAGCCGCTGTCGCGCCTGACGAGCTTTTCGGAAGAATTGCGCCAGCGGGGCTTCACGGCCGGCTCGCGCTGGCTGCAGCGCGACATCGGCTCGGCCGCGCCGCTGGAACTGCTGTCGCTGGGACTGTCGCCGCACATGCCGGTGGCGCGCCTGCGCCGCCTGCGCACGGCCGACGAAGTGGTGATGGCGATCGAAACGACCACCATCCCCGCGCTGTACATGCCGGACCCGCAGCAGGTGACCGATTCGCTGTACGGCTACCTGGAGTCGCGCGGCACCATCCCGATGCGCGCGCTGCAGCATATCCGCGCCGTCAACGCCACGGCGGAACAGGCCAAGCTGGCCAATATCAAGACGGGTGAAGCCATGCTGCACATCACCCGTGTCAGTTATCTCGACAACGGCGCGGCGGTGGAACTGACCCACTCGTATTGCCGCAGTGATTATTATGAATTCGTAGCGGAGTCGCGCAGATGAGCAGCACTATCAAAGGCAATATCCTTACCCCCGGCGGCTGGATCCACGGCGCCATCGCCTTCGGCGAAAGAATCGACAGCATCGAGGGCAGTTCCAGCCACCCTTCCGGCAACGGCGACGATTACATCCTGCCCGGCTTCATCGACCTGCACGTGCATGGCGGCGCCGGCAAGGACATCATGGAAGGCGGCGAAGCCGTCTACACCATCGCGGCCATCCACGCGCGCCACGGCACCACCAGCCTGCTGGCCACCACCATGACGGCGCCGCCGGAAGACATCGACATGGCCTTGACGGCCATCGGCATCGCCGCCAACAATCGCCGCCCGAACACGGCGCGCGTGCTGGGCGCCCACCTGGAAGGCCCGTACATCAATTCCGGCAAGCTGGGGGCGCAGCCGAACTACGCGCGCGCCGCCACCCTGGCCGAAATCGAGCGCCTGCAAACGCTGGCCAGGCTGCGCGTCATCACCGTGGCGCCGGAAATCGCCGGCCACCTGGACCTGGTGCGCGCCCTGGCCGACGCCGGCGTGCGCGTGCAGATCGGCCACACGCTCGGTTCCTATGAAGACGGCGTGGCCGCGCTGGAACACGGCGCCATGGGTTTCACGCATTTGTTCAACGCCATGAGCGGCTTGCATCACCGCGAACCTGGCATGGTCGGCGCCGCCCTGGCGCACGCCGAATACGCCGAACTGATACCGGACCTGCTGCACGTGCATCCGGGCGCCATCAAGGTGGCCCTGCGCGCCATCCCGCGCCTGTACTGCGTCACCGATTCCACCGCCGCCACCGGCATGCCGGACGGCGAATACATGCTGGGCCGCCACGCCGTGCAGAAATGCATGGGCGGCGTGCGCCTGCCCGACGGCACCCTGGCGGGCAGCACCCTGACCCTGGACCAGGCGCTGCGCAACCTGGTGGGACTGGGACTGGACCTGGCCGACGCGTCCAAGCGCGTGTCGACGAACGCCGCCGATTACCTGGGCCTGGAAGAACGCGGCCGGCTGGCCCCCGGTACTTACGCCGATCTGGTGGTACTCGATCGCGATCTCAAACTCAAAGCTGTGTATATAGAAGGAGAAATCTGTGACCTCAATGATGCTTAAAGAAGCCATTTCCGCCGCCGAATGCGTCGCCCTGCAACTGGCCAGCGACACGGAACGCTACGCGGAACTGGGCCGCAAATTGAGGAGCACCTCGTTCTCGACCGCGCTGACCATCGCGCGCGGCAGCTCCGACCACGCCTGCAACTACGTCGCCTACCTGATCATGGCGCGCCTGGGCCGCGTCGTCGCCTCCCTGCCGATGTCGCTGGTGACCTTGAACAAGTCGCCGCTGGTGACGCGCGACACGCTGGCCATCTCGATCTCGCAATCGGGCCAGAGCCCGGACGTGGTCGAGCCGATCCGCTACTTCCGCGACGGCGGCGCCACCACCGTGGCCCTCGTCAACGACATCGATTCGCCGCTGGCGCACGCCGCCGAATGGGCCATGCCCCTGCGCGCCGGCAAGGAGCAAAGCGTCGCCGCCACCAAGAGCTTCATCACCAGCCTGGTCGCCGGCGCGCGCATGGTGGCCCAGTGGCAGAACGACCCCGAGCTGCAGGCGGGCCTGGAAGCGCTGCCCGAAGCGCTGCTCGAAGCGACCCGCGTCGACTGGTCGCCCGCCATCGACGTGCTGGCGCCGGCCCGCAACATCATGGTCGTGGGGCGCGGCATCAGCTTCCCCGTGGCGCTGGAAGCGGCGCTGAAATTCAAGGAAACCTCGGCCCTGCAGGCGGAAGCCTTCAGCGGCGCCGAAATCAAGCATGGCCCGATGGCGCTGATCGAAGACGGCTACCCGCTGCTCATTTTCGCCACGCGCGGCCCGACCCAGGCCGGCCTGCTGCAACTGGCCACGGAAATGCGCGGGCGCGGCGCCAAGGTCTTGCTGGCGGCCCCCGCCGACGTGGCCGAGCGCGACCTGACCCTGCCCGTGGCGGCCACGCCGGACCTCGACCCGATCGTCGCCATCCAGTCCTTCTACGTGATGGCGGCGAAACTGTCGGCCGCGCGCGGCATGGATCCGGATGCGCCGCGTCACCTGAGCAAGGTAACAAAAACAAACTAAGCACTCTTCGGCAGCTGCGCCCCCGGCACGGGGCGCGGCTGCCGTCAGCAGCACGCATATAAGCGACGGCAAGGGCATGTACCCGCGCCGCGGACTCATGGACATTGGAGCCTCGCGCTCCAGGATAAAAATGACGATCAAGAGACTGTTGGCGGTTGTTGCCTGCGCGGGCCTGCTCGCGCCACAGGCATGGGCTGCCGAGAAAATCGAATTCTGGACCTTCAGCATGAAGCCCAAGTTCACGCCGTATTTCAATGCGGTGGTGGCGCGCTATGAGGCGCAGAATCCCGACGTCAAGATCGAATGGATCGACTTCCCGTGGGACGTCATCCAGACCAAGCTGGTCACGCGCATCGTGGCCGGCACGCCGCCCGCGCTGGTCAGCCTGAACGTGCCCTGGGCCGACGAATTCGCGCGCGACGGCTTGCTCACGCCCGTCGATGGCCTGATCGCGCAAGCGCGCGCCAGCTACATTCCCAGCGCCCTGGACGACTTGCGCTTCAAGGGAAAAACCTATGGTTTCCCCATGTACAGCAATGTCGCGGTGATCGCCTTCAATACCGACATCTTCAAACAGGCGGGCCTCACGCGCGGCCCCGCCAGCCTCGATGAACAGCTGGCGTTCGCGCGCCAGATCGCGCAACGCACGGGCAAGGCCGGCATCGCCCCCGCCCTGTCGAAAATCGATGGCCTGTTCATGCAGCAGGGCCTCGCCGTCATCACCGACAACCGCGCCGTCTTCAATTCGCCGCAGCACGTGGCGCTGGTGCAAAAGCTGGCCGACACCTACAGGGTCGGCGGCCTGCTGAAGGAAAGCCTGTTCGCCGAGGATAACTTCCCCGCCGTGATCGACGCCTACAAGGGCGGGCGCCTGGGCATGCTGCTGGCGCCGCCGACGGCCATGCAGCGCATCCGCGGCGACGCGAAGGACATCTACGCCATCACCGACGTGGCGCCCGCGCCGCTGGGACCGACCGGTATCGCCGATGGCGGCTGGCTGGTGCACTTCGCCATTCCGCAAGGCGTGCCGGCGCGCCAGCTGCCATCGGTCGGCAAGTTCGCGCGCTTCCTGACGAACGATGAAAACCAGCTGGCCTTCGCCAGGCAGGCCAGCGTCTTTCCCACCACGATCAAGGCGGCGGCCGACCCGTTCTTCCTGTCCACGCCGGCCAACGCGGGCGCGGCCGAAAAGGCGGTGGCCGCCGGTGCCCTGTCGATGGGCCACTCGCGCACCCTGTACGTGGCCGGCATCGACGACTACGACGAGCTGCGCCGCTCGCTGGTGAAAGCCGTCGAGGCGGGCGTGACGGGCAAGCAGGACGTGAAGCAGGCGCTGGACCAGGCCGTCGCCATCTGGAACCGCAAGCTGGCCACCCTGCCGCGCCACTGAGGACATGATGAAACTCGCCCACCGCCATACCGTGCAAGCCTGGCTGTTCCTCGCCCCCGCCCTGCTGCTGCTGGCCGCCTTTTCCTTCTGGCCCGTCGGCTACGGCTCCGTGCTGGCCTTCACCGATTACAGCCTGATACGCGAGACGCGCTTCGTCGGCCTCGATAACTTCCGCTACATCTTCAACAACGAGATGTTCGTCTCGGGCCTGAAAAACTCGCTGCTGTTCCTGCTGATGGTGCCCTTCGTGCAGGTGGGTGCCATCACCCTGGCCGTGCTGGTCAACAACCGCCTGCCCGGCATCCGTCTGTTCCGCGCCGCCTTCTACGTGCCCGTGGTGACCACCGTCTCCGTGGTCGGCATCATGTGGGGCTTCATGTTCCACGAACAGGGCGCGCTCAATTACGTGATGCAGACCCTGCAACTGGTGAACGCGCCCGTGGGCTGGCTGACGAACGACAGCCTGGCCCTGTTTGCCGTCATGTTCGTCACCCTGTGGCGCGGCCTGGGCTGGTACATGGTGATGTACCTGGCGGCCCTGCAGGCTATCCCGTCGGACATGCAGGAAGCGGCCATGCTCGATGGCGCCAACCGCTGGCAGCGCTTCTGGAAGATCACCGTGCCCATGCTGCGCCCGACCATCATGCTGTGCTCCATCCTGTCCGTGCTGGCGGCCCTGAAGGCGTACCAGGAAGTCGACGTGCTGACGCAGGGCGGGCCGATGAATTCCACCTTCACGGCGCTGTACTACGCCTATGACCAGGGCCTCAAGCACCTGAAACTGCCGCGCGCGCTGGCGGCCAGCTTCGTCGTCTCGCTGTTCTGCATCGGCATCGCCCTGCTATGCCTGCGCTATCTCAAACCGAAGCACCGCTGACCATGGCAAGCCGCTCCCGCCCCCTGAAAACGCGCCTGCACATACTGGGCCACTACGCCGTGCTGTGCGCGATCGCCGTCGTCTGCGTCTTCCCGTTCTGGTGGACCCTGGTGACGGCCATTTCCACGCAAGGCAATATCTTCGCCTTCCCGCCCACCTTCTGGCCGAAGGCGCCGTCCTTCGACAACTTCATCGAAGTGTTCCAGGCCATCCCGATCTGGTCGTTCTTCAAGAACTCCGTGCTGATCGCCGTGTTTACCGTGTTCTGGAAACTGCTGCTGTGCTCACTGGCCGCGTATCCGCTGGCGCGCCTGAAATTCCGCGGCCGCAAACTCGTGTTCGGCCTGATCCTGGCCACCCTGGTGCTGCCGTCCGAGGTCAACTTCCTCGTCAACTTCATCACCATCACGCAAATGAGCCTGGTCGACACCTACACGGGCGTGATCCTGCCCAACGTGGTGACGGCGGTGGCCATCTTGCTGCTCAAGCAGGCGTTCGAGGAAGTGCCGCAAGACCTGATCGACGCGGCGCGTGTCGATGGCGCCTCCGAGTGGGTCATCTTCAGCCGCATCATGCTGCCGCTGATCACGCCCTGGCTGGCCACCGTCGGCATCCTGACGGCCGTCGAATCGTGGAATGAATACATCTGGCCCTCCATCGTCATGAGCAAACCCGATGAATTCCCCCTGTCGGTCGGCGTGCTGTATTTGCGCGGCACCTTCGGCAGCAGCACGCGCGTGATCGCCGCCGGCACCCTGATCACCATCGTGCCGACCCTGCTCGCCTTCCTGTTTACCCAACGCTTCTTCATGCGCGGCATGGATGGCGCAGTCAAATGAAAACGTCTCTCGATAAGGAAGCCTCCATGCACGACCAGCGCATCAGCATCAGCAAGAAAGTCCGCAGCCCGATTTCCTGGGTGCCCACCTTGTACTTCGCCCAGGGCTTGCCGTTCTACGCCGTGGCCCTGGTGGCCGGCCTGATGTTCAAGAGCATGGGCGTGCCGAACGACCAGATCGCCCGCTGGACGGGCCTGATCGGCTTTGCCTGGGTCTTCAAGTCGCTGTGGAGCCCCTTCCTGGAACTGGCGTCGAGCAAGAAAACCATGGTGGTGCTGTTCCAGTTCGCCGGTGGCCTGAGCCTGGGCCTGATCGCGCTGGCCCTGCAAACGCCGCTGTGGTTCGCCGCCTGCATCGCCGTGCTGTTCGTCGCCGCGCTGGCCTCGTCGACGCACGACATCGTCTGCGACGGCCTGTACATCGCCAGCCTGTCCGACAAGCAGCAGGCCGCCTACGCGGGCTGGCAAGGCGCCTTCTTCAACGCGGGCAAATTCATCTCGCTGGGCGGCCTGGTGATCCTGGCCGGCTACCTGGAGAAAAAAATCGGCATCAAGCCAGCATGGTCGGTGATCTTCCTGATCATCGGCGCCATGATGCTGTCGCTGGCCGCCTACCACCTGTGGGCGCTGCCGCAGGTGCGCAACGCGGCCGTGGCCGACAAGAGCGTGGCCGGCATCAGCCGCACCCTGTGGGACGTGCTGGTGGACTTCCTGAAAAAGCCCGGCATCTGGGGCATGATCGCCTTCATCATCCTGTTCCGCGCGGGCGAGGCGCAAGTGCAGACCATCGGCCCGCTGTTCCTGCGCGAAGCGCGCGAACTGGGCGGCCTGGGCCTGTCGACGACGGAAGTGGGCGCCGTGTATGGCACGGCCGGCACCGTGGCTTTCCTGCTGGGCAGCATCGGCGGCGGCTACTTCACCTCCTGGCTGGGCCTCAAGCGCGCCATGTTCTTCCTGATCCTCGCCATGAATCTGCCGAACCTGGTGTTCTACTACCTGAGCCACAGCATGCCGACCGACCTGACCCTGATCACGGCCGCGCTCAGCGTGGAGATGTTCGGCTATGGCTTCGGCTTCGTCGGCCTGATCCTGTTCATGATGCAGGTGGTCTCCGTCGGCAAGTACCAGACGGCCCACTATGCGTTCGCCACCGGCGTGATGCAGCTGGGCTTCGTGCTGTTCAAGATGATCAGCGGCGACATCCAGACGGCGCTCGGCTACAAGACCTTTTTCCTGTGGGTGCTGGTGTCGGCCGTGCCCGTATTGATCCTGTCGCGCTTCATGCGCATCGGACCAAAGGCCCCCTCCGACCAGGCTGACGCCGGCGCCACGTCCGCGCCGGCCAGCGCCAGCTAGGAATCGCACAGTCCATGGCACACATCGCATTAAAGAATATCGTCAAGCTGTACGACGACAAGCACCCGGTCATCCACGGCATCGACCTCGATATCCGCGACGGCGAATTCGTCGTCTTCGTGGGGCCGTCCGGCTGCGGCAAATCGACCCTGCTGCGCATGATCGCGGGCCTGGAAGACATCACGGACGGCGAGCTGCATATCGGCGGCAAGCTGGCCAACGATATCGCGCCGGCCGAGCGTGGCCTGGCCATGGTCTTCCAGAGCTACGCCCTGTACCCGCACATGACGGTGTTCGAGAACATGGCCTTCGCCCTCTCGCTGGCCGGGCACAAGAAGGCCGAGGTGCGCGCCGCCGTCGAACGCGCGGCCGAGATCCTGCAGATCACGCCTTTGCTCAAGCGCAAACCCAAGGACCTGTCGGGCGGCCAGCGCCAGCGCGTGGCCATCGGCCGCGCCATCGTGCGCAAGCCACAGGTGTTCCTGTTCGACGAACCGCTGTCGAACCTCGACGCCTCGCTGCGCGTGCAGATGCGCGTGGAAATCTCGCGCCTGCACCAGGAATTGAAGACGACCATGATCTACGTCACGCACGACCAGGTCGAGGCCATGACACTGGGCGAGCGCATCGTCGTCTTCAACGGCGGGCGCATCGAGCAGGTGGGCAGTCCGCACGCGCTGTACAACAATCCCGGCAACCTGTTCGTGGCCGGCTTCCTCGGCGCGCCAAAGATGAACTTCATCGCTTGCGTGGCCGTCGCGGCAAGCCCAGGCGCGGTGGCCGTGCGCCTGCCCGGCGGCGCCGTGATCGACGTTGACGCGCAGGGCGAGAGCGTGGCGCCGGGCGACCCGCTGACCCTGGGCGTGCGCGCCGAGCACGTCTCGCTGCAGGACAGGGAGACGGCGAACGACAACGTGATCGAAGCCAGTGTCAGCCATGTCGAATACCTGGGCGACGTGGCCATCGTTTACGCCGGCATGCCGGGCGTGACGGAGATGCTGGCCGTCAAGCTGGCGGCCGAGGATGGCTTGCGCCAGATGGGCGACGCCATGCGCCTGCATCTGCCGCCGCAGCGCTGTCTGCTGTTCGATGCCAATGGGCAAGCCCTGGCGCGCACGTTTGCCGCACCCGCTCAGCCGTTTATGTAACAATAGCCGTTTAGTATCATGCCGCTTCTGTTTGACTTATGCAGGCAGAACGGCTGAAATGTGTTTTTTTCGAGCTTCCTTGCCCCTCTGGCAATGCCACTGCACGACGTTGCGGCTGCCAGTGCAGGTGCGTATTTTTGTTATTGATTGAAGGATAACCCATGTCCCAATTCCGTCTTGCCCGTCTTAGCCTGCTCCTGGCCGCCATCGGCCTGAATGTACTGCCATCCCTGTCGCACGCGCAGGATGCCAAGCCGGCCGCCGCCGCTGCCGCTCCAGCCGAATCGGTGCGCCCTGAAGTGTTCAAGCTGCTCGATCCGACCGCCGTGAAGGCCTCG
Source organism: Janthinobacterium rivuli (assembly GCF_009208735.1). Classification (GTDB taxonomy): domain Bacteria; phylum Pseudomonadota; class Gammaproteobacteria; order Burkholderiales; family Burkholderiaceae_D; genus Janthinobacterium. Next base: position 151,912 of record NZ_WFLJ01000018.1, on the reverse strand, counting down.
ATGGATGCGAAAAACTACGCCGACGTGCAAAGCCGCATCGACCAGGCAGCCGCCATTCCCGCCCTGACGCCCTACGAATTGTTCGTGCTGAACCGCCTGCGCGTGGCGCTGGCCTCGACCACCAACAATGCGCCCATGGCCATGACGGCGCTGGAAGCGGTGATCGAATCGGGCAAGCTGGACAAGAAATCGCAAGGCGACTTCATCCAGGCCCTGGCGAATTACCACTACAACGCCAAGGATTATCCGAACGCCATCAAGTGGTTCACCCGTTACCAGACAGAAACTGGCGACGTGGCCACCGTGCGCCCGTACATCATCCGCGCCTACTACTTCAGCAACGATTTCGCGCGCGCCAAGCAGGAACTGATGGCCGACCTGACGGCCAAGCAGCAAGCGGGCAAGACGCCGACCATCGAAGAGCTGCAATTGCTGGCCAACACGGGTTCGAAGAGCAAGGACCCGGCCACCTACCTCGTCGCCATGGAAAACCTGGTGCGTTACTACCCGTCGGACGACTACTGGAGCGACCTGCTGGGCCGTTTGCAAGGCAAGGCCGGCTATTCGGACCGCTTCGCGCTGGACGTGCTGCGCCTGCAATTCAAGGCTGTCGACACCATGCCGCCGCAAGATTACAGCGACATGGCTGAAATCGCCCTGGTCAATGCTTTCCCGACGGAAGCGAAAAAAGTCCTCGACGCCGGCTTTGCCAAAGGCGTGCTGGGCACGGGCGCGAATGCCGCCAAGCACAAGAAACTGCGCGACCAGGCCGCCAAGGCTGCCGCCGACGATGCGAAAAACATCGCCAGCGGCGAAGCGTCGGCCATGAAGAGCAAGGATGGCACGGGCTTGATCAACCTGGGCTACGCCTTCGTGACGATGGACCAGTTCGACAAAGGTATCGACCTGATCCAGAAAGGCATCGCCAAGGGCGGCCTGAAGCGTCCAGAAGACGCCAAGCTGCGCCTCGGCTATTCCTACGCCATGGCGGGCAAGAAAGACGACGCCATCAAGGTACTGGAAACGGTCAAGGGCGGCGACGGCGTGGGCGACCTGGCCCGCTACTGGATCATGTGGCTGAACCGTCCTGCCACGACAGCGGCGGCACCGGCGGCAGCGGCCAAGTAATTCCTGCGCCCTCAAGCAGATGCAAGGCAGTTCCCGGCTCAGGCCGGGGCTGCTTTTTTTTCGACCTTGCATCCCTCATCCATGGGGGTGCCTCGCCGCCCTATCCACGCGGCATGGGCTGACGTAAGGTTTCAGACCTTGATGTAGATCTTGCGCTTGTCCATGCCGTAGGCGATCAGCCAGCACAGCAGCATGAAGCTGATGGCAAACAGCATCGAACCCACGCGTGCGGGCGCCCAACCCGTAAACCACTGCTGGTACAGCCACTGGTACAGGTTGCCGCCGCCGATGCGCACGGTAAAGGCGATGATCACCAGTACTTCCGACACCAGGTAGATGAACAGGGTGTTCTTGCCGAAAACTTCAAAAAAATACGTCCAGCCCGTGATCTTGCGCACGTCGATGAGGAACATCAGCAGCGCCAGCAGCAGCAAGTCCAGGCCGATGCCCAGCATCACGTAAGAGCTGGTCCACAGTTTCTTGTTGATCGGGAACACTTCATTCCAGCACAAGGCCACCGCCACGCAGAGGGCGCCGGCCACGGCCAGTTGAACCAAACTGGAGCGCAGCCGCGCCGGCGCGGCCTGGCGCAGGAAACTGCCCGCCAGGTAGCCGGCGATCACATTGACGATAGCCGGCAAGGTGCCGAGGATGCCTTCCGGATCGAAGGCGATGCCTTCGCCGTGATACAAATGGCTGTCACCGAGCAGGATCAGATCCAGCTTGGCCGGCGCATTGCCGTGCAAGCTGTAGTCGCCAAAGCATGCCAGGATGGCCCAGTAGCCGAGCAAGGCACAGGCGCTGAAGACCAGCGCGCCCCGTGTCTTCCCGTATTGCAGGATCAGCGCGGCGGCCAGATAGCACACGGCGATGCGCTGCAGCACGCCGGGGATGCGCGTGTGCGACAGCGGCGACCAGGCGAACTGGCCCGCATCGTCGAGCTTGAAGAAGGGGAACCAGTACAGCAGGAATCCCAGCAAAAAGATCAGCGCGCTGCGCTTGCACAGCTTGGCCAGCACGGCGCCATGGCCCAGGTTTTCATACTTGCCCAGCGCAAAGGCCAAGGCATTGCCGACGACAAACAGGAAGCTGGGGAAGACCAGGTCCGTCACGGTAAAACCATGCCATTCGGCATGCAGGAACGGCGCATACACGCTGCCCCAGTCGCCGGGCGTATTGACGACGATCATCAGGGCCACGGTCAGGCCGCGCAAGACGTCGAGGGCGAGGTAGCGTTGAGGTGCAATAGTCATGATCAAACAAATCCAAATGAGAAAAACCGCCTTCCTGCTTGCGGCAAGGAGGCGGCAAAAAACCTTGCGCCGCAGGATACAAGCTTGGCGGCGCAAGTCATGCTGGCGATCGGCGGGGACAGCCCAGGCATAAACAAGCCAGAAGCCGCCCTGCCGGTGAGCGCAAAAAAAAGCAAGCCCCTGAAACAGGAACTTGCCTTGAAAAGACCGAGGAAGACCGGGCCTGACGCGGGCGCATCAGGCCGGATCGTTGTGCTTACAGTTTTGCGCGCAGGCCCAGGTAGAAGGTGCGGCCGTTGCTGTAGAACGCGCGTGGCTGATCGCGGTTTTCAGCGTACATCTTGATGGTCGTGTTCGTCAGGTTAAGCGCATCAAACGTGATCGTGAAGTGTTCGTTGATCTTGTAGTTAAGCGAACCGGCCAGGCCACCGGCGCCTTCCACGTGCTGGCTGGCGCCACGGTCCACGCCCGCTTTGTAGGACGAACGGTAGTTGTAGGCCAGGCGAGCGCTGAGGGCATTGGCTTCGTAGAAGGCCGTCAGGTTGTACGTGCTGCGCGATGCGTTGACCAGCTCATCACCGTTATCCAGCTTGCCATCGGCATAGGTGTAGTTGGCCAGAATACCGAAGTCGCCGAACAGCGGTTGCTGGTAGCTGAACTCCGCGCCCTTGTTCTTGCCGCTGGTGTTGAATGGCGACGTGATCTGGTAAACGGCGTCGGTACCGCGCTTGCTATTGTAATAGGTCCCGCTCACCGTTCCATTGGATACGACGGACTTCAAATCCATGTAGAACAGGCCCACCGAGAATGCCGATTTTGGCGCAAAGTACCATTCTGCGCTAACCTCAGCGTTGTCCGACTTGACAGGGTCAAGCTTGACGTTTCCGCCGACACCGCTCAATGCATCGTCGTTCAGCGATACCGAACCACCGAGCGCGCTGTAATCAGGACGGGCGATGGTGCGGGCAACGGCGCCGCGGATGACCAGATCGTTGCGCACATCGAATTTGATGTTAGCACTAGGCAAGTAGTCATTATAGGTGCGTTCAAACAAGTTCTGCGAGTACGGTTTCCAGTCGGACCCGATGATCGGGCCGCCGAGCTTGTTGACCAGGGTCGACTGTTTGGTCTGCACGGCACGCAGGCCGAAGTTACCGCTCCAGTTATCGCCCGTCAAATTGGCCATGGCATAGATGGCCGAGGTTTTTTCCTGCAGTTTGAATTCGTCTGTCCAGTTATGGCGTTGCACTGGATCGAGATTGCGGTTACCAGGGATCGCGGCCCAGGCGGCCAGTGCTGCACCGTCATACTTGAAGTAATTGCTCGACAGGTTGCCACCCAGATCCTTGCCGAAATCGCCAGGGTACTGGGTACCATTCCAGACAGGGCCCGGATTGGAGATACCCAGAGGACCCGGTTTGGCATCAATCGGATGCTCGGCAGAACGCTTGTGATCGGTCAGGCGGCCGCCGAACTTGATCGAATCCCAGATGCCGGACGACAGGCGTAGTTCCGCGTCGATCTGGGCATATTTTTCCTGATCGACGGAACGCGATTCACCACCGCCGATCCATGCCGTAGAACCTGGCTTGGTGGTGGTGCCGCCCGGATAGGAAACGCTGGCCGGGCTCATGCCGTTCAATTGATACACCATGCCGCCATCGACGTTGTTCTGGTAGTAGACATCGTTGCGGTCATAGCCTAGACCATGGGTCTTGCCCAGCTTGCCGGTCAGGGTCAGGTCCTTGGTCGCGCGGTACTTGAAGTTGAAATCGAGGTAGTACGATTCGCCACCGGCGTCAGGACGGTAGATATTGTCGACTTCGCCCGCGTTCCTGGCAAAGGTGGCGCCTGTCATGGTGCCATTCTTGACGGTGTAGTTGGTCGGTATCTGGCCGTTCGGCACGCCGTCTTTCGTACTGTTGATCGAGTTGGCGGGCGCGGCCAGCCAGTTCGTGTTTTGATGCGGCGCCTTCAGTTGCGAATAGAAGCCGTTCAAGTCCAGGGTCAAGTCCTTGCTGGGCTTGAATTCGATATCGAATGCGCCGCCTTCGCGGGTTTTCTTTTGCTCGAACAGGGTGGCGCCGATAAAGGTCGGCACTTTCACGCCGGCCAGTTCAGGACGGGCCTTGGCCGCAACGCTGTCTGCGGCAATCGGCGTGTAGCCGAGGATTTCCTGGCCATCGCGGCGCACGGTCGATTTTTGCGAAAAGCCCTGCACCATGATGCCCAGGGTATTCGTGTCGTTCTTCCAGTTTACCAGGCCGGAGAACTGCGGGTCGGTCTTGCCCGCCAAGTCATTGTAGAAAGCCTGGATCGAACCTTCGGCCGTGATCTGATTCTTGAATTCCAGTGGACGGCGGGTGATCACGTCGATCACGCCCGACACGCCACCTTCAGGCAGGTCGGCCGTGGCGCTCTTGTGCACGACAACGGAACTCACCAGTTCCGATGGCAGCAGGGAGAAGCTGCTGCTGCGGCCCACGTTGCCGCCGAATTGGTTCAGCACGAACCAGTCGCCCGTGCTGATGGCGTGGCCGTTGAACAGGGTTTGCTGGAAACTGGGGCTGGTGCCGCGCAGGCTGACGCGGTCGTTTTCGCCGAAGCCGCCTTCACCACCAGCCGACGATTGGGTGTTCACACCTGGCAGGCGCTGGATCGCGTCAGCCACGTTACGGTCAGGCATCTTGCCGATATCTTCGGCGGTGACCACCTCCACCACGGAATCCGCGTTACGTTTTTGCTTCAGCGACTTTTCCAGCGAGGCACGCACGCCGGTCACCGTCACGGTGGCCACGTCGTCGGCGGCTGCTTCCTGCGCCTGTGCCGAAAAAGCCAGACCGGCGACCATCACGGCAACGGCCGCGGCGATCGGCGTACGGCTACGCGATCCGGATTTCACGACGGCAGCTGCAGGTGTCAAATTGCGTTTCATGTACTCCCCCTTGATTTAGGCTCCAGGATTGGAACCTTTTCATTTTTAACGTAGGTCTTCTTTCCAGCCCGCCCACTGTCGCCGGCATGCTGCAGACCCTTCGGCACAACCACTTACAAAACCAATTCAACGCCAATATACTACTATCCAATACCAGAACACTACCAGTTGCAACTTTTTTTTTATAACGTTGTTTGAATCACACAGACCACTTTATCCAAATCAATCCGTAGCCCGTATGCGCGGCTTAAATGCGGGGGAAGCCAGGCATAAATTGCTGGCTTGATAATTCAAATTGGTTTTATAACGGCCTTTTTTGGTATTATCCAGCGACACAAAACAGATACAGAGCGCGTCTGCAACGCGCCGTAACGGAGACCCTCAGCGTATGACAACCCTGGCTCACATCATGCAAGGCCTGGGGCAGACGAGTAGCCTGCCCCTGTACCAGCAACTGCAGCGCGCGCTGCGCGAAGCGATCGACAAGCGCATCCTCGGCCCCGAGGAAGCCTTGCCGGCCGAGCGCCAGCTGGCCAGCGACCTGTCCGTCTCGCGCATCACCGTGCGCAAGGCCATCGATGGCCTCGTCAACGAGGGCTTGCTGGTGCGGCGCCCCGGCTCGGGCAATTTCATCAATACGCGCATCGAGAAAAACTTCGCCAAGCTGACCTCGTTTTCCGAGGACATGCGGGCGCGCGGACGCACGCCGCGCAGCGTGTGGCTCAAGCGCGCGGAAGGCACCGTCACGCCGGAAGAGGCCTTGCGCCTGCGGCTGTCGCCGGGCGCGCCCGTGTACCGCTTCCACCGCATCCGCTATGCGGACGAGATACCGATGTGCCTGGAGTACGCGACCATCGTCGCCAGCTGCCTGCCGGCGCTTGATGCCGTCGACGTATCGATGTATGACGCGCTGGAACAGGCGGGCAACCGGCCCGTGCGCGCCTTGCAGCGCCTCAGCGCGCTTTTGTTGACGGGGGAACAGGCCAGCCTGTTGCAGGCGGAGGAAGGCGACGCGGGCTTGTCGGTGGAAAGGCTGGGCTTTTTGCGCGATGGCCGCGCCGTGGAATTTTGCCGCTCTTATTTCCGCGGCGATATGTATGATTTCGTGGCCGAATTAAGTACCAATTAATACCAACGGCCCGAATTTCTCAATACCAGATAACACCACTTATTGCACTGCAATATATATGCCGGCATCGCGCCGATATAAGCACGGCGGCGCTGCAATCATCGGCGGCGATTATGTGGCCGCCATGCGCAGAATATAAAAGCAGGCGGCGCGATGCGCTTTTGCGCATTGCAGCAAAAACTGGTGTTGCCCGTCATGGAGCGGGCACGGCGCGGCGGCCCAGGCACAGCAGGATCGCGCTCAGCGCCACGCACAGCCAGCCGAACAGCGGCCCCAGCCAGCCGGCCCAGGTGGAGACGGTCGGGTGCGCCGGCAGCGGCGCCAGCAAGGCGCTGCCCGGCATGGCGCTGCTGGACCGCTCCGCCAGCACCCGTCCATACGCATCGCTGACCGTCAGCATGCCCTCGCGCGCCGCGCGCAGCACCGCATAGCCGTTTTCCACGCCGCGCACGACGGTCATGCGCGCGCCCATCCAGGCGTCCAGCTGGAAATCCCAGGCCGGCACCAGCATCGTTTGCGCGCCGGCCGCGCCATACGCCTGCCCCAGGGGCGCGAAATGCATGTCCTTGCAAATGGCCAGGCCCATGGCCTGCCCCGCCACCGGCTGCACGGCATACGCACTGCCAGCAAGGAAATCGCGCTCGGGCGGCGCCAGATGGTGCTTTTGATAGCTGATGGGCGCGGCGCCATCGGGCGCGAACAGCCAGGCCAGGTTGCGCCGGCCGGCGCCGTCTTGCACGCCAAGCCCCACGGTGATCCACACGCCCGTGCCGCGCGCCAGCGCCTGGAAACGCTGCCGCACGGCGTCCGCCTGCGCGGGGGCCAGCACGGCTATCTTTTCCGGCAACAGCACCAGCCTGGCGCCCTGCCCGGCCAGTTGCCCGACATGGCGCGCGTACTGGTCCCAGATGGCTTGCGCGCGCGCCGGCGGCGTGGCCGGGCCGATAAAGTCATCGATGGCCACCAGCCCTGCCAGCGGCCCGCCTGGCGGCGGCGCACCATGGACGCGCCAGGCGCCACCGGCGAACGCGGCCGCCAGCAACAACACGCTCGTGCCCGCCGCTGGCGCATACGCGCGGCCGCCCGCCAGCAGCAAGGCCAGCGCGGACGGCGCCAGGCACAGCACAAACAACAAGCCAGGCACGCCCGCCAGGGCCGCCGTCTGCAGCACGGCGACGTTATCCGCTTGCGAATACGCGAGGCTGCCCCAGTTACCATCCGGCAGCAAGGCGGCCATCAAGGTATCGATGGCCACCCACAGCAAGGGATAGGCCAGCACCGTCCAGGACGCCCGGTAGCGCAGCACGAGGCGCCGCGTGGCCAGCACCACCAGCAGCCACAGCAGTGCCTTGACGAGCAGTACGGCCAGCACGGCCGGCAAGGGCATGAGCAGGCGGAAATAGGCAACGTTCGATGACAGGCCCAGCGCGGCGGCCAGGAACGTCATCCAGGCCGCATCGCGGCGCGACGAGCGCAGGGCCAGCCACAGCACGGGCAGCGGCGCGCACCAGGCCAGCCAACCCAGCGGCTGCGGCCCCAGCATCCAGTACAGGGGCAGGCCCGCTGCCAGCGCGGCGGCGGTTTGCAACAGGCGCTGGCGCAGCGCGGTGCCGCCGGCAAACAGGACCGGTGTGGACAAGGCAGGATTCATGTTCAAGCTTTCAAGGGGAGCCAGATTTCCACGCCGCCGATGCCGCTGGCGGGATCGAAATGCCGGTCATAGCGTTCGAAATCGGGCGCGTCGGCCACTTCCAGGCCGGACTGGGGCAGCCACTCGTTCCACACCGTATGCCAGGTGGCGCGGATGGTGGAAATATGCCCGCGGTGGTGAAACACGGCATAGCGCCGCGGCGCGATGCGCAGCCGCGTCCAGCCCTCTGGGGCCTGGGAAAAGTCGCTCACCGGCATGGCGCACAGGTAATCGAAATTGCCCGCGTCATCATTGTTGCAGCACACCCCATACAGCACTTGGCCAGGCGCCGCATGGGGCAGGAAGCGCTGCCACAGGGCGGGAATGCCGGCAGACGTTTCCGCGCGATAACGTTCAACGAGACCCGCCACCAGCAAGGCGGGCCCCTGCTCGAAACGGGGCGGTTCCAGGACCACGCCCGGCGCCACATCGATCTTGATGGCCTCCACCAGTGCGAGGTTGGCGACGTGGCGCTGGGCCCTTACCTTTTCCGGCGTGATCTGGAACTGCTCGCGGAAGGCCCGCGTAAATGCTTCATGGGAACTGTAGCCGGCCTGCAGCGCGACGGCGAGGATGTCTTGCGCGCCCTGCGCCAGCGCGCGGGCCGCCTCGCTGAGCCGGCGTGCCCGCACATAGCGCATCACGGAGTGGCCCGTGGCCAGGCCAAATGCGCGCGTCAGGTGACACGGCGAAGCGCCGCCCACATGGGCGATATCGCCGAGCGAGATATTCTCCGCATAATGCGATTCGATATACCAGAGTGCCTTGGCCAGATAGTGCATGAACGCTTCCCGTTGAACGAGCAGCGACTGTAGCATTTTCGGGGGAAGAGGATTTGACTGGAATTGCGCAATACGGGCTTACTTCCGGGTGCGCTTTTCGTGCACCAGCTGGCCACTGCTGATGCGGGCCAGCTCGGCCATCTCCTGAGCCAGGAAGGCCAGCAGGTCGTCGATGCTGACGACGCCGGAGAGCGCGCCCAGGCTGTTGACCACGGGAAGGCGGCGGATGCCGTTGACGCGCATACGTTCGATGATGTCGTAGACGTCTTCGTCTTCGCTGGCGGTGAGCAGCTGCGCGCTCATGATGTCGCCCACCAGCAGGCTGGCGGGGTCAAGGCCCAGGGCGATGACGGAAATGACGATGTCGCGGTCGGTGAGGATGCCGATGGGGACGCGCTCGCCGTTCGGCTGTTCGGCCACGATCAGGTCGCCCACATGATGCTGGCGCATCAGCAGCGCCGCTTCCTGCACGCTGGTGTCTCGCTGGCAATGGAAGGTTTGCAGGGTGCAGATGTCGCCGATACGCATGTCGCCACTCCGTTTGAGGCAGAGTGCCTACGCTACGCTGACCCGCCGTGGCGGGCTTTGCGCCAGATCAAATGAACGGGACTTACTTTTCTTCCGGCGGTGGCAGGAAGCAGGCTTCGACGATCTGCAGGTCGTTATCCTTGGCGAACTCGCGCACGAAGTGAAACGCCATCGGCTCGATCTCGCGCAACTTGGTGTTGACCACCACCGACTTGACGCCATTGACGACGGTCGGGCGCACGTAGGGCGAATACTGGAGGTGCGCATTGCGCCCGCCACCTTCAGGATTGAAACAGGACATCACTCCACAAAGGCGCTCGGCCCAATCGCTGGGTCGGAATTGCTTGCCATTGCTGGTGAGACCAAGGATGAAGAACTCGTCTGAGAGCTCCCCTGTTTTTTGAGATAACTCGGCCATGTGGCTTGTCGGGACTGGATTGCGTGAATGGCCCCGGCGGGTAAGCCGGGCTGGTAATTCAACTACGTTTGCTGCGGTAAGCCAGTATTATATCTTATAGAAGACTTGGGTTCTACCTCGATCTGCCCTGACGATGCAAACAGGGGCCGGCACGCCTTGCGCGCCAGCCCCTATTTTAACCTTGTTCCACGCGCAAGGCGCATGGATGGCGCGTGTGCGCCCGCGTCAGCCGAGGAAAACGGCGCCCGACATCAACAGCAGCAACAGCATCCACAGCAGCAAGGCGCGCCAGACCAGGCCGACCGTGCTCTGCAAAGCGCGCGCGCCCGGCTCTTCGCCTGGCAGGATATCGCTCTCGCTGTCGCTGTCGTCGACGGCCATGTCGGGGGTTACCAGCACGCGGGCCGCCGTTTCCGCTGGCGTGCCCAGGCGTACGCCCATGGCGCCGCCGCCGGCCGTCAGGATGATGCCGATGGCCTCGTCCTGCCAACGCTGGGCGAAATTGCGCCAGGCGTAGATGGCATCCTCGAAATTGCCGACCACGGCAAACGCCACAGCCGTCAGGCGCACGGGGATCCAGTCGATCCAGTAAAACGCGCGCGCGGCGAACTGGCCGAACGCTTCATTGCGCATGTGCTCGGGCTCGTTCCAGGCGCGCGCCAGGTATTCGGCCACGCGGTACATCACGGCGCAGGCAGGGCCCAGCGGCATGAGGAACCAGAAGAACACGCCAAACACATTGCGGTGCGTGGTGACCAGGGCTTTTTCCACGGCTATGCGGGCGATTTCGCTCGCTTCCATGCCCACCGTGTCGAGCTTGGTCCAATCGGCCAGCAAGTTGCGCGCCGTCGCTTCGTCGCCGGCGCTCAGGGCCAGCTGGATCGAGGTGAAATAATGACTGTAGTGACGGAAGCCCAGGGTCAGGTAGACGATGAGGACGTTCCAGGCAAAGGCCAGCAGTGTCAGCTGATAATGCTGCAAGAGCCAGTACACGCCTGCCGTCGGCACCATCAGCACGCCGATCATGAGGAACCAGCCCATGCGGCCATGGTTGGCGTGGCCGGCATTGAACCAGGTCTCCATGCGCATTGCCAGGCTCTTGATTTCGGCGTAGATCGGATTGTCCGCGCGCAAAGGTTTGAGCTGCTCGATCAGCAATGCGCAAAGTATGGAGAGAAATGTCATCAATGGTCCTTTTTGTCTTTTTCAGCAATACCGCAATGCCCGCTACGATAGCGCAGTGCAGTGCTGGAATCAAACTTATTACGTGCGGGGCACCATTTTACGCGCGCAAGAGGTGAAACAGATTGCGCAGCATGCCGGCGGTGGCGCCCCAAATGTAGAAGCGCTCGTACGGCATGGCGTAGAACGAGCGCCGTCCGCCGGGCAATTCCACTGACAGGCGCTGATGGTTGATGCCATCCATGAGGAAGGCCAGCGGCACTTCGAAGATTTCCGCCACTTCGGACGGATCGGCGCGCAGCTCGAACGGCGGCGTCACCAGGCCCACCACGGGCGTGACTTGGTAGCCGGTGCCCGTCAGATAGTCGGGCAGGCGACCCAGCACTTCAATGTGCTCGCGCGCCAGGCCCACTTCTTCTTCCGTTTCGCGCAAGGCCGTGGCGATGGGCGATGCATCGAAGGCTTCGCTGCGCCCGCCTGGAAAGCTGACCTGGCCCGCATGGCTGCTCAGGTGGTCCGTGCGCATGGTCAGCAAGATGGTCAAGCCCTGCGGGCGCTGCACCATGGGAATGAGCACGGCGGCGTGCACGGGCACGGCGCGGGCGGAAAGGAAATCCTGGGTGATCTCGGGCTGCCAGTCAGGTTGTTCGGCCAGGCGCCGGCGCAGCCAGGCGGGCGTCAGGCGCACGGCGTCCAGCGCCGCCTCGCCGGCGATCGAATCGATGGCGAGTTGTTTGGGATCAAATGCGATGGTGGCCATGGCAGCTTGCCTCAATAGCAATTCAGAATAAAAAAGGGGCGCCGAGAGGCACCCCTTTTCCCAACGCAGACGCTGATATTACGCGCTTGCTTTCGCCACAACGCGGCGATTTGGCAGTTTTTCTTTGATACGCGCCGATTTACCCGAACGCTCACGCAGATAGTACAGCTTGGCGCGGCGAACATCACCACGGCGTTTCACTTCGATCGAAGCGATCAGCGGCGAGTACAGTTGGAAGGTACGCTCAACGCCTTCGCCGGACGAGATCTTGCGAACGATGAAGTTCGAGTTCAGGCCACGGTTACGACGGGAGATAACGACGCCTTCGTAAGCCTGGGCGCGCTTGCGCGTACCTTCGACTACGTTGACGCTGACGATAACGGTATCGCCTGGTGCGAATTCAGGAATGGTTTTACCCAGACGAGCAATTTCTTCCTGCTCTAATTGTTGAATCAAGTCCATTTTTATAACTCCGAAAACCATCATGCCGGCGCACTGTGGATAGCGTACTATCCGCCCGGTAGAGGATGGGTATTACCAATTTGGGCAACATGCCCGGCACTGCAAGGCCACCCTGCTTGCCGTCCGAAAACGGCTTACAGGCTGGCCAGGAATTTTTCGTCGGCCTTGCTGAGCAAGCCGGCGGCGCGCGCACTGAGCAATAAATCAGGACGCTTGTTCGCGGTCGCTTCCAGCATGCGCTGGCGGCGCCACTTGACGATCTCGGCATGATTGCCACCCATCAAGACGGGCGGCACGGCCATGCCTTCATATGTTTCCGGCCGTGTGTAGTGCGGCGAATCGAGCAAGCCATTGACGAAGCTATCCTCGATGGCCGATGCCTCGGTGTTCAAGACACCCGGCAACAGGCGGATCACCGCATCCATCAGCGCCATGGCAGGCAACTCACCGCCCGACAGGACGAAGTCGCCGACGCTGATTTCTTCGTCGACGCAACGGTCCAGCAAACGCTGGTCCACGGCTTCGTAGCGGCCGCACAGGATCACCAAACCGGGTTCGGCTTTCAGCTGCGTGACGCGCTCGTGCGTCAACGGACGGCCTTGCGGCGACATGAACACCACGCGGGGCGCCGCCAGACCGAGGTCAAGCTGGCGTTGCTTCGCGGCATGAATTGTCGCTTCGAGGGGACGCGCCATCATCACCATGCCGGGGCCGCCGCCATACGGGCGGTCATCCACGGTACGGTGATTGTCGGTGGTGAAATCACGGGGATTCCACAGCGACAAGCCACATTTCCCCTGCTCGAAGGCACGCCGGGTCACACCCGACTGCGTCAGCGCGGCAAACATTTCCGGGAACAGGGTCACGACATCAAATTGCATCGCTCACCATCCTGCAACGTTTGCCCGGCGCATTGTGAAGCGCAGGCGGTTTAATAATCGAGGCCCCAGTCGACCGTGATCTTGTTGGCAGCCTTGTCAACGTTAATGACAAACTGGCCAACAAACGGGATCAGGCGCTCAGGCGCCTTTTCAACGGTCTCATCGGCAGTGGCGACGGGCGTAACGCGCAAGATCGACTGCGGACCATTGCTCATCATGTCGTGCACCGTGCCGAGGCACTCGCCTTGCAAATTCTCGACTGTCAGCCCGATCAGATCGGACCAATAAAATTCATCGGCCGTCAGCGTCGGGAAATGGCTACGCGGAATTTGTACAGAGACGCCTTTCAGCGCTTCTGCGGCATCCCGCCCGACCACACCCACCAGCTGGGCCACGACGTCGCCGCCGTGTAACTTCGCTTGCCTGACTTGAACATCATGCAAGGTCGGTTTATCAAACCACCAGGTTTTGACGCTTAATAATGCATCCGCGTCGTCGGAGAAAGGAGTGATCCTGACTCCGCCAGCAATGCCATAGGCACCGGAGACATAGCCTACCTGTACCAGGTCATCGGGGACTTTCACCCCGGATGCAGTCTTGACCGTCAAACCAGTGATCTAATTAAGCTGCTGCTTTGCCGTTGCTGGCAACCAGACGAGCAACGGTTGGCGACAATTGTGCGCCAACGCCTTGCCAGTAGGCCAGACGGTCTGCGGTGATACGCAGTGGAACTTCGCCACCTTGCGCCATCGGGTTGTAAAAACCGATACGCTCAATGAAGCGACCATCGCGGCGATTGCGCGAATCAGTAGCGACGATGTTGAAGAACGGGCGCTTCTTGGCGCCTCCACGAGCTAAACGAATAACGACCATAATATTTCCAAAAAGTGTGCTGAGGCGGAAAAAGCCGCAAATTATAGCGCGCTTTACCGCCAGGCAGCAAGCGTTATGATGACGGGCGTGTAATTTGGGCTAATCAAACATTATGACCAGTCATGGCCGAAGACGCAATAGGCGCGTGCGTCTATCGTGCCGCCGATGCCACGCCAGACCACGAATAAGGCGCGACAGCATCGCCTGCCTGCCGCAGGAAAGTGCTATCGTTGCGGCAGGCAATGACCGATACTGACAATCTTTACCGATGAGCAACTCTGGAGTCCCATGACCACCGCTACCATTTTGCAACAGTCGCACAAGAACAAGGCTTTCACGACACTGCTGGCCTTTCTGCTGGGCATGCTGGGCGCGCACCGCTTCTATCTGCACGGCGCCAAGGACCGCTGGGGCTGGCTACACCTGGCTGCCCTGCCCGCCAGCGTGCTGCTGCGCCAGCTGTTTCCCGAGGCCGACTGGTTTTACCAGATATTGCCGCTGACCGTGTCCGCCCTGGTCGGCTTCCTGGAAGCGCTGGTCCTGGGCCTGATGCCGGACGACAAGTGGGACGCGCGCTACAACGCCGCCTCCGGCCGCCTGTCGGACACGGGCTGGCCCCTGGCCGTGGTGCTGGTCGCTACCTTGATGCTAGGCGCAGGCGTGCTGATCGCCACCATGGCGCGCCTGTTCGACTTGCTGTACACGGGCGGCGCCTACGGTTGATTTCCTTGCGAGCATGCCATCCGATGGCGCCCGCCGCACGCACATGTAAGTGTTGGTAAGCAATCATGATTTTCCTCTATACTGCATTCACAATGCCGACATTACTGGCACATTTAACACCCCCTAGGAGAAGATCATGATTCGTCGCCCACTCATCCTCGCAGTCGCCATCACGGCCCTGTTCAGCACCTCCGCCTTCGCGCAAAACCTGTCGCCGAAGGCGCAATACGCCTACGATACGAAGCAAGCCAGCACGCGCTATGCGGACGACAAGAAATTGTGCGCAGAAGAAACCAGCTCGAAAGCCCGCATGCAATGCCTGCGCGACGCCAAGGGTGAATACGACCAGGCCATCATCAACGCCAAGGCCGCGCAAAAGGCCGGCAACTCCTACGCCAGCCAGCCTTCCAAGCAGCCGCAGCACCAGATCTGCGCCGATTGCGGCAAGGTGCTGGCAGTCAACGTCACTGAAAAAGCGGGCGAAGGCGGCGCCCTGGGCATGATCGGCGGCGGCGTGGCCGGCGCCCTGCTGGGCCGCCAGGTGGGCGGCGGACGCGGCAAGGACCTGGCCACTCTGGCCGGCGCCGCCGGCGGCGCTTTCGCGGGCAAGCAAGTCGAAGGCCACATGAAAAACAGCAAGGTGTGGACCGTCACCGTGCAATACGAAACGGGCGCCAAGGCCGATTTCGCGTTTGACCAGGATCCTGGCCTGGCCGCTGGGGACCTGGTACGCAATTCCGGCAATGGTATTGCCAGAAGATAAGCCCAACCCAAGAAAGACCGGGGTCGTACCCTCAGGGTACGACCCCAGAATTTGCTTTGGGGCTAAAAAAGAAAAAGCGCTGGAGAGTGATCTCCAGCGCTTTTTTGCATTCAGCCAGCTTCCGCTGGCCAATTTTCAACTTAAAACTGCTCTTCCGACAAGGCCATCACGCCGGCGCTGCCGTCGATGATGGTGGCGCGCAAGCCCGGTGCTTGCGACAGGATGTGGTCGGCAAAGAAGCGCGCCGTGGCGATTTTTGCCTTGTAGAACGAGGCGTCGCCGCTGCCTTCTCCCAGCCTTTGCTGCGCCACCACGGCCGCGCGCGCCATTTGCCAGCCGCCCAGCACGATGCCCGCCAGTTTCAGGTAGGGCACGCTGCCCGCGAAGACGGCCTTGATATCCGTCTTCATGTTCGCCACCACATACTCAACTACCGCTTCCAGCGCGGCGCTGCCTTCGGCCAGGTGGCGCTGCATGGCCTGGAAGTCGGCGCCGGACAGTTCGCCCAGCTGGGCTTCCGTGGCGCGCACCTGGGCGATGATGGCTTTTGCCACGGCGCCGCCGTCGCGCACCGTCTTGCGGCCCACGAGGTCGTTCGCCTGGATGGCCGTCGTGCCTTCGTAAATGGTGAGAATCTTGGCGTCACGGTAATGCTGGGCGGCGCCCGTCTCTTCGATGAAACCCATGCCGCCATGCACTTGCACGCCGTCGCGCGTGACGTCCTGCGACATTTCCGTGGCCCAGCCCTTGATCACGGGCACCAGGTATTCATAGGTGGCCAGGCTTTCCGCGCGCACCTCGGCATCCGAATGGTGGTGCGCCACGTCGCTGATGGCCGCGCCCACGTAGGCCAGCGCGCGCGCCGCCTCCGTTTGCGAACGCATCGACATCAGCATGCGGCGCACGTCCGGGTGGTGGATGATGGAGACCGGGCCAGGCGAACCGGTCAGGTCGCGCGACTGCACGCGGTCCTTGGCGAACGCCACGGCCTGCTGGTAGGCGCGCTCGGCCAGGCCGATGCCTTGCAAGCCCACGCCGAAGCGGGCCGCGTTCATCATGATGAACATGTATTCGAGGCCGCGGTTTTCCTCGCCCACCAGGGTGCCGATGGCGCCGCCGTGGTCGCCGAACTGCAGTACAGCCGTCGGGCTGGCCTTGATGCCCAGCTTGTGTTCGATCGACACGCAATGGGCGTCGTTGCGCGCGCCCAGGCTGCCGTCGGCGTTGACGAGGAATTTCGGCACGATGAACAGCGAGATGCCTTTCACGCCGGCGGGCGCGTCCGGCGTGCGGGCCAGCACCAGGTGGACGATGTTTTCCGCCATGTCGTGCTCGCCATACGTGATGAAAATCTTCGTGCCGAAGACTTTATAGGTGCCGTCATCCTGCGGCACGGCGCGCGTGCGCACGGCCGCCAGGTCGGAACCGGCTTGCGGCTCCGTCAGATTCATGGTGCCCGTCCACTTGCCGGAGACCAGGTTTTCCAGATACGTGGCCTTCTGTGCGTCGCTGCCGGCAGTCAAGAGCGCCTCGATGGCGCCATCCGACAGCAGGGCGACCAGGGCGAACGAGATGCTGGCCGAGTTGAGCATTTCAATGCACGGCGTGGCCAGCAGCTTGGGCAAGCCCTGGCCGCCGAACTCCGTCGGATGCTGCACGCCCTGCCAGCCCGCTTCGCCATACGCCTTGAACGCGTCCTTGAAGCCTTTTGACGTCGTGACCTGGCCATCGTGCCAGAAGCTCGGCTCCTTGTCGCTGGGGCCGTTCAAGGGGGCCACCACGCCGCCGCAGAACTTGGCGTTCTCTTCCAGCACGGCTTCAGCCGTGTCGGGCGTGGCGTCTTCGCAGCCAGGCAAGGTATGGATTTCGGCCAGGCCGGCCAGTTCGTTCATCACGAACAACATGTCTTTCAGCGGGGCTTGATAGCTCATCTTCTTTTCTCCAAGAAAAAAGCCACGCGCGGCTCGCCGTGTGGGGCGGGCCGGCGTGGCTTTGTCAGTAACAAAACCGGAAGGGGTGCGACTTAACCCAGTTCTTTGACCAGTTGCGGCACGATCTCGAACAGATCGCCCACGATGCCGTAGTCGGCCACGGCAAAGATCGGCGCTTCCGGATCCTTGTTGATGGCGACGATGGTCTTCGAGTCTTTCATGCCTGCCAGATGCTGGATCGCGCCCGAGATACCGACGGCGATGTACAGCGATGGCGCGACGATCTTGCCCGTCTGACCCACTTGCCAGTCGTTCGGCACGAAGCCGGCGTCGACGGCGGCGCGCGAGGCACCCATGGCGGCGCCCAGCTTGTCGGCCAGCGGCTCGAGGATGTGGAAGTTCTCGGCCGAACCCATGCCACGGCCGCCCGACACGATGATTTTCGCGGCGGTCAGTTCAGGACGGTCGGACTTGGCCAGTTCGCGGCCCACGAAAGCCGATTTGCCGGCGTCGGCAACGGCGGCGACGGTTTCCGTGGCAGCCGAACCGCCGGTGGCGGCAGCGGCGTCGAAACCGGTGGTGCGCACGGTGATGACCTTGATCTTGTCACCAGATTGCACGGTGGCAATGGCGTTACCGGCGTAGATCGGGCGCTCGAAGGTGTCTGGCGAATCGACCTTGGTGATTTCCGAGATTTGCGCCACGTCCAGCTTGGCGGCCACGCGCGGCAGGATGTTCTTGCCGTAGGCGGTGGCTGGCGCCAGGATGTGGCTGTAGTTGCCGGCGATGGCCAGCACTTGCTCGGCCACGTTTTCGGCCAGGCCGTCGGCGAAGTATGGCGCGTCGGCCACGATGACTTTCGTCACGCCGGCGATTTGCGCGGCGGCAGCGGCGGCAGCCGATGCGTTCGAACCTGCGACGAGCACGTGCACGTCGCCGCCGCACTGGGCGGCCGCGGTCACGGTGTGGTGGGTGCTGCCCTTTAAGGTAGCGTTGTCGTGTTCAGCAATAACTAATGCGACCATGATATGTCCTGTAATTGTTCTGGAGTGACGGCAAAGCCGCTTAGATGACTTTGGCTTCGGTACGCAGCTTGGCGACCAGGGTAGCGACGTCCGGGACCTTGATGCCGGCCGAGCGCTTGGCTGGCTCGACGACTTTCAGGGTCTTCAGGCGTGGCGCGACGTCGACGCCCAGGTCTTCCGGCTTGACGGTCTCGAGCGGCTTTTTCTTGGCCTTCATGATGTTCGGCAAGGTCACATAGCGTGGCTCGTTCAAACGCAGGTCGGTGGTGATGATCGCTGGCAAGGTCAATGCCAGGGTTTCCAGGCCGCCGTCGACTTCGCGGGTGACGGTGACTTTGCCGTCTTCCAGCACGACTTTCGAAGCGAACGTGGCTTGCGGCCAACCCAGCAGGGCTGCCAGCATCTGGCCGGTCTGGTTGCTGTCATCATCGATGGCTTGCTTGCCCAGGATGATCAGTTGCGGCTGCTCTTTCTCGGCCAGGGACTTCACCAGCTTGGCCACGGCCAGCGGTTCCAGTTCGGTCGTCGTTTCCACCAGGATGCCGCGGTCGGCGCCGATGGCCATGGCCGTGCGCAGGGTTTCCTGGCACTGCGTCACGCCGCAGGAGATGGCGACCACTTCAGTGACCTTGCCAGCTTCTTTCAGGCGCATCGCTTCTTCCAGCGCGATCTCATCGAAAGGGTTCATCGACATTTTGACGTTGGCGGTATCGACGCCAGTGCCGTCACTCTTGACGCGGACTTTGACGTTATAGTCGACCACGCGTTTGACGGGTACCAAGACTTTCATAGCTATGCCTTTGGGAAATTATAAAAATGACGGATCAAGTGCTGATTGTGCGTTCGATTATAAGAGAAATTTGAATCCTGAACCGAATTTAAGCACGATCGTGCGATTTTTTGTTAGAGCAATCCATCTAAACTGTCCAGCTTTGAGGATTTCAGGGGAGGCCGCCGCTACGCTGCAGGGCAGCAAAAGAGCCGGCATGAAAAGGAAAACCAGGCCGCTCCACGGCGGCCCCGGCTGGCAGAATTATTTGCGTTGCATCAGGAAGACGAATTCGGTACCCGTCTGCACATGCGACAGCAGGGCATTGCCCGTTTGCTTGGCGAAAGCCTGGAAGTCGCGCACGGAACCGGGATCGGTTGCCATGATACGCAGCACTTCCCCGCTCTGCAGCTCTGACAAAGCCTTTTTCGCCTTCAGAATCGGCAAGGGGCAATTCAAGCCCCGCGCGTCGAGTTCTTTGTGAAATTCCATAATCTCGGTATCAAGTAGTGTGTCGCTCATCATCAATATCCCGCCATTTTTGTTGTACTGATTTTCGACATACTACTCTAAATCAGGGGCATTGACGCGCTGCACCAAAATAGTTCATCGGCTGTTGTGGTGTCACAACGAGATTCCACACGGCAAAACGGCCCGCAAACATCGTCTGCGGGCCGTTTTCAAGGGGCTGTGGGGCGAAAACCCCGCATGTCCTCTAGCTTACGCCTTATTTCGCGCGTTCGCCGACCCAGGCCGGCACGCCAGCCAGGGCGTTCGCCAGACCGCTCGGATCAGTGCCGCCCGCCTGCGCCATATCGGGGCGTCCGCCGCCTTTTCCGCCCACTTGCTGTGCAACGAAGTTCACCAGCTCACCCGCTTTGACCTTGCCAGTCGCATCCGCCGTCACGCCGGCGATCAGGCTGACCTTGCCGTCAGCCACGCTGGCCAGCACGATGGCGGCCGTCTTCAGCTTGTCCTTCAGCTTGTCCATGGTTTCGCGCAAGCGGGCCACGTCGGCACCATCCAGCACGGCCGCCAGCACCTTGATGCCGTTGACGTCGACGGCTTGCGTGACCAGTTCATCGCCCTGGCCCGAGGCCAGTTTCGATTTCAGCGCGGCCAGTTCCTTCTCCAGCGCCTTCACGTGATCCTGCACCTGGACGATGCGGGCGGTCAGCTCTTCCGGCTGCGCCTTCAGGGCGTTGGCCGCTTCGACCAGACGGCGGTTGATGGTTTGCACCAGCGCCAGCGCGCCCTCGCCCGTCACCGCTTCCACGCGGCGGATGCCGGCGGCCACGCCGCTTTCGCCGATGATCTTGAACAGGCCGATGTCACCCGTGCGCTGCACGTGGACGCCGCCGCACAGCTCTTTCGAGCTGCCGATGTCGAGCACGCGCACTTCGTCGCCGTATTTTTCGCCGAACAGGGCCATCGCGCCATGCTTGACGGCATCGTCAAACGACATCAGGTGCGCTTGCGTGGCGCGGTTTTCCAGGATCTCTTTATTGACGATGGTTTCCACCGCGGCGATTTGCTCGGCCGTCATCGGCGCATTGTGGCTGAAGTCGAAACGGGTTTTATCGGGATCGACCAGCGAACCCTTTTGCGCCACGTGGCTGCCCAGCACTTCGCGCAAGGCCTTGTGCATCAAGTGCGTGGCCGAGTGGTTGCGGATGGTGCGCGCGCGCTTGGCCGTGTCGACTTCGGCCGAGACGGCGTCGCCCACCTTCAGCACGCCCGACTCCAGCACGCCATGGTGGCCAAACACGTCGGCCTGGATCTTCAAGGTATCGCTGACGGCAAACGTGCCCGCGCCCGAGGCGATCACGCCCTGGTCGCCCACCTGGCCGCCCGATTCCGCGTAGAACGGCGTGGTGTCGAGCACGACGATGCCCGCTTCACCGGCTTTCAGTTCAGCTACCTGCGTGCCGGCCGCGTACAGCGCCACGACCTTGCTGCTGAACGTCAATTGATCGTAGCCGACGAAGGTGTTTTTCTCGCCCGTGTACTCGACCTTGCTGTCCTTGTGCGTCTTGCCGCCCTTGCGCGACAGCTCCTGGCTTTCCTTCAGGGCCGCGTCGTAGCCGGCCTGGTCGAACGTGATGTCGCGTTCGCGGCAGATGTCGGCCGTCAAGTCTGGCGGGAAGCCGTAGGTTTCGTACAAAGTAAACGCGGTGGCGCCGTCGATGCCCGTGCCATCCTTGGCCAGCTGCGCTTCCAGCACTTTCATGCCCGTTTCCAGGGTTTCGCCGAAACGCTCTTCCTCGGCTTTCAGCATGTTGGCGACGTTGTCTTTCGCTTCTTCCAGCTCTGGATAGGCGCCGCCCATCTCGATGGCCAGATCGGCCACCAGCTTGTAGAAGAACGGTTTAGTCTGGCCCAGCTTGTGGCCATGGCGCAGGGCGCGGCGGATGATGCGGCGCAGAACATACGCGCGGCCTTCGCTGCCTGGAATGATGCCGTCGACGATCATGAAGGCGGCGGCGCGGATGTGGTCGGCGATCACGCGCAGCGACTTGTTTTCCAGGTCCGTGGCGCCCGTTTCGCGCGCGGCAGCCTTGATCAAATGCTGGAACAGGTCGATTTCATAGTTCGAATGCACGTGCTGCAGCACGGCGGCCAGGCGCTCCATGCCCATGCCCGTGTCGACGCATGGCTTCGGCAGCTTGTGCATGACGCCCGCTTCGTCGCGGTTGAATTGCATGAACACGAGATTCCAGATTTCAATGAAACGGTCGCCGTCTTCGTCAGGCGAGCCCGGCGGGCCACCTGGAATATCGGCGCCGTGGTCGTAGAAGATTTCCGTGCACGGACCGCATGGGCCCGTGTCCGCCATCTGCCAGAAATTGTCGGACGCGTAGCGCGAACCCTTGTTGTCGCCGATGCGGATGATGCGCTCGACGGGCACGCCGATTTCCTTGGCCCAGATATCGTACGCTTCGTCATCCTCGATGTACACGGTGACGGTCAGCTTATCAGCCGGCAAGCCATACACCTTGGTCAGCAGTTCCCACGCGTATTGAATCGCGTCGCGCTTGAAATAGTCGCCGAAGCTGAAGTTGCCCAGCATTTCAAAGAACGTATGGTGGCGCGCCGTGTAGCCGACGTTTTCCAGGTCGTTGTGCTTGCCGCCGGCGCGCACGCAGCGCTGCACCGAGGTGGCGCGCGTGTACGGACGGCTGTCCGTGCCCGTAAACACATCCTTGAATTGCACCATGCCGCTGTTCGTCAACAGCAAGGTCGGATCGTTGCCTGGCACCAGGGAGCTGGAACGGACGATGGAATGGCCCTTGGACTCGAAAAATTTGAGGAACTTGTCGCGGATTTCAGTTGATTTCATGTTTTTTTGGCAAAGAGTGGCGGCAGCTTTAAAGGGAAGATTATACGTGATATGGGGTGCGGCAATGACGGGTGGGCAGGGCATTGTTGCGCCCGTGCCAACATCGACAGCCGGCCAGCTCAGGCCGGGTCGTGGCCGCTGGCGCAGGCGTGCACAGTGGTGGCAACTACGGCGCTCCCCGCTGTGGCCGTGGCCCCGGCGGCGGCATTGCAGTCGGCGCAGCGGCCGTACAGGGTCAGTTCGTGGCGTTCGACGACAAAGCCTTGCGGCGCCATGCGCTTCAAGTCGCCCGGGCAATCATGCACGTCGAACACGCGCTGGCACGTGGTGCACTGGAAATGGTGGTGGTGGTGATTGGCGGCCGTGTTCGACTCATAGCGCGGGTTTTCACCCGGCAAGGTCACCACGTGCACCTTTTCTTCCAGCACCAGCGACTTCAAGTTGCGGTAAACGGTGGCGATGCCCAGCTGCGTCACTTGCAAGCTGGCCTGTTCGAGGATTTCCTGCGCCGACAAGGGGCGCTGGGCCGACTCGATGGCGGCTTGAATGGCGGTTTTTTGACGTGTTGTGCGTTCCATAGCCGACAGAATACACCATCCGTCTATATGTACCGTCCGGAAAAACTGTCACACAGTAATGATAATGGGTTATCATTATCATCTTCTGGCAGCCACCCCATCCGGCAATGGCCTGCCCTGACCCGTCAAACCGATCGCCGATAAAGGAATTCTTGCCCATGTCCGTCCGTCCTCACCAACCCACTCCCCTCGCGCTGGCCATCATGCTGGCCTTTGCCGCCCCTGCCAGCGCCCTGGCGCAGCAGGCGACCACCTTGCCTGCCGTCACCGTCTCGGCCAGCGCCCTGGCCCTGGGCAGCGACGACATGAGCACGCCCGTGACCGTGCTGGAAGGCGAGGAACTGGTGCGCGCCCGCGAGGCGACCCTGGGCGAAACCCTGGCCGGCCAGCCCGGCATCACGTCCAGCCATTTCGGCGCCGGCGCCAGCCGCCCCATCATCCGCGGCATGGATGGCCCGCGCGTCAAGGTGCTGTCCGATGGCGCCGAGGTGCAGGATGCGTCGACCATCAGCCCCGACCACGCGGTGGCGGCCGAACCCATGCTGTCGGAACAGATCGAAGTGCTGCGCGGCCCGTCCGCGCTGGCGTATGGCGGCGGCGCCGTCGGCGGCGTCGTCAATGTGATCGACAAGAAAATCCCCACGCGCGTGCCGGCCAAGGGCTTTGAAGGCAGCGCGGAAGTGCGCGCCAACTCGGCCGCGCGCGACAAGGCGGGCGCCTTTGAAGTGACTGGCGGCTCCGGCAACATCGCTTTCCACGCGGAAGGCGTCAAGCGCGACGCGAAAGAATACAAGGTCGGCAGCGGCTGGGAAGGCGGCTCCAGGGTGGCCGGCAGCTACAACAAGACGGACACGGGCAGCGTGGGCGTGTCGTGGGTGGGACAGCGCGGCTTCCTGGGCCTGGCCTTCACCAGCCAGCACGCGGAATACGGCTTGCCCGGCCACAACCACGAATTCGAAAGCTGCCACCCGCACGGCACGCACCTGCATTGCGGCGGCCATGAAGGCCACGGCCACGGCGATGAGGAAGAACACGACCATGACCACGAACATGGTGCCGTTCCCTACGTGAAACTCAAGAGCGAGCGCTGGGACGTGCGCGGCGAATTGCGCGATCCCGTGCCCGGCTTCGCCAAGCTGCGCCTGCGCGCCGCGTTCACCGACTACAAGCACGATGAAATCGAAGGCACGGAAATCGCCACCACCTTCAAGAACAAGGGCCATGACGCGCGCCTGGAAATGGAACACCATCCCGTCTTCGGCTGGCGCGGCGTGGTCGGCCTGCAAACGTCGAAGCGCGATTTCTCCGCCCTGGGCGAGGAAGCCTACGTGGCGCCCACCGTCACCAAGAAACACGCGGCCTTCCTGGTCGAGGAATACAAGCTCGACCAATGGCGCTTCGAAGCGGGCTTGCGCCACGAATGGCAAGACATCACGGTCGACAGCGCCACCTTGCAGGACCGCAGCGCCAAGGGCACGTCCGTGTCGCTGGGCGCCGTGTGGAAATTCGCGCCCCAGTATTCGCTCGGCTCGACCATCTCGCGCACGCACCGCCTGCCCAGCGCCGAGGAACTGTATGCGCACGGCGTGCACATGGCCACGGCCACGTACGAGCTGGGCAATCAAAACCTGGGCAAGGAAACGTCGAACAATATCGATTTGACCCTGCGCAAATACGCGGGCGCCACGACCTTCTCGGCCAGCGCCTATCGCAACAAGGTGGACAACTACATCTTCGGCTCCACCCTGGACAACCACGAAGGCTTCCAGCTGATCCAGTACGCCCAGCGCGACGCCACGTTTACGGGCGTGGAAGGGCAGATCCGCCAGCAATTGAACCCCATGTTCGGCGCCAGCGTCTTCGGCGATTACGTGCGGGCCAAGCTGGCCGACGGTGGCGCGGATGGCAACAATAACTTGCCGCGCATCCCGGCCCAGCGTGTTGGCGTGAAGTTCGACGCCAACTGGCAGGCGTGGAGCGGCGTGGCCGAGTTCTACCGTGTGGGCAAGCAGGACAAGGTGGCAGCGTTCGAGACGGCAACGCCCGGCTACAACATGCTCAACCTGTCCGCCAACTACGACACGCGCATCGGCACGACGCCAGCCCAGTTCTACATCAAGGCGAACAACCTGACGAATGAACTGGCGTACAGCCACACCTCGTTCATCAAGAATGCGGCGCCGTTGACGGGGCGTAACTTGACGGTCGGCATGCGCGTGACGTTCTAAGGATGGAAGCGTAGGTCGGCTTAGCGCGTGGCGCGTAAGCCGACGTTGCCACGGCACCACGAAGTCGGATTACGCTACGCTAATCCGACCTACGCCTTGATCAGATCGATCCTGTCGGTACAAAACCCGTCCACACCCCAGGCCAGCAGCTCGCTGGCCCGTTCCGGAGTGTTGACGGTGTAGCAGAACAGTCCCAATCCCTCCCCTTTGACTTCCAGCGCCAGCGCGCGCGTCAGCTGCTGGTGATCGCAATGAAGCGCCACCACGCCCAGTTCCCTCGCCGTCCGCGCCCAGCCATCCGGTATCTGTTCGACCAGCCAGCCGCGCGCCAGTTCCGGCGCCGCCTGGCGTGCCGCCTGCAGGGCGGCGATGCTGAATGACGACAGCAGCGGCAGCAATTCGCCGGCGGCAATTTCCTGCGCAAAGTAATCGCGCGTGGCGCGCGCCACCACCGTGCCGGTCTGCACGTCGAAGCCGGGTGCCGGCTTGATTTCGATATTCATCCAGATGCGCTGCGCCTTGCAATACGCCACCACGGCCGCGAAGCTGGGCACGCCCTCGCCCGCGAATGCGGGGCCGAACCAGGCGCCCGCCTCCATCGCTGCCAGCTGCGCGGCCGTGTAGGCGTTGACATGGCCGCTGCCGGCCACGGTTCGGCCCAGCTCGGGGTCATGCACGACGACGGGCACGCCGTCGGACGCCAGCATGACGTCGAATTCCACGGCGCGGTAGCCGTAGGCCAGGCCGCAGCGCAGGCCGGCCAGGGTGTTTTCAGGCGCCAGGGTGCCGCCGCCGCGGTGCGCCAGGGTGCGTGGATAGGGCCACATGGGGTTTCCTTTATTGCCAATAATTTGTCGATCAAGCCAGGTTTGCCATACTATCGCGTACAGCGGCCGGCATGCAAAGGGCGCGATCCCCCGATTGGCGCCGCCTGCGCCGCCTTTCGTCGCAACGCCATTGCACGCGCGCCTATCTTCGCCGACTATTGCAACATTGCAAATCTGAAAGCTACTCGCATGCAGACCACCGACACCGTTGCGCGCAAGGCCGGCTTTCCCTACCGGCGCCTGCTGGCCGACGCGCGCTATGCATTGTTGCTAAATGTGCTATGCGCCGTCTTCATCACCTACGTGCTGAGCGGTGGGCAAAGCTTCTGGCTCAACCTGCTTGCCTCCATGTGCATCGGCGGCATCGTCTTCCTGCTGATCGACGGCATCCGCCTGGCCTACTGGGGCGAGCACCGGCGTGCGCCATGGCTGCCTTTCAGCATCCTCGTCATCGTCAGCGCCGCTGTGGCGCAGGTGGCCGGCACCATGCTGTTCGGCTGGCTGGCGCATATCGACGTCCCCGCACCCACCGCCATGTCGCCACGCAATATCGGCATGACGGTTTTCACGCTGGCGGCGGCGGGCGCGGCCATCTTGTTCTTTGCCAGCCGCGAAAAGATCAATCGCCTGCAGGCGCAGGCGGCCGAGGAAAAGGCCCGCGCCGAGTCCGTGGCGCGACAGGCCATGCAGGCCCAACTGCAGCTGCTGCAGGCGCAGATCGAACCGCACATGCTGTTCAACACCCTGGCCAACCTGCAGGGCCTGATCAGCTTTGATCCGGAGCGCGCCCAGTTGCTGCTCGACCAGCTGATCCAGTACTTGCGCGCCACACTGAGTTCGTCGCGCGCCGGGTCCACCACCCTGGAGCAGGAATTTTCGCTGATGCAAGCCTACCTGGGCCTGATGTCCATCCGCATGGGCGCGCGCCTGCGCTTCACGCTGGACTTGCCCGAGGCCTTGCGCCATGTCAAGGTGCCGCCCATGCTGCTGCAGCCGCTGGTGGAAAACGCCATCCAGCACGGCCTGGAACCGAAGATCGAAGGCGGCCACGTCCACGTGCAAGCCTCGACGGACAGCGGCGTGCTGATGCTGACCGTCAGCGACGATGGCCTGGGCCTCGACCATCCGGGCCAGACCAAGGGCACGCAGCTGGGCCTGGCAAATATCCGCGAACGCCTGCGCGGCATGCATGGCGATGCCGCCAGCCTGTCGCTGGCCGCCAACCATCCGGCCGGCGCGACGGCCTGCCTGACACTCCCCCTTCCACCCACCACCACGAGCCCCACGCCATGACCAGCCCTAGCCCACGCGCCCTGATCGCCGAAGACGAACCGATACTCGCCGCCGCCCTCGCGCATGCCTTGCAGCGGCTGTGGCCGGAACTCGACATCGTCGCCACCTGCCCCAATGGCGTGGACGCCTTGCGGCAAGGCCTGGCGCTGCGGCCCGACATCCTGTTCCTCGACATCAAAATGCCAGGCAAGACGGGCCTGGAGGCGGCCGAGGAGCTGGCCGAGCAGTGGCCCGCCGACACGCCCTTCCCGCACATCGTGTTCGTCACCGCCTACGACGACTATGCGCTGGCCGCCTTCGAGCACGCGGCCGCCGATTACGTGTTAAAACCCGTCAACGATGCGCGCCTGGGCAAGACGGTGGAACGCCTGCGGCAGCGCTTGCGCGACAGCGCGACAGCAACCCCAGCGCCGGATGCCACGCTGGCGCCGCCAGCCGGCCCCGCCGGCGACGACAACATGGCCCGTCTGCTGAACCAACTGCAAGCCATGCTGCCACCCGCGCCGCGCCTGCAAATGATACGAGCCGCCGTGGGCAACAGCGTGCGCATGATCGCCCTGGCCGACGTCGTGTATTTCGAGGCGCTGGACAAATACATCAACGTCGTGTGCCAGGACAGCGAAGCGCTGATACGCACGAGCCTGAAAGAGTTGCTGCCCCAGCTGGACCCGCAACAATTCTGGCAAATCCACCGGGGCACCATCGTCAACGCCAGCGCCATCGCCACGGCCGTGCGCGACGACGCGGGCAAGCTGTCGCTGACCCTGCGCCAGCACCCGGCGCAACTGCGCGTCAGCCCTTTGTATGCACATCTGTTTCGCCAGATGTAGCACGCCTAATGCAGCTGGTGCTTCAGGTCCGATAATTCATCGTGGACCTTGAGCACCGCGCTCTTCATTTCCGGCGTCACGCTGGACGCCGTGCCGCACGCCCGCTTGGCGCGGTCGCCCAAGGACTCCATCTGGTCGACGGCTTGCCGGATGCGCGCATCGTCTCGCGTGTCGATCGCTTGCCGCACGGCGCTCGTTTGCTGGTCCAGCTGCTTGATGCAGTCCTTCAA
The DNA here is from genome assembly GCF_009208735.1 of Janthinobacterium rivuli. Taxonomy (GTDB): domain Bacteria; phylum Pseudomonadota; class Gammaproteobacteria; order Burkholderiales; family Burkholderiaceae_D; genus Janthinobacterium. The sequence continues at coordinate 123,354 of NZ_WFLJ01000018.1, read as the reverse complement.
GTCCATGGGCATGCCCTGCTGCTTGCCACACAGCTGGGCAGCGTGGCCGATCGCGTGTTCAATGGCGCCAAAGCGCCGTGCCACTTCCTTCAGTTGCATCATGATGCGTCCTCCCCTGTATCAGGAATTGGATCGTCAAGACGGCACAGGGTTCCCCGCCAGCGGCCATGGCGTCAGAATTTCCACGTGGTACTTTTTTGTAAGCGCTTGTGACATTTTAGACAATTATCAAATCCTTCAGATACATTGGCGTACCTGAACCACCATGCCACCATGACCTCGTTGCCACCCCTGCCCCGCCGCGCTCCCGGCCTGCTGCTGATCGTCCTGCTGCACGTGGGCTTCGCGTATCTTGTCCTGCAATCGCGGCCCCGCGTCCCCACGGACGAGAATCTGCCGCAGGGTCCATCCATCACCTGGCTGCGTCACACGCTCCCGGCGGCGCCCAAGCCGGTACCCGTTCCGTTGCCCAGCACAAAACCAGCCGCCGCGCGCCCGCCGCGCCTGCCAGGGCCGATGTCCATCAGCAGGTCCTTGCCGCCACCCGCCGTCGAGCAGATACCCGCGCCAGCGCCAGCAACGCCGCAAGCGATCACGCTCGTCGCGCCACCGAGCGCGGCCGCCATCCTGGCGCAAGCCAAGCGCGACGTGGGCAAGATCGACAGGGATTTGCGCAAGGAGTTCCCGCAGCGGGGAGAACAAAAACTCGAGGACACCGCGTTCAAACGCATGCAGCAAGGCTTTGCCGAGGCCTACGCCGCCGTGCCGCCGAAATGGTACGAGGCGTCAAAAATCGAGGAAGTGGGCGCGAACGAGGCCAAGGGCAGCCGCACGTATAAAATCACCAGCGCGCTGGGCACATTGTGCGTGACCACGCGCGCCGGCAAGAATGGGGAAACGATGATCGGCAACTGCCCCAAGTAACGGCATCAGCCGACGGCTTCGCGCGCGCCCAGCGGCTGCAAATGGCGCAGGCGCAGGGCGATCAGCACGCCGCCGCCCAGGCACAGGCCCAGCATGACGACGACGCCCGTCCAGCCGTCGAAGCCCCACATCATGCCCGAGGCGGAACCGATCAGGCTCGAGCCCAGGTAGTAGAACAGCAGGTAGAAGGCCGAGGCCAGCGCCTGCGGCGCGCGGGCGCGGCGGCTGACCCAGCTGCTGGCGATCGAATGCGAAGCGAAGAAGCCGAAGGTGGCCAGCGCCATGCCGATGACGATCAGCGGCAGCGAGTCGAACAGGGTCAATACAATGCCGGACAGCATCACCGACAGCATGATCCACAGCACGCCCCGGCGCCCCAGGCGGTCCACCAGACGACCCGCCCAGACGGAACTGAAGATGCCGATCAGGTACAGAAAGGCGAGCAAGCCGACCGTGCTCTGGCGCAAGCCGAATGGCGCGGCCAGCAAGCGGTAGCCGATGTAGTTGTACAGGCTGACGAAACAGCCCATCAGCACGAACGCCAGGCAGAACAGCCACGGCAAGCCCTGGTCGGAAAAATGCTGGCGGATGGCATGCGGCAAGGCATTCCAGCCCTTGGTGCTGGGCACGAAATTCTTCGATGCGGGCAGGCTGCGCCAGAATTCCGCCGCCGCCAGCACGCCGGCCACGCCCAGCACGCCCAGGGCCCAGCGCCACGACAGGAAATCGCTGAACATGGAGGCGATCAAGCGTCCCGACATGCCGCCAAACGCGCTGCCGGCAATGTACAAGCCCATCGACAGGCCCAGGGACGGCCCCTCGATTTCCTCCCCCAGATAGGCCATGGCCACGGCCGGCATGCCGCCCAAGGCCACGCCCAGCGCGGCGCGGATGGCCAGCAGTTGCGCATAATCCTGCGCGAAGGCGGACAAGATGGTGAGTATCGCGGCGGAAAACATCGACGCCACCATCAGCGGCTTGCGCCCCACCCTGTCCGACACGGCGCTCAGCAGTACCAGCGAGATGGCCAGCAAGCCGCTCGACACGGACAAGGACCAGCTGCTTTGCGCCGGCGTCAGGTGGAACTGCTGCGACAGCAACGGGAACAGGGGCTGGATGCAATACAGCAGGCTGAAGGTGGAAAAGCCGCCAAAGAACAGGGCGCGGTTGCTGCGCTTGAATTCGAGGGAACCCTTGGCGATGGCCGTGCGCGGGACGGGAACGGGCGCGGCGGGAGAAGCGGAATGGGCAGCAAAGGCGAGCGATGAATCAGACATGGCCGTGTTTCGGAAAGGAAGCGAGTCTTCATCTTAGGATTGCCAACTCATATCGTCCAATATATATTCAAGGTCCAACTCATACTTTAAAACGATTACTGGACTAACATGGAACTGCGCCACCTGCGTTACTTTGTCGCCGTCGCCGAGGAGCTGCACTTCACGCGCGCGGCCGAGCGCCTGCACATCGGCCAGCCGCCGCTGAGCCAGCAAATCCAGGCGCTGGAAGGAGAATTGGGCGCGCAGTTGTTCGAGCGCAACAAGCGCTCCGTGCGCCTGACGCAGGCGGGCACGCTGTTCCTCGACGATGCGCGGCGCATCCTGGCCCTGGCGGAACAGGCGGCCGTCACGGCGCGCCGGGCGCAGCGGGGCGAGGCGGGCGAACTGCGCATCGGCTTTACCTTCTCCACGCCATTTACGCCGTATTTCGCCACCGTCATCAACCGCTACCGCCAGCAATTCCCGCACGTCACCTTGACCCTGCATGAAATGGCGACCCTGCATCAGCTGAAAGCGATCTCGGGCAGGACCATGGACCTGGGCTTCGTGCGCCCGCCGGAAACCACGTATCCGGACGATATCCGCCTCACTGAATTGCGCCAGGACCCGCTGTTCCTCGTGCTGCCCGTCGCCCACGCGCTGGCGGCCAAGAAGGCGATTGCCATTGCCGACATGGCGGGCGAAGGCTTTGTGATGTACCCGAAGGATGCGGGCACGGGGATTTATCCGCAGATCTTCCGCCTGTGCAAGGCGGCCGGCTTCGTGCCCCAGGTGGCGCAGGAAGCGGGCGAGGCGTCGACCATCATCGGCCTGGTGGCGGCCGGCTGCGGCATTTCCGTGCTGCCCTCCTCGTTCGACCGCATCCGCATGGATGGCGTGTGCTACCGCCCGATCGCCGACCCGCAGGCGACCACCAGTTTATTACTTGCACAAAGGGAAGAAGAGACGTCGCCGCTGGTGGCGGCGTTCGTGAAACTGGCCGAGGAAGCGGCCATGGAAGGGGGAGCGTAGGCCGGCAGGCGCCGGCCCACGTACTGCATTACGAGTAGTCCGCGTCCAGCTCCGAACCCGCGTAGTTTTCCAGGTCCTCGAACAGGCTCTTCATGCTGGCCCGCGTGAGGATTTTATGCACGACGGTACAGCTGCGGCGGTACGAGGCGATGCGGTCGAGCAACACGGGGTGATGCTGCACGGGCACCTTGGCCTCCAGGGCGGCCCAGCCTTCCTCGAAGTCGGGCTTGTTCTTGCGCACGGAACGCACGAAGCGCTCGAACTCCTTTTGACCCGTGCGCGCCACGATGCGCCCGCCGCCTTCGATGGCGAAGATGATGGCCAGGGCAATGACGCCTTCGGCATTCAAGTCGCTGTCGCTGACGGGGCCGTTGTCATGGTGGCGACGCAGCCAGCCAGCCAGGCGCACGACGGCTTGCACTTCCTTGCGCTGCTGCAACTGGAGCGCATACTTTTCATAGCCGGCCCAGTTCTGGTTCGGGTCGGCCTGGCAAATATCGATGAACAGCTCGCGCAAACGACGCTGCAGGTAGACGGGATCCTGGTCGTATTCGCCGACCAGGGCGTCTTCGGGCAGCTGCGACAATTCCTTGATCAGGCGAAAACCCACCTGAAACGCGTGTTCGGCGCCGTGCTCGACGAGGAAATCGAGCGCGGCCTGGTCGCCTTCATGCGTGACGGCCTGCTCCAGGCCAAGCGACACGCCGCCCACCGTCAGGTACAACGCTTTCTGGATGCCGTCGGCCGTGCGTTCATTCGTGAACTTCTCGGCCACCATGGCCGTGATGCCCGTCAATTCATCGGCCAGGTTCAGCGCCGCGTCGTCGCGCGGGTCGCCCGGCAACAGTTTGATGGCGCGCACGAGGCGCGGAAGATTCTCTACAACAATTGCTGGCAGCATTAGACGTTCCCTGCTTTCATTACGAGAAAATGCCCGTGCCCAGGCTGCGGCGCGTGCTGGAACGCGGCGCGCTGCGCGTGCTCGGCACTTGCTTGCGCAGGCGGTACAGCAATTCTTTGGTACTGCGCTGCAACATGGTCGGCTCTTCATCCGGATCGTCCGAGTATTCCGCGTCGGCCAGGTCGGCGCTGTGGCGGAAGTCGGGGAACAGTTCGAACAGCGAGCGGTCCCAGCCGTCTTCATTGGCTTGCGCCAGCTCGATGGCCAGCGGCACGATGTCGTTGTCGGACGACGTCACGCCCGTCACATACGGTCCCTTGATGACGATCTCGCCCGCCACTTCGAGGATTTCCTTCGGCGCCATCGAGAACAGGATGGCGAACGCCGTGGCGCCCCAGTCGGTGGCGGACGCTTCGAGCAGCAGCTCGCGGCGGCGCTCGGCATCGTCGGTGGAAAACACCACGCCGTGGATGTGCGCGAACAAGGCTTCGGCGATGCGTTCCGGATCGTCCTCGATCTGGTCGTCGCTCCAGGTGGCGGCGATGAAGGCCAGGCTGTCGGCCCAGGCTTTCGGCGGCACCAGCAAGGTGGCCAGCGACATCTTGCCGCCGTCAAAGCCGGCCAGGTGCAGGGCCGTCACTTGCGGCGGGATGGCATTGAGCACTTCCACCACGGCCAGGTCGCCATACTGGTCGGCCGCGTCGGCAAACGCCTGCTCGGCATGGCCCAGCGAGCCGGACAGCACCAATTCCGTGACCTGTTTCGTCAGCGCGGGCAGGTTGCTCTTTTGTTCATTATTATCGGCCATGGTCATCTCCATCCTGGTCAAACATCTGGGCGAAATCGTCGGTGGCTTCGTCTTCGTCGTGCTCGTCGTCGCCGTCGTCATTGGCGGCCAACTGGTCGAGCGACTGGTCGTCGTCGTCCCACAGGCGCGGATTCTTGTGCAAGAAGGCCGTGATGATGGCCTGGCGCGCCAGGTCGGGGAAGCTTTCTTCGATGGCGGCGTACATCTTCGCCGCTTCCGGCGCGGCGCACGTGGCCATCGAGAACACGCGGGCCGGGTCGCCGAACTCGTAGTCTTCGCTCTCGGCCAGCAAGCCTTTCGGGTCGCTGAAGGTGATGTGGTCGACCAGCGCGAAGGCCAGCATGTTCACGTCTTCGATGCCGCCGCCGCTGGCGTACTCGCTGACCAGCGCGTCAACCATGCTCTTGTAGTTCTTGCGGTTCGGCGGGTCGCCGAGGATGCCGTCGATCTGGCCTTCCAGCTCGCGCGACTGATACGCGAATTCAGGGTGTACTCTTCTCATGCTGTGCTTTCCAATGTGATGCGCGGCGCTGGATTAAAAGCGCCGTTGTTGTTGTTTTTCAAGTAATTCTGGCCGGCTGATGCGGGCCGCATCGATTTAATCGACAGGTAATACTGTGCCATGCAGGCGAAACACGCCGCACCACAGGGCATACGCTTCCGCTTCCGGGTCGATGATGATGCGGTGGTTCACGCTCTGGTCGTATTCGGCGCGCTTGACCGGGTCGGCCAGGATTTCATACGCCTTGGTGACGCTCTTGAAGCGCGCCTCGGCGCCGGGGGCCTGGTTGCGGTCGGGGTGGAAACGCATGGCCAGCGAACGGTAAACCTTCTTGATCTCATCGTCGCTGGCATTGGGTGCGACACCGAGGACGTTATATAAATTTTCCATACATGGCTCCGGGGTCACGGTTTGTTTGCTAATTAAAGGCGAATTATCCTATAGAACGGCGCCCGCGTCGCTTGCATGCTGGGATATGAGGTCAAATACGTGCTTATAAAGCGCTTGCGGTACGGTAAAATGCTTTTTACTGTCACTCTTCCGCATTGATCAATGAGCAACGATAAACCGAATACCGCCGCGCCAGCGCTGGCGCCCAATTTCTTGCGTAACATCATCGAAGCCGACCTGGCTGCCGGCGCCCACGTGCGTCCCGGCCTGCCCCAGGTGATCACGCGTTTCCCGCCGGAGCCGAACGGCTACCTGCACGTGGGCCATGCCAAGTCGATCTGCGTCAACTTCGGCCTGGCGCGCGATTACGCCGGCCAGTGCAACCTGCGCTTCGACGACACCAATCCGGCCAAGGAAGAGCAGGAATACGTCGACACCATCATGGACAGCGTGAAATGGCTGGGCTTTGACTGGGAACCGAAGCATGCCGATGGCCAGAGCCACCTGCACTACGCGAGCGACTATTTCGACCAGCTGTACGCGATGGCCGAATACCTGATCACGGCCGGCTTTGCCTACGTGGACAGCCAGAGCGCCGAAGACATGGCCGCCAACCGGGGCAATTTCGGCCAGGCCGGCAAGAATTCGCCGTTCCGCGACCGTCCGCGCGACGAATCGCTGGCCCTGTTCCGCGCCATGAAGGCGGGCCAGTTCAAGGATGGCGAGCACATCCTGCGCGCGAAGATGAGCGAAGATGCCATGAGTTCGCCGAACATGAACTTGCGCGACCCGGCCATCTACCGCATCCGCCATGCGCATCACCACCGCACGGGCGACGCCTGGTGCATCTATCCGATGTACGACTACACGCACCCGATTTCGGACGCGCTGGAAAACATCACGCATTCGATCTGCACGCTGGAATTCCAGGACCACCGCCCGTTCTACGACTGGCTGCTGGAAACCCTGGCCGCCGGCGGCTTCTTCCAGCAACCGGTGCCGCACCAGTTCGAATTCTCGCGCCTGAACCTGACCTACATCGTCACCAGCAAGCGCAAGCTGCGCCAGCTGGTGGAAGAGCAGATCGTCGACGGCTGGGACGACCCGCGCATGCCGACCCTGGTAGGCATGCGCCGCCGCGGCTACACGCCGGAAGCGATTCAGCTGATGTGCGAACGCACGGGCGTGACGAAATCCGACGGCTGGATCGATTACAGCGTGCTCGAAGGCTGCCTGCGCGAAGACCTGGATCCGAAGGCGCCGCGCACGGTGGCCGTGCTGCGTCCGCTGAAGCTGATCATCGACAATTTCCCTGAAAACGAGAGCGTGGAATGCACGGCGCCCGTGCATCCGCACTTCCCGGAACGGGGCTTGCGCACCTTCCCCATCTCGCGCGAGCTGTGGATCGAGGAAGACGACTTCATGGAAGTGCCGAACAAGGGCTATTTCCGTTTGTATCCGCCGATCGACGACAAGCCGGGCAGCAAGGTTCGCCTGCGCTACGGCTACGTGATCGAGTGCACGGGCTTTGACAAGGATGAAAACGGCAAGGTCATCGCCGTGCATTGCACCTACTTCCCGGACAGCAAGTCGGGTACGGAGGGCAGTTCCAATTACAAGGTCAAGGGCAATATGCACTGGGTCAGCGCGCCGACGGCCATTCCCGCCGAAGTACGCCTGTACGACCGCCTGTTCACGGACCCGCAGCCGGACGCGGGCGGCAAGGACTTCAAGCTGGCCCTGAACCCGCTGGCCAAGGAAGTGGTGCAAGCGTGGCTGGAACCGGGCGCGGAACTGGCCCAGCCGGAACAGCGCTTCCAGTTCGAGCGCCACGGTTATTTCGCGGCCGACCGGGTCGACAGCCAGCCGGGCAAGCCCGTCTTCAACCGCATCGTCACCCTGAAGGACAGCTGGCAGCCAGCCAAGTAAGGCGCCGGACGCCCCATGAAAAAAACCGCTGCGGCGGTTTTTTTTCGTTTCAACGAGAAATATTGCCAGTTGACTATATTCACGATAGTTTTGTATATTAGGCAGCTATTGAGCAATTTGCAATTTCCATAGTGCTTGTGCAACTTGGTACAGCCTCCACCACACAGGCGGCACCCGATTCCTCTTCCTGATGCGGATGGCGATGTCTTCTACTGCCGGCGAACACCCCTTATCTGCTGAAAAAAGACCGCTGTGGCTACTCGGCTTTGCGATGTCGACGATGGTGGGCTTGCTGTTCTACATGGCCACCTCGCTGTCGATCGAAAACGATGCCGGCGACCTGTTCAACAATCTGGCGCGCAATACCCAGAAAAACATCGAATCGCGCACCAGTTCGTATGCCAACCTGCTGCGCGGCACGGCCAGCCTGTTCCATGCCAACGAACATGTGAGCCGCGAGCAATTCCACCGCTACGTGGCAAACCTCGCCTTGCAGCAGAACTACCCGGGCGTGATGAACCTCAATTACAGCCAGGAACTGGACGATGCCCAGCGCGGCGCCTTCGAAGCGGCCATGCGGCGCGACTATCCGCCCGGACGCGACGGCTATCCGGCGTTTGCCATTCATCCGCCCGCCCCGCGCGCGCATTACTCCGTGCTCGTGTATATCGAGCCGATCGCCAGCGCCGCAGACAAATATGGCTATGACATCGCCTCGCGCCCCCAGATCGCCGAAACGCTGACGCAATCGCGCGATTCCGGGCACGTCAGCAATTCCGGCGTTCCCGTGCCGATGGACGGCCGCCCCCAATTGACGGGCATGGCCATGCGCCTGCCCGTGTACCGCTTCGGCATGCCGACCGGCACGGTGGAGCAGCGGCGCGCGGCTTACCAGGGTTCCGTCGGCATCGGCTACGACCTGGTGACGATGATGCGCAGCGCGCTGGCCGACATGCCGGTACGCAACGTCCGCCTGACCCTGTTCGATATCGGCCCGCACGCGCCGCTTGAACAGCCGGACTTGCCCCTGGACTTGCCGCACGACATGCGCCCCATCTTCGACAGCACGACGGCAGGCATGCATGCGCCATGGTGGCAGCCCGGCAGTTCGGGCCGCTACCTGAGCAGCACGCTGCTGATCGAGCACAATGGCCGCCTGTGGCAAGCGCTGTTCAGCGTGCGCAAGAGCGACCTGTATTCGCGCTTCGACGCCTTTTTGCCCTGGCTGGCCCTGCTGATCGGCTTTGCCAGCACCATGTTGCTGTATGTGCTGTTCCATACCCTGGCGTCGTCGCGCCGGCGCGCCATCCAGATGGCGACGGGCATGACGGAGGAATTGCGCGCCAGCCAGATCCGCCTGCAGCTGTCGCACCAGAAACTGCGCCGCCTGGCGGCCCACGCCGACCAGATCAAGGAAGAAGAGCGCAAGCGCATCGCGCGCGAAATTCATGACGACCTGGGGCAGAACCTGCTGGTCTTGCGCATCGACGCCGACATGCTGGCTTCGCGCACGCAGCGCCGCCACCCGCGCCTGAACGCCCGCGCCCGTTCGACCCTGGAGCAGATCGACGCCACCATCAAGAGCGTGCGGCAGATCATCAACGACTTGCGCCCTACCGTGCTGGACCTGGGCGTGAATGCGGCCGTCGAATGGCAGGTGGCGCAATTTCGCCAGCGCACGGGCATCGACTGCGAAGTGAGCGAAAGCCATGCCGACATTTTCCTCAGCGATCAATGCGCGACGGCCCTGTTCCGTATCCTGCAAGAGTCGCTCAGCAATATTTCCCAGCATGCCAATGCCAGCCGCGTGCAAGTCAAGCTGGAAAAGTGTCGCGATACGGTATCGATGAGCATCTGCGACAACGGCGTGGGCGCGGCCATCGACGGACGCAACAAGCTGGGCTCATTTGGCCTGGTGGGGATCGAGGAGCGCATCAAGTTGCTGGGTGGCACTTTCCATATCGAAAGCAGCCCTGGCGCCGGCATGAGCGTGCACGTCAGCGTGCCGCTGGGCGCGGACGCCACCGGCTTCCCTTACCAGGAGGAAATCCGGGCCAGCGGCTGACCGGCGCGCCACGCATCCAACAAGCTCAGCTTGCGTTTTTCGTAATTAAATGCAATATTAATGTAGAACAACTCAGCGCCCGCCCGCCATGGGTCCGGCATTCCTCGACTACTTGCCAGGAGTACACGCACGCCGCTTTCCCTTGTTTCACCGTATTTCCCACAACGCTCTTTACCAAAGGACATTCATGGATACGAACGACAGTTTCAAGGCAATTGCCGATTTGAATTTGGACGCGATCAAGGTCAAGCTGATGCACCGGGAGTCAGGCGAAGGATGGAGCCTGGAGAAGGCGAATGCGGTGGAATTCGAATACCGCCGCTTCCTGATCCTGATGAAACAGTTTCCGGAAGAAGAGACGGCGCCACTGATGGACGTCGATACGTTCTGGCACTACCACATCCTCGACACCCTGAAATATGCGGCCGACTGCGAGCAGGTGTTCGGTTACTTCCTGCACCACTTCCCGTACATCGGCCTGCGCGGCGAAGACGACGAAGCGGCGCACCATCGCGTGGGCGAGCGCATGAAACAGCTGTATGAGCAAACGTTCGGGGAAGACTATATCCGCGCAGAAACGGCGTATTCAGGGCGCGCCGTACAGGCCGCATATTCGGGACGGACTGTGCAAACAGCATTTTCCAGTGCGGCGGTACAGGCGACGGCATACTCGGGCCGGGCCGTGCAAACAGCATTTTCCAGTGCGGCGGTTCAGGCGACGGCATACTCGGGCCGGGCCGTGCAAACGGCGTTTTCCAGTGCGGCGGTTCAGGCGACGGCGTATTCGGGCCGCGCGACCGGGGCTGCCAACACCGCCTTTTCCAGCGCGCCTGCCTCATTGACGGCGGCGCTGGTCAAGTCGTCCTCGACTGGACTGGAAATGGGGCGTTTCTATCTCGATCGTCCGGCACTGAACCGCGACCCGCAATAGAAAAACGGAAACAGCTGCGGCTGCCGCACGCGGCAAGCCTGACTTACGCAGACGGCACCTCTCAGTTTGCCGTCTGTCAGGCGCTCTTAGGCAGCCATCAACTCGCGCAATTCACGAATGCTGAAATCGCTGATTTCATGCATGCGGATGAGGATCGTGGCGCCGATCGGCAAGGTATTGTGACGAATCTTGCTGATAACAGGTGGCGCCACTTCCAGAGCTCGCGACAAGGCGGCATCGTTTTTCAGTTGCAGCTTGTCGATGATCGCATCGAGGACGCGATTCGGGTTGTAGGTAGGCAAAGAGGTAATTTGTTTGAGAGACATGATCAAAAATCCGTACTTGTTGTATTAAAGCAAGAAAAGACAGAATGTCTCTTCTGCAATAATTCAGGGTAAACACACTAAAAAGCGCCATCACTTATGCGGCTTTTACGCCGCAAACAATATAATACACGCTATTGTTGATTTTTGCGTAACTTAAAGCAAAATTGTGATAATTGAAGAGAATTGACGCACTTGGAATGTGCTAGAGGATAACTCAAATCGGAAAAATTTGCTGCACGTCATCAATTTTTACAATGGGGGACGCCGCTACGCATGAGCCAGGCAATCGTCATGAGCGTGCCCAGACGGGCCATGTCGGCGGATAGATGCCAACCTTGCGCGGCCACGCCGGCCGGGGTGGCAGGCAGGCAAGTGCCTGTGATGGGATCGCCACGGCACCAGGCCAGTTGGCGGCGAATTTCATCGGGTGGTGGTGGCGGCTGCAGCGCATGTTCGCGGCGCCGCATATAGGCGCGCACCTGTTCCTTGCTGGGGTGACTCGTAGCTCGCATGGCTCGCTCCTGCTGACGGGAAACAGCGTCGCGCTAATTGTAGAGCCCGCCACAAATAACCAAGACGCGTGACGACATTGCTCAGCATATCGCCAGCGCGCCATGACGCCCTTGCGGTGCATCAAATGGCAAGGCCCCGGCATCGCGCCGAAGCCCATGCTGCCCCACGGCCTGGCGGCCAGAGGCCCAGCCCCCATCCTTACTTCTTTTGCTGGCGCACGCGCTGTTGCTGTTTTTCCTGCGTTTGCTGGCGGTTCTGCTTGCGCTCGAACAGGGTGACCGCATCTTTCTTGGCTTGCTCGACGGTACGCATTTCCTCATGCGCATCGTGCGGGACAAAAAATTCGGCGTCCTGCGCCGCCACGACCAGCTTGATGGCGGCGTCGTCGTCGAGGTCATACAGTTCCGTCAGAACGGTGGTGACCTCGTCCAGGTATTCTTCGTAAGTGAGGGTGCTCATGCTGTAGTCCTTAGGTGAATGGCGCACCGCCGCAACGGCGCGCTGCGCGCCGGCCCAGCAAAGTGCGCAGATAACCGGTCATTTTACCCGATGCCGGCGCCATCGGCGGACAGCGACCGCAAGGCATCGGCCACGCGCGCGTAGCGCAGGCGCACGCCCAGCTCGCGCTTGAGACGCGTATTGTGCAGGCGGCGCGACTCGGACATGAACGACAGCAGCATCGGCGTGACCACTTGCCGCAGCTCGGCACGCGGCAGGCGCGGCGGGCGCGGCAAGCCAAACGTATCGGCCACGGCGTCGAAATACTCCGCCATTTTGAGTTCGCTGTCATCGCTGGCGTGATACACGCGTCCCGGCTTGCCGCGCCACAAGGCCCGCTCGATGATGCGCGCCAGGTCATCGGCATGGATATGGTTGGTGTACACATCGTCGCTTGCCGCCAGGGCCGGCGTGCCTTCGCGCAAGCGCTTCAGCGGCAGGCGGTCATCCGCGTAAATACCGGGCACGCGCAGGATGGCCACGCTGGCGCCGCGGCGCGCGCCCCAGCCCCGCAAGACCTGTTCGGCATCGACGCGCCGCTTCGCGCGCGCATTCGCCGGCGCAAGCTGCCGCGTTTCATCGACCCAGTCGCCAGCGCAATCGCCATACACGCCGCTGGTGCTCACATACACCATGCGTGCATGCTCGGGTAAAATGGCGGCCAGATTGCGCGTGCGCTGGTCCAGCAAACCCGACGACCGGGGCGGCGCCAGGTGCACGACCATCGTCGCCAGTCCCGCCAGCCGTTTTAGGCTGGCGCGCTCGTCGAGGTTGGCCACGATGGGCACGGCGCCGGCCGCCCGCAGCTGTGCGCAGCGCGCCGGCTGGCTGGTGACGGCAAAGACGCGAAAACGCGTGCGCAGCAGGGGCAGCAGCCGCATGCCGACGTCGCCGCAGCCCAGGATCAGCAGGCGCGGCAAGCCTGACGGCTTGCGCAAAGAGTGCATTAACATATTTTTCATCTCAAGGATTGTATGACTTTTCAAATTACTGTTCAGCCCAGCGGCCACCAATTCAGCTGTGAAGCGGACGAAACCGTCCTGTCGGCGGCGATACGCGCCGGCGTCGGCCTGCCGTACAGCTGCAAAAGTGGCGCCTGCAGCTCCTGCAAGGGCAAGATCGTCTCCGGCAGCGTACAGCATAAGCCATACCAGGCCCGCTCCCTGACGGAAGATGAAGCGGCCGCCGGCTACTCGCTGCTGTGCTGCGCCGTGCCCCAGGGCGACCTGGTGGTGCAGGCGCGCGAAGTGGCGGGCAGCAGCGACTACCCGATCAAGAAAATGCCGTCGCGCGTGACCACCATCGAAAAAGTCGCACCCGACGTCGTCGTGCTGACCCTGCAGTTGCCGGCCAGCGAGCGCCTCAATTACCGCGCCGGACAGTATATCGAAATCATGCTGCGCGACAACAAGCGCCGCAGCTACAGCATGGCCAGCGCGCCCGTCGAAGGCGGCCCCGTGAGCCTGCACATCCGCCATATGCCAGGCGGCCTGTTCACCGATCAGGTGTTCGGCAGCATGAAAGAGCGCGACATCCTGCGCTTCGAAGGCCCGATGGGCACCTTCTTCCTGCGCGAAGATTCCGACAAGCCCGTCGTGCTGCTGGCCTCGGGCACGGGCTTTGCCCCCTTGAAAGCCATCGTCGAACACATGATCAACGAGCAGTCCCCGCGCCCGATCACCCTGTACTGGGGCGGCCGCCGTCCGCACGACCTGTACATGGACGCGCTGTGCCGCCAGTGGGCCGCCGACTTGCCGCAGTTCACCTATGTACCCGTCGTGTCGGAAGCCTTGCCGGAAGACGCGTGGGAAGGCCGCACGGGCTTCGTGCACCAGGCCGTCATGGCCGACCTGCCCGACATGTCCGCGTATCAGGTATATGCCTGCGGCGCGCCCATCGTCGTCGAATCGGCCAACCGCGATTTCGTGCAACTGTGCCAGTTGCCAGCCGACGAGTTCTACGCGGACGCCTTCACCACGGAAGCCGACCTGGCCAAGTAAGCGTCACCTTCCAGACAGCGGGGCGCGGCTGGCGCGGCGCCCGCTGCCGCCACCGCCCTACCCCGCTGTTCCCTGGAAATCTCATGTCTCTCGCTTCTGCCGGCAACGGCTTCAGTATCCTGCGTCACCGCAACTTCGCCTGTTATCTTTCCGCCCGCGTGCTGGGCACGGTGGCCGTGCAGATGCAAAGCGTGGCCATCGGCTGGCAGGTGTACCAGATCACGGGCAGCCTGTTCGACCTGGGCTTGATCGGCCTGGCGCAATTCGCGCCCTTCCTCGTGTTGATTTTGCCGGCCGGCCACGTGGCCGACCGCTACAACCGCCGCAACATCATCGCCTGGTGCCTGGCGGCGCAGCTGGCGTGCGCACTGGCCCTGCTGGCGTTTACGTTAAGCAACATTTCCATCGTCTGGCCCGTGTTTGCCGTGCTGGTGCTGTTCGGCAGCGCGCGCGCCTTCATGATGCCGGCCACGCAAGCCGTGCTGGTGAACATGGTGCCCACGCAACACTTCAGCCGCGCCGTCGCGCTCAGCTCGTCGAGTTCGCACGTGGCCATCATCCTGGGGCCTACCCTGGGCGGCTTGCTGTATTACTTCGGTCCCAAGGTGGTGTACCTGATCTCGTCCGCGCTGCTGGTCGTGTCCGTCTTGCTGATGCGCGCCACCACGCCGGCGCCGCAAGTGGTCAGGCGCGAACCCGTCAGCTGGCATACGCTGCTCGAAGGCTTGCGCTTCGTCTGGTCGAAACCCATCGTGCTGGGCGCCATTTCGCTGGACCTGTTTGCCGTGCTGTTCGGCGGCGCCACGGCCCTGCTGCCGGCGCTGGCGCACGACGTGCTGCATATCGGCCCCAGCGGCCTGGGCCTGCTGCGCACGGCGCCTGGCGCCGGCGCGGCCCTGTGCTCGATCGTGCTGGCCATCTTCCCCATCACGCGCCGCGTGGGCGCGTGGATGTTCGGCGGCGTGGCCGTCTTCGGCCTGGGCACCCTGGTGCTGGGCAGCACCAGCTATTTCCCGCTGGCGCTGGCGGCGTTGTTCCTGATGGGCGCCGGCGACATGGTCAGCGTCTACATCCGCCACCTGCTGGTGCAGTTCGAGACGCCCGACGAGATCCGCGGCCGCGTCAGCGCCGTGAATGCCGTCTTCATCGGCGCCTCGAACGAGCTGGGCGAATTCGAATCGGGCTTGACGGCCGGCTGGTTCGGCCTGGTGCGCGCCGTGCTCTTCGGCGGCGCCGCCACCCTGGCCGTGACCGGTATCTGGGCCGTGCTGTTCCCCGTGCTGTCGCGCATGGACCGCTTTCCCCACCACGAGAAGGAAGCGGCCGCCAGGACGGCCACCGCGGCAAGCACATAGAGATTAAGATGCGCTATTGCCACTGACGAACCCGCACCATGAAAATCACGCTTCCCTTGCACGGCTTCATCCGCAGCCGCCCCCACCTGAGCATGGCCACGGCCATCGGCGTGGCAGCCGGCCTGATGCTGCCGTCTTCCTGGCAACAGATGACGCGTTTGCTGACGGCGTGGAACGTCGCCGTCTGGTTCTACCTGGCGACGATGGCCTGGATGATGATGCGCGCCAACCATCACAAGGTGAAGGTGATGGCGGCGCGCCAGGATGAGCGGGCCACCACGGTGCTGTCAGCCCTGTCCGTCGCATCCGTGATGAGCCTGGTGGCCATCGTCTCGCAGCTATCCTCGATGAAAGACATGGCGCCGGACGAGCGCGCGCTGCATTACGGCCTGACGATCCTGACGCTGGTCGGCTCCTGGTTCCTCGTCGGCACCCTGTTCTGCTTCCACTATGCCCACCTGTATTACCAGGCCGACCCCGCGCTGCGCCCCCTGAAATTCCCCGACGACGAGCAAAACCCCGATTACTGGGATTTTCTGTATTTCGCCTTCACCATCGCCGTGGCCGTGCAAACGTCGGACGTTTCCGTGCAGACGCGCTTGATGCGGCAGATCGTGCTGGGACAATCCGTGCTGAGCTTTTTCTTCAACCTGGTCGTGCTGGGGCTGTCGATCAATATCGCGGCGGGCCTGATCAATGGATAAGGCTGACGATAAATAATTTCGTGGTGGAAACTTGACCTGGCTGAAGGGTTAAGCGCATCTTAATCGTGCGCACCCTCTTGAAATACTGGAAAGAGGAGTAAGATAAGTTCCATGCACAGAGGTCATGTGCATGAGGCAGCAACCAGGCCGCAGCACGCCTGAGATGGGTTTTTTTTGAATTGACAGGAGTAAGCATATGCAAATCAATATTCATACCGACAGCACCATCGCCAACACCGCTGGACTGAACGAACATGTGCAATCCGTACTTGAAAGCGCACTGAGCCGCTTCCGCGACAACCTGACCCGCATCGAAGTCCACATCAGCGACACGAACGGCCCGAAAGGCGGCGCTGACGATATTCGCTGCCTCATGGAAGCACGCGTTGCTGGCTATCAACCGATTGCCGTGACCGAACAGAACGCCACCGTGCATCAATCCGTTGCCGGCGCCACCGACAAACTGAAACGCGCCATCGATAGCGCCCTGGGCCGCCTGCAAGACAGCAAGCGCCACGCCACCGGCAAAAATGCCGTGATCGATACGGCCGAAGCGGAAGAAACCGCCGAGTAACTCCCCACCCGCAGGATTTCCAGAGACTGAGGCAGCCGTTCAAGGCTGCCTTTGCACATCTGGCCCGCCTTTCGCGCGCGGCAACAACAATAGTCAAACCAGCATTGCTCCAGCGTATTGACGCCGCAATGAAATAATTGTCGTATTTCTCACAGTAAGTGACCTCAAGCAAGCCTTTGCCGTTACGGTCAAGGCCGCTTTACGCTATCATGAAGCTACCGGCCCCGTGCTCGCGCGCCGGCTTTTTGAAAGTATGATTGTGGAACAGATCGGCAACTTTGGCGCTTCAGGCTGCAACATCGGCGATTTACAGCTATTTCGCGATGGGGCGGACAGCCAGACGGCCGCCATGCTGGCGCCCTGTCCCGTCATGCGCCTCGAAGCGGGCGAAGCTATTGCCGACACGCAAGGCGCCAGCCTGTACATCGTCTTGCGCGGCTCGCTGGCCGTGGCCGCCGACACCCACACGGGCATGGATGACGGCACCGTCAGCAAGGTCTTGCCCGGCGAAAGCGTGGGCGAACAATCGGTGCTCGATGAAGCGAGCAACCTGGCCGCCATTTCCGCCCTGGAAGAAACCGACTTGCTGGTGATCGACGCGGCTATCGTCTGGGAATTGATCGAGCAATCGAACGGCCTGGCCCGCAACCTGCTGCGCCTGCTGTCCTTCCGTATCCGCGCCGCCAATGCCCTGCTGCGCCGGCGCCAGAAACTGGGGGAATTCTACCGCCAGCTGTCGATGGTCGACAGCCTGACGGGCTTGTACAACCGCGCCTGGCTCACCGATTTACTGCCCAACATGATCGTCACGGCCCACGCCAGTGGCGAGCCGCTGTCGCTGGTGATGATAGACCTCGACCATTTCAAGCGCTTCAACGACACGCACGGCCACCAGGCAGGCGACCAGGCGCTGCGCATCGCCGCGCAAGTGCTGGGCGCGGCCCTGCGGCCCACGGATTTTGCCGTGCGCTATGGTGGCGAGGAAATGATGGTGATCTTGCCCGATACCAACGAACACGTGGCCCTGCGGGTGGCCGAGCGCCTGTGCGAGCGCATGCAGCACGCCGTCATCTTCGCCGACATGCGCAGCGCGCTGCCGCACATCACGGGTTCCTTCGGCGTGGCCAGCCTGGCGGCCGAACAGGACGACGAGGCGCTGATCGCCGCGGCCGACGCGGCGCTGTACCGCGCCAAAGCCTCGGGTCGCAACCGGGTCATGCTGTAGTTCAGGCGGCCTTGCTGTCGGCCGGCTTGGCCGGCGTGGCCGGCGCCGCTGCGTCATCCTTCTTGCTGCCGTGCGCGGCGATGAAGTCCGCGTAGCCCTTTTGCACCAGTTCGTACGTCTTGTCGATATTGCCGGCGATATCGCCATTCAGCACTTTCAGGCCGCCCAGGATGTCGCGCGCTTCCTTGAAGCCTTTTTCCATGCCGCCGCTGATGGTGTCCATGAACTTGGTCAGGGCCGTATCGTCGTCCAGGCCGGGATTCTGTTTCTTGAAGGCGTCAAAAAATCCCGTCGACAGCGATACAATGCGGCTCGCCGTCGCTTCGGCGCTGTTGTCCTGCGAGGCCGCGTTCTGGATCGCGTCCTCGCCGTACTGCCCCTTCAACGCTTCATTGATGTTGGTGATGGCCGTCTTGTACAGCAGCGCCAGCGGCTCGTTCTCGGAACCGATCGACACGTTCAGCGACGCTTGCATGATGGAGGCGTTCAATTGCAGCTTGGTGCGGTCGTTAACGCTCATTTCAGTGTTGACGCCGTCCTTTTGCTGGACTTTATCGTCCTTGCCGGCAACGCCCGTACTGACGGAAGTCACGGAAGGGGTGGAATTGCCGCTTGCGGCGATGGGAATTGACACGATAGACCTCCTTGAACGGGCAATGTATGCCACCATGCGGGAAACGCGATGATGACCATCCTCTCGTGTAGTATCGGCAGGTTTTCAGAAAACTGTAGCAGCGGCCGCTTTTAGGGGCCCGGATAACCAATCAAGCAACGACCATCAATGACTAACCAGACCTTTCTTTGGCACGACTACGAAACCTTTGGCGCCCAGCCGCGCCGCGACCGCCCGGCCCAGTTCGCCGCCATCCGCACGGATGCCGACCTCAACGAGATCGGCGATCCCATCATGCTGTATTGCCAGCCTGCCAATGATTTCCTGCCCGATCCGCAATCGTGCCTGATCACGGGCATCACGCCGCAACAATGTCTGCAGCTGGGCGTGCCCGAGCACCAGTTCGCCGCCACCATCGAGGCGGCCTTTTCGGAGCCGGGCACCATCGGCGTGGGCTACAACACCATCCGTTTCGACGATGAAGTCACGCGTTTCCTGTTCTGGCGCAACCTGATCGACCCGTATGCGCGCGAATGGAAGAACCATTGCGGCCGCTGGGACATCCTCGACGTGGTACGCATGACGCACGCGCTGCGCCCGGAAGGCATCGCATGGCCGAAGCGCGACGATGGCCAGACCAGTTTTAGGCTGGAACACTTGAGCAAGGCCAATGGCCTGGTCCACGAAGCGGCGCACGATGCGCTGTCCGACGTGCGCGCCACGATCGCCCTGGCACGCCTGATCAAGGAAAAGCAGCCGAAGCTGTTCGAATTCTGCCTGGCGCTGCACAAGAAGGACCGGGTCGCCAGCGAGATGGGCATGCACCTGGCCGCCAGCGAGCGCCAGCCTTTCCTGCACGTGTCGGGCATGTTCCCCGCCGAACGCGGCTGCCTGGGCGTCGTCTGGCCGCTGGCCACGCATCCGAGCAACAAGAACGAGATCCTCGTCTGGGATTGCGCCCACGACCCGCGCGAACTGTTCAGCCTGGACGCGGACACCATCCGCACGCGCCTGTTTACACGCAGTGACGCCATGCCGGAAGGCATGACGCGCCTGCCCGTAAAAAGCGTGCACCTGAACAAGTCGCCCATGTTGGTCGGCAATTTAAAGACCTTGTCGCCGGCCATGGCCGCGCAGTGGGGCATCGACGTCGATGCGGCAAAGGTCAACGCCCAGCTGGCCGCCACGGCGCCGAACATGGATGCCATCTGGGCCGAAGTGTTCCAGCGCCCGGGCGCGAATGGCGCGCTGGACGTGGATGAGGATCTGTACAACGGCTTCGTCAGCAACGACGACCGCCGCCTGCTCGAATCGCTGCGCCGCGACACACCGGCCAAGCTGGCCACGGCGCGCCCCTCGTTTGCCGACGAACGCCTGCAGGAATTGCTGTTCCGCTACCGCGCCCGCAATTTCCCGCAAACCCTGAGCGAAGCGGAAAGCCTGCGCTGGGAACAGCACCGCGCCGCCCGCCTGTTCGACGGCGACGGCGGCGCCCGCACCATCGAAATGCTGTTTACGGAAATCGACGTGCTGTCGGAGATGGTCGATGAGCGAGGGGAAGAGATTCTGGGCGAGCTGTACGACTATGCGGAGATCGTTGCCCCGCAGAGAGACTAAATGCAAAATGCCGGGCTAGCCCGGCATTTTTTATGCATGCGACTTAAACCGAACGGTGCGCGTTGATCGCATCGCGCGTTTCAATCGCCACGCGGCGCGCCGCGTCGGCGAAATCTTCGCCCGCTTGCGGAGTGGCGTAGATGATGGCGCGCGACGAGCTGATCATCATGCCCATGCCGTTCGCCGTCTGGCCCGCGCCGACGGTGGCGGCGATGTCGCCACCCTGGGCGCCGATGCCGGGCACCAGCAGCGGCATGTCGCCGACGATGGCGCGCACTTGCGCCAGTTCTTCAGGGAAAGTGGCGCCGACGACGAGCGCGCACTGGCCGTTCTTGTTCCATTTGTCCGCCACCAGGCGCGCCACGCGCTGGTACAGCGGTTCGCCGTCCGTATTCAGGAATTGCAGGTCCGAGCCGCCCGGGTTCGAGGTGCGGCACAGAATGATCACGCCGCGGTCCTTCCACGCCAGGTAGGGATCGAGCGAATCCTCGCCCATGTAGGGGTTCACGGTGACGGCGTCGGCGCCGTAGCGCTCGAACGCTTCGCGCGCGTATTGCGTGGCCGTCGCGCCGATGTCGCCCCGTTTCGCGTCGAGGATCAGCGGGATGTGCGGGTAATTCTCGCGCACGTAGCGGCAGATGTCTTCCAGCTGCTTTTCCGCGCCCAGCGCGGCAAAGTACGCGATCTGCGGCTTGAAGGCGCAAGCCAGGTCGGCCGTGGCGTCGATGATGCGCGTGCAAAAGGTGGTGATTCCATCCGGCAGGTCGCGCAATTCGGCCGGCAGTTTCGCCAGGTCAGGGTCCAGGCCCACGCACAGCAGGGAATTATTGGCCGTCCACGCGGCGGATAATTTATCGATGAAATTCACGGCACACCTTCTTATATTCAGTTGCAAACCCCGTATTGTAACGCGGCGCAGGCCATGCAAGGCAGCCGGGGGCGGCGGCCGACGCTTATTAAACCGACATTGCGGGCCGTTTCAGGTATATTTGCCTCACCTCCCCCATTACGCACGGAACCCATCATGCAAATCACCAATCAATTCACCAAATGGCTGCGCCTGGCGCTGAGCGTCACCGTCCTGGCCGGCATCCTCACGGGCTGCGGCTACAACGACTTCCAGACCAAGGACGAAGCCACCAAGGCCGCCTGGGGCGAAGTGGTCAACCAGTACCAGCGCCGCGCCGACCTGATCCCCAACCTGGTGAACACCGTCAAAGGCTACGCCACGCACGAGCGCGAAACCCTGGAAGCGGTGACCAAGGCGCGCGCCGCCGCCACCAGTTTCCAGATCACGCCCGAGGTGCTGAACGACCCGGCCGCGTTCGAGAAATTCCAGCAAGTGCAGGGGCAACTGTCGTCGGCCCTGTCGCGCCTGATGGTGGTGTCCGAGAAATACCCGGACCTGAAGGCCGACACCAGCTTCCGCGACTTGCAGTCGCAGCTGGAAGGCACGGAAAACCGCATCACCGTGGCGCGCCAGCGTTACATCGTCGCCGTGCAGGATTACAACGTGCATGCGCGCAGCTTCCCGAACAACCTGACGGCCATGGTCTTCGGCTACAAGGTCAAGCCATCGTTCACGGTGGAAAATGAAAAAGCCATCTCGACCGCACCGACCGTCAACTTCGGCAAATAAGATGAAAGCCTGGTCCTACCTTGCGGCGCTGGCGACGGCGCTGCTGCTGTGGTCGATGCCGCCGGCCGGCGCGCAGGGCTTGCAGCCCGTGCCGCCGCTGACCGCGCGCGTGACGGACAACGCCGGCATGCTCGACGCCAAGCAAAAGGCGGCGCTGGAAGGCGTGCTGGCCGATTACGAAGCCAAGACGGGCAGCCAGATCGCCGTGCTGCTGGTCAAGAGCACGGAACCGGAAGCCATCGAGCAATACAGCGTCCGCATGACGGATGCCTGGAAGCTGGGCCGCAAGGGCGTCGATGACGGCGTGCTGCTGATGGTGGCGAAGGACAACCCCTCGTCGCTGCGCCGCCTGCGCATCGAGGCGGGCCGCGGCGTGCAGGGCGTGCTGACGGATGCGCAATCGAAACGCATCCTGCAAGACGTCATCGCCCCGCATTTCAAGCAAAACGACTTCTATGGCGGCCTGGTCGCCGGCGTGGGCGCGATCGCCACCCTGCTGAACCAGGAGCAATTCCCCGCACCCGCACAGCAGAAAGCGCCAGCCAGCGTGGAAGCGGGCGGCATGACCTTCTGGCTGCCGCTGCTGTTCTTCGGTTTCCTCGTCGTGCTGACCCTGTTCCGCTCGCGCGGCGGCCCCACGCGGCTGCAGCGCGGCAGCAACTGGTCGAGCGGCGCCACCGGTGTCGTGCTGGGCAGCATCCTCAGCCAGGCGCTGAACAACCGCGGTGGTGGCGGCTTCGGCGGCGGCGGTGGTTTTGGCGGTGGCGGTGGCGGCGGTGGTTTTGGCGGTGGCGGTGGCGGCGGTGGTTTCGGTGGCGGCGGCGGCGGTTTTGACGGCGGCGGCGCCTCGGGAGATTGGTAATGACGAAACAACTGACATTCGGACAACGCTGCGGACGCGCCCTGAAACATTTGCGGGGCACGCCGGCGACGGCACGCCAGGCCTTTCCCGAGCGCACCCTGAAAGCCATCGAGACGGCCATCGCCGACGGTGAAGCGATGCACCAGGCGGAAGTGCGCCTGATCGTCGAAGCGGCCCTGACGCCGGGCATGGCCTATCAGGGCGTGAGCAACCGCGAGCGGGCGCGCGAACTGTTCGCCCAGTATGGCGTGTGGGATACGGAAGACAACGTTGGCGTGCTGATCTATATCAACCTGGCCGAACATCAGGTCGATATCGTGGCCGACCGCAACGTGGGCCGCCGCGTCACGCCGGAGCAATGGCAAGCCGTGTGCCGCACCATGACGGGCGGCTTCAAGGAGGGCAATTTCCACGACAGCACCTTGCACGCGCTGGCGCAGCTGAATACCTTGCTGCAAAGCCACTTCCCCGCCGATGGCACGCGCGGCAACCAGTTGCCGAACGAACCCATCCTCCTCTGAATCCCGGGCAGGGATTAGAATCTGCCATTGCCGCGCACACAGGCAGCGCGCCCCACCCGCAGAGGAGAACACATGAAACTGATCAATAAAACCGCCATCGTCACGGGCGCCACGCAAGGCATCGGCCTCGCTTGCGCCACCCGCCTGATCGCCGAAGGGGCGCAAGTGATGCTGGTCGACATCAAGGAAGAAGGCGCGCAGGCGGCCGCCACCCTCGGCCCGCAGGCGCGCTTCTTTTGCGCCGACGTCAGCCAGAAGGCGGACGTGGACGCCATGCTGAAGGAAACCCTGGCCCAGTTCGGCCACGTCGATATCCTCGTCAACAATGCGGGCGTCACGCACGCGGCCGATTTCCTCGACGTCTGCGAAGACGATTTCGACCGGGTCATGCGCATCAACCTGAAATCGATGTTCCTGTGCGGCCAGGCCGTGGCGCGCGAGATGGTCAAGCGCAACAGCGGCTGCATCATCAATATGTCCAGCGTGAACGCGGAACTGGCGATCCCGAACCAGGTGCCGTACGTGGTGTCGAAGGGCGCCATCAACCAGCTGACCAAGGTCATGGCCTTGAACCTGGCGCCACACGGCGTGCGCGTGAACGGCATCGGGCCAGGCACCATCCTGACGGAACTGGCCAAGCAGGCGGTGCTGTCGAGCCCGCAGGCGCGCCACACGATTTTGTCGCGCACGCCGCTGGGCCGCTGCGGCGAACCGGAAGAAGTGGCGGGCATCGCGGCCTTCCTGGCCAGCGACGACGCCAGCTACATGACGGGCCAGACCATCTATGTCGATGGCGGACGCATGGCGCTCAATTACACGGTGGCCGTGAAGGAGTGAAGGCAGGGGGAGATAGTTATATCAAAAAATGATAATGGTTATCTGAAAATACCATTAGACACATATCGTGCGACGCAGCATAATGCACCTGTCTCCACTATTCTCCTCCAAGAAAATAGTTTTAAGCCCGCTTTCACCAGCGGGCTTTTTTTTCGCCCTCACTGCTGAAACATGGCCATTCTTGCCATATTCCCGATATATTGCGCTACCACAAAAAAATGTTGCGGCGTGTCATCAGCCCGTCATGTTCGCCCCCTATACTTGCTTCATCTGCAGTACAGGCAACCGATATGCCTGACTACAGACAGGTGTGCCGCGATGGCACACCAATCCCCTTTCATGACCATGACGGGCGCCGGCAAGGCGCGCGACACGGTGAGCAACTCTCAACTCTTGGCCCATTTCATTTGGGTTTTTGGCCCGCGCCCCCGCGGGCCTTTTTTTGTCTGTCCAGCAAGCTCTTGCGCAAAAACATGGTGGCGCGCCATGCGCATGATATTGTGACTGCCTTTCCACCGTCCTGACGCATCATGCCCGCACTATTTCTGGAACTCTGTTTTGCCGACAGTTATGAACGCCTGCGCTACCGCACCGCGCTGCTGCTGTATGTCCTGGTGATCCTGATCGGCGACATCCCCGGCGTGCGCGCGGACGTGGGCCAATATGCGTCTGGCGGCGTGCTGCATTCCCTCGGCTATGGCGTGCTGGCCCTGATCCTGTTCAGCGGCACGGGCGGCGGGATGGCGCGCCGCGCGCTGTTGTCGGTACTGATGGTGGCGGCCATGGGCGCGCTGGACGAATTCATCCAGAGTTTCCTGCCTTACCGCCATGGCGCCGTCAGC
Source organism: Janthinobacterium rivuli (assembly GCF_009208735.1). Taxonomy (GTDB): domain Bacteria; phylum Pseudomonadota; class Gammaproteobacteria; order Burkholderiales; family Burkholderiaceae_D; genus Janthinobacterium. Next base: position 98,490 of record NZ_WFLJ01000018.1, on the reverse strand, counting down.
GACTGGGTGGTCGATATCACGGCCGCGACGGCGGTCTGCCTGCCGCTGTATTTCCTCTGGCCGAAAATGGTCGCCACCGCCCTGGGCAAGGACGCGCCGCTGCCCGAAGCCTGAACGGGGGGGATGACGCGCGTCCGTCAGGCGCGGTCCGCTTCGCTATCCTGCAATTCCAGCCGCAACTGTCCCTGGCTGCGCGTGCCCAGGCGCCGTATCAGGGCGCGCGCCTCGCGCCGGCTGCCGGCGCCCATGGCGCGTGCCGCATCGCGCTGCATGTCGAGCAACTGTTCCGAGCGCGCCAGCCGCACCAGGCCATGCAAGGCCTGGGCCAATACATGGCGCGCACGGGCATCGCGCGCGGTGCCGCCGACGGCCTGCACCAACTCATCGATCAGTTTTGCGGTAGGACCAGATGACATTTTTTCTCCCGATTGAACAGTGAGGAAACGTGCGGATACCCGAAATGGTGATTGCCAGCATCGTTTATACCAAGCACGGCAATTAGATGCTTGATCTAGCTCAATCGACAATGACGGCTGCCGAACATCCCTGTTCCGCCATGCTCTTACATGCAGCAATCGCCGCTATCCGCAATCACCGCGGGTGCCGATCCTGAGTGTGCGACCATGAGGAGACCAAGATGAGATCGAAAACAACCCTGCTGCTGACCGGCCTGACATGCGCCCTGCTGGCGGCCTGCCATTCCACGGAGAATGCCAGCCTGGCGCGCAGCAATAGCGGCGAGACCTATGCCGCGCCGGCTGGCACGACGCCGCAAAGCAGCACGCCGGCCAGCAGCACGGCCAGCATCGATACCGGCAACGCCATGAGCAACGAGATGGCGCAGTCGACCCAGTCCACCATGAACATCAGTTACGCGACGCTGCAATCGATAGAAACCGTGCCGCGCAGCATGGAGCAAGGCAGTGCCGACATGCAGGCGGGCACGTCAGGCACGGCCGGCACCACCTCGGGCGCGGCGGGCAATATGCTGTACCGCGTCACCTTGCGCCTGGACGACGGCACGACGCGCACCTTTGTGCAAAATACCCAGCCCGCCTTCCAGATCGGTGAGCGGGTCACCGTGCAGAAAGGCGTGATGCAGCGCTATTGACCGGTTCAGGGCCTTGCCGATGCGGGCCGATTTCCTCCGCACCTGGCCGCACTCGGCAAGCATCCGGCACGCCTTCGGCACGCACTGAGTGCGCAGTTGGCACGCAGTTGGCACAGTTGGCACGCAGTTGCTATTCTCAGGCCAGCGCCAGGGTCAGCGGCCGGCTGCGCCCCTGCACCACGGCGGAGGGCCAGGCCGGGTCGTGCGTCAGGTTGTGCAACTGGCTGCCGTCAAGCAAAAACGTGTCTTCCACTGTGCTGCCGGGCAGGCTGGGGTGGAAGGCCAGCGCCATGCCCCGCTTGAGGATGATTTCCGTGTGCGCGCCGGCCACCACTTCGGGCGCCAGGTAGCCATGGATACCGCCCTGCCGGCTCGTGCGCACCGTATCGGGCTGGCCTGCATATGCGTAGGCGCTGTCGAGTGCGTGATACACCATGCTCAGCGCATGGCCCGTTTCGCAAGCGTCGAGCGCCACCGCTTCCAGCGCCAGCATGGCCGCATCGGCATCGTCCATGGCCACCGCCGCGCCGTCAACCCGATGCTGCGCTGGACCGAAGCGCCGTTGACGGCTGAGACTGGCGCACAGGCCAAAACGCCGCGCGCACAGGGCCAGCACGGCTTGCGCGCCCAGCATCACCTGGGCTGGGGGCGCGCGCCGATAACGCTGCCGGCGGTCTTCGCCGCTGACCAGCACGTGCACGGCTTGCAAGCCCCGCAGCCACAGCGCGCGCACGCACGCGGCAGCCAGTTCCTGCTCGCTCCAGTCGGGGCGGGCCTGGCGCAGCGCATCCGCGGCCGCGCCGGCAGCCAGCTGCCCCACCTGCCGGTAGCGCTGCTGCTCCGATTCCAGCAGCACCAGCCGCTCTTCGCGCAAGGCCACAGGCAAGCTGCGTTCGTGCAAACCCGGCCGGTCGGACAGGACCGGCGCGCCGCCGGCCGCATGCTGCACGAAATGCTCGCGCAATTCATACAGCTGCGGCTGCATCCAGGGCGACACTTGCCAGGTCCATGGCCCGCGCACTTCCTCCTCGCGCATGCGCATGGCTTCGGCTTCGTCCGTCAGGATGTAGGCGGCGCCACGCGTCACCAGCACTTCAGAGCAGCCGCACTCTGCCGTATGGCAATGGCTGTTCGACGCGCCCGCCGTGGCCCACGCAAACCAGTCCACGCCGCGCAGGCGCACGGCGCCGGCCCGCTCCTGTTCCAGCCAGCCCCGCATCTGCGCCAGCTTGTGCCCCACTTCCAGTTCCAGCGGCCAGTTCATGACCGCCCCTCGTGCGGGCTCCGGCGTGGCGCCACCCCGCCGGCCCTGCCTGGCACCAGCCGGGCGTCCTGTTGTTCATGCATAGCTGCTCCCTTCCTACATGGAAACGTAAGACCGGCGCCCACATGAAAAGTTCAGTGCCCGGATGCGTCTCAGGCTTGCAGTCTATGACTTCCCTCTATTTTTGCAAGCGGCTATTTCGCCAGTTCGATCAGCACGGCCGTGTACATCTGCAAGTTCAACAGCAACTGCTTTTCCGTGATGAACTCATGTTCGGAGTGCCCCGTGTAGACGGTGTGCGGCATGGCCGGGCCAAAGCTGACGGCGTTCGGGAACAGCCGTGAATTGGTGCCGCCGCCGATGGCCACCGGTTGCGGCTTCGCCATGCCCGTATAGTGCGCGAAGACGGACAATAACGTGGGAATCTGCGGCGCGTCCGTCTGCAGCCACGGCTCGCCGATCTGTACCTGCAGGGTGGCCGGCACGTGGCGCCGCGCCTTCCAGCCATCGAAGGCGGCCGTCACCTGCTGCTGCAGCACGGCCGCCGTCTTGCCTTGCGGACGGCGCAGGTTGATGTTCAGTTCCAGCGCGCCGCCATCTTGCTTGAGCACGGTAGGCGCCACCGTCATCGGTCCCATGAAGCCGTCGCGGTAGGCGATCTGGCCGAAGCGCTCGCCGTGGATGCCCGTGCCCACCAGCTCATTCAGGAACGACAGCATGTCGGCCGCCTGCGTGCCCTGCCATGGCTGCACGGCCAGCGCGTCGGCCAGCATGCTGATGGCGTTGACGCCGTCTTCCGGCTTCGACGAGTGGGCCGACACGCCCAGCGCCGTCACCGTCAGGGTGTCGCCGTCGCGCGCATAGCTGTAGCGCACGCCCTGCTGGCCCTGCGCGCGGGCGCGGATGGCCGCTTCCAGCGCAGCCGGCGCACGGCCGATCACGGCTTGTGCGTCTTCCGGGATCTGGCTGCCGAAAAAGCCGCCCGTCAGTCGCGTCAGCACGGGGCCGCCATCGGCCGGCAAGGCCGTGCGCGGCGGCAGGGTCAGCTTGATCGAGCCATACCCCTTCTCGGCCGTCACCACCGGATATTCCGCATCGATGGTGATGTTGACCTGTGGCGGCGTATGGGTTTTCAGGAACTGTTTCAACGGCTCCCAGTCCGACTCCTCGGCCATGTAGACATACAGCTCGATGCGCTTGCTCAGCGGCACCTGCTTGTCCTGGATGGCTTTCATCGCATACAGGGCCGTGGCGATCGGTCCCTTGTCGTCTTCCGTGCCCCGTCCCAGCAGTTTTCCAGGCTCGCTGGTGCGGTCCAGCTCGAATGGCGAACGGGCCCACTTGGCGGGATTCACGGGCTGCACGTCGCCATGCGTGATCACGCCCACGCGCTCGCTGCCGCTGCCCATGCCGATGATCACCACATGGCCGTGATCCTGAAAATCGAATCCCAGGCGCTGCGCCTCGGCCGCCAGATAGCGCTTGAAGCCCGTGTGCTGGGGATGGTCGGCAAAGGGCACGGCCGGGTCGGCCACCGTGTTGTAGCTGATCATCTTCGCCAGGCTGGCGATCAGCGGTTCGGGATAGGTGGCCAGCGCGTAGCGGGCCGTTTCCTGCGCCTGCAGGCTGACGGGCGCGGCGTGGACGGAGGACTGCAGCAGCAGGCCGATCAGGGACAGCAAGACAGGTTTCTTGAACATGGGACGGCGCATGAAGTTGGGAGGCACACTCTAGCATTGCCTTGCCCGCTTTCCAATCAACACGAGTTTTTTACCGATCAGTACGCAAATTCGCGATTCGCATTATGATGTGCACAGCCTGTCTTCCCCGCCACGCTGTCCTGGGTGACCCTGCCAGCGTCAGGGGATAGACAAATCGTCCATTGTGATTTTCCACCACGTCCCGATATCGCTACCATGATTCCATTTTCCATACTCGATCTGGCCCCCATCGCCGAAGGCAGCGACGCCAGCCAGTCGTTCAAGAACACGCTCGACCTGGCGCAGCACGGCGAACGCTGGGGCTATCACCGCTACTGGCTGGCCGAACACCACGGCATGCCCGGCATCGCCAGCGCCGCCACGGCCGTCGTCATCGCCCATGTGGCGGCCGGCACGAAGACCATCCGCGTGGGCGCGGGCGGCGTGATGCTGCCGAACCACTCGCCGCTGGTCATCGCGGAACAGTTCGGCACCCTGGAAGCGCTGCACCCGGGCCGCATCGACCTGGGCCTGGGCCGCGCGCCCGGCTCCGACCAGACGACGGCGCGCGCGCTGCGCCGCGACCTGCAATCCGACGCGGAACAGTTTCCGCAAGACGTGCTGGAATTGATCGACTACATGTCCGACGAGCCGCGCCAGCGCGTGCTGGCCGTGCCCGGCAAGGGCGCGAAAGTGCCCGTGTGGATACTGGGGTCGAGCCTGTTCGGCGCCCAGCTTGCCGCCCACCTGGGCTTGCCGTATGCATTCGCCTCGCATTTCGCGCCGCAAATGATGATGCAAGCCGTGGCGTATTACCGCGAACACTTCAAGCCGTCAAAACAATTGGCGAAACCGTACGTGATGCTGGGCTTTAACGTCTTCGCCGCCGACACGGACGCGGAGGCGCACCTGCGCGCCACCTCGATGCAGCAAGCGTTCGTCAACCTGCGCACGGGCCGCCCGTCGCGCCTGCAGCCGCCCGTGCCCGGCTACCTGGAGCAATTGGGTCCGCAGGAACGCGCCATGCTCGATTCCGTGCTGTCGTGCACGGCCATCGGCGCGCCGGAGACCGTCAAGGCGAAGATGGCCGCCTTCATTGCCGAGACGGGCGCCGACGAGCTGATGATCACCTCGCAGATTTTCGAGCACCAGCAGCGCCTGCGCTCGTATGAAATCACGGCGCAGGTGCATGCGGAGCTGGCCCGGCAACAGTAACTGACAATTTTCCTCCCTCGGTATTTCCCCAAATACCCTTTTCCCGGCCGTCGGCAACGATCGCCGGGATTTTTTTGTCGGCCGTTTGGCCTGCACGGTTTCCTTCCACCCCGCCGTAAAATCGGCCGCGCCCGGCAAGAAATGCGCCACCCCGCTATCATGCTCGTCCAAAAGCGTCATTCCAAGAAAGTTGTATCGCATGAAATCTGCACCATCCACTATCGACGCCAGCGCCCTGCTGACGTCGACACGCATCCTGTTGTTCGCCCTGTCCGCCGGCGTGCTCGTCGCCAGCCTGTATTACGTGCAACCGCTCACTTCCATGCTGGCCGCCTCGTTTGGCGTGAGTGTGCCGCAAGCGGGCTACCTGGTCACGGCCACGCAGATCGGCTACGTGCTGGGCATCGTCTTCCTCGTGCCGCTCAGCGACGTGCTGAACCGCCGCCAGTTGCTGACGTGGATGCTGATCGCCAAGATCGGCGCCCTGCTGCTGGCCGCGACCAGCCAGAACATCATCGTCTTTGCCATCGCCAGCGTCTTGATGGGCATCACATCCAGCGCCTTGATGGTGGTCACGGCCATGGTGGCGTCGTATGCGCCGGACCACAGCCGGGGCCGCATGGTAGGCACCGTCATGACGGGCTTGTTGTTGGGGATTCTGCTGGCGCGTACCGTCTCCGGCACGGTGTCGCAGATCAGCGGCGGCTGGCGCACCGTCTACGTACTGGCCGCCATCGTCGTCGCGGCCCTGCTCGTCATGCTGCGCCGCATCCTGCCCAACGAGGCGCCGCGTGGCAAGCTGCAGTACGGAAAATTGATGGCCTCGCTGGCCGACATCATCCGCCAGGAACCGCTGCTGCGCCAGCGCGCCCTGTTCTCGGGCCTGGGCCTGGGCACCTTCAGCGTGTTCTGGACGGGCCTGACCTTCTTGCTCAGCGGCGCGCCGTACCACTACTCGGAAATGCAGATCGGCCTGTTCGGCCTGGCCGGCGCCACGGGCGCGTTTGCCGCCAACACGGCGGGCCGCATGGCCGACCGTGGCTATGCGCGCCAGGCCACGTGGCTGCTGGCTGTCGCCTCGATCGCGGGCTGGGCCCTGATCGGCTTTGGCGCCCACTCGCTGGTGCTGCTGCTGATCGGCATCGTCCTGCTGGACATGGGCGTGATGGGCCTGCAAGTGACGCACCAGTCGATCATCTATAAGCTGGCGCCGCATGCGCGGGCGCGCGTCACCACCGTGTTCATCGCGGGCGGCTTCATCGGCGCGTCGGCAGGCTCGGCGCTGGCCAGCGCCAGCTTCGCCGCCGGCGGCTGGCCCGCCCTGTGCATGGTCGGCGGCGCCATGCCGCTGCTGATGCTGCTGGTGTGGAGCAAGTACCGCCACACGCAGCGCAGACTGGAACGGACAAGCGCCACCTGAACCAGCGCGAAAAAAAACCGCTCCACCGAGCGGTTTTTTTACGTCCTTACTTCGCTGGCGCGCGCGCCTTGCCAAACGCATCACCCGCCTTCCAGGCCGGCATCTTCGCGCCATTCGCCACGGCTTGCCCCAGGTTCAGGGTGAATTGCGCCTGCTGCGTCATGCCGGACAAATCCCAGCTGGCATCGTACTCATCGGTGACTTGATGGTAGCGGGGGCCGTAGGCAGCCGCCTTGGCTTTCGACGCTGCCACGTCCTTGATGTACTCGCGTCCGCCATTGATGGAAAATGCGGGCACGCCCGCCTTGGCAAAGCTGAAATGGTCGCTGCGGAAATAGCCGCCCGCCAGGTCGGGGCGCGCTGGCGCGATGTGCATGCCCATGGATTTCGCCACCGTGGCGGCCATGGCGCCCAGCTCCGTGCGCTCGCTGCCCTGCGCGCCGATGTCGTGCGTGGCACCGACAAAGTTCAGACTGTCCAGGTTCAGCGCGGCCGCCGTCTTGTTCAAGGGCCACAACGGGTCGGCCGCGTAGGCGGCGCTGCCCAGCAAGCCCTGCTCTTCGGCCGCCACCCACAGGAAGATCTGCGTGCGCTTCGCCGGCTGTTTCACGGCTTCCTGCGCCATGGCCAGCAAGCCCGCCGTGCCGGACGCATTGTCGACGGCACCGTTGTAGATGGTGTCGCCCGCTTTTTCGTCATCCTTGCCCTGCTTGCCCAGGTGGTCCCAATGGCCGCTGTAGATGACGGCTTCATCCTTCAATACCGGATCGGTGCCCGGCACCATGCCGGCGATATTGAACTGTTCCACCTTGCGCACGGCGGACTTCATTTCGCCCGACAGTTTGGCATTCAATGCGACGGCCTTGAAGTCCTTGCTTTCCGCTTGCGCGCGCAAGGCGTCCAGGTCCTGACCGCCGGCCGCGAACAAGCGGCGCGCCGCCTCTTCCGCGATCCAGCCCTGCAGCGGCGTGCCGGCCGTGCGGTCGGCCAGCTGGAAGCGCTCGCTGCCGCTCCAGCTATTCTGCACCACGCTCCAGTCATACGAAGCCGATGGTTTCGTGTGGATCAGCAATACGCCAGCGGCGCCCTGGCGCCTGGCTTCCTCGAATTTGTAGGTCCAGCGGCCGTAATAGGTCAGCGCCTTGCCGGCAAAACGGTTCGGATCAAGCGCGGTCGGTTGCGGGTCGTTGACCATCATGACGACGATCTTGTCTTTGACATCGACACCCTTGAAATCGTTCCAGCCTTCTTCCGGCGCCGTGATGCCGTAGCCGACGAACACGAGCGGCGCATCGAAGGTATGCGTGGCAACGGAGTCGCCCGTGGCCCACACCCAGTCCGGGCCGAACGCCAGCGGCACGGCCTTGCCGCCCGCCACGGCGTGCAGGCTGCTCTCTTGCGGCAGCGACTTCACGCCGGCGATCCGCACGCTCTGGCGGTAGCTATTGCCGCGCACGGGTTGCAGTCCGGCCATCTGCGCCTGGGTTTCCAGGTAAGCCACCGTCAGGTCGGCGCCGCGCTGGCCCGTGCCCCGGCCTTCCAGCAAATCGTTGGACAGGAAGGCCAGGTGGGCGCGCAGGGGCGCTTCCTGCACCACGGGCAAGCCGGTGGCGGCGTGTGCGGAAAACGCCAGCGCCAGACTGGAAGCGAGCGCCGTGACGGCCAGGGAAGAAAACAGCTTCTGCATAAGATCCTTTGGGTAAGAGGAGGAAAGCGGTCCGGCGGATAGCCGGGCCGGCGATTGTATGCCATGGGGAAAGATGGCTCAAAATGCGGACGAAAAAAATCCCCGCGGCAAAGGCGGGGATGGGTGCGCGCGAGAAATTTACACCAGCAAGGCCGCCGCCAGCGATTCGATCTCTTCCGCCGATTCTTCGAGGATGGTGTGCAGGGTGCTGCCGCCGATGCCGAAGTCGATCTTCGCCGCCGCCTGGCGCCGCGCGGCGCTTTCCGGCGGGTGCAGGGGCGAGCCGACGGGCGACAGATCGTTGGCCAGCACCAGGGTCGCGCCCAAGGTGCGGGGCGGGAACGGGCTGCCGCCATGCCACATGCCTTCCACTGCCTGCAAGACCATGTCGGGCACTTGCAGCTGGCGCAGCACGCCGCGGCCGATCAGCTTTTCGCCGTATTCGATCCAGTCTTCGGTATTGTCGTCCAGCAAGCCTGGATACTCCTCGGCGCGCGACAGCAGATAAAAGCCGCCCACTTCGTGCACGATGGCGGCGAACATGGCCGTTTCCACGTCGACATGGGTGACTTTGCGCGCAATCACCTGGCTCAGCGCGGCTACGTGGGCCGTGTGTTCCCACAGCTTGGCCGCCTTGGCGCGCAATTGCGGGTCCGTGATCTGGCTGCCCAGTTGGCGCACGATGACGGACGCCACCATCGATTTCAACGTGGCAAAGCCCAGGCGCGAGACGGCCGCGCGCACATTGGCGATTTCATTGCCGGAACGGTTGTAGGCGGCCGAGTTGGCCAAGGCCACGACCCTGGCCGACAGCAGCGGCTCGGCCATGACCATGCGGGCGGCCGCTTCGATATGGCAATCGGGGTCGTCCAGCGCTTCCTGCAACTTCAAGGTGGCCTTGACGTTGGCGGGGAACGTCAGCTCGCCCTTGCTCGCTTGCAGCGCGATAATCTTGAATACTTCCAGTCTGTCCATGGGTCAATCTCCGGTACGGGCCTGTTCAGGCTCTGCTGTGTGGATGGGCCGGGAAGGCGCACTGCGTCCCGGCCCTGCTCCCGTTTCCGGCAATATTACAGCAAGTTTATGCCCAAACCTATTACTTTCCGGAAACTTTCCCTGCCACGCCTTCGACAAAATAATCCATCTTCGTCAGCGCCGCATCGTCCAGCGCGCCTTTGTCCAGGCGCACCTTGCCATCGTTATCCTTGATCGGCGCGCTGAAAGGATTGAGCTTGCCAGCAACCAAGTCTTTCTCGCGCGCCAATACAAACTGTTTCACGTCGGCGGGCACGGCGGCGTTAATGCCTTCCAGCTTGACCATGCCATCCTTGATGCCGCCCCAGGTGCTGCTGGACTTCCACGTACCGTCGAGCACGGCCTGCGCCTGCTTCGTGTAGTACTCGCCCCAATGGTGGGTGACGGCGGCCAGCTGCGCCTTCGGACCGTACTTCTTCATGTCCGAGTGATAGGCGATCGCATACTTGCCCTTCTCTTCCGCCGCCTGCACCACGGCGGTCGAGTCCGTGTGGTGGGTGACCACGTCGGCGCCCTGGCCGATCAGGGTGATGGCCGCGTCGCGCTCCTTGCCCGGATCGAACCAGCTATTCACCCACACCACTTTCACTTCCGCCTTCGGGTCGACGCTGCGCATGCCGCGCGTGAAGGCGTTCACTCCCTGCAACACTTCCGGGATGGGAAACGCCGCCACGTAGCCGGCCACATGGGTCTTGCTCATCTTGCCTGCCAACACGCCGGCCAGGTAGCGGCCCTCGTAGAAACGGGCGTTGGTATTGGCCACGTTGACGGCCGTCTTGTACCCCGTCAAATGAATGAACTTCACATTAGGAAATTGCTTCGCCACTTTCAAGGTGGGATTCATGTAGCCGAACGACGTCGTGATGACCAGCTTGCTGCCCGTTTGCGCCAGGTCGCGGATCACCCGTTCCGCATCGGCGCTTTCCGGCACGTTTTCCACGTATTTGGTGGTGATCTTGTTGCCCAGCGCCTTTTCCATTTCCTTGCGCGCCAGGTCATGCTGCGTGGTCCAGCCCGCGTCGCCGATGGGGCTGATATACACGAAGCCGACGTTCAACGGGGCGGCGGCGGGTGCGGCGGCCATGGCGGGCATCAAAATGACACTGCAAACGGCGGCGCACAATAGTTTCTTGGACATGGTTTTCCTTGTGGTGAGTGATTAATTTCCGGGATTGAAATTTTTCCCCAGCGAAGCGGGCATGTTGAGCTTGATGTAATTGGCATTGCTGGAAATGAGCACGAGCACGACGATGGCCGCCACATACGGCAGCATCGACAGCAGTTGCGAGGCGATGGGCACGCCCAGCGCCTGCGCGTGGAAAGTCAATATCGTGATGCCGCCGAACAGGTAGGCGCCGCCCACCACGCGCGCCGGGCGCCAGGTGGCAAAGGTGGTCAGCGCCAGCGCGATCCAGCCCCGCCCCGCCACCATGCCCTCGACCCACAGCGGCGTGTAGACGAGCGACAAAAAGGCGCCGGCCAGGCCGCAGCAGGCGCCGCCGAACAGCACGGCCGCCAGGCGGATGCGCCGCACGGGGTAGCCGAGCGCATGCGCGGAAGACGGCGACTCGCCCACGGCGCGCAGCACCAATCCGGCCCGCGTGCGGTACAAAAACCAGGCGATGGCCAGGCACAGCAGCAAGGACAGATACACCATCGCATGCTGGCGGAACAGGGCCGGCCCCAGCACGGGAATGTCTTCCAGGTAAGGGATGCCGAAGCGGCCATTCTGCAAGCTGTTGCCCACATATTTCAAGCCGATATACGTGGATGCGCCCGCGCCGAACAGCGATAAAGCCAGGCCCGTCGCATACTGGTTCGTGCCCAGCCATACGGTCAGCCAGGCAAAGAAGCCGGACAGCAGCATGCTGGCGCCCGCCCCGGCCAGAAAGCCCAGCGCGGGACTGCCCGTGTTGACGGCCACGGCAAAGCCCGTGATGGCCGAGACCAGCATCATGCCTTCCGCGCCCAGGTTCACCACGCCCGCCTTCTCATTGACCAGCAGGCCCAGCGCGGCGAGCATCAGCGGCGTGCCCGCGTTGATGCTGGCGGCGATCAATGGCGCGATGGTGAGTGCCAGGTTATCCATGTTTCCTCCAGCGCAATTTATATTGGATCAGCACGTCGCAGGCGAGCAAGGCGAACAGCAAGATGCCCTGGAACACGCCCGTGATGGCGCTGGGCAAACCGAGGCGCGATTGCGCCAGTTCGCCGCCGATATAGAACAGGGCCATGACGAAGCTGGAAAAGAGTACGCCGACCGGATGCAGGCGCCCCACAAAGGCGACGATGATGGCGGCAAAGCCGTAGCCGGGCGAGACCGTGGGCGTGAGCTGCCCCATCGGTCCCAGCACTTCGCAGGCGCCCGCCAGGCCGGACAGGGCGCCGCAGATCAGCAAGGACGACCATAGCGTCTTGCGCGAGGAAAAGCCCGCATACCGCGCGGCGGCCGGCGCCATGCCGCCCACGCGCAGGCGAAAACCTGAAATGCTGCGCGACAGGTACAGCCAGCCACCCAAGGAGGCCAGCAAGGCAAACACGATACCCACGTGCAAGCGCGTGTCGCTGATCACCATCGGCAACAGCAAGCCGTCGGACAGCAGTTTCGACTGGGGAAAATTAAACCCTTCCGGGTCGCGCAGCACACCATACACGAGATAGCTGAGCAGCAATTGGGCGATGTAGACGAGCATCAGCGAAACGAGGATTTCGCTGGCGTTGTAGCGGTCGCGCAGCCAGGCCACCAGCCCCGCCCACACCATGCCGCCCGCCATGCCGGCCAGCAGGGAGACACCGATGATGGCCGCGCCGCCCACGCCGTCATCGAGGTACAGGGCCGCCGCGCCGCCGCAGATGGCGCCCAGGGTCAGTTGCCCTTCCGCGCCGATGTTGTAGATGTTGGCGCGAAAACAGATGGCCAGACCGACGGCGATCAAGAGCAGGGGCGCCACCTTGAGCCCCAGCTCGGACCAGCCGTGCGCGTCGCGCAAGGGTTCCACGAAAAAGACGGCCAGTCCCGCCAGCGGATCGTGTCCCAGCGCCATGAACAGCAGCGCGCCGCACAGCACGGTCAGCAGCACGGCCAGCACGGGTGACAGCCACGACATCAACCGCGACGGTGTGGGTCGGGCTTCCAGGCGCAAGGCAAACTTAGCCATGGATGGCCTCCTGCGGCCACAGCCCGCTCATCCATTGTCCCACCTGCGCCACGCTGGCATCGGCCACGTCGAGCGACGGCGAGATTTTTCCCTTCGCCATCACCAGCAGGCGGTCGCTGATCTCGAACAATTCATCGAGTTCTTCCGACACGACGAGCAGCGCGCAACCCGCGTCGCGCAAGGCCAGCAATTCGGCGCGGATTTGCGCGGCCGCGCCCACGTCCACACCCCAGGTCGGCTGCGCCACCACCAGCACGGTGGGTTCGCGCATGACTTCGCGTCCGACTATGTATTTCTGCAAGTTACCGCCCGACAGGCTGCGCGCCAGCGCCTGCGGCCCGCCCGCCTTCACCTGGAAGCGGGCGATGATGGCGGCCGCGCGCTGCGCGATGACCTTGTGGCGCAGGAAGCCGTGGCGGATGGTGGCCGGGGTCTGCAAGCTGAGCAGCACATTGTCGGCCAGGGACATGTCGGGCACGGCGCCCCGCCCCAGCCTTTCCTCCGGCACGAAACCGAAGCCCAAGACGCGTCGGCGTCCCGGCGGCAAGCGTCCCGCCGGCGTGCCGCTCAGCACGATGCTGGCGGAGGCTGCGCGCATGTCTTCGCCCGACAGGGCGGCCAGCAATTCCTGCTGGCCATTGCCGGACACGCCAGCGATGCCGACGATCTCGCCCGCGCGCACGTCAAAGCTGATGTCCGTCAACTGCGTGGCGAACGGATGGCTCTTCGCCAAGTCCAAACTCTTGACACTCAGCATGGTCGCGCCGGGCGTGCGCGCCACGCGCGTGACGGCGGGCGGCTCGGCGCCGATCATCATGCGCGACAGGCTGGCCGCCGATTCCTGCGTGGGGTCGCACACGCCCGCGTTCTTGCCGGCGCGCACCACCGTGCACGTGTGGCACAGGGCGCGGATCTCGTCGAGCTTGTGGCTGATGTACAGGATGCTGCAGCCTTCGGCCGCCAGCTGGCGCAAGGTGCCAAACAGTTTTTCCACGGCGCCCGGCGTCAGCACGGAGGTCGGCTCGTCGAGAATCAGCAGTTGCGGCTTGGCCAGCAAGGCGCGCACGATTTCCACGCGCTGGCATTCGCCCACGGAAAGCGTGTGCACGTGGCGCTGCGGTTCCAGGTCCAGGCCGTACTGGCGCGCCGTGTCTTCAATGCGCCGCGCCAGCTCGGCCATGTTAGTGCCGGCGGGCAAACCGAGGGCGATGTTTTCCGTCACGGTCAAGGTATCGAACAGGGAAAAATGCTGGAACACCATGGCGATGCCCAGCGCGCGCGCGGCCGACGGGTTGGCGATCTCGACTTCGCGGCCATTCCACAGGATGCGCCCGCCATCGGGCTGCACGGCGCCGTAGATGATTTTCATCAGGGTCGATTTGCCGGCGCCGTTTTCGCCGAGCACGGCATGGATCTGCCCGGGCACGACGGTGAGACAGATGCCGTCATTGGCCACCACGGCCGGATAACGCTTGCTGATATCGAGTAATTCCAGGCGTGCCGTCATTGTTTTTTTCGTGCCTCGCTGCGGGGTCGCCGGCATTGTCGCCGGTGGGAAAAATCAAGCTGTTGTCTCTATCGTATCGGCATCCGCGGCGCTTGGGGGATGGCGTGGCGGCGCGCATTTCTATTTCCGCAAAAAAACAACACCTGTATACAATTTTGAAAAAAATTATCAGCTTTACAGCGACCGCCTTGCCCCGCAAGGGCGAGAAGGTGCGATGATTATATGCAAGAAATGATAGTCAGTATGCAGACAAGACATATCGCCCGGCGCGGCGCTTCTCGCATCATGGATTGAACGGCGCGCTATTTTCCCCATCGCAACGCATCGTGCGGGCTACGCCCCCTGCCATCCCGAATATCCGTTTTTCAACACCGCCATCAGGAGCCGAAAGTGCCAAAAACCATACCGTGTCTATTGCTCTGCCTCACCGCCACCCTCGGCGTGGGCGCGACCGCCCAGGCTGCCGAATGGAGCGATACCGCGCTGAGCTGGCGCGCCGGCAATGATTACCGCGAACCGTTCAATCCGGACGACATCAAGAAAAACATCTTCGCCATCACGCATGCCAGCGGCTACAAATATGGCAGCAATTTCGTCAACCTCGATTTCCTGATCTCCGACAGCAAGGACCCAGGCGCGCTCGGTAAAACGTCCGGCGCGCAAGAGGCGTACCTGGTCTACCGCAACACCATCGACATCGGCAAGGTGCGCGGCAGCGACATCAAGTTCGGCCCCGTGCGCGGCGTGGGCGTTACCCTGGGCTTCGACGTCAACACGAAAAATGATGTCGGCTACAACTCGCGCAAGCGCATGCTGGTGGCCGGTCCCACGCTGATGTGGGACGTGCCCGGCTTCTTCAACACCAGTCTGCTGTTGCTGCGCGAAAGCAATGCCCCCAGCGGCGCCTTCCCGCCCATCTCGCAAGTGACGGGCCGCTACACGTATAAAACGCACGCCATGCTGACGGGCGCCTGGGCCATTCCCCTGTCGCCGCTGTTCTCGTTCGAAGGTTTCTTTAACCTCATCGATTCCAAAGGCAAGGATGAAGTGGGACGCGACACGGCGGTGGAAACGAATATCGACATGCAAGTGATGTACGACGTGGGCGCGGCACTGGGCAGCGCCAAGAACACCTTCCGCGTGGGCCTGGAATACCAGTACTGGAAGAACAAGTTCGGCAACTCGCCGGCCACCACCGGCAACGTGGGCCAGACGGCAAAGACGCCGATGGTGCGCGCGGAGTACCATTTCTAAAATTCATTGTCACGCATCAACACACACGGTCGCGCCTGATGCCAGCATGAAGCTTTCCTGCTGGCGGAGAGCGCGACCGTGGAACAACTATTGCCGTATTACGAGCGTGAGCTGGGCTTGTTCCGCCAGTACACGCGCGAGTTTTCCAGCCGCTATCCGAAGGCGGCCGGACGCCTGCTGATCGCCGGAGACACCTGCGAAGACCCGCATGTCGAGCGCCTGATCCAGTCCGTCGCCCTGCTCACGGCCAGGGTCGCCAAGCGCCTCGACGACGCCTATCCGCAATTTACCCATTCCCTGCTCGACACCCTGTACCCGCACTACCTGCGGCCCTTTCCCTCGTGCTCCATCGTGCGCATCGCCGCCGACGAGGCGCCGGGCGGCGGCCAGCTGGCCCAGGTGACGCATGTTGCGCGCGGCACGGTGCTGCGCTCGCAACCGGTGCAGGGCGTGGCGTGCAAGTTCACCAGCGCGTATGACGTGACCCTGGCGCCGCTGGCCATTTCGCGCCTGCATTTCTCACCGCTCATCGACGCGCCGCCCGGCCTGCGCCTGCCCGCCGGCGCCAGCGCCTTGCTCAGCATTCAACTCACCAGCGGCAGCGAACCTTACCATCTGGACCAGGCCGGCTTTTCCAGCCTGCGCCTGTTTGCCGATGGCGAACCGTCCGTGCGCGCGGCCCTGCTCGACGCCCTGTTCCTGCGCGGCGCGGGCGCCTACGTGGCGCTGGACGAGCACGGCCCGTGGCAAGCCGTCGACGGCACGCCGCTGGCGCCAGCCGGTTACGCAGAAAACGATGCGCTGGTCCCCTTCTCGTCCCGTTCGCACCCGGCCCTGCGCCTGCTGACCGAGTATTTCGCCTTTCCGGAAAAATTCCATTTCATCGATATAGCCTGGTCCCTGCTGGCGCCCTTGCTGCCGAAACAGTGCCGCCAGTTCACCTTGCACCTGCCGCTCAAGGGCGTGCGCAGCGACAGCCACGAGGCGCGCCTCTTGTCCGGTGTCAGCCGCGACAACCTCTTGCTGGGATGCACGCCCGTCGTCAACCTGTTCGCCAAGTCCGGCGTGCCGATCCGTCTCACGCATACCGAGCCCGACTACGCCCTGGTGGCCGATGCCACGCATGCGTTTGCCTACGACATCCACAGCATCGAGGCCGTCACCGTGGTCCGCAAGGACGAGGCCGGCGAGCGCCTGAGCACCTTCTTGCCGCTGTATGCCTCGCTGCAAGGCACCCAGGCCGAACATCAGCAGGAGCATCATGGCCAGTATTGGCTGGCGCGCCGCGATGAAACCGTGGCGGCCATCAGCCCCGGCCATGAAATGCGCCTGAGCCTGATCGACCCGCAGTTTTCCCCGGACAGCGCGGCCTGCGCCACCGTCTCGACGCAGCTGCTATGCAGCAACCGCGACTTGCCCACGCAGTTGCATTACGGCTTGTCCGGCGGCGACCTGCTGGCCGAGGATGTACCCGACGGCATCCCCGCGCGCTTCCTGCGCAAACCGTCACCGAGCATGCGCTTCCTGGCGGACACGCACTGGCGCCTGATCGCCCACCTGTCGCTCAATTATTCCAGCCTGACGCAATCGGGCCTGGGTGAATTCCAGAAAATGCTCAGCCTGTACGACCTGCCCCGCTCGCCCACCACGCAGCGTCTGATCCAGGGCATCGTCACGCTCGACCACGGCAGCACGCGCGCGTGGATGCCCACCGTGCCGTTCCCCACGCTGATGCCCGGCATCGCCATCCGCCTGGGCATCGACGAGCAAGCCTTCGCCGGCTGCAGCATCTATATTTTTGCCCAGGTGCTGCAGCGCTATTTCGCCCTGAACAGCCAGCTCAACTGCTTTAGCCAACTGACGCTGCTATCCCATCGCAGCGGCGAGGAGATCCTGCGATGCCCGGAACGCAGCGCCGACGCCACCCCAGCGTGATCCAGCAATTGCTCGACGCGCCGCAGCGCTTCGAGTGCTTCCAGGCGCTGCGCCTGCTGCTGGCGTGGCTGGCCGAACACGACATCGATGAACACACGGCGCTGGCGAAGTTCGTGCGCTTCGACAACAGCGTCTCGCTGCGCTTTCCGGCCAGCCAGATCGAGGCGCTCGCGACCAACGGCATAGCCGATGCCGACGCCCTGCTGCAAGCGCTGCTGTCCGGCCACGACCAGCACATCCACATCACGCCCGCCTTCATGGGCCTGCTGGGTTGCCAGGGCAGCTTGCCCTGCCACTATTCGGAGCGCATCGCCGCGCACCAGCATAGCGAGCGAGACACCAGTCCGCGGGCTTTTCTCGACCTGTTTTCCAGCCGCGCCGTGGCCCTGTTTTACCAGGCCTGGCACAAATACCGCATCGAGCAGGCCGGCCACGACGGTGCCTTCCTGTCGCGCCTGCTGGACCTGGCCGCGTGCAACCCGGGCCAGGGCCAGGACGAGGCGGCGGTCGGCCTGTACAGCGGCTTGCTCCAGCAGCGCAACATCTCGTCCATCGTCATGGCGCGCATCCTCGCCGACCACTTCGGCGTGCCCTGCCATATCGACGAGGCGACGGGCGCCATGGACGCACTGGCGCCGCGCGAACAAACGGCGCTGGGCATGGCCAACGCCGTGCTGGGCCAGCACGCCACCGTCGGCGCGCGCTGCCGCCGCCCCGACCTGGCCGTGCGCCTGCGCCTCGGCCCGCTCACGGCGCGGCAGCATGCCAGCTTCCTGCCGCGCGCGCCCGGCAGCGAGACGCTGCGGCACATGCTGATGCTGTTCGGCCAGCCGCTCGTGCGCTACGAGATCGTGCTCGTGCTGCGCGCCGGCGAGGTGCATGGCCTGTCCCTGCGTACCGGCGTTCAGGACGGCCTCGGCTGCAACAGCTTTCTCGGCAACGACGCCGCGCCGCGCCACCGCGACGACATGCATTACGAAATGCAATTGATGCCCTCGTTCAATGATTGATCCTTGCGGCCGCGCAAAACGCCAGTGTTCGCTATTGCTACAGTCCGTCAACGATTCCTACCGTGAAGCGATGTGCGATGAGCCAGTTCCCCGATACGACGGCGGCATGGACGGCATTACTGGGCGACATGCAGGGCCAGCGCCTGCTGCGCCTGCACTTTCCGCATGGCGACGGCCCGGCCCACATCCAGTTCCTGGCCAACAGCTTGGACGCCAGCGAAAGCCTGTCGCGCGATTTTTCCTATGTGGTGGAAGTGCTGTCCGACGACGCCGCCATCGCGCTCGACACAGTGATGGGCAAGATGGTGACCATCGAACTGGTGCGCGAAGACGGCACCTTGCGCTACTTCAATGGTTACGTGTTCGAGTTCCGCTTCCTGCGCACGAACGGCGGTTTCGCGTTTTACGAGATGGTGCTGGAACCATGGCTGTCGCATCTGCACTTGCGGCAAAACAATGTCGCCTTCCACGGCTTGACGGTGGCGGCGCTGACGGACAAGGTCTTCGATGATTACCTGATGCGCGACTACAGGCTGGCCGCCAGCGGCCCGGATCCCGCCATCACCTACGCCTGCCAGCACAACGAGAGCGATCACAACCTGCTGCACCGCCACTGGGAACAGCTGGGCTGGCACTACCGCTACGAACACCGCCTTGACGGCCACACCTTGTGGCTGTCCGACGACAGCACATCCGGCAAGCCCATCGACGGTGATCTGAGTGAAATACCCTTCCAGCACCAGGCAGGTTCCCTGGAAGATGATGGCGTGCATCAATGGAGCACGGTGCGGCGCATGGCGCCAAGCCAGATGACGGTGGCCAGCTTCAACTTCAAGAATCCGCGCGGCGCCCGCGCCAGCCGCGACTCGTTGAACCGGCAAGGCGCCGTGCCGTCCCTGGAAGTGTATGAAAACACGGGCAGCTACGGTTTCAAGAACCTCGACGATGGCGAGGCGCTGGCGCAGCGCCGCATGGAAGAGCGTGATGCCCACGGCCAGCTGTTCGAGGCGCAGGGCAACGACCGCACGGCGCAACCGGGACGCTGGTTCACCCTGGGCGGGCATTTCGACAGCGCGGCCAGCGAGTACCTGATCCTGTCCGTGCACCACTACGCCAGCAACAACTACCAGCAAGGACACGGCGCCACCTCGCACTACAGCAACACATTTACCTGCATCGCCCGCACCGTCCCCTGGCGCCCCGGCCGCAACTTCCACAGCCGCGAACCGAAGATCTACGGCGTGCAGACGGCCACCGTCGTCGGGCCGCCCGGCGAGGAAATCCACACGGACGGCTACGGACGGGTAAAAGTGCAATTCCACTGGGACCGCCTGGGCACCTTCGACGACAAGAGTTCGCCGTGGATACGGGTGATATCGACCTGGGCCGGCCCGAATTTCGGCCACATCAGCCTGCCCAGGGTGGGCATGGAAGTGGCCGTGCAATTTCTCGACGGCAACGTCGCCATGCCCCTCATCATCGGCTGCGTCTACAACGCGCGCAACATGCCGCCGTGGGAGCTGCCGGCCAACAAGACGCAGAGCGGCATGCTGAGCCGCTCCTCCAAAAAAGGTTCGACCGCGCACGCCAACGCCCTGCGTTTCGAGGACCGCAAGGACGCGGAAGAACTGTGGCTGCATGCGGAAAAAGACCAGCGCATCGAGGTTGAACACGACGAATCGCACTGGGTGGGCAACGACCGCCGCAAGACCGTCGACCGCGATGAAACCGTGCACGTCAAGCGCGACCGCACGGAAACGGTGGACCACGATGAAGATATCACCGTGCACAACAACCGCCGTGAGCGCGTCGACCATGACGAACACATCGACATCGGCGACAACCGCCGCGAACACGTGGGCGGCAACGAGCAGGTGCAAATCGACGGCCACCGTTCGGAACGGGTGACCCTGGCCAAGGACGAAACGATCGGCCTGGCCAAGGTGCTGACCATCGGCGCCGCCTACCAGACCACCGTCATCGGCGCCATGAACACCACCGTGGTGCTGGCGCAGGCCGAGCAGATCGGCCTGGCGAAAAGCGTCATCGTCGGCGCCGACAGCACGCTCACGGCCGCCGACTCGCACACGATGACGGTAGGCACGTCCAGCATCACCATCACGCCGGGACGCATCGAACTTGTTGCCGATGAAATCATCATCCGCGGCAGGTCCAAGGTACAGATCCATGGCGATGACATCGACAACAATCCGGGCTGACGATGAACGACGCCGGCACCGCCCATTTCAACATCCCCAACCTGCTGTTCGACAACCGCACGCCGCACGCGGCCAGCCAGTTCGACATGGTCGACCAGTTTGGCAAGGCCTTTCATGTGGTGGTGGCGCGCATGGGCTACACGCTCGGTCCCTGCGGCGCGGACGGCCTGGCCAGCCTGCTGCCTGTGGCGCGCCAGTCGCCGCTGGCCACGCAAGACCGGCACCTGGCCGGCGACACGCAGGCGGGCACCGTGCTGGAAAGCGACTTCGCGCCCTATAAACCGCGTTGCGACGTGATCATCAATGGCGTGGCGCACGCGCCGCGCGGCCAGGCCATGCCGCAATTTCTCGTCAATATCAAGGTGAAGTCGGAAAAGAAGATTCTGGTCGACAAGACCCTGCAAGTGAGTGGCGAGCGCGCCTTCCGCAAGAAAGCCATGCTGACGCGCCTGGCGCAGGGCTGTGCCCGCGTCGCCACGATGGGCTTGCTGCGGCCCAATCCGTGGCAGCTATCCGCACCGGTAGCGTTCCTGCAATTGCCGCTGCACTACAGCTACGCGTATGGCGGGCAATGCCGCATCGAGGCCGATGACTGCAACGCGGCGGCGCACGATTCCTGCCAGGCCAACCCGCTGGGACGCGGTTTCGCGCGGCACTGGTACCTGGATGTGAAACAGATCGACGAGGTGCCGGCGCCCCGTATCACGCACCCGTCGTTGCCGTGCACGGCCGCCCAGTTCTGGCAAGGCGCGGGCGGCAAGGAACTGCCGCCACCGGCGGGTCTGGCCGTTATCGGCCGTGGCTGGCTGCCGCGCCGCGCCCTGGCCGGCAGCATCGTCGTCAAGGATCAATGGGATGCCGACGACATCCCCGCCCTGCCCGAGGACTTCGATTTCGCGTACTGGAACAGCACGCCGCCCGACCAGCAATGCCCATACCTGGCCGGCCTGGAACAATTCAGCTTGACCAATCTGTGCCGCCACGACCATCGCTCGGCCCGCATCGACCCGCGCGGCAACACGGTGCTGCGTTTCGCCTTGCCACGGCAGGTGCTGTGTTTGCTGCTGGCGGACAAGAACGACCAGTTGCTCGTCTGGCGCCTGGCCATCGATACGGTGCTGGTCGACCCCGAGGCGGGCACCGTGGAACTGGTGTGGCGCGCCATCGTGCCGGCCGACGCCGGCCAGGTCGCCTCGCGCCTGTTGCACGTGATGAAGCCGGCGCAAATCGCGCGCATCGAACTGCTGGAGCAGGTGCAGGAAGCGCTAGGCGAAGCCGCCGGGCAAGGCAGGAAACCATGACGAATGAAACCGTCACCAAGGCCTCGCGCTTCTATTGCGTCAGCCTCAGCCCCGACATTTGCAAGACGCCCGTCGGCTCCAGCACGCCACCTATTCCCTACAACATCATCGGCGAATTTTCAGAGGCGCAGAACGCCTCGCCCAACGTCAAGTCGCACAGCGAACCCGTCATCCTGCACCAGCGCAGCATCATTCCCACCGTCAAAGGCGACGCGGCCGGCAAGGCGGGCGGCGTCAAGAGCGGCACCGTCGGCAAGCAGGTCGACACCAAGGTCGCCAGCCCCATCCACCGCGCCAATGGAGCCAAGCTGGTGCAGATGGGACGCGAAGTATGGATGAATTCGCGCAATACGGTGGGCAAGATTTATGAACGGGGCGCGGAAGCGGCCAAGCCCGCGCTCAAGGAACTGAAGGCGGCGATACGGGAAGCGGCACAAGATTACAAGGATCATGGCTCCAAGAAAATGCATGGCACCGCCGAAGATCTGGTAGACGTGGGAGGCACCGTTCTGACAGGCAGCGCCGTGCTGGGAGTGGCTGGCGTTGGCGTGGCGGCCACGGGAGTCGGCGCCCCCGTTGCCGCCGCGATGGAAACGGGGGCGGCGGCAGGCGCCGTTGCCGGCACGGCGACCGTTGCGACAGGCACGGCCATGGAAGCGTCGGCCACGGTACTCGACCAGGCGGCCGACTACATATTGACAGGCAAGACCCCTGATTTACTCAATACGGCCTCGGACATCGTCACGAATGCGGCAGGCACATTACTGCAAGCGGCGCTCTTCAGCAAGATTCCCGGCGGAAAAATACTGAGCAAGTTCCTCGGCAAAAAGGCGGCGCCGACCATCAACAAGGTCAAGGACAAGCTGGTCGGCAAAAAGCCGGACAAGCCGCCCCAAAAACTCGACAAACCTCCTCCAAAAAACGGCGGCGATGACGGCAAGAGCCGTGGCAGGAAAGAACCAAAATCGGAGCCGCCGTCCGACTGCTGCCCCAAGGATAGCGGGCCCGCGAAAAAACCCGTCAAGGGCCGCAAACCCGTGCATTTCGGCACGGGCCAGGAAATCCTGTACCAGACGGATTTCGTACTCGAACGCAGCATCCCCATCGCCTGGACGCGCTGCTACCGCTCCGGCGCCGCATGCGAAGACGGGGGCTTGCTGGGTGCGCGCTGGTCCACGCCCTATACCACCAGCCTGTCGCTGTGCGATGCCGGCATCGTCTACCACGACGACAGCGGCCGCGCCCTGCGCCTGCCGCACCTGGAACCGGGCCAGCGGCACGACAGCCGCAAGGAAGGTTTTACGCTCACGCGCGACGGCGCCGACACCTTTACCGTGCTGTGGCGCGACGGCAGCATCGACCGCTATGCGCGCGCTGAAGGCGGCTGGCTGCCGCATGGCTACGACGGCGTCAACGCCATGCTGGCCCCGTCCGCACCCATCGCCACGCAGCGCTTTGCGCTCGCGCGTAGCGAAGGGCGCGATGGACGCGGCATCAGCATCGACCGCTTGATCGATGCCAAGCCGGGCGAAGTGCTGCTGCGCCTGCGCAGCGACGATGGCGGCGTGCTCGAAGCCATGCGCGGAGCTGAGGAAACGGCCATCCACATCGGCAGCATCGACGAGGTATTGCCCGACGGCAGCCGCCTCTGCCACGTCCGCTACGCCTATGCCATCGAGACGAACGATGCCCAGCCGCCCTTCCCGCCACGCTACAACCTGGTCAGCCAGTCGAATGCGCTGGGCGATACGCGCCGCTATGCCTACCGGCACCACCTGCTCACGTCGTGCAGCAGCTACACGGGCTTTGCCTACGAACTCGAGTGGATCAGCCTGGACGCACTGCGCGCCCGCTGGAGCGGTTCTCCATGGAGCGAACCGGAGCTGGCCGAACGTTTCCCCGTCACCCTGGCCAACAGTTACCAGGCGCGCGCCATCGCCACCCGGGCGTGCGATGGCAGCGAGCACATGCGCATCGATTACGTGGACAACGACACCAGCCGCGTCACGGAAAACGGCGGCGTCCTCGAATACACATTCGATGCCAACTGGCTGGTCACCGACGTGCGCCGCGTCATCGACGGCAAGGCCGCCTCGCTGGGCCGGCGCGAATGGGACCGCGATGGCATGCTGCTGGCCGATATCGATGCCAACGGCGCCGCCATGCGCTATGCCTACGATGCGGCCGGCAACCTGACCCGCAGCACCGATGCCAAGGGACACAGCAGCAGCATCGCATACGATGCCGGAAATCAACCTATCGCCTTCACGGATGCGCTGGGCAACACCACCCTGCGCGAATACGACGCGGCAGGCCGTCCCGTCAGCATCACGGACGCCCTGGGCCACGTCACGCGCTACCGCTACGACCAGCGCGGCCAGTTGGTGGAACTGATCGACGCCAGGGGCGGCAGCAAGCATTTTCAGTACAACCGCCAGGGCTGGTTGACCGCCTACACGGACTGCTCCGGCCATACCAGCGAATACCGCTACGATGCGCTGGGGCGACTGGAAGCGGCTCGCGATGCGCTGGGCCATACCACCCGCTATGCCTATGACGCGCTGGGCCGGCTGATCCGACTCACGGCGCCCGATCAAACCCGGGAGCAATACGCCTACGATGCGGACGGCAATTTGCTCTTGCACGAGGATGGCGCCGGCCAGCAGACGCGCTACCGCTACAACGGCCAGGGCTTGCCCGTGGAGCGCACGGACGCCATCGGCCAGACCGTGCAGTATCGCTACGATGCCGCGCTGCAACTGACGGAATTGATCAACGCCAAGGGCGAAAGTTATCAACTCGCGTATCACGCGGAAGGCTGGCTGACCTCGGAAACGGGCTTCGACGGCAAGCGTACGCAATACAGTTACGATCAGGCCGGCAACCTGACCGCCAGCGAGTGCGGCAGCCAGCGCACGCAGCTGCTGCGCGACGCGCTCGGCTTGTTGCAAGTCAAGACCACGGCGGACGGCGTGGTGCGCTACGCCTACGATGCACTGGGCCGCCTGACGGCCGTTTCCGCTCCGCAAGCCGAACAGCGTTTCTTCCACGATGCGCTGGGCCAGTTGACCGAAGAGCGCAGCGCCTGCTTTTTGCAAACGCTGCCCGAGATGGCCAGGCTGCCCAATGCCCCGCGCGTGCCGGATGCCAGCTTTGTCATGACGCACGCCTATGATGAGCTGGGCAACCGCATCCAGACGGTCTTGCCGAACGGACGCCGCATCGATACCCTGCGCTATGGTTCCGGCCACTGGCATGGCGTGCTGTGGCAAGGCCAGACCGTGGTCGATGTCGAGCGCGACAAGCTGCACCGGGAAAAGCAGCGGCAGCTGGGCAGCAGCGGTTTGCTCGCCACGCGCCAGTACGACCCGCAATCGCGGCTCATGCAGCTGACCCTGGCGCGTGGCGCCGACGCGCCCAGCCCGTTGCGCGAACGCCGCTTCGACTACGATGCGCAAGGCAACCTGACCACTATTTTCCAAACGGGTTCCACGGCTGCCGGCCCGCTCGGCAAACTCAGCTACGCCTATGACCCCGTCGGCCAGTTGCTGTCCGCCGTGCAACCGGGCCTGGCCGAACACTTCGCCTTCGACCCGGCCGGCAATCTGCTCGACACGGCTCCCGCCCCCGGCAACGTCCTGAAACACTACAGCGATACCGAATACGATTACGACGAGCAAGGCAATGCCACCGGCAAGCGCTTCCATCCGTCGGGCAGGGAGTCGACGTGGAGCGATCTGGCGCTCGAATACGACGCCGAAAACCGCCTCAGCCACGCCACCAGGACGGAACGCCAATCGCGCCACCACGCCCGCTATTTTTATGACGCCTTCAGCCGCCGCATCGCCAAACGGGTAGAGGAAGCACGCTGGAGCAATCGGCAAGACATCACCAAAGACCAGCCCGCACGCACGAGCGCCGCCACCACCTTCTTCGTCTGGGACGGCGACACACTGGCACAGGAACTTGGGCACGAAGAAACGGTCACATATTTGTACGAGCCAGACAGCTTCGTGCCGCTGGCCAGGATTGGTTCGCCAACCTGTCACCAGGCAAGCGCCGTTCACCTGCCGCGCGTCGCGCAATGGGATTTACCTGCCACCCGGAACGACACCGAACTCCAGGCAGCCATTACGCAAGAACAGGCGGACACCGAAGCGCAGCATGTATCGGCATGGCAACGTATCCAAGCGGCAGCCGACGACGCGGCAGAACGCGACCGCATCACCCACTACCACTGCGACCACCTGGGCACGCCGCGCGAGCTGACGGATGGGCAAGGAAACGTGGTCTGGAGCGCGCGCTACAAGGCTTGGGGGCGCCTGCTGCACACTGAGGGAGAAATCGAACAGCCGCTACGGTTTCAGGGGCAGTATGAGGATGGAGAAACGGGGCTGTTTTATAACCGTTACCGCTACTATGATCCGGATGTAGCCAGGTACGTGACGCAAGATCCAGTTGGCTTGCTTGGTGGATTAAATACATATAAATATGCACCAAATCCCACTGGCTGGAATGACCCATTAGGATTAGCAAAAAAATGTGCAAAAAACACACCATGCAATCCTTGCATTGGTAAAAATCCATCCGCTTCAGCAACAAAATGGCAAGGTAAGCCGCCCTACCCAGGAGTCGATGCATATACAAATATTGTTTTAAAAAAAGGGACTATCTTATATTCCCTCTATCCGTATGGTCCCAAACCCGGAAATTATTACAGCGACAGAATGACCCTTATTTCCGCAAATGGAAGCGCATTGGCATACAATAATTTAACGCAAATCTCACATTCCGGAAACACTCCAGGGGCGCGACCGATGAGAGATCAGGTTCAAGCATTCAAACTATCGGAAGATATCTGTGCAGGCACGGGAAAAGCATTGGCAAATACATTACTAGGCGCAGGAGGAGGAAATCAATACTTTATTGATGATTCAGATATATCAAAACTCAACGCTAACGCAAAAATATTTAAATTTCCGAGGCCATAAATGAATATAAATAAAAATACTGGAGATATTGAAATAAATGAGAATTTTCACGTAAACAAAAACACATCAACCAAAGAAATAAAAAACATGAATTTTCTTGAAAGTTTTGGGAAAATAAATGAATTTGAAACATATAGCATGAAAAATATTAAATTTCTCAATCTGGAAACAAGAGTAAATTTCAGATTTAAAAATGGAATTCTCTACATTATTGAAATAATCTGGACAGATGGAATAACACACAGACTTGGATATGACTCCAGTCATTCGGACATGATCAATGAAAAAAAATATCTAAGCAAGTTAATTTCAAAGTCACTAGGTCAATCAGCTGAAACATCGACAAAGTATGAAGATTTTTTTTCTTTCTCGTGGGGATACATAATAGTCAAAGCAGATCAAAAATCATCACTTTGCTCAACAATGATAATATATGGCAAAAATACAAACATATGATAAAGAATAAATATTAATTAACAGAGTACTCCAATAAACCTTTCCTATTCCGATAGATATATGGAAAAAAATACACCCAACATAATTCCTCTCCGCTTATTTTTATGCAAAATCAGAAAACTATAGGGTAAGCCTGGTTGATGAGAAAAATAAAATGATAAAATTTCATAAAATTAAAACTATTTATCATGGATACATTTCCTGATATTAAACTTAAAAATGGATATTTTTCCGCAAAAGAATCGATCATTCTATGTAGAGGAATGAAAAGAAAAAATCTACACTCGATGGATCAAGACTGGGAAACATGGATAAAGCATGAGGAGGAAGTTATCGCCTACAAAACAAGTTTCAAACTAAAAAATTTGAAAATAATAGTTATTTGTTTTTTTGAGAAAGATGATGGCCCCATAAAATATTGGGATTTTGGTCCTGAAAATTGGATGGATGGTTTTCAGTCTAAACCTGAAGGAAAATACACAAGAAGTTTGAGACGTTGGTTTCTGGATGAGTTTGGCGTCAAACTGCCGCAATCAGGAGAGTGGGGAGAAATAGACGCCTGTCACGACCCGCACAATCACACTACATCAGTTTTTTGTGCCTATCAATAAAACAAATATTGAATTCGGATAACTATGTGCATAAATATTTCAGATGCTGCACAAGAGATGTCAATTTTAAACATTCCATCAAATGCCTTTTCGATTGGCGATCCAAGTCAAGATGAAAGTTTGTGCCTCAGAGAAAGGAATGGACATTGGGAGGTTTTTTACTATGAACGAGGAATAAGGACAGGGCTTCGAACTTTTAGAGAGGAGCATGAAGCCTGTGAAAATTTTTCATCCAGAATAAAATCTTGGTTCAGGTGATTTGCAATAATGTTTCCCGCATTCGCCCTCAACTACAATGCCATTCATGGAATCCAGAAAAGAAACTCCCATTTTAGATAGCATCAATATAGGAATATATTGCCTGAATTTTGACGAGGCAAAAAATTTTTACATTGAGAATCTCGGATTTTATATTACGATGGATAGCACTATTCAATGTGATTCAGGTACCAGTCGTCGACTGACGATGGCGCACGAATCCAACAAAAATTTCTCAATAGAATTCATCCATCCTTCAAGCATTGAGCAAGCACATCACGTAGGTAGCAAAGGTGGTACGATTAATTTATTTACTTTACCAACGAAAAATATTGACATACTCAAGGAGCGACTGGGGAAAACTGCTTTTTTTGTCAATTATGTAGAGGCTCCCTACGCGAGTTTTCTAAGCGTGGAAGATCCGATGGGAAACAATATTTGCCTCTACGAACCGTGCTGACCACTGAGATCATTCATTTCAAGATGCATTATTAAAAGTCACGCATAATAAAGTGAAAAAAATTGAAATGCCAGGCTATATTTTTGATTTCATTGATGGATCACTGATCATCAATGGAGAGGTTACATTATCGAAAAAAACTCCAGCAAAACATTTCATGAACAAAATTGTCAATACATTTCATATCCAACCCAGGACAACAGGACCAGGAGTATATGTTTTTGAAATTAATGGCTGGATAGGCGACCACATTGTCGAGTTAATTATTGCAAAAGAAAAGCTCTTCAAGATAGATTGCATATTGATTCATTATTTTGAAAATAATTCTGTGGGCAACGGCGTGAGTGAATCATCGTTAGTCAAAAAAATTCAACTAAAGTCTGGCATTCCCGGTCAGACGATGGGACTATCAGAAATAGTATTTCAATTTTCGTGGGGAAGCATTATCGTACAACATGACATTAAAGCATCATCTTCCTGCATAATCTTACGGTACAAAACAGCCTGAAAATTAGCCATCATGTCGAAAATAAATGAGGATTACAAAATAAATGAGGATTACAAATCGCACGTCAATATAGAAAAATCGATAGAGGTGCAGCAACGAATAATGGAATTCATAAAAAATGGTGCAGCTTTTTTCCCAAAATCAAGTGATATACGATGGCTGATTTTATTGAAGAAACTACCTCTAAAATTAAAAATATGTATCTTTGATGAAATTTCTTTTGGAAATTCCTTGATAGCATTGCATTCTTCCGACTGGCCAGAGAAGGGGAGCGTTGTAGCGCTATTAAATAGCAAGTTCAGAACGAAGGAATTCGACAAGGATTTCCATTTCAGAGCGCTCAACGATCCGCATTACTGTAACGAAGAAATTTCATATGCGGAAGATAACGTTACGTATTTGATTATAAATTAGATAACAACAAGAATAGGCCAAGATTTGACTTGACCGACGCCCTGCACGATACTTGCCGCTGTCGCCAAAGCTCTCCGCCCGTAGCAATCAACCATCAGCAGCTGTCACCACCATCCACACTCACCGCATGCCCTCCTCCCCCTACATCGGCCGCTTCGCCCCCTCTCCCTCCGGCCCACTGCACATGGGTTCGCTCGTTGCCGCCATGGCCAGTTATCTCGATGCGAAGGTGCATCATGGAACGTGGCTGCTGCGCATCGAGGACCTGGACTATGACCGCAATGTCGAGGGTGCCGATCTGGGCATCCTGGCCAGCCTGCAGCGCTGCGGCATGCAGTGGGATGGCGAGGCGACGTGGCAGAGCCGGCGGCTGCCGCTGTACGAGGCGGCGCTGAAGCAGTTGCAGGTTGATGGCCTCGTGTATGCGTGCGGCTGTTCGCGCAAGGAGATCCAGGATTCAGTGCTGCAGGCGGGCGGGCCCAAGGGCGCAGCTACCGTGTATCCGGGCACTTGCCGCCACGGCTTGGCGCCGGGCAAGGCGGCGCGGGCCTTGCGGCTGCGGGTGCCGCAGGGAGCGGATGCCGTGTACGCTTTTGCCGACCGCTGGGCCGGTCCGCAGCGGCAGGATCTGGCCAGCGAGGTGGGTGACTTCATCGTGCTGCGCGGCGATGGCTATTGGGCGTATCAGCTGGCCGTCGTCGTCGACGATGGCGCGCAGGGCATCACGCAGGTGGTGCGCGGCGCGGACTTGCTCGATTCCACGCCGCGCCAGCTGTATCTGCAGGATGTGCTGGGGCTGCCCCATCCCGGCTTTTTGCACGTGCCCGTCGTCACGAACGATAGTGGCGAAAAACTGTCGAAGCAGACGGGCGCCCTCGCCTTCGATACGGCAAGCAATGCTGCCGACCTGCTGGCCTCGACCTTGCTGCCGGCCGCACGCTTCCTCGGCCTCGACGTGCGCGCCGAGTCCATCGACGATTTCTGGCGGCAAGCGATTCCCGCGTGGGCGCAGCGGCTGGCGCAGCTTCCCGAGCACCCATAAAAAAACCCGCCACGGCGAACCGGGCGGGTAGCAATGCAGGCGCCAGCACATGGCCGGCACCTGAAGTCTGGCAATTAGAAGTTGCCTTTAAATTGCACCCCAAACTGACGCGGCTCATTGATGAAGCCCGTGCGGTTGTTGAAGTCGATGGCGCCCGTGATGCGCTGGGTGTCGGTGATGTTGCGGCCAAAAACGGCCATTTCATACTTGCCGGCATCCCAGGTGTAGCCCACGCGCAAGCCACCTTCGACCATCGGCTTGCCGGTGAACTCGGTTGCCTCATACAGGAAGAAGTTGATCTTGCTGCGGTAAGCCCAGTCCGTGAAGACGAAGAATTCGCCGTTTTCCATCGGGATCGAATAGCGGCCCGTGGCGGTGATCGTCCACTTCGGCGCTTGCGGCAATGGATTGCCATCGATGATGGCACGGTTGCCGGTGGTCAGCGGATCGGTCACGGTGCAACGCGTCTGGGCGCAGGTGGCGATCGACAGGCTCGGGTCCTTGATTTCCGTGAAGTTGTAGCTGCCGCCCAGGGACATCTTCAGGCTAGGCGTGACAAAACCTTCCAGTTCCAGCTCGGCGCCGCGGCCATTCGTCTTGGCGGCATTGATCAGGCGCGTCACGTTCGACGTACCGCCCACCACCGTCAGCTGCTGGTTTTTCACCTGGTAGTCGTACACGCTGAACGCCACGCGGGCGCGGCGGTTGAACAGGTCGGCCTTGATGCCCGCTTCGTACGAGGTGATGGTTTCCGCATCGGCCACGGTGACTGGCACGCTGGTGCTGGCCGGGGCGATACTTGGCGCGCGGAAACCGGTGGCGATACGGCCGTAGAAGTTCACATCCTTGTTGTACTTGTAGGTGCCGCTCAAGTCCCAGTTGACCTTGGCTTTGCTGACATCGGCGCTGGTCGGGTTGACCTGCACGATGTTGGTCGCTTGCACCGTATTGAAATCCTTCTTGTCCTTGGTGTAGCGCAAACCGGCACGCAGCATGAAGTCATCATTGACGGCGTAGTTGACGGAACCAAACGTTGCCCACGCCGAGTTCTTCTGGCGGCTGGCCAGGTGCGTGGTCAGTACGTGCGTGTTGGTATCGAAGTTGTCGGTGAAACCGTTGGCATCTTCGTTGAAGTAATACACGCCTGCCTGCCAGTTGAGGGGACCGGCATTCTTCGATTCGGCGCGGAACTCTTGCGAGTATTGCTTCACGCTGGTGATGCCACCGGCCGTTTCAACCTGGAAAGGAATGAAGCCGGGACCCGTCGGGGTGCCGCCGTCGATGTCGCCATGCGACACGTAGTTGCCAACTTGTTCAAAGCCGGTGATCGAGTACAGTTTGATGCCGTCCAAGTCCCAGCTCAGGCGGGCGCTGGCGCCGTTGGTGCGCAGGCGCTGGAAGTTCGGTGCGTTCGTGAACGACTTGTTCGGATCGAAGCCATCGACGATATCGTTCGTGCCCTGCTTGATCATGTTGGCGTAGAAGATGCGCGCGCTGCCCGTGGTGTTGCGCTGGTGCACATTGAACAGGGCGTTGAACATGGCGTTCGGCGCATACAGCAATTGCACGCGTTCGGCGTGTTCGTTGTAGCCGTCCAGCGCATTCTTCTGGCCCGTAAACGTGTTGTCGACGTAGTCGTCGCGGTGCTGGCGCAGGGTCGAGAAACGCAGCGCCCATTCTTTGCTCAGCGGCACGTTGACGGCGCCGTCGAAGTTGGTGGTGTTGTGCGTGGCGGCGGAAACGTTGTAATAGCCTTCGACCTTGTCCAGGTTCGGCTTGACGGATTCGAACTTGACCACGCCGGCAGGCGTATTGCGGCCGAACAAGGTACCTTGCGGGCCGCGCAGCACTTCCACGCCAGCCACGTCGAAAATCGGATAGCCCTTGAGAATCGGGTTTTCTTGCACGACGTCGTCGTAAATCAGGGAAACAGGTTGCGATGCAAAGATGTTGAAGTCGGTATTGCCGTAGCCGCGGATGTAGAAGCGGGGGAAGGTGCGGCCGTTCGACGATTCCACGTTCAGGCTCGGCACTTTGCCGGCCAGCACGCGGATGTCTTGTCCACCGGACACCAGCACGTCGAGCTTTTCATCGCGCAGCAGCGACACGGAGACAGGCACGTCGCGGATATTTTCCTTGCGGCGCTGCGCCGTCACGGTCACGGTTTCCAGCTGGCTGGCGGCAGGGGTCGTATCAGCAGCGACTTCATCAGCGTAAGCCGAGCCGATAGGCAAGGCAGCGGACAGTGCCAGCATGGCGGCGCTTTTGGCGCACAAACGCTTGTGCATCTTGGACATCTTGATCATGTTGTTTCCCAGAAGTTTAAAAAAGAATTGCGAAACCTGTCTCCGGGTTATGTACGGCGCTGGATGATCGTTTGCACTATTTCGGTGCAACAGCGCGAGCGGATGTTTCTCCGCTCTCGGCGTCACTGGCTCTGCCCTGGCTGTCGTCCAAGCTGACAGCGGTCTGGCCGCATCTCCGGGATGTCTGATGAACACCAACTTTTAAGTAAGGCGCCAATTTAATTCAAGCGCCTGATGCGCTGCAAGAATATTGTTATGTAAAATATTCATTCATCAACATAAAGGCCTGACTAGTGGTTATTCAGCCACAATAGCGTCCCTGTCTTGCGATTTCCTTGCTATTTCCCCCGATGACTTGTCGCATGGCGCGACTTTTTCGCCAACCCAGGGAAAGTGGAATTGGCGTCCTGCAAGACAGCCCAGAGCGTAAAAATAGTTGTAATATCGCCAGAATTGCGCTGCCAGGCCGCTCCATTCCAGTGCGGCGGCAGCTCCCCTGCACCATCGTCGATCGCCTCCATGCCAGAACCCAGCCAGCCCAGCAACGCCGTCCCGTCTTCCACCGTCGCCACCCAGGCGGCGCATCTGCTGCTGAGTGCCCATTGCGACATCGTCTGGAGCACGAAAACCTTCGGCCAGTTCGATGCCGACCAGCCATCCTGGCGCGCCTTCACCGGCCAGACCGAGGCCGAACTGCTGGGCCGCGGCTGGGTCAATGCCCTGCATCCGGACGACCGCAACTTGCCTTACGTCATGCCGTCGCACCTGAACAGCGTGTTCGAAGCGGAATACCGGCTGCGCCACGTCAGCGGCGCCTACCGCAACATGCTCGTGCGCATGCTGCCCGTGCTGGCGCCCGATGGCAGCATTCTTGAATGGCTGGGCTCGCATTGCGACGTGACGCAGCAACGGCAGACGGAACAGCGGCTGCGCCTGGCCATGCAGGGCGGCCGCATGGGCACGTGGGAGATCGACCTGGGCAGCGGCAGCATGACCGGCTCCGATGCCTTCAAGGCCAATCTGGGCTTGCCGCCCGACAGCCACATCGACTACGCACAACTGACGGGCGCCATGCTCGACGGCGACCTGCAGCAGTGGCAGGCGGTGGTGCATGCAGCCATCGCCAGCGCCAGCGATTTCGAAATCGATATCCGCGTCCGCTGGCCCGATGGTGCGCTGCACTGGGCGCACATGCGCGGCACCTGCGCCAGCGACGGCGCCGGCAACGTGATAGCCCTGTCCGGCATCTCGCTCGACCTGACGACCAGCAAGCGGAACGAGGAAACCCTGCGCCTGACCCTGGCGGCCGGCGAAGTGGCCACCTGGAACTGGGACATCGTGGCCGACCGGGTCACGGCCGACAGCAATATGACGCGCTTGTTCCCCGTCCATGCCGATGCGCCTCCGGTGGCGCCGCTGGCGCGCTACCTGGACCTCATCCATCCCGATGACCGCGAGCAGGTCAGCGCGCAGATTGCCCAGGCGCTGCACGCGCACACGCCGTTCGAGGCCAGCTACCGCGTCGGCGCCGGCGATGGCCAGTACCGCTCGGTGATCGCGCGGGGACGCGCGGAGTACGCGCCCGATGGCACGCCCTTGCAATTTCCAGGCGTCCTGCTCGACATCACGCGCCAGAAACAGGTGGAAGATGCGCTGCGCCGCAGCGAGGAACGCTACCGCACCTTGATCGAGCTGATGGACCAGGCCTTTTGTGTGATCGAAATGCTGTACGACGAGCAAGGCCGCCCCATCGATTTCCGCTACCTGGAAGGCAACGCCTCCTTCGTCAAGCAGTCGGGGCTGGTCAATGCCATCGGCAAGACCATCCGCAGCTTCGTGCCCGACCATGACCAGCACTGGTTCGACCTGTACGACCAGGTCGTCAAGACTGGCGAACCCGTGCGCTACGAAAACGAAGCCGTGGCCATGGAGCGCTGGTTCGAGGTCTTCGCGGCGCGCCTGGGCGGCCCCGACAGCCGTCTGCTGACGGTGCTGTTCAGCGACATCAGCGAGCGCAAGCGCTCGGAGCAGCAATTGCGCCAGCTGGCCGACAACCTGTCCGAGATGGACCGGCGCAAGACGGAATTCCTCGCCACCCTGGCGCACGAACTGCGCAACCCGCTCGCGCCCATCCGCAACGGCTTGCAAATCATGCGCCTGGCCGCAGACAAGCCCGCCACCGTGGCGCGCGTGCGCGACGTGATGGAGCGGCAAGTCAATCAGATGGTGCATCTGGTCAACGATTTGCTGGACGTGGCCCGCATCACGCGGGGCCAGATCGAACTCAGGCTGGAACGCGCGGACTTGAAATCCATCATCGCGGGCGCCGTGGAAACGAGCATGCCGCTGATCGAAGCGGGCCGCCACCAGTTGCAAGTAACACTCGATGAGCAGGCGCTGCCGCTCGAGGCCGACCCCACGCGGCTGGCGCAAGTGCTGGGCAATTTGCTCAACAATGCCGCCAAATACACGCCTGCCGGCGGCCATATCAGCTTGCGCGCGGTACGTGATGGCGACGAGGCGCTGATCGAGGTGCAGGACAGCGGCGTGGGCATCCCCGCCGAGTCGATCGCCACCGTCTTCGACATGTTCACCCAGGTGGGACAGAACATGGGCCGCGCGCAAGGCGGCCTGGGCATCGGCCTGTCGCTGGTGCGGCGTCTGGCCGAGCTGCATGGCGGCAGCGCCACGGCGGCCAGTCCCGGCGCCGGCCTGGGCAGCACCTTCAGCGTGCGCCTGCCTCTGCTGGAGGAGGAAGCGAAGGCGCCCGCCGCACCGGCCGCGCCGGCCGGCGCCGCCAACGGTCCCTATTTCCGCGTGCTGGTGGTCGATGACAATGTCGATGCCGCCGATACGCTCGCCGCCGTGCTCGACATGATGGGCCATGCTACGCAAGTGGCCCATGACGGCGCGCAAGCCCTGGAGATGGCGCCACAATTCTTGCCAGACGTCATCTTCCTCGATATCGGCTTGCCCGGCATGAACGGCTACGAGGTGGCGCGCGCGTTGCGCCAGACACCGGCCGGCGACGCCGCCGTGCTCGTCGCATTGACGGGCTGGGGGGCCGAAAACGACCGCAGCCAATCGAGCGCGGCCGGCTTCGACCACCACCTGACCAAACCGGCCAGCCTGCTCGCCATCGGCGAATTGCTGGCCACCCTTTCCACTCCGAAAACACCGACAGAAAACCATGACTGAATCCCTGAACCACGTCCGCCGCACCCTCCTGCTGGCCGGCGGCGCTGCCCTGCTGTGCCCGACTCCGCTGCTGTTTGCCGCGCCCGCCACCGGCATCGCCGCCGCCCAGGCGCAGTTGGCCGCGCTGGAACACGCCGCGGGCGGGCGCCTCGGCGTGGCGGCCTGGCGTCAGGGCAGCGAGCTGCGCGTTGCCTATCGCGCCGACGAACGCTTTCCCCTGGCCAGCACCTTCAAGGCCATGCTGGCGGCCGCCGTGCTGGCGCGCAGCGTCAGCCAGCCGGGCTTGCTGGATCAGCACCTGCGTTACGAAAAAAAGGAACTGGTCACCTACTCGCCCATCACGGAAAAACATCTGGCCGACGGCATGAACGTGGCCGACCTGTGCGCCGCGACCTTGCAGTACAGCGACAATAGCGCGGCCAATTTCCTGATGACATTATTGGGCGGGCCGCAAGCCGTGACGGCCTATGCGCGCAGCATCGGCAATACGGTATTCCAGCTGGAACGCTGGGAAACGGAATTGAACAGCGCCATCCCCGGCGACGTGCGCGACACGGCCAGCCCCGCGTCGATGGCGCACAGCTTGCAGCAGTTGTTGCTGGGAAATAGCTTGCCGGCGCCACAGCGCCAGCAGCTCGACGCCTGGATGCGCGGCAACACGACGGGCGACAAGCGCATCCGCGCCGGCGTGCCTGCCGGCTGGCAGGTGGCGGATAAAACGGGCTCGGGCGCGTATGGCAGCGTCAACGATATCGGCGTGGCCTACCCGGCCAGCGGCGCGCCGCTGGTGATCGCCGTGTACTACACGCGCGAACAGAAAAAAGCGGATACCAACCAGGACATCATCACGGCCGCCACGCGCATCGTGACGGCCGCGTTGACCTGATTACTTCGGCAGTGCAGCCATGAAGCCCGCATACGTGGACCAGGCGGGATCGGCCGCGCTGCGGATTTCAATCGGGAACTTCGGACGCGGCGCCAGCGCCGTGTTGAGGCGATTGAAAAACTCTTCGCCCGACTGCGTGTAGTAAATCCATTCGCGCAGGTTTTCACCCGTCGACACCAGCGCCAGGGTGGCGAAGCCGTCCTCTTCCACGACGGGCGCCAGCGCCGCTTCCAGCTCTTCCATATGCTCGCGCTCGTTCGGCGCGGGCATGCCCGTCTCGTCCTCGTAACGCCAGGCGATGATGATGCGGTCCGGCTGCGACGACAGGTCCCAGTCGTCATGGAAGGCGTCAACATAGCGGTAGATGATGGCCATCTCGTCGCTATGCGTGACGATGGTGCCCCAGCTGCGGGCGGAAGTGGAATTTTCGTTCATGGTTGCAACAGTCAAAAAAACAATCGAGGGTGCGCAGCTTACAGCACCGGCGGGCAAGTCACATTCCACGCGTCATACTGGGCGCCGCTCTTGCGCAGCCAGACACGCGCGTAGCTGTCGCGGTCGCTCTTGAACACCAGCGCATAGCGCTCTTCGGCGCGCGGCGCGGCAGCCCCCACGTCGACGGCCGCCAGCGAGAACTTCAAGGCGCGCAGCGGGGCACAGGCCGTGTTACCTGCCATCAATAACCGCGCCCGCTCCAGCAGCGGCTTCTGGTACAGCAGCACGCCTTCCAGTTCCGCATCGGGGACGCGCTGCAGCATGCGCACGGGTTCGGCCACGGGACGGCAGGTGCCACGGTCGAGCCACGCGAAATATTCCATGCCCGCCTCCTGCCAGCGCGCCTGCTTGCCTTCGCCGTGCAACACGAACTTGGTGCGCTGCGTGCGGCACAGCGCGCCATGGCCACGGTAGGGCGACGTTTCCACGCTGCCCACCACTTCGCTGCCATTGCCGCCCACCACGGGCACACTCTCGAACACGGTGCGCGCAGCCGGCTCGCCCGGGTATTGCTGCGCATAAAATTCCAGCAAGGACGCGCGCTGCTGCGCATCCACCACCACCGCCTCGGCGGCACTGGCAGAGAGGCAGACGGCCGACACTACACACAGCGCCAAAGGGCGCACGATATATCTGGGCATGGCATTCCTTCAATCGACATTCAGGGACGGGTATCGCCCAAGCGCAGATTATATAGTTAGCAGGAAATACCAGGAGCGCGCCGCGTCAGGAGGTGCGCAAGGTGGCGCCGCCAGCGAGTAACTTCGCGCCGCAGGTGGTGGTGTCGCCCTCAAAGGCGATGGCGATGCCGTTGATGGTATGTCGGGACGAGCCGCTGGCAATCTTGCAGCCCTGATGTCCCTTGATGGGGCAGCTGCACAGATCCCCGACGCAGGCGACAGCAATCCCATTGACCGTAAAATGCGTGGCGGCACAGCTGACCACCTTGCCGCCGTGCGACGTGGCGTCGCCCAAACGGATGACTTTGCGCATGCTGCCTCCCGTTCTACTTGCCCGCCGAGCCTTCCAGGATGGCTTCCACCGATGGCGCCGCGTAGTTGGCCGGATCGATGGCCGGCGTGACGCGGCTGCGGAAGATATCGCCGCCCGCATCCTGCTTCTTGCGGATTGCGTCCGATGGCGGCGTGATGAAGATGATGCTCGCTTCGTTACTATCGCGCAGATTGATCGCCGCACTGGCGCCGCCATCGCGATAGCTGCCCATCACGCCGATGGCCATCTGCATGAACCAGGTGGCCGCCCCCGTATTGCCCAGGCGACGATCAGTATTGATGAACTGCGCACTCTTGCCGCTATCGATTTCCGGCCCGCCCTGCGCCGCGTAATCGTGCAGCATGCTTTCCAACATCAGCAACTGTTCCGGCTGATCCCCCGTACCCGTCACGATGCGCGCCGGCCCCTTGCCGCGCTGCGCTTCAGGCAAGGTCTGCAGCGCCTGCTGCCAGCCCGCATGGAACAGCTTCTGGCGCTGGTCACGCCGCGTGACGGGCTTGCCCTCCTCATCCACGAACTTGACGAACACGGGCCGGTGCACGAAGCCGAACGAGGGCAGACGGTCGAAGGTTTCCATCTGTTCCCGGTTCCACGGAATGGGAAACCACGGCGTCGGTTTCCAGTCGCGCGGCGGGCGATTTTCCCAGGGATTGAGTTTGTCGAACGTATGCAAGCCGACGCCGCGGATATCGGGCCGCTGGGCGAAGGCGGCGGCGGCGGCGAGCCATTCGGCGACGGTGGGTTGACGAGACATGCTAGAACTGGACCATATTGATTTGACTGGCCTTGCCAATGAACTCTTCAAATCGTAATACATGGCCTTGAAGTGCCCCTGCACAAACTTATTATCAGGATCCTCCCATACGTACGGGCGCAAAGGATCTATTCTTTCGCGGCGCGCCAACACAAACACGGCGGTGGCATCAGGCATCTCGGGGATGTAATAGCCATCCTTTAGTCTCATCGCATCACCCGGCTTGCGACTTCCATCGCGCGTACCCACACTATCTTCGGAATGTACGACAACATAAGGCAGCTCTGGATGTTGGTCGAAAAATTCGAAGACTTCCATCAACAATCGATCCGGTCTCTCATCCAATTTCCAAGGACCTATCGAAAATAAATGTGCCGGCAGACCAATTGTCGATGAACCTGCTACCAGTCCGGCCATCGGCTCGTACAAACTGGGCTGCTCATCAGGATCAAGAATGGGAGAGCCAGCATAAAACGACGGCAAGCCCCAATACATGGGTGTGAAATTAACGCCGTTTTCCAATGCGTCGCAGGCTCGCCCTCCCCCCTGCCCATCTTTATCCATCCCTGTCCAAGGATACTTCGTCGGATCCTGCTCACGTATGCTGGTGTAAGGACTTCCTTTTTGCAAGGCCTCCCACAATTTACCCTGACGGTATTTGTCCAGCGTCACACCCAATCCGATCACTTCCAGCACGTACTCTTTCCTCGGTTCCATAGGATTCTTTGGCTGTTGCGCCTGCAACTGTGACGCAATTTCACGTGCCTGGCTCCTAGATGCGGCACCTAGCCATAACCAGCCAGCAAATAAAATTACAACAACTATTGATATCCCCAACCAACGAAGCATCATCATAGTTCTCACCTTTTTTGGGTCAGCAATTCCGAAGGAAGCACAATCAGTCCAAATAACCTGTTATCGATGCGTCTTGGACACGCCACTTATCTTTTTCTCAGCCACTATTTTCATATTTTTTGTTTGCGATACGACAATCTTCCATAAAGCGCCCGACAGCAATGGAAGTCCTACAGGCAAACTTCCGCTGTTGTAATAGCCAATACTTCCTTCAATAATTGATTGCCGCCATGCTGGCTCAACATCCAGATAAGAAGAATACAAAGCACGAAATCGATGCATTAATAGTATTCCGTCTCTCGGTTGCTCACCTTTCTTCAGCACCTTCACTCGCCAATCCGCCACCGCACACAGATAC
Organism: Janthinobacterium rivuli; assembly: GCF_009208735.1. Taxonomy (GTDB): domain Bacteria; phylum Pseudomonadota; class Gammaproteobacteria; order Burkholderiales; family Burkholderiaceae_D; genus Janthinobacterium. The sequence continues at coordinate 58,068 of NZ_WFLJ01000018.1, read as the reverse complement.
GCATAAAACTGCGGATCCGACGACGCCTTGCCACTGCCTATGGCCACGTCGTACGCCGTCACCTGGCTATGATTCTTCGCGCTGCCGATAATCGAACTATGAAAAGACTTGGCACTGACTTCCCGCTGCCAGCGCAAGCGTGACTCATTCGGGCTTTCCTGAATCTGCGCCACGACCTTGCTGTCTGGGTAGCGTTTCGCGGAAACAACTTCACGTTGATCCCGCTTGTCTTTCAGGTGCAGACCTTTTTCCTCGTTGTAGCTTGCCGTCATCAATGCCAGCTCTCGTTGACTGAGGTGTTCTTCCCTTTCGGGAAACTTTTGATAGCCTCCCGGGTCGGGACGATATTCGCTACGTATCTGCATGCCGCTTCCGCTCGTCGGTGCTACCGACGCATCGCAGGGGTCGACGTCCTCCGCCGGTCCCTGATCGGCAACGGTACGGTTTCTCATCATGGACGTTGCGGGAATATTGGCGGGATCGATTTGCGAGGTGCCACGCAAGTCGGCAGGTACCGGTTGCTTCAACGCTTCGCCAGTGATGGTGCGCACGCCATTGCGCTGTTCCGCTTTGCTCAACCTGGTATTGACAGGCCACGCCACCGCCTTGTGTTGCGCACGATGACTACGTAAGGAAACTTCCACGTGCGACTGCTCCGTTTCCGTCGGCAGGCGCAACGGAAAATCAAAAGGCGGCGGCTTGCCTACGAACGATACCGTGGTCTTTCCAGTGGCAGGATCCAGCCTGGTTTTGTTGCTGAATACCCGTTGATAAAATCTGCCGCCCAGTTCCGCCAGCGCGCCGCGTACCTGCGAGCGCTCCACCATCTTGGTATGTCCGGAGGAAATACTATACCCATCCAGACTGGATGTTTCCTCTTCCTCTATGAGCTCACTTCCCGTTGCATAATCGGGCACGCCATCCCATCCTATGCCCTGGATGTTATCCAGCGCCACCGTCATGTCTTCGGGACAAAAATACAGATAGACCTTGCGGCGGTTGTCGCGGTCGTCGGCACTCTGCCAGCGGCTGCCGACCATGCCACGATGATCGTCCTTCTTCAGGTCGGCAAACGGCGGCATGCAGGGCTGACCGTTCCCCTTCGCCACGCCGGCAACAATGTTCACCAGGGTCTTCAGGCGCGCGCCCAAGGTCTGCGCACCACTGAGCAGATGGTAATAGGGTTTCATTGCCGCATCTTCGCCGCCGTCGAACCAGGCTGCCCCTCGCATCAACAGCGGCAGGCTATCCACCAGGCTGTACGGCGGATGCGTAAGTATCAGATTATCGGCCGGCGCCAGCCCCTTTTCCATCAGCATGGCTTGCGCCAGCAGCGACAGCAGACAGCCCTGGCTGTGCGCGACGATGCTGACGGTATCATCCGCATCGTAATCGCGGATCATGGAAATGAGCGCGGCCAGCCGTTGGGCCGCCAGCACCATGTACATGCGGCCGGGCGCCGTCTTCAGCGGGCGCAAGGCATCGCCCATGGGGTCCGCAGGCGCATACATGCCTGGACGCCACATATCGGGTAAATTGCTGGTGGCGTTGCCGAAGGGGCCGCCTTCCTTGGACAGGTCCTTGTCGAGACGGTTGCCGTAGCGATCGACGAACTGGCCATTGACGGTGCGGCATTTCTCTCCTACCTCACGGTAGCCCCAGTAAAACGGAATCACGGGGCTGTTGGTGTCCTTGGCAATCGTGCGCTTGAAGAAGACGGCGTCGGGATCGTCTTCCAGCCTATCCTTGTCCGCCGCCACTGGCATGCGGTAAGACGCCGGGGTAAAGCCGCGCCCCAGCCTTTGCGTCAATCCCTCGCACAGGCCATGCTCCACCGCCTTGTAGCTGACGCCCACGTCGTTGACACCATGGATGACGATGATATTGCCCGGCAGGTTGCGGCGTATCTTGACCTTCTTGCACACGCTGCGTTCGCAATGCAGGATCGCCACATCGTCGCCCACCACGTACGGCACTTTCGGATAGCTGCCCATCGCACTCTCCTGGCGTCATCAATCCTTGTTATTGAACACTTCGATGGCGGCCAGGTGCATCGCGGCGCGCTCCAGCACCTCCGTCTTGCCGCCCCCATCGCTGCGGCCATCTGCCGACGAACCGTCGCCCAGCTTCACGGCAAAGTGCGCTTGCGGCGCCAGTTGCGGTTCCTGCGGCACGCCATCGACAGGGCTGTCGTCGCCCTCGTATTGAAAAATGAATTGCTGATCCGCCTTGCCCTCGGCAAAGATTGGCAACTCCACCGCCATGCTCTGCGGGTCATTGAAGACGAAATTGGGCGCATTGAAGTTCAGCGGCGACTTGCTGCCGAAGGTGATGCCGTCGGCGATGCGGATGAACGCGCCATGCTTGGAAATCAACACGATCTCATCGGCCATGCCCGTCAGCTGGCCTTCGCTGGCGGTGAGCTTCAGGTTTTTTGCCGCATTGAGTTCCATATCGTCATGCTGGCTTTGCAGCAGGAACTTGCCATGGTGGGCGATGGCCCGGATGCCGTCCGCATGGGAAAACAGCGAGATGCCCTTGCCCGCGTTCACCCTGTAGCGCTGGCCCGCCACCGCTTGCAGATGCTGCTGCGCCACCGTGTCGATGCTGCCGGCGGCATAGCTGACGATGGCTTTCGAACTGGCAAAACTGATGCCGGCGGGCGCGGTGACGGCAATCGCGGCCGCACCGCCCAATTCGCCACGGGGCTGCGTATTGCTGCCACCTTCCCAGCCTTTCAAGCTCTGCTGCAATTCCTGCTGCGCCTGGTCTTCCTGTTCCATTGCCTGATGCGTCGCGGCATACCTGCCCAGCGAGCGGAACAATTCCAGGCAGTTTTCCATCAGCCCCAGATATTCGCTGCGCGCCATGTGTCCGCCATCGCCATTCAAGCGCTTCCAGGCCGAGAGCAGCATGCCCTTGCCCGCACGCATGGCCAACTGCTCATCGGTACGCAGCTCTGCGCCCTCGCCGCGCGCGTCGCCCTGACCGTTGCGCCGGTCGTGCGTCAGCCAGCCCAGGTTGAGCTGGGTGGAACCGTGATCGCTGGCAAGCTGGGCATTGATCTGTCCATGCACATCGTCAAAGCGCAGCTGATTGCCACGCGTGCCACGGATCTCGCGGCTCTTGATGCCGGACAAATAGCGGTTGGCGGGCAAGTCGCCTGCCTTGCTCAGGGCAACCGGCAGCGCGCTATGGTTGTACAGCTGGCCCACGATGATGGGCCGGTCCGGGTCGCCGCCGAGAAAGTCCAGCAAGACTTCGCTGCCCACGCGCGGCAAGCCCAGGTAGCCGCATTGCTGCATGCTGCCAGGTCCGCTTCCCGCCCAGCTGGACGCGACGCGCACCCAGGCCGAATCGGCATCCGTGTCCGAGGCGCCCGTGCCGCCTGCGTGCTGGTGATCCAGCGTGCGCGTGGCGGGAAAGCGCACCTTGACCCGTCCCATCGCATCGCAATGGACTTCCTCATTGGGCGGCCCTACCACCACGGCGCTTTGCATGGTCACTGACGGCAAGTCGATGCGCGTGTCGTAGGCCGGCACGATGGGCACGCCGCGCCGCACGGCCGTCAGTTCAATCTGCATGCGCAAGGGGCCGTCGTCCACCGCCGCCGCCAGCTCGCGCTGCGGCAACGATGCGTCATCGGCCAGCCAACGGTTGCGCGCAAACAGGCGCTCCACCCTGACGGCAAGCTCCCTGGGTAAATTATTTTGCGCCGCCACCTGCAGCGACGTGACGACAAAATCGCGCTCGACCGCTGGCAAGGCGTCGATGCCGGGGTGCTCGGCCAGGCTGAAGTATTCGCCCGGACACAGGTCGCGCACACTGCCTTCGGCATGAAAGCAATGGCTCTCGTAATCGTGCTGTTGCATGGCCAGCATACCCAGCTGGCACAAGGCCTCATGATCGTTCCCCGCGCGCGGCGGCAGCACGCGGTAATCGTCCAGCGTGGCCGCAATGGCATTGCCATGCATGCCTTGCTGTCCCCGCCCCAAGGCATCGGCGGTCATGAACGGCCGCGCACGCGGGTGTTCCTCATTCCAGCTATGGCGCGTTACCTTGCCCGCCTGCAGCTTGCGCACTTCGCTCCACGACGTCAGGGTGTCGCGCTCTTCGCTTGCCCGGTCTGCGTGATAGCGCACGGTGTCCGCCAGGTTTTTTCGCAAGCCGTCGGCATGATTGAACAGCACCAGGGTATGAGCCGGCTCGGCATGTGCATTCGCCTTGCCCTCCGCACGAAAAAACCAGGCGACGCCGCTGCGCTTGAGCAGGCGCCGCACGAATGCCGCATCGGATTCATTGTGCTGCATGACAAACTCGCGCTGCGGATACGTTTGCGCCTCGAAGAAATCGGCAAACGCATACTGGAAGGCGTGCGCCAGCACGGTATTGCTGCGTATCCATTCGTCGAGCAGGGTCTTGGCGATCTCGATATCCGTGAGGCGCCGGAAGACGCGCGTATTGCAGCGTTTTTCCATGATGGAAAAAGCATCCGTCAGCACCAACTGGTAGCTGGCCAGCCCGCCGTCGCTGTCACCGGCGCTCGCTTGCGTGACAAGCCCGCAGATACTGCGCAGCTGGCCCTGGTCGGTGACGATATCGAGTGCGGCGGGCAAGGCAATCAAACTACTCAGCGGCAAGTCGGCATGCGTCGAGACACACAGCACGCGGTACTCGATGCCGCCACAGATGGCCTCACTGCCGGCGATGCGCTGCGGTATCAACACACCGGCGGGCACCTTGGGCGAAATCCCCAGGCGCAGGCGCAAGGGGCGCTGGGCACCCGATATCGACTCGTCACCGTCCATGGCGTTCTCCTCATGCGCACTGCATTTAGAGCCTATCCCAGTAGATGAATACATCTCCTTACTGGGATAGGCTCTTAGTCAAGCTGGAGAACCGACAATGCCATGGGATGGCGGAGAAATACTTGATATTTAGTAAGAATCCGCCAAGGTTCCCAATACTTCCCTCAACTTTTCCCGCTTGGCCAGCAAGGCGGGATCAAACGCCGTCCACCGCTCCAGCCGCAGCGCATACGCCGGCGTCATCATCCAGCCGAACACTTCCGCCTTGTCTTCCTCGGGGCCGTAGGCGCCGTACAGGCTGACGAGACCCGGCTGCGGGTGGCCCAGGTTCTGGAAACCTTTGCCGTAGGCCGTGGCGCCGCCCTGGCCGTAGGCCGTGCCGGGCGGATTCAGGGCCAGCCAGGCGGGGTCGCGGTAATAGAAATCGTTGAACAGGCGGTATTCGATGAAGTGGTAATACTCGTGGTGCACGCGCAGCTCCATGCCGGATGGACACAGGGCAGCCAGCAGGTTGTCGGCGTAGACGACGCTGTCGATTTCCGGCGCCGGCATGGCCAGGCGGCGCTGGCCTTCCACGCTCAAGTCCTTGACCAGGACGACATGGCGCAAGCCCGTGCGCGCGAAGACACCGGCCGGGTAGCGCTCCATGGCGGGCAGTACGATGCTGAGCAACAATTGCAGCCCGGCGCGGTCTTGCTCCGACTCCGTAAACGCGTGCGCCGCGCCGCCGGGCATGGACAAGGTCCAGGCGGGCGCCAGTTGCAAGGCCGCCAGGCGCGCGGTGGCGATCGCCTGCAATTGCGCCACGCTGGCGTCTTCTGGTGCGACGGGGGCGTAGCGCACGTTCCAGTCGCATTCGCTGCGCATGCTGTCTTGCTGGGCGGCACGTTCGAAAGCCTGCGCGTCGGCGGCCGAGGTCGCGGGCGGGCCGCTAGTGGCGCAAGCGGACAGCAACGCAAGGGCAAGGCAGGACAGCAGGCGGCAAGCAGGCATGGGATCTTTCACAGGCAACAAAATGGGGCGCAATCGCCGCGCCCCATTCTACAAGCTGCCAGTTCCTCACGCCATCAGCGCTGGTACTGCTTGAAGAAATTCCAGCTGATCACGGTGGCGTCCGGGCCCAGCTCATCGCTGAACGGCCAGCCGGGAGGACCGCCGCTCCACGCATGGTTCATGCCCTCGACCGTGTACTTTTGCGCGATGACGGCGCCGTTGTGCAGGTAGGTGTCGATGGCATAGCTGCGGCCGTACGGCACCGTCTGGCGCACGATGCTGTCGGCGCGGTAGCGCACGCTGTCATTGTCGAGGCCATCGTCGCCATAATCGCTGGTCTGCAGGAATTGCTCGATGGTTTGCTCGCCATTGACCGGGTTGACGACGATGTCGGACGTGCCGTGGAACACCATCGTCGGCATCAGGCGGCGCGGCGAACCGGAGCAGCGCCAGGCATCCTTGCCGCGCACTTTCGGATCGAAGGAACTGCCGTTGAACAGCGAATCGGCGGCCGTGACCAGGCCAGTGGCGCCCTTGTACATGCCGCCCGAATGCACCATCACGGCAGCGAACACGTCCGAGTAACAGGCGGCCATGATGGAGGCCATGGCGCCGCCGGCCGAGATGCCCGTCACATAGATGCGGCTGTCCTGCACCGCGTACTTGCTCTTGACCTTGTTCAAGATGCCCATCAGCACGGCCGGCTCGCCAGTGCCCCGTTCCTGGTTCAGCGGCAACATGAAGTTCCAGCAACGCATGGGGTTGGCCGTGACGTTCTGGCGCGGATAGACGACGATGAAGTTTTCGCTGTCGGCCAGCTGGTTGTAGCGGCTGACGGCGGCCATGCTGTTAGGCTCGGAACCGCAGCCATGCAGCATCAACACGACGGGCAGCGGCGTGTTCGGATTGTAATTGCTCGGCAGCCAGACCTGGTATTCGCGCGAACCCCACAGGCTCGCATACAGGCCGAAGTCCCACTGGCCGGCGGCGGCCGGCAGCGCGGCCAGCAAGCCGCAGGCGGCGATGAGTGCAGATAAGAAGTGACGCAGTTGCTGATGCAGATGTGCCATGCCAGTCTCCTGATTATTATTCACGACGAAAACAGCGACAACAAACCGGCTGGACGCCCGTCGAGCCGGCACTTCCGACCGGCGAAGCCAGACCCAACGGGTCCGGCCCCGGCAGTAAAGAACATTAAAATTTGTAGCCAGCCTTGGCGATGATCTGGCGCGGCGGGCCATAGAAACCGTCGAGGATGAACACGGCGGGAATGTTGTAGCCATCCGTGCGGTAGCGTTTGTTGCCCAGGTTGCTGCCATGCAGGCTGAAGGTCCAGTGCTTCGGCGCTTCCCACACGACGCCCGCCGTCCAGATGCTGTAGCCGCCCTGCGCCAGGGTTTCACTCAAGTCCGTGGTCGGGTAAACCTTGCTGCGGTAGCCATAGCCGACCATGCTGCGCAAGGCGCCGCCAAACACGCCGCGGTCCGTGCGCGTCACGTTCAAGCCCACTTGCCGCGCCGGCGTATTGCTGAACTTTTGCGTATCCGCAATGTTCTTGCCGCCGCTCATGAACTCGTCATAGCCGGCGTCCAGCAGGGCGAGGAAACCGTTGACTTCCCACTGGCGGTTCGGACGCCACGAGAATTCGAACTCGGCGCCTTTCACGGTGCCCTTGCCCGCATTCGTGAAGTCGCCATAGAAGCCCGGCACGCCGCCCGGCTGCACGTAGCTGGTAAACACCGACAACTGGATATCCTTGTAGCGGTTGTAGAACAGGGCCACGTTGGCGTCGAAGGTGTCGTCCGGCGCCGCATACTTCATGCCCACTTCCAGCGCGTCGAGTTTTTCATCCTTGTATGGCCGTGCGGAATCGGGCACCACCAGGTTGTTGGCGCGCACGTTGTAGCCGCCCGACTTGAAACCGCGCGACAGGTTGCTGTAGAAATTCGTCGTCTTCGACGCTTCATAGCGCACGGAAATTTTCGGCGAGGTATTGCTAACCGACAAGGACTTGTCGAAATCGGCCGCCGTCTGGATGGGCCGCGTGAAGCCCACGTCGGCAAAGGAGCGGTTGAGCACGATGGCGCGCTTTTCCTCGCGCGTGTGGCGCAAGCCCGCATTGATGCTCCACGCCTTGCCCACGGGCCAGGTCCAGTCCGTGTACAGCGCCGTGCTGTCCGTCTCGACCGTGCTGACGGCGGCCGTGAACTGGCGTCCCAGGAAGTTGTTGTAGATGCCGCCGCCCGCCGTGCCTTCGAAGCGGTACAGGCCGATCACGCCGGCACCGTAGTCGCCGCTGTACGACGCCTGCAATTCCAGGCTCTTCTGCTCGTCGCGCGAATCGCCGAACACGTCGGCGATCGGCTGCGGCAAGCCGTCGAAGTCGATGGTTTGCTCGGACGTGCTGCGCCGCTTGGCGCCGATCACTTTCACGGACCAGTCGTTCGAGACCGTGTAGTTGGCCACCAGCGAGCCGCCCCGGTTGTGCGTGAAGTTGTTGCCCGGCATGCCGCTCTGGATGTCATACGCATCCTTGCTGGCGGGCCGCTTGAGGGGGTCGAAAGCGCTCACGCCCATGCGCTGGAAACCGCGCACGCCCGATTTGTCATCCGTGGCGTCCAGGCTCAGCACGACGGTCAAAGGGATGTCTTGCGGAAAGTAGCCGATGGACAGCCGCGCGGCCGTGCTGTCCTGGTCGCTGACCTGTTCGCCATTGAACGTATTGCGGCCGAAACCGTCACGGTCCAGCTTGGCAGCCGCCAGGCGCGCGCGCCAGGTGCCGCTCTCGTTGGCCAGGTTGAAGGCGGCCTTGAAGTTGCGCTGGTTGTAGTTGCCGAGGCCCACTTCCGCCGAGGCGCCATTTTCCTTCGCCAGCGGACGCGAAATGTACTTGATGGCGCCGCCGATGGTGTTCTTGCCGTACAAGGTACCTTGCGGGCCGCGCAGCACTTCGATGCGCTGCACGTCGAACACGTCGAGCAGCGCGCCTTGCGGACGGGCCATGTAGACGTCGTCAAAATAAATGCCCACGCCCGGGTCCACGCCCCAGACGGGGTCGGCCTGGCCCACGCCGCGGATGAACGCCGTCAGGGTGGTATTCGTGCCGCGCGACGCGTACACGGTCAGGTTCGGCACGCGCTCCTGCAAGTCGGCCAGGTTCTGGATATTCGCCCGTTCCAGGGCCTTGGCGGAAAACGCCGTGACGGCCAGCGGCACGTCCTGCAGCCGCTCTTCGCGGCGGCGGGCAGAGACCGTCACGGTGTCCATGCGTTCTTTCGCATCGCTGGCTTCCTGGGCAGTGCTGGCGGCAGCAGGGATGGCTTCCTGCGCCTGGGCCTGGGTGGCAAAGGCGCCGGCAACGGCGAGGGCGGCGGGCATCAATTTCAAAGCAAGTTTCATAGCGTCTCCAATGTCAGGCTTGCTTGCCACCAGGGAAGACGGCCGGATGCCAGGATCGCAAGACGTAACGGTACCGGCGCGCGCAATGCGAGCACCTGCCCTGCGATGACTGTTCCCGGCCCTCGGCCCGTGCGGCGAGTGGCCTGTTTATTTTGAATTTATGGTAAGGAAGGACTGCAACAAGGTATTCACACGCTGCGCCTGGTCCAGGGGCGTGGCGTGGCGCGAGTTCGCGATGATCTCGATCTCGCACTGCTGAAACTGCGCGGCAAAGGCCCGCTTGCTGGCGACGGGCGTGTAATCCTGGTCGGCCGCCACGATGAAGACGGGCATGGCCAGGGCCTGGAAATGGATGTCGATATCCCAGTGGAAAATGGCGTCCAGCGCGGCCAGGTAGGCGCGCTTGTCCATGCCCGCCATCTGCGTGGCGAAGCGCTCGACGAGCACTTGCTGGGCGGGATCGGGAAACAGTTTCTTGCCGATGATCTTGCCCATGGCTTTCAAGCCAAACGTGGCGATCACCGTGCGGCGCAGCCAGTAGGCAAACAGCAGCGACGCCGGTTTGCTGCCCTGGAACGGTTGCGAGTTGATCAGGCACAAGCTGGCGACCCGTCCGGGGGCGCGGTTGGCCATTTCCAGGCCCACCATGCCGCCCAGGGAAAAGCCGACGACGTGCGCGCGCGGCACGTCGAGCTGGTCCATCAGGTTGAAGAGGTCGTTGGCAAAGTCGCCGATCTGCCAGTCGCCGTTCGGTGCGGGACTGGCGCCATGGCCGCGCAGGTCGGGCACGATCAGGCGATGGCTGCTGCCGAGGGCGTCGATCTGCGGGCGCCAGTCTTCGGCGCAGGAACCGAGGCCGTGCAGCAAAAACACGGGATCGCCCTGCCCTGTCCCTGTGCCGGGATCGAGGTCGAGGTAATGCAATGGAACATCGGATGTCGTGTGACGCCGCATTCTGTCTCCTTGCTGTTGAACATGCTTTGTGTTCAGGTGCAGGAATATGTTTTCCTGCTGTTGGAAAACATAATACGGAATCCGAATTCCGATTTCAAGTTAAATCGCTAAATATCTCAAGTCAGGTAATTTAAAGCAACACGCACGAGTTCATCTTCCAGCGCCGCACCCGACAAAAAGGACAGCGAACCGGTCAGGGTGTGCTGGTTCAGGATGCCCAGCAGCACGGGCGGCACCACCATCATCGCCTGCGTGGGGTTCGGGTGGCGGATGCTGGACGACTTGCTGGCCAGCACGGCCACCGTGCGTTGCGAGATCAAATGATTGATCTGGTGCACCCTGTCGCGAAATTGCGCATCCTGCGACGCGCGCGTGATCAAGGCCCGCAGGACGCCGCTGCGCCCGCCATTCACGGCCACGAACATGGCCACCATGGCGCGGATGAAGTCTTCCAGGCTACGCCCTTCCCACTGGCGCAGCTCCGTCAGGGTCTCGACCTTTTCCACCATGTCGGAGAAGAAGCGCTGCAACAGCAAGCGGCTCAGGGTGTCCTTGTCGCCCAGTAGACGGTAAAACGTGCCCACCGAGGTTTCCGCCAGTTTTGCCAGGTCGGCCACGCCGATTTCATCGAAGCGGTTTTCCGCCAACAACTGTTCGCCCACCTGCAGCAGGCGCTCGAACGCTTGCTTGCTGCGCGCCTGGGTGGGTTCCGGGGGAACGATCATCTGCGGGAAGGGCATCGGAAAGGAAGGCATGCGGCGTCGGCGTCTCTCGATAGTGGAACCTGGGTTCCGTTATGGGTGCGCGTATTGTAACGCGGGAGACGGCCGATGGGGAGCGCCGCGTGACGGCCTCGCGTGCGCTACCTGCCCTGCCACTCCATGTAGACGTCGGCGCGCTGATAATGGGCGTCGCCGGCCGGCCGCGCCACGTGGGTAAAACCGCTGCTTTCATACAGGCGGATGGCGGGCGCCAGCTTGCTGTTCGACTCCAGAAACAACAGTTTCGCGCCGCTGGCCTCGAAGGCATCGAAGGCCCGTTCGATCAGGCGGCGCGCGATGCCCAGACCCTGGCATTCGGGCGTGACGGCCATCTTCGACAGCTCGATGCTGTCGTCTCCGGCGCGGATCAGGGCGCAGGTGCCGACGATCTTGCCATCAAGGCGCGCGAGGAAAATCTGCCCGCCGTCGTCGAGAATCGAGCGTTGCGGATCGGACAGCACCTTGTCGTCCAGCGCCTCGACATAGAAATAGCGTTCCAGCCATGCGATATTCAGGCGCTTGAAATCGGCCGCGTAGGGGGCCGCGTAATCGATGACTTCCACCGCGGCCCGCTCGCGCTGGCGCCGGCAGGCGGCGATCGTCTCGCCGAAGCCTTGCGCTTGCAGGCGCGCTTCCGCCCGGTCCAGGCTGGCCATCAGCTGCGGCGTGCCCTGCTCGAACACCGCATCGACAGCCGCGCGCACGTCGTCCCACAGGGGCGTCATGTTGCGCAACAAGGCTTGCCCGGCGTCGGACAGCGCCAGCAGGCGCCGCCGCTCGTCCTTGGCGTCCGGCATCTCCGTCACCACGCCGGCGTCGAGCAGCTTGCGCCCCAGCTGCACCACCACCGGATGCGTCTGCCCGATCTGCGCGGCCAGGGCCGTGATCGACGTGGGGCCGTTGTCGCGCAGCAGCAATAACAAGGGGAAACAGCGCGACGTCAGCTCGACGCCGGCGGCCAGATAGCTGGTATCGACGCCCGCATACAGTTGATCGGAAAGACGGCGCAGGCGGCTGGCCAGCATCAGCGAGCCATAGGTTTGCAGGTTGGAGGACATGTTGAGCAGATATATGTAAGTAGTTACGTATACCCTAACGTAAACCATCTTCCGCGGTCAAGCACCGGTTGTTTTACTCCCCGTCCTCCGCCAGCGCCGCTTGCAGCCTGGCCCGGAACACGGCCCCGGCCATCTCGCCCAAGGTCGGCCAAACCTGCGTCAGCCAGCGCTTGCCCTCCTCGCTCGGTTCCACATATGGTTCCCTGCGCGTGGCGCAGGCCAGGCCTATGTCGATGACTTGCTCCGCCTCTTCCAGGCCGCCGGCGATCATGGCGGCGATGGGCAAGGCGATCAGCTCGGCGGTCAGCTGCGGACGCAGCAGGCAGGCGGGCGCGATGATGGCGAACGACGCTTCCACATAATTCCAGCAATTGGTGGGCCAGTGGGCGTTTTTCACATTTTCCAGGAAGACAGCATCACTGAGCGTTTCCGGATGGGCCTGCGCCTGCGCATACAAGGCGGCAAGGGCGACGAGTTGTGGCGGGGAAATCCAGGTTGACATCGAAAATGATCCAAGGCGGGCGGCGATGGCGGACTGTAGCATGCCCAGCAGACGCGCCGGAACACGGCTGGCCCGGGCATAATGGCGCAGTCACCACTCTCAGCAATAATAACCATGCCGACATCGTTCGCACACTGGAAAGCCGAACTTTTAATTGTGGGCAACATCGTCCAGGATGACGACAGCACCACGCCGCCCGATGAAGCCCAGCGGCGCTTCCAGCGCTACTGCGCCATGCTCGATGCGCTGACGGGCAAGGAAGGCGCCCAATACGCGCTGGCCATCTTTCAATCCGTGCAAGCCGAACACGATTACGGCGCCTACCAGATAGCCAACCGCGCCGCCTGGCGCTACGGCGAGACGGCGTATTGCATGGCCCTGCTGCATGAACTGCCGCGCCTGATCGCCACCTTGCCCGACTGGGCCGGCGAGTTTCTCGTCGGCATCGCCAATGGCGCCGGTACGCCCCACGCCTCGGCCATCAACTGCTTCAACTCCCTGCTGGCCGGCGCGCCGCCCGCGCCTCAGGCGCTGATCGCGGCCTTCATCGCACAGGAAGAAGACGATGGCTGGTTCGAGCATTGCCCCGGCGTGCTGAGCGCCATTGCCGGCGAGCGCTACGCGGGCATCATGCCTGGCCACGCTGGCGCCGCCAGCTACCAGCTGTTCCTGCTGCCCGGCGAAGGCGGCGCCCTGCCCTGGCAAGATGCGCTAGCCTGGGCCGCGGCGCGCGGCGCCTGCCTGCCCACGCGCAGCGAACTGGCCTTGCTGCATGCCAACTTGCGCGACGCCTTCCCGGATGCCTGGTACTGGTCGTCGGAAGCGGACGCCATCCTGCCCCGCCTGGCCTGGAGCCACGATTTCGATAACGGCACCCAATACAACTTTCGCAAGACCTACTCGGGCCGCGCCTGCGCCGTGCGCCGGGTCGAATTGGCGCCAGCGGCCGCCGCACTCATCCCCTTGCGGCAGGGCGAGCGCTATGCCGGCCTGATTCTCGGCAAGAATGGCGCGCCCGACTACCATCTGCTGTTGCAGCCGGACAAGTTCGAGCCGGAGTTCAACTCGTGGCAAGCCGCATCAGCCTGGGCCGCCAGCCTCGGCCACAGCTTGCCGGATCGGCGCGAGCAGGCCTTGCTGTATGCGACATTGAAAGAGGCATTCCGGCCAAACTGGCACTGGTCGAGCGAGCCGGGCGACATCGAGGACGAAGCCTGGTGCAAGGACTTTGACACGGGCGTCGCCTATCAGACTTTGCGCGAGTTCGACGGCTATGCGCTCTGCGTGCGCCGGGTGCTTGTATAGTGCGCGTTTGCTCAGCCGAGCTGTACCATCAAGGAAAACCATGCTGTTATCACTCGACGATCCCCTCTGGCCCACCCTGGAAGGCGGCTACCGCATGCCCTATGACGTGGCCGAGGCGCTCAAGGCCATGCAGGCAGGCGACGACGTGTGGCATGAGCTGTGGGAAGAGCTGCACCACCAGGGCGACGTGGGCGTGGCCTCGTATGCGGCCGTGCCCCAGCTCGTCCACCTGCTGGGCGGCGCGGATGACTCGCGCGAGGAAGATTTCTATGCGCTCATCGCCCTGATCGAACTGGAGCGCCACCGCCTGCACAATCCGCCCCTGCCGGACTGGCTGGCCGCCAGCTACCATGATGCCTGGGCACAATTGCCCGCCATCGCCGCGCGCGACCTGCAGGGCCCGCTGGACCCCGTCATGCTGGAATCCGTGTTCGCCGTGCTGGCCCTGGCCAAGGGCCAACTGCGGCTGGGCGCGCTGCTGCTGCAGATGGACTCGTCCGAAGCGGATGAGTGGCTGGAAGAGCGTCTCGGCTGGAGCGAAGTCTACGGCGCTGACGCCTAGCGGCTAGAAACGCTCGTCGCGCAGCGCCGGCATCACCAGTTCGCGCACGAACGAGGCATTCGACAGGCTCAGCAGCATGCGCACGACGGCGACGACGTCATGCACGGGAATCAGTTCGCCTTCGCCGCGCGCGCTAGCGTCCGCCAGCGGCACGGACAAGCCATCGTAGGTATTCAGATAGCCCAGCTGCAGCGCCGTCACGGCCAGTCCCTGTGCGCGGAAACCTTCACGCAAGGCATCGGCGATGCCGTTCAGGGCGAATTTCGAGGCGCTGAACGTCACTTCCGGGCGGCCGCTCTGGCGCAGGCCCGACGTCGACCCAGTGAGTATCAGCTGCGGCTTGCCGCTGGCCAGCAAGCGCGGCACCAGGCGCTTGAGCAGCAAGATCGTCGCCGTAATATTCGTATTGACCATGTCGACGATGGCGTCGTCCGCATCGCCGAGAAAAGCGTAGTCGTCGCTGAAGGCCTTTTCTTCCCACACGCCCAGGTTGTAGATCACCGCGTCCAGCGCGGCCGGCGCTGCACGCGCGATGCGTTCGACGGCATCGGCGGGTGCCGCCAGGTCCGCCGCGATCCATTGCAGCTGCGTGCCTGCGGCCACGGGCAAGTCGGCAGGCTCATGCCGCGATACGCCGATGACGGCATGCCCGTCAGCGAGCAAACCGTCCACCAGCGCGCGTCCCAGGCCCCGGCTGGCGCCCACGATCATGATGTGCATACTGTGTCCTTTCCAATGAAGTCAACGCTGATGATAGCGGCGTTGTATTAAGCACAGCTGAGGCTAATCCCCATACGCACCGCATTTACTCACGCGGCGGAAATGCGTATGCTAGGTCTTGCAATCTCCGATAACACACAAGAACGAGACACATGCCTACCTCCACCACCGCCGCAAGCAACGCCGCAAGCCGTCCCCTCACCCAACAAGACTACAAGACCCTGTCGCTGGCCGCCCTGGGCGGCGCGCTGGAATTCTACGATTTCATCATCTTCGTCTTCTTCGCCAACGCCATCGGCCAGTTGTTCTTCCCGCCGGAAATGCCGGACTGGCTGCGTTTGCTGCAAACCTTCGGCATCTTCGCCGCCGGCTACGTCGTGCGTCCGCTGGGCGGCATCGTCATGGCCCACTTCGGCGACTTGCTCGGCCGCAAGCGCATGTTCACCCTCTCCATCCTGATGATGGCCGTGCCGACCCTGCTGATCGGCCTGTTGCCGACGTATGCCACCATCGGCCTGGCCGCCCCGCTGCTGTTGCTGCTGATGCGCATCTTCCAGGGCGCGGCCGTGGGCGGCGAAGTGCCGGGTGCCTGGGTGTTTGTGTCGGAACACGTACCGAGCCGTTTCACGGGCTTTGCCTGCGGCACGCTGACGGCCGGCCTGACGGTGGGCATCCTGCTCGGTTCGCTCGTCGCGACGGGCTTGAACACCGTCTACACGCCGCAAGAAATCACCGATGGCGCCTGGCGCTATCCGTTCTTGCTGGGCGGCATCTTCGGTTTCGGCGCCATGTATCTGCGCCGCTGGCTGCATGAAACCCCCGTCTTCGCGGAAATGCAGCAGCGCAAGGCCCTGTCGACGGAAATGCCCTTGAAATCCGTGCTGCGCAGCCACCGCGGCGCCGTCGCCGTGTCGATGCTGCTGACGTGGATGCTGTCAGCCGGCATCGTCGTCATCATCCTGATGACGCCCGCCCTGCTGCAAAAGATCCACCACATCGCGCCGCGCACCACCCTGGTGGCCAATACCGTGGCGACCCTGTGCCTGGCCTTCGGCTGCATCATCGCCGGCATGCTGGCCGACCGCTTTGGCGGCAAGCGCGTGATCTTCGTCGGCTCCGTGCTGCTGGCCATCAGCACGTATATTTTCTACACCACCATCGGCAGCCGTCCCGACCTGCTGCTGCCCCTGTACGCGATGACGGGCCTGTTCGTCGGCGTCGTCGGCGCCGTGCCCTACGTGCTGGTGCAAGCGTTCCCGGCCCAGGTGCGCTTTTCGGGACTGTCGTTTTCCTACAACTTGTCGTACGCCATCTTTGGCGGCCTGACGCCCGTGGTCGTGACCCTGATGCTGAAGAACAACGTGCTGGGCCCCGCCTATTACGTGATCGGCGTGTGCGTGATCGGCATGCTGACGGCGCTGTTCATCAAGGACCAGCGGCAGACCGTGGGACGCTAGATTGGCGCCCTGCGGTAATCACTCCAGCACTATTTCCCCAGTCAGGCGCCAGGTGCGCCTGCCATTCCGCCCAGGCTACCAACATGCATGCCCACCGTCCCGCACTCATCATCATCGACATGCAACAAGGCATGGCCAGCCCCGCTGCCGGAAGCCGCAATAATCCCGCTGCGGAACACCAGATTGCCACCCTGCTGCAAGCCTGGCGCGCAGCGGACGCCACCGTCGTACATGTGCGCCACATATCCAGAACGCCAGGCTCGCCCTTCTGGCCCGGCCAGCCCGGTGTGGAATTTCAGGCAGCGTTGGCGCCCTTACCGGAAGAGCATGTCGTGGAGAAGAATGTGCCGGATGCCTTCATCCACTCGGGACTGGAACGCTGGTTGCGCGTGCGCAGCATCAGCAAGCTGGTCATCGTGGGCGTCAGCACCAACAATTCCGTAGAGTCAAGCGCGCGCACGGCGGGCAATCTGGGCTTTGCCACGCAAGTCGTCGCCGATGCGTGCTTTGCGTTTGCTCAAATCGATTATGCGGGCACATCGAGAACGGCGGACGAGGTGCATGCGATGGCGCTGGCCAATTTGCACGGCGAGTATGCGCAAGTGGTGGCAACAACGGACGTGATCGACGCACTGACCCGCCCTTGCCCTGCGCCGGCGCACCACCTTGTCCGCTAAGCTGTAGTCGGCATACGACATCTGCGCTAAAAAAAGCATCGCCGCCGGGTCCTCGGTACATTGCCAGAAAGCACACACAAGCTTGCGCCACCTTCGGGTGGCTCCTTTCGCCCCGTTTTGTTGCACTGCACCAAGTTCTGAACAGGCGTTTCACATCAGCAGCTGCCCCGCTCACCTACCAAGAAAATAGCAATAGGAAGTTTTCAAAGGTGTTTGAAATCTTTCGCCAGTAATCATCGTCCCATAAGATGACAGAGGGCGCGCTCCAGGCGCCCCTGAAATCGAGACAGAATTGACTGCCGTCGCCAGCCATGCCGAAACAAATGATTTCTGTAAAATCAACGATGTCCGGTATGGCTCCCGGGCCAGCACTGACACTTCCAGGCTCTCCATAGCAGCCATCGCCGACGAAACAAGCGCCAAGCTTCGCTGTCTGGGCATTCAATTCGACGACATCCGTATAGATTTGCGCCAGTTCCGTCTGCAAGACGCCACCGAAAGAATCCAGTTCTTCCTTCAGTCTCAAATTACAAAATCCTTCCGCATCCCGATATCTTGCCGCAAAAGCAACATACTCGATGGGTAAATCCATACCGTTCATCTGCATTGCTGACTTTACCTTTCACAATCGGATCATGATATTAAAACAAAATTACTTCTGCGCCACCTTCGGGTGGCTTTTTACGCCCCGATTTGTCGCGCCGCACCAAATTCTGAAAAGGCGTTTCACATCGCAAAATCTCAAGCGTCAAACTCATCCATGAATGCTCTCACTTTTTGAAAATCTATTCCACATCCTGAAAAATTATAATTAAGCCTTTGAAAAACAAGGATTAAATTTAAGTTATATGTCTTATATAAGACTTGAACATCGGCGCCAATCGGCCTACTATTTAGTCATGCAGTTCGCATCGACAAAGCGGCGCACTCGACGATTTTCTCAAACTTAGTTTTTCTTTAGGAGATACACCATGTCCCAATATCAAGATGACATCAAGGCTGTTGCCGGTTTGAAAGAGCAACAAGGCAGCGCATGGAACGCCATCAATCCCGAGTCCGCCGCCCGCATGCGCGCCCAGAACAAGTTCAAGACCGGCCTGGACATCGCCCGCTACACGGCGAAGATCATGCGCAACGACATGGCCGCCTATGATGCGGACCCATCGAAGTACACCCAGTCGCTCGGCTGCTGGCACGGTTTCATCGGTCAACAGAAGATGATCTCGATCAAAAAGCACTTCAACAGCACCGACCGCCGCTACCTCTACCTGTCCGGCTGGATGGTCGCCGCCCTGCGCTCCGAGTTCGGCCCGCTGCCAGACCAGTCGATGCATGAAAAAACCGCCGTCTCGGCCCTGATCAAAGAGCTCTACACTTTCCTGCGCCAGGCCGATGCCCGCGAACTGGGCGGCCTGTTCCGCCAGCTGGACGCGGCTCAAGGTGCTGAGAAGCAAGCCATCCAGGCCAAGATCGACGGCCACGTCACCCACGTCGTGCCCATCATCGCCGACATCGATGCCGGTTTCGGCAATGCGGAAGCGACCTACCTGCTGGCCAAACAGTTCATCGAAGCGGGCGCCTGCTGCATCCAGATCGAAAACCAGGTGTCCGACGAGAAACAATGCGGCCACCAGGACGGTAAAGTCACGGTGCCACACGAAGATTTCCTGGCCAAGATCCGCGCCATCCGCTACGCCTTCCTGGAACTGGGCGTGGACGACGGCATCATCGTCGCCCGCACAGACTCCCTGGGCGCCGGCCTGACCAAGCAGATCGCCGTCACCAACGAACCAGGCGACCTGGGCGACCAATACAACTCCTTCCTCGACTGCGAAGAAGTGTCGGCCGACGCGCTGGGCAATGGCGACGTCATCATCAAGCGCGAAGGCAAGCTGCTGCGTCCAAAACGCCTGCCGAGCAACCTGTTCCAGTTCCGCGCCGGTACCGGCGAAGAGCGTTGCGTGCTCGACTGCATCACCTCCTTGCAAAACGGCGCCGACCTGCTGTGGATCGAAACGGAAAAACCGCATATCGCGCAAATCGGCGGCATGGTCAGCGAAATCCGCAAGGTCATCCCGAACGCCAAGCTGGTGTACAACAACAGCCCATCGTTCAACTGGACCCTGAACTTCCGCCAGCAAATCTTCGACGGCATGAAAGCGGCAGGCAAGGACGTGTCCGCCTACGACCGTGCCCAGCTGATGAGCGTGGAATACGACCAGACGGAACTGGCGATCGCCGCCGACGAGAAGATCCGCACCTTCCAGGCCGACTCGGCCCGCGAAGCCGGCATCTTCCACCACCTGATCACCCTGCCGACCTACCACACGGCCGCCTTGTCGACCGACAATCTGGCCAAGGAATACTTCGGCGACCAGGGCATGCTGGGCTACGTGGCCGGCGTGCAGCGCAAGGAAATCCGCCAGGGCATCGCCTGCGTGAAACATCAAAACATGTCCGGCTCGGACATCGGCGACGATCACAAGGATTACTTCAGCGGCGAAGCGGCGCTCAAAGCAGCTGGTAAAGACAATACGATGAACCAGTTCTGAGCGTTTGGTTTGCTGGTAGAGTGAGAAAGCCCGCTTTGGCGGGCTTTTTTGCGTGTGCCGAGAGGGGATTCCTATCAATGAAAGCGCTCGTTACTCTTATTGATATTCACCCAAGTGCAGCAGTAACGTGCCCCAAATTATGCCCCCCAATTAGACTCATCTTCTTTTTTGAAATATAACAATTAACAGAGTTTTAAATTGCACAGTCCGGTTACGCCCCGTTGCGGACCATTCGTTTATGGACTCAGGGGGGGGGCAGTGCCCACATCCCAAGACAAGCTCAACGGCTATCCTGCCACAGCCAAATGCTTGCTAAGGCGTTCCGCCGCCAGCGTGCAACTGCCTGCGGAAAAAGTGGTATTGGTTTCTACCAGCTCCTTGTACAGAGCACGGAAGGCAGACTCGGTTGGATCAAGGTTCGACGGAGTCCCTGCTAAAACGCCAACCACCGGCATAAACATACCTGCAGACACCACAGCAGCGGAGAGAAAAATTTTTCAAATTCATATCATGGCCTCGGGATAAATTGTTTTTATGGGGTGCGGATTAATCCGATATCGCAGAATTACCGACAACAATCAGTCGAAATTGATCGTCCGGTATTGGCTGCGGACTCGTTGCCATTTAGACTTGGAAAATAATTAACTGGGTTTCATCACCATTGAAATGAAGACCACTTGAAATGACCGAGCGCAACCGCCTGTCCCAGCAAAACCAGGCGGGGAGCGCCTGCCCTTGGCACGCGTCGCCTCCGCGCAGTGGCAGCAATCGGGCGATTCGCAGAACAACGGGGTCGGTTCAGGTATTCAGCCATTTCGAGCAACGGAGTCAGTTCCGGCATTCCGCCATTTCAGATAGAAAATTGGCCGATTGCCGGAACTGCCCCTAGCCCACTCTAGCCTACTATCACGTAATGGACGTTCTACTAAAAGGAAGAAACTAATAGATCATAATATGCTTTATTGCTTTTTTGAAATTCCAGTAGAGCATCAATGTTATTTTTAAAAATTTCCAATCGATCCAATCTAAATTCAATCGATTTATTGAACTTAGCTTTTGCCAGTAATACCCCATACACAAAAAATCCATACAAATGTATTTTCTTCAATTCAAGAATCTTATTCTCGTCTACTGAGTTAAGCAAATTCAATGGCTTATCAATTTCGCCAAATTTCACACAGCATGTCGCAAAATTTGTTTTATAAATTATATTACTCGAATCTCGTTTCATTGAAATTTCAAATTGTTCAGCAGCCAATTCGTCTTTTCCCTGAGCACTATAAATCAACCCTCCAAGGTTACATAACCTAGGGCCTTCCAATCCAAACCCTCTAAATTTCTCATAGTCAGCTTGTGCTTCCGCAAATAGTTTTAAGTCGCGTTGCTTGGAAAGAATATGCTCCGCCATCGCATAACTAAAATGACAAACATTATTTTTTGAAACTTCTCTATATTCGGACGCGGCAAACTGAGAAAATTCAACAGAATACATTTCATCCAATTTCTCATTATAATTTTTTGGTGATTTTTCTGCGTCAGCGTTACAGAAGACACCTATCGTTAAACCTATTTCTAAAAATTCGGAAGAAATTTTTTCGACAAATTGTAGAATATTTTCTTCCTTATACGTTGAATTCGCTCCAGCCACACATAAGGTTGACTTATCCAGAATTCTAATGTAACTCTCGGAATGAAAGAAATTTAAAGCTTCCCTATATAGTTTTTTGCGGGCAATGTTTACTGCGGCAGACCCATATTTTTTCTGATAGATGCCATCTCTCGAGAAGAACATTGTTATTGAGAAAGGATGTTTATTATTTGCTACTTCACGATGTATGAAATCTTTTAATTCACCAGCATCTCCTGCATTGTACGACTCCAAGTCTGCGGCCAAAAATTTCGAAACATAAGGAACGATGCGTCCTATACTACCGGCAGGTATAGCTTCAAGCTCAGCTCCTACGTCAATATCAATAGATTGCTCGTTAATGTCTGAAATAAAAGCAAATGACAATTCTGGTTGAACGTTAAAAATAGTAATTCTGGTCAGCTCGACTTTTGGATAAAATCCGATAGTACGCTTTGATCTTCCATCGGACATAAAGAATTTTCTTTTCCCATTCAGTCCGGCTGGGTAAACTCTAAATTCCTGCCCCAGAGTAACCCCGATACTTGACCCGATGTCAACGGCTATAATTCTTGTATGTCTGTCTTGTTCCAAAACACGGCCACAGGACCCAAGTATATCATCAAATAATATAACCTGATTTCGCCCAGCACTTTTTGCGCGATAAAGAGCAGTGTCTGCGCGATCTAATAAAGATTTGCTATAACCATCTTCAGCTGAAAACTTTACTGAAGCGGTATGAATTGAGACACCAACGCTTGCAGTTATGGAGCGCTCTGCAAGCGGGGGTAAAGTAATCATGGATAGGTTCTCATAACTCGTGAGCTTGCCCCATTCACTGTCTGATGGCAGTGGTTCATCAGCAATTCGAGTTCTAAATTGATTAGCCCATTCTGCAATATCATCTCGACTGAAACTGCCAACTATCAATACAAGGAATTCTTCTCCCGACGGGTGACCTACGTATATTTTTACGCGGCTTTCTGTATTCTGCTCAATACTTTGGGCAGTTCTTTCAAGCCTCACACCGAAAGTCTTCAGAACTTGATCTCCATACAAGTGACCGTAAGTATCATTTACTTGTTTAAAATAATCAATATCCATTGCAATAACCGCCAAATTGGTCGGCGGAGAACTCTCTTGGCCTTCGGTATGAAGGCCCAAAGGGTTAGAAAATTGCTCAATTGACTTACTTAGCTGCAGCTCAAAAGCTTCTTTACCTAATAGTAACGTAAGAGAGTTATGTGTAACCTTGAATGCATTAGCCGCATGTTCAATGGATATAGATATTCTTTCTTTTATTGCTTTTCTTGTGGCGATTCTAGGTGAGCTGGAAAATAGTGCCATGACAACACAATCTAATTCTGGCAATGAAAACCAAGAAGCCCGATCACTAGTTGCGTGGTAGGCGATCGATTCAGATTGAGCCTTTTCAAGAGATAATATTTCTGCGGGACTAATCTGCCTCACATCGTCAAGAATATTCCAAATTTTATTAAATTTATAATAAATTAAAAATGCAACAATATCATTCCCAATTTCTTTTTTTATCTCAACACTTAAGAAGCGTAATTTTTCAAGTTTCATATTATTTTCTTTTAGTCTAATTTAAAATTTTTTAACTTTGCGCAGCATAATTATTTTTCAGCAACTTAGATTAAATGGATAACAGGCTGTTTTTTATACTTTTTTAGGTCCGTTTCTGACCGGATGCAGAACGAAGAGACTCAATCAAAAAGCAGCACTTTATCGAGTTTCGATATGAACGAGCGAGACGGGATCAAGCGTGACGGTGTCAGGTCCGTCATTCGGACAGGGACTCAGACATAGGGCCACAGATGCCCGAATTTACTTGACTATCGCACAATGCAAGGAGTGCATGGCGTCGACATCTGATGCGATAAAGTGCAGCAGTTCCAGTTCTTTCCCGTAGCCTGTTCCACGCTCCATCTCTGCCATGAAATCCCTCTGAAACAGGAGTGGGGGGCAGGTCTGCCATTTTGAACGCTACGCAAGCAAGGACACAGCACGCTCACCCTCCCCAACGCGCATTCGGCGCCAATCCTATCGAGTTAACTGCAGAGCTACTGAACAATCACAATAGTTTCAAGCCATCCAATGCATGAGTTCGTGTCCAAATGATGGACCTGACCCTCGTCCTTGTGACCCTCGTCCTTGGGCATGTTAGGCGTCAAAAAATTAGAACATCACGGGCATTACACCAATGTGATATTGATTTCATCGACCCGGCCCTGGTTAGCCGGGCAATCAAGGGCGGATCTGGTCAACGATTCTATAATAACAACGTCTAAACCAGTGTCTGCCAGCTTCCACAATCATGGCAATCCGATGATATTCCTCAGGGAGCCTAGTCTTTGATCATCAACTCTGCAAATAGCACGTCGATCTTCGATCGGAGGTTTGCAGCGAGCTCGTTTTTCACAAACGTTGAAACCTTAGAGCTCGTATTTCCCTTAACGGTAAATTTGTCGATAGAATAGATAAATGGAGCGCTCATTATTCTCGCAAAGTTTCGCGTCTTGTCAAAGCTGTATATCAACGTGCACGTTCCAGAATTCTGGGCCATCTCGAATTCGTAGTCCACTACCAACTTCGTAACGAAGAAGTATTCGAAATAGTCCTCGGACGAGAATATTGAGATATCGTTCAGCTTATCTCCGTCTATCTTGAGATTCCGCATCGTTCCTTCCATCCACTTGATCCCTGGATCATCAGGCAGCGACTCCTTGGATTCGTTCCTGCGGATGTTCACATCAACGATAACCCCTAGGCCTTTATTGGCACCGAAAGCCGCCGCCAACTTTAGCATGAATAGAATTCTGTTCTTGTTGTCGAACGACTTGAAGAGTATCTTTCTCGGCTCACTGTTGTCGCTGATCCCGTCTTTCTTTAGCCTCTGTGTTACTGACTTCAGCAGTTGCTCGTTTATTTTTCCGGTTTCCTTCGAAGAGTGTTGTGACAAGATTTCGAGCTTCAGCGCGCCATCTTTCTGTTCTAGCAGGATCTTCGCAGAAAAATTCAGGTCCCTTCCCAGCAGATCCTGACTGTAATCAGTCCGATTAATGACATATTCGATAGTCGCGCTATGGGTTCCACTAAAGGACAACGTAGGATTAGATGCGAAAGTAACACCAGGAATGTTATCGAGGTCCACGAGGTCAACAAGTTCACCGGCCAATTCTTTTAGGCTATTTTGCCAGTTCGCGCTATCCGATACGAGTTTCAAATCCTGTGGCTGCTCTTTGGGGCGAGTTTCTCTAGATATAGAGGCTTCAAGCAATGAAACGAATTCAAACGGGCGGAGGATCGTCGTGGAAAGAATCGGAATTGTGTTGCTTTTCTCCGAATTAGCGCAAAATACGCCTTTCCCACGCAGCGCCGTTGCCACCTCACCATACGAAATGTGGTCACTCCCTAGCAATATCCTAAGTTGTTCGCCATAAGGAAGCCAGTTATCGGCCTCTACTTTTTCCTTGATTGTGTCCGACATCATTGTTCCAGTGCGTTTAAATTCGACGGGTTAAAACAGAATGGGATGAATTTTTTTTTCCGGTCGACGAAAGGAAGCTCAGACGCAACCGCGTCATTGGCGTGGTGGGCCGGGTTGTAGTCTGGAAATCCTATACGGATCTCATGCGGCCATGCGCCCGCAAAGCCAAGAGAGAGGGACAAGATTCGCCGATAGCAGTCCTGCTCGAATGCTTGGTTAACGTACAGGTAGAGTATTTCCTTATCGGAAGTGCGCGCCTTGACAGGGATGATGTCCGAAACTATCAACTCCAATGGAAGTACGCTGCCGTACCGCTCATCAAGGCGATTCACGAGGCCGCCAGTTTCCGGATAGAAAAAATCAAACTGCTCGATACCAATTTCTGCTTTGATGTGTGTGATCGCATTGAGGATGAAGTTGTACCTGGCTCCGTCTACGAGATATACGTTCTTGTTGCATTTCTCGTCCAGCGACTTTATATTTTTTATGATTGATAGAATGTCCTTGTTCGCCGTTTCTTTTTCCGAACTGGTCCAAATAAGAAGCCCTGAATGCTCCTTGTGCTTTCTGCTTTTGTGCTTTGAAAGCAGATCACGTAGGCCAGAGTCATATTGGGCACACGAAATAATTGCATTAGCTTCCTCTAAGTGATTTTTGAAGTCAACCTTTAGCTCACTTTCCTTTTCGCTATACCCGTTCAGGTTGTTCTTTACAGAAATATGAACAATGTCTGTTCTGCTATCGTAAAATGGGTTGTTGTAGATAAATACCAGATCGTTGCCATGCGAGCGCCTCTGATTATCCATTGCAGTTTTATGATCCTGGTCGTTGCATTGGATGGAAACAGACTGCAAACTCGTTCCCCAGCCGATAAGGTCCAAGAAAGCCTTGGCCAATTTTTCTCCGATTTCGCCGGACCGCTTGGAGTCTTCCCCGCTCATCGATTCTCTCCCATGTCGATGGTGATTGTCATATACCGTCCGTCTTTTGACGATTCTTTCCTTACCGACTGCATGGTATTTTTTCCGCTTAAGAGCAACTCAATGCCAGGAGAGATGCGAATTCTTCTGAACGTGGACTTTACCGCGCTCTGTATAGATTTCTGGTCCAATACCGCGCCACTATCGAGCCTGAGCCCCGTTGACGAAGATGTGGTTTCGACGATTTCCTCCGAGCGTTCATCTCCGACGAATCGACTGTTTATCGCAATCAACCTTTCCAGGGTCGGCTCTTCGGAAGCCAGCAGTGCATGGAATTCGTCTTTGTATTCGGAGACCTTGGCAGGTTCTGATATCTCTTTGACCGTTGCCTTAACAATCTTGCCTATGTATTGCGCAGAAGATTTTTCAGTAGCAAATGGTTTCGTTTTTAAGAAGTCATCTACCCAATAAGCAGTAGTAGCATTTCCACGCTCTGCTGTGAGAACGTGAAATCCATCCTCGATGATCAATGCCGATTTCTGGATTTCTCTGGGGTCAATACCTTCGTTATCGTGCAGAACCAGCGAGCCATTTTCATTTCTAATCGATAGATATTTTTCCTTCGACTCAACCTTGAATATACCAATGGCTCGGGTAATCTTAGCGCCAATTGTAATTCCGGAGAACAGCATCACGAAAAGGTCACCTCCAGCTATATTCGGATGAGTCGTCTTACTGTAGAGATGTTTGGCAATCTTCTCAGATTCACGGAAAAAGTTCTCTTCATTATTGAATATTTCCGCGGCGTAGACGAGCATCTCGTTTAGATTGACGTCAGATTCGTGATAGAAAGAAAAGTCCTTGCAGCTACTCTTTAATCCACCCAAGTAGTCCTTGAGAATAATCGCGGAGATACTGGGAGTAATAGCTGGCTCGGACTTAGATAAAGTTATTCCCTCATCGCGAATTTTGTTACCCACGTGGTGTGCAACAAGTTTGTTAAGCTTTGCGAGGCCTATGTCCATCAATAGTTCCAAATCAGATAAAGGAAGTGGGGACACTGCCCCTTACGGGACATAGTCCAGCATGTACGCACAGTTTCTTTTTGCGCAAATTTTTACAATATTGCAAATTTATTGATTATTGTCAATAAGACTTGCTTGATGGAAGTCAGTTCACTACCGAACGAGCCCAACTATTGCCTTGCAAAGTCCAATTGTTATGTCTTAAGTCAAGAATCTGGCGAATGGTTTCATCTGCAAAAAGAAGGAGCAAGGATGAGGTCTGCCATTCGGACACGGACTCACGCAAAGGTGCAGTAGATGCATGCTCATTCGAAAGTCTAATTTGGAGTGCAACGTTGAGCACGAAGTGCGAATAAGCAGGTGTGAAGTTAGCTAACCGAAGGTTAGCTAACTTCACCTATCCTGCCCCGCTTCGCGCAGCGACTAAACCACAAAAATTGTCGGACACAACTTCGACCAAACCATTTTTTTACAGGTACGAAAGCAAATTTAGCAGGAATGTATACCGAAACTAGCACGGTAGTTCCGCCCTGTGCAGCGACTGAAACGCTTAAATCACCGGGTAATACCTCGGTCGAACCATTTTTTTGCAGGTACGAGAGCAGATTTAGCAGGAATGTATGCCGAAAGTAGCGCGGTTGATCAGCGGCAATAGGCAGCGTCCAAGTGGGAACATTTGACATGCATCTGGGCCGACCTTGATCAATGTCAGCAACAAATTTTCATAGTCTGCTGTACGAGTACTACACGGCAATAGCGCGCTTCCCCTCCGATGGCTGCGCCTTTCCGCGTGGACAGAAAGAGCTCCCCCTGGAGGCGGTCAAAACGATTGCTGACAGGTATTGATGGCGTGAGATGCCTGCAGTCGCATGCACATGTGACGGCGATATAGCAACAGGACCAATGAAATCGGGGCCGCGCCAATGCATCTATCGCATGATGAATGCGCTGTCGATTGCCGAATTTTTAGCTGCTAAAGCTTCCACGAACCCGCTCCTGTGTCCAGCCTTGATCTCACACAAAGTGCGCGGCAGGCTTGATCCAAGTGGCATGGCAGGCCGATTCTTGTTGCACCAGCGATTACGGCATTCGATACTGGACCCATGTTTTCGGAATAATGATTGCGAGCGCGTCTCGGCGAAGGACGAATCGGTCGCAGGGCAAGGCCTGCGGCATATGCCATTCGCCCCGGTGCTGCCGCTGGCATTTTTGATTTACGAAGGGGGACGCCATGAAAGCAGCGACAGCCGAATACCTGAAAGAGCGCCGCGTTGAACCTCGCATGGGCGAAGAGCGCTTCATCCGCCTGGGCGAAGTGCTGGCAACCTGCGGCAAGTCGCGCAGCAGCGTTTATGCAGGCATCAAGGAAGGCAGCTTCCCTGCCCCCGTGAAGCTGCAAGGACGCTCCTCTGCGTGGATCAGGAGCGAGGTGCTACGTTGGATGCAAGCGTGTATCGAGGCCAGCAGACCTGCAGACCTGCAGACACGGTATGCTCAATAATCGACACTTCATCAAGCACCAGGCCAATCGACAACAAAGGGACCAGAGCCGAATGAAGCCGGGAGATACCGGGATACCTGCGGCATAGATACGCTCACCTCCGCCGCTGCGCCACCCTGGCATCCCTCATGGCCTCGATCAAATCATCTTCATCAATACCCAATCCAAGGCAGCCAAAGATGATGTCGGCGCAGTAGTCGTACAGCAAATCAATCACTTCGGCGCTGCGCTCCTTCTGGATTTTCTCCAGCATGATCTGCATGTCGCTTCTCACGCCTTCGTCGGCCACGACGCGGCTCAGCGCCGGGAATACAAGGCCGTGCAACCGCTCCAGCGCTTGCCTTCCAACCTGGCTTACGCAGCGCTCCACCTTTCTATCGTCCATGGCAACGGGAAGCAGGCAATGCCGCCTGACGGGCTTCGGTGGACGCATGTGGGCCGCGTCGAACTCTGTACGCGGGTCCAGCCCATCATGCAGCATCTGGCGTGCGACTACGCGGCGGCATCGAGCAAGCGTTGGCGATACCTCCGGGTAGTGGCCGAATGTTAGGGCATTTTCCTTGCCGTCCTTCTGGCGAAATTTCATGCGCCAGACCTTCGAGCCAGTCGGCATGACTTCAACATACAGGCCGTAGCCGTCGAATAACCTGAATGGCTTGTCTCCAGGCTCCGCCTGTATCAGCTGTTGCTCAGTCAGAGGTTCAATTCGTCTTGGCATGGCAGCCTCCTTAACGATGCGGCACTGGCCACACCAGTTCCAGCGACCCATGATGGCCTGGCTGCGGCGTATCCCCGCGCTCCACGGCTTCCAGGTAGTCGGCCCACTCCTGCATCATCTTGTGGCGCTCCGCCAGGAACTGGGCGCGGTCGTAGGCGCTGGCCACCTTGTCCTTGGGTGCGTGCGCCAGCTGGCGGTCCACCACTTCATGGCGGTAGCCCAGGCGCTCCTTGATGGTGCTCATGGCCAGCGCCCGGAAGCCGTGGCCGGTCATGCGTCCCTTGTAGCCCATGCGGGACAGCGCCACCAGCAGCGTGTTGTTGCTCAGCGGCTTGTCGTGGTCCCGCTGGTTTGGAAACAGGTACGTACCGCGGCCCGTGATGGTGTGCAGCTGGCGCAGCAAGGCCAGTGCCTGGCGCGAAAGGCAGACGTGGTGATTGGTCGTGTCCGGGTTGACGGTCAGCTTGCCGCGCTTCATGCGCTGCCAGGGAATGATCCACTCGCCCTTCTCCAGATCGACTTCGCTCCATGGCGTTTCTATCAGTTCGCTGGTGCGCACGAAGACCAGCAGCATCAGGCGCAGCGCGATGCGCGTCGGCTCGAACATGCGCGCCTCGTTGCGCGCCAGCGCATCCAGGAAGGCGGGCAATTCATCGGCGTCGATAGCAGCGTAGTGCGAGGCGCGCTTGGTCTTCAGGACGTCCTTCATGTCCACCACCAGGTTGCGGTCGGCCAGGCCGCACTGGATGGCGTAGCTGAATATCTGCGAACAGACGGCTTTCAGGCGATGCGCAATCTCGGTCGCGCCGCGCTCCTCGATCTTGCGCAGGGTATCAATCAATTCGCGGTGCCTGATTTCCGTGATCGGCCTGTCGCCGATCCGTGGAAAAATATCGGCTTCAAGACGCTGCAGCATGTTCTTGGCAGTACGCTCGCTCCACGTCGGCACCTTGTTTGCGTACCACTCCCTGGCGATTTTCTCGAAGGTATTAGAGGATTTTTCGGCGGCGAGCCGCCTTGCGTCGTCGCGATGCTTGGCGGGGTCTATTCCTTTCAGCAGCAATCGACGCGCCTCCAGACGCTTTTCTCGCGCATCCTGTAGCGTGACTTCTGGATAAGGGCCGAAGGTGAGCCGGTTTTCCTTGCCGTCCAATTGGCGAAACTTCAACCGCCAAATGCGCGAACCGCTGGTTGCGACTTCAAGATAGAGTCCACCACCATCAAATAGCTTGTAAGGTTTCTCCCTGGGCTTGGCATTCCTGACCTGCATCTCGGTCAGCGAAACGTTGTTCTTGGCCATGGTAGTCTCCCTCGGCACAATGCCGGAAACTACTTTTGACCAACTTCCGGGGGCAAGGTTCCTAGAGCCGGGGGCATACGACCTGGGTAATGCCCCCCGATGAGCTGGATGCAGCTGGACAGTACTGGACGCCAAAATACAAAAAAACCGCTTTAGCACGGGCTAAAACGGTTTTTTGTGGACGTTCTTGGACTTCCTTGAACTGGCCAATTTGTATCCTTGGCGGAGAGAGGGGGATTCGAACCCCCGATAGGCTATGAACCTATACACGCTTTCCAGGCGTGCGACTTCAACCACTCATCCACCTCTCCTGCAGGCAATGCGTCTACTTGCTCGCATTGCGTACTATTTCTCGCTTGTCGCGAAGCCGCAGATTATAGCAAAGATTCTACGGACTGCCAAAGTTATTTACCGTGGGGTAAAAGTTAAAGCACACAACGACAAGCGGCAGCCCAACAGAGGCCATGCTCGGTCCCCGCAGGGACCGACCTTGCATTACGACGCTTCCTTCAACTGCTCCAGGATAGCCGGGTTTTCCAAGGTCGAGACGTCTTGCGTGATCGTCTCGCCCTTGGCCAGCACGCGCAGCAGGCGGCGCATGATTTTGCCGGAGCGGGTTTTCGGCAGGTTGTCGCCGAAGCGGATTTCCTTCGGTTTCGCGATCGGGCCGATTTCCTTGCCGACCCAGTTACGCAACTCCAGGGCCAGTTTCTTGGCTTCCTCGCCTGTCGGACGCGCTTGCTTGAGCACCACGAAGGCGCAGATCGATTCGCCTGTCGTGTCGTCCGGACGGCCTACCACGGCGGCCTCGGCCACCAGCGGGTTGGCCACCAGGGCCGATTCGATTTCCATCGTGCCCATGCGGTGGCCCGACACGTTCAGCACGTCATCGATGCGGCCCGTGATGGTGAAGTAGCCCGTGTCCTTGTTGCGGATGGCGCCGTCGCCTGCCAGGTACATCTTGCCGCCCAGCTCTTCCGGGAAGTAGCTGGATTTGAAACGCTCGGGGTTGTTCCAGATCGTGCGGATCATCGATGGCCATGGACGCTTCACCACCAGGATGCCGCCCTGGCCATTCGGCACGTCCTGGCCCGCTTCGTCGACGATGGCGGCCATGATGCCCGGCAATGGCAGGGTGCAGGAACCGGGCACCATCGGCGTCGCGCCAGGCAACGGGGTGATCATGTGGCCGCCCGTTTCCGTTTGCCAGAAGGTATCGACGATCGGGCATTTCTCGCCGCCGATATGCTTGTAGTACCACATCCACGCTTCCGGATTGATCGGCTCGCCGACCGTGCCCAGCAGGCGCAAGCTCGTCAGGTCGTAGTTGCTTGGGTGAACTTTCGGGTCCACGTCGGCCGCCTTGATCAGCGAACGGATCGCCGTGGGGGCGGTGTAGAAGATGCTGACGTTGTGCTTCTTGATGGTTTCCCAGAAGCGACCCGCGTTCGGGTAGGTCGGGATGCCTTCGAACACCACTTGCGTGGCGCCCACGGCCATCGGGCCATACGCGATGTAGCTGTGGCCCGTCACCCAGCCGATGTCGGCCGTGCACCAGAACACGTCGTTCGGCTTGATGTCGAAGCTCCACTTCATCGTCAGCGCGGCCCACAGCAGGTAGCCGCCGCTCGAGTGCTGCACGCCCTTCGGCGTGCCCGTCGAACCCGAGGTATACAAGATGAACAACGGATGCTCGGCATCGACCCATTCCGGCTCGCATTGCGCGCTCTGGCCTTCGACCAGGTCGTGCAGCCACGTGTCGCGGCCGGCCACCATCGGCAAGTCGCTGCCCGTGCGTTTGTAGACGATGACGTTTTTCACGCAATCGCAGCCGCCCAGCGCCAGCGCTTCGTCGACGATGGATTTCAACGGCAGCTTTTTGCCGCCGCGCAATTGCTCGTCGCCCGTGATGACGGCCACGGCGCCCGCGTCGATGATGCGTTCCTGCAGGGATTTCGCCGAGAAGCCGCCGAACACGACGGAGTGGGTGGCGCCGATGCGCGCGCAGGCTTGCATGGCGGCTACGCCTTCGACGGACATCGACATATAGATGATGACGCGGTCGCCCTTGGCGATACCCTTGGATTTCAGGCCGTTGGCGAACTTGCAGACTTTTTCATGCAGCTCTTTATAAGTTGCCTTGGTGACGGTGCCGTCGTCCGCTTCGAAGATAATGGCCGTCTTGTCGCCCAGGCCGTTTTCGATATTGCGGTCCAGGCAGTTGTACGACACGTTCAGCTGGCCGTCTTCGAACCATTTGTAGAATGGGGCGTTGTCTTCGTTCAGGGTGCGGGTGAACGGCTTTTTCCAGCTCAGGTTTTCACGCGCCAGCTTGGCCCAGAAGCCTTCGTAGTCGCGTTCGGCATCGGCCACCATGGCGCGGTAGGCGTCCATGCCGGAAATCGTTGCCTGTGCGGCAAACGCTGCCGACGGTTCAAATATGCGCGACTCTTCTGGTCCCTGCTGCTGTGTGCCCTGCCCTTGGTTCTCTGTACCGGCCATGCTAGTCTCCAGTGTAGTAATTGTTTGCTAACACAATATTCCTGCTGTCTTACGGACGCCTTACAGTCGGCGTTTTCCCCGATCAATTCTAACCATAATCGCCACAGGCGACAGGCGTCAAGCGTACGACGCCCAGCATTCTGGATGGAAAAACTGATAACAAGTCAATTAGTTGACGTCGCTTTGTATTTCATCAAGGCCAAGAATCCAGATCGAGGGCATGCGCAGTGATCAGCAGCAAGTGTAAAATGTCGGGCATACCAAAAATTGGTATTTACCCCCAGGAAACTCCAGATGATCGACCACTCACAAAAGCCCTCACATAGCAAACTGCATCCCCTGTCCGCCTTCATCTTCATGTCGCGCTGGCTGCAGCTGCCGCTGTACCTGGGCCTGATCCTCGCACAATGCGTCTACGTATTTCACTTCTGGGTGGAACTGTCGGACCTGATCGGCGCCGTGTTCGGCAATGACGCGGCCCTGCAGCACGTCTTGACGGCCGTGGCCGTACCAGGCGGCGCCCTGCCGACCAAGCTCAATGAAGCGACCATCATGCTGGTGGTGCTGGGCTTGATCGACGTGGTCATGATCTCGAATCTGTTGATCATGGTCATCATCGGCGGCTACGAAACGTTTGTGTCGCGCATGCACCTCGACGACCACCCGGACCAGCCGGAATGGCTGTCGCATGTGAATGCGTCCGTGCTGAAGACGAAACTGGCGATGGCCATCATCGGCATCTCGTCCATCCACCTGCTGAAGACCTTCATCAACGCCAACTCGTACAAGATCGAAGTGATCATCGCGCAAACGGTGATACACATGGTCTTCATCCTGTCGGCGATGGCGATTGCGTACACGGACCGCATCATGACGGTTACCCAGAACCAAGCCAGGGCGCCCCACTAAGTTCTGGCGCTCCCATACTGATTAGCAAACAGCATCAAAGTCTTACCCTTCTTATCCACCGCGAGAACACCATGACTGTCATAAAGCAAGAAGACCTGATCGAATCCGTCGCCGCAGCGTTGCAGTACATTAGCTACTACCACCCTGCTGATTACATCGAGCACCTGGCGCGTGCCTACGCGGCCGAGCAAAGCCCGGCGGCAAAAGATGCGATCGCGCAAATCCTGACCAACTCGCGCATGTGCGCGGAAGGCAAGCGTCCTATCTGCCAGGACACGGGTATCGTCAACGTCTTCCTGAAAATCGGCATGGGCGTGCGCTTCGAAGGTTTCAGCGGCACCGTCACCGACGCCGTCAACGAAGGCGTGCGCCGCGCGTACAACTTCGACGACAACAAGCTGCGCGCCTCCATCGTGGCCGACCCGCATTTCGACCGCAAGAACACCAAGGACAACACGCCAGCCGTCGTGCACATGGAATTGGTCGAAGGCAATACCGTCGACGTGAAAGTCGCTGCCAAGGGCGGCGGCTCGGAAAACAAGTCGAAGATGATCATGATGAACCCGTCCGACTCGCTGGTGGACTGGGTCATGAAGACCGTGCCGACCATGGGCGCCGGCTGGTGCCCGCCAGGCATGCTGGGCATCGGCATCGGCGGCACGGCCGAGAAAGCCATGCTGATGGCAAAAGAAGTGTTGATGGAAGACATCGACATGTTTGAGCTGAAGCAACGCGGCCCACAGAACAAGCTGGAAGAACTGCGTATCGAGCTGTGCGACAAGATCAACTCGCTGGGCATCGGCGCACAAGGCCTGGGCGGCCTGACGACCGTGCTCGACGTCAAGATCATGATGCACCCGACGCACGCCGCGTCGAAACCTGTCGCCATGATCCCGAACTGCGCCGCCACGCGCCACGGCCACTTCGTGCTGGACGGCTCGGGCCCCGCCTACATGACGCCGCCATCGCTGTCGTCGTGGCCGGAAGTGCACTGGACGCCGGACACGGAAAAATCCAAGCGCGTCGACCTGAACACCCTGACGAAGGAAGAAGTCGCTTCGTGGACGCCGGGCCAGACCTTGCTGTTGAACGGCAAGATGCTGACGGGCCGCGACGCCGCGCATAAACGCATCCAGGACATGCTGGCCCGTGGCGAAGAGTTGCCGGTCGACTTCAAGAACCGCGTGATCTATTACGTCGGCCCGGTCGATCCGGTGCGCGACGAAGCCGTCGGCCCGGCCGGCCCGACCACCGCCACGCGCATGGACAAGTTCACCGACATGATGCTGGAAAAAACGGGCCTGATCGCCATGATCGGCAAGGCCGAACGGGGCCCGGTCGCCATCGAATCGATCCAGAAGCACCAGTCGGCCTACCTGATGGCCGTGGGCGGCGCCGCCTACCTGGTGTCGAAAGCCATCAAGCACGCCAAGGTGCTGGGCTTTGCCGACATGGGCATGGAAGCGATCTACGAATTCGACGTCGTCGACATGCCGGTGACGGTGGCCGTGGATGCGAAAGGCACCTCGGTGCACAACACGGGCCCGAAAGAGTGGCAAGCGAAGATCGAGCAACTCAATAGCGTCAGCAAGATTCCCGTGACGGTTGCTTAAACAGGCTCTACCATGAACGCCGCGCGGCCACATCAGCGCGGCGTTTTTTTATCTACTTCGGCTTTATATGACTTCTATTGCAAGCACTGCCCGCCCGGACGCGCCCATCGGCATTTTTGACTCCGGCGTGGGCGGCCTGTCGGTGCTGCGCCATATCCGCGCGCAGCTGCCGCAGGAAGACCTGATGTACTTTGCCGATTCCGGCTACGCCCCATATGGCGACAAGACGGAACAGCAAGTGGTCGACCGTTCGCTGGCGATCACCGCCTTCTTGTTGCAGCAAGGCGCCAAGGCGCTGGTGGTGGCGTGCAACACGGCCACCATCGCCGCCATCAAGGCGCTGCGCGCGCGCTATCCCGACCTGCCCATCGTCGGCGTCGAACCGGGCTTGAAACCGGCGGCAAGCATCAGCCGCAACGGCAAGATCGCCGTGCTGGCGACAGAACGCGCCTTGCGCGGCGACAAGCTGCTGGCCCTGCGCGAGCAGGTCAGCGCCGCCACGGGCGCCACGTTCATCTTGCAGCCCTGCATCGGCCTGGCCGACCGCATCGAGCAATGCGAACTGGGCACCGATCCGCAGGACGCCACCAGCGCCATGCTGGAACGCTACATCGCCCCCATGCTGGAACAAGGCGTCGACACCCTGGTGCTCGGCTGCACGCACTACCCCTTCGTGCAGGACGCCATCGAACGCACGGTGCGCGCGCACACGCAGGAAGCAATCACGCTGGTGGACACGGGCGACGCCGTGGCGCGCCAACTGGCCCGCCTGCTCGATGCGGCCGGCTTGCGCCGCACCGCCAACGACGCGCCACGGCTGCAGGGCTACACGACGGCCAAGGCCGAGTCCCTGGCGAAAGCCTTCGCCGGTTTGCTGGACTTGCACCCGCCCGTCGAACACCTGTCCGTGTGAGCGGTGTGAGCAAAAGCGGGCGTTTTCATGCAATCTTTCGATTCTTTAAAAAAGACTGCATTTAGATTTGCCACTTCGCCGAGTTCTTTGTATAATTCGGCACCTGTTCAGCAAAACAGCTAAACAGGCAAGTAAGACAGTGGTGGCTGTAGCTCAGTTGGTAGAGTCCAGGATTGTGATTCCTGTTGTCGTGGGTTCGAGCCCCATCAGCCACCCCACAGAATTAGTGGTAAATAAAAAGGGTTACATGCCTCGGCTTGTGACCCTTTTTTCATTCCAGCAAACATGCATGAGGCAGCATCAGCCCTCACCTCCCGCAGCATAAAGGCCAGTTCATCAGCGAACGAGCCAACCCGTGCGCGGCAGTCAGACTTGATGTGTATACCTGATTTTACGTATCCCAAAGAATACGCTTGCATGCGTGAAAAGCATCCATGCTGGCGCCACGTTCGATGAGGAGGTCTGATGGTACAAAAGCTCAACAAATGGGATAGCGCGCAGCACCTCAAAACCGAAGAGGATATCGTTGCCTACTTTGAAGCTTGCCTGGAAGAAGCCGGCGACGACGCATCGTTCATCGCCAAAGCGCTCGGCAACATAGCCAAGGCGCGCGGCATGACGCAACTTGCCAAAGATACGGGACTGGGACGGGAAAGCTTGTACAAGGCCTTGTCCGGCGAAGGCAATCCAAGCTTCGACACCATTTTGAAGGTGACGCATGCACTCGGCTTGCAGTTCCGCGGCGCAGCGCTGAACACCTGACCACTCATCAGCCGAGGCAGCGTAAACCCTACCCCGCCAGCACCGACTGCACCGTCGTCGCCAGGTCGTCCAGGCGCACGGGTTTGACGAGGAAGTGGCGGAAGCCGACGGCCAGCGCGTCGTCCATGTACATGGGCAGGCTGTGGCCGGTGACGGCGATCAGCACGGCGTTGGCCGTCTCGGGATTATGGTGCAGGCGGCGGCCGATTTCGATGCCGCTGATGCCGGGCATCTCGATGTCGAGGTAGACGGCGTCGGGCACGCACAGCTTGACTTGCTCGACGGCCATCTGCCAGTTGCGCACCACCACGGCGTGGTGCCCCAGCGCTTCGAGCAGCATGGCCAGCGATTCACCCACTTCCTGGTTGTCGTCGACCACCAGCAGATTGAGCTTGCGCGCAGCACTTGCCGGCTGGTCGCCCTGGCGGCGTTCCACAGGGGAAGTGCCTGGTGTCGTTTCAGTTGTCTGGCTCATTGTACGTTCACGTCTGAGGGCTGCAAAAACGGGAGTATACAAGAAGCAGGCAGAATGCCGCCGCACCCGAGCAATGGTGCCGAGCGGCAATCGAGATCGCCCGCTGTACCGCGTCAGCAACACTTGCCAGCTTCTCACAGGTAAAGCCGGCACTACGCAGTGTTCGCAATTGACGGATAAAATGAGAATCATTATCATTCTTATCCCCTTGCGCCGGATGTCCACGCCACGATGTTGTCGCGCCGCCTGAATGCCCGCGCAAACATTGTCATTACGGAGATCCATGCATGGCTGCCACACCTTCCCCACTGCCCTTGTCGCTGCGCCCGTGCGCGCTGGCCATCGCCCTCGTCTGCCTGGGCGCTCCACTTGCCGTGCAGGCACAGGAAGCTAGTTCGCCCAACACGGCCGATAACGCCGGTCCCATCCTGGAATCCATCCAGGTCAGCAGCAACCTGCTGGGCACCAGCATGGCCGCCAGCACGAAGAATTTCGCGGGCGCCCGCACGGTGGTGCAAAAGGACGATATCGACAACGCGGGCGCGTCCAGCCTCAGCGACGTGATGCGCCGCATTCCCGGCGTGCAGACCAGCGACAACTCGGGCAGCGCCGGCAGCGCCATCTCCCTGAATATCGGCGTGCGCGGCCTGGCCGGGCGCTATTCGCCGCGCAGCACGGTCTTGCTCGATGGCATCCCGATGTCGGTCGCGCCCTATGGCCAGCCGCAACTGTCGTTCGCGCCCGTCAGCCTGGCCAATGTCGAGACGGTCGATGTGGTGCGCGGCGGCGGCGCCGTGCGCTTCGGCCCGCAAAACGTGGGCGGCATCATCAACTTCAAGACGCGCCGCGTGCCCACCACGCCAGGCGTCACGGGCGACGCCAGCGTGCGCTACAACGCTTACAGCGAGGTGGGCCACAACACGCAGGCCAGCGTCTTTGCCGGCACCCAGCTCGACAGCGGCCTGGGCCTGGCGGTGCTGTACTCCGGCATCCGCGGCAGCGACTGGCGCGTGGGCAGCGACGAGAAGGTCAACGACTTCGCCCTCAAATTCCGCTACGACCTGAGCCCAACAGCCGAGGTGTACGGCAAGCTGTCCTACTATGACGTGACGTCGCGCACGCCCGGTGGCCTGACCGCCGCGCAATACAAGCAGGACCCGTTCCAGAACACGCGCCCGACCGACTTCTGGAGCGGCGAGCGCAAGGCCTTCGACATCGGCTACCTGAATGCCATTTCCGGCACGCAGGAATTCGAGGTGCGCGCCTATTACAACAAGAGCTCGCGCGAAAGCACGCTGATCAGCGGAAAAAACCTGGGGCATCAGCCGCGCAACTATGAAACGATGGCCATCGAGCCGCGCTATACGCAGCGCTTCATGACCGGCAAGGTCTCGCAGGACGTCACCGTCGGCTACCGCTACCTGGCCGAACGGGCCGACGAGGCGATCTACAACGTGGTCATCGCCAGCGGCGCGCGGCAGACGCCGACGCGCTTCGCCGACAATGCCACCGATGCCCAGGCCGTGTATATCGACGACAAGATCGCCATCGACGCGTGGCGCATCACGCCCGGCGTGCGCTACGAACACATCAAGACGGAACGCTACAACCACTTGCCGACCGACCAACAGATCGAGTTGCTCAACAACAAGGCCCTGCCTTCGCTGAACGTGGCTTACTTGCTCAACAACAACGTGACCCTGTTCGGCAACTACAACAGCTCGTTTGGCGCCGTGCAAAATACGCAGCTCAATGCGCAGTCAAGCAAGAATCCGCTGCAGCCGGAACTGGCGAAAACCGCCGAGCTGGGCGCGCGCTGGAAAAGCGGCCAGCTGTCGGCCGAGGCGACCTTGTTCAACATCAAGTTCGACAACCAGATCCAGTCCGTCGGCAGCGGCGAGAACGTCGTCTTCTACAACGTGGGCGCCACGCATCACCGGGGTCTGGAATCGGCCATCGACTACCATTTCGACCGATCCGGCCCGCTGGCCGGCTTGAACGCCTACGCCACCTACACCTACACCAAGGCGACCTTGCAGGATGGCGCGAACGCGGGCAATGACGTGCCCTTCTATTCGCGCACCACGGACACCGTCGGCGCCCACTACCAGCTGGGCGCCTGGGGTTTCGACCTGTCGAGCAGCCACCAGAGCCGCCAGTTCGCCGACGAAGCCAACACCGTGGCGGAAAACGCGGCCGGCAACCTGGGCGTGATTCCGGGCTTCCGCACCTGGAACACGCAAGTGAAATGGAAAGTGCCGGGCCAGGCCGGCCTGGAGCTGGTCGCCGGCGTCAACAACCTCGCCGACAAGCGCTACTTCACGCGCACCTCGGACGGCAACTTGGGCAAGATGGTGGGTGCGCCACGCATGGTCTACCTGCAGGGACGCCTGGCGTTCTGAGCGTGCGCGCCGTGCCGCCTCCCGAATCGATAGGCGGCGCGGCCGGGAGACAAGACAAAACCTGTGCCATTGTTGTAATGGTGCAGGTTTTTTTACGTCCCCGATGTTACAAAAATTCCTTGATGCAAGCATGCCCACGACTGCGTCCGCTCTTGGACGAGATTGCAATCAGTTCCCCATGGAAATTAGTTGCAATACGGACATAAATGATTTCACAATTGCAAATATTTTTAGCGCGTGCGTGTTCTTTGTGTGATTTTTGGTGATATTCTTTAAATGTCATTTAGGAAACTAAATTATCTTTCAATCAATCAAGCGAGAACCCACATGAATACGCCAACCACCCTGCTGAAGATTGCCGCATTGGCCACCCTGGTCGCCACCGGCGGCGCCAACGCCGCGACCGAACTGGTGGTCAACGGCAGCTTTGAAAACAATGTCATCGCCTCAGCCTGGGCTCCGCTCAGCAGCGTGACAGGCTGGACCTCGTCTGCCAGCGGCAACTCGGCCTTTGAAATCCAGAAAGGCGCCACGCAAGGCGGCCAGAGCGGATTCAATCCCGTCGCCGCCAACGGCACGCAATACCTGGAACTGAATACGGATCGCCTGACATCCGTCTCGCAAGCCATCGCCACCACGGCTGGCGGCACGTATGCACTGTCGTTCGCCTACTCGGGCCGTCCCGATACCGCTGGCGGCGCAAACAGCCTGATGAATGTCTACTGGGGTTCGACCCTGCTCACGCCAACGGCCCTGGTTGGCAACACGAGCGGCGTGTGGCAAACCTACAGCCAGAACGTGACGGCGCTCGGCGCGTCGAGCCTGCTGCGCTTCGAATCGATCGGCCCGGTCTCCGCACCGACCTATGGTTCCTACCTGGATAATGTCTCGGTGATGGCTGCCGTGCCGGAACCGGAAACCTACGCCATGCTGCTGCTGGGCCTGGGCTTGCTGGGTTTCATGGCACGCCGCAAGCGCGCCGCCTGAATCTGACGTCGTCGCGCAAGCGCCGCCCCGCCACCTGGCCGGGCGGCTTTTCTCATGGAAAAACGGATGCATTTGCGCAGGAAATGTTGCCAAGAAGAATTAAATTGGCGCTACAATAGTGGGGTATCAAGCAATGCCAAGCATCGCTCCGCCAGGGCCCCTACCCCGCCCTGATCATCAGCACGCATTTTTTGAACAGGATGACTGGCGCCGCCGGGCCCGCTTGCGCTCCCGGCATGGCCACCACACACGTACCATGTCTGCAGAAAAAAACATCACCGAAACGAGTTCCTACGGCAAGGAAACCCCCGTGGGACGTCCCGACATCGATGGCCGCGCCGGCATTTTCGTGCCCACGGCGGAATTTGACATCGACAACACCACCACCATCCGCAAGGGCGCGGGCATTGTCGGCTTCGGCAACCTCGATGGCACCCTGACCGTGTATTTCGAAGCCAACCGCTTCGACGAAAGCAATCTGCACAAGTGGGAACACAAGGCGCGCAAGGCGTATGACCGCATGGTCATGGGCGCGCCCACGGTGTCGAAGGCGAAAAT
This sequence comes from Janthinobacterium rivuli, assembly GCF_009208735.1. Classification (GTDB taxonomy): domain Bacteria; phylum Pseudomonadota; class Gammaproteobacteria; order Burkholderiales; family Burkholderiaceae_D; genus Janthinobacterium. The sequence continues at coordinate 16,597 of NZ_WFLJ01000018.1, read as the reverse complement.
CGATGCGCGCATGCTGGAACAGGTCGGCATCATCGATGGCATGGGCATCAATCTCAAGCACCCGGAACGGCTGACGCAGTGGCTGGCGATCTCGAACGTGCCGGACACGGCGCCGGAAGAGCCGGTGGTGCGCTGGAAAAACCGCTAAGCGGCGGGAGAGCGAGGCGGGGCGCCAGTGACGAGGTGTTGTCCTACATCGTGGCGGACATTCATCCGATGCCCAAAAGCATTAATTCAACCTATGATGAAAGCCTCACCACACCGCATACTACTCAGGAGTACGACATGTCCCGCCTCATCCCGATCAGCTTTGGCGCCTTGCAAATAGGTCTGGCAGCGGCGGCGATGTACATCCTGTGCTCGGCGGACGTGCTGCACCAGGGTTCCGTCTACTTTCACTGAGTTCCACTGATTCAGCGCCCCGGCGCCGCCCGCCAATGACAAAGCGCGCCGTGCTTCGCATGGTACGAAGCACGGCGCGCTTACTCACACCTGATGAGCGGCGTTCGGTATCTAGCGACGGCCGTGGTAGCGTCCATGCCCGCCCCAGCCGCCACGGTGTCCACCGTAGCGCCCAAAGCCAAACACGAAATCCAGCCCGATCGATACGGGTGGATTGTAATAATACGGTTGCGGTGCATACACGGGCGCCGGCACATACACGGGTTGCTGCACGTACACAGGCTGCTGCACATACACGGGTTCATTCGTGTATTCCACGCGCGGTTCGCTCATCACGCGCCCCGACTGAACCGGCTCGGACGAGACCGTATGCCATTCATAGGGATTGTAGGCCCCCTGCGGCGCGCGCGAACCGTAATACGCGGGACCGGGGGGCGCCACGACGCAGCCACCCAGGGCGGCCAGCGACATTACTGCCAACAGGGTTTTCATTGCCATTCTCCTCGAGTACCAATTCTCTGCACTACCTTAATTAAGTACTATAAGAAATTACACGGGGCTTTGCTGCGCTTTTACCGATTGTTACACCCCGACGCACGCCGCAACATGAAATGTAGCAAAGCAGCCACAAGCGGCGGGCGCGGCATGTTTCCTCAAATAAATGGAATCGCGCACGCATCGATGGCCTTGCCGGCAGCATCGTAGCGCTGCACGCACACCTGGTAGCGCACGCCGTAATCGAGTTCGACCTGCTCGACCTTGCCATACTTCAATTTCCAGTCGGGCTGCACCTGTTGCCGGCCAGCCAGCGCGGCCACATCCTGCGGAATCGCCATCGCCGTCTGCGTCTCGCCCTGGCGCGCATCCTGGCGCCGCGCCACGTCCATCGATACGCTCACGGCCAGATCCACGCCCCCATCCACATAGCGCAAAGTCGGCGCGCCGCGCCATGCGCGCATCACGCCCCAGGCGCAAGCCTTGCCGCCCGCCTCGCATTGCTTCAGCTGCGCCAGCGGAAAATATTCAGGGGCAATCTTGCCATCCTTGATGGGCCAACTGGTGCGCACGCCGTCGCGCTTGCCCGTCAGGGGATTGTCCCAGCTCAGGCTATTGACGATGGCGACGGTCTGCCCCGCCTGCAAGCCCACGGGCGTGCCCAGCGATGCGCAGGCGGAAAGCAGCAAGCCGGTGGCGGCCAGGGAGGAAAGGGTCAGGATGCGCTGCATGGTAGGCCTCTTGTGGTGGGATATCCCGAAGGTATGTTTCGAGGGTAACAGAATCGGCGGCGACAGTGCCGTTGGCTGGCGCACATAACAGTACGGGCGGCACCCTTGCAGGCGCCGCCCGTAGCGGAGACGAGCATGCCGGGAGTCAGGCTCCCGGCGCTACGTGGATCAGTCCAGCTTCCAGGCGTAGTCGACCTTGGTCCAGGTTTGCGCCGCGGCGCCATCCTTGGTGCCCGGCTTGAACTTGCATGCGGACAGGGCCTTGATGGCGGCCTTGTCCAGGTTCTTGAAGCCGCTGCTCTTCTCGACTTTCGAATCGGCAACGCTACCATCGGCATTGACCAGGAAGGACATCGACACGGTGCCCTGCTCTTCGTTCATCAGCGAGGCTTTCGGATAGTCGGCCTTGCAGTTCTTGGAATCGAACGACGCCGGCACCTCGGCAGCGAAGGCTGCGGAAGAAACGGACACCAGCAAGGCTGCTGCAACACTCATCAAACGCTTATTCTCAAACATGTGCTTCCCCATGATTATCAGATACGGTAATTACAATTTCCTGTGCGCTGTTAGCCGCGCTTAAAACTCTTCCCAATCGTCATTGCTGCCGGCGCCTGCCGCCTTGCGCGGCGCAGGAGCGGCCACGGGAGCGGCCGCTTCCGCCTTGCGGGTCAGCGACTTGACCGGGCGCAATGCCGGCGCCGGCTTGCGCACGGCAACAGGTGCGGCGGCAACGGGAACCGGCACATACGCTGCCGGCTTCTCTTCGCCTTCGACCAGTTTGAAGATGCTGACCACGTGGGCCAGTTCGGCCGCCTGGTCCTGCAAGCTTTGCGCCGCGGCGGCCGCCTGCTCCACCAGGGCCGCATTCTGCTGCGTCATGCCATCCATCTCGATGATCGACAGGTTGACTTGTTCGATGCCGGCGCTCTGTTCCTGGCTGGCACTGGCGATCTCGCTCATGATGTCGGTTACGCGACGCACGCTGTCGACCACTTCGCCCATCGTCACGCCAGCCTGGCCGACCAGGCGCGTACCGCGTTCCGTCTTCTCGGCCGAATCGTCGATGAGGATCTTGATTTCCTTGGCCGCGCCAGCGGAACGCTGGGCCAGGTTGCGCACTTCCGACGCCACCACGGCAAAGCCGCGGCCTTGCTCGCCGGCACGTGCCGCTTCCACGGCCGCGTTCAGCGCCAGGATGTTGGTCTGGAAGGCGATGCCATCGATGACGCCGATGATGTCGACAATTTTCTTCGCCGACTCATTGATCGAGCTCATGGTGTCAACCACTTGCGACACCACGGAGCCGCCCTTCAGGGCCACGTCCGACGCCGTGGCGGCCAGCTTGTTGGCTTCGCGCGCATTGTCCGCATTCTGTTTCACGGTCGAGGTCAGCTCTTCCATGGCCGACGCCGTTTTTTCCAGCGCGCTGGCCTGCATTTCCGTACGCGACGACAGGTCGATATTGCCGTCGGCGATCTCGCGCGACGCCGTGCCGATGGTTTCCGTACCGACGCGCACCTGGCCGACGATGCCCACCAGGCTGTTACGCATTTCCTTCATTTCCGCCAGCAGGCTGGACGTATCGGAAGGCTGGGTATGGATACCGATCGACAGGTCGCCATTGGCGATGCTGCCGGCGATCGATGCCGTGTAGTCGGGTTCGCCGCCCAGCTGTTTCAGCAGGCCGCGGGTGATCACCAGTGCCGCCGCCACGCCCATCGCCACGGCCAGTACGCCGAGGATGATCATGAACAGGCGCGCGCTGTCGAAGGCCTTGCGGGCATCCGATTGCATCTGCTCATTGAGCTTGTCTTCCAGCACGGCCAGTTGCTCCAGCGCTTCCATCCATTTTTTCTGTACCGGGCGGATTTCCTTGATCATCACGCGCGTGGCGCCTTCCGCATCGTTGGCCATCCACAGGGCCGACGCCTTGGCGATGGCCGGCATGGCAGCCGCTTCGTATTCCTTGATCGAGGTCAGCAAGGCTTTCTCTTCAGGAGTCGACTCGACGGCGAATTTCTCTTCGAGCTTCTTCTGCGTTTCCTGATAGGTGGTCGTTTGCGTCTTGATACGCGCCATTTCCGGCTCCATATCGCTCGCGTCGGTCATCAGGGTCAGGATGCGCAGCGAGGTGATGCGGTCGCTGACGTTGCCACGCATGTCGATCACCAGGCGGGTGACGACGTTGTTGACATTGATCACGTGATCGAGACGTTCCTGGATTTGCGCCATGCGCGCGATGCCGAGGACGGTCACGGCCACCAGCAGAACCAGTACCAGGGCGAAACCCAGGCCCAGGCGGGTACCAACCTTCATTTTTGCTAAATTCATTTCGGCTCTTCGTAAATGAAACTATTGATAAGGATTTTTGCCCGGCACGACAAGACGAAGGCTGCGCAACACCGGTATCCGCCCTTACCCATTGGTATGCTGGCGGTATCCGGCCGCACGCAGCCTGGGGTACTTCCTGATCTACAACAGCCCTGAAAACGCCAGTGACTGCGAATGCAAATTTGTTCCACATACTGAAAATTTGACACCGTTGATGTGAGATCAACATCAAACATTCATATGAGAAATATTTGTCTATAATCAATTATAGGTGTAAATTTTGCCTCAAAGCAAGCAATAAGTACCTGAATAAATAGCAGATTAACTTTCTTCGGGGAAATGGCAACAACGCCGATTCTTGCCTCTTAGAAATGCCCCATGGCAGTGCGGGCATGCGCCGAAACAGCGCATTTACAACACATGGCATAGCCAAAAAACATCGTATCGGGAGGGGTACTCAGAGGAAGGGGGCGTGCGGACAATACCACTGCGTCCGCGCAGCGGTATAGACAAGTTGGATCAGCGGTCCCAGCTGCAATGCATCACATAGGCGTGACGCTCTGTGCCAAAGACAAAGACGCTCCAGATGGCGCCCAATTGTCCAGCCAGGCTGCGCTGACCGGACGATACCAGTTGATACCAGCGGGGTTCGCCGCCCAGCAGTTCGGCCAATTCCCGCTCGAAACCGTCGAACAGGCGCGCGTCGAGCGGCTGGCGGTCCACCTCGCTCGTCGGGTTCAAGCGCTCCAGCAGCCACTGGCGCGGCGTGCACAGGACGCCGCTGGACGCGACCGTCCCGATCGGCTGCAGGCGTACAGCGTCCGGCGGCAGCCGCAGCGCGCGGCACACGGCGTCGAAGGACGCCTGCGGCGCCAGCGCGCCCAGATAGGAACAGCCGAAGAGGCTGCCGTCATCCTTGAGCGCGCTGACGGCCAGCAGATAGCCGTCAATCAGGCGCGCCTGGCCGTGGAAGTCTTCCATTACGCCGGCAAGGACAGGCGCGCCGCCGCTTCCAGCAGCAAACGCGGGTCGCCCGACGCCAGCTTCTTCGAATCGGACAGGGTCTGGCGGAAGCCGCGCGCGCCGGGCAGGTTTTGCATCAGGCCCAGCATGTGGCGCGTGACGCTGTTCAGTTTCAAGCGCCCCGCTTCCTTCTCCAGCTGCGCGCTGATATACGGAATCATCGCTTCGAGCACCTGTTCGCGCGTTTTGACGGGAGCGTCGTCGCCGTAATAGCGCTGGTCGAACTGTGCCATCACGTAGGGGTTGTGATACGCCTCGCGGCCCAGCATCACGCCATCGAGGTGCTGCAGGTGCAGATCGATCTCGTCCAGAGTCTTGATGCCGCCATTGATGATGAACTCGAACTGGGGGAAGTCGCGTTTCAAGCGATAGGCGTAATCGTATTTCAGGGGCGGCACTTCGCGGTTTTCCTTCGGGCTCAGGCCTTTCAGGATGGCGTTGCGCGCATGCACGATAAACGTCTTGCAGCCGGCATCGGCCACGGTGCCGACGAAGTCGCGCACGAAGTCGTACGATTCGCTGTCATCGATGCCGATGCGGTGTTTCACCGTCACGTCGATATCGACCACGTCGCGCATGGCTTTCACGCAGTCGGCCACCAGTTGCGGCTCGGCCATCAGGCAGGCGCCAAACGCGCCCTTCTGCACGCGCTCGGAAGGGCAGCCGCAATTGAGGTTGACCTCGTCGTAGCCCCACTGCTGGCCCAGCTTGGCGCTGGTGGCCAGGTCTGTCGGGTCGCTGCCGCCCAGCTGCAGCGCCACCGGATGCTCTTCCTCATTGAAGCGCAGATGGCGCTCCACGTCGCCGTACACGAGCGCGCCCGTCGTCACCATCTCGGTGTAGAGCCAGGTGTGGCGCGTGATTTCGCGGTGGAACTTGCGGCAATGGCGGTCGGTCCAGTCCATCATCGGGGCGACGGACAGGCGGCGGGAAGGCAAAGAAGAGGAAGTCATGGTGTCTACAAAAAACAGGAGCTGCAAATGACAAACCCGCTGCGCGCCTCACCGGTGAAGGAAAGGCGGAGCAACGGGCTTGAGCGTGGCATGGCCCGCAGGCCATGCGCTACAACAGATTACGAATCACGCGACGCTTTTTTACGCTCGTGCTCTTTCAGGAAGCGCTTGCGCAGACGGATCGATTTAGGCGTGATTTCCACCAGTTCGTCGTCCTCGATGAATTCGACCGCGTATTCCAGCGACATCTGAATTGGCGGTACCAGGCGCACCGCTTCGTCGGTACCCGACGAACGCACGTTGGTCAGCTGCTTGCCCTTGATCGGGTTGACGACCAGGTCGTTGTCGCGCGAGTGGATACCGATGACCATGCCTTCGTAGACCGGGTCATTGTGCGACACGAACATGCGGCCGCGGTCTTGCAGTTTCCAGATGGCGTAAGCAACGGCGGCGCCGTCATCTTGCGAGATCAGCACGCCGTTACGACGGCCAGCCATTTCGCCACGGGTGTTGTCGACTGGCGCGTATTCATGGAATACGTGGCTCATCAGGCCCGTACCGCGGGTCAGGGTCATGAATTCGCCCTGGAAGCCGATCAGGCCACGCGCCGGGATCAGGTACTCGAGACGCACGCGGCCCTTGCCATCCGATTCCATGTTTTGCAGGTCGCCACGACGACGGCCCAGTTCTTCCATGACGCCGCCCTGGTTGACTTCTTCCACGTCAACCGACAGGTTTTCAAACGGCTCGTGGCGCACGCCATCGACCATTTTGAAGACCACGCGTGGACGCGACACGGCCAGCTCGAAGCCTTCGCGACGCATGTTTTCGATCAGAATCGTCAGGTGCAGCTCGCCGCGGCCCGATACTTCAAAGATCGTGTCGTCGTCGGTTGGTGCCACGCGCAGAGCAACGTTGGCTTTCAATTCTTTTTCCAGACGGTCACGCAGTTGACGCGAGGTCACGAACTTACCTTCGCGGCCAGCCAGCGGCGAGTTGTTGACCATGAAGTTCATGGTCAGGGTTGGCTCGTCGACGGTCAGCATCGGCAGCGCTTCCGGGGTGTCCAGTGCGCACAGGGTCGAACCGATGCCGATTTCGTCGATACCGTTGATCAGGCAGATGTCGCCGGCAACGGCTTCGTCCACCAGCACGCGCTCCAGGCCCTTGAAGTTCAGCACCTGGTTGATGCGGCCCTTGATCGGGGTCGCGCCTGGGCCATTGATGACCAGCACGTCTTGACCAACTTTAACGGTACCGCGGTTGACGCGGCCAATGCCGATCTTGCCGACGTACGACGAGTAGTCCAGCGAGGTGATCTGCATTTGCAGCGGACCTTCCGGATTGTCGTCACGTACTGGAACGTGTTCCAGGATGGCGTCGAACATCGGCTTCATGTCGCCGCCGCGCACGTCTTCGGTCAGGCCGGCATAGCCGTTCAGGCCCGAAGCGTAAATGATAGGGAAATCCAGTTGTTCGTCGGTCGCGCCCAGCTTGTCGAACAGTTCGAACGTCTGGTTGATGGCCCAGTCCGGACGTGCGCCTGGACGGTCGATCTTGTTGACGATCACGATAGGCTTCAGACCCAGTGCCAGCGCCTTGCGCGTGACGAAACGGGTTTGCGGCATCGGGCCTTCCTGTGCATCGATCAGCAGCAGAACCGAGTCAACCATCGACAGAACACGTTCCACTTCGCCGCCGAAGTCGGCGTGGCCTGGGGTGTCGACGATGTTGATGTGGGTGCCTTCGTACTCAACAGCGCAGTTCTTCGACAGAATCGTAATGCCGCGCTCCTTTTCCAGGTCGTTCGAGTCCATGACTCGGGTGTCGACCGCTTGGTTTTCACGGAAGGTGCCGGACTGGCGCAGCAGCTGATCCACCAGCGTGGTTTTGCCGTGGTCAACGTGGGCGATAATGGCGATATTACGAATTGCGCGTTTTGTATTTGACATGGTCGTAGTAGTTACTGAAAAACTGCGGAGTGCGTACAAGGTGTACGAGATACCCGAATGCTAATCTATTTCCGGAACCGCGTAGTATAGCATGTTGCGTTGCAACGCTATCTAAAAATGCTGGCGGCTCCCACAGTCGGGGACGGTTTGTTTAAAAAAGCGACACTGTTTGACGAGTGTCGCTGGGTAATGTGACGTTGCTGTGACTTATTGATGCGCCGTGGCAATGAGCCTCTCGGGCGCCAGGATGCTGTATTCCTGCAACTGGCCCGTGCCCAGCAATTTGCTGTCGTGATACACGCGCACCCTGCCCGGTTCGGCTGGCACGGCGACGTCTTCCTTGCCCAGCGCGATGCGCTGGCCATGCAGGAAACGCTTGGCCAATTCTTCCGTCAGCTGGACGGCGGGGAAACTCGACAATAATGCATCGACGGGCGCCAGCAAGCTCAACGGCTCGGCATGCGCCGTCAGCGCATCCAGGGTCACGACGCCATCGAGCGTCAGATTGCCCACCTGCGTGCGGCGCAAGGCGTTCAGATGGCCGCCGCAACCGAGGGCATGGCCGATGTCTTCGCCCAGCACGCGGATATACGTGCCTTTGCTGCACATCACCGACAATTTCAGGAACGGGGCTTCATAGCCGAGAAACTCGAGCTTGTGGATGGTCACCGGGCGCGCTTCGCGCTCCAGGGTGATGCCTGCCCTTGCATACTCATATAAGGGCTTGCCGTCTCTTTTCAGGGCCGAGTACATGGGCGGCGTCTGCAGGATCGGCCCGCGGAACCGCGCCAGCACGGCTTCGATCTGCTCTTGCGTGACGTTGACGTCGCGCGTTTCCAGCACGTCGCCCTCGGTATCGCCCGTATCCGTCGTCTGCCCCAGGTGCACCAGGGTTTCGTAGGTCTTGTCGGCTTCCAGCAAGTCTTGCGAGAACTTCGTCGCCTCGCCAAAGCACAGCGGCAGCAAACCCGTGGCGAACGGATCCAGGGTGCCCGTATGCCCCGCCTTCTTCGCGTTCAGCACGCGCTTGGCCTTGATCAGGGCATCGTTGCTGGACCAGCCGACGGGCTTATCCAGCAGCAAGACGCCATCGACCAGGTCGCGCACCCGCTTGATGCCCGGTGGTTTCTTCGGACCCGCCACTGTTATTGCTCGTCCGTCTCGGGTTTCGCGTCCGGCTCGGCGTCGGCCGCGCGCGTGGCGTTGGCCTTGTCGATCAGCAAGGACATTTCCATGCCGCGCGATGTCGAGCTGTCGTGCACGAAATGCAGCATCGGCAAGGTGTGGATGTGCAGGCGCTTGCCCAGCAAGCCACGGATGAAGCCAGACGCGGCCATCAGGCCTTCGGTGGTGTTCTTAATGGCTTCCTTGCTGTCTTTCAACATCGTGAAAAACACCTTGGCGTGCGCGTAGTCGGGCGTGATCTGCACTTCGGTGATGGTGATCATCGTGCCGACGCGCGGATCCTTCAATTCGTAGGCGACGATTTCAGCCAGATCGCGCTGGATCTGGTCGGCCACGCGCAAGCCGCGCGCTGGCATGGTTTTGCTATGTTTAGCCATGATTTTATGCTGTCCTAAGTGCCGCAGGGCGCATGGGTCAAACGGTTGCCCGTTGACCAATGCGCCCCACGTGTTTGCGCGGACATCACTATGTCCGCGCCATTGCTGCTGTGATTACAGGGTACGAGCGATTTCCTGGACTTCGAATACTTCCAGCGTGTCGCCAACCTGAATGTCGTTGTAGTTCTTCAGCGACAGGCCGCACTCCAGACCGGCGCGAACTTCTTTCGCATCGTCCTTGAAGCGTTTCAGGGAGTCGATCTCGCCGCTCCACACCACGATGTTGTTGCGCAACAGGCGGACGGAAGAAGCACGCTTGACCACGCCATCGGTGACCAGGCAACCGGCAATCGCGCCCACTTTCGAGACCAGGATAACCTGGCGGATCTCGACCTGGCCGATGACGGTTTCGCGTTTCTCTGGTGCCAACATGCCCGACAACGCCGATTTGATCTCGTCGATCGCATCGTAAATGATGTTGTAGTAGCGAATGTCCACGCCATTCGACTCGGCCAGCTTGCGTGCCTGGGCATCAGCACGGGCGTTAAAGCCGATGATGACCGCTTTCGAGGCGACTGCCAGGTTGACGTCCGATTCCGTGATGCCGCCGACAGCGGCGTGAACCACTTGTACGCGCACTTCGGAAGTCGACAGTTTCTGCAGCGAGCCAACCAGCGCTTCTTGCGAACCTTGCACGTCGGTTTTGATGATCAATGGCAAGTTTTTCACTTCGCCTTCGGCCATCTGGTCGAACATGTTTTCCAGTTTCGCCGCTTGCTGTTTCGCCAGTTTCACGTCGCGGAACTTACCTTGACGGAACAGACCGATTTCACGCGCCTTGCGCTCGTCAGCCATGACGACGACTTCTTCACCGGCAACCGGCACTTCCGTCAAGCCCTGGATTTCGACCGGAATCGAAGGACCCGCTTCAGCGATGGACTTGCCGTTCTCGTCCAGCATGGCGCGAACACGGCCATACGAAGAGCCAGCCAGAATCACGTCGCCGCGTTTCAGGGTACCGGACTGCACCAGGATCGTCGCGACAGGACCACGGCCCTTGTCCAGACGTGCCTCGACTACCAGGCCGCGCGCAGGCGCATCGACCGGTGCCGTCAGTTCCAGCACTTCGGCTTGCAACAGCACTTGTTCCAGCAGGTCGTCGATACCCTGACCCGTTTTGGCCGAGACCGGCACGAATGGCGATTCGCCACCGTATTCTTCCGGCACGACTTGCTCGGCGACCAGTTCCTGCGTCACGCGGTCCACGTTGCCACCTGGTTTGTCGACCTTGTTGATCGCCACCACCAGCGGTACGCCGGCTGCTTTCGCATGGGCAATCGCTTCTTTCGTTTGCGGCATCACGCCATCGTCGGCGGCAACCACCAGAATGACGATGTCGGTTGCCTTGGCGCCACGGGCACGCATCGCGGTAAACGCTTCGTGGCCCGGGGTGTCGAGGAAGGTGATCATGCCGCGTGGCGTATCGACGTGGTAAGCGCCGATATGCTGCGTAATGCCACCCGCTTCGCCGGAGGCAACCTTGGCACGACGAATATAGTCGAGCAGCGAGGTCTTGCCGTGGTCGACGTGACCCATGACGGTGACCACCGGTGCGCGCGGCTTGGTTTCGAAGTGCGCGTGTTCGCCCACGTCGGCCAGCAGCGCTTCCGGATCGTCCAGTTCGGCGGCGAACGCCTTGTGGCCCATTTCTTCCACCAGAATCATGGCGGTTTCCTGGTCCAGCACCTGGTTGATCGTGCACATCTGGCCCAATTTCATCAAATGCTTGATGACTTCGGATGCCTTGACGGACATCTTGTGTGCCAGTTCGGCCACGGTGATCGTTTCCGGTACGTGCACGTCCTTGACGACGGCTTCCGTCGGCGCCTGGAAGTTCGATTCACGGTCGTCATGGTGCGTCGGGCGACGGCCCTTCGCGCCACCGCGCCAGCTGTCACGGCCGCCTGGGCCGCTGTTGCCGCGTGGCTTGGGACCACCGGTGGTGCCGCGTTTTTTCGCGTCATCGGACCAGGTGGACGACACATTGGCCGACTTGATGGATTTCTTGTCTGCAACAGCAGGCTTCTTGTCGCCCGGCTTGTCGCCAGGTTTCTTGTCAGCAGGCTTGTGCAGGGTGCCTTCCGGCGCCTTTGGCTTGACCGGAACCGGTACGGGTTCCGGTGCCTTGATGGCGCGGCGTGGCGCGTTCATCATGGCCTTGATCTGGGCGACTTCGTCGGCAACGGCCTTGCGTGCACGCTCGGTGGCTTCCGCTTTGTCAGCGGCTTCCTTGGCAGCAACAGCAGCGGCGGCAGCTTTCTTCTTCGCTTCTTCAGCGGCGGCGGCTTTTTTCGCTTCGGCGGCGGCGTCATCAACGACAGGCGCGGCGGCGCTGGCGGCAGGCGCGGCGGCAGCCTTGGCGGCCGCTTTCTTCGCTTCCGCTTCCGCTTCTTTCTTCGCGGCCAACTCAGCCTGTTGCGTGGCTTTCGCCTGGGCTTCTTTTTCCGCGTCGAGCTTGGCCAGACGTTCTTGCTTTTCGCGCAGATCGGCTTCCTGGCGGGCGATCAGTTCAGCCTGTTTACGGGCTTCTTCTTCACGGCGCGCCACGTCGGCGGGATCGATCACCGGTGCGGCAGGCGCGACCGGTTCTGCTGCGACCGGCGCAGCTTCGTCACGCTGGACGAAAGTGCGTTTCTTGCGCACTTCCACCTGGATGGTGCGCGATTTGCCGGTGGCGTCAGCTTGCTTGATCTCAGTCGTTTCCTTGCGGGTCACGGTGATTTTTTTCTTTTCTGTGTCAGCCGCTGCGCCGTGTGTGCGGCGCAGATGATCCAAAAGCTTGTCCTTATCATCTTTCGACAATGGATCTGACGTCGAACTTTTCTCGACGCCGGCAGAACGCAGCTGCGTCAGCAGCAAATCTGCAGGCATCTTCAGTTCGGTGGCAAATTGGGCTACGTTGTTACTCGCCATTCAGTCCTCTTTTCTATGTGTCGCGGAGATGATAAAGATACTCAAATTAAGCCTTTGCGGATTCGGCCAGACTCCATGCCTTGGCTTGCAACGCCTTGGCACGATCGTCGTATTTCGAGTCAACCAACTTCATCTCATCGTCGGTCACATCTTTAAATTCACTTGTAATCAGTTCACGCGCACGGTCCGCAGACAAGGCCAGGATTGCGCCAAATTCGTCGTATGCCAGTGCTGCAAATGCTTCAACGGTCTTGATACCAGCCAGACCCAGCTTGCCGGCGGTAATGCGGTCCATGCCTTCCAGACCGACCAACGCCTCGTCCATGCCTTCCAGACCCTCTTCCGAAGCAATCGCTTCGGTCACGAGCGCATCACGCGCACGGGTACGGAGTTCATTGACGGTATCTTCGTCAAACGATTCGATTTCCAGCATTTCGGAAATTGGCACGTAAGCGATTTCTTCCAGACTGGCGAAACCTTCTTCCACCAGAATATCGGCCACTTCCTGGTCGACATCGAGCTTTTCCATGAATAGGATGCGCACGGCAGCCGTTTCCTGGGCAGCTTTGTCAGCCGATTCTTCGGCCGTCATGATGTTGATCTTCCAGCCGGTCAGGTCCGAGGCCAGGCGCACGTTCTGGCCGGAACGGCCGATCGCGATTGCCAGGTTTTCTTCGTCCACGACGACATCCATCGCGTGTTTTTCTTCATCGACCATGATCGACGACACGTTCGCCGGCGCCAGGGCGCCGATGACGAACTGCGCCGGATCTTCCGACCACAGCACGATGTCGACGCGTTCGCCACCGAGTTCGCCGGTGACGGCCTGCACGCGCGAACCGCGCATGCCGACGCAAGTACCGATCGGGTCGATGCGCTTGTCGGCCGTGTAGACGGCGATCTTGGCGCGTACGCCGGCATCGCGGGCTGCGGATTTGATTTCCAGCATGCCTTGCTCGATTTCCGGCACTTCCAGTTCAAACAGCTTCATGATGAATTCCGGCGCGGTGCGCGACAGAATCACTTGCGGGCCGCGCATGTTGCGGTCGATGCGCAAGATGAATGCACGCACACGGTCGCCGATACGCAGATTCTCTTTCGGAATCATCTGGTCGCGTGGCAGACGCGCTTCGATCTTGCCCGATTCGACGATGGCGTCGCCGCGTTCCATGCGCTTGATGGTGCCGGTGACGAGCGAATCGCCGCGTTCCAGGAAGTCGACCAGGATCTGTTCGCGTTCGGCGTCACGTACGCGCTGCAGGACGACCTGTTTGGTATCCTGGGCGAAGCGGCGGCCGAATTCAACGGATTCGATCGGCTCTTCGATGTGGTCATCGACTTCGATATCGGGAATCTGTTCTTTTGCCTCGAAATGCAGGATCTCCTGATCCGGCAATTGCAGGCCTGCTTCATCGGGCACCACGTGCCAGCGGCGGAACGATTCGAATTCGCCCGTTTCGCGGTCGATCGAAACGCGGATGTCTACCTCACCCTCATACCGTTTCTTCGTGGCTTGCGCCAACGCGAATTCGAGGGCGCCGAAGACGACATCTTTATCGACGTTTTTTTCGCGCGCCAGCGCGTCAACCAATAATAAAACTTCGCGGCTCATGCTTTGCGTCCCTTAAAAACCACCTGCGGCACCAAGCGTGCCTTATCCACATCCGCGAGCGTAAACTCCAACATCGCCGGACCATCCTTACCTTCAAATTCCAACGACAATTTATCGCCCACGGGTTCTTGCAAGATCCCCTGGAACGATTTCCGGTTGTTCGTACCCGGCATCGCCACCATCAGCTTGACGATGATTTCCTGGCCTGCGAAACGGACAAAGTCTTCCAGCTTGCGCACCGGACGATCCAGACCCGGGGAAGAAATCTCGAGACGTTCGTAAGGAACGTTCTCTACCGTCAACACATGCGATAACTGGTGACTCACCGTGGCACAGTCTTCGACCGTGATCGGACCTTTTTCAGCGGCATCGGCGGCGCTGAAATCAATAAAGACGCGCAGCAGTCCGCGCTCGGCACGTTCGACATCAACGAGCTCATAGCCCAGACCTGTAACTGTCTTTTCAATTAATCCCAACTGCTGCAAGAAATTCTCCAGAAATAAGGCCCGTTTTCGGCATGCCAGCGCCGCATCGGGCGCCTACAACATGCAAAAACACGCATTCAAGTCATATATGGCCCCTTGCGGAGCCATTACAAACGGTTCAACAAAAAAAAAATGGGCATCTGCCCATCTTCTTGTATTTCCCCAACCAGATGAAAGCACTCCCCACCAAACAACCCTGCGGAGAACTTTTATTAGGCTGCAGATTATAACCTCTTATTAACTTCGCCGCAATGCCGCACGCAAGGAGCGGCCCGGCTTACAACAGTTACAAGAGCGCGCACCCGCCGCAGATTGGCGGGCGCGCAAGAAGAAACGCTTCCGAATTAACCTTTGCTGCGGCGGCGCGGCATGCCATCCATGCCGCCACGATCCATGCCGCCACGCGGCTGGCCACCGGAACGCGCCTGACCACCGGCACCACCGCCGGCATTGCGGCGCGGACCCGTGTTGGCGAAGCCGAAGGTCGTTTGCAGCGGATCGGGCTGACGCGGACCACGTTGCGGCGCGCGGCCTTCGCCACCCGGACGGCCTTGACCCTGACCGGCGGCGCGCGGAGCACGGCCTTGCGGCGCACCTTCGAACGATGCCGACGAGCGGGGCTGGCCACCCTGGAACGGGCCTTGCGGCTGTCCACGGCCCGGACCACGCGCATCGCCTGGACGGCCGGCGCCGCCTGGGCGACCCTGGCCTTGCGGGCGGGCAAACTGGCCTTGCGGCTGGCCACGACGCGGCGCGACCGGGAACGGATCGGCGTTGCGGTTGCTCACGTCGATGCGGTTGCCATTCGGCTCGTCATCGCGGCTCGCCTTGCGCGCTTCGCGGCCCTTGGCGGCGCCAGCGGCACGGGGGTCGCCCGATGCCGGCATTTTCTTTTCGATGCCGTAGGCGGTCAGCAGGTCGCGCACGGTGTTTTCATCCATCTCTTCCCAGCGGCCGCGTTTCAGGCCGCTCGGCAGGGTCATGGCGCCGTAGCGGGTACGGATCAGGCGCGAGACGGTCAGGCCGATGGCTTCGAACATGCGGCGTACTTCGCGGTTACGGCCTTCGCCGATCACCACGCGGTACCACTTGTTGATGCCTTCGCCGCCGCCATCGGCGATCTTCGAGAACTGCGCCAGGCCGTCTTCCAGCTCGACGCCGGCCAGCAGCTTCTGGCGCATGCCCTCTTCCAGCTCGCCCAGGGTACGCACGGCGTACTCGCGGTCGATGCCGTAGCGCGGGTGCATCAGGCGGTTGGCCAGGTCACCGGAGGTGGTAAACAGCAGCAAGCCTTCCGTGTTGAAGTCAAGGCGGCCAACGGCCAACCACTTGCCCGCCTTCATGGTCGGCAGGCGGTCGAACACGGAAGGACGGCCGTCCGGATCGTTATGGCTGACGATTTCGCCGGCCGGTTTGTGGTAGACCAAGACGCGTGGCGGCTTCTTGCTGACGCGGCGCTGGATCAACTTGCCATTGATGCGCACGTGGTCGGTCGGCAGGATGCGCTGGCCGATGTGGGCCGGCTCGCCATTGACGGACACGCGACCCGAAATGATCAAGTCTTCCATGTCGCGGCGCGAACCGAGACCGGCTTCGGCCAGCACCTTATGCAGCTTCGGCGCATCGTCGTCGGAGGTCAGGTCGCGGCGTACGGCCGCTTTTTGCACGCGGCCCGTGCCGCCTTCTTCGCTGTCGAAAGCGTCGGAGGTGACGAACGAGAACACGGCGTCGGCGTCGCTGACCTTGCCTGGCGCAGCCTGGCGGCCCTTGCCTTTTTTACGGCTCTTGCCCGCATTCTTGCCGGCGCCCGGCACGTCGTTGCGCGGACCGCGCGGCAGGCGTGGACCGGACACGAGGTTGCCTTCGGCATCGAACACGTCGGCGACAGGCGCCGCAGCTTGCTCGGCGGCAGGCGCGGCAGCAGCCGTCTCGGCCGCCTGCGGCGCTTCGGCGCGCGGCGGCTGGCGCAATGCGCGCTCCGCCTGCACGCCACGCATCTGACGCGGACCGCGGGTAGCACGTGCTTCGGCCGGCTTGTCGGCGGCGGTTTCCGGCGCCGTTTCAGCGACGGCGGCAGC
>NZ_WFLJ01000017.1 GCF_009208735.1 Janthinobacterium rivuli | reverse complement strand
GGCTTGGGCGCAGGTGGCGGCGCTACTGGCGCAGGCCTCGGCGCGGACGCGGCCGGCAACGGCGGCGGCACGGCCGCGGCTGGCCGGGCAGCGCCAGCCTGCGCCTGCCCGCAGTACGGGCAATGGCTGACAACGGTCCACAGGCCCGTCTTGCATTTGTTGCAGATATCCAAAACTAATCCTTCATTCCAACGTCATTCCAGCATTCCGGCACTAACCCAGGGGCGGCGGCATCAACGGTGGCGGCGCGCTGAGGAACAAGGGCGCCAGTTCGGGGAACTGGGCCAGGTCGACCCAGGCCGGCAAGCCGGCGCGCCACACCTTGGTGGTGCCGGGTACGACCTGCCCCGCCTGCACGTACTGCACGACCTGCTGGGCCGTGAACGGCCCCTGCTGCTGGCCGTTAATGCCCAGGAAATACTGGTATTCCACCAGGGGCGGCGGCATGCCGCCCAGCGGTGGCGGCGCCATGCCGAACGCGGGTGCCGCCGGGGCGGCCGCCGCGGCAGCCGGGCGCAGCAATTGCTCGAGGCGCCCCGCTTCCAGCATTTCCCCCTTGATCGCGTATTTCAAACGGGGCTGGCCGTCCGCTTCCGGCTCGCGCACTTCCCAGTCGTAGGCGTCGCCGTCGGAGTCGCCGATGACGTTCGCCCACTCCTTCAACCGTCCCAGCAAGGCTTGCACCGTGCGGTCGAGCTCATCGCTGGCCATGCCCTTGCGGCGCGCCGACTCGCGCAGGCGCGCGCCCAGTTCGGCGGAAATGGCGCTGCCAAAACCGACGTACGGCAGCTGCGAACCATCGGCCTGCGCCACCAGCTTGGGCGCATACACCGTGCGTTCATAGTATTTTGCCAGCGCCGCCATGGCGGCCGTCTGCACGGCGTCAAGCGCCGTCAATTTTTCCTCGATGCGCAGGGCGATATTCTTCTCGTACGAGGCCGGCATGCCGTTCTGGCGGATGGCCCGCTCATTGCCGATGCGACGCAAGTCGCCCGGCTCGACGGCAAACTGGTACTGGCCCGGCGGCACGACTCGGCCCGTGTGGCGCGTCAGCACGCCCAGCATGATCGCTTGCAGGAATTCGCCGAAGTCTTCCGCCAGGCGCTTCATCTCGTCCGTGTTCGGCGCGATCGGGTGCGTGAATTGCGTCGGATCGATATGCGTGTGGGTCGGCGCCTTGTCATTGTCGCCTTCCTTGCGGTAGCTGGTGCGCCAGCCTTCCAGGCCGCGCAGCACCGTCATCGGCACGCCGGCCAGCTCGCAATAGCAGACGGCGCGCCCGCGGATGCCCGTCTCGACGATTTCCAGCTGGCTCACCGTGATGCCCACCTGGGTCGGCACGCACGATTCAAGCTCGGCGCCGAATTTCGCCTTGAAGGCGGCCGCGTTGGCCACGCCGATCACGCACTTGAACTGGTCCGACACGACCGTGAAGTCGCCCGCCATGTTGGCGTCGATCCATGGCATGGAGCAGGCCAGCAGCTTGCGGAAGCGGTCCAGGCGTTCGGACACATCCATCTGTTCCAGCGCCTCGAACAGGGGATCGGGCGTGCTCGTCGCGCCTTCCATCAAGCCCGCCGTGGCGATCATGTTCTCGGCCATGCGCGTCACCTTGGCCAGGATCACGCCCCGCTGCGCCGGTTCGCCCAACATGGGGAACAGCGCTTTCGAGCCGCCCATGTCCTTGAACGCTTCGTCGGCCCACTGGCGCAAAGTGGCCGCCGATGGCAGCGCGATGTCTTTTTCCGTGACGGGAATGACGATCAGGGTCGCGTGTTCCTTGTCCAGGTCCTTTTGCAGGATGGTATTGGCCGTTTTCAATTCGGCCAGCATGGCCAGCACGCCGTCGCGGCCCGATTGCAGCTCGCCCACCAGGCCATTCCACTGCGCGCGGCCTTGCGCATCGACGCCGACCCGGTTGCCCAGCCAGCGCGACAGCTCGCCCAGCAGGATGACGGACTCGTCCGCCGCCTTGGCGCGCAGGTGGAATTTCAGCGCATTCGCCATTTCCGTGCGCAGGTGATCCATCACCACGCCCGCCTGCTTTTCACCATTGCTGAGGAAGCCGAAGGTGCTGCGCGTCTGCTCCAGGTTGTTCAGCAGGCGCTCGTATTCGCGCGAACGCACGGCTTCCTTGATTTCGCGGTAACGCTCGGCATTGTTACCGATCTGCGCCGTCAAGCCGCTGCCCGGCGCCTCGATGCGGTCCTTGATCTGTTCCACCAGCGACAGCACGTATTCCAGGCCGCCGAATTCCTTGTTGTCCAGGTAGCCATACAGCTGGTCGCGCACGACTTTCTTGACGTCTTCCAGCACTTCGCGGCGGCGCTTGCTGATGCGGTCTTCCGTCGTGTCGGCCGTGGAATCCTGGTCGCGCACGGCATCGCGCTCCAGGTGCTTCATGGCATCGCGCACCTGCGCCGGCCATTCGCTGCGGTCGAAACCCGTGCGGATATCGTTGATGCGCGTGTTGACGCGGTTTTCCACGCCGGCCAGCAAGTGGCCGTGGCGGTCTTCCAGCAATTCATCGACGACGCGGAAATCGATGAAGTCGCCACTGGAGCGCTTCAGTTCGATGCTCTTGTCGGAAAACTCGGGGAAATCGCTGAACGGCGTGCCCTTCAGGAACATATTAGCCGCGAGGAAGTTATCACGCTGCGTATCCGTGGCGCGGTTGGCGCCCGCATCCGTGCCGCCCACGCCGAAGAACGCCTGCAGCATGGCGCCGGCCCAGCGGTGGGCCCGCTCGTCGCGCGCCGCTTCCTGGCGCGTATCGAGCACGGCCATGCCGAACGAGGAGAAACGTTTCGAGAAATACAGGCGCATGTCGCCGAAGCGGTCTTGCGGCACGGGCGCGTTGTACAGCGAGTTCTTGTGCTGCGCCTGGTTGACGGCGATCGAGCGCTTGGCGCGGGCGAAGTCGGCGGAGGCGAAATCCTCGAACAGCGAATCGGCCACCATGTGGTAGACGTCGCTGACATCCTTGGTGTGCTGCTGGGCCAGGTTGCCCGAATCGATCAGGTACACCTCGCTGTACGGCTCGCGCGTCAGTTCCGGGCGGTCATACGCATCCCAGCGGCCCACATAGCCCTTGTTGCCCATCATGGCCGATTCCAGCTCCATCAGCGCCGCATAGCCGTTGGCCTCGACCCGGTCCTTGTTGGCCTTGGTGTAGCCGGTTGGCAAGAACAGCATCAGCTCGACGTCGGCCGCGCCCACTTCGCTGCGCGCCAGCCAGCGCGCCAGCAAGCCCATGTCGAGGAAGGAGCCGGAACCCGTGCCGCCCGCCACGGAACCGACGATGACGATGCGGAAACGGTTCGTTTCCATGCGCAAGCCCAGTTCGGCCAGCTGGCGCTCGTGCGACAGGCCCGCCTTCAAGGCTTTCAACTTCAAGCGGATCTTGTCGCGGATCTTCGCGTACTTGTCGAAGAAATACAGGCGCGACACGGCGCGGATCTGGCCGGCGCCGCTGCTCATATCGAAACGCAATTCGCGGATGCGCTGCGGCGTCAGCGGCAGCCATTCCTTGATGTGCGGATATTTTTCCAAGGAATCTTCATCACGGCTGTACTTGTCCATGTCGAACGATTCGACCACCTTGTCATCGTCCGTGAACTTCACCTGGTCGAACTGCAAGTCCTTCGCCTGCGACTCGCCGCTTTCGATCACGGCGCCATTGTCCAGGTCGAAATGGATGAATTGCGCGATGGGAAAGTCGGCCAGGCCCTCGATGCGCGTGCGGTTGCCCGCGCCGCCCCACAGGGTATTGAGGATGCGCCGGCGCACGCGCATCAGCACCTGCATGCCCGTGCCGCCGATGCCGATGAACAGGGTCGGGCGCAGTTCGATGATCTTGTCCTGCTTGCGCTCGCTGGCGCCGCCGGTGATGGTTTGGTTCAGGTTCTCTGCCATGGTGATTCCTTCGATGATGCGTGCAACGGCGTGTTCTTAGCGGCGGCTGGAAGTAAAGGTCAACAACAGGGCAACCAGGCCCACCAGCACCAGCGGGCCCATGAACAATGGCGCGAGGAATTTATGCGCGTTCACGGCGGCCAGCACGACACCCGTCGCCAGGCTGGCCAGGAAGATGAACAGCCACCAGCCCGAGGCATTGGCCTTGTTCGGCGGCACGCGCTTGGCCACCAGGCCATTCGCGTAGGCATTCTTGGCAAAGAAAAAGGCGATGAAAAGCAGCAACAGCACCACGCCGCCGACCAGGGTGTCGCGCGACGAGGTATCGGTCGTGCCGGCGGCGTCAAACGCGGGCGCCGCTTCGGTCGTTGCGGTGGCGGCGCTGGCCGCGGCGGCAGCGTCCGCGGCGGGCGGCGCCGATGCCGGGGCCGTTACCGGGGCCGGCAAAGTGAAACCTGTGTTGTCTTTTGGAGTGTCTTGCGCCATGGTATGCCTCTGATGGGTTTGAATAGTTTAAAAAAAAATACTTGTCAGGCCAGGCTCAAGGCATGGCCTTCGGCCACGCGCACGACGGACGGCTTGCCCAGGCCACGCTTGAGTTCGCCAATGTCGCGGCCGTCATCGTCGCGGATCTGCACGCTCTTGAACGGCTTCAACAACACTTGCCGCTGCACGCCGTCGGCCATTACCTTGTAGCGCGTGGCGCGCGTGCTGACCAGGCCCAGCACCAGCACTCCCAGCACCAGCGCCAGCACGCCGCCCAGTATCACCAGCACGGGCAGCAGCGGATACTGTATGCGCACCAGCAACGGTATCGTCGCCTGCGACGCGCGCACGCTGTCGGGCGGCGTGAACATGCCTGAAATCGGGTCGCCAGGGAACAGTTCCTGCAAATCCTTGCCAAAGCTGGACGCCAGTGCCAGCCGCTGTTCCGACAAGCCCACCTGCGCCCGCATCGGCAGCAGCACCTGCTTGCCCATGGCGGCGATCGCCTGCGCCGACCACGGCGACGGGATCTGCGCCATCGGCAGCGCGAACTGTACCTGCACGGACTGGCTGGCGCCCGGCTGCAGCTGGCGGATCTGATCCGGCGCCACGTGCAGGGGCGCGTTCTGCCCGGCCAGGCTGGCGTGCACCTTGGCGCTGTCGATCACGTACGGGAAAAACATGTTTTGCAAGGATGCCTGCAGCACCACTTGCGGCACCAGCTTGGCCGCATCGACGTCGAGCACGATGGTGCGCCCGTCGCGGCCCAGGCTGGCGTGCACATTGGCGCTGTTCTTGACGGACTGGGGCACGATGCGCACGGCATCCTGGTCCACCGGTTTCAAGCGCGCGGGCGGGCGCGTCAGCACTTGCGACAGCCGCCCTTCGGCCAGGATGCGGTTCAAAGCCTCGGAGGCCGGCTGGCCATACGCGAGCGCATACACCATCAAGCCCTTGGCGCTGTACAGCTTGCCCTGCACGGGCATGCGCAACGGAAACACCACCGTCTTGGTGATCGACGGCTCCAGGTGCAGCAAGCGGTAAAAGTCGCGGTTGCGCTCGGCCGTCTGGCTGTCGTTGTTGGGGCTGTTCTTGTTATTGGTAAATATCCACACGATGCCGGACGCGGACTGGAACGGGCCCGTGATGGTTTTGGTCACGGCTTCCTGGAAGTCCGTGTCGGCCAGCGCGCCGCCCGCGCTCTTGCGCGCCAGGCCGAGACTGGCCAGCTGGCCCGCCACGCCGGCGCCGCCCTGCCCTTGGCCGATCAGCGCGGGCGACACATTGCTGCCGCTGCTCTGGCTGAAGGCCAGCGTATAGACTTTGTCGGACGGGCTCGTGGCAGCCTGCGCCACGGCGCCCACCAGGGCTTTCAGCTGCGAATGCTCATCCGTGTAGAACGGCTCCATCCAACCCGAGTTTTGCACGAGAAAAGCTTGCTGGATGCCGGCTGCCTGCACGCCGGCCGCACTGAGCAAGGCGGCGCAGGCCGCGATCAGGACGCGCGCTTTCATGCCTGCAAGGCCCAGCCATCGATGCGCGACAGCAGCGGGTGATACGCCCACAGCGTGCCTTCGTGCACGAACAAGCGCAGGCGCCACGGCTCGCTGACGGCGAAAGTGTGAAACACGGTTTCGCGCAACTCGTCGTCCTGCACCAGCTGCGCCGCCAGACGCTCGTTCGAGCGCAGCACGCTCGACAGGCCGGCGCTGGTGGCGAACTTCACGCCGAAGACGCTGTTGCCAGCATTCGATTCGAGCAGCGGCATGACGGCCTGGTTCTTGCCGCCATCGTCGCCGTGTTCCGGCTCTTCCCACGGCGCCGTTTTCAGCTTGGTGGCGAAGCGGTAATTGAAGCTGCCCGAACACAGGCGCGGGGCCAGCGCGTCGGCCCGTTCGGACTGCGCGCCCAGTTTCACGTAGACATAGGTGCCGCGGCTGCGCTCGAAGCACAGCTGCCACAGTCCCCCATCGCGCGACACGTACGGGCTGCCGAATTCGAAGTGCGGCACCAGTCCTTCGGGCCACGGCGTAAACGAGGCGGCCACGTTGCCGTCCGGCTGCAGCTGCAAGCGCAGCTGGCCGTTGGCGCAAGGCCAGACGGCCATGCGGTTGTAGGCGACGGGTGCGCTGACGGCGCCCAGCTCAACCAGGCCGTCGAGCAGCACGTCGCTGCCCGGCTTTTGCGCGGCGTCCAGGTTGACGAAGCGGATGCGGCCATCGTCGTCGCGCAGGGGCGCCCACAGGCGGTTCTGGAACCAGACGGGCGCGGCCGCGCACGGCGCGCCGCCCACGTGCTCGACCACGTAGGTCAGCGAAGGCACATCGGGACGGATGCAGGCCAGGCCGTGGCTGGTCGGCAAGACCAGCACGCTATTGAACTCCGGCACCAGCTCGGCGCGCCAGGCGCCGTGGGCCAGGTCCGATTCGGCCAGCAAGCTGCCATAGTCGGGGTCCAGCGTCAGCCAGCGTTTCGAGGCGGGCAGCCAGGCGTGCAAGACGGCCTTGCGCGGATCGAGCGCCAGCAGCGCGGGCGCGCTGGTGCCGAAGCGGGCGGAAAAGAATTCGTATTCGCCGGGCGGCGGCATGGGCAGCGAGGCATCGGCCTGCGCATGCTCTTCACGCGCGCGCTGGTCGGCCAGTTTCAGGGGCACGCTGGCCTGGCGCAAGCCGGCCGGGCCGGCCGGCGGCACGTCGCTGACGGGGTAGGCGCCGTAGGGCGGCACCCAGGGCGGCGTGACGGAAGTGTCGGGCGGCACTTGCAAGGCCGCGCCAGACGCGGGGTCGAACGCGAATTCGGGCGGCAACTCCCGCACGGGCGCGCCTGCGGCTGCGGGCAGGCGCCGCGCGAGCATCAGCTTGCCGATATCGGCATGGCTCACCAAGGGCGAGACGTTCTGGCCGTCCGCGCTGCGCTGCATGGTCCACGCGCCCTCGTCATCCACATGCCAGACGCCGGAAGGCAGTGGCCAATCCCCAGAAGTTTTATGATCCATTTATTTTCTATGACTAGCAATGCATATCAGACGGTGTAACGCGCTGGGGCTGACGCAACGAAGTCGCAGCCCTGGCAGTTCTCATAGTAACGTCTTTTTATCTGTATGGAAACATTGACGACGTTCCTCAGCCCTGCTGCGTCCGCACTTTCGTCAACAACTTGGTGGTCGAGCGGTCATGCTCGAAATCGATGGCCACGGCCTGGCCGCCATATGCCAGCACGGCCTTGCCTTCGGGAATGGCCGACATGTCGTAGTCGCCGCCCTTGGCATAGATTTCCGGCTGGACTTCCTGCACCACTTCCAGGGCGCTGTCTTCCGAGAACGGCACGACCAGGCTCACCGCTTCCAGCGCGGCCAGCACGGCCATCCGGTCTTCGCAGTTGTTCAGGGGACGGTCGTCGCCCTTGCCCAGGCGTTTCACTGAGGCATCGGTATTCACGGCAACGATCAGCGAGGCGCCCAGCGCGCGCGCCTGCGCCAGATAGGTCACGTGGCCGCGGTGCAGGATGTCGAACACGCCGTTCGTCACCACCACCGGTTTCGGCAGCGCCGCGGCGCGGGCGCGCAGTTCGTCACGGCCGCACAGTTTGTTTTCAAAGTCAGGCATGGATATCTCTGGTTGGGTTAAATAGGGTCACGCCATGGTCGCACTCAGGCGTGGCTATCGCCTTGGATGCCGCCGGCATCCCGGCGCCAGGCGTCGATCAGGGCCACGACGGCCGGGTCCAGGGCCTCTTCGGCGATGTGATCTTGCCTGTAGTAAATCATCAGCGCATACACGCCGGCCAGGCGGCTGACGGGTAGCGACAGCGCATATTCATTGCCGCGCGCCGGTTGCCTGGCACGCCAGTAATTAATCGCCGCTTCCAGCGCCTGCATCCGCAGTTCCATCGCCCTCTCCTTCCGCCGCCCGGTCCCGCATTATAGGGGGCGATCCGCTACAATACGCCATCGGCGCCACAGTTTCACGTTTGCGCCACCTTTCATTCATTGCAAGTAAGTACTTCCTGTGTTCCAATCACCCTATGACACTGACTGAACTGAAATATATCGTTGCAGTCGCGCGAGCGAAGCACTTCGGCCATGCCGCCGAAGCCTGCTTCGTTGCCCAGCCCACCCTGTCAGTGGCCATCAAGAAACTCGAAGACGAATTGGGCGTGGTCCTGTTCGAACGGGGCGGCGCGGAAATCTCCGTCACGCCCCTGGGCGCGCAGATCATCGCGCAAGCCGAACGCGTGCTGGAACAGACGGCCGCCATCAAGGAACTCGCCAAGCAAAACAAGGACCCGCTGGCCGGCCCCCTGCGCCTGGGCGTGATCTACACGATCGGCCCCTACCTGCTGCCGCCCCTGGTCAAGGCCATGATAGACCAGGTACCGCAAATGCCCTTGATCTTGCAGGAAAACTTCACGGTTCGCCTGCTCGAATTGCTGCGCCAGGGCGAACTGGACGTGGCCATCATGGCCCTGCCCCTGCCCGAACACGGCATGGCCATGCAGGAACTGTATGACGAACCGTTCGTCGTCGCCATGCCGCGCCACCATCCATGGACGGCGCGCGCAAAAATCGCCGCGCAAGACCTGAAATCGGAAACCATGCTGCTGCTGGGCAACGGCCACTGCTTCCGCGATCAGGTACTGGAAGTGTGCCCCGAAATGGCGCGTTTTTCTTCGCCCGGCAATGGCATGCAACGCACGTTTGAAGGTTCCTCGCTGGAAACCATCCGCCACATGGTGGCCAGCGGCATCGGCCTGACGGTCTTGCCGCGCGCCTCCGTCGCCAATATGCACGCCACCGACGGCATGCTCGCATACCGGCCCTTCGCCGACCCCGTGCCGTCGCGCCGGGTGGTGATGCTGTGGCGCAAGAGTTTTACGCGCAAGGCCGCCATCGACGCCCTGTGCGCGGCCATCGCCAGCTGCAACTTGCCCGGGATTACGCAGCTCTGCGACGACGAAGACTAGCGCCCCAGGCGCAAAATAGTACATTGACATACTATTTGCGATAATCGACCTTTCTCTTCAACAAGATCGAGTCTTCCATGAACAAGCTGGCGCTGTATTTCCGCCTGATACGGCTGGACAAGCCTATCGGTACCGTATTGCTGCTGTGGCCTACCCTGTGCGCGCTATGGCTGGCGCAGCAGGGCGTGCCGGACTGGCGGCTGCTGCTCATCTTTACCCTCGGCACTTTCCTGATGCGTTCGGCAGGCTGCGCCATCAACGACTACGCCGACCAGGATATCGACAAGTTCGTCAAGCGCACGGCGGACCGTCCCATCACCAGCGGACGCATCAGTGGCAAGGAAGCGCTGGCCGTGGCCGGCGTGCTCACCGTGCTGGCCTTTTGCCTGATCCTGCCCCTGAATGCGCTGACCAAGCAATTGTCGGTGGCCGCCGTCATCATCGCCGGCACCTATCCCTACTTCAAGCGCTTCTTTGCCATCCCGCAAGCGTATCTGGGCATCGCCTTCGGCTTCGGCATCCCCATGGGCTTTGCGGCCATCACGGATACCGTGCCCGTCGTCGCCTGGCTGCTGCTGGTGGGCAATGTCTTCTGGGCCGTCGCCTACGACACGGAATACGCGATGGTCGACCGCGACGACGACTTAAAAATCGGCATCAAGACGTCGGCCATCACCTTTGGCCGCTACGACGTGGCCATCGTCATGGCCTGCTATGCCGTTTTCCTGCTGCTGTGGCTGGCATGCGGCTGGTACCTGGGCTTGCGTTACTGGTACGTCGCGGGCTTGCTGGTGGCGGCCGGCTGCGCCGTTTACCACTACACCCTGATCCGCGCACGCGAGCGGATGCCGTGTTTTGCGGCATTCCGGCATAATAACTGGCTAGGAGCAGCGGTGTTTGCGGGCGTGGTGCTGGACTTTGCGTTCCGTTAAGCAATGATTCTTGCGCCCCAGCAGCCCTTGAGGCGGCGCAAGACCAGCCTGGCCGCAGCTGCCTACACTGGTATTTCACTGTGCAGTTTCACTTCCATGAGGTAATACATGAGCTCGATACATACCGGAAAATCCAGCAGCGACAACCTCCTCGCCGACGCCGACAAGGCCCGCGACAAACTGGTCGGCGACTTGAAAACCGTCATCAATGAAGCGGAAGGCTGGCTCGATGGCGCCAAGGATCAGACGGGCGAGAGTGTCAAGGCCGTCAAGGACAAGTTCATCGCCACCCTGGAAACGGCCAAGAAAGACTTGATCAAGCTGGAAGAGGACTTGCTCGAACGCACCAAGAAGGCGGCCAAGGCCACCGACGAATACGTGCAGGACAATCCCTGGAAAGCCGTGGGCGCGGGCGCCGTCGTTGGCGTGCTGTTCGGCCTGCTGCTTTCCTCGTCACGCCGCTAGGTAGCACCGACGGCGCAAGCCGTCTCCCCTGACGCGAAAGGCAGCATATGGCTATCGTGCACCATGTCGCCCAAGTCGCAGCGACCCTCGCCGCCATCGTCCAGACCCGTCTGGCCCTGGCGGCCGTGGAAATGGAAGAAGAGTCGCTGCGCTTCCTGTCCTATCTGGCGCTGGCCATGCTGGCACTGCTGTGCCTGTTTGTCGGCCTGGTCTTGATCGTGTTCCTCGTCATCGTGCTGTTCTGGGACACGCACCGCATCGCCGCCATCGCCATCACGGCCGCCGTCTTCATCGCCGCCGCCATCGCCACCCTGCTGGGCGTGCGCGCCAGCTTCCGCAGCAAGCCGAAACTGCTGTCCTTCACACTTTCCGAGCTGAACAAAGACCTGGACGAGCTGCAATTGCTGGCCCGCCGGGGAGCGGAGCGGCCATGACCACGCATCCCACCAAGTTGTCGCATGTCCACACGGCCGCCAGCCTGGCGCAGCGGCGCGACGCGCTGCTGGCCGAATGCGCGCTGCAGCGCCTGGCCCTGGGCGTGCAGACGCGCCAGTTGCTGGAACCTTTGACGGGCGGCAATCTGCGCCACACCCTGGCCACGCGTTTTAAAATTCCCCTGATGCTAGGGGGCGCCGTGCTGGGCCTGCTGCTCGTGCGCCCGCGCCGCGTCCTGCCCCTGTTGCGGGCCAGCGGCGCGCTGCTCAAGCACGCGACGACCGCCCTGCCCGTCGTGCTGGCGCTGGCGCGGCGGTTCAGCAGGAAAGACACGCCGCCGTAAACTATTTTTTTCTGGCTGCATCCAAATGGCAGGCCCATGCGTAGTAATGGTATCAACCAGCCGGTTGAGCCAACTACCAGGAGTTCGCCATGCTTGCCACCATCGCCCCACGCCATACCGCCCCTACACTCACCGTGCTGTGCGCCGCCCTGCTCGTGGCCGCCTGTGCCCCCATGAGCGCCCGCTATTCGCAGGAACAATTGCCGAACGCCGTCAAGGTGCCCGATGGCCATCGAGTCGCCATGCAGACGGTGGGCGTGGGCAAGATCGCCTACGAATGCAAGGCGAAAAAAGACATGACGGGCCATGAATGGGTCTTCGTGGGCCCTGACGCGGCCTTGAACGACCGCAGCGGCATGCAGGTCGGCACCTATGTCGGCCCACCCGCCACCTGGGCCAATCTGGACGGCTCGAAAGTGACGGCGACGCAGGTGGCCGTGGCACCGGCCGGCGCGGGCAACATCCCGTATCAGCTGGTGAAAGCCAACCCGGCCACGGGCCGCGGCGCCATGCAGGGCGTCAGCTACATCCAGCGCGTGGCCACCAGCGGCGGCGTGGCGCCAAGCAGCCCCTGCGGCATGGAAAGCATCGGCGCCAAACAGTGGGTGCCCTACCAGGCCGACTACATCTTCTGGAAAGCCGCGTAACGACACCTATCAAAACCTGCTGCGCGTCGGGATAGGCGGCCTGCGATGCTCACCGTACTAGAGTACGGTTGCGCTTCTTAGCCACCTCTCCCTTCCGCTCGCGACGGTTTTGTTAGGCGTTGTGAAACAGGAAAACAACGGTTGGCAAGCGGGTTTCTGGCCTATACTTGGCATGAAAAACTTGCTAACCGTTCATCCTTGACGATTGCGCCAACCTTGCCAGCCCAAGCCGCCCCCTACGATTACGATGCCGCCCTGCGCGCCTGCGCCCGGGGCGAGCAGCAGGCATTGCACGGCCTGTACCAGCAGGAAAGCCGCTACCTGCTCGGTGTGGCCCTGCGCATCGTCCGCCAGCGGGCGCTGGCCGAAGACGTGCTGCACGACGCCTTCCTGAACATCTGGCGCCGCGCCGGCAGCTTCGACGCCACGCGCGGCAGCGGCAAGGGCTGGATCTATGTGGTGGTGCGGCACCAGGCGCTGAACGTGGCGCGCGCCCGCGCCCATGAAATATCGGCCGACGAGGATACCGTGGAAACCCTGCTGCACCAACGCCAAGGCGACGATGCCGACGCCACCTCGGACGCCTACGCCCTTCAGGCGAACATGGGCAAGCTGCACGATTGCCTCGGCCACCTGGACGAATCCAAGCGCAACAGCATCCTGTACGCCTATGTCGATGGCTGTTCCCACAGTGAAATCGCGCAGCGCCTGCAAGCGCCACTGGGAACCGTCAAGGCATGGGTCAAGCGTGGCCTGGCCGCCTTGCGGGAGTGCATGGGATGATCAATAGCGACGAGGAATTGCAGCGGCTGGCCAGCGAATACGTGCTCGGTACCCTGGCGCTGGCCAAGCGTACGGAAGTGGAACAGCGCTTGCCGCGCGACGCCGCCTTGCGCGATGCCGTCGATGCCTGGGAACGGCGTCTGCTGCCCTTGACGACGCTGGCGCCAGCAGAAACGCCGTCCGCGCAACTGTGGCCGCGCATCAGCGCCAGCCTGTTGACGCCTTCGGCCGTGCGACAGGCGGGCGGCTGGCGGGCATGGTGGAACAGCCTGGCCTTCTGGCGGGTGCTGGCCGGTGGCGGCTTGGCGGCCACGGCCGCGCTGGCTGTGCTCGTTGCCGTGCAGCTGCAAGCGCCAAGCGGACCCGGCTACCTGGTGGTGCTGGTGGCGCCGCAGGATAAATCGCCGGGGTGGATCGTGCAGGCGGGTGGACGCGGCGGCAAGAACCGCGACCTGAGCCTGATCCCGCTGGGGCCGACGGCCGTGCCGCAACAAAAAGCCCTGCAATTCTGGACCAAGGGCAAGGATTGGGGCGCGCCTGTCTCGCTGGGCCTGGTCAAGCCGGGGCAGAGCCTCAAGCTGACCCTGGACAAGCTGCCGCCGCTGCAGCCGGAGCAGCTGTTTGAAATCACGCTGGAACCGGCAACGGGCTCGCCCACGGGCCGGCCGACGGGGCCGATTTTATACATCGGCCGCGCCGTCAAGGTGATCTAACTACTCACCCACTTATTTACCTAATTCATCCCCCATCTCGCGCCCGCGCTGCGCGGCCGCCTTGATGCCCTTGACGATGGCCGCCTTGACGCCGCTCTCTTCCATGCTGGTGAGCGCCGCATACGTCGTGCCGCCTTTCGACGTGACCCGCTCGCGCAGCAAGGACACGGGTTCGCTGGAGTTCGCCGCCAGCTGCGCCGCGCCCGTAAACGTGGCGATGGCCAGCTGCGTGCCCTGCTCCGGCGTCAAGCCCAGCTCGGCGGCGGCCTGCTGCATCGCTTCGATAAAGTAAAACACGTAGGCGGGACCGCTGCCGGACACGGCCGTCACAGGGTCGATCTTGGCTTCGTCAGCCAGCCAGACGGTCTGGCCGACGGCGCGCAGGATGGCATCCGCCATCTTTTTCTGTTCTTCGCTGACGCCGCCGCTGGCCACCATGCCCGTGATGCCCATGCCGATCAGGGCCGGCGTGTTCGGCATGCAGCGCACGATGGCCGGGTAATCGCCGAGCCAGCGCGACAGGTCCGCCGCGCGGATGCCGGCCGCGATCGACAGGATCAATGGCGCGCGCTCCCCGTCGAGGAAGGGCAGCAATTGCGCCGCCACGTCGCGCATGCTTTGCGGTTTCACTGCCAACACGATCACGTCCACGCCGCGCAGCGCGTCGCCGGCAGCAAGCGCCGTGGTGACGCCGAATTGCGCCTGCAGTTTTTCCAGCGCGGGCGCGTGCGGGTCGATCACGTGGATGTTGCCGCCCAGGGTCAGCTTGCCCGCCAGGCCGGCGATCAGGGCGGCCGCCATGTTGCCGCCGCCCACAAAGGCGATATTCAATTCTGTCGTCATGCTTGTTCTCTCTTCATCAGGAATAGTTGCGGGAACCGAAGATGGCGCTGCCCACGCGCACGATGGTGGCGCCTTCCAGCACGGCGGCGCGCAAGTCGGCCGACATGCCCATCGACAGGGTATCGAGCGCCAGGCCGTCCGCCTTCAATTGGTCGTACAGCGCGCGCAATTGCGCAAAAGCCCGGCGCTGGAGGGCGACATCCGTTTCCGGCTCGGGAATGGCCATCAGGCCGCGCAGGCGCAGACGGGGCAGCCGCGCCACGGCATGCGCCAGCGCCGGCAATTCGGCGGGCGTCACACCGCTCTTGCTGGCTTCGCCGCTGATATTGACTTGCAGACAGATATTCAGGTCCGGCAAGCCGGCCGGACGCTGCTCGGACAGGCGCGCGGCGATCTTTTCCCGTTCCACCGTATGCACCCAGTCAAAATGTTCGGCGATGGGGCGCGTCTTGTTGCTCTGGATGGGGCCGATGAAGTGCCAGGCCAGCGCATGCTCCGGCGCGGCCGCCTTCACCGCTGCGATCTTGTCGAGCGCTTCCTGCAGATAATTTTCGCCAAACGCCGCCTGGCCAGCGCGCACGGCCGCCAGCACGGCGTCCGCGCCGAAGGTTTTCGAGACGGCCAGCAGGGTCACGTCACCAGGGGCGCGCCGCGCCTCCAGGGCCGCCTGCGCAATACTGTCGCGCACGGCTTGCAAGTTCTGTTCGATTGTGGACATAATCATTTTCTAGTGTATAGGGGCGGCGGCACGGTGCGCCAGCCCATCAATGCAGGCACAGGGATTATAAATGGACATCTCCGAACTACTCGCTTTCTCCGTCAGCAACAAGGCTTCCGACCTGCACCTGTCTTCCGGCCTGCCGCCGATGATACGGGTCAACGGCGACGTGCGCCGCCTGAACGTGGCGCCGCTCGAGCACAAGGAAGTGCACAGCATGATCTACGACATCATGAACGACAGCCAGCGCAAGGCGTATGAAGAAGCGCTGGAATGCGATTTCTCGTTCGAGATTCCCGGCCTGGCCCGCTTCCGCGTCAACGCCTACAACCAGGAGCGCGGTGCCTCGGCCGTGCTGCGCACGATTCCCTCAA
Source organism: Janthinobacterium rivuli (assembly GCF_009208735.1). Taxonomy (GTDB): domain Bacteria; phylum Pseudomonadota; class Gammaproteobacteria; order Burkholderiales; family Burkholderiaceae_D; genus Janthinobacterium. The sequence continues at coordinate 160,523 of NZ_WFLJ01000017.1, read as the reverse complement.
AAGTGCTGACCCTGGAAGACCTCAACGCGCCGCGCATCTTCGGCGAGCTGGCCATGCGCCCGCGGGGACTCGTGCTGGTGACGGGGCCGACGGGTTCGGGCAAGTCGACCACCCTGGCGGCCATGGTGAACCACGTCAACGAGCGGCAGAACCACCACATTCTGACCATCGAAGACCCGATCGAGTTCGTGCATGAACCGAAGAAATGCCTGATCAACCAGCGCGAGGTGGGTTCGCACACGCATTCGTTCAGCAACGCGCTGCGCTCGGCCCTGCGCGAAGACCCGGACGTCATCCTCGTGGGCGAATTGCGCGACCTGGAAACCATCCGCCTGGCGCTGACGGCGGCCGAGACGGGCCACCTCGTGTTCGGCACCCTGCACACCTCGTCGGCGGCGAAATCGATCGACCGCATCATCGACGTCTTCCCCGCCGAGGAAAAGGAAATGGTGCGTGCCATGCTGTCCGAATCCTTGCAAGCCGTCATTTCGCAGAACTTGCTGAAAACCAAGGACGGCGCGGGCCGCGTGGCCGCGCATGAAATCATGCTGGCCACGCCGGCCGTGCGCAACCTGATCCGCGAAGCGAAAGTGGCGCAAATGTATTCGGCCATCCAGACGGGCAGCAACGTGGGCATGCAGACGCTGGACCAGTGCCTCGCCGACCTGGTGCGGCGCGGCACCATCTCGGCGGAAACGGCCCGCTCGGCCGCCAAGTCGCCTGAAAACTTCCCCGGATAAGCGATGCAGACGACGCACGAACACTATGGCGCCATGCACGCGCTGCTGGCGCAGATGCGCGCACAAGCCGGCTCCGACCTGTTCATCACGGCCGGCTTTCCCGCCGCCATCAAGCTCGACGGCAAGCTGACGCCGCTGGCGGGCGGCGCGCTCACCGCGCAGCAGGCGGCCGGCTACGTGCGCGCCGTCATGAACGCGCGCCAGGCGGCCGAGTTCGAGTCCAGCCGCGAAGCCAATTTCGCCATCAGCCCGGAAGGACTCGGGCGTTTCCGCGTGTCCGCCTTCGTGCAGATGGGCCAGGCAGGCATGGTCTTGCGATTGATCAATACCGCCATCCCCACCCTGGAGGGACTCGGTTTGCCCGCCATCCTGCAAGACATCGTGATGAGCAAGCGCGGCCTCGTCATCATGGTGGGCGCCACGGGCTGCGGCAAGTCGACCACCCTGGCGGCCATGCTGGGCCACCGCAACGCGCACAGCCATGGCCACATCATCACCATCGAAGACCCCGTGGAATTCATCCATCCGCACGGCAACTGCATCGTCACCCAGCGCGAAGTGGGCGTCGATACGGACGACTGGGCCACGGCCCTGAAAAACACCCTGCGCCAGGCGCCCGACGTGATACAGATCGGTGAAATCCGCGACCGCGACACCATGGACCACGCCATCGCATTCGCCGAGACGGGCCATCTGTGCCTGGCCACCCTGCACGCGAACAACGCCAACCAGGCGCTGGACCGCATCATCAATTTCTTCCCCGAAGAGCGGCGCCAGCAGTTGCTGATGGATCTGTCGCTGAATTTGAAGGGCATGATTTCGCAGCGGCTGATCCCCAACAAGGAAGGCGGCGGGCGCAAGGCGGCGCTGGAAATCCTGCTCAACTCGCCGCTGATGAGCGACCTGATCTTCAAGGGCCAGGTGCACGAGATCAAGGAATTGATGAAGAAGTCGCGCGAGCATGGCATGCAAACCTTCGACCAGGCCCTGTTCGACCTGCACGAAGCGGGCGCCATCAGCCATGAAGACGCGCTGCGCAATGCGGACTCCGTCAACGACCTGCGCCTGACGATCAAACTCAAGGGCGCAATGACGCCGGAACCGGCCCCGCAAACGGGCGCCACCAAACTGGGACTCCTCTGACATGACCAGCATCCACGATTTCCAGGCCGAGGCGCTCGATGGCACGCCGATCGACCTGGCGCGCTACAAAGGCAAGGTACTGCTGATCGTCAACACGGCCAGCGCCTGCGGTTTCACGCCGCAATACCAGGGGCTCGAAGCGCTGTACCGCGAATTCCACGACCAGGGCCTGGTCGTGCTGGGTTTTCCCTGCAATCAATTCCGCCAGCAGGAACCGGGGTCGAACGCGGAGATCGGCGCCTTTTGCGAAAAAAACTTCGGCGTCACCTTTCCCCTGTTTGCCAAGATCGACGTGAATGGCCCGCATACCCATCCCGTATTTGCGCAATTAAAACAGGCGGCGCCCGGCATATTGGGCACGCAGTCGATCAAATGGAATTTCACCAAGTTTTTGGTGCGCAAGGATGGCAGCGTGTTTCGCCGCTACGCGACGGCCAGCAAGCCGGCCAGCCTGGCGGCCGACATTCGGCAATTGCTACAGGAATAGCGATTCAACGATTTGATTAAAAACAGTAATCGCTGAAATCAAGCTATCCGCATTTATTTCATGCTTGATATCAATATTGTGTTTCCAATAGCAAATTTCGGTGATAATGTTTGCATAATTATTCGCAGATATCGATCAAAAAACGATGCCAGTCTTTGGGAAAATATTATCTTCATGGATGCGGATGGGCATGTACTCCCGCCTCTTCATTCCTATTTTCTTCCTGATACTCGCCGTTTCCGCCGTTCGCTATCACGCCTTGCTCGGTACGGAGACGGCGCTGGCCAATGCGCGCTACCAGAGCGATGCGCGGCAACTCGACCTGTTCCTGGCCAATAGCGTGCTGCCGCTGGCCGTGCATGCGGACCGGCTGGCGGTGCACGACAGCGTGCGGCAAGTGCTGCGCAGCGCCCTGCCGCTGAACCGCAGCCTCGCCTCCGCGCGCTGGGACACGGCCGGCGGGCATGTCGAGGTGCTGGCCGACGGCAGGCTGGCCGATACCCTGGCCGACGGAGCGCCGGCCTGGTTCGCGCGCCTGACCGGCATCACGTCCATCCGCAGCCGCCTGACCGTGGCGCTGCCGGACGGCGGCGACGGCATCCTCGACCTGCACTACACGCCCGGCCTGCCCCTGGCGCAGGTGTGGCACAGGGTGCGCGAGCAGGCCGTTCTCAGCACCATCAATATCGTGCTGGTCTTCCTCCTGCTGGGCTTGATCCTGGCGTCGCACCGCAAGCTGCTGGCGCGCTTCGTGCACGCGACCGACCGCTTCCGCGAAGGCAACTTTGCCGTGCGCCTGGCCGCCGGCGCCACGCCCGAAGCGCTAGCCGTGTCGCAGTCGTTCAACGGCATGGCCGGCGATATCGAACAATTGTTGAACTCGTTGAAGACCAGCCAGCGCCAGCTGGGCGAACAGCTGAACGAAACCGTGCACATGCAGCAGGCGCTGCAAAAGCTGTCGTGGCAAAACTATAATGACGTGCTGACGGGCTTACCCAACCGTGCCGCGCTGGCCGCCCGCTTCGAACAGGAACTGTTCCTCGCGCGCGAACGCCAGCGCCTGCTGGCCGTGTGCCTGTTTGACCTCGATCACTTCCAGGCCATCAACGACCGCTACGGCGCCGAGGTGGGCGATGAAATCCTCAAGCAGGTGGCCGGCCGCCTGCACGGTTTTACGGGCCAGATCCATTACGCGGCACGCCTGGGCGGCGATGAATTCGTCATGCTGCTGTGCGGCCAGGCCAGCATCGCCAGCATCGAACAGAACATCACGCAATTGATGCAGGAACTGAGCCGCCCCTACCAGTGCGACCAGCAGGCGCTGCACATGACGGCCAGCGTCGGCATCGCCGTCTACGCGGGCAAGGACTTGAATACGGAAAGCCTGCTGCGCCACGCCGACCACGCCGTCTACCAGGCGAAACTGACGGGGCGCAACCAGTATCACTTCTTCGACACCAACCTCGATGAAGAAGTGCGCACCCACCACAACCAGCGCACGGAAGTGCGCCAGGCCCTGATCAACGGCGAACTGCGGCTGTACTACCAGCCCAAGGTGAACATGCGCGCCGGCACGGTGGTGGGCATGGAGGCGCTGTTGCGCTGGCAGCATCCGCGCCGCGGCGTACTGGCGCCGGCGCAATTCCTGCCGCTGGTGGAACAGACGGATCTGATCATCAACATCGGCGAATGGGTGCTGCGCCAGGCCCTGTGGCAGATGCAGCGCTGGAGCGCGGCAGGCAAGCATTGGGTGGTCAGCGTGAATATCGCGGCGCGCCACTTCCAGCAACCCGACTTCGTCTCGCGCCTGGAAAGCATCCTCGGCGAATTTCCCGGCGTGCGCGCCAGCATGCTGGAACTGGAAATCCTCGAATCGTCGGCGCTGCACGACATCGAGGACGTGCGCCGCATCATCCGCGCCTGCCAGGCGCTGGGCATCACGTTCGCGCTCGACGATTTCGGCACCGGCTACTCGTCGATGTCCTATTTAAAACGCCTGCCGGCGAACATCGTCAAGATCGACCAGAGCTTCGTGCGCAACATGCTCAACGACCGCGACGACCTGCACCTGGTGCGCGCCGTCATCGGCCTGGCCCGTTCCTTCAGCCTGACGGTGATCGCCGAAGGCGTGGAAAGCGTCGAACATGGCGCGCGCCTGATCCAGCTGGGCTGCGACCTGGCGCAAGGCTACGGCATCGCCCGCCCCATGCCGGCCGACGCCGTGCTGGAGTGGGCGAACAATTTTTTGCCGGCGCCGCAGTGGCGCATCGCGCAATACAGCGAAGTGCCTATTTGACGGATATCAAGGCCGAGTCGATCAGCTCGATCCAGTGCCGCACGGGCGTCTGCGTACCCGACTGCAGGTGGCTCAGGCAGCCGATATTGGCCGACACGATCATCTCCGGCTCGCACGCTTCCAGGTTCGCCACCTTGTTGTCGCGCAGCTGCTGCGACAGCGCCGGTTGCAGGATCGAATACGTGCCCGCCGAACCGCAGCACAAATGGCTGTCGGCGCACAGGCGCACGTCGACGCCGACGGCGCGCAGCACCTGCTCCACCTTGCCACGGATCTGCTGGCCGTGCTGCAGGGTGCACGGCGGGTGATACGCCACCCGTTTGCCGATGCGCCCTTTCAGCTGCGCCACCAGCTCGTTTTCAAACGCCGGCATGATCTCGGACAGATCGCGCGTCAGTGCGGCGATGCGCCGCGCCTTCTCCGCATAGCGGGCGTCGTGCGCCAGCAGGTGGCCATATTCCTTCACCGTGGCGCCGCAGCCGGACGCCGTCATGACGATGGCCTCGGCGCTCTCCACATAAGGCCACCAGGCGTCGATATTGCGGCGCATGTCGTCCAGCGCCGCTTCCTGGTCGTTCAGGTGATGGCGCAGCGCGCCGCAGCAGCCGGCCTTCGGCGCGATGATCAGCTGCACGCCCAGGGCGTCCAACACACGCGCCGTGGCCGCGTTGATGTTCGGCGACATGGCCGGCTGCGCGCAGCCGTCGAGCAGCAGCATGGTACGCGCATGCTGGCGCGCGGGCCATGCGCCGGCGGCGGCGCCCGGGCGCAATTTGTCCTGCAAGCCTTTCGACAGCAGCGGCCGCAGCGCCTGTCCCGCCTTGTACACGGGCGTAAACAGCCAGCGGCGCGGCAAGGCTTCCTTCAGGGCGAAGCGCAGCGCCCGTTCGCGCAAGGGGCGCTGCACGCGCTGCTCGACGACGTTGCGACCGATGTCGACCAGGCGCCCGTACTGCACCCCCGAGGGACAGGTCGATTCGCAATTGCGGCAGGTCAGGCAGCGGTCCAGGTGCGTCTGCGTCTTGGCCGTGACGGGCGCGCCTTCGAGCACTTGCTTGATCAGGTAGATGCGTCCGCGCGGGCCATCGAGTTCATCGCCCAGCAGCTGGTAGGTGGGACAGGTGGCCGTGCAAAAGCCGCAATGCACGCAGGCGCGCAGGATGGCTTCGGCTTCGTCGCCTGCCGGCGTATTCTTGATGAAATCGGCGAGATTGGTTTGCATGCGCTCAAGTCATTCTATGCGGGTTGAAGATGCCGGCCGGGTCGAAAGCGTGCCGCAGGCGCTGGTGGATTTTTGCAACAGCCGGCGCCAGCGGATGAAACACGCCCACGGCCTTGTCGCCGCCGCGGAACAGGGTGGCGTGGCCGCCCGAGGCAGCCACGGCCTGGCGGATGTGCCGGGCGCCATCCGCGTCGGCGTCGCCATCGAGCTTGAGCCAGCGCTGCGCCCCGCCCCATTCGATCAGCTGGCGTCCTTTCAGGATCATGGCGCTGGCGTGCGGCGGCAGCGACAGGCGCCACAGGCTGCCCGCGCCGGCAAAGAAAGCGTGCGTTTGTTCGCGCACCGACAGCCAGAAGGCGACCGCGTCTTCGGCTGCCAGCACGTCGCCGCCCAGCGTGCGCAGCGCCGCCGACACGGCCGCCTCGGCGCCGGACAGGCGCACCGTCAAGACGCCGTCATGCCAGCAGCTGGCCGAAATCGGCAGCGGCTTGCCCGCCCATTCATTGAGCATGCGCAAGGCGGCGATTTCCGCGCATTCCAGGCGCAAGCTCGCTTCGCGCAGCGGCAGGGGCAGCACCTTCAGCGACACTTCCAGGATCAGGCCCAGGGTGCCCAGGGAGCCGGCCAGCAGGCGCGAGACATCGTAGCCGGCCACGTTTTTCATCACCTGCCCGCCGAAGGCCAGGCGCTCGCCATGGCCATCCATCAGCACGGCGCCCAGCACGAAATCACGCAGCGCGCCCGCGCTGGCCCGGCGCGGCCCTGACAGCGCGCTGGCGACGACGCCGCCCACCGTGGCGCCGGGGCCGAAGTGCGGCGGCTCGAACGCCAGCATCTGGTTGCGCGCAGCCAGCGCCGCCTCGATCTCGGCCAGCGGCGTGCCGCAGCGGGCCGTGATCACCAGTTCCGTCGGTTCATAGTCGATGATGCCCGCATACGCGCGCGTGTCGAACACCTCGCCATCGAGCCGCTGGCCATACCAGTCTTTCGTGCCGCCGCCGCGCAGGCGCAAGGGCTTGCCCGCCGCGCTGGCGGCCAGTATCTGCTGCCTGAATTGTTCCATGATCGCTTGCAAGGGAGTCTCCGGCGGTTAAAAACGGGGCAGGTTGGCGAACGGCAGACGCCCCGCCGTCACATGCATCTTGCCGAATTCGGCGCAGCGGTTCAAGGTGGGAATCGCCTTGTCCGGGTTGAGCAAGGCGTGGGGATCGAAGGCGCGCTTGACGGCAAAGAAGGCATCGAGTTCGGCGCGCGTAAATTGCACGCACATGGAATTGATCTTTTCCATGCCCACGCCATGTTCGCCCGTGATGGTGCCGCCGACGGCCACGCACAGGGCCAGGATGTCGGCGCCGAATGCTTCGGCGCGCTCGAATTCGCCGGGCATGTTGGCGTCGAACAGGATCAGCGGGTGCAGATTGCCGTCGCCCGCGTGGAACACATTCGCGCAGCGCAAGCCATGCGTCGTTTCCATGCCGGCGATGCCGGTCAAGACCTCCGCCAGTTTTTTTCGCGGGATGGTGCCGTCCATGCAATAGTAGTCAGGCGAGATGCGCCCGGCGGCGGGAAAGGCGTTCTTGCGGCCGGACCAGAACTTCATGCGCTCCGCCTCCGACTGCGACACGGCGATGGCGCTGGCGCCCGCCCCTTCCAGCACGGCCGTCATGCGGGCGATTTCCTCTTCCACTTCCTCGTGCGTGCCGTCCGCTTCGCACAGCAAGATGGCGGCCGCGTCGATGTCGTAGCCGGCCTTGACGAACGGTTCGACCATGCGCGACGAGGTCTGGTCCATCATTTCCAGTCCGGCCGGGATGATGCCGGCGGCGATCACGTTGGCCACCGCATTGCCGCCCGTGACGACGTCGTCAAAGGACGCCATGATGACACGCGCCGTGGCCGGTTTCGGTATCAGTTTCACCGTCACTTCCGTGACGATGCCCAGCATGCCTTCGGAGCCGATGAAGACGGCCAGCAGGTCGAGGCCGGGCGAATCGAGGCATTCGCCGCCCAGTTCCAGCACGTCGCCATCGATGGTGACGACCCGCACGCGCAGCACGTTGTGCACGGTCAGTCCGTATTTCAGGCAATGCACGCCGCCCGAGTTTTCCGCCACGTTGCCGCCGATGCTGCAGGCGATCTGCGACGAGGGGTCGGGCGCGTAGTACAGCGCGTAGGGCGCCGCCGCTTCGGAAATGGCCAGGTTGCGCACGCCCGGCTGCACCACGGCCGTGCGCGCATACGCATCGAGGCGCACGATGCGGTTCAGGCGCGCCGTCGACAGCACCACGCCGTCGGCGATGGGCAAGGCGCCGCCCGACAGCCCCGTGCCCGCGCCGCGCGGCACGATCGGCACGCCAAGTTCGCGGCAGACGCCGAGGATGGCGATGACCTGTTCTTCCGTGTCCGGCAAGGTCACCACCATCGGCAACTGGCGGTAGGCGGCCAGGCCATCGCATTCATACGGGCGCGTATCTTCGGCATCGGACAGCACGCAGCGGGCCGGCAGCACGGCCAGCAGGGCCGCGACGACGGCTTGCTGGCGCGCGGCGGTCAATCCGGATTCAGGGGCGGCATTGAGCATAAGATTGGGGGCAAGAGGCATGGGCGTGCAACGATTGTAAGCACAAAAGTGGCGCGCACCGCATTTTTTGTCCGATTTGCCCGCAAATCCGCGGCCAGGCGGCGCACAGTGTCGTATGCTGCCCCCATTCTTCTTTACAGGATCGACATCATGGGCAACCGACTTTCGAAAATCGCCACGCGCACGGGCGACAATGGCAGCACCGGCCTGGGCGACGGCAGCCGCACCAGCAAGGACAATGTCCGCATCCACGCCATGGGCGACGTGGACGAACTGAACTCGCATATCGGCTTGCTGCTGTGCGAAGCCATGCCCGACGCCTTGCGCGAGGAATTGGTGGCCATCCAGCACGACCTGTTCGACCTGGGTGGAGAAATCTGCATCCCCGGCTATCAGCTGATCAAGGAAGAGCACGTGCTGCGCCTCGACGATCTGCTGGCGAAATACAATGCGGACTTGCCCGCCTTGAGTGAATTCATCCTGCCGGCCGGCTCGCGCGCCGCCTCGCAGGCGCATGTGTGCCGCACCGTATGCCGCCGCGCCGAACGCAGCATCGTCGCGCTGGCCAATGCGGAACCCCTGCACGAACATCCGCGCCAGTACGTCAACCGCCTGTCGGACCTGCTGTTCGTGCTGTCGCGCGTGCTGAACCGGTTTGCCGGCGGCAGCGACGTACTGTGGCGGCATGACCGCACGCGGGGATAAGCCGCCTATGCCGGCCTGGCCAGCGTCCTGGCCAGCCGACAAACTTTATTGAATGCTAATCTTGCCCGCAGCGGTCATAGCACATCTGATGAATCTTGGTGCAGGCGCCTGGCGACCTCGGATGGTCGGTCATGCACTGCTCCAGCCCTTCATCGCATTGCGTATAGCATTCCGGCCCGCCGCCGGCGATCGCATATGAAGCGCTGACGCCCATGGCAAACAAAAAGAAACCCAGTTTTTTAAACATTGGCACTCCTTTGTTGAAATATCAGACGATGAGCAACATCCATGGCGCGCCGTCCCTTACGCGCCATCCGTGAGTCAGATTTTCTTCAGCGCCGCTTCCAGCGCGCCCGTATTGAAACCCTGGATCTTGCGGTTGCCGATCAACACCACGGGCACGCCACCGCCGCCGAGTTCTTCATGGGCTTTTCTCGCTTCCGGCGATTTCTCGATATCGAGATCGACGAAGTCGATCTTGTTCTCCTTGAAATACGCGCGCGTCTTGGCGCAATAGCCGCACCAGTCCGTGCCGTACAGCACCACTTTCGCCTGGGCATTCGGGAAATACGCGGCGTAATTGCCCTCGGTGTAATTCGACTTGAGCAAGCCGGGCAACAAGGACAGGCCATAACCGCTGCCCAGGCCGGCGGCCAGGATCAAGCCATACATGGCGATGGTTTTCATTTTTTTCTGCATCATAGGTATCAGAGACGTAGATGATCGAGGGCGGCCGGCGCGGCATGCGCTTGCCGGCCGCCTCGCAATGCACGGAGATCAGGAGCCGATGTCGCAGACCCTCAGACAGGCTTTGTAACTGCCGATGCAAAATGGGGATCTGTCGCCATTTTGCATCGTGCATTCCCGCCATTCTTCCTCGCAGGCAGAGCAGCCGATATCCGAAGCGAAGGCATAGGAAGCGCTCAATCCCAGGGTGAAAATAAATGCCGCAATCTTTTTCATTTACTACTCTCCATGTGAGCGATTGCCTCAGGCAATCGCGGCAGACCAGTCGTAAGAAATTTCATCTTTGCTTGCTACGAAAACGAATATAGACCGCACTTATTTTAGAGTCAATGTTTCCATAGAATAAATTTTCACTTTTGGAAATATATCGGGAAAGCCCCTGGAATGTGGCATTTGGAGAGATTGCGGCGCATAAAACGTCTATACAATATCGGCGCCGCAGCAGTAGAGGCCGGTTGCGGGCGCAGCCGGCCGAGCGGCCATACCAGGCCGAAAAAACCCCGCGGCGCGAGGCGCTAGCGCGCGCCGTTCTCCATCGCCAGCACATGCTCGCGCAGCAAGCCGCGCAGCAGTTGCACCTGGGCCACGGCATCGGCCTGCAGCGGCGTCAGGCTGTCGGCAATGCACGGACCAGGCGCGCCGGCATCGGCGTCACCGCGCAGCAAGGCATCGATTTCTCCACTGACCTCGGTAATCCACCGTTGCAATTCGGGCGGCGCCGGCTCGGCCTGCGGACTCAGACTGATGCGCGCCGTGCTGCCCGCCACGCGGCGCAGCAGCGGCAAGGTGCGCAGCGCCGCCAAGCCCACGCCGCTGCTGCGGTCCAGACGACGCTCGATGCGCAGGCGCTGCAACACTTGTTCCGCGTTATTGCTGGCCAGGCCCGCCTCGCGGCGCAGGCGCGCGATGGCGCTGTCCCACTTTCCGCCCGCCGCCAGCACGGCCAGCAGGTATTTCAGGTTGGCCGACACGGCTTTCGCCAGGCGCTGATCCAGGTCGTCCGCCTCGCGGTCGGGCCACAGGAAAAACGTGGCCAGCAAGGCCAGCACGCAACCGAGCACATTGTTGCCCAGGCGACTCATCGCGTACACCATCTCGCTGGCCGGCGCCGCATAGTCGGCCACCAGCACGAAAGCCGGCGTCATGAACAGCACGTGCAGGCTGTAGCTGACGCGGCGCAAGGCCATGGTGGCGACGATCAGGGGAAACACCACCAGCGAAATCGCCAGCGGCGTGTGCACCGCCAGGCCGATCAGCACGGCCAGCACGGCGCCCAGCACGCTGCCCGCGACCCGCTCGATGCCGCGCGGCCAGGTGGTCGACACGGACGGCTGCAGTATCAGCAAGGTCGCCATGGTGGCCCAGTAGCCGAAGGGAATGTGCAGCGCCTCGACCAGCAGGAAGCCGGCCGTCGTCGCCAGCGACACGCGCGCCGCGTGGCGCCAGCTCAGCGACTGCGGCGTGGCGTTGACCTTTGCCGTTTGCCACGCCTGCCCCAGCGCCAGGAAAGCCGCCTCGCGCCACGGCAGCTGCGCCGCGCGCGGCAGGCCCAGCTCCATGAAGTCCACGTTCAGGCGCAGCGGCAGCAAGGCGCCCAGCGCCGCTTCCAGACGCCGTCCGCAACCGGCCAGGCGGCGCTGCAATTCCAGGGGCGGCGTTTCCGGCTGGCGCTGCACGGCTTGCCCCAGGCGGCGCAGCAGCACGGCCATCACTTCCAGGCTGCGCCGCGCGCGCGGGTCCTGGCGCAGGCGCTGCTGCTCGCGCTCGCACGTATGCGTGACGGCGATCAGATAGGCGAAGATGCGCTCGGCGTCGCTGAGCGCCAGCAGCAGGTTGTCGTACAGGGCACTGCGTCCCGCGCGCGCGGGCGGCACGGCGGCCAGCGCCACCCTTGCCGCTTCCAGCGCGGCGCGCGCCTGCGAACGGTAGCTGGCGCCATGCGCTGCCGCGTCCGCCTGCGCGGCATCATGTTCGAGAAAGCGCGCATTATCGCGCGCGATGCCGGCCAGGCGCGAATACGCGGCGCGGATGGCGCGCCGGCTCGGGCCGAACGGGTGGATGCGCCACACCGTGAAACTGAGCACGGTGGCGAACAGGCAGCCGAACATGTACAGACCCAGGAAAGGCGCCGTCTGCGTCATCGATGCGAGCGGATGCGTGACCATCACCACGCAGGCCGTGGCCGCCAGGATGGCCACTTGCGCCGTGGCCGCGCCCCAGATGCGCGCCAGGGCGCCGGCCCAGGAAAACAGCAGCACGGCGATGGCCGCCGTCGCCACGCCATGCCCGGCCGCCAGCGCCGTCAGGCCGCCGGCCACGGTGGACAGCAAGCCGAAACCCAGCATCGAGACGAAACGCATGCGCCGCGTGCCGGCCGCATCGGCCAGGCAGGTCCAGAAGGCGCCGATGGCGGCCCAGGAAAAATCGGGGTGGTCGAACAGCAGGCCCAGCAGCAGCATGGCGCTCGAGGCGCAGGCGGCCCGCAAGCCTTCGGACAGATTCGTTTCGTCGATGGCCAGGCTGACCATCCACAGGGGACGGCGCTGGGCCAGCCGGTCACCGGCGCCATGCAGGGCCGCCGCCCAACGCCCCGCCCGGCCGATCAACCGGCGATGAAGTTGCTTCAATGTCACTGCGCGCCCTTATCTACCCAAATGCCCGACTCTGTTGTCGTTCGGGTATTGTAAGGGGCGCGCGCTGACGGCGGCAGCGTGATACTACGTACGGGAATTAACCCTTGGTGGCGCCGAAGGTGAGACCGGCAACAAAATGCTTCTGCATCAGGAAGAACATCAGCACCGATGGCAGGGCCGCCAGGATGGAACCGGCCGAGACCAGGTTCCAGGCCGTGGTCCACTGCCCTTTCAGGCCCGCCACGCCGACCGTGATCGGTGCAGCGCTGTCGCCTTGCGTCAGGCACAGGGCCCAGAAATAGTCGTTCCACACGAAGGTAAACACCAGGATACCCAGCGCGGCCAGGGCTGGGCGGATCAGCGGCAGGATCACCCTGGTAAAGATAGTCCATTCTCCGGCGCCTTCGATGCGCGCCGCTTCGATCAGCTCGAACGGCAGCTGCTTGATGAAGTTACGCAGGAACAAGGTGCAAAAACCGGTCTGGAACGCCACATGGAACAGCACCAGGCCCTGCACCGTGTTGAACACGCCAAAGTCGAGCGACATATTGCGCACCGGAATCATCAGTATCTGCACGGGCACGAAGTTACAGGCGACAAAGGTGGCAAATAAAAAAGTGTTGCCCTTGAACTTGTAGGTCGACAGGGCAAAACCGGCCATCGCCGCCAGTGCGATCGAACCGATCACCGATGGCACCGTGATCAGCACGCTGTTCCAGAAATAATGCAGCATCGGCGAGGCCGTCAGTGCCTCGTGGTAATTGGCCCACAGCGACAGGTCACGCGGCCAGCCCCAGTAATTACCTTCCATCAGTTCTTCGGTGGAGCGCAAGGACGTCAGCAACACGGCGATCATGGGCAGCAGCCAGATCACCAGCGCCAGCGGCAGCGACAATTTATACAGACGCCGGTTCCACGGCTTCCACTTATCGACAGGCATCGGATACATGGCAACCCTTTACTGTTCTGTGCGCAGCATGCGCTTGAGGTGATACACGATATACACCAGCATCATGGCGAACAGCACCACGGCAACGGCGGCCGAATAGCCCTGGCGGTAATACTTGATGGCCTGGTCATACGAGTAATAGGCCAGCACGGTCGAGCTTTCAAACGGCCCGCCGCCGCTCATCACGGAAATCAGATCGAAGCTGCGCAGCGCGCCGATGATGGTCACCACCACGGCCATGAAAGTGCTCGGGCGCAGCTGCGGCAGGATCACGTGGATCAGCATCTTCCAGCCCCTGGCGCCCTCCATGCGCGCCGCCTCGACCTGCTCCGAGTTGATCGAGGTCAGGCCGGTCAGGAAGAGAATCATGCAATAGGCGGTTTGCGGCCATAGCGCGGCGAAGATGATGCCGTAGCTCACATAGCGCGGGTCTCCCAGCACCGGCACGCCATGGCCGAGTATCAATGCAAGCAAACCAAAAGTCGGGTCATAGAACCAGCTGAAGATCAAGCCCACCACCACGCCAGACAGCACGAAGGGGGCGAAGAACAGCGACTTGATCAGACGGATACCGCGCACCTGCTGGTTCAGGTACAGGGCCACGGCCAGACCTGCGGGAGGCGCCAGCAAGAACAGCACCAGCCACAGGAAGTTGTTTTTCAGGGCGGTGAAGAACGTGTCCGTATGAAACAGTTCCTGGTAATTGGCCAGGCCGACGAAGGTCTTCAGTGCCAAGCCATCCCACTCGAAAAAGCTCAGGTAGATGGTGTACAGGATAGGATAGACCACGTACAGCCCGACCAGCAGGCAGGCCGGGGCGAGGAACAGCGCGGCGGCACGGTGTCGTTTGAACGCGGGCGCGGCCCACCAGCGCACGGGCCGGCGTGGCACCCGCGTTGCTGGGCCGTCGGCGCCGCTGGCGCCGAGAGTAGAGGTATGCATGTCGTCAGCCTGGCCCGGTCATCACGATTTTTTGTAGATGCGCTTGCGCGTACGCTCGAGCTGCGCCAGGATCTCATCCAGTGCGTTCGGATCGTTGATGAATTTCTGCATGCCCTTCATGCCTTCGTCCGCCATTTCCTTGGTCATGTCGCGGTCATAGAACTGGGCGATGCCGCCCTTGGTATTGGACAGGATGTCGAAGCCGATACGCGCGATCGGCTCTTCCGGCGGCGCCGACTTGCTGTTGGCCGGCAGGGAACCCAAGCCCTCGGCCAGTCTGGCGCTGATGGCCGGCGTGCCGACAAACGCCAGGAAGCGGCGCGCATCGACCTTGTTCTTGGCGCGGCTCGGGATATGCATCGACTCGATCGGGCCTTCCTCTGCGCCGACGATGGCCGGGTCGATGGTCGGGAACTGGAAGTAACCCATCACCGCCTGCTGCTTGGGCGGAAAGCCCTTGGCGATAAAGGTACCCATCAACATCATCGCCGCCTTACCCTGGAACACGAACGGTTGCGCCGCGTCCAGGTCATAGGACAGCGGATTGTCGATGAAGTATTTATTGTCGAGCAAAGTCTTCCAGGTGCTGTAGACCTTTTTCACGCGCGCATCGGTGTAGGCAATCTCGCCATTCATCAGTTGCTGGTGGAAAGCATAGCCATTGATGCGCAGGTCGAGATAATCGAACCAGCCGGCCAGGGTCCAGGCGTCGCGACCACCGACGGCGATCGGGCTGATGCCGGCTGCCTTGAGTTTCTTGTTCGCTTCCATGAATTCAGCCCAGGTCTTCGGCTCGCCCGCGATGCCCGCCTTCTGGAACAGGTCCTTGCGGTAGAACATGCCCCACGAGTAGTAGACGGTCGGCATCGCGTACTGCTTGCCCTTGTACGACGAGGCTTCCTTGCTCGACGCATAGGTGTCGTTCCAGTTGTTCCTGGCCCAGTCGCCGCTCAGATCTTCGAACAGGCCGCGACTGGCGTAATAAGCCATGCGCTCGCCGTTGTGCCAGGTGACGATGTCGGGCGCCTGGCTCGACAGCCAGTTCGGCAGCTGGATCTTGTACGCCTCCTCATCGACGAAGGCCACCTTCAATTCCACGTCCGGGTTGGCTTTCTTGAATTCGTCGAGTGTGGATTGCCAGACGGTGCGCTGGCTGGCACCTTTGAAGGCGATATTGACGGCCAGGGTAGCGGCCTGGGCCGCCACGTTCATGCCCGCCGCCAGTACGGCGGCCGATAACAATCCTGCTTGCATCATGCGTTTCATCTTGTCTCCTTGGTATGATCACGGACTACCATCACGGTGCGAATCTATGTTCGCTATTGAAACTGATTAAACTTGAAATACCGACACGCCTTGCGGTGGCACTTGCGCCCCTCCTATCACAAACGTCGCTACTGGCGGGTGCGGCGCATCGAGCGGTACATCGCCATAATTGAACACATACGTCAAGTCGCCGCGACGGCTGATGCGCATGCCATCGTCTAGGCGCGAGACCGGCAAGAGCGCTTCCTTCGCCACAGACGCCAGGTAGTCGCGCAGCAGCGGCTCGTCAAAGATGGCCGCCAGGTAATGCAGGCGCTGGCGGCGCACGATGGCCGGATGGCCGTCGTCGAACGTCGCCACCACTTCGGTGGCGCCCGCCACCTCGATCAAATCCCGCCAGATGCGCGCCTGGCCCTGCTGGCGGCCCCACTGCACCGGTACCTGCGTGCCAGGACGCATCGCATCGACGCGCCACACGCGCATCGGTAACTGCTGCGCCAGCGGTCCCGGTCCCAGGTTGGACGGAATGCTCAGGTCCACCGTTTTCGAGCCGCTGCGCGGTGCAAACACCACCTGCGCGCCACTGTCCTGCAAGCGCTGCGGCAAGTCGTCCGGCAACACCGGCAGCGGCGGCACGACGATCAGGCTGTAGCCGTCGAACTTGCTCGAAGTCGGAATCACGTCAACATCGAAACCAAGCGAGCGCAAGGCCGAATAATATTCGAATACAAGCGGACCGTACTGGAAGTCATGGGCTTGCGGATGCACTTCGAACAGCCACTTGGCTTCATAGTCGAACACCAGTGCGACCCTGGTCGACACGGTCGCATCGTGCTTGCTGATCAATTGCAACTCCTGCGACACCCGCATCGCTTCGGCACCGCCGATATCGAGCAGGTTGTCGGGCGTATTCAGGCCGGCATGCAGCTGTTCCTGGCCGAACGGGCACTGACGCCAGCGGAAATACGACACGCAGCCGGCGCCGTGGGCAAACGCCTCCCAGCTCCACAGGCGCACCATGCCGGGCAGCGGCGCAGGATTCCACTTGGCCCAGTTGACGGGACCCGGCTGCTGCTCCATGACCCAGAACGCCTGCTTCGACATGCCGCGGTACAGGTCGTGGTTGAACGATGCGAAATCAGGGTGGCCGGTACGCAGCCAGCGCGCCTTCAGTTCAGGCGAGAACCAGAATTCTTCCAGGGCGCCCAGCGGATAGCTGTCCCAGGTGGCCGCGTCAAGGTCGGCGGCGACCGGATAGTGGTCGAATTCAAAAAAATTCTGCATGAAGTTATGCACCATCACGCGGCCCGGCGCATGGCGGCGCAGTATCTCGACCTGCATGCGGTTGTAGCGTGCCACTTCACTCGACGCAAAACGGCGGTAGTCCATGCGGTGCGCAGGTTGGGCTTCGGTGACGGTGCCGATGGGTGCGTCGATCTGCTCGAAACTCGTGTACTCCATGCTCCAGAATACCGTACCCCAGGCCGCGTTCAGCGCGGCGATAGTGGTGTAACGGGTGCGCAGCCAGTCGCGGAAACGCGCCACCGCGTCGGGCGAATAACTGACCACGGTCTGGTGGCAGCCATATTCATTGTCGGTCTGCCAGGCAGTGACGGCCGGATGCTGGCCGTAGCGCTCGGCGAGCATGGTAACGATACGCTGCGATGCTTCGAAATACGCGTTCGAGGAAAAATCGTAATGGCGGCGCGAACCGAAGGCGCGCGCGCGGCCGTCAGCGTCGATCGGCAGGATGTCGGGGTGCAGGTCGATCAGCCACTTCGGCGGCGTGGCCGTCGGCGTCGACATCACCACTTCCAGGCCGGCCGCGCCCAGCACGTCGATGGCGCGGTCGAGCCACGCCCACTGCAGCTTGCCCGCCTCCGGTTCGATCCGGCTCCAGGCGAACTCGCCTATGCGCACCTGGGCAATCCCCATCGCCTTCATGCGCCGCGCATCGTCCTCCCACATCGATTCGGGCCAATGTTCCGGGTAGTAACAGACTCCTAAACGCATGACTACACTCCTATGCAAGATGTGGGGAATTGAACGATGCCGCGACGGCGTTGCCATCGTCGGTAAACAAATGGCAGTGGCGTGCCAGCATGCTCAGGGTCAACTCGGCGCCTGCCTCGGTGGCCACATTGCCAGGCGCCTTGGCCAGCAACGGATCGCCGCAAGGCTGCTCGAAATGCAGATATGTCTGTTCGCCCAGACGCTCGACCAACATCACGCGGCGCACGATACGGTTGCCCTCTTGGTTGCCCTCTCGCGACGCCAGCAGCAGGTGCTCGGGGCGCACGCCGACGCACGCACTTTGTCCCGCTTGCAGGGCGCTCCCATCGGCGGCGACGGTGATGGTCTCGCCGGTATGCTCGAGCGTCACGCGCACCGCATCGGCCTCGCACGAGACGACTTTGGCCGGCAGGAAATTCATTTGTGGCGAACCAATAAAGCCGGCTACAAAGCGGCTGTTCGGGCGGTGGTACAGTTCCAAAGGCGAGCCGACCTGGGCGATGCTGCCCAGGCGCTGCACGTCGGGGCCGGCGCGCAGCAGCACGATCTTGTCGGCCAGGGTCATCGCCTCGACCTGGTCGTGCGTCACGTAGACCACGCTGGCGTCGACGAACTGCTTGTGCAGGCGGGCGATTTCGATCCGGGTCTGGCCGCGCAGGGTGGCGTCGAGGTTCGACAGCGGTTCATCGAACAGGAATACACCGGGGCGGCGCACGATGGCGCGGCCAATCGCCACGCGCTGGCGCTGGCCACCGGACAATTGCCTGGGTTTGCGTTCGAGCAGTTCGTCGAGCTGCAGCACGCGCGCCGCTTCGCGCACGCGCCTGTCCAGTTCGTCTTTCGGCGTCTTGGCCAGCTTCAGGCCAAAGCCGATATTGTCGTACACCGACATATGGGGAAACAGCGCATAGCTCTGGAACACCATCGCCACGCCGCGCTCGGCAGGTGGCACGTCATTCATCAGTTCGCCGGAGATGCGCAACTCACCGCCGGACAGATCTTCCAGGCCGGCGATCATGCGCAAGAGGGTCGACTTGCCGCAGCCAGAAGGACCAAGAAAGACGCAGAATTCATGTTCGCCGATGTCGAGATCGACGTTGCGGATCACTGCCGCACCGTCACCATACGACTTCTGCACGGCATTGAGGGTAATGCTAGCCATTCCTGGTCTCCAATAGGTTAAGCGCTTAACCATGTCACCTTAAAAAAGTGCCAGGCTAAGCAGGCACGCTCTTTTGCGTGTTTTTTTTATTATTATGGTTTCGCATACGCTCGTTTGAAAAGAATATAGCAAAGAATTTTTTTTCAGGCAATCTAATCCTGTGACGCGTTGCAGCAATACCTTTGTCAGGCAAGCGGACATTGACAGCGACCGCCGAACCCTGTTGAATGCAGGCATGCTACCGATCCCCCACCCATGACCACCCTGTCCCAAGTTGCCCAGCGCGCCGGCGTCACGTCCGCCACCGTCTCGAACGTCCTGCGCCAGCGCGGCAAGGTCGGCGAGGAAACGCGCGCGCGCGTGCTTGCCGCCGTCGAAGCGCTCGACTACCGGCCGCACCTGACTGCGCGCGCGCTGGCCGAGGGCCGTGCTCCCACCCTGGCGCTGATTGTGTCGAGCATCGCCAATCCGTTTTATCCTGAATACGCGCTGGCGGCCGAACAGGCGGCGCGCCAGCACGGCCGCTTCCTGATCGTCTGCAATACCAATGACGATCCCGATATCGGCCGCGCCTACCTGGACCAGATCGCCGGCACCCTGTCCGACGGCGTGCTGGTGATGAATGCCAATATCTGCATCGAAGATTTGCAGACCACCACGCGGCGCGGCGCCACCGTGGTGCTGGGCATGTGGGAGAAACCGCACCAGCCCCCGGGCCTGCCGTGCGTCGCGGTCGATTTTCATTTGGCAGGTGCGCTGGCGGCGCGCCATTTGATCGCGCTGGGACACCGCAAGATCGGCGTGCTGGTCGGTGGCGGCATCAGCTGCGTGCACGCCGAGCGTGAACGTGGCTTTAACGATGCGCTGCTTGAACTGGGCCATGCCGATGCGGTGGTGCGCAGAATGATGGTACATGATTCGGTCGAAGGCGGCCTGCAGGCGGGCGCCGCGATGCTGGCCGCCACGCCATCGATCACGGCCGTGTTTGCCACCAATGACTTACCGGCGCTGGGCCTGATGCATGCGGCGGCGGACCTGGGCATCAAGGTACCGCAGCAATTGTCGGTGATCGGTCTGACCGATATCCAGGGCGCGCACCAGGCCCGCCCCGCCCTGACCACAGTGGCGGTGCCGACCGCGCAGGCGGCTGCCATGTCGGTGGCACTGCTGCTCGAATTGATCGCCCAGCCGCAGGCTGTGGCGACCATGCGCATCGCGCCCGCACCCGAGCTGGTGGTGCGCGCATCGACCGCGCCGCCAGCATCGGCCCTTAGCTGACCACCACCAGGCGCGGCTGCGTGCCGCCAAAGCGCTGCTCGATCGACGCAGCGATGCCGGTGGCGTCCAGGCCCACGCTTTTCAGCAATTGCACGGGGTCGCCATGGTCGATGAAGACGTCGGGCAAGCCCAGCATCAAAATCGGCTTGACGATGCCCTCGGCGGCCAGCGCCTCGGCCACGGCCGAGCCGGCGCCGCCCATGATGCAGCCCTCTTCCACCGTCACCAGGTAATCGTGTTCCGCCGCGAGCTGTTTCACCAGCGCCACGTCGAGCGGCTTGACGAAACGCATGTTGGCCACCGTCGCGTCGAGCTTCTCGCCTGCCGCCACGCTCGGTGCCACCATCGAGCCGAAGGCCAGGATGGCGACGCGCTTGCCGTGACGCTTGATCTCGCCCTTGCCGATCTCGATGCTGGTCAGTTCCGGCACGATGGCGGCACCGGCACCGGCACCGCGCGGATAGCGGATCGCGGCCGGGCCCGGATAGTGGTAGCCCGTGGTCAGCATTTGCCGGCATTCGTTTTCATCCGACGCGGCCATGATGACCATGTTCGGGATGCAGCGCAGGAAGGCCATGTCGTAGTTGCCCGCATGCGTGGCGCCGTCGGCGCCCACCAGGCCGGCGCGGTCCAGGGCGAACGTCACGTCCAGGTTTTGCAGGGCCACGTCGTGGATCAGCTGATCGTAGGCGCGTTGCAGGAAGGTCGAATAGATGGCGACGACGGGCTTCAAGCCTTCGCAGGCGAGACCGGCGCCGAAGGTCACGGAATGCTGCTCGGCGATGCCGACGTCAAAGTAGCGGTTGGGGAACTGCTGTTCGAACTTGACCATGCCCGAGCCTTCGCGCATGGCCGGCGTGATGCCCACCAGGCGCTTGTCGTGGGCGGCCATGTCGCACAGCCAGTTGCCGAACACTTCCGTGTACGTCATCTTGCCCGGCGCCGTGGCCGGCTTGATGCCTTCCAGGGGATTGAACTTCGGCGTGCCGTGGTACAGGATAGGTTCCGCCTCGGCCAGCTTGTAGCCTTGCCCCTTCTTGGTCACCACGTGCAGGAATTGCGGGCCCTTCAATTGCTTGATATTTTGCAAGGTCGGGATCAGCGAATCGAGGTCGTGGCCATCGATGGGGCCGATGTAATTGAAACCGAATTCCTCGAACATGGTGGCGGGCACGACCATGCCTTTGGCGTGCTCTTCAAAGCGCTTCGCCAATTCCAGCACGGGGCCGGGCAAGACGGACTTGCCGACATTTTTCGCCGCCGCGTAGAACTGGCCCGACATCAATCGCGCCAGGTGGCGGTTCAGCGCGCCCACGGGCGGCGAGATCGACATGTCGTTGTCATTCAGGATCACCAGCAGGTTGACGTCTTCCTGCACGCCCGCATTGTTCATCGCCTCGAAGGCCATGCCGGCCGTCATCGAGCCGTCGCCGATCACGGCGATCGCGTGCAGCGGGTCGCCCTTGATCTTGGCGGCCTGCGCCATGCCCAGCGCGGCGGAAATGGACGTCGACGAGTGCGCCGTGCCGAAGGTGTCGTATTCGCTCTCGTCGCGCTTCGGGAAGCCGGAGATGCCATCCTTCTGGCGCAAGGTGTGCATGCGCTCGCGGCGGCCCGTGAGGATCTTGTGCGAATAGGTCTGATGGCCGACGTCCCAGACGATGCGGTCGTGCGGTGTGTTGAACACATAGTGCAGCGCGACGGTCAGCTCGACCGTGCCCAGGTTGGACGACAAGTGGCCGCCCGTCTTGGAGACGGAGTCGAGCAGGAAACTGCGCAATTCCTGCGCCAGCGGCACCAGTTGCGAGCGGGCCAGCTTGCGCACTTGCGCTGGTTCATTGATGGTTTCTAACAGTTTCATTTATGCCTTCCGCTGCACGACCAGGTCCGCCAGCTCGCGCAGACGGCGTGCCTTGTCCCCGAATGGCGCCAGCGCCGCATGGGCGTCGCACCGCAATTGTTCTGCCAGGGCTCTCGATGGTTCCAGCCCCAGTATCGATACGTAAGTAGGCTTGTTGGCGGCCGCATCCTTGCCCGCCGTCTTGCCCAGGGTGGCCGAGTCGGCCGTCGCGTCGAGCACATCGTCGACCACCTGGAACGCCAGCCCGACGGCGCGCGCATAGGCGTTCAGCGCCGTCATCTCGTCTGGCGTCAAGTCCTTGCCGGCCAGCGCGCCGAGGATCACGGCCGCGCGCAGCAAGGCGCCCGTTTTGAGTTGATGCATCTGTTCCAGCTGCGGCAAGGTCAAGGCCAGGCCGACACTGTCGAGGTCGATCGCCTGGCCGCCGCACATGCCGCCTGACCCGGAGGCGTGCGCCAGCAGCTTGACCATGGCCATTTGCCGCGCCGGCGGAATGGCCGCGCCATCGGCCAGCAGCATGAACGCCTGCGATTGCAGCGCGTCGCCGACCAGCAGGGCCGTCGCTTCGTCGTAGGCGATGTGCACAGTGGGCTTGCCACGGCGCAAGGCATCGTCATCCATGCATGGCATGTCGTCATGCACGAGCGAATACACGTGAATCATTTCCAGCGCGCAAGCTGCGCGCGCGAGGGTATCTTGATCGGCATCAAACAATTCGCCGGCCGCCATCACCAGCAGCGGGCGCACGCGCTTGCCGCCGCCCAGCAGCGCATAGCGCATGGCCGCGTGCAGCTTGTGCGGCACGGCGTCGACCGCAGGCAAAAATTGGTCGAGCCGGCTTTCCACGCCGGACTGGGTCGCTTGCATCCAGTCGCCGAAGGTCACGCCATCCTGTTGCACGCTGGCCATCATTGGGCGGCCTCGCCGGCATCCACGAACGGTTTCAACATGTCGCCTTCCAATACTTTCACCTGCGCTTCGACGCTGTCGAGCTGGCTTGCGCAATACTTGACCAGTTCCGAGCCGCGCTGATACGCCGCGACCGATGCTTCCAGCGGCAACTGGCCCGCTTCCATTTGCGTTACCAGCTGCGCCAGTTCCGCCATTGCCTCTTCAAACGAGGCCGGCGCTGCGGCAGCGGCAGTTAATTTCTTCGACATAGACTCAGATCTCTTCGTGGCACGAGGGGCTTGTAGGGAGACGCCGGGGACTCCCGGCCAGCATAGAAGCGTTATTTTAGAACAAACCACACTATTAAGTGAAAACTTAAGCGCAATCGACGCGCTCAAAGTCAATAGCGTTGCCAGCTTGTCAGTGGATTTTAGCCGAATCGCCCCTCTGCGCCGGAAATTGCGCGCCAAATGACAATGTTTCTCATTAAAAGCGTATTTGCCGGGGGGTTTTGATAATGCCGAGGCCGATCCGCGCTATAATCGCCGGTTCTGTCCGAAATACCGTTTCAACAAATTTGAATTCAGGTCTTTGCGGATTCTTTCTCTCTGTAGCGGTTGCCCAGGGAATGGCCTGGGGCACTGCTGACCGTTGTACATTTATGGGGGGTTGGGATGTCCGATCTGGCTACTCACGCCAAGCTGGCGCGCTCAAACGCGCAACTTCCGGTCCACGTCTATTTTGACGAAACGCTGTTGCAGCGTGAAATGCAGCAATTGTTCCAAGCCGGCCCGCGCTATGTCGGGCACGAGCTGATGGTGCCGGAAACCGGCGATTTTGCGACCCTGGCGTCTGAGAACGAAGGGCGCATGCTCGTGCGCAACGCCAATGGCATCGAAGTGCTGTCCAACGTGTGCCGCCACCGGCAGGCGCTGATGTTCAATGGCCGCGGCAATGCGAACCATATCGTCTGCCCGCTGCACCGCTGGACCTACGACCTCAAGGGTGAACTGATCGGCGCGCCGCACTTCCCCGAGACGCCGTGCCTGAACCTGTCGAAAACGCCGCTGCAAAGCTGGAATGGCTTGCTGTTCGAGCAAAATGGCTACAACGTGATGGAAAAATTGAAAGATTTGTCCGTCTCGAAAGACCTCGATTTTTCCGGCTACATGTTCGACCACGTGGAAATCCACGAGTGCGACTACAACTGGAAGACCTTCATCGAAGTCTACCTCGAGGATTATCACGTCGAGCCGTTCCACCCGGGCCTGGGCAGCTTCGTCAGCTGCGACGACCTGCGCTGGGAATTCGGCAAGGATTACAGCGTGCAGACGGTGGGCGTGCACCGCGGCCTGCAGCAGGCAGGTTCGCCCGCCTACAAGAAATGGCAGGAGCAGGTATTGCAATTCCGTGGCGGCGAAGCGCCGCCGTATGGCGCCATCTGGCTGACCCTGTATCCGAACATCATGGTCGAATGGTATCCGCACGTGCTGATCGTCTCGACCCTGTGGCCCGACGGTCCGCAAAAGACGCGCAACGTGGTGGAGTTCTATTACCCCGAAGAAATCGTGCTGTTCGAGCGCGACTTCGTCGAAGCGGAACGGGCCGCCTACATGGAAACCTGCGTCGAGGACGATGAAATCGCCCAGCGCATGGATGCGGGCCGCAAGGCCCTGATGGCGCGCGGCGTGAGCGAAGTGGGTCCTTACCAGTCGCCCATGGAAGACGGCATGCAGCACTTCCACGAGTGGTACCGCAACAATATCGAACTGTAATGAGCAGCAGGGCCGCATGACGCGGCCCTTTTTTTATCCTCCCACTTCCCAGGAATCCAATGCAATCTTTGTGGATGCTGTTTGCAAGCTTTATGTTCGCCATCATGGGCGTGTGCGTGAAACTGGCGTCGGAGTTGTATTCGACGTCCGAAATCGTCATGTACCGCGGCATCATCGGCATGACCGTCATGAGCTGCACGATTTTGTACCAGGGCGGCAGCTTTAAAACCACGATGGCGGGCCAGCATCTGTGGCGCGGCGTGGTGGGCGTGATCGCCCTGTGGCTGTGGTTTTATGCGATCGCCATCCTGCCGCTGGCCACGGCCATGACCTTGAACTACATGGCGCCCATCTGGATCGCCGTGATTCTCCTGGCTGGCGGCTGGTGGAAAGGCATGCAACAGGTCGAGTGGCCGCTGGTGGCGGCGATTGCCATGAGCTTTGTCGGCGTGACCCTGCTGCTGCAACCCGTATTCGAGACGGACCAGGCGGCTGGCGCCATCACGGCCCTGATTTCCGGCATGCTGTCGGCCCTCGCCTATTTGCAGGTGCGCAAGCTGGGCTTGCTGGGCGAACCCGAATACCGCGTCGTGTTTTACTTCTCGGTCGTCAATTTCCTTGCCGGCGTGATCGGCCACGTGGCCAGCGCCGGCGGCGGACCCGTCGTCTGGCATGCACACACGAGCGGCTATGGCATCGGCTTGCTGGCCGCCATCGGCCTGTGCGCCACCATGGCACAGATGGCGATGACGCGCGCCTATCGCCTGGGCAAGACCCTGGTTGTTGCGAATTTGCAATACACGGGCATCGTCTTTTCCAGCTTCTGGGGCGTGGTGATCTTTGGCGACCTGTTCGACTGGCACGGCTGGGCCGGCATCGGCATCATCCTCGCCTCCGGTATCGCGGCAACCTATTACAATACCCGCAACACGGCCCGTGGCGCCGCCATCGCGCGCACGGATCCCATCGCCAGCGAAGTGTAAAGGAGCGTTCCTGATGTACACCACCTTGATCCAGGCCAGCGAACTGGCCAGCCACCTGAATGACAGCAGCTGGGTCATCCTCGATTGCCGCCACGACTTGCTCAACCCGACGGCCGGCAGCGACGCGTTTGCCGCCGGCCACATCCAGAACGCGCAGTTCGCCGATATCGACACGGCCCTGTCCGGCCCGAAGACGGCGCGCGGCGCGGCCTTCACGGGTCGGCATCCGCTGCCCGACCGCAACGTCCTCCTGGCCGCCTTGCGCGGCTGGGGCATCAACGACGACACGCAAGTGGTCGCCTATGACGGCCAGGGCGGCATGTTCGCCGCGCGCCTGTGGTGGCTGCTGCGCTGGCTCGGCCATCCGAACGTCGCCGTACTCGACGGCGGCCTGGCCGCCTGGCAGGCGCAAGGCTTGCCAGTGGTCACGCCGGTGGCGCCTCGCGCACCAGGTAAGCTCACGGAAAAAGCCAGCCTGACGCGCACCGTGACCGTGCAGGACGTCGTTGCCAACCTGGAAACCCAGGCGCTGACCGTCATCGACGCGCGCGCGCCCGACCGTTATCGCGGCGAAAACGAAAGCATCGACCCCGTGGGCGGCCATATTCCCGGCGCGAAAAACCGTTTCTTCAAGGATAACTTGCAACCCGACGGACGCTTCAAGAGCGCGGAGGAACTGCGGCGCGATTTCAGCGCATTGCTTGACGCACCGCAAGCGGCCGTCATGCAATGCGGTTCCGGCGTGACGGCGTGCCACAACCTGCTGGCGATGGAAGTGGCCGGTTTGACCGGCGCGGCCCTGTATCCGGGCTCGTGGAGCGAATGGTGCGCCGACCCGGCACGGCCGGTGGCGACGGGTAACTAAAAAAAAGCGGACCTCGGTCCGCTTTTTTGTGCGCTGTGGATAACTACGACGTTATCCCCAGCGATTGATTCAACTGCACCAGTTCCGCCCGCCACGCCTGCTGGCTGGCCGGCTTCTGGTGCCGCGGCTTTCGCGCCAGGTCCTCGGCCAGCAATTGCTCCAGTTCGCACAAGCGTTCCAGCTGCACGTCGACGTCCGCCACAACCGCAGACGCCGGTTCCACGCGCGGCGCGGGCGTCGACGCCTGCCCATCCTCAAGACTCAGCCGTGCATACGCGCAGGCCGCGTCCGGCCACTCTTCCAGCTGGCCATCGGCCACCACCCAAAAACGGTTGCAGGCCGTCTCGATCAGGTCGCGGTCGTGCGACACCAACAGGCAGCCGCCGGCAAAGCCCTGCAACGCTTGCCCCAGTTCCGCCTTGCCTTGCATGTCCAGGTGGTTGCTGGGCTCGTCCAGCAACAATAAATGATAGCTGGCCAGCGACAGTCCCAGGAACAGCAGCCGCGCCCGCTCGCCGCCGCTCAGTGTCGCCACCGTCTGGCCATGGCGCGCATACGGGAAACCGGCCGTTATCAAGGCTTGCTTGCGCGCCACCTGGCTGCGCGCGGCCTCGTTTTGCACGGCGAACGGATACAGGGCGTCGGACAGGTCGGCCGTATCGGCCAGTTGCTTGAGCGACTGATCGTAGTAACCGATGTGGGCCGCGTGGTGGTAGCACAGGTCGACGCGTTCCTGCTGCGTCTGGATCGCTTGCCAGCACAGGCGCAGCAGCGACGACTTGCCGCTGCCGTTGGCGCCCAGCAAGGCGATGCGGTCGCCGGGCTTGAGCCATAGCTGCCCCACGCGGAACAGCATGGGAGACGTCGGCACGGCGCGCACGTCGAGTCCGTCCAGCGCCAGCAACTGGTCGGCCGCCAGCGCCTTGCCGCGCAGACTCAAGCGCCACGGCGCGCCATCGCTGACGAACGACTGTTCCTCCCTCAACTTGTCGATGCGCCGCTGCATGGTCTTGGCCTTGCGCGCCAGGTCTTCATTGTCATAGGTGCGGCCCCACAGGGCCAGGCGCGCGCTGCTGGCCGACAGGCGGTCGATTTCCTTCTGCTCGGCCGCATGGCGGGCGGCAGCGGCAACGTCCATCTTGGCCAGCGCCGCCAGCGCGGGACCGCACGGCAAATCGAAGTCGTACAGGCGGCTGTCGCGCAAGATCCAGCTGCGCGTGGCCACGTTGTCGAGCAGGCGCTGATCGTGCGAGACGAGGATGAAGGCGCCGCGCCAGGCCAGCAGGAATTGCTCCAGCCACAGCAGCGACGGCAAGTCCAGGTGATTGCTCGGTTCATCGAGCAACAGCACGTTCGGCTCCTGCAGCAGGGCGCGCCCCAGCAGCAGCCGCGTGTGCTGGCCGCCGGACAGCGAGTGCACGGGCACCTGCGCCGTCTCCAGGTCGAAGCCCAGTTCGGCCAGCAGGCTGTCGACGCGCCAATGCAGCTCGGGCTGCTCCAGCACGGGCGCCAGCAAGGCGTCGTACAGGCTCAGGCTGGCAAGTTCGGCCGGAAAATGCTGCTCCACGTGCTGCAAGCGACAGGCACGGGCATAGTGGATGGTGCCGAATGTCGCTTCGCGGGTGCCGCTGAGCAAGCCCAGCAAGGTGGATTTGCCGCAGCCATTGTGGCCGATCAGGCCGATGCGGTCGCCCTGGCGCAAGGTAAAGGCGAGTTCATTGAAGAGGAAACCGTCGTGGCTATCCAGTTGTAAAGCTTGTGTCGAGATCAGGGTGGTCATGGCTCATGTCTTTGTGCGGGATGCAAGCATCCGCGTTAACAGGAGCGCTAACGACAACGGAGTACCAGGAAAGGACTCGTTTAGGAGGGTGGCTTTGCTCTGGCCAGGTTATCGCAGCGCGATAGAACGTGGGCAAGAGCTGGCAAATGCGCTTAAAGAGCGTGCGCGCCATAAGGCGAGCAACAAGTTTTCTTCCATGATATTTTCCTCCTTTCTGTGCAAGTTAGTCAGAAAGGCAATATAGCATAGGTGGCACCGCGCCGGCAGTGCCAGGCATCAACCGCCGTGGCGCTTATGCGTCAGGAACAGCACGATGCACACGCCCAGCGCGATCAGCAGCACTTGCGGAATGGTCTCACGCAAGGTGGCGCGGCGCTGCATCTGCGGCATCAGGTCGCTCAAGGCAATATAGATGAAGCCGGACGAGGCGAACACAAGCACGTAAGGGATCAGGTTGCTGGCGCGGTCCAGCGTGAAATAGCCGAGCAGGCCACCGGCCACGGCCATCAGGCTGCACAGCAGATTGAAGATGTAGGCGCGCAGGCGCGAGAAACCGGCATTGAGCAGCACGATGAAGTCGCCGATTTCCTGCGGGATTTCATGCGCGATGATGGCCAGGCCCGTGACCAGGCCCAGCTTCGGGTCGGCCAGGAAGGCGGCGGCGATCAGGATGCCGTCGGTAAAGTTATGCATGCCGTCGCCCACTAAAATCATCCAGCCGGCCTTGCCCGCTTCGTGCTTGTCGTGGCCGTGCGCGTGGTGGTGGCCGTCGCCTTCATGGTGGTGCGAATGGCGCAAAATCGCGAATTTTTCCAGCATGAAAAAGGCCAGCAAGCCCGCCAGCAAGGTGGCGAACAGGCTGCGCGGATCCGCTTGCGACTCGAACGCTTCGGGCAAGGCGTGCAGCAAGGACGTCGACAGCATGATACCGACGGACAGGCTGACCATGCGCTCGACCACTTTGGACAGGAATGCAAACGAAAAGATCGCCGCCGCGGTAATGCTGAACACGCCCGCGATCGTGGTCGCGAGCAAAATGGATATAAGGACGGGATCGATGATTTTCTTACCTCAAAATGGCGCCGGCCTACGGGCGCCCGCGATGCTGGCGTCTGGCTTGATTTGTACGGTGTTGCTTATTATTCAATCTTGTGCGCGCTTGGCGGCAGCGTGGCGCAGTGAAGATGCAATTGTACTGCATTGACGCGAACCGGGCATTTTACAGCCCGGTGCGCCTTTCGCGTTAACGGATGGTGAAAATTGTGGTGATCAGGCACTTTTTGCGTCGTTCAGGCTGCAAGCTCAGGCAACACCATGCTTTTTTAACCACGCCAGGCAGCGCGCATAGCCATCTTTCGCATCGGCCGCCACATAGCTGGGGCGGTAATCGGCGTTGAAGGCGTGGCCCGCATCGGGATACACGACAAACTCGGACTGGTTGCCGCCCTTGGCCAGCGCATCCTTCATCTTGCCGATCGATTCCTGGCTGATGCCCGTATCCTTGCCGCCATACAAGCCCAGCACGGGGACTTTCAGGCTGGCGGCGATATCGATGGGGTTGCTCGGCTGCAAGGCAGTCGGTTCGCCCACGAGGCGGCCATACCAGGCCACGCCCGCCTTGACGGCCGGATTGTGCGCCGCGTACAGCCACGTGATGCGCCCGCCCCAGCAAAAGCCCGTGATGCCCAGGCGGCTCGTGTCGCCGCCATTCTGTTTCGCCCACGCCACCACGGCATCGAGGTCCGCCATCACTTGCGCGTCCGGCGTCTTGGCAATGATGCCTTTCATTAATTCCGGAATGCTGGCCACCTTGGTGGCATCGCCCTGGCGCACGAACAGGTCGGGCGCCAGCGCCAGGTAGCCCTGCTTGGCGAAACGGCGCGCCATGTCGGCGATATGCTCATGCACGCCAAAGATTTCCGAAATGACCAGGACCACGGGCAAGCCCGTCTTGCCTTCCGGCTGGGCCGCATACACGGGCACGGCCTGGCCATCGACCATCACCGACATGCTGCCCGTGACGAGTCCGGCGGAATCCGTCTTGATGACGTTTTGCGCCACCACGGGCAATACGGCCACGGCAAAGCCCGTGCCCAGCGCCATCTTCAGGAAACCACGCCGGCCATCCGGCCCGGACAAGCTGCTCTGGCCCAGCAAACTTTCACAATCGGTGATCATGTCGCTCATGCGCTTCTCCTGAAAATGTTGCATTAAGTGAAGTCAAATCTCCGGACCCAGACAAAATCGTAGCGAGCGGCCCCGAGTTCTGGCCGAGAAGCGCAACTGTGCCAGGCACGGGGCCGCCGAGGCAGTGAGCATCGCAGGCCGGAAATCGCGCCGCGCAGTAGATTTGGTCTGGTGTCCTAGTGCGCTTCGTCCCAGTTCTTCCCTACTCCCACCTCGGCCGTCAACGGCACCTTCAGCGCGGCCACGCCGGCCATCAATTCCGGCAGCTTGCGCTTGACCAATTCCAGCTCGGCCTCCGGCACTTCCAGCACCAGTTCATCGTGCACCTGCATGATCATCTTCGTTTGCAAGCCGTCCGTTTCCAGCCAGCCTTGCACGGCGATCATGGCAAGCTTGATCAGGTCGGCGGCCGTGCCCTGCATCGGCGCGTTGATCGCCGCCCGTTCCGCGCCCTGGCGGCGCGGGCCGTTCGGTGAATTGATTTCCGGCAACCACAGACGGCGGCCGAACACGGTTTCCACGTAGCCGCGCGCCTTCGCTTGCTGGCGCGTGTCTTCCATGTACTGTTTCACGCCGGAAAAACGGGCGAAATAACGGTCGATATAGCTTTGCGCGGCCGTGCGGTCCACGCCCAGATTACCGGCCAGGCCGAACGCGCTCATGCCGTAGATCAAGCCAAAGTTGATGACTTTCGCGTAGCGGCGCTGTTCGCTCTGCACTTCCGCGGCCGGCACGCCAAAGATTTCGGCGGCCGTGGCGCGGTGAATGTCGATGCCGTCGGCAAACGCGCGCAGCATGGCTTCGTCGCCCGAGATGTGCGCCATGATGCGCAATTCGATCTGCGAATAGTCGGCCGAGACGATGTGGCTGCCGGGCGGCGCGATGAAGGCTTCGCGGATGCGCCGGCCTTCCGCGCTGCGGATGGGAATATTCTGCAAGTTCGGATCATTCGACGCCAGACGCCCCGTCACGGCCACGGCTTGCGCATAGTTCGTATGCACCCTGCCCGTCGTGACGTTGATCATCTTCGGCAATTTGTCCGTGTAGGTCGACTTCAGCTTGGCCATGCCGCGGTATTCGAGCAGCACTTTGGGCAGCGGATAATCCTCGGCCAGCTTTTGCAGCACCTCCTCATCCGTCGAGGGCGCGCCCGTCGGGGTTTTTTTAATTACCGGCAACTTCAGCTTTTCAAAGAAGATTTCACCGATCTGCTTGGGCGAGCCCAGATTAAATGGCTGCTCGGCCAGTTCATATGCCTTCTTTTCCAGCTCTAAAATTTTCACGGCGAGCTCGGCGGACTGAATGTTGAGCAATTCGTCATCGATCAGCACGCCGTTGCGCTCGATCTTTTGCAAGACCACGGCTGTCGGCATCTCGATCTTTTCATAGATGAAGGTCAGTTTTTCATCGTTCGCCACATTGCCCCACATGGCATTGTGCAAGCGCAAGGTGACGTCGGCATCCTCGGCCGCGTATTTCGCCGCCTGCTCCACTTCCACCTGATTGAACGTGATCTGCTTGGCGCCCTTGCCGCACACGTCCTCGAACGGGATCGTCGTGTAGTTCAGGTGGCGCAGGGCCAGGCTGTCCATGTCGTGCTTCTTGTGCGACTCGAACACATACGATTCGAGCAAGGTATCGTGGGCGATGCCGCGCAACGTCACGCCGTGGTTGGCGAAGATGTGGCTGTCGTATTTCAGGTTCTGCCCCAGCTTGGGCTTGGTCGCATCTTCCAGCCACGGGCGCAATTTCGCCAGCACGTGTTCGCGCGACAACTGTTCCGGCGCGCCCGCGTAGTCGTGGGCCAGCGGGATGTAGCAGGCGGCGTGCTCGGCGACCGACAGGGAAATGCCGACCATCTGCGCCGTCATCGGTTCCAGCGAGGTGGTTTCCGTGTCCACGGCGCTCAAAGGCGCCGCATCGATCAGGGCGATCCATTTATCCAGCTGCTCATCCGTCAGCACGGTTTCATACACGGCTTCGACTGCTGGAGCAACGTCTGCAAACATGTCGCCGGTCGTATTCGTCGTCGCTGCAGGCGCGCCAACGGGCGACATCGGCGGCGGCGTGGCGCCCAGTTCGCGCAGCAGGGCCTTGAAGCCGTAGCGCTGGAAGAAGGCCAGCAGCGCTTCCTTGTCTTCGTGTTTCGCCACCAGCGAGTCGGCGATGGTCGTCATGTGGCCGGACAGGTCGCAATCGGTCTTGACGGTGATCAAGGCGCGCGCCTGCGGCAGCCATGGCAGGGCCGTGCGCAGGTTTTCGCCCACGGCGCCGGCCACACTGGCCGCGTTTTCCATGATGCCTTCCAGGCTGTCGTATTGCGTCAGCCATTTCACGGCCGTCTTCGGGCCGCATTTCGACACGCCTGGCACGTTGTCGACCGTATCGCCGATCAGCGACAGGTAATCGATGATGCGGTTCGGCGGCACGCCGAATTTGGCCAGCACGGCCGCCTCGTCGAGCTTTTCATTGCTCATGGTGTTGATCAGGGTCACCTGGCTGTTGACCAGCTGCGCCAGATCCTTGTCGCCCGTCGACACCACCACGTTCATGCCGGCGGCGGCCGCCTGCACGGCCAGGGTGCCGATCACGTCGTCCGCTTCCACGCCGTCGACCATCAGGATGGGCCAGCCCATGGCGCGCACGGCTTCATGAATCGGTTCGATCTGCCGGCGCAGGTCGTCCGGCATCGAGGCGCGCGTGGCCTTGTACTCGGGATACATGTCATCGCGGAAAGTTTTACCTTTGGCATCGAACACGCAGGCGATGTAGGCGGCCGGGTAGTCGGCGCGCAGGCGGCGCAGCATGTTGACCATGCCGTGCATGGCGCCCGTGGGATAGCCATCCGGGCTGCGCAGGTCGGGCAGCGCATGGAAAGCACGATAAAGATAACTGGAACCGTCGACTAACAGCAGGGTGTTTTGCATAATGCCAATAAAATAAGGTGGGCCGCGCCAGCCGGGAAGCAACAGCGGCGGCGGGCGGAATATCGCCCAATTATCGCAGAGTTTAGGGCCGCGTCGCCGGCCGCAACGCTTGCCCTTCCCGGTGTTTTTGCCGCCCTGGCGGCCCTGTGCGGGCGCGCGGGCCGCCACTGCCGGCCATTTCGGCACATTAATCAGCCGTATTAAGCAGCATTGCCTACCAGTTTGTTACAATGCCTTATAGATAAATTGACGGCATTACACCACTGCACGCGCTGCAGTCCCTCACATGGAAGCGAACCCATCATGATGCGTACATCGACACTCTGGACATTCCTCGCCCTGCCCCTGCTGGCATGTTCGGCCATCGCCAGCGCCCAGACGCCGGCCAAACCGAGCGACGCGCCGCCACAACTGGAACGCATCGAGGAAATGGGCGAAGCGCCCATCACCGTGGCGCCGGCCGCGGCCAAGCAGCAGATTACCGAAAAACGCGAAGCGGGCGTGACGTCCGAAGTGAAAGTGACGAGCGGCGGCAGCACCTATTACATGAAGCCGGCCGCCGGCGCCGACCAGGCCCACAGCGGCGCCCTGCGCGGCCCGCAATGGAAAGTGCTGGAATTCGACCTGGGCAAGAAAAAACAGAAGCAACGCGACGAAGAGGCGGCGGACGCGCCGGCACCGCCCGCACCAGCGAAGTAAGCAGCCACTCTCTTCTGCCCTGCCCCGGCCACCTGCGGGGCAGCCGGCTTTTTTTGACCTTTTAGACCATTCCTCTCTTTCCCATGGCAGTTTTTACCGCGCTACACCTGGACGATATCGGCCAGTGGATCACGCAATTTCCACTCGGCAAACCTCTGGCGCTCAAAGGCATCGCATCCGGCATCGAAAACAGCAATTTTTTCCTGAGCACGGAGCGCGGCGAGTATGTGCTGACGATCTTTGAAAACCTCAGCTTCGAGCAATTGCCGTTCTATCTGCAACTGATGCGCCATTTGGCGGACCGGGGTGTATTGGTGCCCGCGCCGATCGCCAATGCCGATGGCGAACTGGTGACGGCCTTGCAAGGCAAGCCGGCCGCCATTGTCAGCAAACTCGACGGCAGCTCGCAGATGGCGCCGCAAGCCGTGCATTGCGCGGCCGTCGGCGCCATGCTGGCGAAGATGCACCTGGCGGCGCAGGACTTCCCCCTGCAGCAGCCGAATCTGCGCGGACTGGACTGGTGGAACGCCACCACGCCGCTCGTCCTGCACCACCTCGACGATACCAAGGCGCACTTGCTGCGCGCGGAAATCCATTTCCAGGACGCTTTTGCTGCCTGCGCTACCTATAAAGCCATCCCGCGCGGTCCCGTGCATGCCGACCTGTTCCGCAACAACGTCATGTTTGACGGTGAGCGCCTGACGGGCTTCTTCGACTTTTACTTCGCCGGCTGCGACACCTGGCTGTTCGACGTGGCCGTCACCGTCAACGACTGGTGCGTGGAGCTGGACACGGGCGTGCTCGACACGGTGCGCGTGCGCGCCCTGCTCGACGCCTACCACGCCGTGCGGCCGTTCACGCATGAAGAAAAGACGGCATGGCAACCGATGCTGCGCGCCGCCGCGCTGCGTTTCTGGCTGTCGCGCCTGTACGATTATTACCAGCCGCGCGAAGCGGAAATGCTGACCCCGCACGATCCCACGCATTTCGAACGCATTCTGCGCGAACGTATCGCCACTCCTGCTCCGGAACTGTTTTAAACATGGAAAAATTACCTGCAAGTACAGGTTGGCAATGGGTGAAACAAGGCTTCGCCCTGTTTCGCCAGCAACCTGGCGGCATGTCGATGCTGTTTCTCGGCTATATGTTCTGCATGCTGGCCGTCAGCATCGTGCCCGTGCTCGGTCAGATGCTGCCCGTCATTCTCGTACCCGTGTTTTCCGTCGCTTTCGTGCAAGGCTGCCTGAACATCGACCAGGGCAAGCGCGTCTTGCCCAGCCTCCTGATTTCGGGCTTCCGCAAGCCGGCCTTTCCTTCGCTGTTCGGCCTGGGCGTGCTGTACATCCTGATGGCCATCGTCGCCATCGGCGCCTCCACCCTGGTGGACGACGGCTTGCTGTGGCAACTGGTCACCGGGCAACTGACGGAAGAAGCGGCGCGCGCCGCCATCCCCGAATCGCGCCTGGGCCTGGGCATCCTGCTGGCCATCATGCTGTACGTGCCGGCCGCCATGGCCTTCTGCTTTGCCGCGCCGTTGATCTACTGGAAACAAGTCAGCCTGGGCAAGGCGCTGTTCTTCAGCTTTTTTGCCGTCTGGCGCTCGCTGTCGGCCTTCATCGTCTTCGCCGCCACCTGGTTCGCCATCAGCGTCGTCACCAGCCAGTTACTGGCCGTCATCTTTGGCCGCACGCCGCTGATGATGCAGCTGATGATGCCGCTGTCGATGATACTCACCATCATCATGCATTGCTCGTTCTACGCCGCCTACCGCCAGATCTTCGGCCTGCCCGTCGATGAGAGCAAAACGGTGTCACTGGACAAGCCGAACGATTGATTTCGACTCCGCATAAAAAAAGGGCAGCCTGCGCAGGCTGCCCTTTTTTATTGCTGCTCAGCAAACTAGCGGCCCAGGCGTTCCAATTTGGCGATCCCAAGGTCCAGCACCTTCATGCCGTGCTGTCCAAAGTTGATCTGCGCGCGCGCATTGCCGCCGCCGCCTTCGATATTGACGATCACGCCTTCGCCGAACTTGGCGTGCGCCACGGATTCGCCGATGCGCCAGCCGCCGCCCGTGGCTTTTTGCGCGATCTTTTGCGCAATCGCATTGTCCGAACCGAGGCTGGCCACCTTGGGCGCCTCGTCCCAGGCCGACTTGCGGTTGCCGAACCAGTTCGCCTGCACCTTCGGCGACAGCCATTTCAGCGATTCTTCCGGCAATTCATCGAAGAAACGCGACTTCATGTTGTAGCGCGTCTGGCCATGCAGCATGCGCGTCTGCGAAAAGCTCATGTACAGCCGCTTGCGCGCGCGCGTGATGGCCACGTACATCAGCCGGCGTTCCTCTTCCACGCCGTTGTCTTCCTTCGAGCTGCTTTCGTGCGGGAACAGGCCCTCTTCCAGACCGGTAATGAAGACGTTGTCGAATTCCAGGCCCTTTGCCGAGTGCACGGTCATCATCTGCAGCGCATCCTGGCCCGCCTGCGCCTGGTTGTCCCCGGCTTCCAGCGACGCGTGCGACAGGAACGCGGAGAGGGGCGACATCACGGCCGGCAGCGGCGCGTCGGCATCCAGGATTTCGATGCCATCCTGGTTCACCACGGGCGCGCCCGACTGCGCCTGGGCGCTTGGGCCCAGATGCGCGGGCGCGCCCTGCCCGAAACCTTCCTCGGAAATGAACTGGCTGGCCGCGCTGACCATCTGCTCCAGATTTTCGATGCGGTCGGCGCCTTCCTTTTCATTCTGGTAATGCTGCAGCAAGGTACTCGCTTCCAGCACCACTCTGACCATTTCCGGCAAGGACAATTGCTGCGTCTCAAAGCGCACGCCCTCGATCAGCTTGACGAAGCCGGCCAGCACGCTGCCCGCCTTGCCCGCCACATACGGCACGGCCGCGTACAGCGAAATGCCGTATTGTTCCGACGCGGCCTGCAATTGCTCGATCGAGCGCATGCCGATACCCCGCGTGGGGAAATTGACCACGCGCAAGAAGGCGGAATCGTTGTGCGGATTGTCCATCAATTGCAAATAGGCAATCGCGTGCTTGACCTCGGCGCGCTGGAAGTAGCGCTGGCCGCCATACACGTGATACGGAATCGCGGCCGAGAACAGCGCATGTTCGATCACGCGCGACTGCGCATTCGAGCGGTACAAAATCGCAATTTCGCTGCGCGAGGCGCCATCGGCGATCAGGCTTTTCGCCTCTTCGATGATCCACTGCGCTTCCTGCAAGTCGGAACTGGCTTCGTACACGCGCACCTGCTCGCCATGCCCCGCGTCCGTGCGCAAATTCTTGCCCAAGCGCTTGCTATTGTTCGCGATCAATACGTTGGCGCTGTCGAGGATGTGGCCATGTGAGCGGTAGTTCTGCTCCAGCTTGATCAAGTTCTTCACCTGGAACTCGTGCTCGAAGGCGCTCATGTTGCCCACGTTGGCGCCGCGGAAGGCGTAGATGCTCTGGTCATCGTCGCCGACGGCAAACAGGGCGCCGCCATCGCGGCTGCCGTGGCCGGCCAGCAACTTGAGCCAGTTGTATTGCAGGTTATTCGTATCCTGGAACTCGTCCACCAAAATATGGCGGAAACGCGCCTGGTAGTGTTCGCGCAGCGGCTGGTTACGGCTCAGCAATTCATACGTGCGCAACAGCAATTCCGCGAAATCGACGACGCCTTCGCGCTGGCACTGGTCGTCGTACAGCTGGTAAAGCTCGACCATCTTGCGCTCGTGCGCGTCGTACGCTTCCACGTCCGTCGCGCGCAAGCCCTGGTCCTTGGCGTTGTTGATGAAATACATCACCGTCTTCGGCGGGAATTTTTCATCATCGATATTGTTTGCCTTCAACAAGCGCTTGATCACGGACAACTGATCCTGCGAATCGAGGATCTGGAACGTTTGCGGCAAGGCCGCGTCGCGGTAGTGCGTGCGCAGCAAGCGGTTGCACAGGCCGTGGAAGGTACCGATCCACATGCCCCGTGTATTGATAGGCAGCATGGCCGACAGGCGCGTGAGCATTTCCTTGGCGGCTTTATTGGTAAACGTCACGGCCAGGATGCCGGGCGGCGATACCTGCTGGGTCTGGATCAGCCACGCGATGCGGGTGGTCAGCACGCGGGTCTTGCCCGAACCGGCGCCTGCGAGGATCAGCGCATGTTGCGCCGGCAAGGTGACGGCAGCCAATTGTTCGGGATTGAGGTTGTGAAGAAGATTTTGCATGCGGTGATTATACCGGCATGGCTAAAAATACTGTGCATTTGTCCAGCGGTCGCGCCGGATTCGCCGCGTGCGCTACAATCGGCATCACTGCACAGCTGACGGAAACGATGCCCATGACACCTCCCAGCCACCTCGACGGCGCCCGCGTACTGGCCTGGGCCTGGTCCGACCTGCCCTTCGGCCACGTCAGCGAAGCGCATGGCGCCGCCCCCATCGCCATCCACGGCCTGGCCGTGTGCCGCTACGGGGACGAGGCGCAAGTCTACCGCTTCAGCTGCGACGCGCACTGGGACACGGTGCAGGATGACGTGTACGCCAGCGAGGATGACGCCAGGCAATTGCCGGCGCAATACCGCGCCGTGGCCGCCGTGTGGAACGCGCCATGAGCTATGCCATCCGTACGGCCACCCGCGCCGACCTGCCCCTGCTGGCCCAGGTCGAGCGCAGCGCAGCGGCCCTGTTTGCGCAGGCCGGGGCCGGACTGGCGTGGCTGGCGCACGGGGAGCCCTTGCCACTGAGCACCTTGCAGGCGCTGCAGCAGCGTGGCGGCGTGTGGGTGGCCGCCGATGGGCATGACAGGCCATCGGGTTTCCTGGCAGCCCAGCCGCTCGACGGCCAGCTGTTCATCGTGGAATTGTCCGTCGCCCTGCCGCAACAGCGGCAGGGACTGGGAGCGCGCCTGCTCGACGCGGCGGCGGCCCACGCACGGGCGCTGGGCTGCGCCAGCCTGACATTGAGCACGTATCGCCACCTGCCCTGGAACGCGCCCTACTATGCGCGCCACGGTTTCAGCGAAATCGGTGCCGTGACGCTGGGCGCGGGTCACGCGCTCAAGCTGGCGCGCGAAGCGCAGGACGGGCACGATCCGGCACTGCGCTGCCTGATGCGCAAGCCACTGGCACGCTGATTCAGCACATCCTTCAGCGCACCAGCTTCGCCTTGCCTTCGCCGAGCGCCTGGGCGATCACCTGGCGCGTGATCTTGTCGGCTGCCTTGCTGGCCTTTTCCTGCTGGCGTCCCAACGCTTCCATTTGCTTGCTCAGGGTTTCCATCGGCTTGCCGCGCTGATCCATCTGGCGCGACAGCGCATCCACCTTGTCCGCCTCGCGTTCTTGCTCGGCAGCAATGCGATCATTGACCTCTTCCATGGCGTCCTGCGCATCTTCCATCTGCTGCTGCAAGCGTTCCACCTCGCGCCCGGCCGCGCGGCGCGCCGTCTCCGTGCCCGCCTGCGCCTGGCGGCGCGCCGCCTCGCCCATCTTGCGGCCCAGTTCCTGCTGCTGGCGGCCCAGCGCGCGCAGCTGTTCCGACTCGCGCGCGCTGCCGTTCGCCTGCGCCGCGCCATGGGCGCCCATCTTGCTGCCCAGTTCACCCATCGCCTTGCCATGCTCGCTCATCTGCTTGCCCAGGCCGCTCATCTGCAAGCCCAGCTGCTGCGACGGCTTCCAGGCGTCGCGCACGCGGGCCAGCAGCGCGGCATCCTGCGTCACATAACCCTTGCCCTGGTCGCGGAACCACAGGAACTGCCCCTTGAGCGAGCGCTGCAGCTGCTTGATCTGCTGTCCATCGACATCGGTACCGGCCATGGTGACGCTGTCCTCGCTGCTGGCGACGAGCGCATAGCCGTCGCCGCTGCCCATGGAAATATTGATCTGCTTGCTGGGTGCGGCCGGTGCGGCCGGTGGCGCGGGCGGTTGCGGCGGCTGCACGGCCAGCGCGCTGCCGCCTATCAGGATACCGGCCAGGCTGAGGATCAAACGGTGGGAAGTGGACATGGCTGCCTCGTCGCAAAAGTAGTGGAGCATCGACTGTAGCGGCGGAGGGGACACGCTTCCAGCGCCGTGCGACAGGCTGCAAAAAAACCTGCCTGGACGGCAAACACGGACGATGGATGGAATGCCGCAAAAAAAAACGGAGGCCGTAGCCTCCGCAAAAACGCCGTGGTACGGCGTAAATTATTAGTACAGCACGACGGAGCGGATCGATTCGCCGCTCTTCATCAGGTCGAAGCCCTGGTTGATGTCGTCCAGCTTCAAGCGGTGCGTGATCAGGTCGTCAATGTTGAGCTTGCCTTCCATGTACCAGTCGACGATCTTCGGCACGTCCGTGCGTCCGCGCGCGCCGCCAAAAGCGGAACCTTTCCACACGCGCCCTGTCACCAGCTGGAAGGGACGCGTG
Source organism: Janthinobacterium rivuli (assembly GCF_009208735.1). GTDB lineage: Bacteria > Pseudomonadota > Gammaproteobacteria > Burkholderiales > Burkholderiaceae_D > Janthinobacterium. The sequence continues at coordinate 120,004 of NZ_WFLJ01000017.1, read as the reverse complement.
GAAATTTCCTGGCCGGCCGCCGCCACGCCGATGATGATGGACTGGCCCCAGCCCTTGTGGCAGCACTCGAGCGACTGGCGCATGGTGGTGGTGTTGCCGATGCACTCGAAACTGTAATCGGCGCCGCCGTCCGTCAGCTGCACGATGGTATCGACAACGTTTTCCACCTCGTTGGCGTTGACAAAATGCGTCATGCCGAACTTGCGCGCGATGACCTGGCGCGCCGGGTTGATGTCCACGCCGATGATTTTATCCGCGCCGACCATCTTCGCCGCCTGGATCACGTTCAGGCCGATGCCGCCCAGGCCGAACACGACCACATTCGCGCCCGCCTCGACCTTGGCCGTGAACAGCACGGCGCCCACGCCCGTCGTCACGCCGCAGCCGATGTAGCAGACCTTGTCGAATGGCGCGTCTTCGCGGATCTTCGCCAGGGCGATTTCCGGCACGACGATGTAATTGGAAAAGGTGGAGGTGCCCATGTAATGGAAGATGGGCTTGCCGTCGATGGAAAAGCGCGACGTCGCGTCCGGCATCAGGCCGCGGCCCTGGGTCGAGCGGATCGACTGGCACAGGTTCGTCTTTTGCGACAGGCAGAATTTGCACTGGCGGCATTCCGGCGTGTACAGGGGAATGACGTGGTCATCCTTTTTCAGGCTTTTCACGCCCGGGCCCACGTCGACGACGACGCCGGCGCCTTCATGGCCGAGGATGGACGGGAAGATGCCTTCCGGATCGGCGCCGGACAAGGTGTAGTAATCGGTATGGCAAATGCCGGTGGCCTTGATTTCGACCAGTACCTCGCCCTCGCGCGGGCCGGCCAGGTCGACTTCCTCGATGGTCAAAGGCGCGCCCGCCTTCCATGCAATCGCTGCTTTGGTTTTCATGTATGTCCTGTGTAGGGTTGAACCAGACGCGCCAGCGCGCCGTATCGCCACATCATAACAAGGCGGCCAAGCGGGCGCGAGGGAAACACTTACTTGGTTTTCGCCCGATTCAAGAACGCACCGTGCAAGCCGTTCAGGGTTTCCTCGGCCAGCAGCAGCTGGCTGGCGATTTCATTGATCTTGCGGCGGCTGGAGCGGGCGTGGTCGCGCAGCACTTCGAACGCCGTGTTGCGGTCGGTCTGGAATTTCCCCATCAAGAGGCCCACGGCCAGGCTCGTTTCGCGGCCGGCGGCCAGGGCCGCGTTCAGGTTCAGCTCGGTACGCCGCAGCTGGCGGATTTCATCGGCGCGTGCCAGGCCCGCTTCAAACGCGGGCATCAAACGGCCTTCGTCGACGGGTTTGACGACATAGCCGACGGCGCCGTAGGCGGCCGCCTGCTTGCCCGATTCGCTGTCGCCGCTGCCGGACAGGAACATGAACGGCACGGCCGTTTCGCCGTGCAGGCGCTTGGCCAATTCCAGGCCGGACATGCCCGGCATGTGGATGTCGAGCAAGGCCAGGTCGGGCTCGCGCTGGGCGATCATCTGCAGCGCCACTTCGGCCGAATGGGCCAGGGCTGTTTCATAGCCGGCATGGCGCAGGACTTCGCCGAGGAATTCCAACAGCAGCTGGTCATCGTCAACGATCAGGATAAGGCGTTTCGCGGCGGCTGGCTGACTCATGGGTGGGGGACCTCGGTAATGAATGATGTTCTTATTATATGCCGATTATTCCCCAAACCAGCCTTCGATTCCCATGCTCATGCCGCGAATAATTGATTGAATTGCTGCACTGCAATATCCACCTCGTCCGCCTGGTATGCCTGGTTAAAGACGCTGCTGATGGCCGCCACCATGTCGGCGCCGCGCGCCACCAGCGGCGCCGCGTTCTCCGGCGTCATGCCGCCGATCACCACGCACGGCAAGGCGATTTCGCGTTTCGCCTGCAGCACGATATCGAGCGGCGTCGTCACCGGATACTTTTTCACCAGCGACGGATAGAAGCCGCCGAAGGCCACATAGCTGGCGCCGCCCGCCTCGGCCGTGCGGGCCAGGGCCAGGTCGCCATAGCAGGAGGCGCCGACGATCTTGCCGGCCCCCAGCCGCGCGCGCACCTGCGCCACGGACGCATCCGTGCCACCCACGTGCACGCCGTCCGCGTCGAGCTCTTCGCACAGCTCGATGAAATCATTGATGATGAGGGGCACGCCATACTTGCGGGCCAGGGCCAGCAAGGCGCCCGCCTGCTCGCGCCGCTGGTCCGCCTCGGCGCTCTTGTGGCGGTATTGCAGCAGCGCCACGCCGCCGTGCAAAGCCTGTTCCGTGATGTCGAGCAGGCGGTCGGTGTCATCCCAGTTCGGGGTGACCAGATACAGTCCACGCATAATGTTTTCCTTATTCAATGAATCGTTGCGGCATCAGCTGGCCTGGCGCAATCGCGTAGGCGCCGGCCAGGGCCGCATGGCAATAGGCTTGCGCGCCATCGAGCGCTGCGGGCAATGCCTGGCCCAGCGCCAGCCGGGCCGCGATGGCCGACGCCAAGGTGCAGCCGCTGCCATGAAACTCTCCGGGCAGACGCGGCCAGCGCCACTCGTGCCTCACTGCGTCATCGGCAAACCAGCGATTGATCACCTCATCTCCGTCGCCATGCCCGCCCGTCACCAGCACGTGCTGGCAGCCTTGCGCAAGCAGGTTTTCCGCGCCACCGAGGGCCAGCGCTTCCGGCCCGTTCGGCACGATGACGGTCGTCACGGGCAGCAAGGGCGCCAGCGCCAGCACGGCGTCGTCGCGGCTGAGCACGTCGCCATGGCCGCTGGCCAGCACGGGATCGAGCACGACGGGCAAGCTTGGGTGGGCCAGCCGCAATTGCGCGATCAGTTGCGCGATGACGGCCGCGTTCGCGGCGCTGCCGGGGATGCCGATTTTCACGGCATCGATGGCGATCTTGTCGATCAGCGCCTGCGCCTGGCGCCGCAGCAGCGCCGGCGCCACGGGCTCGACAGCAAACACGCGGTCGTTGTCCTGCACCGTCAATGCCGTGATAACGGGCAAGGCATGCGCGCCTTGCGCGGCGATGGCGACGATATCGGCGGCGATGCCGGCACCGCCCGAGGGGTCGGCGCCGGCAAACACCAGCACCGTCGGACGTTGCTGCGCCATCACGCCAGCCGGCCCGCCATCGGCGACGATGGTGAAGCGGCGAATTTGCGCGGCATGCGTCCCGCCAAAAATGCTTCGCGCCCGGCCCGCACGGCCAGCTTCATCGCACGCGCCATGCGCACTGGGTCGCGCGCGCCGGCAATCGCGGTGTTCATCAGCACGCCATCGCAGCCGAGTTCCATGGCAATGGCCGCATCCGACGCCGTGCCCACGCCGGCATCGACGAGTACCGGCACTTTCGCCTGGTCGATGATCAGCGACAAGTTCCACGGATTCAGGATGCCCATGCCCGAGCCGATCAGGGAGGCCAGCGGCATGACGGCCACGCAGCCGATGTCTTCCAGAATCTTCGCCTGGATGGGATCGTCGCTGCAGTAGACCATCACGTCGAAGCCATCCTTGACCAGCGCTTCGGCCGCGACCAGGGTTTCCGGCATGTGCGGGAACAGCGTCTTTTCATCGCCCAGCACTTCCAGTTTCACCAGATTGCGCCCGCCCAGCAGTTCCCGCGCCAGTTGCAGGGTGTAGACGGCATCTTTCGCGTTATAGCAGCCGGCCGTGTTCGGCAAAATCGTGTACTGATCGGGCGGCACGAAATCCAGCAGGCTGGGCGCGTTCGGGTCCTGGCCAATGTTGACCCTGCGGATCGCCACCGTGATGATCTGCGCCTCGGCCGCGTCCGTCGCTTCGCGCGTCTGCGGCAAATCCTTGTATTTGCCGCTGCCCACCAGCAGGCGCGACTGGTACTGTTTTCCTGCGATGGTCAACAGGTCGTTATTTGTTGCGGTATTCATGTGCTTTTCCTTAAGTTTTTAGACATCCAAAGAAAACCGTAGCGAGCGGCGATGATTTGTGGCCGAGACGCGCAACCGTGCTGAAGCACGGGGGCGCCGAGCCGGTGAGCATCGCAGGCCGCAAAGCGCGCCGCGCAGTAGGTTTGCTTGGACGTTTTCAGCCGCCGCCGATGGCGCGTACGATTTCTACCTGGTCTTGCACCTGCAAGACCTGTCCCGGCCACGCCTTGCGCGGCACGACGTTGCGGTTGACAGCCAGCGCCAGCGCCTGGTTTTCCAGCGACAGCGCGGCGATCAGTTGGTCGAGTGTCTGCCCGGGCGGCACCTGGTGCGGTGCGCCGTTGAGCGTGATGGATATCAATGCAGGCATCACGCTCTCCTTCAGACCTTGCGGTACAGCTCGGCGCCGTTCTTGACGAATTCGATGGCTTTCACTTCCATCCCCTGCTTGAGCGCCTGGTCTTCCGCGATGCCCATGCCGGCCGCGTATTCGCGCACTTCCTGCGTGATCTTCATCGAACAGAAATGGGGGCCGCACATGGAGCAGAAATGCGCCACCTTGGCCGAATCCTTGGGCAAGGTTTCATCGTGGAATTCGCGCGCCTTGTCCGGGTCCAGGCCGATGTTGAACTGGTCGTCCCAGCGGAATTCGAAGCGGGCCTTCGACAGGGCGTTGTCGCGGATTTGCGCGCCCGGATGGCCCTTGGCCAGGTCGGCCGCGTGCGCCGCGATCTTGTACGTGATGATGCCGTCCTTGACGTCCGCCTTGTTGGGCAGGCCCAGGTGTTCCTTCGGCGTCACATAGCACAGCATGGCGGTGCCGTACCAGCCGATCATGGCCGCGCCGATGCCCGAGGTGATGTGGTCGTAGCCGGGTGCGATATCCGTCGTCAGCGGTCCCAGGGTGTAGAACGGCGCTTCGCCGCACTGCTCCAGCTGCAAGTCCATGTTTTCCTTGATCAATTGCATGGGCACGTGGCCCGGACCTTCGATCATCACTTGCACGTCGTGCTTCCAGGCAACTTGCGTCAGCTCGCCCAGGGTTTTCAGTTCGCCCAGCTGCGCCTCGTCGTTGGCGTCGTAGATGGAGCCGGGGCGCAAGCCGTCGCCCAGCGAGAACGACACGTCGTACGCCTTCATGATTTCGCAGATTTCTTCGAAATGCGTGTAGAGGAACGATTCCTGGTGGTGCGCCAGGCACCATTTCGCCATGATGGAACCGCCGCGCGAAACGATGCCCGTCAGGCGCTTGGCCGTCATCGGCACATAGCGCAGCAGCACGCCCGCGTGGATGGTGAAATAGTCGACGCCCTGCTCGGCCTGCTCGATCAGGGTGTCGCGGAAGATTTCCCAAGTCAGATCTTCGGCCTTGCCGTTGACCTTTTCCAGCGCCTGGTAGATGGGCACGGTGCCGATCGGCACGGGGCTGTTGCGCACGATCCATTCGCGCGTCTCGTGGATGTGCTTGCCGGTGGACAGATCCATCACGTTGTCGCCGCCCCAGCGGATGGCCCAGGTCATCTTTTCCACTTCCTCGCCGATGGAAGACGTCACGGCCGAATTGCCGATGTTCGCATTGATTTTCACCAGGAAATTGCGGCCGATGATCATCGGTTCGACTTCCGGGTGGTTGATGTTGGCGGGAATGATGGCGCGGCCGCGGGCGATTTCCTCGCGCACGAATTCCGGCGTGATGTCAGCCGGGATGCTGGCGCCGAACGATTGGCCCGGGTGCTGGCGGCCCATCAGGTCGGCCAGGCGTTCGCCCATGGGGCCGGAAGCCTTGAGCTCGCGCAAGTACTCCTGGCGCCGCATGTTTTCGCGGATGGCGACGAATTCCATTTCCGGCGTGATGATGCCTTGGCGCGCGTAATGCATTTGCGTCACGTTCTTGCCGGCGATGGCGCGGCGCGGCTTGCGGTGCAGGTTGAAGCGCAGCTCGGCCAGCTTGGGGTCCGCCAGGCGGGCGATGCCGTAGTCGGAGGTGGGACCGGGCAATTCCTCCGTGTCGGCACGCTCCATGATCCACGGCAGGCGCGGCGTATCGAGGCCCGAGCGGATATCGATCTGCACGTCCGGGTCCGTGTAGGGGCCGGACGTGTCGTACACGTAGATCGGCGGATTCTTTTCGCCGCCGAACGACGCTTCCGTGTCGGACTGGCTGATTTCGCGCATGGGAACGCGGATGTCGGGGCGGCTGCCTTCAACATAGATCTTGCGCGAATTGGGCAGCGGCGCGATGGCGGCTTCGTCGACCGTGGCGGTGGCGGAGAGGAATTTCGGGTTGGCGTTCATTTTGGCTCCTTGGCTAGACTATTTTTAAGCCTGGAGCCAGCTAAGGAGGTTCGGCTGTGCGCACGCGGAAAAGCAGGTGCGTTCATCCTAAAGCTTCCCTTCGCTGGCATTATCCAGATCAGGTTCGGAGGGTATTTCTCACCCGCGCTTGCACTGTGTTTCCACAGCAAAAGGCAGGACCCCTAGCGTTTGCCGCCTTGCGGCAGCGAGCCAATTATACGCGGTTCACGCCGCGTGGCCAGATGATTTCTTGACGATGTCGTGTTTGTGCATCTGCTGCAATGCAGCAGATACGGCGCCTATTTTTTCTTGCCCCAGCGCCAGCCGGTCGGTTCCCCCTTCAGCCAGCACACGCCGACGAGCGCGCCGGCGATGACGACTTCATAGACGATGTACAGCGCCAGCGATTCTTGCGGCGGGAACAGGAAAGCGCCGCAGGCGAACAGCGCCAGCGCGGCCAGGAAGACCAGCCAGCCCTGCCAGGTGATGGGCATGCCCCAGCCCCAGCCATAGGTCTTGGCGGGGAACCAGTATTGCGGTGGTGATTTGTCGGCCATGATGCTTTCCTTGTCGATGTGGAGACCGACAAGTATAAATCAGCCCGTCACAAATCAAATCTTGCGCTGGCGCTCCGTGACGTCGAGGCCGATGCCGCGGTAGCCGATGAAGCGGCTGCCCGTGTCGAACATCGGTTCGCCGCTGACCTGCAGGTACTGCGTGCTGCCGTCGAGGTTGGCACGGCTGTAGATAAAATCGAGAAACGGTTCGCGCGCGGCAATTTTTGCATCGAGCAGCGCGCGCTCGGCCGCATTCCAGCGCTGCGGCTCTTCCTCGCTGCCGATGCCCAGCATTTCAGCCACGGGACCGGAAAAGCGCGTCAGATTGCCTTGCGCATCCTGTTCCCAGTACCAGTCGGACGACAGTTCCGTGAAACGCTGGAAGCGCGCTTCGCTTTCGCGCAACTCCGCCGTGCGCTCTTCCACCATCTGTTCCAGCGACTTGTTGTATTCGGCCAGCTTCTGGTACAGCAGGCGCACTTCCAGCATGTTGTGGATGCGCGTCTTGACTTCCACCAGGTCGAAGGGCTTGCTGACGAAATCCTTGGCGCCGGCCTGCAGCGCGCGCAGCTTGTGTCCGGGCTGGGCCGTGATCACCAGCACCGGCAGATAACTGCCCGCCTCGATGTCGCGCAAGCCTTCCATCACTTCGAAGCCATCCATTTCCGGCATCTGCAAGTCGAGCAGGATCAAATCGTAGCGGTGCTGCTGGTGCAGCGCGTGCACGGCTTGCGGGTCCATGGTGGACGTGATGCGCGTATAGCCGGCATTGCGTAGCACCTGTTCCAACAGCATGACGTTGGCCTCCTGGTCATCGACGATGAGGATGCTGGCGTTGAGGATCTCGGTGGCTTGAAGCATGGCGGTATTCCTAAAATAATTGCTGAATTAGCGTACTGCGTGAGTGTCGTCGGCCAGGCCATGCTCGGCAGCATGGTGCAGGGCCACGTCGAGCGCGTCCATGAATTCGACGACCTTGATCGGCTTGGTCAGGTAGCGGAAGAAACCCGCCTCCAGGCCTTTTTCGATGTCGCGCGGCACGGCGTTGGCCGACAGGGCCATGACGGGAATGTGGCTGGTGAGCGGATCATCATGCAGGATGTGCAGGGCGCCATAGCCGCTGATGCCGGGAAGGTTGATATCCATCAAGATCACGTCCGGCTGGTAGGTGCGCGCCAGGTCGATGCCCAGGTGCGCATCGATGGCCGTCAGCAGTTTCAAGTCGCTGCGGCGGGCGATCAATTGCTCGACCAGCGCCAGGTTGGCGGGATTGTCTTCCACGTACAGCAGAGTGCGCAGGCTTTCCTGGTTCTCTTGCGCCACGGACAGCACTTCGCCCTCGTCCAGATGCAGCTCAGGCGCGCGCGACGCCTTGAATTCCACCCAGAAGGTGGTGCCCACGCCGACCGTGCTGTCGACGCCGATGGTGCCGCCCATCAGTTCGACCAGTTGCTTGGTGACGACCAGGCCGATGCCCGTGCCCTCTTCCGTGCTGCTTTCCTGGCCCAGGCGGTTGAAGGGCTGGAACAGCTGACTCATCTGTTCGGCATTCAGGCCGGCGCCGCTGTCGGTGACACTGGTGCGCACGCGGTCGCCATTGCGGCTGCACTCGACCTTCACGCTGCCGCCGCTCTGGTTGTACTTGATGGCGTTCGACAGCAGGTTGATCATCACCTGCTTCACGCGCGTGCGGTCGGCGTGCACATAATAGGCTTTGCCGCAGCGGGGGAAATGCATGCTGATGCCGCGTTTTTCCGCCTGCGGCGCGATCATCGCCTGGCAATCCTGCAGCACGTCGAGCAAGGACATCGCCTCTTGCGACATGGTGACCTTGCCCGACTCGATCATGGCCAGGTCGAGGATCTCATTGATCAAGCGCAAGAGATACCAGCCGCCCTTGAGTATCTGGTCGATCGAACGCTGTTGCGGCAAGCTCGGCGCCGGCGTCTCGGAGGCCATCAGCTGGGCAAAGCCCAGCACGGCGTTCAAGGGCGTGCGCAATTCATGGCTCATGCTCGACAAGAATTCGGACTTCGCCAGGTTCGCCTTTTCCGCCGCCTGGCGGGCCTTTTCCATTTCGATGTTCGTGTCTTGCAAGGCTTGCTCGAACTGCTTGCGTTCCGTCACGTCGCGTGCGGCGGCAAACACGCCCTGCAGCTTGCGGTCGCGGTCGTGGAAGGTCGAGGCGTTGTACGACACCACCGTCTGCTTGCCGTCGCGCGCCAGGGCCGTCAGTTCGTAATTGGTCAACTTACCTTCGCGCAACACGCGCGCGATGGCTTCCTCGGCCCGTTCCGGTTCCGTAAAGTAGTTCTTGCACGGCGCGCCAATCAATTCGTCGCGCGTGCAGCCCGTCAGCGCTTCCATCTGCTGGTTGACGTCGCTGATGATGCCCCGCGGATCCGTCGTCATCAGGGCGTCGATATTCGATTCGATCAGCGAGCGCGTATAGAACTGCTGCTCGCGCAAGCGCTGGTCCAGCAGCGCCTGTTCCGCCTCGACCTGCTTGCGTGCCGTGTTGTCGGTGCCGATCAGCAAGTAACCGATGACCTTGCTCTGCGCGTCGCGCAGCGCCGTCACGGAGACCATGGCGGGGAAACGGCTGCCATCCTTGCGGATATACGTCAGTTCATAGACGTCGTCGATGCCGCGCGAGGCCTTGAACACGAGCGCTTCCACGCCCGGCGTGATGACGGTGTCGAGTTCCGAACTGAGGGCGGCGGCGCGCGCGATGATTTCTTGCGCATCAGAAATACCGGCCGGCGTCAGCTTGTCGACCACGTCGCTGGCTTCATAGCCGAGCATGCGTTCGGCGCCCACATTGAAAATCTGGATCACGCCTTGCGCATCGGTGGCGATGCACGAGAAATTGGGGCTGTTGAAGATCGCATCCTGCAAGGCGCCCGCCTTGAGCAGCTGGCGCGGCAGGCTGGCCGCCGAGGTGCGCCGGTACAGTGCCGCCAACAGCATCAGCAGCAGGAAGACCAGCGCGTCGATGACGCAGGCCGTCTCGAACGGCGCGCGCCAGGCCAGCACGCCGACGGCCAGCAGCGCAACGGCGCTGAACGAAAATGCCAGTGCCATGGGCCAGCGCGACGGCGCGCGCGGGGGGATGTTTTCGACAGATTGCATGATGAGCCTGGACAATGACAACGATAGGAAGGGGATTGCGGTATTAGGAACCCTGACGCTGGCGCACGTCCGACAGCAGACGCGCGAATTCCTTCTTGACCACGCCATAGCATTCGCACACATGGCCTTCGAGGCCGGCACGGTCCAGCACGGAGATATGGCCGCGCCGGTAACTGATGAAGCCGCGCTGCTGCAGGCGCCCGGCCGCTTCCGTCACGCCCTCGCGACGCACGCCCAGCATGTTGGCAATCAACTCCTGCGTCATGGTCAGCTCGCGATTCGGCAGGCGGTCCATGGTCAGCAGCAGCCAGCGGCACAGTTGCTGTTCCACCGTATGGTGGCGGTTGCACACGGCCGTCTGCGACATTTGCGTGATCAGGGCTTGCGTATAGCGCAGCAGCAAGCGCATGACGGGACCGGCACGGTCGAATTCTTCCATCAGCAGGTGGGCCTTGAGCCGGTAGCCGACGCCGCCCGTCTGCACGACGGCGCGGCTCGGTGTCGAGTTGCCGCCCATGAACAGCGACACGCCCACCATGCCTTCATTGCCGACGCCGGCGATTTCCGACGAGCCGCCGTTTTCCAGCAGGTAGTGAATGGAAACGATGGCCGTGGTGGGGAAGTACACATGCTGCAGCTTGTCGCCAGAATCGTAGATCACGTCACCGAGCAGCATGGAGACTTGCTCCAGGTGGGGGGCCAGGCGCGCGAAATCGGCGTCGAGCATGGCGGCGAGCAAATGGTTTTGATTCGGGTTGTGCAGCTGGGCATGCGGACTCGACATGGGCAGTTTTCCTGGTTTCCAGTCGTCAGCTAGGGGATAGAGGTAAGACGTCCGAACGAGGGGCGCCATATGCAGCAGCGTAACACAGCGACGGCACAATGACGCGACTATATTTCTTGTGGGCATGATTGTCCGTTCGCCAGCGAACGGACGGCCCTGTGCCGCGCGCCCTACAGTCGGCATCACTGCCAGGGCTGCCGGATCATGGATCGGCACCGGCACTGCCACCGGACGCCATCATGCAATCATTCTTCAAACGTATCTCCATTTCCGTTTCCACCTCGGCCCTGATCACTCTGGCGGTCGGACTGTGCCTGACGGCCCTGTGCTATGTCTCGGCGCGCCAGATCGAGTCGGAAAGCACCCGGCTGCTGCTGCAGTACCACGCCAGCGGACAGACGCTGCGCGCCGCCCTGCTGCCAGCCAACGGCATGAGCCTGGATGCGAACCATCGCGGCTCCCTGTACGTGCTGCTGGGCGGCCTGCTGTCGAGCCTGCTTGCAACGGCGTATGTCTTTCAGCTCGTGTCGCGCAATTCCGTGATTGCCCGCATCACGGGCGAGCGCACGGCGGCGCTGCAGTTCGCCAACCTGCGCCTGTCCGAAGACATCGCCGCGCGCATGCACAATGAGAAATCGCTGCGGCTGCGCGAACGCATCATCGAAGTGTCGGCCAATGCCATCATCCTGTGCAGCGCCGACGCGCCAGGCTACCTGATCGAATACGTCAATCCCGCCTTCGAGCGCATCACCGGCTATGCGGCCGAGGAAATCATCGGCCGGCGCCTGGAAGACTTGCAGGGTCCCGAGCAAGGACGGCAAGACATGCACGCCATCACGGCGGCCCTGCGCGAACAGCGCGAAGGCAAGGCCATCGTGCGCAATTTCCGCAAGGATGGCAGCTGCTACTGGAGCGAGCTGTTCGTCGCGCCCGTGCGCGACGATGGCGATGGCCCCGTCAGCCACTTTGTCGTGGCGCAATACGACATCAGCACCGTCATGCGCTTCGAACAAGAGATGGAATTCCAGGCCAGGCACGACATCCTCACGGGCCTGGCCAACCGGGCCCTGCTGCGCGAACGGCTGGAGCAGGCGATGGCCGTGACGCGGCGCAACGGCCTGCCCCTGTGGGTGGTGTTCATCGACCTCGACCGCTTTAAATTCGTCAACGACACGCTGGGCCACGATGCGGGCGACCAGGTACTGAAAAACGTGGCCGAGCGCCTGCGCGACGCCACGCGCGAAGTCGACACGGTGGCGCGACTGGGCGGCGACGAATTCGTGCTGCTGCTGCCCCAGCATGGCAATGGCGAACCGGGCGCCGCCATCCTGCAGCGCATTCAGGACGCCGTGGCGCAGCCGCTGCAACTGGGCGAATATGAATTTTTTCTCAGCTGCTGCATGGGCGTGGCCGTGTATCCCGACGATGGCCAGAATGCCGACACCTTGATCAAGCACGCCGACATCGCCATGTACCGCGCCAAGGAACAGGGACGGGGCCACTGGCAATTCTATGCGTCGGGCATGAATGCGGGCACCCTGGAGCGGCTGGGACTGGAAAGCGAATTGCGCCACGCCCTGGAGCGGGGGCAATTCCACCTCGAATACCAGCCCCAGCTGGACCTGGCCAGCGGCGTGGTGGTGGGCATGGAAGCGCTGCTGCGCTGGCAACATCCGCAACTGGGACGCATTCCACCGGCCAGCTTCATTGGCCTGGCCGAGGAAATGGGCTTGATCACGCAGATCGGCGACTGGGTCCTGCGCACGGCATGTGCCCAGACGCGCGCCTGGCAACTGGCCGGCCACGGTCCGCTGCGCCTGGCCGTCAACCTGTCGGCGCGGCAATTCAAGCAAAGAAATCTGCTGCACGCGGTGGCGCAGGCACTGGCCGAGACGGGCCTCGCCGCCGCCCATCTGGAACTGGAATTGACGGAAAGCATGGTCATGCATAACGTGGAGCAAGCCACGTCCATCATGGCCAAGCTGAAGGGACTGGGCGTGCAACTGTCCATCGACGACTTCGGCACCGGCTATTCCAGCCTGGCCTACCTGCGCCACTTCCCCATCGACGTATTGAAAATCGACAAAACCTTCGTCAGCGACATCACGCACAGCGACGACGATGCGGCCATCGTGCGCGCCATCATTTCGCTGGCGCACAGCTTGCGCCTGAAAGTGATCGCGGAAGGCGTGGAAACGGCGCAGCAGCTGGCCTTCCTGCGCCAGCACGGCTGCGACCAGATGCAGGGCTATTTGTTCAGCCGCCCCCTGGCCGCGCCCGCCTTCGAAGCGCTGCTGCGCGAAGGCAGCATGCTGCCCGCTTAAAACGCGTGGCGCAGACCGACGTTGAAGGCGCGGTTGCCGCTGCCCACTTCCGTCGCATTGCCCACCATATAGGCGGCGTCGTTGCGGTTACGGATGTGCGCGTAGGCGACATACACCTTGCTGCGCTTGGACAAGGCATACGTGGCGCCGATGGCCAGCTGCTGCGCATCGCGGTTGGCCGCATCGCGGTCATCCTTGCGCACATACGAGGCCAGCAGGGTCGTCGCGCCCAGCGGCACGGAGACGCCGACGATGGCGTCGCGGCTGTCGGTGGACTGGGCCGGCGCCTGCGCCGCGCCGTACGGATTTTCCGCAAAGAACATGGTGCTGCCATCGCCCGTGTTGCGGCCATAGCCGGCAAACGCCGTGGCCACGCCAAAGTTGTAGTTACCGGCCAGAATGGTGTTGTTGACGTCGGCCTTGCCCGGCTCGCCGGCACGGCTCTGGCGCGCCAGGCGCAAGGTCAGGGGACCGTTGACATAGCCGAGGGCCAGGCCCAGCGAACGTTGATCTGCCGCCATCCCCGTGTGCTCGCCGGCACCATACATCACCGTCGCCGTCACGCCGCGCAGCTCGGGCGAAGTGTAGCGCACGGTATTGTCGATGCGCGTGGCCGAATAGCCGGCCAGGTTGGTTGCCGCGCCGGCCAGGCCGCCTTCGAACGGGTCGGCCACGTCGGTCAGCGCCTGGCTTTGCAGGTTGTACTGGCGCCCCACGGTCAGCATGCCCAGCGGGCTGTCGATGCCGACAAAGGCCTGGCGGCCAAACAATTGCCCCGCCTGGTCGGAGCGGCCCGTGTCGCTCAGAACACCCGCTTCCAGGGTGAACACGGCGTGCAAGCCATTGCCCAGGGATTCCGTGCCGCGCAAGCCGAGACGCGAACCGGCCGACACGCCGCTGGTGAGCTTGCTGACGCCGCCTTCCTGCACCAGGCCCGCATCCATCAAGCCATATAGGGTGACGGAAGACGGCTCGACGGACGACTGGGCGTGTGCGGCAGGCAAGGCGCCCAGGGTGGTGGCAAGGCCGGCAACGATGGCGATTTTTTTCATGATGATTTCCTTGTAAAAGCGAAACCAGGAAAGCGGCGGCCACGGCAAAGCCACAAGCGGCAAGGCGCCATGCGGGGGATGCCGTATCAAAAAACGACGCGCCGGACAAAAGATCCTGGCTAAGCTGTGGCGGCAGCGGCGTGCAATGGACGTGCCGCTTTGATTCCGCCGTGAATGGTGCACCGCTGGCGGTGCGCGTGGCTCAGGCGCACCGCCCGAAGGGGACGCGCTGAAGGTGGCTGGCATCGCGGATGCGCTGGCCTTGAGACGCGGACGAGTGTTGGATATGAAACATTGATACCACCGCGTCTGCTGGCGCCGTCCGCAAGGATGAGGCAGGAGGCGCCGAGGCCGGCATTATAGCATCGGCAGCGCCGTCATCCCCGTTCTGTTGCAGTAAAACGACTCGCCAGGCCGCCAAAACACGGGCTTACACCCCCCTCCCGATGCCGGGGCGGCCGCCATGCCCAGGCGACGGTCGCGCTTACTTCACCCTGTCGTACAACAGCATTTGCCCGTCGCGATCCCAGGCCAGTTTGCCATCCTCGATGCCGATGACGGCGTGGAAATCGCGCATGCCCGGGCGCGGCGGATACAGCGCAAAACGCAACAGGCCTTGCCGGGCCGGCAGCACCACCGTGGCCACGCCCGTTTCCGGATGGGACAGCGCCAGATGCCGTAGCGGCCCGGCAAACGGCACCGGCCACGGCTGCTTGCCGCTGACGCCTTTGGCGAACGCGGGCGCATCGCCCAGCGCCGCCAGGCCGATATCGGGCACGGCCTCGTTGCGGTATTCGACGATGATGCGGGCCGGGCCGGTGGTGGCATCGCCCGGGCGCGGCGGCAGCAACGCAAATGGCGCATCGGGCGATGCTCCATCGCCCTGCAGCAGCAGCGCGCCGTCCAGCACCGACCAGCGCCCCTGCGCCGCTTGCTCATCGACGCCATACACCATCCCGTAGCTGAAACGCCCGTCGGCGCGCAGGACGATCTGCGATGCGACCTCGGTCTTGCGCCCCAGCGCATAGCGCCCCGGCAAACGCTGTTGCAGCGCCAGGTCGGCAGCCTTGTCCTTGTGTACGGGCGCGGGCGCAACCGCGGCCGGCGGCACCCGCCAGCCACCGGCCGCCAGGATGACCAGCATGTCGTCGCGCCCGGCGGCGCGCAGCGCGCTCCAGTCCTGCGGCGCGAGCTGCCGCAGGCCGCCGGCCAGGCGCGGCAGGCGCGCGGCAAAGCGCTGGCCCAGCCAGCCGGCCAGTATGCCCCCCGGTTCGTCGGCAAAGGCGGTGATCAGGCGCGGCGCCATGGCGTGCTCGCACTGTTGCGGCGCGACAGCAAAACCCTGCTTGAGCAGCAAGTTCCAATACACGTCCGATGCGTTCATGACGATGTTGACCAGGTTCGACGTATCCGGCAGGCACACCTTGTCCAGCGGCAGCGTCGAGCCGCGCGTGACGAGGGCCAGCATATCGGCGTCGAGGCTGGCGGCGGCCAGGTCCAGCGCGCTGCCCCATGCGTGCTCCGTGCTTTCATCGATCCGCGCGCCGCGCGCGATGAACAGACGCACTGCCTCGGTCTCGCCGCTGACGATGGCCTGCTCCAGCGCGCTCTTCTGATTGGCGCCGCGCCAGTTCGGGTCGAGTCCCAGGTCCAGCAGAGGCAACAGCAGATCGGCGCGCCGCGCCCGCAGCGCCTGGCGCAGCACCGCCGCATCGCCCGGCGCGCGCCGCACGCCGTCGGCGCGCCGCAACATGCCGTGCTCCAGCAACAGCGGCGCCAGTGCGCGCTGCGGCGACGCCACGGCGAACATGGCGGCGCTATTGCTCAACTGGCTGGCCGGCAAGCCGGCCGCCAGCATCAGGCGTACCCGCTCGACGCCGGCCGCATCGCGCACGGAGCGCAGCGCCTCGTCCAGCGGCGACCACTTGAGGTCTGCTGGCGGCTGGCGCGCCGTGACGGCCGCCAGCAGCTGGGTCAGCACGGTATTGTTTTCCGGCGTCGGCTTCAGTTTCAGCGCCATCCGCAAGACGGGGAACTCGCCGCCCAGCGGATCGGCGCCCAGACCCAGCAGCAGCTTGACCATCGCCGCATCGCCATTTTCGACGGCCGCCAGCAAGGGGGGACGATAGCCATCGCTGACGGCGGGCGCGCCCAGCGCGGCCAGGCGGACGACCCAGTCGGGCCGCTGGCTGCGCACGGCATGCCACAGCAGCGTCTCCGTTTCCAGGTGCAGCGTATCGAGCGTCTTCAGTTCTCTCATGTGCCCCCCCTCGGCTGCGGGGCCGACTTGCGTCCACGGCATGCCGGGCATCACCAGTTGGCGCAGCACATCGTCGGACGCCGGCTCGTGCTTGTACATGGCGCGCATCGCGGCATCGAGCCAGCGGTCATTGCCTTTCGCATCATGCCGCGGCACGCGCTGCTTGAGCCAGTCCAGCGCGCCGGCGTTGCCCGCTTCGGCAGCGTAGGCGTACAGCGACTTGCCCTTGTCGTCGATCTCGGGCGTGGTGCCGGTGGCCAGCATTTTATCGAGCACTTCGGTGCCGCGCGTCAGGCCCAGCAAGCGGCTCCACAGCATGTCATCGGCCAGCGGCCGTTCGGCCGGCCTCACCGCGCCGTCTTTCGTCTTCTGAGCCTTGCGCAGCTCTGCCATGCGCTGGTCGCCCACCAGATACGGCAGGCCCGAACCCGCGTCCAGCAAGGCAATCATGTTCGCCGTACGCTCATCCGCGTCGAGCAATTCCGGCAGAACGCCCGCCGCTTCCTGCTGCAGCGCGTATTCCAGCGGCGCCAGCGTCTCGTTTCCGGCACCGTAATGCCGGACGTCGGCGCCATGGGCCAGCAACAGGCGCACCATCGCGGCATTGCCATACATGGCCGCCAGATGCAGGGGCGCGACGCTACTGCCCCCGGTGCCTTCAGCGACCGGCACGCCGCGCTGCAACAGCAGCGTCATCATGCGCAGCTTGGCCGGCAGCAGCGCGGCGTGCCGCTCGCGTTGCGCCTCGCGGTGCGCCCGCCGCTGCATCTGTCGCAGCAACTCATCGTCCAGACGCGGTTGCGCCTTCTGCCACGCCTGTTCCGCTTCGACCAGGCTGTAGGCGGGCAAGATCAAGACGTGCAGCAAGGTATTCTCGCCGCTCCGGTAGGCACCCGGCGAGGCGACGCCGGCGAGCAGCTTGCCAAAAGCGGCTTCATCGCCCTCGCTGGCGGCGTCGAACAGCGCGCTCACCTCGGGCGTCGGCGGCAGCTTGTCGCGCGCCTCGCGCACATAATGGATCACCCGTTCCATGCCGTGCACGGTAAGCTGCGGCAGCGGCATGCCCACCTTCCACGCCCGCGCCAGCTGGTCCGCTTCGGCGTTTTGCGCCGCATTCATCGCCTTTGCCCAGCCGGCCACGGCGGTGGAGGCCCCCGCTTCCCCGCTCGCCGCCGCCAGCTGGCTCAGCATGGAAGCGAGCACATAGTCCTGCGGCACGCCCCGATCCAGGCCGTACATCATGGCCAGCTGCAGCTGGGCCTTGGCATGGCCGCTTTCGGCGGCCTTGCGCAGCCAGCGGGCGGCCTCCTTTTCATCCAGGCCGTCCGCCCCGTTGCAGCACAGCATGCCCAGCTGGTAGGCTGCGTCCATGTCGCCGCCCTCGGCGGCGCGGCGGTACCAGTCCTGCGGCGAGCGCCGTCCCGTCTGCGACGTCGCCGGCAGGGATGCGCCGCGCTTCCAGCGACCGGCCAGGCGCACGGCCTCGTCGACCTGGTCCGGCGACATCGCGCGGCGGCGCGCCGGCAGATACGTCTCCAGTTCGGCCGCGCCCTTCCATTTCTTGTCTTGCAGCGCCAGCAGTCTGAGCGCATACGACACCACCTTGTCGGCCGGCACGCCTTCGCCCCGTTCATACATTTGCGCCAGTTGCGCCATCGGTTCGCCGGCGCCCTGCGACGCCAGACTGCGCAGCCAGGGCAGCGCGCGCGCGGGATTGCGCAGGCTGCCCGACCAGCTCGTATACAGGGAAACCAGTTCGTCCTGCGCAACGCGATCGCCGCCCTTGGCCGCCAGCAGATACCAGCGTCCGGCTTCGGCATCGCTGCGCGCCACGTCCGCACATCGCTCCTCGCCCAGGTAGATATCGCCGAGAACCTTTTGCGCCTTGATATTGCCGCCCAGCGCCGGTCCGCGCAGTTGCGCCACGGCATCGATGCAGCGCCCGCGCTGGAAAGCCGCCATTCCCTCAGGTACGCCGGCGCATGCTTCCCCGGCAGCCAATCCGACGCCGAGCACGGCCAATTGCCACAATTTCTTCATGATCTTCTGGACTTTCAAATAATGTTGCAAAGATGATAGCTTAGAAAAAATACAATGAAGCAATATTGCTCAATCGTGCGCGGCTTTTCAGCCCATCCAGGCCCGCTATTTGCTGCGCATGCTTTATGCACCCCTTATAATGGTTCCTTTTGCCAATCACACGCCAAATCATGGAATTAGCCAAGTCTTTCGAGCCCGCCGACATTGAACAATTCTGGCGCACCGAGTGGGAACAGCGCGGTTACTTCACCGCCACCCTCGATGCCGGAAAACCTTCCTTCAGCATCCAGTTGCCGCCGCCGAACGTCACCGGCACCCTGCACATGGGCCATGCGTTCAACCAGACCATCATGGATGGCCTGACCCGCTACCACCGCATGCTGGGCCACAACACGGCCTGGATTCCCGGCACCGACCACGCGGGTATCGCCACGCAAATCGTCGTGCAACGCCAGCTGGACGCGCAAAAGATTTCGCGCCATGACCTGGGCCGCGAGAAATTCGTGGAAAAAGTGTGGGAATGGAAAGAAAAATCCGGTTCCATCATCACCGGCCAGATGCGCCGCCTGGGCGCCTCGGCCGACTGGCAGCGCGAATACTTCACGATGGATGAACCGCGCTCGAAAGTCGTCACCGACGTCTTCGTGCGCCTGTTCGAGCAAGGCCTGATCTACCGCGGCAAACGCCTCGTCAACTGGGACCCCGTGCTGGGCACGGCTGTCTCGGACCTGGAAGTGGTGTCCGAGGAAGAAGACGGCTCCATGTGGTACATCAAGTACCCGCTGGCCGACGGCAGCGGCTTCCTGACGGTGGCCACCACCCGTCCTGAAACCATGCTGGGCGACGTGGCCGTGGCCGTCGATCCGACGGACGAGCGCTACACGGCGCTGGTGGGCAAGATGCTCAAACTGCCGCTGACGGACCGCGAAATCCCCATCATCGCCGACGAATACGTCGACAAGGAATTCGGCACGGGCTGCGTGAAGATTACGCCTGCGCACGACATGAACGATTACGCCGTGGGCCAACGCCATAAACTGGCGCAAATCGTCATCCTGACGCTGGACGCGAAGATCACGGACGACGCGCCGGCAGCGTACCGCGGCATGGACCGCTTCGCCGCGCGCAAGCAGATCGTCGCCGACCTGGACGCGCAAGGCTTGCTGGAGCAAGTCAAGCCGCACAAACTGATGGTGCCGCGCGGCGACCGCACGGGCGTCGTCATCGAGCCGATGCTGACGGACCAGTGGTTCGTCGCCATGAGCAAGCCGGCCCCGGAAGGCACTTTCTTCCCCGGCAAATCGATCGCGGAAACGGCGCTGGATAAAGTGGCCAGCGGCGAAATCAAGTTCGTGCCGGAAAACTGGAGCACCACCTACAACCAGTGGCTCAACAACATCCAGGACTGGTGCATCTCGCGCCAACTGTGGTGGGGCCATCAAATCCCGGCGTGGTACGACGACAAGGGCAATATCTTTGTTGCGAAAACGCAAGCCGAAGCGGAAGCCAAGGCGCTGGCCGCCGGCAGCACGGGCCCCTTGAAGCGCGACGACGACGTGCTCGACACGTGGTTCTCGTCCGCCCTGGTGCCGTTCTCGACCATGGGTTGGCCTGAAGAAACGCCGGACATGAAGGCCTTCCTGCCGTCGTCCGTGCTGGTGACGGGTTTCGACATCATCTTCTTCTGGGTCGCGCGCATGGTCATGATGACGGCGCACTTCACGGGCAAGGTGCCGTTTGAAACCGTCTACGTGCACGGCCTCGTGCGCGATTCGACAGGGCAGAAGATGTCCAAGTCGAAGGGCAACACGCTGGACCCGATCGACCTGATCGACGGCATCGACCTGGAAGGCTTGATCGTCAAGCGCACGACGGGCCTGATGAACCCGCGCGACGCGGAAAAGATCACCAAGGCGACGCGCAAGGAATTCCCGGAAGGCATTTCGGCCTACGGCACGGACGCCGTGCGCTTCACCATGGCCAGCTATGCCTCGCTGGGCCGCAACATCAATTTCGACCTGGGCCGCTGCGAAGGCTACCGCAACTTCTGCAACAAGATGTGGAACGCCACCCGTTTCGTCATGATGAATACGGAAGGCAAGGACTGCTCGCCGAACGAGGCCGACCTGTCGCAAGCGGACAAGTGGATCATCTCCCTGCTGCAAAAGGCGGAGCTGGACGTGGCCAAGGGCTTTGAAGACTTCCGTTTCGACAATATCGCCGCCACCATCTACAAATTCGTCTGGGACGAGTATTGCGACTGGTACCTGGAAGTGGCCAAGGTGCAAGTACAGCAAGGCACGGAAGGCCAGCAGCGCGCCACCCGCCACACCCTGCTGCGCGTGCTGGAAGTGGTGTTGCGCCTGGCCCATCCGATCATCCCCTTCGTCACGGAAGCGCTGTGGCAAACGGTGGCGCCGCTGGCCGGCAAGACGCTCAAGCCAGAGGGTGATTCGATCATGATGCAGCCGTACCCGATCGCCAACACCGACAAGATCGACGAGTCGGCCGAAGCGTGGATGCAGCAGCTGAAAGCGTTGACGGACGCGACGCGCAACCTGCGCGGCGAAATGCAGATCTCGCCTTCCGTGCGCGTGCCCCTGATCGTCGAGGCAGGCAATGCCAGCGAGAAAGAAGCGCTGGCGTCGTACGCACCGTACATCCAGTCGCTGGGCAAGCTGGCGGAAGTGCAGATCGTCGATGCGCTGCCGGACTCGCCAGCGGCCGTCGCCATCGTCGGCACCACCAAGCTGATGCTGAAAGTGGAAATCGACGTGGCCGCCGAACGCGAGCGTCTGGGCAAGGAAATCGCCCGCATTGAAGCGGAAATTGCCAAGGTCAACAGCAAATTGGGCAATGAAAGTTTCGTCGCGCGCGCCCCTGCCGCCATCGTTGCGCAAGAAAACGAGCGTTTGCTCAGTTTTTCGGCGACAATTGAAAAACTGCGCGAACAGTTTGCTAAACTAGCCAGCGCATAAGGCAAGTTTGGAAGGATTGCGCGGCGTCATCCGTGACGCCGCGCAGGATGGCTGGTCTTGCCTTGGTATATACACTGTTCGTGACCCGATCAAGAAAACCATTGGAGACTAGCAATGCATAAAATTTTCAAAGCAAGCGTACTGGTGGCCGCCCTGGCCATCGCCGGCAGCGCCGCCGCGCGCGATGACAACCACACCCCCGTCGGCACGTGGAAAACCATCGACGACGCCAGCGGCAAGCCGAAATCCCTCGTCGTCATCACGGAAAGCAACGGCGTCTTGCAAGGCAAGATCGACAAGCTGTTCCGTGGCCCGAACGAAGAGCAAAATCCCAAGTGCGACAAGTGCACGGGCGCCAACAAGGACCAGCCCATCGTCGGCCTGGTGATCCTGTCCGGCCTGAAATATGACGGCAAGGAATGGACCGGCGGCGAAATCATGGACCCGGCCAATGGCAAGACCTACAAGAGCAAGGCCGAACTGATTGAAGGCGGCACCAAGCTGAAAGTGCGCGGCTATGTCGGCGTGCCGATGTTTGGCCGCTCGCAGACGTGGGTGCGCGAAGAGTAAGCACCGTCCGCCCTGCCCTGTCGAAGCCGGCCCTGCGCCGGCTTTTTTGCGCCCTGCTGCGGCAAACCTGTTGTTTTCCAGGCCGAATTCCGCGCATTCGCGCGTATTTCCACATGCGGGCAAGCTAAGCGCGCCAGCGTACATACCTCCAGTTTCCTAAATGAAATAGTGCATGCCTGTGACGCCATCGCCTGTAGCGAAAAGCGGCATGGCTCTGCCGGATGACCTCATCCGCGGATGCCCGGCAATGATTGCCATGCACAAAGGAACTATATGAACCTCTTCAAGCGATATCTGAATCCGCTGCTCGTCTCGGCAGGTTTTCTGGCCCTGACCGCCCTGGCCGGTTGCGGCGGCGGCGACCAGGGACGCGATCCCATCCTCGGCTTGCCGGGCGCCACCCTGTCCAGTCTGGCCGTCACGCCAGCCACGGCCACGGTCGCCATCGGTGCCGGCCAGCAATTTACGGCCATCGCCACGTATAGCGACGGCTCCTCGCAAGACGTCAGCGCCAAGGCGGCCTGGACATCGGCCACGCCGGCCAATGCCACCGTCAATGCCGCCACGGGCTTGAGCAGCGGCATCGCTGTCGGCACTTCGAACGTTGCTGCCGCGTTCGGCGGCAAGAGCGCCAGCGCCGTGCTGACCGTCACGCCGGCAACCTTGCTGACTATCGCCGTTACGCCGCAAAACCCCGTCATTCCCGTCGCCGCGACGCGCCAGCTGGCCGTCCTTGCCACGTATTCGGATGGCAGCATTGTGAATGTCACGGCCGGCAGCAGCTTCGTTGCCGCCACGCCCGCTTTCGCCAGCGTCGCCAACGGCGGCCTCGTCACCGGCGTTGCCTTCGGTACCAGCGTCATGAATGCCAGCTTCAACGGCAAGACGGCCAGCACCACCGTCACCGTGCCTTCCGCCACCATCGTCAGCATCGCCGTCACGCCGGCCACCGCCAGCATCGCTGTCGGCACCCAGCAACAATTCATTGCCACCGCAACGTATTCGGATAGCTCGAACGCCATCATCACCGGCGGCGCCGCCTGGACCTCGGGCACCGTCGCCAATGCCACGGTATTGAACACGGGCGTCGCCACCGGCATCGCCGTCGGCACCAGCAACATCACGGCCACGGCCGGCGGCCAATCGGGCAGCGCGCTGTTGACCGTCACCGCCGTCGCCATCCCGCCCGTCCTGAACCCGATCGTCCTGGGTCGCGCTGCGCCATTCGGCGTGCTGGCCGGCACCTCGATCACCAACAATTCGGGCGGCACCACCCTGATCACGGGCGACGTCGGTGCGCCTTCGCAAACGGTCGATCCGACCCAGGCGGCAGGTTTTACCAACTACAAGTCGGGTGCCATCCTGGCCGGCGCCATGACGGATTTGCAAGCGGCGATCACGGACGGCAACAGCCGCACTTGCGACGTCAACTTTGCCGGCGGCATCGACCTCGGTGGCCAGACCTTCGGTCCCGGCGTGTATTGCTATGCGGGCGCCATCAGCATCACGGGGACGTTGACGTTGAACGGTCCCGGCGTGTATATCTTCCGCACGGCGCTGACGCTCGATTCGACCGTCAATTCGGTGGTTGCCCTGAACAACGGCGCCACCGCCGACAACGTCAGCTGGCTGCCCGTCGGCCCCACCACCCTGGCCGCGAACAGCGTCTTCAAGGGCAATATCCTGGGCCAGTCGGCCGCCATCACGGTGGGCGACAACACGACCCTGCTCAATGGCCGCGTGCTGACGGCTGCCGCCGTGACCCTGCGCAACAATCAGATCACCAAATAATCGGGACATGACCATGACTATCGCACACACACTGGGCGCCCTGAGCGTGATGACGGCCTCGCTGCTGGCAGCGCAAGCGGCGCAGGCGCAGGACAACACTTTCATCAACCCGGACTGGGCCAACAGCGCCTGGTACATCGGCGCGGGCGTGGGCCAGTCGCGCGCCACCATCGACGAGCCGCGCCTGCGCGCCAGCCTGGCCGCCAACGGTGAAACCGTCACCGGTTTCACCAAAGACCAGCGCGACACGGGCTATAAACTGTTTGTCGGCCGGCAACTGAACCAGTATGTCGCCGTGGAAGGCGGTTACTTCGACCTGGGCAAGTTCAATTTCCAGTCGGCCACCAGCGGCAATGGCGTACTCAACGGTGAAGCGGGCTTTCGCGGCGTGAACCTGGACTTGCTGGGCCAGCTGCCGCTGTCGCAGCGCCTGTCCCTGCTGGGCCGTGTCGGCATGCACTATACCAAGACCAACACGGAGTTCAGCGGCAACCGCCTGCTGGGCTCGACCAATACGCATGCCAGCGAGCGCAAGCTCAATGCCAAGCTGGGCCTGGGCCTGGAATACAAGTTCAGCGAAGCGCTGGCCCTGCGCGGCGAAGTCGAGCGTTATCGCTTGAACGACGCCGTGGGCAAC
This sequence comes from Janthinobacterium rivuli, assembly GCF_009208735.1. Lineage (GTDB taxonomy): Bacteria > Pseudomonadota > Gammaproteobacteria > Burkholderiales > Burkholderiaceae_D > Janthinobacterium. The sequence continues at coordinate 95,705 of NZ_WFLJ01000017.1, read as the reverse complement.
CGTGGCGATGCGGACCTGTATTCCGTCAGCCTCGTGTATAAACTGGGCCGCCCGGCCAGCGCCACGCCGGCCTACCAGCCGGCACCCGAAGTCGCCCCAGTCGTCGCCATGCCGGCGCCGCTGATCGAAGCCAAGCCCGCGCCGGTGCCCGTGGCGGAAAAAGTGTCGTTTGCTTCCGAAGCGCTGTTTGATTTCGATCAATCGACGCTCAAGCCGCAAGGCAAGGCGGCACTGGACCAGCTGCTCGGTCAGTTGACGGGCATGGATCTGGAAGTCATCGTCACGGTCGGTCATACGGATGCCATCGGTTCCGACGCCTACAACCAGAAACTGTCGCAGCGCCGCGCCGAAGCCGTGAAGGCTTACCTGGTGGCGCAAGGCGTGGAAACGAGCCGCGTCTACACGGAAGGCAAGGGAGAAACGCAACCCGTAGCCGACAACACGACTGCCGCCGGCCGCGCCAAGAACCGCCGCGTGACGGTGGAAGTGGTGGGCACGAGAAAAGTCGCGCGTTAAGTTTCATGCGCACAAAAAAACCGGCTTGCGCCGGTTTTTTTTCGTCCACAGTTTTTTTCGTCCACCGCTTACTGCGCCGGGGTCCGCTTGCGGTGGTGCTTGCTCAAATGCCGGTCCAGGCTATTCGCGAACTGCTGCCGGTCGGACTGGCTGAAGGCGGCCGGGCCGCCCGTGTCCACGCCGCCGCTGCGCAATTCCTCCATGAAGGCGCGCATCGTCAGTTGCTGGGCGATATTGTCCTTCGTGTAAAACTCGCCGCGCGGATTGAGCGCATAGCCGCCCTTGGCCAGCACGTCGGCGGCCAGCGGGATGTCGCCCGTGATCACCAGGTCGCCAGGGTTGAGCAGGCGCACGATTTCCTGGTCCGCCACGTCGGCGCCGGACGGCACTTGCACGGTGCGGATGAAGCGCGACGGCGGCACGCGCAAGCCCTGGTTGGCCACCAGGGTGAGCGGCAACTCCAGGCGGTCGGCGACTCTGTACAAAATTTCCTTGATGACGACGGGACAGGCATCGGCGTCGATCCAGATCTGCATGCCCTCGATAGGCTGCTGGCTGCCGTCCGCCATCACAGTTCCCACGCTTCGCCGCTCGGGCCGATGCGCGGCGCGCTGACGCCGAAGTGCAGATAGGCGGCCGGTGTGGCGACCCGGCCACGCGGCGTGCGCTGCAGGAAACCTTGCTGTATCAGATACGGTTCCAGCACGTCTTCGATGGTATCGGCCGCTTCGCCGATGGCCGCCGCCAAATTCCCGATGCCGACGGGGCCGCCGCCGAACTTGAACAGCACGGCTTCGAGCAGCTTGCGGTCCATCACGTCGAAGCCGACGGAATCGACGTCGAGCATGGCCAGCGCGCGGTCGGCCACCACCTTGGTGATCTCGCCATTGCTTTTGACTTCCGCGAAATCGCGTACGCGGCGCAGCAAACGGTTGGCGATGCGGGGCGTGCCACGGGCGCGCTGGGCGATTTCATGCGCGCCTTCCGGGTCGATCGGCGCCTTCAGCAAGGCGGCGCTGCGCGTGACGATCTTCGTCAGCTCGCCCGTGTTGTAGAACTCCAGCCGCGCGACGATGCCGAAACGGTCGCGCAGCGGATTGGTCAGCATGCCGGCGCGCGTGGTGGCGCCCACCAATGTGAACGGTTGCAGGTCGAGCTTGACGGACCGGGCGGCCGGGCCTTCGCCGATCATGATATCGATCTGGTAATCTTCAAGGGCCGGATACAAGATCTCTTCCACGACGGGCGACAGCCGGTGGATTTCATCGATGAACAGGACGTCGTTCGCTTCCAGGTTGGTCAGGATCGCCGCCAGGTCGCCCGGGCGCTCCAGCACGGGGCCGGAGGTCTGGCGCAGATTGACGCCCATTTCGCGCGCGATGATGTGCGCCAGGGTCGTCTTGCCCAGGCCCGGCGGGCCGAACAGCAAGGTGTGGTCGAGCGCTTCCTTGCGCTGGCGCGCGGCCGTGATGAAGATCTCGAGCTGGTCGCGGATCTTTTCCTGCCCCACATACTCGTCGAGTTGCTTCGGGCGCAAGGCCCGTTCGATGGCCTCTTCGTTGTGCGAGATGGGGGCCGCGTCGATGATGCGCTGTTCCGTGAAGCTGTCGGTCTGGATGCTCATGCCCTATCAGCCTTTCGACAGCGCTTTCAGCGCCAGTTTGATGCCGTCCGAGACGCCGCTGCCTGCCGGCACGTTCTTCACGGCGGCCAGCGCTTCCTTGTCCGAATAGCCGAGCGCGACCAGCGCATTCAAGATGTCCGATTGGGCGTCCGGCGCCGCATGCGCGCCCAGCGGGCCAAGATCGGCACCGATCTTGCCCTTCAATTCCAGTAATAAACGTTCGGCCGTCTTCTTGCCGATGCCCGGCACTTTCACGAGGCGGCCGGAATCCTGCAGGGTGATTGCCTGCGCCAGGTCGGCGATCGTCATGCCGGACAGAATCGACAGCGCCATGCGCGCGCCCACGCCCGTGATCTTGATCAACTGGCGGAACACGGCCCGTTCGGCCGCATTGCCGAAGCCAAACAGCAGATGCGCATCTTCGCGGATGGCCTGGTGCGTGAACAGCACGACTTTTTCGCCCACGTGGGGCAAGTTGTAAAAAGTGCTCATCGGCACGTCGACTTCATAGCCGACGCCCTGGCAATCGACCAGCAATTGTGGCGGATTCTTTTCAAGCAAAATACCGGAGAGACGGCCTATCATCGCGTGTTCCTAATGTTGTGTATATATATGAGAGCCATGCAGCTATCCGACCAACCGGCCGCGCTTCATGCGCAGACCCTGCAATTGCGGTGCCAAGGCGCCGAGCATGGCCAGCGCATCGATGCTGTTGGCGTGGCAAATGGCCACGCCCAGGGCATCGGCCGCATCCGTGCCGGGCAAGCCGGGCAGTGACAACAGCCGCGACACCATTTCCTGTACCTGCTCCTTGGCCGCCTTGCCGTGGCCCGTGACGGCCTGTTTGACTTGCAGGGCCGTGTATTCAGCCACCGACAGGTCGGAATTGACCAGCGCGCAAATGGCCGCGCCGCGCGCCTGGCCCAGCAGCAAGGTCGATTGGGGATTGACGTTGACAAACACTTTTTCGATGGCCGCGCAGTCGGGCTGGTAGGTGCCGACGATTTCGCTCACGCCCCGCAAGATGACCTTCAGGCGCGGCGGCAATTCCCCTTCGGAACCCGTCTTGACGGTGCCCGACGCGATATAGCGCAGCTTGTTGCCGTGTTTTTCAATGACCCCAAAGCCGGTCGTGCGCAGGCCAGGATCGATGCCAAGAATAATCATCGCCAGATTCTATAATGAATACGGCAGGCACCGGTGAATAACCGGTGCCTGCCGCTGAGTTACTGCCGGCCGGGGTATTGAATCCCGGCCTGTTCCATATCAATGGCGGAAGTGACGCGTGCCTGTGTACAGCATAACGACACCGCGCTCGTCCGCCGCATCGATCACTTCCTGGTCGCGCATGGAGCCGCCCGGGTGGATGACGCAGGTCGCGCCCGCGTCGACGACGACGTCGAGGCCGTCGCGGAAGGGGAAGAAGGCGTCCGACGCCACCACGGAACCGGTCAGCGACAGGCCGGCGTTTTGCGCCTTGATCGAGGCGATGCGGGCCGAGTCGATGCGGCTCATCTGGCCAGCGCCCACGCCCAGGGTCATGTTATTGCCGCAGAAGACGATGGCGTTCGACTTGACGAATTTCGCCACTTTCCAGGCGAACATCAGGTCGGACAATTGCTGCGGCGTTGGCTGCAGCTTGCTGACGACGCGCAAGTCGCCGATACCGACGTTTTTCGCATCCGGCGATTGCACCAGCAGACCGCCACCGACGCGCTTGAAGTCCATGGCGTTGACGCCATTGCCCAGCGGGATTTCCAGCATGCGCACGTTTTGCTTGCTCGACAGAATCTGTTTCGCTTCCGCCGAGAACGACGGGGCGATCAGCACTTCGACGAACAGCTTGGCGATCTCGCCGGCGGTGGCGCCGTCCAGTTCGGTATTAAACGCGATGATGCCGCCAAAGGCCGAGGTCGGGTCCGTCTGCAGGGCGCGCGCATACGCTTCCGCCGCATTCTTGCCCAGGGCTACGCCGCATGGGTTCGCGTGCTTGACGATGACGCAGGCAGCGCTTTGCTCGAAGCCGCCCATGCTCTTCACGCATTCCCAGGCCGCATCGGCATCGGCGATGTTGTTGTACGACAATTCCTTGCCTTGCAGCTGGCGGTAGTTGGCCAGCGCGCCATCGATGGTGACGAGGTCGCGGTAGAAGGCGGCGCTCTGGTGCGGGTTTTCACCGTAGCGCATGTCTTGCACTTTTTCAAAGGCCACGTTGAGCACTTGCGGATAGGCGCCGCGCTCGGCGTGCACCTTCGTCGGGCCCAGGCTGGTCAGGTAATTGGTGATGGCGCCATCGTATTGCGCCGTGTGCGCAAAGACTTTTTTCGCCAGCATGAACTTGGTGTCGTAGCTGACGTCGCCCGCCTTGCCGTCGACCGAGCGCATTTCCGCCAGCACCGCGTCGTAGTCGCTCGGATCGCAGATGACGACCACGTCCTTGTGGTTCTTGGCAGCCGAACGCAGCATGGTCGGGCCGCCGATATCGATGTTTTCGATCGCATCTTCCAGCGTGCAATCAGCCTTGGCCACCGTGCCCTGGAACGGGTACAGGTTGACCACCACCATGTCGATGGTCGGCATGTCGTGCTCGACCAGTTTCGACATGTGCTCAGGGAAATCGCGGCGCGCCAGGATACCGCCGTGCACTTTCGGGTGCAGGGTCTTCACACGGCCATCGAGCATCTCCGGGAAACCCGTGTAATCGGCAACTTCCGTGACAGGAACACCGTTGTCTGCCAGCAATTTGGCGGTGCCGCCGGTGGACAGGAGGTTGACGCCGAGGGCGGACAGGGCGCGGGCGAATTCGAGAACGCCGGTCTTGTCGGAAACGGAGAGGAGAGCTTGTTTGATCATGGCTGTGGCTAGGTGGTTAAGTGTTCTTGGCGAATGGCGCCGCTCAGTCGTCTGGCTGAGGCGGCGGCGGATTCAAATCTTGGCGTCACTTGCATGCCGGCATTACAGCAAACCGTGCTCCTGCAATTTCTTGCGCAGGGTGTTGCGGTTGATGCCCAGCATCTGCGCGGCGTGCGACTGGTTGCCATCGGCGCGTGTCATCACGACTTCCAGGATGGGTTTTTCCACGGTCAGCACGACCATGTCGTAGATATTCGATGCTTGCTGTTCGCCCAGGTCATTGAAGTAATCTTCTAGACTTTTCTGTACGACTTCCTGAATGCTTTCTTTGCTCATTTGTATGCTTCAACCGGCTGAACACCTGGCAATCCGACGCCGCGCCGCTGATGCGGTCCGCGCGCTGTCCTGCTGCCTCGGTGTTGTAATTAATATTGCATGACGCTCTGTATAGGCGCTCGCCCTTGTACTGCTGGTCACTGACTTATGCTGCTTGTTGCTATCTGCTCATGCTGCCGTGGCCGCAGGTTCGATCACATCGATCAGGCCACTTTCACTGGATTCGGAGAGGCGGTATTGTAACCGTTCGCCAAATTTCCATTGCGACTCAAAAAATTGATCGACGGCCTGCAACTGCGCCTCCGTCGACTCGAGCAAGTTCATTTGCTGCCGGAACGCTTCACCGCCTTCCAGATCCTTGACGTACCAGCCGATGTGCTTGCGCGCCGTGCGCACGCCGAGGAATTCACCGTAAAACGCGTAATGGGCGCGCAAATGCTCGTCCATCAGGGTGCGTACTTCATCCACATACGGCGCCGGCAATAAGGTGCCGGTGCGCAGGAAATGGTCGATCTCGCGGCAAATCCACGGCCTACCCTGCGCCGCGCGACCGATCATGACGGCATCGGCGCCCGTTTGATCGAGCACAAAGCGGGCCTTTTCCGGGCTGGTAATGTCGCCATTGGCCACCACGGGGATGCCCACCGATGCTTTCACAGCGGCAATAGTTTCATATTCGGCATCGCCCTTGTAGCCATCGGCGCGCGTGCGGCCGTGCAAAGTCAGCATCTGGATGCCGGCTTGCTCGGCGATGCGGGCAATTTTCAGAGCGTTCTTGTTTTCACGGTTCCAGCCCGTGCGAAATTTCAGGGTGACGGGCACGTCGACGGCATTGACGACGGCGTGCAAAATCTTTTCGACCAGGCTTTCGTTTTGCAACAGGGCCGAACCGCACCAGCTGTTGCACACCTTCTTCACGGGGCAACCCATGTTGATGTCGATGATCTGCGCGCCCCGGTCCACGTTGAACTTGGCGCAATCGGCCAGGTCTTGCGGATCGGCGCCGGCGATCTGCACGGCCTTCGGCTCCATTTCACCGTCGTGGTCCGTGCGGCGCGTGCTTTTTTCCGTCGCCCACAGGCGCGGATTCGACGCCGCCATCTCCGACACGGCATAGCCTGCCCCCAATTGTTTGCACAACTGGCGGAAAGGCCGATCCGTCACGCCGGCCATGGGAGCGACGAAAACGTTGTTGCGCAGAATGTGAGGGCCGATTTGCACTGAAGAACCTGGACGGGACGGAGGAACCTGCTATTTTAACCGATTCCCTGCCTAATTAATAAGCACTATTTTTTGGCTCAGTGCGTCAGAGCGGCAATCGCGCCGCTTAGCCCAGCTCGTCCATCGCGGGCGCGCTCAGATGTTCGATATTTCCCCAGTGCACTAAATGCAACTTGCCGTCGGCATACGAAAAGCGGTTGACGCTGGCATTTTTCACCTGGAAGTCGCGCGGACTGTCGAGCGTCATGCCGACCGCCTCGCGGTAGGCGCACTCGAGCACGCCGCCATGGGCCACGATGGCGATCGTCTGGCCGTCATATTCCCGGCCCCAGCGGGCGATGGCGCCATTCGCGCGCGCATAGAACTGGCGAAAACTCTCGGCCTCGCGTTCGCCCGACGGCATCACGGCGTCGATCTGACGCGATTGCCACTGCGCATACTCATGCGGGTAGCGCGCCGCGATGTCGGCATACAGCAAGCCTTCGAAAGCGCCATAGCAGCGCTCGCGCAGCAAGGGATCCGTCTGCACGGGCAGCTTGTTCACGTCGGCCACGGCTTGCGCCGTCTGCTGCGCGCGCTGCAGATCGCTGGCGATGATGGCGGCCAGCGGTTCGTCCGCCAGCGCCTGCCCCAGCGCCCCCGCTTGCGCCAGGCCCGCCTCGTTCAGGGCGATGTCGATATGGCCCTGCAGGCGGCGGCCCGCATTCCAGGCCGTCTCGCCATGGCGTATCAGTAAAATCGTGGTGCTCATGCGTTATTTCTTCAGAGTAAGTGCCAACTCGGGATTGAGCGAATAGGCAACGACGAGCTGGGCTTCGTCGAGGATGTGGCCGTACAGGGCGGCATGCGCTTGCTGCCCCGTAAAACGCTCGGGCAAGGCCAGCTGCGGCACGTCGAGCGCATACAGGCGGAAAATGTAGTGGTGGATGCGCTCGTCATTCCACGGCGGGCACGGGCCATCGTAGCCGTAATAGTCGCCAGCCATGTCCGGGTCGGCGGCAAACCAGCCCGTGTAGTCATTGATGCCCTGGCGCAACCCGGTAGCGGCAGGCTTGCCGCGCGGCGTAATGCCGCTGGAAAACTCTCCGGCGGCAATCAGCCGCATGGCCGGCGGCAAGTCAAGCAAGCTCCAGTGATAAAAGTCGCCGCGCAGCGCCGTCAGCGGCAGGGACTGATCGTCGCGGTTGGCCAGGCTGGCGTCTTGCGGCGCATCGGGGTCGATGCAGAACAGGGCCAGCGACTCGGTGCCGTTCGGCACCTCGTCCCAGGCCAGATGGGGATTGCGGTTGCCGGCGAGGCGCACGCGGCTGGCCGGATCGATCTCGGCAAAGGCATACTCGGCCGGCATCAGGCCGCCATCACGAAACGTCTCGCTCCACAATTTCATCGTTTGCTCCTCTTTATAATTATTATTTCAATAATAAACCGTAGCGAGCGGCAACCAGTTGTGGCCGAGAAGCGCAACTGTGCTGAAGCACAGTGAGCATCGCAGGCCGCAAATGGCGACGCGCAGTAGGTTTACTTCGCGTTCACTTGCAGCCAGAACGTGACGGGGCCGTCGTTCGTCAGCGACACCTGCATGTCGGCGCCGAACTGCCCCGTTTGCACGGTCGCATGGCGGCTGCGCGCCTGCTCCACGAAATGCGAAAACAGGCGCAAGCCGTCCTGCGGCGCGGCCGCCGGCGTGAACGACGGTCGCGTGCCGGACTTGGTGTCGGCCGCCAAGGTGAACTGCGGCACCAGCAGCAAGCCGCCAGCCACGTCCGTCACGCTGCGGTTCATCTTGCCGGCGTCATCGGCAAACACGCGGTAGCCGAGCAGCTTGGTCAGCAGGGCGTCCGCTTCCTTCTCCGTATCGCCCCGTTCGGCACACACGAGCACCATCAGGCCGGCGTCGATGGCGCCGACGGTGGCGCCGCCGACGTCGACTTTCGCCTGCGTAACGCGCTGCAGCAGCGCGATCATGCCGTCAAGGTGACGCGCGCGAAACTGCGCTTGCCAACTTGCAACACGAACTGACCGGCTTCCACTTGCAAGCCCTTGTCGCTGATCACGGTGCCGTCGATGCGCACGCCGCCCTGGTCGATCTTGCGCATGGCTTCCGACGTCGATGGGCACAGGCCCGCCTGTTTCAGCAGTTGCGGGATGCCCAGCGGGGCGCCGGCCAAGGTCACTTCCGGGATATCGTCGGGAATGCCACCCTTCGAGCGGTTGACGAAGTCGGCCAGCGCATCTTCGGCCGCCTGCTGCGAGTGGAAACGGGCGACGATTTCTTGCGCCAGCGCAACCTTGGCATCGCGCGGATTGCGGCCTTCCTCGACTTCGCGCTTCAGTTGCGCCAGTTCGGCGATCGAGCGCCACGACAGCAGCTCGTAGTAGCGCCACATCATGACGTCGGAAATGCTCATCAGCTTGGCAAACATGGTGTTGCCCGGTTCCGTGATGCCGATGTAGTTATTCTTCGACTTGGACATTTTTTCCACGCCATCCAAACCTTCCAGCAGAGGCATGGTCAAAATACACTGCTGCTCCTGTCCGTACTGCTTTTGCAGTTCGCGGCCCACCAGCAGGTTGAACTTCTGGTCCGTGCCGCCCAGTTCCAGGTCCGACTTCAGGGCCACCGAGTCATAGCCCTGCATCAGCGGGTACAGGAATTCATGCACGGAAATAGGAATGCCGCCCTGGAAACGCTTGGTGAAGTCGTCGCGCTCGATCATGCGCGCCACCGTGTAGTGGGAAGCGAGCTGGATGATGCCGCGCGCGCCCAGCGGATCGCACCATTCGGAGTTATAGCGGATTTCGGTCTTGCTGGCGTCCAACACTAAAGATGCTTGCGCGAAATACGTCATCGCGTTAATCTCGATCTGTTCCTTGGTCAGGGGCGGACGCGTGACATTGCGGCCCGAAGGGTCGCCGATCATGGACGTGAAGTCGCCAATGAGGAAAATGACTTGATGGCCGAGGTTTTGCAACTGGCGCATCTTGTTCAGCACGACAGTATGGCCCAGATGCAAGTCGGGTGCGGTCGGGTCCAGGCCCAGTTTGATGCGCAGTGGAACACCGGTTTTCTCGGAACGCGCTAATTTTTGCGCAAATTCGCTTTCGATCAAGAGTTCGTCGACGCCACGCTTGGTAATCGCGAGGGCTTCTTGTACTCTGTCCGACAGCGGAAGCGCGGTCTGAGCGGCGTTAGCCTTTGTAGGCGATGCGGTGGTGTTGATTTCCATAAAATTTGACTGTAGATCTCAAAATGGTAGTAGGTTTGCGGAGTTTGCTATAATGCTCGATCCCATCAATCTTGCCGTATGAAAACGAACCAAAATAACAATAACAAAGAGCACTAGTTCACGAATCGTTCAAGGGCAAATTTTAACTGATTGCATGAACCCTATACATAAAATCACAGGCTCACGCTTGTACACACAGCTGACGACGACACGCAAGGCACGCATTATCGGTGCCTCCGCAGTGCTGCTCGCCGTGGCCGCCTTCGGCGCGGTCGCTGTGTCGCCCATGGCGCCCGACGCATCGGACTTGCCGGTGACGTCCATCGCCCAGAACCTGGAAATGCCTGATCTCGCCTCGCAAATTTCCGCGATGGAACAGGTAGACCAGAATTTCACCCACGAAGAAAAAGTCCGCGCTGGCGATACCCTCGCCACCCTGCTGACCCGTCTCGGCGTGGATGATCCGGCGGCCGCCAATTTCATTAAAACCGACAAGATCGCGCGCGGCGTGATGTTGCTGAAATCGGGCAAGCGCGTGCAAGCGCAAACGACCGAAAACGGCGACCTCAACTGGATGCGCGCCACGCTCGTCGACGGCACCGACAAATCGGTCAAGAACATCCTGATCACCCGCAAGGGCGACAAGTTCGTGGCCACGGAAGTGGCAGCCCAGCTGGAACGCCGCGTTGAAATGCACGCGCGCAAGATTACTTCCACCCTGTTCGCCGCCACCGACTCCAGCCTGGACGGCACCCGCCTGCCAGACTCGATTTCCGCGCAAATCGTGGAAATGTTCTCCACCAATATCGACTTCCGCTCCGACCTGAAACGCGGCGACTCGTTCAATGTTGTCTACGAAACATTCTGGCAAGATGGCGAATTTGTCCGAGCGGGCCGCATCCTGGCCGGTGAATTCACCAACCGCGGCACGACTTACCAGTCCGTTTGGTTCGAAGACCCAGCCAGCAAGCAAGGCGGCGGTTACTACAGTTTCGACGGCAAGTCCCTCAAAAAAGCCTTCCTGAAATCCCCCCTCGAATTCTCCCGCATCTCGTCCGGCTTCTCCATGCGCGTGCACCCGATTTCCGGCAACTGGAAAGCGCACAAGGGCATCGATTTCGCCGCAGCAACGGGCACCCCTATCCGCGCCTCGGGCGACGGCGTGGTCGATTCCGTCGGCATGCAAAATGGCTATGGTAATGTTGTTGTCCTGAAACACTGGGCCAACTACACCACCGCCTACGCTCACATGAGCCGCTTCGCTTCGGGCCTGAAAAAAGGTCAAAAAGTGAGCCAGGGCGATGTGATCGGCTACGTCGGCACCACCGGCTGGTCGACGGGCGCCCATTTGCACTATGAATTCCGCGTTGGCGGCGTGGCGCAAGACCCAAGCAAACTGAACGTACAAGCCCAGGCGCCATTGACGGCCGCCGAGCTGAGCCGCTTCCGCATGGTGTCGGCTGACATGATGCACCGCTTCACCCTGCTGCGTCCGAACGACACGGCACTGGCGTCGCGCTAAGCAACTCTGCCTTCGGGCAACAGGCACCGCCCATGCAGATGGCCGGTGCCTTTGTTTTGTCCCGCGCGCTTTTGTTTTTTCTGCGCGCTTTTGCGTACGGCACAAATGCGGCACAATGCACTTCTTCACTGACGCATTCAAGGAACACCCCATGCTGTATATCGGTTTGATGTCGGGCACCAGCCTGGACGGCGTTGACGGCGCGCTGGTCGACTTTTCCGACGATGGCGGCACGCGCAGCCTGGGCGATGCGTACATTCCCTTTCCCGCCAGCCTGCGCGACGACCTGATGGACTTGCAAAGTGCCGGCCAGAATGAAATCGAACGCGAAGCACTGGCGGCCAATCAACTCGTGCGCCATTATGCCGACTGCGTCGCCCTGCTATTGAACAATGCGGGCATCGGTGCCGACGCCATCACCGCCATCGGCGCGCATGGCCAGACCATCCGCCACCGCCCCGAACTGGGCTTTACGCGCCAGCTGAACAACCCGGCCCTGCTGGCGGAACTGACGGGCATCGACGTCATCGCCGACTTGCGCAGCCGCGACGTGGCGGCCGGCGGCCAGGGCGCGCCGCTGGTGCCCGCTTTTCACCAGGCCATCTTCAATTTGCCCGGCCACACGCGCGTGCTGGCCAATATCGGCGGCATCGGCAATATCAGCGTGCTGCACGCGGACGGCACGGTGACCGGCTACGACACGGGCCCCGGCAATGCGCTGATGGATGGCTGGGTCTTGCAACACCTGGGTCAGCCGTACGACGCCAACGGCGCCTGGGCCGCCACGGGCCAAGTCATCCCCGCCCTGCTGGCGGAGTTGCTCAATGAAGCGTATTTTGACTTGCCGGCACCGAAAAGCACGGGGCGCGACCTGTTCCATGCCGACTGGCTGAGCACCAAGCTGGCCAGGCATCCGGGCGCCCAGCCTGCCGACGTGCAGGCGACGCTGACGCAGCTGACGGCCGCCAGCCTGGCGCAGGCCATCCTGCGCGATGGCGCGCAGGCGGAAACCGTGTATGTGTGTGGCGGGGGAGCGCGGAACGCCAGCCTGATGGCGGCGCTGGCCGCTGAATTGCCGGGCATGGCGGTGGAATCTACCGCAGCGCTGGGCGTGGCGCCCAGCCAGGTCGAAGCCTTGGCATTCGCCTGGCTGGCCTGGCGTTTTAACCAGCGCAAGCCGGGCAACTTGCCGGCCGTGACGGGTGCGCAGGGCTTACGCGTACTGGGCGCGCTGTACCCGCGCTGAGCCGGCGTAGAAACACAAATAGCGGATCAACGATCCGCTATTCTTATATTACGCCTGCAAACTGGCGCGCGTAAAAAACGTTCAGGGCAAGGCGCATTGCCGAAGACAGTACGAATAGTACGGCGAGGCAATGCAACGCCGCCATGGACGTTTTCTCAGGTGTGCTTATACCGAGAAAGACGAACCGCAACCGCAGGTCGACGTCGCTGTCGGATTCTTGATCACGAACTGCGCACCTTCCAGGTCATCCTTGTAGTCGATTTCCGCGCCGACCAGGTACTGGTAGCTCATGGAATCGATCAACAGCTGGACGCCGTTCTTGACCATGGTGGTGTCATCTTCGTTGACGATTTCGTCGAAGGTGAAACCGTACTGGAAGCCGGAACAGCCGCCGCCCTGCACGAAGACGCGCAATTTCAGGTCGGGATTGCCTTCTTCTTCGATCAGCTGCGCGACTTTTTCGGCAGCGCTATCGGTAAAGATAATAGGGGAAGGGATCACATCTTGCATTTCAGCGACGGCATTCATATCAGGCACTCCTACTAGAAAACATTAAGTCATTATAGACTGTTGGCGCAACTCGCGCTGCGGCCGCCGCTGGCGCGGCTGGCCGGTGTTGTTCCTGCTCACATTTCCGATACGGCCAGGTGCAGCACGGGGTCGGCACTGTCGTGCCGGCTGAGCTTGCCTTGCACCAGGGCGCCGCTGTGCATTTCCAGCACCTTGTAATAGACCTCTCCTACAATGCGGGCTTTTGGCTGGATTTCAAGCATTTCGGACACATACACGGGGCCGTTGATCTCGCCGCTGACGACCAGGCTGGAGCAGCGCACTTCGCCATCGATGCGGCCCGCCTCGCCCAGCACCACATACGTGGGGTCGCCCGGCTCGCCCGTGACGTTGCCGCGCACATGGCCATCGATGCGCAAACCGCCGCAAAACAGCAAGTCGCCCTCGATCCGCGTGGAAGCGCCGATCAGGGTGTCGATGGGATTTTTCGCGTTGCGCTCGAACATGAACGTCATCCTGTCGGGGTACGTGGCAATCCAATTTATCACAGGTCCAGCAAAAAGGCGCCGGACCTGCGCAAACGCTCGTGCCTATATTTAAGGCATCACGGCGATGTGTTGCAAACCGGCCGTTTCTTTCAAGCCAAACATCAAGTTCATGCATTGCACGGCCTGGCCCGCAGCGCCCTTGACCAGGTTGTCCTGCACCACCAGCACGATGACGGTATTGCCGCCTTCGGGGCGGTGCAAGGCCAGGCGCAGCATGTTCGAGCCGCGCGTGGAGCGGGTTTCCGGGTGCGAGCCGAACGGCATCACATCAACGAAAGCCTCATCCTTGTATTGCTCTTCGAACAAGGCTTGCAATTCTTCATTGCTGACGTCCTTGTTCAGCTGCGCGTACAGGGTCGAATGCATGCCGCGGATCATCGGCACCAGGTGCGGCGTGAAGGTCAGCCCCACTTTGTCATCCGTGAAACGCTGCAGTTGCGCCGTCGTTTCCGGCAAGTGGCGGTGACCGGCCACGCCGTAGGCCTTGAAACTGTCGCTCGCCTCCGAGAACAGGATGCCGATTTCCGCCTTGCGGCCGGCGCCGGACACGCCCGACTTGCAGTCGGCGATCAAGCCGCCCGCGTTGACCAGGCCAGCCTTGAGCAGCGGATAAAAGCCCAGCTGCATGGTGGTCGGGTAGCAACCTGGGTTGGCGATCAGCGCGGCTTGCTTGATGTCTTCGCGGTTCAGCTCCGGCAAGCCGTACACGGCTTGCTCGATCAGCTCGGGGGCCGTATGGGGAATCTTGTACCACTGCTCGAACTTGGCCTGGTCTTTCAGGCGGAAGTCGGCGGCCAGGTCGATGACTTTCACGCCGGCGGCCAGCAGCGCTGGTGCTTGCGCCATGGCAACGCCATGTGGCGTGGCAAAGAAGACCACGTCGCACTGCTCCAGGTTCGCCTTGTCCGGCGAGGAAAATGCCAGTTTTACATGGCCACGCAGGGAAGGATACATGTCAGCCACGGGCAAGCCATCTTCCTTGCGCGAGGTAATCGCCGTCAACTCGACATCTGGATGGGTAGCGAGCAAGCGCAGCAATTCCACGCCCGTGTATCCAGTGCCGCCGACGATGCCAACTTTGATCATGTTCTTTCCTTGTGTATAGATTGCATAAAGATAAAGGGAAACGCTACCCCAGCGGGATTTCCGCGTATTTTACAGCGCAACGGCGCATCCCGCTGAAATGCAAAAAAGCCGCGGAACCGAAGTCCAGCGGCTTTTCGACCAGCACCCCGGAAGGTGCTGTAGCGTAGAAATTAACGCTTCGAGAATTGCTTTGCGCGACGTGCTTTGCGCAGACCAACTTTTTTACGCTCGACTTCACGTGCATCGCGGGTCACGAAGCCGGCTTTCGCCAGTTCCGGTTTCAACGCTGCATCGTAGTCGATCAGAGCGCGGGTGATGCCGTGACGAACTGCACCAGCCTGGCCCGACTCACCGCCGCCATGGACGTTGACTTTGATGTCGAAACGCTCGACATTGCCGGTCAGTTCCAGTGGTTGACGGATGACCATCAGACCCGTTTCGCGCGAAAAGTATTCGTTTGCTGGTTTGCCGTTAACAACGATCAAGCCTGTGCCAACTTTGATAAAAACCCGAGCCACTGCACTTTTGCGACGGCCGGTTCCATAATTGTAATTACCGATCATGTCAGTTCCTTAGAGAACAAGTGCTTTAGGTTGCTGAGCAGCGTGCGGATGGGAACCTTCCGCGTACACTTTCAGCTTCTTGATCATTGCGTAGCCGAGTGGGCCTTTAGGCAGCATGCCTTTGACCGCTTTCTCAAGCGCGCGACCTGGAAAACGCTGTTGCATTTTCTGGAAGTTGGTTTCGTAGATGCCGCCTGGATAGCCAGAGTGACGGTAGTAAATTTTCTCAGTAGCTTTGGTACCGGTCACACGCAGTTTGCCTGCGTTGATGACGACGATGAAGTCGCCGGTATCGACGTGAGGAGTAAATTCTGGTTTGTGTTTGCCGCGCAGTCGGAGTGCCACTTCGCTGGCAACACGTCCGAGGACTTTGTCCGTCGCGTCAACCACGAACCAATCGCGCTGGACTTCATGTCCTTTAGCGGAAAATGTTTTCATGTTGACTTCCTAATAGATTACACGCTCAAATGGTGGTTCCGCCGATGTTGCTGTGCGGACTCTGCCTTATTTACTTTTCCTGAGCGAACGGAAAGCCGACAAGTATAAGCGGCTTTGCCTTGCCGCGTCAAGCCGCAATGCAGGCCGGCTGCGGCCCGGCGGGCGGCACATGGATGGGCATTCCTCTATTACAATACAAAACGCTTACAATTTTCGGAGAGTACGATGGAATGCAAAGTCAGCTGGAATGGCCCGTCGGGCATGAGTTTTCGGGCAGAAACCGGTTCCGGCCACCTGGTGACCATGGATGGCGCGCCCGATGGCGGCGGCCACAACCTGGCGCCACGCCCGATGGAAATGGTCTTGCTGGGCACGGGCGGCTGCACCGCCTATGACGTGGTGCTGATCCTGAAACGGGGCCGCGAAGCCGTCAGCGGCTGCGAAGTGACCCTGAAGGCCGAGCGCGCCGACACCGACCCGAAAGTGTTTACCAAGATCCACTTCCACTTCACCGTGCGCGGCAAGGCCCTGAAACCCACCGCAGTCGAACGGGCCGTGGCCTTGTCGCATGACAAATATTGCTCGGCGTCGATCATGCTGGCCAAGACGGCAGAGATTACACATTCCTTTGAAATCATCGAGGAATAATCCAAGGCGCTCCACGGAGCGCCTTTTTTATCGCTTATTTATACGTAGTAGGCGGTTTTCGTCATCACTTTACCCATCAGCCCCATTAGCGCCTTCACTGGCGCCGGGGTATCGATGGCGCCCAGTCGCTGGGCCGCGGCGCCGTGCTCCACCTCGTCGATGGCCATCTGCCTGACGATGGCGCGCGATTTCGCGTCCTGCGGCGGCAATTCCTGCAAGTGGCTGGCCAGGTGCGCTTCCACCTGGCGTTCCGTTTCCACCACAAAACCCAGGCTGCGGCCGTCGCCCATGCGCGCGGCGATGGTGCCCAGGGCAAACGAACCCGCGTACCAGAGGGGATTGAGCAGGCTCAGACGCGAGCCCAGCTCCGTCAGGCGCTGCGCCGTCCAGGCCAGGTGGTCTTCCTCTTCGCGTCCCGCCTCGTCGAACTGGGCGCGGATGGCCGGGCTGTGCGCATAGCGCGCCTGCGAGTTGTACAGCGCTTGCGCGCACACTTCGCCCACATGGTTGACGCGCATCAGGCCGGCGCTGTGGCGCTGCTCGGCCGGGCTCAGTTCCGCATCGGGCGCATGCGCGGCCGGCGTGGGGCGCGAGGCCGAGGCCACGCCCGCCATGACGCGCAGGGCCTTGTCGGCGCCAACAATCAAACGATCCAGGGGGTCAAAATGGCGGTGCGCGGTCATCGTGGCTATGCTCATGAGTAGTAAAGCATGAATTATAGGACCATCGGGGCCAGCCGTCCCCACGCCGCGCGCAGGGTGAGCGGGGCTTTATTGACTTGTGCGCGCTTTTTCCTGTTCGATCCAGTCCACCACGGGGCCGACGGCGTCCAGGCCGGACAGGCTTTTCGCCACGCCCAGGTTCAATGAAATCAGGAAGAAAATACTGTCGACGGGAATGTCCGGGCAATGCTCGGCAAACGCGGTGCGAAAACGCTCCGATTGCAGCACGCGCAAGACTTTCTCGCCGCTCATGAATTGCAGCACGCTGGCGATGCTGTGCCCGCCACCAATCGAGTGGTAAATGAAGCGGTTGTACTGCGCGTCGATCTGCTTGAAATCGAGGGTTTCTTCCGTCATCAGGCCGGCCAGATAATACAGGCCCAGGCTGACGCGGAAGAAACCGATGGCTTCGGCGCTGGTCATGCCGGCTCGCGCCACGGCCAGTACCTTGTCCTGCATCGCCTGATCGATCGTTTGCATTGCGCTCTCCCGCGCCGTCCGCCGGCGCCCACCGGGCCAGCTTGCATGAAGATGCTGTTTTTTTCAATAGACCAAACGATATTTCCACCTTGCAAGTTACATTTTTTGCATGCTACTCTCGTTCTTCACCGTTAAATGGATGAAGCACATGATTGAGGTCAAGCACTTGGCAAAACGTTTCCGCATGCCGCCCCACAAGGGCAAGGCCATGCACGTCAGCGATCCGCGCGAATACGAGGGCTGGTTTCACGCCGTGCGCGACGTCAGTTTCAGTTGCGCCCCCGGCGAAGTGCTGGGCCTGCTGGGGCCGAATGGCGCCGGCAAGACCACCACGCTGCGCCTGCTGTCGACGGCCTTGCAGGCGGACGCGGGCAGCGCCCTCGTGAACGGCGTCGATGTCTTGCAGCAACCGCTGGTGGCGCGCCAGAGCATCGGTTTCCTGTCTGGCTCGACGGGCTTGTACGGCCGCCTGACGGCGCGCGAGAACGTGGAATACTTTGGCCGCCTGCATGGCATGTCGGCCGACAAGCTGAAACGCCGCTGCGACGAATTATTTTCCCTGCTGCAAATGGAAGAGTACGGCGGCAAGCGGGCCGATCAGTTATCGACGGGCATGAAACAGAAGTGCGCCATCGCCCGCACCGTCGTGCACGAGCCGCAAGTGGTGATCCTCGACGAGCCGACGACGGGCCTGGACGTGATGTCGGCCAAGATCCTGCTCGACTTCATCGCCAGCTACAAGGCGCTGCGCGTGCCGCTGATCTTTTCCACGCACCACCTGCACGAGGTGGAAAAGCTGTGCGACCGCGTCTGCATCATCAACCGCGGCACGACCGCCTTCAACGGCACCATCGACGAGCTGCGCCATCTGGGCGGCAGCGCGGACTTGTACGACGCCTTCGTCAGCGTCATCAACCAGGGAGCGTGATGCCATGTGGACCATTTATCTGAAAGAGTTGCTGGAACTCACGCGCGACCGCAAGACGCTGATCTTCACCATCCTCATCCCCATCTTTGCCATGCCGCTGATCTTTGGCGGCTTCGCTTATGTTTCAAACAATATGTTCAAGAACGCCAAGACGGCGGAAATGCGCTACGCGCTGTTCGGCAAGGACCATTCGCCGGGCCTGAGCGCGCGTTTTGCACAGCAGCACAACCTGCGCGAAGTGCCGCTGGCCAGCGAGGCGGATATCCGCCGCGCCATCGGCGACGACACCATCAAGTTCGCCGTGGTCATCCCGTCGCATTTTGAAGATACGTTGAAGCAACAAGAACAGGCCAAGGTCACGCTGCACTACAACAGCGCCAGCTCCGTGGACGTGACGCACCAGCGCGTGCGCGAAATCGTCGATGCCTACAACACGGGACTGCGCGAAGGTGCCCTCTCGACCTTGAACCTGAGTCCTGCCCAGCTGGCCTTTGCCCTCAATCCCATCGTGCTCGACAAGCAATCGACGGCCAACGAGCGCGAGCAGATGGGCGCCATCATCGGCGGCATGGTGCCGTACCTGCTGCTGATGGTGTGCCTGACGGCGGCCATGTACCCGGCCATCGACCTGGGCGCGGGCGAAAAGGAGCGGGGCACGCTGGAAACCCTGCTGCTGGCACCCGTGCCGCGCAGCGCCATCGTGCTGGCCAAGTTCCTCGTGCTGTTTACGGTCGGCATGACGTCCGCCGTGCTGATGGTGGGCAGCATGGGCATCCTGCTGGCCATCTTCGGCAGTTCGCTGGAAGGCCACATGGCCATCCTGGTGCACAGCATCGGCTTGCCGGACCTGGCCATGGTCACGTTGATGCTGGTGCCGACGGCCGCCATCTTCGCCTCGCTGCTGCTGTCGATCTCGATCTATGCGAAAAGCTACAAGGAAGCGGCCGGCATGATCACGCCGCTGATGCTGTTCGTCATCCTGCCCACGGTGGCGGCCATGCTGCCCGGCGTCGAACTGAACTGGATGTGGGCCATGGTGCCGCTGACGAATGTGTCGCTGGCCATGAAGGAACTGGTCAAGGGCACCATGGATTACCGCATGTTCGGCGTGATCCTCGCCTCGACCACGGTGATCGCCGGCGCCCTGCTGGCCCTGTGCCGCTGGTGGTTCAACCGCGAATCGGTGCTATTCCGTAATTGATCGTCACGCGGCGCGCCAGCGGGGAAAACAGTTCCCCCGGGATGGCGCGCCGTCCACCCCCGCCAACTGCACTCTGGGCACGCGAAAATGCCGTGTATCGCATGCAGCTGCCCAGTACGTCTTAAATTCAATACAATGCCAGCATAGAGTAGCCCTGTCGCATCGGGCAGCAACGCATGAGTTAGGAGTTGTATGGAATTGCAGATTCGCAAATTGTCGAAGACCTACGCGAATGGCGTGGTGGCGCTGGATAACGTGTCGCTGACGATACCGCCCGGGATGTTTGGCTTGCTGGGCCCGAATGGCGCCGGCAAGTCGACCCTGATGCGCACCCTGGCCACCTTGCAGGAATGCGATTCGGGCTCCGTCTTCTTCGGCGACTACGACGTGCTCGACGACAAGGACGAGATCCGCCGCATGCTGGGCTACCTGCCGCAAGACTTCGGCCTGTACCCGAAAGTGACGGCCTACGAGCTGCTCGACCACTTCGCCACCTTGAAAGGGCTGTCGCAAC
Source organism: Janthinobacterium rivuli (assembly GCF_009208735.1). Taxonomy (GTDB): domain Bacteria; phylum Pseudomonadota; class Gammaproteobacteria; order Burkholderiales; family Burkholderiaceae_D; genus Janthinobacterium. Next base: position 75,522 of record NZ_WFLJ01000017.1, on the reverse strand, counting down.
GGACGCGCCGGCGCGAAGTCGTCGATGGCCTGTTGCAGCAAACTAATCTGTTCGACGTGCGCCACCAGCGCCTGGGCGGCTTTTCCGGCGGCATGCGCCAGCGCTTCGGCATCGCGCAAGCCCTGCTGGGCGACCCGAAACTGATCATCGTCGACGAGCCGACGGCCGGCCTCGACCCGCAGGAGCGGGTGCGCTTCCACAATCTGCTGTCCGACATCGGCGAGGACAAGACGGTGATCCTGTCGACCCACATCGTGTCCGACGTGGCCGACCTGTGCGCCAACATGGCCATCATCAACAAGGGCCATTTGCTGCTGTGCGGCAAGACCCAGGAACTGATCGACGAAGTCAGCTGCAAGATCTGGGCGCGCTTTGTCGAGAAAAAGGAGCTGGCCAGCTTCCAGCAGCGCCACGCCGTCATTTCCACGCGCCTGCTGTCGGGCCGCACCCTGATCCACGTCTACAGCGACGACGACCCGGGCGATGGCTTCGAGGAAGCCATCGGCGACCTGGAAGACCTGTATTTCGCCACCATTGCCGGGCGCCACCGCGTCGCCCCGCAGTGCGACTGAGGGGACGGCCATGTTTGCCATCGCCCGCTTCGAAGCGCGACAGCGGCTCAAGCTGCTGTCCACCTGGGTGTATTTCGCCATGTTTTTGGCGCTGGCCATGCTGTGGATGGCCGCCGCCGGCGGCGTCTTCAAGGAAGCGAGCATCAGTTTCGGCGGCAAGTTCCTGATCAACGCCCCGCGCTCGCTGGCGTTCACGTGCAGCCTGCTGGGCTGCTTCGGCGCCGTCGTGGTGGCCGCCATGATGGGCCGCTCGGTGCAGCAGGATTTCGAATACGGCATGCAGCATTTCTTCTTCAGCGCGCCGATCAAGAAATACCAGTACGTATTCGGCCGCTTCCTCGGCGCTTATCTGGTGCTGGCGGTGGTGTTTTCCAGCATCCTCATCGGCGCCTGGCTGGGCGCCTGGCTGCCCGGCATCGATCCGGAACGGCTGGGGCCGCAACGGGCGCTGGCCTATTTGATGCCGTATGTGTTTACCCTGCTGCCCAATCTGTTCATCTTCGGCGCCATCTTCTTCGTCATCGCGGCCCTGACGCGGCGCATGCTGCCCGTGTATATCAGCTCGGTGGTCATGCTGATCGGCTACCTGGTGGCGCCGTCCTTGGCGCGCGACCTCGACTACAAGACCCTGGCCGCCCTGATCGATCCCTTCGGCACCACGGCGCTGATACGCCTGACGGAATACTGGCCGAACGCGGAACGCAACACGCGCCTGGTGACCCTGGAGGGCGTGTACCTGCTGAACCGCGCCATCTGGTCCGGCTTCGCCCTGGTGGCCTTGCTGCTCGGCTACTGGCGCTTCCAGTTCCACGCCACGACGGACGCGGGCGCCAGCAAGCGCCGCAGCGAAGGCGACGTGCCGCTGCGCCTGTCGAACGCCTCGCTGTCCACGCAGGAAACACCGGACTTCGCGCAGCGCAACCTGGCCGCCCTGCTCGTCAAGATGAGCTGGCTGAACCTGCGCGAAACCATCAAGAACGTCTATTTTGTCGTCATCGTGCTGGCCGGCGTGCTGACCATGTATGCGGGCGCGCTGGACATGGGCTCCCTCTACGGCACGAATACCTATCCGGTGACGGAAAAAGTGCTGGACATGGTCAGCGCCTCGTTCGCCCTGTTCATGCTGATCATTACCACCTTTTACGCGGGCGAACTGGTGTGGCGCGAACGGGAAACGGGCACCCATCTGATGCTCGACGCCCTGCCCGTGCCGAACTGGCTGCCCCTGCTGTCGAAACTGTTTGCGCTGATCGGCCTGCAAGCCTTGCTGAGCTTGGTCATCATGCTGTGCGGCATGTCGATCCAGGTCTTCAAGGGCTATTACCAACTCGCCCCCGGCCTGTACCTGGAATCGCTGTTCCTGTCGCACCTGCCGTCGTACGCGCTGATCGCCGTGCTGGCCATCTTCTTGCAGGTGGTCATCAATCACAAGTACCTGGCGTATTTCGCCATGATTCTGTACCACATCGCCAGCATCAGCTTTTCCTCGCTGGGCCTGGGCGACCCGCTGCTGCTGTACGGCAGCACGCCGGACTTCGTGTATTCGGCCATGAACGGCGCCGGCCACTACTTGTTGCGCGAACGCTGGTACTTGCTGTACTGGAGCGGCGCGGCCGTCATGCTGACGGTGCTGTCGCTGCTGTTCTGGCCCCGCGGCGCGCAGGACAGCTGGCGCATCCGCCTGCGCCTGGCGCGCCACGGCCTGACGCAAGGCGTGCTGGCCAGCTTTGCCGGCGGCGCCGTGATCTTCCTCGGCGCCGGCGCCGTGCTGTTCTACGTCTTCCACGTGGCCAACGATTACCAGTCCGATTTTTCCCGCGACGCGGACCGCGCCAGCGTCGAGCGCCAGTACCGCAAGTTTGCCGCCACGCCGCAGCCGAGAATCACCGACGTGAAACTCGACGTGGCCATCTACCCGGCGCAGCGCACCCTGACCGTGACGGGCCGCTATGTGCTGCAAAACAAGACCAGCCTGCCGATCAGCCACATTTTTGTGCAGCAAGATCCGACCTCCACGATGCGCCTGCGTTTCGATACGCGCGTGCATCCCGGCCTCGATGACGGCAAGCTGGGCTTTTACAGCTACCGCCTGGCCGCGCCGCTGGCGCCGGGCGCCACCCTGGGCCTCGATTTCGACATCCGCTACGCGCCGCGCGGCGTCTTCGGCCTGGGCCAGGACACGCCCGTGGTGGCCAACGGCACCTTCTTCACGAATGCCGTGCTGCCGCATATCGGTTACCAGCCACAACAGGAATTGACGGACCCGCGCGACCGCAAGAAACACGGCTTGCCCGCGCGCGAACGGGCCTTGCCGCGCGACGATGCGCGCGGACTGGCCGACAATTACATCAGCAACGACGCCGACCGCATCCGCTTTGACGCCACCGTCAGCACCGTCGACGGCCAGACAGCCATCGCGCCGGGCATGCTGGACAACGACTGGATCGCCAAGGGCCGCCATTACTTCCATTACACGATGGAACAGCCGATCCTCAATTTCTATGCCTTCCAGTCGGCCCGCTACGCCGTCAGGCACGAGCGCTGGCAAGACGTGGCCATCGACGTGTATTACCACCCGGGCCATGAATACAACCTCGATCGTTTCGTGCGCGGCAGCAAGGAGGCGCTCGAGTATTACACGAAGAACTTCGGCCCCTTCCAGCACAAGATCCTGCGCATCGTCGAGTTCCCCCGCTACGCCACGTTTGCGCAATCGTTCCCGAACACGATTCCGTACTCGGAAGGCCTGGGCTTCATCGCCAGGGTGGACGACAAGAACCCGAAGGACATCGACTATCCGTTCTACGTCACGGCGCATGAAGTGGCGCACCAATGGTGGGCGCACCAATTGGTCGGCGGCAATACACGAGGCGCCACCGTGCTCAGCGAAACCCTGGCCGAATATTCGGCCCTGATGGTGATGAAGAAAACCGTGGGGCCGGCCAAGATGCGCCGCTTCCTGCGCTATGACCTGAATCAATACCTGATGGGACGCAGCGAGGAGCGCAAGAAGGAATTGCCGCTGGCCGAGAATGAAAACCAGCCCTACATCCACTACCACAAGGGCAGCCTGGCCATGTACTTGCTGCAAGACATCATCGGCGAAGACAAGGTCAACGGCGTGCTGCGCGACTTGCTCAAGACACATGGCCAGAAAGGCCCGCCGTACCCCAGCGTGACGGCGCTGGTCCAGGGCTTGCGCCAGGTCACGCCGCCCGAGCAGGCTTATCTGATCGACGACCTGTTCGAGAAAATCGTGCTGTTCGACAACCGCGCCCTGTCGGCCACGGCTGTCAAGCGCAGCGATGGCAAGTACGCCGTCACCATGAAGGTGCAGGCGGGCAAATTGACGGCCGGCGAACAGGGGGAGGAGCACGACGCGCCCCTGCACGACTGGATCGAGATCGGCGTCGACGATGCGAACGGCCATCCGCTGCTGCGCGAACGCCTGCGCATGACGGCGCGCGAAGCGAGCTATACCGTCATCGTCGGCAGCCGGCCCGGCAAGGCCGGCATCGATCCCGACAACAAGCTGATCGACCGCAAGCCGGACGACAATATGCTCACCGTCGAACTCGAAGAACCGTGACGAAAAATGGCCGCCTGTTCAGGGCGGCCATTTTTTTGGACATCACACGGGAATCAGGCCGCGGCGCAGCGCGTCACCAGGCTCAGGCTGATGCCCATTTCCGTCAGGTGCTGCATGTCGCCCAGCGACAGGTCGAGCGGCGCATCGACCGTGTCGTCGCCGTTCAATTCCAGTTGCAGCTCGGCCACGATACGCGGCATGGTGAACGTGACGCCGCGCGAGCGGCATTCGGCCAGGTAGCTGCGTATGCGCGATGGCAACACTTGCGACTTGGGTGCCTGCGCGATCAGCACTTCGAAGCCGGAATCGAGATGCACGCGATTCGCGCCCTTCGCCTCGCCCTTGCGCCATTGCCGCTCCGGATCGGTGGGCAAGACTTCGAGGATGGATTTGAGCGTGGGGTCATCCCCATGCACCGACAGCTTCGCCATATTCATATTGCAAGACTTTCTAGTCAGGACGCCGCCAGGAAGACGGTGCGATCATCAGACCGACAAGTCTACGCATGGACGGCAAATATGTCCATACGGCAATATTTGATATCAAGCTTTAATTTGTGCTATGTCAACAACAGGCGGAACAGGATTGTTCCGCCTGCCACACACACTTACAGGGTCACGCCACGCGCCTGCAAGGCGGCCCGCACGCCGGCGCCGTAGGCGGGATCGGCCCGGTCGAAGTGTCCCAGCTGACGCTGCAGGGTTTCCGGCCGCACCTGGCCCAAGGGACCGGCCAGGTTGTCGAACAGATTTTGTTTCGCCTGCGCCGACATCAAACGGAACAGATTCCCGGCCTGCGTGTAATCGTCTTCCACGCCGCGTCCATCGTAGCGCGCCGCGCCCCCATCGAGCGCCAGCGCCGCCTCGCCATGGCCCAGGCCTTGCGGCTGCGTGCCTGCCGCCGCCACGTTCGCATAATTTTGCGCCGCGCCGCCATTGTGGATGGCCATGCCGCCGTCGCGCTGCTGGTTGTGGAAGGGGCAGCGGGCCGCGTTCACGGGCAGATGCTGGTGGTTCGTGCCGACCCGGTACAGCTGGGCGTCGTGGTAGGCAAACAAGCGGCCTTGCAGCATCTTGTCCGGCGAATATCCCATGCCGGGCACGGCGTTGGCCGGCGAAAAGGCCGCCTGCTCGACTTCCGCGTGGTAATTATCCGGGTTGCGGTTCAGCTCGAAAATACCCACCGGCAGCAGCGGGAAGTCCGCATGCGGCCACACTTTCGTCAGGTCGAACGGGTTCCAGCCCGTGCGCTGCTCCCATGCATCGAGTTGCTCCTGCGTCGCCACCTGCAGCTTGACTTCCCACTGGGGGAAATCGCCGCGTGCGATGGCACCGAACAGGTCGCGCTGGGCGTAGTCGGGGTCGGCACCGGCCAGGCGGCCCGCTGCCGTCGCAGGCAGGTTCTTGATGCCCTGGCGCGTCTTGAAGTGCCATTTCACGTACACGCGCTGGCCGTCGGCATTGATCAGGCTATACGTGTGGCTGCCGAAGCCATCCATGTGGCGGTAGCCGTCCGGCGTGCCGCGGTCCGAGAACAGCATGGTGACCTGGTGCAAGCTTTCCGGCGCATGGCTCCAGAAGTCGAACATCATCTCGGCCGATTTCAAGTTGCTCTGCGGATCGCGCTTCTGCGTGTGGACAAAATCGGGGAACTTGATCGGGTCCTTGATGAAGAACATCGGCGTGTTGTTGCCAACGAGGTCCCAGTTGCCCTCTTCCGTATAGAAACGCACGGCGAAGCCGCGCGGGTCGCGTTCCGTATCGGCACTGCCGCGTTCGCCACCCACGGTGGAAAAGCGCGCGAAGGTGGCCGTCTGCTTGCCTACCTCACTGAACAGCTTGGCCTTGGTGTAGCGCGAAATGTCGTGCGTGACGGTAAACGTGCCGTAGGCGCCCGAGCCTTTCGCGTGCACCACGCGCTCGGGGATGCGCTCGCGGTTGAAATGCTGGAGCTTTTCGATCAGGTGGAAGTCTTGCAGCAGCAGCGGGCCGCGGGGGCCGGCGCTGAGGGAATTCTGGTTGTCGGCGACGGGGATGCCCGAGGCGGTACTGAATGGCGGCTGTTGGCTCATGGCTGCTTTTCCTTCGTTGTTGACTAATGAAGCCAGTGTAGCGAAGTCAACAACAAAGGAAAAGATAATTGATTTTATCGAATCGATAGATATTTACAATGAACAACCGTGGGCATCGCACGCGCCGCTCAGTTGCGCCTGCAACTTCGCCGGCTGGCCCAAAAACTCCCCGATATCGATCACGGACAGCTTGCCGCCGCCATCGTCGAGCACGAAGGTGGGAAAGCCCTGCCCGCCCACCTGCGCCAGCAAGGCGCGGCTGGCGTCGATGTGCCGTTGCGTGGCGGCGCCCGCCTGGCGCGCATACGCGGCCTGGAATGCCGTCCCGTCCATGCCCAGCGCTTGCGCCAAGGTCACCAGCACGGGCAGGTCGGCGATGCGCAAGCCGTCCACGTAATGGGCGCGCTGCACGCGCTGCAGCATGTCCAGGCCCTTGCCGGCCAACACTTCCGCCGCCAGGATGGCCGTGATCGGCGGTTCGGAATCCATCATGGCCGTGGTGTCGTTCAGCAAGCCGTCAATATAGGCGTCGCCGAAGGGCTGGTCGGACAATTGCTCGATGCGCCGGTCGTGCGGCAAGACGTAGCCGCGCCAGGCGGGCGTGATCTGGCGGCGATTGCTGCCCGTCATCATGCCGCCGCCGTGAAACGCCACCGTCAGGCCCGGCACGGCGCGCGCCGCCTCGACCAGCGGCGCGGCGCCGTAGCACCAGCCGCACAGGGGATCGAAAATGTAGTGCAGTGTGGGCATGCCCCTATCCTTTACAAAACTAAAACAGATGACTTGAAAAACCGTAGCGAGCGGCGCTAGTTCTGGCTGAGAAGCGCAACTGTGCTAAAGCACAGTGAGCATCGCAGGCCGGAAATCGCGTCGCGCAGTAGGTTTTTACCATTTCATTTCACCCTTGGCCACCTTCGCGCTGGTCTCCAGGGCGCCATCGAGGCCCAGCTTCGGGTAATGCTGTTTCATGGCCTCGATCAGGGCGGCCGAATTGGCGGCCTTGGCCGTTTCCGCTTCAAACGTCACCAGATAGTCGCGCGTAAAACCGATGCTGTCCGGCGTCAGGGGCGAACCCACCTTGAAGTGGCCGGGCACGACGGTGACGGGTTTCAACGCGGCGATGCCGTCCAGCGTCTTGAGCCAGTCCTGGCGCGATTGCAGGCTTTGCGTATCGGCCGTCCACACGTGCAAGTTACCAAACAACACCACGCCGCCGACGACGGCCTTGATCGAGGGAATCCACACATAAGTGCGCGCTGGCGTCGGGCCGGCGATGTCCAGCGACTGGCCTTCCAGGCTGATGCGCTTGCCCTTCAGCGCGTCGGGAATGACGATGGCGTGCGGCGCATTGTCCTTCAGGATCGGGCCCCAGTAAGCGACCTTGGCATCGGCCTTGCGGCGGATTTCCGCCACGGTTTCCGGCGTGGCGACGATTTTTGCCTGCGGGAAGGCGGCCTTGATCACGTCGAGGCCAAAGTAAAAATCGGGATCGCTGTGGCTGATGTACACGGTCGTCAGTTTCTTGCCGCTGGCGCGGATCTTTTCCACCAGTTTTTGCGCTTCGGCGCGCGAGAATTGCGCATCGATCAGCACGGCGTCATGCTTGCCCGCGACCAGCACGGAAGCGACGGGGAAGATGGCCGCTTCGCCCGGATTGAAGACTTCCAGGGTCAGGGGCGCGCTGGCGGCGGCCGAGGCGGCGCCGGCGGCGAACAGGGTGGAAACAAGAATGCTGCCGAGGGATTTGGAGAACATGATGCGCCTTCACAAGATGATTGGGATGCATGCATCTTACGTTGCTCAATCCGGTAGAAAAACCCATTAAATCGCAATAGTTTGTTGCTTAATTCGATGCAATACGCGATAGCGCCCCGCCCGGCGCCTTGCGAACCGTGTCATAGCGTCATGAGGGCGTCACATTGGATTGCTATCTTGCTAGCTCTTTCAAACCTAGCCGGATGAACCACATGACACGCAGAAAAATTTCCGTCGCTGGCTGCAGCGTCGCCATCACCCTGATGCTGGCCGCCTGCGGCAGCGATGCCAAAAAAGAAGAGGTAGTGGCTGAAGCGCCACCGAAAAACGTCATCTTCTTCCTCGGCGATGGCATGGGCCTGACCACCATGACGGCCGCGCGCATCTATTCCGTGGGCGAAGAGGGTTCGCTGACCATGGACACGCTGCCGGAAACGGCCTTCGTCAAGACGTTCTCGAACGACGCACAAGTGACGGACAGCGCGCCATCGATGGCCGCCTACATGACCGGCGTCAAAATGAACAATGAAGTCATCTCGATGTCGGCCAATACGGTCGCCATCGATCCGGGCATGGATGCGAACGGCAACAAGCTGGTCAACAAATGCGGCACCGGCAACGGTACGCCCGCCACCACCTTGCTGGAACTGGCCAAGGCCAAGGGCTTTGCCGCCGGCGTCGTCAGCACGGCGCGCGTGACGCACGCCACGCCGGCCGCAACCTACGCGCACATCTGCCACCGCGACCTGGAAAACGATATCGCCGCGGCCCTGGTGCCGGGCGGCACCGGCTACAACAGCGCGCTGGGCACCACCGGCCTGGAAGTGGTTCTCGGTGGCGGCGCGCAATTCTTCAAGCAATTCAAGGATGGCGGCAAGCGTTCCGACGGCCGCGACCTGATCGCCGAACTGAAAGCGAAGAGCTATACGGTCGCCAACAACGCCACCGACTTCAAGGCCGTCGATGCGGCCAAGACGGAACGCCTGTTCGGCGTGTTCACGTCCAGCCACATGAGCTATGACCTGGATCGCGATGCGGCCAAGGAACCTAGCTTGGCGGAAATGACCACCAAGGCCATGGACGTGCTGGCCAAGAACAAGAAGGGTTATTTCCTGATGGTCGAAGGCGGCCGCATCGACCATGCGCTGCACGAAACGACGGCCAAGAAAGCGCTGCAAGACACCGTCGCGTTCGATAACGCCATCAAGGCCGCCATCGAGAAAGCCAAGCTCACCGATCCGACCCTGGCCAATACCCTGATCGTCGTCACGGCCGACCATGACCACACGCTGGTGCTGAACGGCTACGCCAAGCGCACGGGCAAGACGGCTGCCGGCAATCCTGGCGTGCTGGGCGTGGTGAAGAACTACGTGACCGGCGCGGTCGAGAAAGACCTGGACGGCGCACCGTATTCGATCATCGGCTTCGGCAATGGCGAAAACCGCACGCAATCAAGCCGCGCCGCCATGGCCAGCCTCGATGAAACCGTCACCAGCGCCAACACCTACCACCAGGAAGCGGTAATCCGCACGGCGGCAGGCAATGAAACCCACGGCGGCACCGACGTCTTCCTGGGCGCCATCGGCAAGGGTTCGGAAACCTTCCTCGGCACCATCGACAACACCAAAGTATTCGGCCTGGTCAAGACCGCCGGCGGTCTGTAATCCCCAAGAGACAAGAACTGGACAAGCACATGAAACTTGCATCGACACCCGCCGCACTGAAGTCGGCTCTGAAAATCTCCTTGCTGACCACGCTCGTGGCGGCCAGCGTCGCCAGCGCCTACGCCGCCGACGCCAAGAACGTCATCTTCTTCCTCGGCGACGGCATGGGCCCGTCCGTCGTGACGGCGTCGCGCATCTACAAATACGGCGAAGACGGCAGCCTGACGATGGACACGCTGGAACGCACGGCGCGCATCAAGACGTTCTCGAACGATGCGCAAACGACGGACAGCGCGCCATCGATGGCCGCCTACATGACCGGCGTCAAGATGAACAATGAAGTCATCTCGATGGCGCAGGACACGATCGCCAAAGAACCCGGCCGCGACGCCAACGGCAACCTGGGCGTGGACAACTGCCCGGCCGGCGGCAAGAGCGTGCCGACCATCCTGGAACTGGCGAAAGCCAAGGGCAAGGCCGTGGGCGCCATCACCACCACGGAATTGACGCACGCCACGCCGGCGACGACGTTCTCGCACATTTGCAACCGCAATGCGCAGTACGCGATCGCCGCGCAAGCGACGCCAGGCGGCGCGGGCTACAACGCGGCGCTGGGCGACGGCGTCGATGTACTGATGGGTGGCGGCCGCAACCACTTCACCCCATGGTCGGCCAGCAACAAGTATGGCCGCGTCGATGGCCGCAACCTGTTGACGGAATTTGCCGCCAAGGGTTACACCGTGGCCGCGACGAAGGCGGAAATGGCGGCAGCGCCGAGCGGCAAGAAATTCATCGGCCTGTACAGCACCCGCAGCCATCTGGAATATGAACTGGACCGCACGGCCACGCCGCCGCTGGGCGAAGGCGCGACCCAGCCTAGCCTGTCGGAAATGACGCTCAAAGCCATCGACCTGTTGTCGAAAAACGCGAACGGCTACTTCCTGATGGTTGAAGGCGGCCGCATCGACCACGCCCTGCACGGCATCAACGCCAAGCGCGCGCTGACGGACACCATCGCCTTCGACGACGCCATCAAGGCCGCCATCGCCAAGATCAAGGAAAGCGATCCAAAGCTGGAGAACACCCTGATCGTCGTCACGGCCGACCATGACCACACGCTGGCCTTCAACGGCTACGGCAAGCGCGGCAACCATATCCTCGACATCAACCGCGGCTACAAGGATAACCAGCCGAGCAAGGATGCCGATGGCAATACCTACACCACCCTGGTGTTCGGCAACGGCCCGAACCGCCCTGACCTGCGCAGCAACGTCGACAGCGCCACGGCCCTGAAAGACAACTACCTGCAAGAAACAGGCGTGCGTCTGGCCAGCGAAACCCACGGCGGCGGCGACGTCAAGTTGCTGGCCACGGGCGCCGGCGCCAAGGCCTTCAAGGGCACCCTGGACAACACCAAGGTGTTTGACTTGCTGAAGGCGGCCTTCGGCTTCTGATCCACTTCAACACGGTAACCCCACCGGGGCGGATGGCAGCGTTGCCCTCCGCCCCTCTGCACGTAAAGGCAACACCATGAAATCATCCCTGATCGCCGTCCTCCTCGCCGCCGGCTTTGCCGCCAGCGCGCAAGCCGCGCCTGCCACGCCTTCCGCTCCTGCCGACCTGGACCTGGGCATCACCTATTACAGCCGCGTGCTGACGCCGGAAGGCGTGACGCGCGAAAGCCGCTACGAAGAAAAGATGCTGCGCCGTCCCGGCCACGTATGGGTCGAGCGCGTGCTGGCGCCGTCGACCGATGCGCATGCGGGCCACAGCCACGGCGAGAACAGGAAAGTGGCGTTGAAGACGTCGACCGCGGCCACGCAACATGAGCACAAGCACTTCAATCCCGTGCTGATACCGCGCCACGTGATGCTGGAAAAGAACACCGTGCGCGTGGAATACATCGATGCGCACGACAAGATCGTCGTCGCCATCCCGAAAGCCGAGTACGAAAACGTCAATTTCGATGGTTCCTGGGAAAACAGTTTCTATCTGCTGGACCCGAAACTGGTAGCCGCCATGCCGCTGTCGAAACAGGCATCGACCGTGACGGGCGCACGCTGGCGCGAAGTGGAAAAGAATGGCGTGTTCCAGCGCATCCTGTGGGATGAGCAAAAGCAGATTCCCCTGATCATCGAAAGCGGCGACCGCGCGAACACCTTCTATCGCCGGGTCGACGTCAAGCTGCAGCCGACCGTCAGCAAGGCGCAGCCGTGGGCCAACTTGCAGAACTACGCGCAGCGCGAGTATTCCGACTACCTGGACTAAGAGCCTCGGGACGTAAAAAAAGCCAGGGAGCGATCCCTGGCTTTTGTCTGCCTGCCTGGCTGGCGCCGGATTACTCCGCCGCCGCCGCTTTCTTCGCCGGCGCCTTCTTGGCGGCCGGCTTTTTCACGGCCGTCGCTTTCTTGGCCGGCGCCTTTTTGACGGCTGCCGCTTTCTTGACGGCCGTTTTCTTCGCTGGCGCCGCGCCTTCTTCGCCTTCGGCCTCGACGGCTGCCGCCTTCGTCTTGGCGCCCGGCTTGGCCTTGCGCTCTTCAAACTCGAAGCTCACCTTGCCATCCTTGCCGCGCACGAGGAATGCCTTGAACGGACGACGGGTACGCTGGGAAACAAAGCCCGGCAGCAAGTCCGTCTTGCCATCGTTGAGCAGTTTTGCCATTTGTTCCGGCAAGATTTCCTGCTGCAAGATGATGCGGCCGCTGCGGAAGTCGCACGTCTTCGGCTTGGCCACGCTGTGCTCGCACACATAGGCCAGGCCCATTTCATACACGCCGGCGTTGCACTTGGGGCAAGGTCCCACGGGCGTCTGGCCCGTGAAATCGACGCCTTCGCCATCTTCGCTCTCGTCGTTCTGGCCGAAATCGAATTCCAGCTTGAAGTTCTTGATCTCTTCATCGCGCACGATGCGCAGGATGGCGGCGAACGGACGGCCCATCTTCGAGCGGAAACCTTGCAGCGGGCCGATGGTGCGGTCCTTCAGCAATTGTTCCACTTCGGCGATTTCGAACTGGCGCGAACCCGGCGTCTTGCTCATCGAGAATTCGCACTTGGTGCAGGCGAAACGACGATAGTTTTCCTTTACCACGCCGCCGCAGTTCGGGCATGGCGTTTCCAGGGTGGCGTAATCGCCGGGAATGGTGTCGTTGTCGTATTCCTTGGCGCGCTTGACGATGATTTGCGTCATCTGTGCAATTTCACGCATGAACTCTTCGCGCGAAATCTTGCCTTTTTCCATCTGCGACAGCTTGTATTCCCACTCGCCCGTCAGTTCCGGCGCCGTCAATTCGTTGACGCCCAGGCCTTTGAGCAAAGTCATCAGCTGCGATGCCTTGGCCGTCGGAATCAGTTCGCGGCCTTCGCGGATCAGATAGCGTTCCGTCAGCAAGCCCTCGATGGTGGCCGCGCGCGTCGCCGGCGTGCCGAGCCCCTTGCCGGCCATCGCATCGCGCAGCTCGTCGTCATCGATCAGCTTGCCAGCGCCTTCCATGGCCGACAGCAAGGTCGCCTCCGTGAAGCGCGCGGGCGGCTTCGTCACCAGGCCATTCGCGCTGACGCTTTCCGTCTGCACTTTTTCGCCCTTGGCGACCGGCACCAGGTTGCCGTTGCCATTGCTTTCCTTGTCGGCGTCCGTCGATGCTTCCTTGCCGTAGATGGCCAGCCAGCCCGGATTGGTCATGACCTTGCCTTCAGTCTTGAACTGATGGCCGGACACTTCCGTGTAACGCGTGGTGACCTGGAATTCCGCAGGCGGGAAGAACACGGCCATGAAGCGGCGCGTGACCAGGTCGTACAGCTTCTGTTCCGGCTCGGACAGGTTCTTCGGCGCGATCGTCGTCGGGATGATCGCGAAGTGATCCGAGATCTTCGTGTTGTCGAAGATACGCTTGTTCGGCTTGACCCAGCCCTTGTCGATGATCTGCTTGGCGAACTGGTGGTAGTTGCTGTTTTCCTTGACCGTTTCCAGCGCCTGCAGCACGGTCGGCATGTAGTCTTCCGGCAGGTGGCGCGAATCGGTACGCGGATACGTCAGCACCTTGTGCTTTTCATACAGCGCCTGGGCCAGGCCCAGGGTGTTCTTGGCCGAGAAGCCGAAACGCGAGTTCGCTTCTCGCTGCAGGCTGGTCAGGTCGAACAGGCCCGGCGCCATCGAGGTGGTCGGTTTCGACTCTTCCGTGACGATGCCTTGGCGGCCGCGGCAGGCGGTGGCGATCGAGTCGGCAGCCGTCTTGCTCCACAGGCGCTCGGCGCGCTTCTCGGGATCGTTCTCGTCCTTCTTGAACTTCGTGTCGAGCCAGCGGCCTTCATAGATGCCGGCCGCGCAGACGAATTCGGCGCGTACTTCCCAGAAGTCGCGCGGCACGAATTTCTTGATCTTGTCTTCGCGTTCGACGACGATGGACAGGGTCGGCGTCTGCACGCGGCCCACGGTGGTCAGGTAGAAGCCGCCTTCTTTCGAATTAAACGCCGTCATGGCGCGCGTGCCATTGATACCGATCAACCAATCGGCTTCCGAACGGCAGCGGGCCGCGTCCGCCAGCGGCAGCATTTCTTCGTCGCTGCGCAGGTGCGAGAAACCGTCGCGGATGGCGCCCGGCGTCATCGACTGCAGCCACAGGCGCTTGACCGGTTGCTTGGCTTTCGCGTTTTGCGCGATCAGGCGGAAAATCAGCTCGCCTTCGCGCCCCGCATCGCATGCGTTGATGAGGGTGGTGACGTCTTTACGTTTGATCAGCTTGTTTAATACTTTGAGGCGCGCTTCCGTCTTGGCGATCGGGTTCAGCGCGAAATACGGTGGAATCATCGGCAAGTGCGCGAAACTCCATTTGCCGCGCTTCACGTCGAATTCTTCCGGTACGGCGATCTCCAGCAGGTGGCCGACCGCCGACGACAGGACGTATTCATCCGATTCAAAGTACTCATCGTGCTTGGTGAAGCCGCCAAGCGTCTTCGCGATATCGTTCGCGACAGAAGGCTTCTCGGCGATGATGAGGGTTTTTGTCATATTTTTTAGTCTCGAAAAATGCTCTAGGATAGTTTCAGCATGCGCATCATACAGTGCATTGCCAGGCGCCGACGCTTTTGTCTGCGCAAGGCCTTGTGACTTGTGGTCTTGTCAAGCGGCCAATGATAAGCGCCTATTGAAGAATTCGGCAAGTTATCTGCAAGCAAGAATGCGCAGGCGCAAACGCGATTGTCAAGCGTGCGCGCCGGTGCAGCACATGGTAAAGGGGATGGCGCGGCGGCGGCGCGAGGATCGGGCAGGCAGCGACAGCGGCCGCCGGCGACGTCTATATATTAGTGCAATAGGCGCGGGGGCAGGTCTTCGTCGTCGACGAACAGGTCGTCGAACATGAGGGCGTCCGGTTCCTTGCCCTGGCTCCACAGCAGCATCAGCACGATGACTTTCAGCTTGCCCAGCGAAACGGGTGCCTCGTCGAGCGCCAGCGCCCGCTCGATGACGATTTCGCGCTGCAGCGGCGAGAGCACCTTGGCGCTTTCGAGGAACTGGATGAAGCCGATGGCGGCCGTGCCCAGCACGTCGCTTTCCTGCTGCACATAGAAACGCGTGCCCGTGGAGGCGGCCGTCAGGGTTTGCTCGACGCCGGCCATGGCGTTCAAATCCGTCAGCCAGACGAGCGCCTCGGAAATCTCCACGTCGTCGAAACCGACGGCCGACAGTTTGCGCGCCAGGACTGCCGGCTCGGGGCAGGCATCGGGGCGATAGTAAGTCTCGTAGAGGTACACCAGGATATCGAACATGGCTCTACTCTATCAGCTAAGTTCGCTGCGACACAAGGGTGCGCACAGACAAAGCGCCCCCGTGCGGCAAGGCCGCCACACAAGTAACAAGCTGTCATTTGCAGCGTTGAAACAGTCCTCCCGGCAAGCGTTCGACCCGGCCCGCCAGCTCCAGCGCCAGCAATTCGCCCATCAGCGCGCCCATGGCCAGGCCGCTGCGCGCGGCCAGGGTATCGGCATCGACGGGATCGTGGCCCAGCGCGGCCAGCAGCGGCGTCTCGTCTTCCACCACTGCCGGCATGCTGGGGATGCCGCCCAGCCATTGCAGCTCTTGCAGCACGTCATCGGCCGACTCGACCAGCTTGGCGCCTTGCTTGATGAGCGCATGGCAGCCCTTGGCCAACGTCGCATGGATGGAGCCGGGCAAGGCATACACGTCGCGCCCCTGCTCGCCGGCCAGGCGCGCCGTGATCAGGGAACCCGACTGGGCGGCCGCCTCGATCACCAGCACGCCGCGCGCCAGGCCGCTGATCAGGCGGTTGCGACGCGGAAAGTTTGCCGGCATGGCGGGCAGGCCCAGCGCATACTCGCTGACGATGCAGCCCTGTTCCGCGATTCTTTGCGCCAGATCAAGGTTGCGTCGCGGATACACCAGATCGGCGCCCGTGCCGATCACGGCCACGGTGGCGCCCGCGCCGCGCAGGCCCCCCTCGTGCGCGTGCGTATCAATGCCCAGCGCCAGCCCGGAAATGATGGTCAAACCCGCCGCGCTGAGGGCCTGTGCGAAGGCGGCCGCATTCTGCATGCCTTGCGCGCTGGCATTGCGACTGCCGATGATGGCCACGCCGGGACGCGACAGCAGTTCCGCCCGCCCCCGCACATATAACAACAGCGGCGGATCGGCGATTTCCAGCAGCAGCGGCGGATACGCGGCGTCGGCCAGGGTCAGCACGGCATTGCCGGGCCGCTGCAGCCATTGCAGCGTGAGTTCCAGCTGGCTGTTGGCCACGGGCTTGGGCGGCTGCACGATGGCGCGCGCCACGCCGGCCGGCACGACTTCGCGCAAGGCCTCGAACGGCGCGGCGAAGACCTGGGGCGGCAAGCCGAAGCGGGCCAGCAAGGCGCGCGCCGCCACCGGCCCCACGCCGGGCAGATGCTGCAGGCGCAGCCAGCCCGCCAGTTCCGTGGCCGCGTCTGCCGTCGTTGCAAGTGCATGCATGACAACCTCACTGTGTACCATGCCCCCATGCTAGCGCCATGGCGCGCACGCGCTACCGACGCGCGCAAGGATGCGTGCAATGGCCGCTACCCCGCCATCCACAGGAGCATGGGCGTCTGTGATAAAATTTCCCTTTGCAGCAGACGATTAGCGCACTGGCAAACGCATCTGCCGCGCCGTTGCGCCGCACGCGCCCAACCGTCGCGTACTCACCATAGCCCTGCCATCGTCCGCATGGCCCAGGCATGAATAATCCGGCGCACCGGCGCCCACCTTAACCAGTCGAATCCGTATGTCCATATTAAATATCCTGCGTTACCCCGATCCGCGCCTGCACACGGTCGCCAAGCCCGTCACCGAATTTGATGCGCGCCTGCAAACCCTGATCGACGACATGGCTGAAACCATGTACGACGCCCCGGGCGTCGGCCTGGCCGCGTCGCAAGTGGACGAGCATATCCAGATGATGGTGATCGACATCACCGAAGAGAAAAACCAGCTGCAAGTATTCATCAACCCGGAAATCACCTGGGCCAGCGAAGAAAAGCAGGTCTACGACGAAGGCTGTTTGTCCGTGCCTGGCGTCTACGATGGCGTCGAGCGTCCGGCCCGCATCAAGGTGCGCGCCCTGGACCGCCACGGCAAGCAGTTCGAGCTGGAAGCCGATGGCTTGCTGGCCGTCTGCATCCAGCATGAGATGGATCATCTGCTGGGCAAGGTATTCGTCGAATACCTGTCGCCGCTCAAGCGCAACCGCATCAAGACCAAGATGATCAAGGAAATCCGTGGTCTCGAGCGCGAAGCGAGCCTGCGCGCACAGAATCGCCGTTTCTAAGCCGCTTTTGCGATACTGCTGATAGACTAAGCAGCAACAGTAGTCGTTACACCACGCCAGCCTGGCGCCTCCGGCGCGGGCCTGCGCACCTCACGTCAAGGAACCATATGAAAGTGATCTTCGCAGGCACGCCTGAATTCGCCGCCACGGCCCTGAAAGACTTGCACGAAGCGGGATTCGAGATTCCGCTGGTGCTGACCCAGCCCGACCGCCCGGCCGGACGCGGCATGCAGCTGCACGCCTCGGCCGTCAAGCAGTATGCGCAGCAGCATGGCATCGAGGTGCTGCAGCCGCTGTCCCTGCGCATGGACAGCAAGGACCCGCAGCGCGCCGCCGAGGCAAAGGCGGCCCACGAGCGCCTGCTGGCCACCGACTACGACGTGATGGTGGTGGCGGCCTACGGCTTGATCTTGCCGCGCAGCACGCTCGACATCAAACCCTGCATCAATATCCACGGTTCATTGCTGCCGCGCTGGCGCGGCGCCGCGCCGATTCACCGCGCCATCGAGGCGGGCGACGATGAAACGGGCGTGACCATCATGCAGATGGAAGAAGGCCTCGATACGGGCCCCATGCTGGCCATCGAGCGCACGCCCATCGAAGCGGGCGACTCCACCGCCACCCTGCACGACAAGCTGGCCGCCCTGGGCGGCAAGATGATCGTCGAGACCCTGCGCAAGATGCAGCAGCAGCCGCTCGAAGCCGTGCCGCAGCCGGAAGCGGGCGTCACGTATGCGGCGAAAATCGCCAAGGAAGAGGCGGCACTCGATTTCAGTCTGCCGGCGCTGGAACTGGGCCTGAAAATCCGCGCCTTCAATCCGTTTCCCGGCGCCTGCGGCCAGGTCGATGGCGTTACCATCAAGATCTGGGCCGCCGAGGTACTCGAAGCGGACAGCAAGGAAGCGCCGGGCCAGGTGCTGGCGGCCGACGCCCAGCACGGCATCGTCGTGGCCTGCGGCAACGGCTCCCTGCGCCTGACGGAACTGCAAAAACCGGGCGGCAAGCGCCTGCCCGCGGCCGAGTTCATCAAGGGCTTCCCGCTCGAAGGCAAACGCTTTACGTGATGGCACGGCGGCGTCCTGTCGACGGCGATAAAAAAAGGGCTTGCCGCGGCAAGCCCTTGTTGTTTCCGCCACCCTTGTTTAGCGGCGCGCCACCTTCATCATGCGCCCACCCACGGACGACGACAGGCTGACCTCGAAGCGGCCGCCGGCCGGCAAGGCGCTCACGTCGACGCTGGCTTTGCCACCCGTCAAGTCACTGGCGACCACCGTCTTGCGGCCATCGGCAGCAACGTGCAGCACGGCGGCGTAGGGTTCCGCCTGGGCATTCCAGGTCAGCGCCAGCTGGCCGCCGCTTTGCGTCGCATCAAACGTGGCATCGTTGGCGGCAGCCTTGCCGCGACGCGCCGAGCGTTCCAGCTTGGCCAAGGCCTTGCCATTTGCCAGCACTTGCACGTCGCTGATGTCGCCCGGGTTGGCGAAGCTGACGCGGAAGTGGCTCATGGCGTTGCCGCCATGGTCGGCCACGGAAACGCCATCGAAGGGCAAGTCGATAGTCTGTCCCGACGCCGTCAACACGCGCAAGGTATAAGCATGGCCGCTGCCGCTGGCGGCGGCGCCGATGCGCGTCGACGAGGCGACGGCCGGGCGCAGGGCCACGCCGCCAGGCGTGATGCGGCCGGAAATGGTCAGGTAGCCGTTCTCGGCCACGGACATGCTGGCGGCCAGCACATTGCTGCCCGTCACCTGCGTGCTGCGTTTTTCCAGGAATTGCTGCACCCGCGCATAGCTGTAATCGGAGAACCAGGCGCCGCTGCAATAGCTCATCACGTCCTTCATCGGCGTGCTGCCATAGACTGCCTTGCTCAGCTGGCCGATGCTGCCGTCATAACTACTGTTGTACAGCGGTTGCGGGCCCAGTGCGCCTTGCGCATATGGATAGTCGTTCACTGCTCCGGCCGGACCGCCGCAGGGAACGTGCTGCAGCGAGTGGTTGTGGCCCAGCTCATGCACAAGGGTGGTCAGCCATAGAGGCCATTGATTGGAGAAGGGGTCGACCGCCGCGATGCTCTTGGACTGGGCATCGAGGCCGATGGCCGACGTGAAGTCGTTGCCGCTGCTGCGCTCATTGATGTAGGCCAGGCCGGCTGCATTGGTGACGGACATCTTCGGCACGAAACCATAATAGTAGGCACCGCTGTCTTCCAGCGCGCGCCGGTTTTCCAGCTTGCCCAGGGCATCGCTCCACCAGCTGTCGGCCGTGCTGCTGCCCGGCATGCTCAGTGCGACGCGCGTCGTGATGCTGATATTTTCCGCCGCATACGGATACACGCGCAGCAGCGCGGCACGGATCACCTCGGCATCAGGCAGTTGCGCCACGCCATCATCCGTACTCAGTGGCACCAGCACCAGACGGATTCTGGCCAGGCTGGCCACTGCGGGCGCCGCTTCCTGGCTCACTTGCACGCCATCATTGCCGACGGCCGTCACGCGCACGCGCACGCCGGGCAAGATCCAGCTGGCCGGCAGCACGGCGCTGAAATTGCCGTTGAAACTGTCATCGTTCTTCGTCGTCGGCAAGAGCGCCGGACCCGTCATCGCGATGCTGCCCAGGTTGCTGCCATTGGCGGCGGTCGCGTTCAAGGTGACGGCCGGGCTGGACTGGCCCGCCTGCGCGGCCAGCACGGACACGCGCACGGCGGCCGGCTTGCCGCGCGTCAGGCGCAAGGCCATATTGCTGGCGTTCAAATTCAGTACTTGCGCGAAATCAATGCTACCCAAGGTAAAGGCCGACACCGTGCCCGCATTGACGGCGATGCGCGACGCGGCCGACAACATCACGTTGCCCGTTGCCGATCCTGGCGCGGACAACACCAGTTGGCTGGCACTGGCGCTGACGATGACGGCTGGCGTCGTGCCCACCGACGCCGAAGTGACCTGGTCGAGATTGCTGCCCTGCAGCGTCACGGACAAGCTCCCGCCGTTGACGACCGAGCTGATCGACGTCACCGCCACGCTCGCCAAGACCGTGTACGTATCGCTGCTGGCCACATCGTTGTAGGGACCGCGCACCGTCAGCACGCCTGTCGCTGCGCCCGCAGGCACCACCACGGTCACGCTGCTGGCCGTCTGGCTTTGCGGCGTCGCCGCCGCGCCATTGCCAAACTGCACCGCCGTCACTGCACCCATGCCGCCGCCCGCGATCGTCACGCTGGAACCGACGCCGCCCGTCGCCGGTGCGACGCTGCCCACGCTCAAGGGCAGGTACACATTGACGTTATAGCTGGTGGCCGCCGTGCCGCTGGCGCTGACCAGGCTCAAGGCGCCTGTTACAGGCACGCCAGGCATGGCCAAGGTAACGCTCGTGTCGCTGGCGACACTGGCGGTAACGGTCACGCCGCCCACCTTGAAGGCCGTCACGCGGCTCAGATTCGTGCCCGTCACCACCAGGCTGCCGCCAACGGCGACATTCGCCGCCGAGACGGCCGTCACGGCAGGAACCAGGACGGGCGTACCCGACGTGGTCGCCACCACGGTCTCGCCACCACCACCGCCACCGCCGCCGCAGGCGGACAGGCCCAGCATGACAAACAATGCGACTAGCAGATGGTTTTTCATGGCTGGCAACCATGTTGATGCAGCGCGGTGCCGGGGAGGACACAAGATAAATGTGACATATTGGTGACTTTTGGTGAGAATTTAATTTCCAGGAACCAATATTATGGTTAATTCGATTCCCGAAGACAACTATTAATGCTTTTGATTCAAATTGTTTTGATAATAATTAAAATATCTGCTTGGCAAACTTTATTTTGAGCATTATTCGTCTCCCTCTGCATTGACCGAAATCACGTTTATTTTCCTTTACAGCTATTGCCATTCAATTCATTAAAAATATGCTGATACGGCACAAATAATGTGGAAATTTTTCCACAGCCTAGACGACGTACCTTTCCAGCAACTTTGGCGGAAAAATTAACATTTTAAGTAAGATTTTCAGGAGTGCCATTTTCAGGAGCAGGCGCGACGGAAGGCAATGTGTTGCAAGAACGCCAGCCTTGGGGGGGGAACGGCCGCTTTTGCTTAAAACCAAAGCAGCCTGATGCCGTATAATTTTAGACCCGGTGAAATCAGGCGATTGCCACCCTCTGCCTGCCCTACCCGGCCGGCAACTTTCCGTCGGCTGATCCTGCTGGCCCGCACCCGCCTCGTAACGTCCTGCCGCCGCGCCGCCGCCCGTTTGCCTATTGAAAGCATGAAATGAACGATACCGTGATCCCCGCCATGTCCCCGACCGAAGCCACCTTGCGCGCCATCCTGGCGCAGCGGATCATGATCCTCGACGGCGCCATGGGCACGATCATCCAGCAATACAAGCTCGACGAAGAAGCATATCGTGGCGGTCCCGCCGGCCGCTTCATCGATTTCGCCGCGCCGGCCGACAGTGGCGCGCGCGAACTGTTCGTCAAGGGCAATAACGAGCTGCTGACCCTGACGCAGCCGCACATCATCCAGGAAATCCACGAGCGCTACCTGGCGGCCGGCGCCGACCTGATCGAAACGAATACCTTCGGCGCCACGACGATCGCGCAAGACGATTACCACATGGCCCACCTGGCCTATGAAATGAACGTGCAGGCCGCCAAGCTGGCGCGCGCCGCCTGCGACAAGTATTCCACGCCGGACAAGCCGCGCTTCGTCGCCGGCGCCCTGGGCCCCACGCCGAAGACGGCGTCGATCTCGCCCGACGTCAACGACCCGGCCGCGCGCAACGTCAGTTTCGACCAGTTGGTGGCCGCCTACCTGCAGCAGACCCAGGGCCTGGTGGAAGGCGGCGCGGACGTGCTGCTGGTGGAAACCATTTTCGATACCTTGAACTGCAAGGCGGCCCTGTTCGCCATCGACCTGTTCTACGAGCAAAATCCCGACGTCGTGCGCCTGCCTTTGATGATTTCCGGCACCGTCACGGACGCCTCGGGCCGCATCCTGTCGGGCCAGACCGTGCCTGCCTTCTGGAATTCCGTGCGCCACGCGAAACCGCTGACCATCGGCCTGAACTGTGCGCTGGGCGCCGCCCTGATGCGTCCGTACGCGGAAGAGCTGGCCAAGATCGCCGACACCTTCGTCTGCATCTACCCGAACGCGGGCTTGCCCAACCCCATGAGCGACACGGGTTTCGACGAGTTGCCAGCCGACACGTCCGCCCTGCTGCGCGAATTCGCCGACGCGGGCTTCCTGAACATGGCGGGCGGCTGCTGCGGCACCACGCCCGAGCACATCGCCGCCATCGGCAAATTGCTGTCGAAAAACACGCCGCGCACGGTGCCGGCCCCATCGCACGACCTGCGCCTGGCCGGCCTGGAACCGTTCGTCGTCAACGATGAATCGCTGTTCGTCAACGTGGGCGAGCGCACCAACGTCACGGGCTCGAAGGCGTTCGCGCGCATGATTCTCAACGAGCAATATGACGAGGCCCTGTCCGTGGCGCGCCAGCAAGTGGAAAACGGCGCGCAAGTGATCGACATCAACATGGATGAGGCGATGCTCGACTCGCTGGCGGCCATGACGCGCTTCCTGAACCTGATCGCCTCGGAACCGGACATTTCACGCGTGCCCATCATGGTTGACTCGTCGAAATGGTCGGTCATCGAAGCGGGCTTGAAATGCGTGCAGGGCAAGGCCATCGTCAACTCGATTTCCATGAAGGAAGGCGAAGAGGAATTCCTGCGCCAGGCCAAGCTGTGCCGCCGCTATGGCGCCGCCGTCATCGTCATGGCCTTCGATGAAAAGGGGCAAGCCGACACCTTCGAGCGCAAGATCGAAATATGCGCCCGCGCATATCACCTGTTGATCGATGCGCTGGACTTCCCGCCGGAAGACATCATTTTCGATCCGAACATCTTTGCCGTCGCCACCGGTATCGAAGAGCACAACAACTACGCCGTCGACTTCATCAACGCCACGCGCTGGATCAAGGAAAACTTGCCGTACGCGAAGATCTCGGGCGGCGTGTCGAACGTGTCGTTCAGTTTCCGCGGCAACGATCCCGCCCGCGAAGCCATCCATACCGTCTTCCTGTACCACGCCATCAAGGCCGGCATGACCATGGGCATCGTCAACGCCGGCATGGTGGGCGTGTACGACAACCTGGACCCGGAATTGCGTGAGCGCGTGGAAGACGTGGTGTTGAACCGCCGCGAAGACTCGACCGAACGCATGATCGAATTTGCCGGCACCCTGAAGGCGGGCGGCAAGGCCGAGGCACAAACCCTGGCCTGGCGCGAAGGCACGGTGCAGGAGCGCCTGTCGCACGCGCTGGTGCACGGCATCACGCAATTCATCGTGGAAGACACGGAAGAAGCGCGCCAGCAGCTGCTGCACAACGGCGGACGCCCGATTCACGTGATCGAGGGCCCGCTGATGGCCGGCATGGACGTGGTCGGCGACCTGTTTGGCCAAGGCAAGATGTTCCTGCCGCAAGTGGTGAAATCGGCGCGCGTCATGAAGCAGGCCGTGGCCCATCTGATTCCGTTCATCGAGGAAGAAAAGCTGCTGGAAGAGCAACGCACGGGCATCGTCGCCAAGCCGAAGGGCAAGATCATCATGGCGACCGTGAAGGGCGACGTGCATGACATCGGCAAGAATATCGTCACGGTCGTTCTGCAATGCAATAACTTCGAAGTGGTCAACATGGGCGTGATGGTGCCGTGTTCGGAAATCCTGGCGCGCGCCAAGGTGGAAAACGCGGACATCATCGGTCTGTCGGGCCTGATCACGCCGTCGCTGGAAGAAATGGCGTATGTCGCCAAGGAAATGCAGCGCGACGAACACTTCCGCATGCTGAAGATTCCCCTGCTGATCGGCGGCGCCACCACCAGCCGCGCCCACACGGCCGTGAAAATCGCGCACAACTACGACGGCCCCGTCATCTACGTGCCGGACGCCTCGCGTTCCGTGTCCGTGGCGCAATCACTGCTGACGCCGGAACAGCGCGACAAGTACGTGGAAGACATCGAACTCGATTACGCGCGCATCCGCGAGCAGCACGCCAACAAGAAGGCGCTGCCGATTTTGCCGCTGGCGCAGGCCCGCGCCAACAAGATGCTCGTGCCCTTCGACGGCCCCTGCACGCCCGTCAAACCGAAGTTCATCGGCCGCCGCGTGTTTAAAAACGTCGACCTGGCCACCCTGGCCAACTACATCGACTGGGGCCCATTCTTCCAGACCTGGGACCTGGCCGGCCCCTTCCCCGCCATCCTGACGGATGAGGTGGTGGGCGACGCGGCCACCAAGGTCTACGCGGAAGGCCAGGCCTTGCTGAAAAAACTCATCGATGGACGCTGGCTGACGGCAAACGGCGTCGTGTCCTTGCTGCCGGCCAACAGCGTCAATGACGACGATATCGAGGTGTACACGGACGATACGCGCAGTAGCGTGGCGTTCACGTATTACGGCATGCGCCAGCAGGGCGTCAAGCCCGTGGTCGACGGCGTGCAGCGTCCGAACCAGTGCCTGGCCGACTTCATCGCGCCGAAGGCATCGGGCGTGAAGGATTACATCGGCATGTTCGCCGTGACGTCCGGCCTGGGCATCGAAAAGTACGAAAAACGCTTCGAGGATGCGCACGACGATTACTCGTCCATCATGCTGAAATCCCTGGCCGATCGCCTGGCCGAGGCGTTTGCCGAATACCTGCACGAGCGCGTGCGCAAGGACTTGTGGGGCTATGTGCCGGACGAGCACTTGAGCAACGACGACATGATCACCGAGAAATACGTGGGTATCCGCCCGGCGCCCGGCTACCCTGCCTGCCCCGAGCACACGGTCAAGAAACAGATGTTCGAGGTCATGCAGGCCGAGGAAATCGGCATGCAGCTGACGGAATCGTATGCCATGTTCCCCGGCGCGGCCGTCTCCGGCTTCTATTTTGCCCACCCGGAGTCGAAATACTTCGTCGTCGGCAAGATCGGCATGGACCAGGTGGACGACATGGCCAAGCGCCGTGGCGCCAGCATCGAGGACGTGGAGCGCTGGCTGGCGCCGAACCTGTCGTAGTGCCATAATATAAGCACAAGGCGCGCGGAACTTATCGCGCGCCGAAGCGCACTAACGCAGTATGCCGGCCGGCATGCTGCATGCCCGCTCCGGTCCGTTCCCAACTGGCAAGGAGGTAATATGGCAACCAACTTCAAACTGAAACGCTGGCAGGACCAAGTGATCCTGTTGCTGGGCCTGTGGCTCGTCGTCTCGCCCTGGGCCTTTTCCTATCCCGAAGGTTCGCCGCAGATGATCAACGCCTTTGTCTCGGGTCTCGTGATCGCCGTGCTGGCCGCCTTCGACCTGTACAAGACCTATTTCTGGGCCGTCGTCGTCAACCTGCTGGTGGGCGTCTGGGTCGCCGCCTCGCCGTGGGTCTTGCGGCTGGCCGAACAGCGTGTCGTCATGTGGAACGAGCTGATCGTCGGTATCGCCGTCGTCGTGCTGGCCCTGTGGGAACTACGCACCGACCCCGAACTGCACAAGCACTGGCCCGGTGCGGCCGCGTAGCGGCGTAAAAAAACCATGCCACGGCGATGCCGTGCAGGGTTTTTAAAGAGCGCGCCAACAATGTTGTCGGATTACGCGCGGCCGGGAGGTCGCGCTAATCCGACCTACAGCGCGTATCGTACGACGTTGTCGCTCCATTCGTAGGCGGCCATTTCCAGCTCCACCAGGTCGTCCGGCGACATGGCCAGGTCGCGCAAGGTCGGCACGATCTCGCCTTCCATGTCTTCGATGCGCTCGATGCATTCGGCCAGGCGCAGCAGGTCGCCATAGAAGCCTTCGCGCGACAGCAGCGCTTCGGCCACTTCGTCGATCACTTCAATCTGGCTGAGAATTTCCGACATCGGCACGCCGAACAGGGTATCCATCAGGGACATGATGCCGACCGTAAAGGCGATATCAGCCGAATGGGCGTGGTTCGGGCGCAGTTTGTGCGCGAGCAATTCCAGCAGGCGGCCGCGCGTGGTGGCCAGCATCAGCAATGGCGTCATGCTATGGCCGCGCTTGCTTGGCTCCGCGTACAGCATGATTTGCAGCCAGCGTTGCAACTGGCGGCGGCCCAGCACGGTCACGGCCTGGCTCAGCGAGTCGATGCGCTGGCGCGCACCCACGGCCGGCGTATTGACCAGACGCAGCAGGTTCAGGGCCAGCGACACGTCGCGCTTGATGGCGCGCTCGATGTCCATATTGTCGGCGTCCGACGTCACCAGGGTCATCAGTTCCATGACGGCCAGTTGCGACGGCGACAGCTTCTTGCCCGTCATGATGGCGGGCTTGGCAAAATAATAACCCTGGAAGTAATCGAAGCCCAGGTCCAGGCCCGACTTGAATTCTTCGCGCGTCTCGACCTTTTCCGCCACCAGTTTCTTGTTTTCCTGCTTGAAACGGGGCGCCAGGGCGGCCAGCACTTTCGGGTCGACCGTGCTCATGTCCATCTTGACGTATTGCACCAGCGGCAGCAGCTCCTGCACCTGTGGCGTGTCGGACACGACGTTTTCCAGCGCGAAGGTGAAGCCATGGCCCACCAGCTCGCTGATCCGCGCACGCACTTCGGGCGTGACGGGCATCGATTCGACGATTTCCAGCACGACTTTTTCACGCGGCAGGAACACGAAGATGTCGCTCATGATCACGTCGGCATCGACATTGACGAAACCGAGCGCGTCGCCGATGACCTTTTCCATGCCCAGCTGCGACGCATGGGCGATGACGGACGCCGTGGCGGACAGGTCGCTGGTAATGTTGGCGGGACCGACCGGAGCGTTGCGGAATAGCAACTCATAGCCAAACAGGGCTTGATTGCGGTCAAGGATAGGTTGTCGCCCCAGATAGAACTCGCGCACGCGCAAGGGTTTCGGGGTGATGTCGTTGCTGGAAATATCGATCATTAACTCTTCATCAATCACGTCGAGTGACACCGGCCGCGCCGCGCCCGCATCAAGGTTCACTATTGACAATACTTTAGCTGAATTCCGCCCGCGCTGTGGGTATTTTGGCAGCAATCCGGCGTATTGTCGTCAACAAATTAGGCGACTGGCGTGTCTTGCACCATCCCGTCGACAAATAATTTCAATTCACCGGGCGCAAACGCCGTCCATTGCTCATTTGTCGTCAGCGGCTGGGTAACGATCACGGCCACGCGGTCCTGCGGCGTCGTCACCTGGGAAAAGTCCACACTCAGGTCTTCATCGGAGAGTTTAGCAGTTGGAAACGGATGTTGTCGCACCAGATAGTGCAAGCTGGTCGAGCAATGGGCAAACAGCGCCGCGCCGCTCGACAGCATCATGTTGAAGGTGCCGTGCGCCGCGATGCCGGGCAACAGCTCAGCCAGCGCCAGGTGCAGGGCCGGCAAGGCCGGCGGCGCGTCGCCAAAGCGCGCGTGCAATTCCTGCAGCAGGTAGCAGAAGGCCAGTTCGCTGTCCGTGCAGCCGACGGGGCGGTAACTGCCCGTCAGCACGGGATGGAATTCCTTCAAATCGCCATTATGGGCAAAGACCCAGTAGCGGCCCCACAGTTCGCGCACGAAAGGGTGGCAGTTTTCCAGCGCCACCTGGCCTTGCGTAGCCTTGCGGATATGCGCGATGACATTGCGCGACTTGATGGGATAGCGTTTGATCAGCTCGGCCACGGGCGAGGCGATGGCCGCCTGGTGGTCGACGAAATGGCGCACGCCGGCGCCCTCGAAAAAGGCGATGCCCCAACCGTCATGGTGGGTATCGGTATGGCCGCCACGCATGGCGAAGCCGGTAAAACTAAAGACAATGTCCGTGGGGACATTGCAATTCATTCCGAGAAGTTGGCACATGGTCTGTTTGCAGCTGGATAACACAACCACCATACCATGCCGTCAGACGGATTGGTATGGTGGCGATAGCCATCCGGTCAGTGCAACAGGACGGGCTGGCTCATGAGGGAATCATAGCTGCCCAAAAATTCATCGATCTCTTCCATGCTGGGTTCGCTGGCGATCAGCTCCGTGACGTCGCGGCGGAAGTTTTGCGCAAGGATGCCGGCGATAAAGGTTTCCCGCTTGCCGCCCTTGTCGACGATTTCATAGCCGCCAAAGCGCAGGGCTTCCAGGTCGACGTCGGCGCCGAATTCCACGACGCTGTATTGTTCGCTGTTATAGATCAGGTTCATTTTGCATCCTTCGCTCAAGCAGGAGAAACTCCTGCGGTTTCAGGACAGAGGTGGGGTCCACACGGCGCCATTTCAAGCGGCCATGCCACCCTGCGGGCTACAGAGTTGTAACGAGATGCAAACTGCGCTTGCGATGAGTCGAACGGGAAATCGTCAGGCAACCACCATGTCTGCTTGCAGCGCCAGCAGGGCATCGTAGGGACTGGCGGTGAGCCAGGTGCGCAGTTGTTCGATGTGCGAGGCGTCGGCCAGGCTGATGAACAAGTGTGCGGGTGGATGGCGCAGCAGACGATTCAATGTTACACGCAATACGAGATTGCCGCTGCAGCACAGGCAACCGGGCGCGATGCGCAACAGTTGCAATGGAAATGGTGGAGAAGGGGAAACTTGCTCGGCCAGTTCGGCCAGCATGGGGTTGCCGTCGGCGAGGCCCTCGAGGATCACGGCGACCGGCTGGCCAGGCGGCAAGGCTTGCGCGATGGCCGCTTCGCGCCCGGCGGCACGTCCACCGCTGACCAAGGTCAGCGGCGTCGGACGCCGCACGGCTGCCGTCACAGGCTTTTCTTGGCCAGCTTGCCCGGTTCGACGCCCAGCTGCTTCAGCTTGCGGTACAAATGGGTGCGCTCGAGGCCCGTTTTTTCCGCCACGCGGGTCATGCTGCCGCCTTCGCGTCCCAGGTGGTGTTCGAAATACATGCGCTCGAACGCGTCGCGCGCCTCGCGCAGGGGCAAGTCGAACGACAGGTTGTAGCCATGGCCTTCAGCCACCGCCGGTACCGCGATGCCTGGGCGCACCATCAGCTGTTGCGGCGCGCTGCCGCCAAAGCTGGGCACGGGATGGCTGCTTTCCTCGGGCACCACCGGGGCCACGGGACGCGGCGCCACGCTCGGCGCTCGCACGGTTTCCTGTGCCCGCGTCAAGCCTTGCTGGACTGCCTTCAGCAGTTTTTGCAGGGCAATCGGTTTTTCCAGGAAATTCATGGCGCCGATGCGCGTCGCCTCGACCGCCGTATCGATGGTGGCGTGGCCCGACATCATGATCACCGGCATGGTCAGCAAGCCATCGCGCTGCCATTCCTTGAGCAAGGTGACGCCATCGGTGTCGGGCATCCAGATATCGAGCAATACCAGATCCGGCGCACCGGCGGCACGCGCTTCACGCGCCTGCTGCGCATTTTCGGCCAGCTGGATAGCATGTCCTTCGTCGCCCAAAATTTCCGAGAGCAACTCACGGATACCCATTTCATCATCCACTACGAGTATGTTTGCCATTCGTGTCTTGCCTTCCTCATTTCGCCGGCCGTCGCGCACAAGATGTACACGGCGGACAACTATGATTTTATTAGTGTTTTAAATACTAAACCAGACCCTCACGCCAGGAATTCCTGGGCAGGAGTGTCGGGAGCTAACTTTAACAGCAAAATGACCACCGAAGCGCCATTGCCGTCGACCCGGTTCTCGATATCGATGCGTCCGCCGTGTTCATCGATAATTTTCTTGACCATCGCCAGGCCCAAGCCCGTGCCGCGCGCCTTCGAGGTCACATACGGCTCGAAGGCGCGCGCCAGGATTTTTGGCGCGAAACCAGGACCATTGTCGCTGATGGCCAGCCGCACGGCGACATTCACGCCACCGTCCGCACTGCGATAATGAATTGCTTCCGTCCTTACGTCAATCCGCGGATGCGGCGAGTCCGGCGGCAAGTCGGCCATGGCGTCCTGCGCGTTCTGCAGCAGGTTATGGATCACCTGGCGCAACTGGGTCGGATCGCCCATCACCATCGGCAGATTCGGCGCCAGTTGCGGGTGGATGATGTCGCCATCGTCGCCGCGCAGGTACAGGTTCAGGATCTCTTCGATCAACTCGTTCAAGCGCAGCGGCGTGAGCACGGCCGGCGGCGTGCGCGCATAGTCGCGGAAGTCGTCGACCATGCGCTTCATCGCATCGACCTGCTTGACGATGGTGGTGGTGGCGCGGCTGAGCAGGTCGGCGTCCGGCTGCTCCAGCTTGCCTTCCAGCTTCATCTGCAGGCGCTCGGCCGACAGCTGGATCGGCGTGAGCGGGTTCTTGATTTCATGCGCCAGGCGGCGCGCCACCTCGCCCCAGGCGATCGAGCGCTGCGCGGAAATCACGTCGGAAATATCATCGAAGACGACGATGTAGCCGCTGCCGGACTCGAGCGGCAGGCGCGAACCGCGCGCCAGCAAGGTGATGTCATGCTCGTCGGCACTGCTGCCCAGGCGGCGTGGAATCTCGATCTGCCGCTGCCAGTGCAGGCGCTGCTGGCTGCGGCCCGACGCCGATTGCGCGCTTTGCGCCGTGAAAGCGCTGATGATAGCGCCGCCAAACTCTTCCATTCCGGCAATATGCGCCAGCGGCTGGCCGACCATGCTCATGCCCGAATGCTGGAGGATGCGCTCGACCGACTCATTGCAGGTCACCAGCTTGAAATCGCCGTCGAGCACCATCACGCCGGCCGACATGTTCGCCAGCACCGATTCCAGGTGGGCCTTGGCGTTCTGCAAGGCGGCGCGGTTGCTTTCCACGGCCGTGCGCGCATCGAGCAACTGGCGCGTCATGATATTGAACGACTGCGTCAGGGTGCCCAGTTCATCCTTGGTGGCGACGATGGGGCGCGGCGACAAGTCGCCCTCGGCCACGGCGCGCGTGCCTTCGGCCAGCAGCAGCAGGGGCTGGGCCAGATTGCTGGCGATCAGGAAAGCGCTGCCGATGGCGCCGAAAATGGCCAGCAGCAGGGTCAAGGTGAGGATTTCCATGTACATCTTGCGCAAGCCCACGCGCGCGACGAAACGTTCCTTGTATTCGCTGTAGGCGGCGCGCAGCACTTCGCCATTCGTCGCCAGCTTGGGCGGCACCGATTGCAGCAGTTGCAAATAGCGGGGCGAGACGGAAGGCCCCGGCACGGCCACCAGCACGCGCAGGCGCAGGCTGGCCGCCGAGTCCAGAGACGCCGGCAGGCCCGAGCGGAAACCGCCGCCGCCCGACTCCGTGCCATCGTCGTGCAATTCCAGGCCCCCTTCGGCGGAGGCATAGCCGGCCGGCAAGGCCGCCTGCACCAGCATGGCGGCAGTCGGCAAGTCGGCCGCGCTATGCGGCCCGGCGCTGGCCAGCAGCACGCCGTCTCCGCTGACGAGCATGACATTTTGCATGCCCTCGTCGCGCAGCAGGCTGGTCAGCACGGCAGGGCCGGCCACCGGGTCGGCGCCCAGTTCTTCGACGGCCTTGTGGCCCCGGTGGTCGAGCTCGACCAAGGCCGCGTCGAGGCCGGCACGGCCCAGCTCAATCCCCGATTCCAGCGCCGCTTCGATCTTGACGTTGAACCAGGATTCGATCGAGTGGGAGACGAATTGCACTGACACAAGGAAAATCACCAGGCCGGGCAGGATGCCGACGGCGGCGAACAGCATCACCAGGCGCGTCATCAGCTTGGAGCCGAACTTGCCGCTCTTGTAGCGTGCGTACAGGCGCGCCAGGGAAATGCCCACCAGCGCCAGCAGGGACACGGCCACGGCCGCATTCAGGCCCAACAGCCAGGTGTAGTAACGGTCGAAAAAGCCGGAATTGTCGGAAGCCGACGCCAGCAGGAACAGCAGGATACTGACAATGCCGCCGCCCACCACCAGCAGATAGCGCAATGCTTGACTCACTACTCCGCCGTATACAAGAAGGTTTTTTTATTCGAAGCCAGGCGCCAGTCGCTGTTATTGAAGGCATTGACCTGTATCGGCTTGGGCAGATAGTCGCGGTCCATGCCCATGCGCAAGGTGACGTTGTACGTCTGCCCCACTTTCAGCTCGCCGCGCCGCGCCACCAGCCAGCGGCTGGGACGGCGGATCAGGAACAGCGCGTCGTCGAGGGTGGGGAAGCTTTGCTGCAAGCCACCGCCCGACACGTGATACTGGCGCGTCAGCACGTTGTAGGACAGCTTGCTGGTCTGGCGCGCGACGATGGCTTTTTCATCGAACCAGTACCAGCGGGGCCGGGTCAGTTCGATTTCCGTCGTGAAATACAGCGGCACGCCATGCTGTACCGCGTCATCGAGGTCGTGATTGAGCTCGAAGGAATACGTGGCGGCCAGCTTGTAACCCTCTTCGCTAGCCTCGATGTAGGCACGGGTGATCTCGACCATGTCGGCGGCATGCGCGCGTGGCATGGTACATGCCAGCATCAGCAGCAGGGCCAGGAGTCGGAAGAGTCGTGTTGTCACAAGTGCGCCAGTAGTGTCCGTAAGAAAAGGTTCGACGAATCGCTCAAGCCGCATTTTTTTGGAAGAGCGCATAGAACAAACCGTCGTGGTCCTGCTCCGCGCTGCCAGTCGGCAACAGTTGGCCAGGCGCTGTCAATCGGGTCGCGTTATTGCGTACCGCAAATGCCGCCGCCTGTGCCTCGGACTCTTGCGGCCACAATGAACATGTCACGAATAGCAATTTACCATCGGGGCGCAGCATCTGCCACAGGTTGTCCAGAATTTTGGAGGAAAGTGTTGCAAGTTGGAACGCGTCGCCCTTGCGGCGCAACCAGCGGATGTCGGGATGGCGGCGCACGATGCCCGAGGCCGTGCACGGCACGTCGGCCAGGATGCGGTCGTACTGCTGACCGTCCCACCATGCGCTCGATTGCGCATCCTGCGCCTTCAGGGTGGCTTCCAGACCCAGGCGCTCGAGGTTTTCCGCGATGCGCGGCAGGCGCTTGGCGTCCGCGTCGATGGCCGTCACTTGCACGTCGGCCAGTTCGAGGATGTGGCACGTCTTGCCGCCGGGCGCCGCGCAGGCGTCCAGCACACGCATGCCATCCTGCAAATCGAGCAAGGGCGCGGCCAATTGCGCGCCAGCATCCTGCACGGAGACGACGCCCTGCTCGAAGCCGGGGATCAGCGCCACGCCGATCGGCTTGTCCAGGCGCACGGCGAACGGCCCCACCTGGCGCGCGGCGATGCCTGCCTCCTGCAGCACGGCCAGGTAGGCTTCGACCGTGCTCTTGCGGCGATTCACGCGCAAGGTCAGCGGCGGCACGGCATTGCCGGCCGTCAAAATGGCTTGCCAGTCGCGCGGGTAAGCCAGGCGCAGCGAGTCGATCCACCACTGCGGATAATTCCATTGCGCCAAAGGTTGCTGCAGTGCCGCTTCCAGCAAGGACTTGCGCTCGCGCAAGAAGCGGCGCAAGACGGCATTCACCATGCCCTTGGCGTGCGCCAGGTCCGGGTGCGAGGTGGCAACCGTGACGGCCTGGTCGACCACCGTGAATTCTTCGTACGGCTGTTCGCCCGGCTCGGCCGACATCAAGGACAGCGCGCAGCACAGCAGCGCGGCCAGCATCGGCGGCTCGGGCGCCTTCGACGTCATCAGGCCGACCAGGGTTTCGCTGCGGCCCAGTTGGCGCATGGTGCGGTAGGAAATATCCTGGATGGCGCCGCGCGCCTGCGGGCTGGCGTTCGATTGCGTAAACACCTTGGCCAGCGCCTGCGGCAGGGCCGTGCCCGTGCGCACTTGCGCCACGGCATTGGCCGCGCCCAGCAGGCAAAACGCCAGCGAGTCGGCGCGCAAATCGGGTTGGAAGCCTGGCTGCAAGACCGGTTTCAGGTCGGGATGGTAGCTGGGACGCAATTTCGGTGCGGCTGGAGCCTGGCCTGGCGCCGGCTTGGTTTTCAATTTCAGCGTGGGGCGCTTGTTCATAGTTATCCGGTGTGGCTGCGCGCGGCGGGCTGCATGGTGGCAAAGGCGTGGCCGCGCGTCATCAATAAAGGGTCGATTGTAGCGTTTGTGGCGCCCTCTGGCCCAAGCGATTGCAGCGATACCTGTAAATTGCGGCAAAAAACTGCATATATACAAGCAGAATGCGCCATGCTGATGTTTTCATGCACCAACATAAGCATGCTGTCCCGATAATATCGTGAAACGCGCCGGCACGGGGACACTGCCCGCTGGCGTATTGTTCCCGGCAGCAAACCAGTATAATTAAGGCAGTCTGGGCGGCTTGGGTACTTGCCGTCCGTTTTGCTTTTTGATTCATTCTATTCATTCTTAACGCGGTTCCGCCGCCATCCTGCTCATGCTCGCCCAACAGAAACAAGAAATCATCGCCCTGTTCCAGGCCGCCCTCGCTCCCGTCCTGGCCGGCACTTCGCTCGCGCCTACCGTGGTGCTCGAGCGACCACGCGACGCATCGCATGGCGACGTCGCCTGCAATATCGCCATGCAGCTGGCCAAGCAGCTGAAACAGAATCCGCGCGAACTGGCGCAAACCATCGTCAGCGCCGTGCTGGCCAATCCGGCCGGCAAGGGCCTGATCGAGGCAGTGGAAATCGCCGGTCCCGGCTTCATCAACGTGCGCGTCTCCGCCGCCGCCAAGCAGGCCGTCGTAAAAACCATCCTGAGCGAGGCCGACAGCTATGGCCGCAGCACGGCAGGCGCCGGCAAGCAAGTCATCCTGGAATTCGTCTCGGCCAACCCGACCGGCCCGCTGCATGTGGGCCACGGCCGCCAGGCAGCCCTGGGCGACGCCCTGTCCTCGCTGTTCGACGCGCAAGGCTACAAAGTGACGCGCGAGTTCTACTATAACGACGCGGGCGTGCAGATCCAGACCCTGGCCAACTCCGTGCAGGCGCGCGCGCGCGGCTTCAAGCCGGGCGACGCCGAATGGCCCGAGTCCGCCTACAACGGCGACTACATCGCCGATATCGCCAACGACTTCAAGGCCGGCAAGACCGTCTCGGCCAGCGATGGCTTGCCCGCCACGGCCAACGGCAACGTGGACGACATCGATTCGATCCGCCCGTTCGCCGTCACCTACCTGCGCAACGAGCAGGACATCGACTTGCAGGCGTTTGGCGTGAAGTTCGACAATTACTACTTGGAATCGTCGCTGTACGCGGACGGCAAGGTCAACAGCGCCGTGGAAACCCTGATCAAGGCGGGCCACACCTACGAGCAGGATGGCGCGCTGTGGCTGCGCACCACCGACTTCGGCGACGACAAGGACCGCGTCATGCGCAAGACCGACGGCACCTACACGTATTTCGTGCCGGACGTCGCGTATCACCTGGTGAAATGGCAGCGCGGCTTCGTGCAAGCCATCAATATCCAGGGCAGCGACCACCACGGCACCATCGCGCGCGTGCGCGCCGGCCTGCAAGCGGTCGACATGGGCATCCCGCAAGGCTACCCCGACTACGTGCTGCACAAGATGGTCACCGTCATGAAGGACGGCGAAGAGGTGAAAATTTCGAAACGCGCCGGCTCCTACGTGACCGTGCGCGACCTGATCGAATGGTCGGGCGGCGGCGACATCGCCAAGGGCCGCGATGCCGTGCGCTTCTTCCTGATCTCGCGCAAGGCCGACACGGAATTCGTCTTCGACGTCGACGTGGCGCTGAAAACCACCGATGAAAACCCGGTCTATTACGTGCAGTACGCGCATGCGCGCATC
The DNA here is from genome assembly GCF_009208735.1 of Janthinobacterium rivuli. Lineage (GTDB taxonomy): Bacteria > Pseudomonadota > Gammaproteobacteria > Burkholderiales > Burkholderiaceae_D > Janthinobacterium. The sequence continues at coordinate 39,444 of NZ_WFLJ01000017.1, read as the reverse complement.
TGCCGCATCCTGGAAAACTGGGGCGGCGATGCAAGCGCGATTGCCGGCGTTGATTTGTCCCCACTGACGGCGCCGACCGAGGCGACCCTGCTGGCGACCCTGGCCGCCTACCCGGAAATGCTGGCGCGCGCGCAAGCCGAACTGGGACCGCACCAAGTCGCCTTCTACCTGCGCGACTTGGCCGCCAACCTGCACAGCTTCTACTTCGCCGAAAAAGTGCTGGTCGAGGACGAAGCCGTCAAGCTGGCCCGCCTGGCCCTCGTCATCGCCGCGCGCCAGGTGCTGCGCAACGGCCTGGCACTGATCGGCGTGTCCGCGCCAAACAAAATGTAATCGCGAAGGTCAAACCGTCAATGAATCACGCTTCCCGCTACTCTTCGACCCGGCGCCAGCAGGGCAATACCCTGGTCGGCATCATCATCGGCCTGGTCATCGGCCTGGGCATCGCCGTGGTGGTCGCCCTGGTGATCACCAAGGGCGCCTCGCCATTCACCGACAAATCGGGCAAGGCCGGCAAATCGGCCGAACCGACGGCCGGCCAGATCGCCGACCCGAACAAGCCGATGTACGGCAACAAGGAAGCGGCCAAGGAAGCGGCGCGCGACTTCTCCAAGGAGCCGCGCGAAATCACCACGCCGACGCAGCCGGCCGCACCGGCGCCCGCGCCCGCCACCGCGCAGCAGCCGAAGGCGCCGCCGCCGGACGCGCTGCAGGAATTGATCGGTACCTTGAAGGACAAACCGGCGCCGAAAACGCCGGCGGCACCCGCGCCGCAAGCCAAGGCCGACGTGAAAGAGGCCAAGGCCGATGCTGCGAGCGACAAATGGATTTATTATCTGCAGGCCGGCGCCTTCCATGACATGTCGGACGCCGAAAGCACGCGCGGCAAACTGGCGCTGCTCGGCTTCGAAGCGGCCATCAGCGACCGCAGCACCGACGCCGGCGTGCTGCACCGCGTGCGCGTCGGACCGTTCAACCAGCTCGAGGCGATGAACCGCGCGCGTACCAAACTGTCTGAAAACGGTATCGACGTCGCCGTCGTCCGCAACCAAAAATAAGGAACCAGCATGCGTTTTCTGAAGAAGATCCTGTTCGCCGCCGCCCTGTGCACCATCGCCATCGGGGCGTCGGCCTCGCCGGCCGAGCCGAAGAACGGCGTCGAATACGAAACCCTGCCTGCACCGCAGGCGACGGAAGCGGGCAAGAAAATCGAAGTGACGGAATTCTTCGCCTATTACTGCCCGCATTGCAACGTGCTCGAGCCGCAACTGGCGGCCTGGGTCAAAAAACAGGGCGACAACATCGTCTTCAAGCGCGTGCACGTGTCGCGCGATGACAGCGTGGCGCCGCAGCAGCGGCTGTTCTTCACCCTGCAAGCCATGGGCCTGGTCGACAAACTGCACACCAGCGTCTTCCACGCCATGCACGTGGAGCGCAACCGCCTGAACACCGACGACGCCGTCTTCGACTTCGTCGCCAAGCAGGGCGTGGACCGCCAGAAATTCATCGACACCTACCGTTCGATGGGCGTCTCGGCCCGCGTGCGCCGCGCGGACGCCATGATGCAAGGCTATAACGTCACGTTCTGGCCCATGATCGCCATCGACGGCCGCTACATCACCTCGCCTTCGCAGGCCGACCAGGGCAGCAAGTCGGCCAAGAACGAAGAGCAGCTGAACGCCCAGGCGCTAACGGTGATGGACGTGCTGGTCGCGAAAGCCAAAGCGGAAAAGAAATAAGCATGGCCACTTCCCTGGCGCGCCCGGGCATCGCCTGATGCAACGCGTTTTCATCACGGGCGCGTCGAGCGGACTGGGCGCCGCCCTGGCGCTGCAGTACGCGCGCCAGGGCGCGCAACTGGGCTTGCTGGCCCGTCGCGGCGACACCCTGCGGCAACTGATCGCATCCCTGCCCCACCCCGAACGCCACCGCGCCTACGCCGTCGACGTGTGCGACCACGCCGCCCTGAAAAACGCGGCCGCTGACTTCATCGCCCATGCCGGCGGCATCGACGTCGTCATCGCCAGCGCCGGCGTGTCCTACGGCACCCTCACCGAACACGCGGAAGACCTCGACGCCTTCGCGCGCCTCATCGCCATCAACGTCACGGCCACCGTCGCCACCTTCGCGCCCTTCATCGCCACCATGAAAAGCCAGGGCAACGGACGCCTGGTGGGCATCGGCAGCGTGGCCGGCATCCGCGGCCTGCCCGGCGCCGAAGCCTACAGCGCCTCGAAGGCGGCCGTCATCAGCTACTGCGAATCGCTGCGCCTGGAATTGAAACCGGCCGGCGTCAAGGTCGTCACCATCACGCCCGGCTACATCGACACGCCGATGACGCGCCACAACGCCTACCGCATGCCCTTCCTGATGCCGGCCGATAAATTCGCCGCACGCGCCGCGCGCGCCATCGCCGACGGCGACAGCTACCGCGTGATACCGTGGCAGATGGGTGTCGTCGCCAAGCTGCTGCGCGCACTGCCCAATGCCGTCTACGACGTGGCCTTCGCGAATGCGCCGCACAAGGCGCGCAACTGAACTGATCACCATGACGAAGCACTCAGACTTGAACAGCGCGACCATCGCCGCCCATTGCGCCACGGGCGCCTCCCACGTGGCCATCGAAGTGGTCGACGAAACGGGATCGACCAACGCCGACCTGCTGGCGCGCTGCGCCACCCTGGCCGGCCCTACCCTGCGCATCGCCGGCCAGCAGACGGCCGGGCGGGGGCGCGCCGGACGGCCGTGGGTGTCGCAGCCGGACGCCAGCCTGATGTTCTCGCTGGCCTGGCGCTTCAAGGGGCCGCTGCATCAACTGGTCGGCCTGCCGCTGGCCGTCGGCGTGGCGCTGGCCGAAAGCATGACGGCGCTGGGCGTGCCGGTGCAGCTGAAGTGGCCGAACGACATGCTCAAGGATGGCCACAAGCTGGCGGGCATCCTCGTCGAGACGCAGCAGGCGGCCGATGGCGGCGTGTGGGCCGTGATCGGCTGCGGCATCAATCTGCTGATGCCCGATGCGCTGGAACGACAGATCGGCCGCAGCGTCTCGGCCGTGCCCTGGCTGGCGCAGATGGAGCGCAACACCCTGGTGGCGGCGCTCTTGAGCCGCCTGGCCGGCGTGCTGGCAGAATTCGACGACACGGGCTTCGCGCCGTTTACGGAGCGCTGGAACGCGCTGCATGCGTGGCAGGGCCAGCACGTGAAAATCCTCGACAACGGCCAGCTGCTGCAGCAAGGCGTGGCGGCCGGCGTGGACCAGCTGGGCCGTTTGCTGCTGCGCACCGATGGCGGCCTGCAGGAAATCATGTCCGGCGACGTGTCCTTGCGCCTGAGCGGGGAGTAAGCGCATGCTGCTGCTGATCGACGCCGGCAATACGCGCATCAAATGGGCACTCGTGGCCGCCGACAGTGCCGCCGGCGTCTGGCTGGCCAGCGGCGCCGTCACGCATGCGCAGATCGATACGCTGGCCGCGCAGTGGAAGACACTCGCAATCAGCGAGGTGCTGCTGTCGAACGTGGCGGGCGCCGTCATCGGCACGCGCCTGCGCGCCATGCTGCCGGTGGCGGCGCATGACTTTGTCTCGCTGCCGCGGCTGGCCGGACTGACGAACGGCTACCGCGTGCCGTCGCAGCTGGGCTGCGACCGCTTTGCCGCCGCCATCGGCGCGCAGGCGCTGGCGCCTGGCCAGGCCGTCATCGTCGCCAATTGCGGCACCGCCACCACCATCGACGCCATCACGGCCGATGGCGTTTTCCTTGGCGGGATGATCTTGCCGGGACTGGGATTGATGGCCAGCTCGCTGGCACGCAACACGGCGCAGCTGCCGCAAATCGCCGGCGACGCCATGCTGCCGGCCGGCTTTGCCGACAACACGGACGACGCCATCCTCTCCGGCTGCCTGGCGGCGCAGGCGGGCGCCATCGAACGGGCCGTGCGCATGCACGGCGCCAGCGCCTGCCTGCTGTCGGGCGGCGCCGCACCGCGCATCGCACCGGCCCTGGCGCTGGCCGTGCCGCTGCAGCTGGTCGACAATATCGTCATGCTCGGCTTGCAGGCGGTCGCGCGCGCCGGGGCCGCAGGAACACAAGGAAACCACGTATGCTGAAATTCGTCTTCTGGCTGCTGGCCGGCGTCAACCTGCTGGTGCTGGCCATCGGCCAGGGTTATCTGGGCAGTTTTCGCACCGAGACGCGCGAACCGGCACGCCTGAAAAACCAGCTGCAGGCGGGCAAGCTCACCTTGCTGACGCAGGAACAGGCCACGGCACCGGCCGCACCGCCGGCCGCCGAAGAGGGCGCGACGCCGGCGGCGACCGTGCCGGCGCCGCCGACGACGTATGCCTGCACGGAAGTGGGCAATTTCCTGCTGGCCGACGGGCGCCGCTTCGAAGCGCAAGTGGCCGCACTGGACCTGGGCGACCGCCAGTCGCGCCGCAACGTGGCCGGCCAGGACATTTCCAGTTACATGGTGTACATCCCGCCGCAGGGCAGCAAGGAAGGCGCCGACCGCAAGGCCGGCGAATTGAAGCAGCTGGGCGTGACGAATTACTTCATCATGAACGAAAGTAGCCCGCTGCGCTGGGGCATTTCACTGGGCGTATTCAAGTCGGAAACCAGCGCGCAAAGCCAGCTGGCATCGCTCAACAAACAGGGCGTGCACAGCGCCCGCGTCGCGCCGCGCTACAGCGCCAGCAAGCAGCTCGCCTACCAGTTCCGCGACCTCGACGCCGCCACGCGCGCGCGTCTGGAGAAAATCAAGGCGCAGTTCCCGGAGCAGGAACTGCGTAGTTGTAAATAACTATCGTTGAATCACGATCGGCTTGATACCCGTCGATTCCGGCAAATTCGCCGCCGCGCGTGCCGCCTCGGCGCGGCTGGAGAATGGTCCGCCGTAAAGGCGGAACAGGTTCCCGGCCTGCACCACGCCCAGGGTCCCCAGGGCTGCCGCGTATGGCGCCAGGCGCGAACGTCCCGATTCCGCATTGTCGGCGCGCGAGTAGGCGCCCAGCTGCAGATAGAAGCCGCTGGCCAGCGCCTCCGGGGCCGGCATGGCCACCGTCGCATCGACGGGCAGCATCTGCGTCGACACTTCCGGCTGCGCCACGGCGCCCGTCTCCACGGGCGTATCGATGGAGATGGCCACCACGGAAGGCACCGGCTTGGGCGCCGCGCGGGCCGCCAGGATGGCGTCGATATCGGCCGGCAGCAGCCGCTCGACCACCACCTGGTGGCTGCCCTTGCCCAGGAAGCCCAGCTTCAGCGCCGCCGTATAGGACACGTCGATGACGCGCGTGGCGTGAAAGGGACCGCGGTCATTGATGCGCACGATCACCTGCTCGCCGCTGTCGATGCTCGTCACGCGCGCATACGACGGAATCGGCAAGGTGGGATGGGCCGCCGTCATCTTGTACATATCGTAGATTTCACCCGACGAGGTGCGCTGGCCATGGAATTTCTTGCCATACCAGGTGCCCGTGCCCTTCTGCTTGAATGGTTCATTGTCGGTGATCGGCGTGTACGTCTTGCCGAAAACAACATACGGGCGGTTCGAACGCGTCGAATACGGCTCGTTGCGCACTTCCGCGTCGGGCACGTCGCGCAGGTTGGCCGGCGGATTGTCGCCGGGGCCATCGTCCTTGTAGTAGCCGCCGCGCCCGGAACCGGCCGCCGGCAATACCGGCAGGGTGGGATCCTGGCGTACGGGCACCTTGACCTTGCCGCCGGATGGCAGCGGCACGTTATTCGATGCGGGCTTGTGCGGCGTGGTGCCGCAAGCGGCCAGGGTCAGCAAGACCGTCAGGCTCAGCCCGCGCATGGCGAAGGTATCGAAAGGCGCGCGCATCAGGTCTGCACCAGCTTGCGGTGGCGCTGAATGCTCATCAGGATACCGGTGGCCACGCCCAGGGTCAGCAGCGCGGTGCCGCCATAGCTGAGGAATGGCAAGGGGACGCCGACCACCGGCACGATGCCGCTGACCATGCCCATGTTGACGAAGGCGTAAGTAAAGAAAATCATAGTGATCGCTCCTGCCAGCAGGCGAGTGAAAAAACTGGGGGCGTTGGCGGCGATCATCAGCCCCCGTCCCACCAGCAGCAAATACATCAGCATCAAGATCAAGTTACCGACCAGGCCGAATTCCTCGGAATATACGGCAAAAATAAAATCGGTCGTGCGTTCCGGAACAAACTCCAGGTGGGCTTGCGTGCCGTGCGTCCAGCCCTTGCCTGTCATGCCGCCGGAACCGATGGCGATGATGGACTGGATGATATGGAAACCCTTGCCCAGCGGGTCCTTGGTCGGGTCGATCAGCATCATCACGCGGTCGCGCTGATAATCATGCAGGTGCGACCAGGCGATCGGCAGGCAGGAAACAAAGGTGATCAGCAAGCCGGCCAGCACCTTCCACGACAGGCCGGCCAGGAAGATGACGGTAAAGCCGGCCGCCACCACCAGCAGCGCCGTGCCCAGGTCGGGCTGGCGCGCGATCAGGTAGACGGGCGCCAGCAACAGCACGGCCGCCATCAGGAACGATTTCCAGCGCAGGGCGCCCGCATTGTGCTGGAAGAACCAGGCCAGCATCAGCGGTGTGGCGATCTTCAGGAATTCGGAGGGCTGGATGTCGATCACGCCGATATGCAGCCAGCGCCGCGCACCGAGCTTGATGGTGCCGAACAGCGCCACGGCCACCAGCAGGATCACCGACACCGTATAGGCGGGCACGGCGATGCGCATCATCATCTGCGGCGTGACATTGGCCGCCAACCACATGACGAAAAAGCACAGCAGGATGTTGCGCAAATGGTCTTCGATCTTGCCGGGGATGCCGATGCTGGCCGAATACAGGGTCAGCAAACTGGTGCTGAGCAGCATCAGGATGATGATCATCAGCGGCGGATCGAACACCGCCAGATAGGGTTTGGCGCGCCGCCACAGCGAGCGCCTCTCGTTAATGGGCATGTGCTTCCTTATTGTCTGGCAGGTGCCGTCGGGGCTGCTTGCTCGTCCGTGATTTCTTCCAGGGTGCGCACTTCGTCGACATCTTCCTTGGGCACCTTGGTGGTGTCCTTTTCCTTGTCGCTCGGACGCTTGCCCAGCAGGTAGTAGTCGAGCGCCTTGCGCGCGATCGGCGCGGCCACGCCGGCGCCGAAGCCCGCGTTTTCCACCACGATGGCAATCGCGATGCGCGGCTTGTCGGCCGGCGCGAAGGCCGTGAACAGGGCGTTGTCGCGCAGGCGTTCGGCCAGCAGCTTGGCATTGTACTTCTCGTTTTTCTTGATGCCCACCACCTGCGCCGTCCCCGTCTTGCCGCCCACCGTGTACTGCACGCCGGTGAAGATGCGCGCGGCCGTGCCGCCCTGCTCGCTGGTCACGCCCACCATGGCGCGCTTGATGGTGTCGATGTTTTCCTGCTTGAGCGCGATGCGGTAGCTTTCCTTGGGCACCGTCAGCGTGCGCGCGCGCGTGGCGGCGTCTTCGATGATCTTCACCAGATGCGGTTTCATCACCACGCCGTTGTTGGCCAGGTTGGCCGTCGCGTGGGCGATCTGCAGCGGCGTGTAGGAATTGTAGCCGGAGCCGTTACTCACCGAAATCGTGTCGCCGCCCACCCATTTCTTCTGCTGCGGCGTCTTGAAGCGGTTGCGCTTCCATTCCGTCGACGGCAGCACGCCCGTCTTTTCGTTATTCAGGTCGATGCCCGTCAGCTGGCCGAAACCGAACGGCTTCATGAAGTCGTGGATGGCGTCGATGCCCATGTCGCGCCCCAGTTGATAGTAATAGGTGTTGCACGAGACGACGATGGACTTGTGCATGTCCACCGTGCCATGGCCGCCCACCTTGTCGTCGCGGAAGGTATGGCCGCCGAGGATAAAGAAACCGGGGTCGGAAATCGACTGGCTCGGCGTGCGCTTGCCCAATTCGAGCGCGGCCAGCGCCATGAAGGGCTTGAAGGTCGAGCCGGGCGCGTAGGTGCCGGACAGGGGACGGTTGACCATCGGCCGGTCCAGCGAAGTATTGAGTTCGTTCCAGCTTTGCTGGTCGATGCCGTCGACGAACAGGTTCGGGTCGTAGCCTGGCTTGGACACGTAGGCGAGGATGTCGCCCGTGGCCGGGTCGATGGCCACGGCCGCGCCGCGCCATTCGCCGAACGCTTCCTCGACCACTTTTTGCAGTTCGATGTCGATCGACAGGATCAGGTTATTGCCTGGGGTGGCCGCAGTGCGCGACAGGGTGCGCATGGCGCGCCCACCGGCCGACACTTCCACCTCTTCGTAGCCGGTGGTGCCATGCAGCTGCTTCTCGTAGCTTTTTTCCAGGCCTTCCTTGCCGATATGGTCGGTGCCGTTGTAGTTGGCCGCGTCCTCGCCCTCTTCCAGCGCCTTGGCTTCATTGCGGTTGATGCGGCCGATGAAGCCCACCACGTGCGAGGCGATTTCGCCCATCGGATACTGGCGGAACAGGCGCGCCTGCACCTCGACGCCAGGGAAGCGGAAGCGCTGCGCCGTGAAGCGCGCCACTTCCTCGTCCGTCAGGCGCGTGCGCAGCGGCACGCTGACGAAGTTCTTCGACTCTTCCAGCAGCTTCTTGAAGCGGCGGCGGTCCTTGATGTCGATCTGCACCAGGGTCGACAGCTCGTCGATCACGGAATCGAGGCTGGCGCTCAATTTCGATGGCGTGATTTCCAGCGTATAGGCCGAGTAATTGCGCGCCAATACCACGCCGTTGCGGTCGAGGATCAGGCCGCGCGTGGGCACGATGGGCACCACGGCGATGCGGTTGTCCTCGGCCTTGGTCGCATAGTCCTCGTGCTTGATCACCTGCAGCCAGATGAAGCGCGCCAGCAGCAGCGAAAAGCAGACGAAGACGAGCGCGCCCAGGATGGTCAGGCGCATGCGGAAAAAATGCAGTTCGCGCTCGGTGTTCTTGAGTTCAGTCATGGCAGGCGCTCGTCAGATCGGCCGGTTATGGTCGCGGTCCACGGCGCGGCGCTGCGGCGCCAGCAGGATCCACGTGACGATCGGCCACAGGGCAACGGCGACGAAGCTCTCGATGAAATTGAGCCAGCCGGGGAAGCGGCCCGAGACGATCAGCCGCGTCAGCAATTGCAGCGCCTGCGTCAGCAGCAGCAGCGGCAGCACGTGCAGCGCCTGCGTCAGGATGGGGAACCACAGCACGCGGCGGTGCATCATGATGGCGAAGTACGACAGCAAGGTGTAGGCCAGCGCATTCTCGCCCAGCAGGGTCGAATCGTGCACGTCCATCATCAGGCCCATGAAGAACGCCACGCCGATGCCGACCTTGCGCGGCTGGTGGATGCCCCAGAAGACCAGCACCAGGGCAACGAAATCAGGCACGCCGACGAACTGCCCCCATGGCAGCAGGTTCAGCAGAAAAGCGCACAGCAGGGAAAAACCGATGAACAGGGGGCTGACCGGCAGCAGGATGTAATGCGGGCGGTTCATCGTGTCGCTTCCTTCGGTGGCACGGCGGCAGGTGCGGGCGCAGGTACCGGCGTCGCCGGCTTCGGCGCCGGTGCGGTGCCAGCCGGCGGTTTCGCGGCAGGTGCGGCGGCCGCATGGGCGGCCGGTGCTGTCGCGGCGGCGGCGGGTTCCTTGGCCGGGTCCTTGATCGGCGCCATCTTTCCGGCGATCTTGCGGCCCGTCTTGACGTCTTCAGCGGGCGGGCGCGGTGGAATCTCCGGCGACGTCATCAAGATGAGCAGCTGGGTGTTGCGTTCGATGCCGGCCAGCGGCTGGCACACGACACGGCCGAACGGGCCATGCGCATTGCGCTCGACCAGGGTCACGCGCGCCACGGCCAGGCCGGCCGGGTACAGGCCGTCGAGGCCCGAGGTAATGACGATATCGCCGATCTGGATGTCGGCGCTGGGGGCCGTGAAACGCAGCTCCATGGTGCCGGACTTGCCGCGGCCGATGGCCACGCTGCGCACGCCATTGCGCAGCAGCTGCACGGGAATGGCCTGTTCTTCATCGGTCAAGAGGGTCACTTCGGAGGTAAACGGGAACACGCGCGTGACTTGCCCGACCACGCCCAGGTTGTCGATCACGGGGCGGCCCAGTTCGACGCCATGCTGAATGCCCCGGTCCAGCACGATCTTGCGCGTGGCCGAGTCGCGCGTGTCATACAGCACTTCGGCCATCATGGTCTTGACGGGGACGCGCTCGCGCGCTTCCATCAGCTTGCGTAAATGGTTGTTTTCAACGATGTTAAGCTGCGCCTGCTGCATGATCTGCGCCGAGGCGATCTGTTCGTGCTTCAGGTCGCGCACCTGTTTTTCCAGGGCGGACAGCGAAGAGAAGTAATTGCCGACACCAAGCGCCACGTCGCGCGGCACCAGGGCCGCCATCTGCACCGGATACAGCACGGTGCCGACTGCCTGGCGCACGGCCGTCAGCGCGTGCATGCGCGAATCGACCAGCAGCAGGGCGATAGAAATGCCGGCGAACACCATCATCTTGACGCGGGCGGAGGCGCCTTGTTTGAAAAGTGGCGGAGGACTGTATTCCATGACTTCCAATAATCAGGCCAGGCGCAGTGCGCCAACGTGCAGGCCCCGGTCAGACGCCGGCGCCAAAACCAAAGCCGGAGACCCGCTCTCCGGCCCGTTGATCAGATTATTCGTAGGAGAAGATCGAGCCGAGCTTGTCCATACGTTCCAGTGCCATCCCGGAACCGCGCACCACGCAGGTGAGCGGGTCCTCGGCCACCAGCACCGGCAGGCCGGTTTCCTCCATCAGCAGGCGGTCCAGGTCGCGCAGCAGTGCGCCGCCGCCCGTCAGCATCATGCCTTTTTCGGCGATGTCTGCGCCCAGTTCCGGCGGCGTCTGTTCCAGCGCGTTCTTCACGGCCGAGACGATGTTGTTCAGCGGGTCGGTCAGCGCTTCGAGGATCTCGTTGCTGGAGATGGTGAACGAGCGCGGGATGCCTTCGGACAGGTTGCGGCCCTTGACTTCCATTTCCTTCACTTCCGAACCAGGGAAAGCCGAACCGATGGCCTTCTTGATGGCTTCAGCCGTCTGTTCGCCGATCAGCATGCCGTAGTTGCGGCGGATGTAGTTGACGATGGCTTCATCGAACTTGTCGCCGCCCACGCGCACGGAACCCTTGTAGACCATGCCGCCCAGCGAAATGATGCCCACTTCGGTGGTGCCGCCGCCGATGTCGACCACCATCGAGCCGGTCGCTTCCGACACGGGCAAGCCCGCGCCGATGGCCGCAGCCATCGGTTCTTCGATCAGGTACACCTGCGAGGCGCCGGCGCCCAGGGCCGATTCGCGGATGGCGCGGCGCTCGACCTGGGTCGAACCGCACGGCACGCAAATGATGATGCGCGGCGATGGGCGGAAGAATTTCGAGTCGTGCACCATGCGGATGAATTGCTTGAGCATCTGCTCGGTCACGGTGAAGTCGGCGATCACGCCATCTTTCATCGGACGAATCGCTTCGATATTGCCCGGCACCTTGCCCAGCATCTGCTTGGCTTCCTTGCCGACTGCCTGAATGGTCTTCTTGCCATTCGGACCGCCTTCCTGGCGGATGGCGACAACGGATGGCTCGTCCAGGACGATACCGAGGCCGCGTACATAAATAAGGGTGTTGGCCGTGCCCAAGTCAATGGCCAGATCGGTGGAGATATACCTGCGTAAAAAACCAAACATGAGTGTCCTGTAGCGCATCGAGCTGCGCAAAAGCTGTTTATGGGGAGTTTCAAAGCGGGCGCTTTCAGGCACCCTGAAAATCCATGAAGGCGATTTTCCCGGGTTTCGCTTGGCGCTTGCGCAATCTTTTCTATGCTGCGGCAGCAGTCCATCAGCGCCGACAACGCATTAACCCGCCATTCTACCTTATAATTTGAATGCGATTTGCTCAAAAACCATGGAAAAGTGCGACTCTTGCAGCCGCGAGTTACGCGGCATTCCTCGATTTTTGTGAGCAAAATAGCAGTAAATACTCGCGTTTTATCAAAACGCCAACTTAATACTAATGCGCGGCACTCCGCGCCATTCGCCATGTCCCTGACACTCTCCGACGTAAAACGCATCGCCCACCTGGCACAACTCGAAATGGCCGACGATCAGGCCGTCACGTCATTGTCCCAATTGAACAAGATTTTTGCACTGGCCGAGCAAATGCAAGCCGTCAATACCGATGGCGTGGCGCCCCTGAGCCATCCGCTGGCCGCCCACATGGACAATATCGCCCTGCGCCTGCGCGAGGACGTCGCCACGGAACAGAATCGCCGCGACGCCTACCAGGCCGTGGCGCCAAAGGTACAGGACGGACTCTACCTCGTGCCAAAAGTGATCGAATAAGCATCTTTCGCGTTCTCGCTGAGTACGCTCGTCTTCCGCCGAATAAAATCAAATAGAAACGCCATGCATACAAAATCCATCAAACAGCTGTCCACGCTTTTGCAGAACAAGGAAATTTCCGCCGTTGCCCTGGCGACGCATTTCCTCGACCGCATCGAAGCGGACAACTCGAACGCCTTTTTGCACGTTGACCGTGCCCTGACCCTGGCGCAAGCTGCCGCAGCGGATGCACGCATCGCCGCCGGCACGGCCACGCCATTGACGGGCGTGCCGATCGCGCACAAGGACCTGTTCGTCACCCAAGGCTGGCGCACGACGGCCGGCTCGAAAATGCTGGCCAACTACGCCAGCCCGTTTGACGCCACCGTGGTGGAAAAATTCCTGGCGGCCGGCATGGTCACCCTGGGCAAGGTCAATTGCGATGAATTCGCCATGGGTTCCGGCAACGAGAACTCGGCCTTCGGCGCCGTGCGCAATCCGTGGGACAACACCGCCGTGCCGGGCGGCTCCTCGGGCGGCTCGGCCGCCGCCGTCGCCGCCGGCCTGACGCCGGCGGCCACCGGCACCGACACGGGCGGCTCGATCCGCCAGCCGGCCGCGTTTTGCGGCATCACCGGCATCAAGCCGACCTACGGCCGCGTCTCGCGCTTCGGCATGATCGCCTTCGCCTCGTCGCTGGACCAGGGTGGCCCGATGGCCCGCTCGGCCGAGGACTGCGCCCTGCTCTTGAGCGCCATGGCCGGCTTCGACGAACGCGATTCGACCAGCCTGTCGCCGGAACAGGGCGGCGTGGCGGAAGATTTTTCGCGCAACCTGGATGCCCCCCTCACGGGCTTGCGCATCGGCGTGCCGCGCGAGTATTTCGGCGAGGGCCTGGCCAAGGACGTGGAAGCGGCCGTGCGCGGCGCGCTGGCGCAGTATGAAAAGCTGGGCGCCACCCTGGTCGACATCTCGCTGCCGAATACGGCCCTGTCGATTCCCGCCTATTACATGATCGCCCCGGCCGAAGCGTCGTCGAACCTGTCGCGCTACGATGGCGTGCGCTACGGCCACCGCGCCGCCGAGTACAAGGACTTGCAGGACATGTACAAGAAGTCGCGCGCGCAGGGCTTCGGCCCGGAAGTGCAGCGCCGCATCATGGTCGGCACCTATGTGCTGTGCCACGGCTACTACGACGCCTACTACCTGAAGGCGCAAAAGATCCGCCGCCTGATCGCGCAGGATTTCGAAGCCGTGCTGAATGGCCCGAACGCCGTATGCGACGTCATCATGGGCCCCGTCGCGCCGACCGTCGCCTGGGACCTGGGCGACAAGACGGACGACCCGGTGGCGAACTACCTGGCCGACATCTACACCCTGTCGACCAGCCTGGCCGGTCTGCCCGGCATGTCGATACCGTGCGGTTTCGGCGCCGGAGACAAGAATGGCAAGCGCCCCGTCGGCCTGCAAATCATCGGCAATTATTTTGGCGAAGCCAAATTGCTGAACGTGGCCCACCAGTTCCAGCAAGTGACGGACTGGCATACGCGCAGCCCTGCCGGCGTTTAAGAGCAGACCAAGAACAGATTTGCGCCGCGGCTAGCGGCGCCACCAAAAAATAAGCGAGAACACTATGCAATGGGAAGTCGTCATCGGTCTTGAGAACCACGTGCAGCTCACGACCGAATCCAAAATTTTCAGCGGTTCGCCGATCAAGTACGGCGCCGAAGCCAACACGCAAGCGAGCCCCGTCGACCTGGCGCTGCCAGGCGTGCTGCCGGTGATGAACAAGCAGGCCGTCGACCGCGCGATCCGCTTCGGCCTGGCCGTCGGCGCCACCGTGGCGCCGCACTCGGTCTTCGCGCGCAAAAACTATTTTTATCCGGATTCGCCCAAGGGTTACCAGATCAGCCAGTTCGAAGACCCCGTCGTCATCGGCGGCGCCCTGACCTTCGGCTACGAAAAGGATGGCGAATTCGTCACCAAGACGGTCAACCTGACACGCGCCCACCTGGAAGAAGACGCCGGCAAATCGCTGCACGAAGACTATGCGGGCATGAGCGGCATCGACTTGAACCGCGCCGGCACGCCGCTGCTGGAAATCGTTTCGGAGCCGGAAATCCGCAGCGCCGCCGAAGCTGTGGCCTATGCCAAGGCACTGCACTCGCTGGTCATGTGGCTGGGCGTTTGCGACGGCAACATGCAGGAAGGCTCGTTCCGCTGCGACGTCAACGTTTCCGTGCGTCCAGTCGGCCAGAAGGAATTTGGCACCCGCTGCGAGATCAAGAACCTGAACTCCTTCCGCTTCATCGAAGAAGCCGTGCACGTCGAAGTGCGCCGCCAGATCGAACTGATCGAAGACGGCGGCAAGGTCGTGCAGGCGACGCGCCTGTACGATCCGGACCGCAAGGAAACACGCGAAATGCGCAGCAAGGAAGACGCCCAGGATTACCGCTACTTCCCGGACCCTGACCTGCCGCCGCTGGTCATCTCGCCCGAGTGGATCGCCACGGTCAAGGCCTCGATGCCGGAACTGCCGGCCGCCATGCGTGCCCGCTTCATCAGCGAATACGCGCTGCCGGACTACGATGCGCTGGTGCTGACGCAGTCGAAAGCCATGGCCACCTATTTCGTCGCCGTGGTGGACAAGGCTGGCAAGGAAAACGCCAAGGCCGCCGCCAACTGGCTGATGGGCGACGTCTCGTCGACCCTGAACCGCGAAGGCGTGGACCTGGACGACGCGCCCGTCTCGGCCGCACAGCTGGCCGCCATGCTCAAGCGCATCGCCGACGGCACGATCTCGAACAAGGCGGCGAAGGAAGTCTTCGCCGGCATGTGGGAAGCCAAGTCCAGCGACGAGAATCTGGTCGACGCCATCATCGATGCCAAGGGTCTGAAGCAAATCTCGGATAGCGGTGCCTTGGCGTCCATCGTCGATGAAGTGCTGGCGGCGAACGCCAAGTCGGTGGAACAGTACCGCGCCGGCAAGGAAGCGGCCATCAACGCGCTGATCGGCCAGGCCATGAAAGCGTCCAAGGGCAAGGCCAACCCGGCCCAGCTGACGGAACTGCTGAAGGCCAAGCTGGCGGGGTAAGCTCCCCCGTTCCAAAATCCAATAAAAAAGACGCCGCGGCGTCTTTTTTATTGGAAGATATACTATTTCATTAATCAAATAATGCTCACGATCATCATATGCGCAAGATGAATTATTGACAAATAATTGGGACAAAGGAAAATACAGATCTAAGATTTGGCAAACTCAAAAAAGCAAGATAAAGTGTAAAAAATATTCCATAAAAAACCAGAAAATTAAAAAAATTATCTTTACCGACAATCAAAACAATTTTTGCGGAAAATATAATCCCACGAAGATATGCAATTGCAGCAAGTGCAGGTGCGAATATAAAAAACACAGAAAGCGTGTTAGCAGTTATCACTGCTAAAAACAACAACGACGACTGCAAGAAAAGAATATACCATAAACATAGGAATACTTGACAGCTCATTGATGCTTAAGAAATAACAATAGGAAATGAAAGCCACATTCAAAATAACAAAAAATGCAGCAATATACTTTACCGCCCTCCCTACATCACGTTTAGTATCAGAAATAAATTTTTCAAATATTTCAGTTCGTTTATACGCCCAAGCACCTATGGATCCTGCTGTATAAAAAAACATCAAAAATGTAATGACAGATACCTGTTTGGCTGTTTTAAAATCAATTTTATCGAAAAAAACGTAAAGAATGAAAGAAAAAAAGGCGCCTCCTAAGAAGTAATTTTTAAATCCTTTCAATGCATCCGCATCAGAGAGTTGTGCCACATCTATCAAACCATTCTTTGTTGAACTTTGTATTCTATCAATCCATTGAATCATTGATGGACTTAACTTAAAAAGTGCAAGACTAGTCATCATTAGACTAACAGCATAAATGAAATACAAAGCCAGACAAAAAATCATAAAGTTCCCAATATCAACGTCAAAAGTCGGATAAATCCATTAAATAATTTTAAAACATTACCATAGTCAGTCAAAAAAATCACAGAACGGATTTGACAAAAATTAAATAATATGATTTTTATCAATTCAGTACAAGAACAGTGGAAATGATATACTTTGAAAAGCATATCCAATAATTTTAATTATTTGCCATGAAAAAAATTAAAACCGGCCTGGTCGGCTACGGCTTCGCCGGCTCCACCTTCCACGCTCCCGTGCTCTCCACCATCGATGCCCTGGAACTGGCCGCCGTCGCCTCCAGCAAACCTGAACTCGTGCACAAGGATTGGCCGCACGCCACCGTCTATGCGGACGCGGCGCAGCTGTTTGCCGACCCGTCGATCGAACTGGTCGTCATCGCCGCGCCCAACGAGGCCCATTTCAGCCTGGCGCAAGCGGCCCTGCAGGCGGGCAAGCACGTGGTGGTCGACAAGCCCTTCACCATTTCCAGCGTTGAAGCGCAGAGCCTGATCGCGCTGGCGAAAGAACGCAAGCTGGTGCTCAGCGTGTATCACAACCGGCGCTGGGATGGCGACTTCCTGACTCTGAAAGCGCTGCTGGCAAAAGGCACCCTGGGGCGCATCGCCAGCGTCGAATCGCACTTCGACCGTTTCCGCCCCGAGATCCGCCAGCGCTGGCGCGAGTCGAACGCACCCGGCGGCGGCCTGCTGTACGACCTGGGTCCGCACATGCTGGACCAGGCCATGCAGCTGTTCGGCATGCCGGAAAAGCTATACGCCGATATCGCCCTGCAGCGCGATGGCGCGCAAGCCGTCGACTACATGCACATCGTCCTGTACTACGACCGGCTGCGCGTGGTGCTGCAAGCAGGCTGCCTGGTGAAGGCGCCGACGGCGCGCTTCGCCGTGCACGGAGACAAGGGCAGTTTCGTGAAGTTCGGCCTCGACCCGCAGGAAGACGCCCTGAAGGCGGGCGGCAGGCCGGACCAGCCCGGCTGGGGTGCTGACCCCGTGCGCGGCGCGCTGCACCTGGGCGCGCAGCCGGACGGGCATTGCGAACACCTCGAGATGCAGGCGGGCCGCTACCAGGACTTTTACCAGGGCATGGCCGACGCCATCCGCAACGACGCACCGGCGCCCGTGGCGGCGGAAGACGCTGCGGCGACGATACGCCTGATCGAACTGGCGCTGCAAAGTAGCGCCGAAGGACGCGTGCTCGCGGTCAGCTGATTCGCTGTCAACTGGCCTGGGTCAGTTGATGACGAAGG
This sequence comes from Janthinobacterium rivuli, assembly GCF_009208735.1. Lineage (GTDB taxonomy): Bacteria > Pseudomonadota > Gammaproteobacteria > Burkholderiales > Burkholderiaceae_D > Janthinobacterium. The sequence goes on along the minus strand of NZ_WFLJ01000017.1, from coordinate 21,903 downwards.
CCAGGACCACGGCGCCCAGCGCCAGCAGGGCCAGGCCGCAGATGAACAGCAGCTCACCCCACCATTCGTAGCGCAAGCGCGATTGGCCGGGGCGCAGCGACATGAACGAGAGCACGGCGCTGACGAGAAAGACGATGGCATCAACGGCGAGCAGCTTGTCGATGGCCACGCGCACCTCGCCGCGCGGCGCCAGGTGCCCGAGCGACAGCACCGTCATGCACACGCCGACCATCGTCGCCGAGGTGGGCAGGATATGCGCCGACAAACCCCGCGCCGACAAGTCCCGTTCAGGCGCCTTGCCGTCACCCGGCATCAAGGCCGGCCCTGATTCGTTCCCGCCGGCCAGACCAGCTCCACGCGCGCGGACGATCCCGCCTTGACCTGCACCTTGCGTTCCAAGGTCTTGCCGGCCAGCGTGGCGCGCAAGCTGTAGCTGCCTGGCGCCAGTTTCGCCAGCAGGAACGGTCCGCTGGCCGTCGCGTCCAGCACCGGCGCGCCCTTGGCGTCGCGTATTTCCAGCTTCACGTCGGAGGCAAATTCCGCCTTGCCCGCCGCCTGCACGGAAAACACCAGGCTCAAAGGCCAATGCCGGCTGGCGCTCTGGATGGCCGTCGACTCGTCGAGGCCGATGCCGCCGCTCAGGTATTCCACCGCCCCGCTCTTTTGCACGGGCGGCAGTGCGCTGTCGGCTTGGGCCTGCGCCGCACTTCCCAGCAACAGCCCGGCGGCCAGCATCGCCGCCGCCAGGCTCAGGGTACCGCGTCTGTCTGATGCCATCTCACTCTCCTCATGTCGGTTGAATCAAGATAGGAAGCGCAGCTTAGGCCAGCCTTAGAACACGGTTAGCGCCGACGCATGGCCTCGGCGATCTTCTGGTCCGTCTTGTACTGGCTCAGCGCGTACACGGCCCAGATCGTCGCTGGCAGCCAGCCGATCAAGGTGATTTGCAGGATCAGGCAAATGATGCCGGCGATCGGACGGCCGATCGTGAAAAAGGTCAGCCACGGGAATATCAGGGCAATCAGCAAGCGCATTGTTCGTTCCTTGTGTATTCCCCTGTGCCGCGGGGACCGGGCCGGCATGCGCCGACGGTAAATTCAGTCAAGCCGATTATAACGATACTGGCGCCTCACGCCGGCACGGGTGAGAGCAGCTTTTCCATCCAGGCCAGGATGGCGGCAAAGATCACGTCGCGGTTCACTTCATTGAAATTCTCGTGGTAATTGGCCGGATAGTAGTGATAGTCGAGCAAGCCATCGGGCACGCTGCGCAGCAGGCTTTCCGTGGCGCGGCTGTTGGCCAGCTTGTCGTCGCCCGCCACCACGGCGAACAGGGGGAAGCGCCAGTCCGACAAGCCACCCGCCAGTTCCTTTTGCGCCGACGTGAGCGCATGGGCGAAGCGCACCGAGGCGGCGCTGGCGCGGATGCCGTCGCGCTCGTCCTGGAAATGGCGCGCGGTGATGGTCTGGTCGTGCGTGAGCAGCATGGTCAGATTCCCCAGAGGTACCTTCATCATGGGGAAGCGCTGCGCCAGCCAGCCCGACAGCATCTGCAGCACCTTCGGCACGGGAATCGCATTCACGTAATACGGCGAGGAGATGATGAAGCCCTTGATCGCCGGGTCGCCCGCGAAACGCCGCAGTCCCAGATGCGTGGCGATCAGGCCGCCCATCGAGTGGCCCATGACGAAGATCGGCAAGCCCGGATACGTCTGCTTGACCCAGGCTAGGAACAGTTCCTCGTCGTCGAGGAAGGCGTCGAACGAGGGGATATCGACCTTGCGCTTGCCATCGTGGCCCACCATGTCGAAGCTGACGGTGGCGATGCCGTGCTGGCGGAAGGTCAGCGCCGGCGTGACGTAGTCGCCCGCGTGCGCCATGCCGCCGTGGATCGCCAGGATCACGGCACGGGGATGCTCCGGCTGCCAGATGTGAATCGGCCGCTCGACCTGGTCGCTGCACCGCAGGCTGGCCATCTTGTCTTCTGAAAAACGCATCGCTGCTCCTGTCATGCCCTGTCACGCCTTCAGATGATCGATCAACTGGCGCGCATACAGGGGTAATTCACTGAACTGGCGCACGCAAATCGTCAGATTGCGTACCGACCAGGGATCGGATAATTCCAGGCAGCGCAGCGCCATCGTCTGCTGGCAGCGGCTGGCCGCCGCCAGCGGCACCACGCTGATGCCCACGCCGCTGGCCACCATGCGGCACACGGCATCGAAGCTGCGCAGGCGCACGCGCACCTTCAACGGGCGGCCCAGGCGCGCCGCATGCATGCCCAGGTACTGCTGCATCGCGCTGTCGTCGGCCAGGCCGATGAAATCGTGATCCAGTACGCTGGCAAAGTCGACGACGCCATCCTGGCCCAGCGCGCGGTGATGCACGCCGTCGGCCGCGGCGATGACCACCAGCCGGTCGGGGCGAAACAAAAACGTCTGCAAGCCGCGCATGTCGACGGAATCGGACACGATGCCCATGTCGGCCAGTCCTTCCGAGACGGCCTTGACGATATCGTAACTGAGGCGCTCTTCCAGGTCGATGGTCAGGTTCGGATGGCGGTCGAGAAAAGCGCCCAGCGCTTCGGGCAAGAATTCGCTGAGCGCGGCCGTATTGCACAGCAGCCGCAACTGCCCTTTCAAGCCGCGCGCAAATTCACCGAGCTCGCCGCGCATTTTCTCCATTTGCAGCAGCACCAGGCGCGCGTGATGCAGCAGGGTCTGGCCCACGGGGGTCGGCTCCACGCCGCGCCGCCCGCGCAGCAGCAGCGGCATGCCCAGCATCTCTTCCATGCCGCGCACGCGCGCGCTGCTCGAGGCCAATGCGAGATGGCTGCGCGCGGCGCCCGCCGTCAGGCTGCCCGCCTCCATCACGTTGACAAACAGCTGCAAATCGACCAGATCAAAGCGCATGGCGGCTCTCCTTTCCGCCATCTTATCAGCCTTCGTCCATTCCTTAGGCTGACTCAAAATAATCCACCTTGGCGAAAGTCACGGGCAAGCGCAGAATCCACGCAAAATCACTGCGGAATAGAAAAGATGGAGACGTCATTCCTGCTGGCCGTCGGCGCCAGCTTCCTCGTCGCTGGCTTCGTCAAGGGCGTAGTCGGTCTGGGACTGCCAACGGTGGCCATGGGTACGCTGAGCCTCGTCATGCCGCCCGTGCAGGCGGCGGCCCTCTTGATCGTGCCTTCGATGGTGACGAACGTATGGCAACTGGCGGCCGGCCCCGGCCTGCGCGCACTGCTGCCGCGTTTGTGGCCCATGCTGGCCACCGTCATGGCGGGCACCCTGGCCGGCGGCGCCCTGCTGCCGAGCGACAGCGGCGCCTGGGCCGTCGTCACGCTGGGCGTGGCGCTGATGTTGTATGCGCTGGCGGGATTGTTCTCGCTGCAGTTGCGCGTGCCGGCGCGGCACGAAGCGTGGCTGGGGCCCGTGGCGGGCGCGGTGACGGGACTGGTGACGGCCGCCACGGGCGTCTTCGTGATCCCCGCCGTGCCGTATCTGCAGGGACTGGGCCTGGCGCGCGATGCGCTGGTGCAGGCGCTGGGACTGGCATTTACGGCGTCGACCGTGGCGCTGGCGGCCAGCCTGGCCCTGCACGGCGACTTCAGCCTCGGTGCGGCCGGCGCTTCCGCGTATGCGCTGCTGCCGGCGCTGGCCGGCATGCTGGCCGGTCAATGGTTGCGCGGGCGCATCGCGCAGCTGGTATTCAAGCGCTGCTTTTTTATCGGCCTGTTCGCCCTGGGCCTGCATGCGGCGCTCACACCATGGCTGGCGTGATGCGAATAGACTGGCAAGGGGACAGCGCGCTGTGCGCGTGGATCGACGGCCAGCAGGTGGCCATGCTCGACATCAGCCGACACGCCGATGACGTGACGGTGAACATGCTGTTCGTGAAACCGCCGTTCCGGCGGCGCGGCATCGGCGGCGCGCTGCTGCGCAGGCTGTTGCAATGTCATCCGCAAGCTGGCGCCGCCTGCAGCGACCCGCGGTTGCGGGCGCTGCTGGAAGACAAAACGATTTAAAGTGCTCAGGGCAAGGCGCGGCGCGGCAGACAGCACGCTAGTGCGGCAACGCGCCGCAACGCCGCCATGGGCGCTTTAAATGCCATACTTGGCGCGATACGCGGAAACTGCATCCTTATATTGCAGCAGTTCCGGATCGGCGCCGGCGCCGTTCAGGTAGCCGAACAAGTCGTCCAGGTTGCCGATCGAGATGACGGGAATGCCATACTGTTTCGACACTTCCTGCACGGCCGAACTTGGCGACAGCTGGCCGTCCGGGCCCGAGCGCTCCATGCGGTCCAGCGCGATCAGCACGGCGCATGGCTCGGCGCCGGCGGCGCGGATCATGTCCACCGATTCGCGCACCGAGGTGCCGGCCGAGATCACATCATCAATGATGACGACTTTGCCATGCAATTTGGCGCCGACGATGGTGCCGCCTTCGCCATGATCCTTGGCTTCCTTGCGGTTGAAGGCGAACGAGGTGTTGCGGCCCTTGCCGGCCAGCGCCACGGCGGTGGCCGACGCCAGGGTGATGCCCTTGTAGGCGGGACCGAACAGCATGTCGAATTCGACGCCCGAGTCGAGCAGGGTCTGCGCGTAGAACTGCGCCAGCTCGGCCAGGGTGGCGCCGTCATGGAACAGGCCCGCATTGAAGAAGTACGGCGACTGGCGCCCGGCCTTGGTGGTGAACTCGCCGAACCGCAAGACTCCCTTGGATACTGAAAACGCGATAAACTGCTGGCGTAAATTATTCACATTAGCCTCATTTTTTAAAAGTGCCTGTATTTTAATCCGCGCGCACCGGCGAGACAATCGCCATGCCGCGCCTGTCGGCCCCGGCCAGCGCCCTTTCACTCTAGACCTATGCCAAAAATTATCTCCGCCAACCTGAACGGCATCCGTTCCGCCGCCAAAAAAGGCTTCTTCAACTGGATGGGCACGCAGACGGCCGATTTCATCTGCGTGCAGGAATTGAAGGCGCAGTTGCCCGACATGACGCCGGAATTCCTCAACCCGCACGGCTATCACGGCCATTTCCACTACGCCGAGAAAAAAGGCTATTCCGGCACGGGCGTGTACAGCAAGGTCGAACCGGACGCCGTGCATATCGGCTTCGGCAGCCCCGAATTCGATGCCGAAGGCCGCTACGTGCGCTGTGATTTTGGCAACCTGTCCGTCATTTCCGTGTACTGCCCGTCCGGTTCGTCCGGCCCGGAGCGCCAGGAAGCCAAGTTCCGCTTCATGGAACTGTTCCTGCCGCATTTGCTGGAATTGAAGGCGCTGGGCCGCGAAGTGGTCATCTGCGGCGACTGGAACATCGCCCACCACGAAATCGACCTGAAAAACTGGAAGGGCAACAAGAAGAATTCCGGCTTCCTGCCGGAAGAGCGCGCGTGGCTGACGCGCGTCTTCGACGAAGTGGGCTTCGTCGACGTGCACCGCGGCCTGGACAAGCGCGAAGACCAGTACACGTGGTGGAGCAACCGCGGACAAGCCTACGCGAAGAACGTGGGCTGGCGCATCGACTACCACGTCGCCACGCCCGGCATCGCGGCCCAGGCGCACACGGTCAGCGTCTACAAGGACGAGCGCTTCTCCGACCATGCGCCTCTGATCATCGATTACACGCTCAAGGCCTAAGCACCGTTACAGGCTGCGCCGGCTTTCAAAATGGCGCGGCGCGCCGCTCAACGGGTCCGTGAAATCGATGGCGCGCGCCAGCAACTGCAGCGGGTGCGCCATGTCGTCTTCCTTGCACGGCAGGGCCACCGGATAAAACGCATCGTTGACAATGGGGATGCCCAGCGCGGCCAGGTGCACGCGCAGCTGGTGCTTGCGCCCCGTGTGCGGCTGCAGCCGATACAGGCACACGTCGCCGCGTTCTTCGATCACGTCGATGATGGTTTCCGAGTTCGGCTCGCCCTCTTCCTCGCGCATGAGAAAAAACTGCGCTCCCTCGACCATGCGGCTGCGATAGGTGAATGGAAAATCGCGGCCAGTCAGGCGCGGCGCCAGCGCCTCGTACGTCTTGCGCACTTCGCGGCGCTGGAACAGCGACTGGTAGGCGCCACGGCTGGCGACCTGGCGCGAGAAAATCACCACGCCGGCCGTCTCGCGGTCGAGGCGGTGGATGGGCGTCAGCTCGGCGCAGTCCAGGTTTTTCTTCAAACGCGTCAGCAGGGTCTCCTGCACGAAGCGCCCGCCCGGCGTCATGGGCAGAAAGTGCGGCTTGTCGACCACCACCAGGTGCTCGTCCTGGAACAGTATCTCTTCCTGGAACGGGATCGGCGTTTCGCGTTCCAGCTCGCGGTAGTAAAAAATGCGCATGCCGCGCCGGTATGCGCTGTCGGGCGCCAGCACGGCACCGTCGCCGTTCACCACTTCGCCGCGCGCCATGCGGTCCTGCCATTGCGCGGCGCTGATCTGCGGATAGCGTTCGAGCAGAAACGACAGCATGTCGGGCCACTGCCCTTCCGGCAGCCACAGGTAGCTTGGCGCCACGCCGTCGCGCATGGGCAAGGGTGCGGCAAGGTGACGGCTGGACATCCTAGCGCTGCGCGACGGCGTTGCTGCGGTAAGGCGGCAAAGCCTCGACGCTGACGCCCTTGCTGCGCGCGTACAGGGGCAGCACTTGTGCCATATGGCTGTTCATCTGCGAGATGCGGTCGCTGCCCGACGGGTGCGTCGAGAGGAATTCCGGCGGCGCGCCCTTGCTGACCGCCGCCATCTTCTGCCATAGCACCACGCCGGCGCGCGGGTCGAAACCGGCGCGCGCGGCCAGGTCCATGCCGATCAGGTCCGCCTCGCGTTCATCGTCGCGCGAGAACTTCAGCATCACGCCCTTGGCCGCCATATTCGTGGCGGTGCTGGTCAGATTCGGATCGACGCCGAGCCAGGCCGACAGGCCGGCGCCGGCCAGCTTGGCGCCAACGGCGGCCAGATTGCCCTTGCCTGCCTGCGCCTGCGAGTGCTCGCGCAAGGCGTGCGAGATTTCATGGCCCATGACGACGGCCACTTCATCGTCGGTCAGATTCAGCTTGGTGATGATGCCGCTATAAAAAGCGATCTGCCCGCCCGGCATGCAGAAGGCGTTGACCTCGTCCGAGTTGAGCAGGTTGATCTGCCAGTTCCAGCTGGCCGCCGCCTCGTTCCAGCGCGTGGCGAACGGGATGATGCGCTGGGCGATGGCGCGCAGGCGTTTCACTTGCGGGTCGCTGTCGGGCACCAGCGCATTTTTTTCCTTCGCTTCGTTGACCAGCTGCGTATATTGCTGCTTCGATTGTGCATTGAAATCGGCGCCGCCGGCAAAGATGCGCGTGGTCGACAAGGGACGCACCTTGATGCCATCCTGTACCGTCGCCTGCTGGGCGTGGACGGACAGCGGCGCCAGCGCGGTGGCCGCGCACAGGCTGGCCAGGACGGTGTAACGTTTAAGGGATATTGGTGCCATTGGCAGACCTCCATGGAGCGATTTTAGGCAGCATCATCATGGCCGGGAAAGCCAGGAAGAAGCACACGATGAAAAACGAAAACCAGCCCAGCTCCGCGACCAAGAAGCCCACCGAGGCGTTGATCAGGGTGCGCGGCACGGCGCTCAGGCTGGAAAACAAGGCATATTGCGTGGCCGTGTAGCGCGGGTCCGTGGTGCGCGACAGGAACGCGACAAAGGCGGCCGCACCCAGGCCCAGGCTGGCGAAGGCTTCAAAACCGATCACGGCGCTCAATAGCATGGTGTTCGGTCCCACCTGCGCCAGCCAGGCAAAGCCGAGAATCGCGATCGCCTGCAGCGCGCCGAACACCCACAGGCCCCGGTTGATGCCCAGCTTGAGCATCCACACGCCGCCCACCACGCCGCCGGCCAGGCTGGCCCAGAAACCCGTGGTATTGGCGGCCAGGCCGATCTGCGTCATGCTAAAACCCAGGTCGAGATAAAACTTCGTCGCCAGCGCCGTGGCCATGCTGTCGCCGATTTTGTAGAGTAATACAAAGGCGAGGATCCACATTGCGTTACGCCAACCATCGCGCGCGATGAACTCCTGGAACGGCAGAATGATCGCTTCGCGCATGGTCTTCGGTGGCGAGCCGTACACGGTGGGTTCCCTGATCAGCAGGGTGCAGACGAGGCCCGGCAGCATGAAGGCGGCCGTGATCCAGAACACGGGCTGCCATGGCATGCGGTCGGCCAGGATCAGCGACAGCGCGCCCGGCACCATGCCCGCCACCTTGTACGCGTTGACGATGACGGCGGCGCCCAGGCCCTGCTCGTTGTCACTGAGGATTTCGCGCCGGTAGGCGTCGATGACGATGTCCTGGCTGGCCGACAGGAAGGCGACGCCGCCGGCGGCCGCCGCGATCAGGCCGATCTGCGTGAGCGGATCGAGCATGCCCATGGCGCCGATGGAAAAGAACAGCGCCACTTGCGTAGCCGCCATCCAGCCGCGCCGGCGTCCCAGGCCCAGTATGCGGTAGCGGTCCATCAGGGGCGCCCACAGGAATTTCCAGATATACGGGAACTGCACCAGGGCGAACAGCCCCAGCGCCTTGACGTTCAGGCCCGACTTGGCCAGCCATGCCTGCAGCAGGTACAGCAGGATGAACAGGGGCAGGCCGGAACTGAAGCCCAGCACCAGCACGGCCAGCATGCGGCCGTTGGCATAGGAGCGCCAGCCAGGCGCCGGGCTTGTGCTCATCAATGCACCGCTTTTTTACGCAGGCGGAAGACGGCCAGGTCGCCGCGCAGGTTGGGCAGCACGGAGACCATCTTGCCTTCGGCCAGGGCCACGCATTCGATCACTTCCAGGCCGCATTCCTCGGCCAGCTCGCGGAAGTCGTTGATGGTGGCGCAGCGCACGTTGGGCGTGTCGTACCATTGGTAGGGCAGCGATTTCGACACGGGCATGCGGCCTTTCAGCAGCGCCACGCGGTGCGGCCAGTAGGCGAAGTTGGGGAACGAGACGATGGCCTCGGCACCCACGCGCACGATGTCGCGCAGCAGCGGCTCGACCTGTTTCATCATCTGCAGCGACGACAGGCACAGCACCGTGTCGAAGCTGTTGTCGCCAAAGATGGCCAGGCCCTTTTCCATGTCCTGCTGGATCACGTTCACGCCGCGCTGGGTGCTGGCCAGCACCTTGTCGTCGGCGATCTCGATGCCATAGCCGCTGCACTCCTTGTCGCTTTGCAGGTACTGCAGCATCACGCCTTCGCCGCAGCCCACGTCCAGCACGTGCGCGTTGTTCGGCACCCAGTGGGCGATGAAGGCCAGGTCGGGGCGCAGCGCGCTCAATTCGTCAAAAGTCATGCGGTCTCCTTCGCGCCCTGGTGGACGGCGGTGTGCTGTGCAGGAGCGGGCAAGCCCGCCCCGATGTCGTTCCATACCTGGCCATAATAGGCGCGCACCATGTTCATGTAGCGCGCATCTTCCAGCAGGAAGGCGTCGTGGCCGTGCGGCGCGTCGATTTCCGCATACGTGACCTGGCGGCGGTTGCAGACGAGCGCCTCAACGATTTCGCGGCTGCGCTCGGGCGAGAAGCGCCAGTCGGTGGAGAACGAGGCGAGGAAGAACTTGGCCTTCGTGCCCGACAGGGCCTTGGCCAGGTCGCCGCCATGCGCGCGCGCCGGATCGAAATAATCGAGCGCCTTGGTGATCAATAAATACGTGTTGGCGTCGAAGTATTCGGAGAACTTGTCGCCCTGGTAGCGCAGGTACGATTCGATCTCGAAATCGATGCCGAAGCCGAATTTGTAATCGCCCGTCTGCGCCGCGTCGCGCAGCTTGCGGCCGAATTTTTCGGCCATGTCGTCATTCGACAGATACGTGATGTGGCCCACCATGCGCGCCACGCGCAAGCCGTTCTTCGGCACCACGCCATGGGCATAGAAGTCGCCGCCATGGTAATCGGGGTCGGACAGGATGGCCTGGCGCGCCACGTCGTTGAAGGCGATGTTTTGCGCCGACAGCTTGGCCGTCGAGGCGATCACCACGCAGTGGCGCAAGCGCTCGGGGAACATGATGCTCCACGCCAGCGCCTGCATGCCGCCCAGCGAGCCTCCCATCACGGCGGCGAACTGGGTGATGCCCAGTTCATCGGCCAGGCGCGCCTGCGCGCTGACCCAGTCTTCCACCGTGACGACGGGGAAAGAGGCGCCATACGGCTTGCCGGTGGCCGGATTGGTGTGCATGGGGCCCGTCGAGCCGAAGCAGGAGCCCAGGTTGTTGACGCCGATGACGAAGAATTTGTTGGTGTCGAGCGGCTTGCCGGGACCGACCATATTGTCCCACCAGCCCGTGCTTTTCGGCTCGTCGGCATACACGCCGGCCACGTGGTGCGAGGCGTTCAGGGCGTGGCAGACCAGCACCGCGTTCGATTTGTCGGCGTTCAGGGTGCCGTAGGTTTCATACATCAACATATAGTCCCGCAGCGATGCTCCGCTTTGCAGCTGCAGGGGTTGCGCAAAATACATGGTTTGCGGCGAAACGATTCCAATGGATGACATGTGTGTCGGTTTATAAAAGGGGGGCGGCCCCACGGGCCATGGTCGATGCAGCGCCGCGATGATAGGTGCTGCAACTTTAGCATCAGGACACATCTTGCCGCGCGCGATGTGTCCTGATGCCGATAAGGTGACAGTTTACATGAGCTGCAGTTGCCGGACAGCTTCCGCGATCACATTTGGTTCCATGGAACGCATAATTTTGCGCATTTGTGGCGCAATCAGGCCCAGATCGCTGTTCAGGATCTCTTGCTTGACCGCCAACAGCTGGGCCGGATGCATGGAAAACTCGCGCAGTCCCATACCCAGCAGCAAGCGCGTGAGCTTCACGTCGCCCGCCATTTCGCCGCACACGGCCACGTCGATGCCCGCCTTGTGGCCGGCGGCGATCGTCATGGAGATCAGTTGCAGCACGGCCGGATGCAGCGGATTGTACAAATGCGCCACCTCATAATCGACGCGGTCGATGGCCAAGGTGTACTGGATCAGGTCATTCGTGCCGATCGACAGGAAATCCATGCGCTTGACGAACATGGGCAGGGCCAGCGCGGCGGCGGGAATCTCGATCATGGCGCCCACTTCAACGGCGTCGTCGAACTTGACGCCGTCCTCGCGCAGGCTGGCCTTCGCTTGCGCGATCATGGCCAGCGACTGGTCGATCTCGAACGCGTGCGCCAGCATGGGAATCAGGATGCGCACCTTGCCGAAGGCCGAGGCGCGCAAAATGGCACGCAGCTGCGTCAGAAACAGCTGCGGCTCGGCCAGGCAGTAACGGATGGCGCGCAAACCCAGGGCGGGATTCAAGGCCGTATGGTCGGATTGGTCGAGCGGCTTGTCGGCGCCGATGTCGAGCGTGCGGATGGTCACCACGCGCCCTTTCATCGACTGCACCGTGTTGCGGTAAGCCTCGAACTGCTCGTCCTCGGTGGGTATCTTGTGGGCGCGGCCCATGAACAGGAATTCGGAGCGGAACAGGCCCACGCCGCTGGCGCCCGACTCCAGCGCGAACGCGCAATCCTCGGGCAATTCGATATTCGCCAGCAAAGTGATCGGGGTGCCGCATTTGGTGACGGCCGGCGTCTTTTTCAGCTTGCCCAGCTTCTTGCGCGCGCGCTGCATGGCCGTCTGGCGCTCGCGGTACTGTTCCAGCACCAGGGGACTGGGGTTGGCGATGACCACGCCGGCGTCGCCGTCGATGATCAGCCAGTCGTCCTGCTCGATCAGCATCGACGCCTGCGACATGCCGACGGCGGCCGGGATATCGAGGCTGCGCGCGACGATGGCCGTGTGCGAGTTCTGCCCGCCCACGTCGGTGATGAAGCCGATGAAGGAGCGGTCGCGGAACTGCAGCATGTCGGCCGGCGAGATGTCGTGCGCGACGACGATCATCTGCGCCATCAATTCATCTTCGGCGGCCGCCTTGGGCAACAGCTGCTCGGTGCCCAGCAAGACTTTCAAGACGCGTTCGGCAACCTGCTGGATGTCAGCCTTGCGCTCGCGCAGGTACGGGTCTTCGATTTCGTCGAACTGGGCCGACAATTCATCGATCTGTGTGAGCAGCGCCCATTCGGCGTTGTAGTGGCGCTTGCGGATGATGTCAAGCGGCGCTTCGGAAATCATCGGATCGGACAGGATCAGCGCGTGGACGTCGATGAACGCGCCCAGTTCCGTGGGCGCATCCTTCGGCAGCTCGTTCCACAGGGTTTGCAGTTCCTTGTGAACGGTGGCGATGGCGCTTTGCAGGCGCTGGACTTCGGCTTCGATCTGTTCCTGGGCGACCAGGTAATGTTTGACGTCAAGGGCGGCCGGCGCCAGCAGATGCGCGCGGCCAATGGCGATGCCGCGGGAGACCGGGATGCCGTGGAGCGTGAAAGATGCCATGGGGTGACCTGTCGGAAGGCGGCTGCGGCTGCGTTCGGCGGGCATTACTCGCCTTCGCCAAACCTGTCATTAATCAGGGCGGTGAGGGCATCGACGCATGCCTGCTCATCATCGCCCTCGGCTTCCAGGGTCACTTTCGCGCCCTTGCCGGCGGCCAGCATCATCACGCCCATGATGGACTTGGCGTTGATGCGGCGCGCGTTGCGGGTCAGCCAGACGTCGCTCTTGAACTTGGCGGCGAGCTGGGTAAATTTGGCGGAGGCGCGTGCGTGCAGTCCCAGCTTGTTGATGATTTCGAGTTCTTTTTGAATCATTTTTGTATGGTCTCTATCCCTGAATGCACTACGCTGATGACAATCTTGGCCTATAAAACCCGCCGCCTTCAGGGCGGCGGCCTTGCACTTCCCTATTCGCCCACGCGGATGCGGTTATCGACGCGCACGGCGCCGCTTTGCGCACCGGCCAGCGCCATCTCCACCACCACGTCGAGCGTGTCGCGGCGATACGTGATGGCGCGCAGCAGCATCGGCAGGCTGATGCCGGCGATGACTTCCACCCTGCCCGCATCGGCCAGCTTGTTGCAGCAGTTCGACGGCGTGCCGCCCTTCACGTCGGTAATCACCAGCACGCCGGAGCCGTCATCGAGGCGGCAGATGGCTTCCGACGCCAGCTTCTGCACTTCCGCCAGGTCCTGGTCGGCGACGACGTCGATGGCTTCAAACCGTTCCGTTGGCCCGCGAAACACATGCGCGCAGGCGGCGATGAAGGCCTGTCCCAGCGGTGCATGTGTCATGAGCAAAATCCCTACCATAATCGTTTCACCTTCTAGCGCTGCTGCGCTTGCGCAACGCCATGCTCGACGGCGTCGACAAACATGGCCGCCACGTCAAAGCCGGTCTGCTGCATGATTTCCTGGAAGCAGGTCGGGCTGGTGACATTGACTTCCGTCAGGTAGTCGCCGATCACGTCCAATCCTACCAGCATCAGGCCACGCGCGGCCAGGATGGGGCCCAGCTTTTCCGCGATTTCCAGGTCGCGCGCCGTCAATGGCTGCGCCACGCCGGTGCCGCCGGCCGCCAGGTTGCCGCGCACTTCGCCCGCCTGCGGGATGCGCGCCAGCGAAAACGGCACCGGCTTGCCGCCGATGACGAGGATGCGCTTGTCGCCCTTGACGATGTCGGCGATGAAGCGCTGCGCCATGATGGTCTGCGCGCCATTGTCCGTCAGGGTCTCGATGATGGCGCCCAGGTTCAGGCCATCGGCCTTGACGCGGAAGATGCCCGTGCCGCCCATGCCGTCGAGCGGCTTGAAGATGACGTCCTGGTGCTTGGCGTGGAAGGCGCGCAGGCGCGCTTCGTTCGACGTCACCAGGGTCGGCGAGGTGAATTCGGAAAACTGGGCGATGGCCAGCTTTTCATTGTTGTCGCGGATGGCGGACGGCTTGTTGAATACGTGCGCGCCCTGCTTTTCCGCCAGTTCCAGCAGATACGTGCCGTACACGTATTCCATGTCGAAGGGCGGGTCCTTACGCTCGATGATGGCGTCCAGGGTCGACAGGCGCACTTCCTCTGTGGAGACGACCTTGTACCAGTCGTGTTCGTCGCCCGTCAGCTCGATATGCTGTACCCGCGCCGTGACGATGCCCTCTTCCAGCGCCATGTCCTTCTGTTCGAAGGCGTACACGGCGTGGCCGCGTCTGGCCGCCTCGCGCATCATGGCGAAGGTGGAATCTTTGTAAGTCTTGAAGCCTGCCAGCGGGTCGGCAAGGAATGCAATTTTCATGGTGCGTCCAATCGGGGAGCCTGGATAAGGAATGCTTGATTCTAGCCGAGATCGCCAGGCGCGGTGGTCGCCGCGCCCGGCAAGCTGCAGGGGTGGATCAATACACCTCGGGATTCGGGTCCGTGCGCTCCATTTCCAGCGACGCGGCCAGCAAGGCCAGGCGCGCCACCACGCCATACACATAGAAGCGGTTCGGCGCGGCCGTGCCCGGCTTGGCCTTCAAGTCTGGCACCGCATGCTGCTGGGCAAATGCCAGCGGCACGTACTGCGAACCGGGCGCGTTCAGGTTCTGGTCCACGCCCTTTTCCGCGTGCACGCGGTAGAAACCGCCCACCACATAGCGGTCGATCATGTAGACGACAGGCTCGGCCACCGCATCCTTGATGCTTTCAAAGGTCGGCACGCCTTCCTGGATGATGACGTCGGTGACAACCTTGCCGTCCTTGACGATGGACATCTTGTCGCGCTGCTTGCGCGACAGGTCGCGCACTTCGCTGGCGTCGCGCACCGTCATGATGCCCGTGCCATACGTGCCCGCGTCGGGCTTGACGATGACGAAGGGCTTTTCCTTGATGCCGTATTCCTTGTATTTCTTGCGGATCTTGGCCAGCAGCACGTCGACGCTGGCGGCCAGCGCGTCTTCGCCCTCGCCTTCCTGGAAGTTCACGTCGCTGCACTTGGCGTGGAAGGGGTTGAGCATCCACGGGTCGACATCGATCATCTTGCCGAATTTTTTCACCACCTCATCGTAGGCCGTGTAGTGGTTGCTCTTGCGGCGCAAGGCCCAGCCCGCATGCAAAGGCGGCAGCAGGCTTTGCTCATGGATGTTTTGCAGGATGTCGGGAATGCCGTCCGACAAGTCGTTATTCAGCAGAATCGTGCACGGATCGAAATCCTTCAAGCCCAGGCGACGGCCATTGTTCAGGCGCACGAGCGGCTCGATGACGAGCATGTTGCCATCTGGCAACGCCAACGGTGTCGGCTGGGTGATGTCGGGCGACCAGGAGCCGAAGCGCACGTGCAGCCCCGTCTGGCGGAAGATCTGCATCAAGCGCGCCACGTTCTGCAGGTATTGCGGCGTCGTGTTGTGCAATTCCGGCACGATCAGCAGGTTGCGGGCGTCCGGGCAATACTTGTCGATGGCGGCCATGGCCGCCTGCACGGACAGGGGCAGCATTTCCGTGGCCAGGTTATGAAAACCGCCAGGGAACAGATTGGTATCGACGGGCGCCAGCTTGTAGCCCGCATTACGCAAGTCTACCGAGCAATAGAAGGGCGGCGTGTGTTCTTGCCACTCCATGCGAAACCAGCGCTCAATGGCCGGCGTCGCGGCCAGAATCTTTTTTTCGAGGTCGAGCAGCGGTCCGGTCAGGGCCGTGACGAGATGGGGAACCATAGTTACATCCTTAAATTATGTGCAGTATTCAAAAAAGCACACAGAACTGCCGACTATATTACCGTGTAAGTAGCCCAAATCGGGGCAAAACCCTTGTTTTAAAGACCTTTTCCATTCCCACAACGAAAAAAAGGCACCTCGATGAGGCGCCTTTTCCAGCCGGACATGCCGCGCCGGGGCGCTGGCATGCCAGATAATGACTATTTAACCATGATATGCCTGCTCGCCGTGGCTGGTGATATCGAGGCCTTCGCGCTCTTCTTCTTCCGGTACGCGCAGGCCGATGACGATGTCGACCAGTTTGTAGGCGACGACGGAGACGATGGCCGACCAGAGGATGGTCGTGCCGACCGCTTGCGCCTGCACCCACACCTGATGGCCGATCGAATACGGATCCGCCGACATCTTGTTGGTGACATAGTCGAAGATGCCCTGGCCGCCCAATTGTGGTGCAGCAAACACACCCGTCAGCAAGGCGCCGAGGATACCGCCCACGCCATGCACGCCGAACACGTCGAGCGAATCGTCGGCGCCGATCAGGCGTTTCAGGCCATTCACGCCCCACAGGCAGACGATGCCGGCCAGCAAGCCGATGACCAGGCCGCCCATCGGGCCGACGAAACCGGCCGCCGGGGTGATCGCCACCAGGCCTGCCACGGCGCCGGACGCGCCGCCGAGCATGGATGGCTTGCCTTTGCTGATCCATTCGCCAAACACCCACGACAGGGTCGCGGCGGCGGTCGCCAGCAAGGTGTTGACGAAGGCCAGGGCAGCCACGTCGCCCGCTTCCAGCGAGGAACCGGCATTGAAACCGAACCAGCCCACCCACAGCAAGGATGCGCCTATCATCGTCATCGTCAGCGAGTGCGGTGCCATCGATTCGCGGCCGTAGCCGACGCGCTTGCCGATCATGATGGCGCCCACCAGGCCGGCGACGGCGGCGTTGATGTGCACCACGGTGCCGCCGGCGAAGTCGAGCGCGCCTTTTTGCCAGATCCAGCCAGCCTTCAAGGCTTCGCTGGCCGAGGTGGCGGCGTTGGTGATCAGGTCAGGACCGGTCCAGAACCACACCATGTGGGCCGCTGGCAGGTAGGCGAACGTGAACCACAGCACGACGAAGGCCAGCACGGCGGCAAACTTGGCGCGCTCGGCAAAGGCGCCGACGATCAGCGCGCAGGTGATGGCGGCAAACGTGCCCTGGAAGGCGACAAAGACGAACTCGGGAATGACGACGCCCTTGCTGAAGGTGGCGGCGGCGGCGAACGTGCCCTTGGCCGGATCCCAGATGCCGTTCAGGAACAGGCGGTCGAAGCCACCGAAGAAGGCGGTTTTTTCCGTGAAGGCGATCGAATAGCCATAAATGCACCACAACACGATCACCAGCGCGAACACCATGAACACTTGCATCAGCACCGACAGCATGTTCTTCGAGCGCACCAGGCCGCCGTAGAACAGGGCCAGGCCGGGAATCGTCATCAAGATCACCAGCAAGGTGCTGATCATCATGAAACTGGTGTCGCCCTTGTTGGCGACGGGCGCGGCTGGCGCGGCAGCAGCCGGGGCCGGCGCGGCGGCAGCCGGAGCCGCAGCGTCAGCAAGCGGCGTGACGGCCGGGGCGGCGACGGCTGTGGTCGTGGCCGCCTCCGTCTTGGCGGGCGCATCGGCAAAGCTCGGCGCGGCGATGCCAAACGCACACAGACAGGCAAACCCAGCTAGCAATTTTGTTATATTTTTACGCATCAATATTCCCCTTAGAGCGCTTCGTTGCCGGTTTCACCGGTACGGATGCGGATGACCTGTTCCAGGTTGTAGACGAAAATCTTGCCATCGCCGATTTTACCGGTACGCGCGGCGCCTTCGATCGCTTCGATGGCCTGGTCGACAATGGCGTCATCGACGGCCGCTTCAATTTTGGTTTTTGGCAAGAAATCGACGACATACTCGGCGCCACGGTAGAGTTCCGTGTGACCTTTCTGGCGGCCGAAACCTTTCACTTCCGTGACGGTAATGCCTTGCACATTGATAGCCGACAAAGCTTCGCGTACTTCGTCCAGTTTGAACGGCTTAATGATCGCAGTAATCATTTTCATGGCAGTCTCGCTTAAAAGGTTTTCGATACGGTCAGCACGAGACCGGATTTCGCCAGGTTCTTGCCGTTCGGTGCCAACGACGTGATGTTGGCCTTGACGTAGGCCAGGGCGACCGTTGCCATGCCAAAATCCTTGGTGACACCCAGTTTGTAATCGGTATAGCTGAGGGCATCGTTATGTTCGACCTTCTGGCGGCCCACGTGCAGGTTCAGCAGATAGCCTTCGTACATATCGATATTCGCGCCCACGTCGAGGTAGCCGCTGTTCTTGCTGTCGGCAACGCCGAACAGATTGGTGGTCGAATGCGAGTACTTGATATACATCGGACCGTAGCCGAGCTGGCCGTACAGCTCGAAGGTATTGGCATTGGTGCTCAGTCCATTCGATGGATAGAAATAGTACAGTCCGCCCACGTCATAGGTAAAATCCTTGCTGATCTCGCCCCGCTTGCCGCCGTAGATATCCCATTCCAGATTGGTATCGCCGCCGCCATCCTTGATCCATTTGATGCTCGACAGCCAGGTGCCCACATACAGGCCCGTTGGGTTATGGGTATAGTCGGCACCGCCGCTGATGGCCGGGTCCAAGCGGCTTTGCGAGATGCCGCGATAACGGTAATCGCTGGTCAGCGCCACGTTGTAGCTCACCACATTGTCGGGTACAGCCTCGGCCGCAGCGGGCGCCGCCGCATCCTGGGCCATGGCGCTACCGCACAAGGCGCTCATGGCCAACGTCAATGCGGCTGCTAAAGTCATGTTCTTGGACAGATTCTTCATGGCGATTCCCTTTTATTGAACTTTTAAAGCGGTTGAGGTTTAAAATCTTGGCTGGAGATCACAAAGCGTTCATCCTTTCTTTAGCAGAATACGTGCCAGCTCTCTTGCCACCTTGACAGGGGCGTTTCCGGCCACACATACCCTGCAAGCCCCTGGACATGCGGGCATGGGCGACTAAAGCAGCATGAACCGCCCAGTTTCGCACCAGATTAACGCCGCTGTGCACCGCAATGGTGCGATGCACAGGCCGCACCATAAAAGGACAGACCATGGACATGAATACCTTCTTTAACGACTTGCAGGGCAAGATCCATCAAGCCATCGAAAACTCGCCGGCCAAGGATATCGAGAAAAACGTGAAATCGATGATGACCCAGGGCTTCGCCCGCCTCGATCTCGTCACGCGCGAGGAATTCGATATCCAGGCGCAAGTGCTGGCCAAGACCCGCGCCAAACTGGACGCACTGGAATTGCGCCTGATCGAGCTGGAAACGCGCCTGAACGAGTCGAAGACCTGAGGTGCCGCCAGCGAGGCTCCGTTATTGACGGCCTTGCTGGCATAGCTCAAGCCTGATGGCGTTGCACGCGCTAGACTGATCCTGCCCGCGTCCGCGCTACAGGGGAGTCTGATGAGCCTGGCCGTCCTGAAAAGCCGCGCCTTGGCCGGCATGGAGGCGCCAGAGGTAAGTGTCGAAGTCCACCTTGCCAATGGCTTGCCCTCGTTTACGATAGTCGGCCTGCCGGATACGGAAGTGAAGGAGTCGCGCGACCGCGTGCGTGCCGCGTTGCAAAACTGCGGCTTCGAAATGCCGGCGCGGCGCATCACGGCCAATCTGGCGCCGGCAGACTTGCCCAAGGAATCGGGCCGCTTCGACTTGCCCATCGCACTGGGCATCCTGGCCGCCTCCGGCCAGTTGCCGGGCGACCAATTACAGCACTATGAATTCGCGGGCGAACTGTCGCTGTCTGGCCAGTTGCGTCCCATCCGCGGCGCCTTGGCCATGACCTTTGCCATGCAGCGCAGTCAGTCGGGCGCGCCACGCGCCTTCATCCTGCCGCAGGCGAACGCGGACGAGGCCGCTCTCGTCGGCAATGCCTGCATCTATCCTGCCCACAGCCTGCTCGAGGTCTGCGCGCATTTTGCCCCCCACGCCAGCCACACTGCCCTGCAACGCCACCGGCCCGTGCTGGCAGCGCACACGTTTCCCTATCCCGACTTCGCCGACGTGCAAGGGCAGCAGCAGGCGCGGCGCGCACTGGAAGTGGCGGCGGCGGGCGGTCACAACGTCCTGATGGTGGGGCCGCCGGGCGCAGGCAAGACCACGCTGGCCAGCCGCTTCCCCGGCGTGCTGCCGCCCATGAGCGATGAAGAGGCGCTGGAATCGGCGGCCGTGCATTCGCTGGGCGGCCACTTCAAGGTGGAACACTGGAAACGGCGGCCCTATCGCGCCCCGCACCAGACGGCGTCCGGCGTAGCCCTGGTGGGTGGCGGCAACGTGCCGCGCCCGGGAGAAATCTCGCTGGCACACTGCGGCGTGCTGTTTCTCGATGAAATCGCCGAATTCCAGCGCCGGGTGCTCGATGTGCTGCGCCAGCCCATGGAATCGGGCGTCATCAGCATTTCACGCGCGGCCCGCCAGGCCGAGTTTCCTGCGCGCTTTCAACTGATTGCCGCCATGAATCCCTGCCCGTGCGGCTATCTGGGTCACGCTTCCGGCCGCTGCCGCTGTACGCCAGACGCCGTGCTCCGTTATCACAATCGCCTGTCCGGCCCGCTGCTCGACCGTATCGACCTGCAGATTGAAGTGGCCGCCATGCCGCCGGCGGCGCTGGGGCGACGTGCAGGCGCCGGCGAAAGTACGCAAGCCATCGCCACCCGGGTAGCGGCAGCCTTTGCCTTGCAGCTGGCACGCCAGGGAAAGTCCAACCAGCGCCTGAGCAACATGGAAATCGAACAGCATTGTCGCCTGGAGCCACACGGCGAACAGTTGCTGCATGGCGCCATGACGCGCCTGCACTGGTCGGCGCGCACCTACCACCGGGTACTGCGCGTGGCGCGCAGCATCGCGGATCTGGCGGACAGCTCCGCCATCACGCCGCCGCATGTCGCCGAAGCGATCCAGTACCGGCGCGTGCTGCGCGAGATATAAGGCGGCCCGTAAGCGCCACACGTGCGCGATTGCGCGCGATTGCGCGCGACTGGCGGCGCTGCTACCATCTGCTGATGAAAAAACCATCACTTGCCCTCTTTCTGGCTACGCTCGCGGCCGTCAGCATCCTGTCCGCCTGCAGTCCGAAATTCGACTGGCGCGATTATCGCAGCCCCGACGCCCAGTTCACGGCCTTGTTCCCTGGCAAGCCCGCCGTGCTGACGCGCGAGATCGATCTCGATGGCAAGAAAGTCAGCCTGACCATGACGGCCAGCGAGGTCGATGGCGCTACCTTCGCCATCGGCAGCGCCGTGCTCGACAGTGCGGAACAGGCACGGGCGGCGCTGCCTGCCATGCAGATGGCGCTGCTGAAAAATATCAACGGTACCGTGCGCAGCGAAAAATCCGCATCGGCGGCCAGCAGCACGCCTGCCGGCAGCCATCAACGCAGCTCGCTGAGCGTCGAAGCGACGGGCACGCAGCAAGGCAAGCCCGTCTTGCTGGTCGGTCGTTTTGTGGCGCAGGACAAACGTATCTTCCAGATCATCATTCTTGGGGAGGAAAGCAAGCTGTCGCGTGACACCATCGACACCTTCATGGACTCGGTGAAACTGGATTGAGACTTAACGATCGCTTAAACAGGTGTTTTCACGGTCAGCGAGCCCTTGTAAATACGTGCGTTGTCCAACAGATGGTCATAACCGGCTTGCAAATGTGCAATCCGGGCAATCGGACGGCCTGTGCGACATTTCAAGTCGTGATATTGTTTCGACACTAACAACAAGTTTCAGAAAGCGCTTATGTTGATCTCATTCAAATCCAAATCTTCCCCTGAAGTGCTGATGTACCAGGAACATGCCCAGCGTATCCTCGACATCCTGCACAAGAACCCCACACGCGGCGTCATCACGCCAGCGGAAGCGGGCGATGCCCTGGCGCTGCTGGAAAAAGAAGTCGCGGAAAGCAAACTGCATCCGGAAAATGACATCGAACATGATGCGCATACGCCGGAAACGCTGGAAGATGGTGAAACGGGTGCCCATGCGCGCGCGCAAAAAGTGCATTTTTCACAGCGCGCCTATCCTTTGATGGAGATGCTGCGCTCGGCCAAAGCAGAAAATGAAAGCATCACCTGGGGCATCTGATCCCATGAATGCTGCAGACGAAAAAAAACCCCGCACCTAGCGGGGTTTTTTATATAACAAGCCTGACGATAACCTACTTTCACACTGGTTGCAGCACTATCATCGGCGCAAAGTTGTTTCACGGTCCTGTTCGGGATGGGAAGGGGTGGGACCAACTTGCTATGGTCATCAGGCATAACT
>NZ_WFLJ01000016.1 GCF_009208735.1 Janthinobacterium rivuli | reverse complement strand
AACGCATGCCGACGGCCGGCATCCAGGCGAAAGAAGCACCCGAAGAATTCGTGTGGAGTGAAAACTTGATACAGGATATTGCGCAAGCCAAAGCCGATGAAGAGATTTACCTGGCGCAGCAGCGCTATGCAACGCGGATCGAGGCGCTCGCATAGGGCGTGATTTCAGCGCGACTGTAGCCGAAAGGGAAATTATGAAACGGATTATGTATCTTGGCGCTGCATTGCTGCTGAGCGCTTGCGCCCTCAAGGCCAGGCAGGTTGAGCAAGCCGGCCCAAGTCCTACCGCGACAGCGCAGGTGGGTATTGTCAATCATACGGGGAAGTATATTTATTCCGCATCGGTGGATGGGGCGGGAGGAGCCAATATGGCCAGATGGGGGGCGGGGGGGGCAGAAATCTGTTGCGCCTCTATCCCGAGAGTGTGGTATCCGGGAATGATGGTTCTGGTGCGGTGGGATATGCCAGAAGAACATACGCATATTGTCAAAGAAAAAATGGTGGAAGTGGAAAAATACGATGAAACAGGAAGTATTTATATCCATTTTTTTCCAAACGATGAAATTCGGGTTGTGGTTTCAGTTTATCCCGGATATAGCACTGCTCATCCGATACGTCACTATGGAAAACAGGGAAATATCAATCCTTAGAGGTTTATTGCGATCAATGAAACTCCACTCTTGCACCTTTTCTTGGTTTTTTTTAAACCATCTACGACGCGTGGGAGTTCTATCTTTTCTATTGCCATATGTGGCGGTAAAGTGAAAAATGACGTAGCATTTTCTATAAGGTGAAAATCATGAAATGGATTATGTATCTTGGCACTGTCTTGCTGCTGAGCGGCTGCGCCTTCAAGGCCAGGCAGGCTGAGCAAGCTGGCCCAAGTCCTACCGCGACGGCGCAGGTGGGTATTGTCAACCATACGGGGAAATATATTTATTCCGCATCGGTGGATGGGGCCGGAGGCGCCAACATGGCCAGATGGGGGGCGGGGGGAGCAGAAATCTGTTGCGCCTCTATCCCGAGAGTGTGGTATCCGGGAATGATGGTTCGGGTGCGGTGGGATATGCCGGATGGACTAAAACATATTATTAAAGAAAAAATGGTGGAAGTGGAAAAATATGATAGGCCAGGAGATATCTATATGCATTTTTTTTCCAATGACGAGGTGAGGGTGGTTGTGTCAAATGTAGACGGCGATAGTAAAAATCATCCCATTCTTCACTCCGGAAAACCTGCCAATACTCCTTGATATCATGATCAGTGAAACTCCCCATTCCGCGCCGTTTCCCGTCGATTTTTCTAAAACTGTCGACGCGAGAGCAATCCAAAATTTCCAATGAGGCATGTGCTTATAAAGCTGACGCACTTGCCCGTAACTATGACAATGCCGTAGGCCGCAAATGGTGGCACATCCCTCAAGCGGCAAGGAGCACTTTATGCCCCCCCCTCGGACTGGTTCGCTGTTTAGTTCCGTGTGATCATATTCCTCGCAGCAGCATGGTCCTGCCCCTTGCAAGGGGGCTGTTCTCTCAATGTTTAATTGCATCGAGGTAATCTTACTGCGAACCAAGATTGTTCTGGTAACGATTCTAAGCCATCCGATTATCACGAAATGCTGGGAGGGATGATGAAAAAATCTTCATCTGCCTCTTAATAAGTAATGTGTTGGAGGTAAAACTTCAAGTTCTAACAAAGTCATATCTGAGCGGCATGCGATGAAAAATATGCTATGGTGAAAATGTAATGTCGAATTATTGGTTTATTTAATGATGAAAAGTATCTTGCAAAGGTCAAAGTGGGTGATGTTCGTCTGTACGCTGTCGTTGCTGATGGCCTGCAATGATAAAAGCGACGTTTCGGTCAGTGTCCATGGCGTCAATTACAGCGACCAGGAGTTCACCTATGTATTGCAAGATCCGCTGCATCCGTCCAATCAGGCCGGCGGAGAAACGATAGGACGTTATGAGGCTGGCGGCATCATGTGCTGTTTCACCCTGCCTGAGAAATGGCGGCCTGGAACAAAAATCAATATCGAGTACACATATTATTTGCGCGAAAAACCGGATGGCAGCTTGCCGGAAATCCGCAAGTCGGTGATGGTTGAGGTTCCACATTACGACAAGCCGCAAGAGTTGTGGGTGCTGCGTCATGCCGATGGCAGCATGGGCATCGTATCGAGCATCTACCAGCCTGACCATCCGAAATGGCCTGGCAAGATCAAGGGCTGGCCCGTGCCTTCGTTGGAATATCGAAGGGAACGCTGGAGTTTGTATATGGAACACCAGTTGATTTTCTTGAGAAATAGTGAAGGTTTATTGCAGGAACTTCAAGAAAATCCAGATAAAATAACGAAGGAGTTTTGGGATAGTGAGATGATTTCTGATCGTGCTTTGCTATCAAAATTTAAGGGTCCAGATGATCTGAAATATAGATCATATTTAAAAAGAACATATGAGGATTCAATAAGCAATGCAAATGCTGAAATTGAAAATTTGAACAGGAATAAGCCGTGAACGTAAAATTTTTCTCATCTTTATCGGGGTGGATGCAATTAATTTTGAGAAATTTTAACGAGAGATAATTTAATTATTGTAAAAATAATTTTGTGGCTGGTGAAAAGCCAAAAATAGGATGTGGCGGAGACGGATGTAACACAAACCTGCTTTTTTTGGTTTTTATTTGAAGGTGCCAGGAATAACTATATTATTGCAGAAAAAGAAAAGCCCCATTCTAATGTGGCCAGGTTGTATGATTGTTATCCAGGGCTGAGCGTTCCAGGAGTATTGCCTGTCACAATAGACTGGAAAACGAATGAGTTTGAGTATAAACATTTTATCAAGGCATATATTCTTGGGGTGGGAACGGCATTCAAGCATGTCAATGATAGTGGCGAGGGTGGTGACAAGATGGACGGGGCTGCCACCGGATATGAGGGGGAGGATCGTATCTTGTGGGCCTTGCTTCAGGCAATCAGTAACATCCATCGTTACTTCATGAACATGCCTTTGCTTTCTGATGATCAGATAAAGTCGCTACTGTTAAAAAATCAATTTAACAAGCAACACTGGAATAAAGTGTTGCCTCTCATCTTGTTCCAACCACCCATGCCAAATGGCATGTGTCCTCTGACCATAATGGGGACTGCACACCTACAAGTATGCGGTCCGGCCTCGCTGAGAACCTGCCATCACAAATGCGACCGCCGCTGGCGACGGTAGCTTGCCTTGCTGAAGTCATTTCAATCGAATCACTCTTGCTATAACGAAATTTCTAGGGTGTAATGGCTTTGATAAAAGTGCTTATTTAATAATTTTGTGCGGGAAGCCGCGTGATGGAGTTCCGGATGTCCATGTCCTTGCCCGCCAGTTTCACGCAAGCCAGCAGATTGTTGCAGCTGACCACGCCCCTCGGCGCTGACCGCCTGCTGGCCGAATGCGTGCGCGGCGAGGAAGGCTTGAGCACGGGCTTCGTATTCCAGATCGCGGCCCTGTCGACCGACGCCGCCATTTCCTTGCGTACCCTGATCGGCCAGCCGGCCCTGCTGCAATTGCTGACCGCTACCAGCGCCGACGCGCTGCGGCCGTTCCACGGTCATCTCACCGCCGTCGAACTGGTTGGCGCCAATGGCGGCATGGCGCGCTACCAGCTGACCCTGGAACCCTGGAGCGCATTTCTTGCCCACGGCCGTGACAGCCGCGTGTTCCAGGACATGACGGTATTCGACATCCTCGACGCGCTGTTTGCCGCCTATCAGGGACAGGGCAAGTTGGCGCCGGCCTGGCGTTTCGATATTCTCGACCGCGCGGCCTATCCGAAGCGCAGCTTGAGCACCCAGTACCAGGAAAGCGACTGGGCCTACGCACAGCGCCTGATGCACGAGGAAGGCCTGTTTTATTACTATGAACACAGCGGCGATCCGGGCAGCCCCAGCTTGGGCAGCCACTGCCTGGTGGTCGCCGACCATAACGGCGCGTTCCAGCCGAACGCCCAGAGCAGCATCGATTTCACCCAGCCGGGCGCCGTCATGAAGGTCGACAGCATCGACCGCTGGCGCACCGCATTGCGCCAGCAGACCAATGCCATCGAAATGGGCAGCTGGGACTACCGCTCGCTCGGCCAGCGTGTCGCCAGCGCGGCGGGCCAGGCGCAGGGCGTGGAGCTGCTCAGCCGCGACACGCCCGGGGCGTATGCCTATGCCTCGCGCGAACAGGGCCAGCGCATCGCCCGCAACCAGTTGCAGGCACTCGAAGCGGGCAGGGAGGTCCATGTGGGTGCCGGTACCGTGCGTACCTTGTCGCCGGGCACCACGTTCAGCTTGCAGGGACAGCCGGTGCTCGACCAGGCTGGCAGCAATGGCGAACGCAGCTTCCTGATCGTGCGCACGGTGCACCTGATGCACAACAACCTGAGCGCGGATCTGCAGTCGTCCATTGTGCAAACGCTCAAGACGGGCTTGCTCGATGCGGCCATCCGCAAGGAGCACGCCGGCAGCCTGCACCGCATGCCCGCGCTGCTGGGCGCCATCGCCGAGCGGCCTTTGTACCGCAACCGCATCGATGCCATCCGCAGCAATATTCCTTATCGCGCCAGCGGCAAGGACCAGCATGGCCAACTGCTGCATCCGCGCCCGACCGTGCATGGCCAGCAGACAGCCGTCGTGGTGGGCCCGGCCGGTGCCGTGATTCACACCGACCGCGACCATCGTATCAAGGTCCAGTTTCACTGGCAGCGCGGCGTCATGAGCCACAGCCGCCTCGACCATCCGCAAGCCGGCAAGCATACGGGGGCGCCGGGCGACGACAGTGCCGGCACCTGGGTGCGCGTGGCCTCCAGCATGGCGCCGGTGGCGGGCGCCAACTGGGGCGGCCATGCGCTGCCGCGCGTCGGCCAGGAAGTATTGATCGATTTTCTGGAGGGCAATATCGACCGGCCGCTCGTGATCGGCGCTGTCTACAACGGCCAGGGCACGGCTGACGCCCAGAATAACCGCGTGGCCCACGGCGCCGGACCGGCTACCGGCAATGCACCGGCCTGGTTTCCGGGCGAAGCGGGCGCGCATGCGCATCCGGCCGCATTGTCCGGCATCAAGAGCCAGGCCATGCAGGCCAGCCAGCAGGGCAGCGCGGCGTACAGCCAGCTGGTGTTCGATGACAGCCCGGCGCAATCGCGCGTGGCCCTGCAGCGCCACGCCGGCGCGCACCAGGGTACTGCCGAGTTGAACCTGGGACACTTGCGCCATCAGACGGACAACCAGCGGTTGGCCGCCGCCGGCTTCGGCGCGGAACTGAAAACCGAGCACAGCGCCGCGTTGCGTGCGGGGCAGGGGCTGCTGCTGTCGACCGACGGGCGTAGCAACGCCAGCGGCGCGCAGATGGATACGAAGGAAGCCACGGCCCAGATCGAACAGAGCCTGTCGTTGCTGACATCGCTTGCCGAGACGGCGCAAAAGCACAAGGCTGTGTTGGGCAATGAGCCAGGCCAGGCCGAAGCGGCGCCCGATACGCTGCCGGCGCTGAAACAATTGGCGCACAGCATAGAAATGCTCAAGGGTACGGCAGGTTCAGGCGACAGCCAGGCGACGGCCTATGGCGCGCCGCAGCTGCAATTGTCCAGTCCGGCCGGCATCGCCGCCACGACGCCGCTCAACGCCCTTTTCGCCGCCGGCAATACCAGCAGCATCGTGGCAGGGCAGGACATCAATTTCGGCGCGCAAGGCAACCATTTTCATGCGATCAGTTCCGGCATCAGCCTGTTTACCTACGGCAAGGCCAGCAAGGCCGACAAACCCAACCAGGAAACCGGCATCCGCCTGCACGCCGCCAGCGGCAAGGTCAGCAGCCAGAGCCAGTCCGATGAAACAAAATTGACCGCAGACAAGGCCGTGACCGTGGCCAGTGCCAGCAAAAGCGTCAACGTCAGCGGCAAGCAGCATGTGCTGTTGACGGTGCAGGGCGCCTACATCAAGCTCGAAGGCGGCAATATCGAGATTCATGGACCCGGCAAGATGGAATTCAAGGCTGGCATGAAGGAGTTCACGGGGCCGGCGAGCGCCAGTCCTGCTCCCCTGGCCTTGCCGACAGGGCAATTGAAAGCGTGTGCACTGAAACTTCTTGATGCCACGCAGGCGGGAGCGGCCAGTGTCAGACGATAAAGCGGCATCGCCAGCGCTGTCTTCGGCCGCGGTATCGACGGCGCGCGCCGATGAAGTGCTCTACAACGTGGCCCGCGGCTATGACAGGACCGTCGTCCTGATCGACCAGTTCATCGACAATCCCCTGCGCGAGGCGATCGCGACCCTGTCGCCGCCCGCGGCCAGCGCGCTGCTCGACGACCCGATCTTCGAGGATGACTTGCAGCGTGCACCGATGCTGCTCGCGTTGTCAAACAAGCTGCCCGAGCACTATGCGCTGCTCGAACATAGCTTGAAGCTGGCACAAGAGCAGCATGCCGAACCGGGCGCGGCGCCCGGAATCTGTGCCTGGCTATTTAGCCAAGCGACGCTGGAGCGCTTGCGCAGCGCCATGCTGGCGCGCCTGAATTTGCGCTATCCGTCCGGTGATGCCGTCTACCTGCGCTATTTTGACCCTCGCGTCATGCCGCATCTGGCAAGGCTGTTGCCGCCGTCTACCGCGCCAGGCATGCCGGGGCGCAGCAGTTTTGCCGATCTGCTTGGCCCTGTCGAGAGATGGTGCCAGCTCGATCGCGATGGACAGCTGATCCAGTATAGCCAAGCGCGGCAGGTGCTGGCAGCACAGGACCTTCCCCTGCGCATTGATGAGCCAACCAGGCAGGCGATGGACCGCATCGAGCAGATCAATCTGGTGGTGCGCATTCTGCGCGCAAGGCAAACGGCAATCGTGCCAGGCATCGATGCGCAAATCGACGACTATCTCCTCCACGGCGCAAGCGTGGGCCTGGAGCGGCCGGACGACCAGATCACCTATGCCTGGCGCGCCGTCGTGCACGGCCAGGCCTTTACCTTGCACCCGGCCCTCGGGGAGCTGATGCGGATGGCAGCCACGCAAGGTTTGCCGCTGGACATACTATTGAACGCCCGTCTGCATCCCCTGTCCTGATGCCCAGCAGGATGACCGCGTGCCGCCCACTTCACAGGAAGAGCGATGAAAGATTGTAAATTTTGCGATAAAAGCGGCTTGTTCATTTTGCCTTTGCGTTATGCGGCGGTAGTGGGCGAAGGCGGGTCCAGTCATGTGCCAGCCATGCCCGGCAAGCTTGGCGACAAGGTCAGGCACATCAAGCTGGAGAACGCCAGTTATGCGCCGCGCCTGTTGCGCTCCGGTTTCTTGTACGTGCTGATCAAGCGATCTGGACTGCTGTATTGGGAAGGTTATTTTGCCGACGACGACGGCTTCCTGTCGAAATTTCCCGTCGATACGCCGCCATCGGCGGCCGTGAATTTTTCTTGCGACCGCAGCACCTGCGGCATCAACGCCAGCATGATCGCGATCGACAAGATCGAGTTTGTCGAAAAAATATATCTGTTGTTCACGCCCACCGCCATGACGACAGATCGGCTGGACGCATATGCGGCGAATGCCGAGGCCAGCGTTAAAAAAGGACAAATGCAGGTTTTCCTGCCCAAGGAGTGGGCGGCAGGCAGTACCGAGCAGCCGCACAGCTTGAAGCCTGAAGAGCTTGGCAAATATGTCCCCGAGGCCGTGCTCGCCAGGCAGTATCAGAATGCCGGCAAGAGCCCCTTGGGAAACATTCTCATGCAGCAGCTCTATATGGCAAGTTGCGATGCCTATGAAGGCATCGCAAATCCTCCACTGGCAACGCCGGGCGGGCGGATCGGCAAGCTGGAAGAGAACATGATGGCGACCAGGGCGGCGGCGTTTGTTCTGTTTGACCCGATCGGCATCACGCAGGAATTGAACGATTTCCGAAATGCCGCCCTACAACCGCTTGAAAATTTTCTCGATAGTGAGGACAAGGAAAAAGTCAGTAATCGGCGGAAGATGGGCGTCATGGTCGGCATTGATGATATCAAAGACTGTGTCGTCAAATATGGAGTGGAAGTCAGAAAGAAAAATCTCGATGACCTGGACACGAGGGCGCTTCCGGATATTAATAAAAATAATGCCGAAATGCTCAGAAAATTAAATCGTGTAAAAGAAGCTGAAATAATCGAGGAGAGAATAAGAAAAACATCTGATGCGAGGGAAAAAAGGCGCGAGCAGATACTTGCGACCAGTGAGCAGGATGCGCGCGAAAAATTTGAGAAGAAATATGAATCGCTCATCTCTGTCTCGGAAATTGATTTGCTCCGGAAAACACTGGATAAACTGTCGAAAGAAGCTGAGGCAAGATCGAGAAAGCGAACTGCAGATCATGTCAAGTGGGTGACATCCACAGAACTGGTTGACGCATTTGACAGCTATGACGAGGAAAACATCAGTAGCGGATTTTGCTTCAATTTTGAATATTCCAGGTGCGTATTTGGCATGTTTTCAGGTCAGGAAAATGAACCTGTTCTTAAAAATTGGATGAATGTTGGTTCAATTGAAAGAAAAAATTTGTACATGCGGTCGAATTTTTACAACCATAGATCTTTGTATGATCTTGCGGAAAAGGCTTTTAAAGAAGCAAAAGAACAAGTCGACGCTGCTGGGGATATTTCAAAAGTACAGGCAGCACCGTGGTTAAAGGCATGCAAAGGCCTGATTGATTCTTTTAAAAAGATTGATTCCGCATGGGATGAATGGTTGCGTGATGACGGCGTCCTTAAAATCCATAAAAATGATCCAGATGCCAGCAAGGACAAGCCGATCCGTAACCTGTCGAAATATCACCGTACGATAGAAGGAATGGCATTTGCAAAGATATCGGAGTGGACCCAGGCATTGTCGACCAAAAGCGGGAAGATGGACAAGGCAATTTCCAGTATCGTCGGTGTGTTGCTGTATTCCAAACTGGCTGATCTTGCTGAAAAAATAACTTTCGAGGAGTTGATGATTCCTCTGAAGAAAAAAAGCATTGATGAATTAAGAGAAAAAACGAAGAAATATGCTGAAACGCTAAAAACGGAAACTGAAAAAAATAAATTAGAGCAGGGGATTGAAAAGAAAGCTGAGCGCATGGCGCGAAAAGAAGCCACCAGAATTGCCCAGGCAGATGCGGCAAAAGTGGAAGGAAGCATAGAAAAGCTGCTGGAAGATGAGCAGGCAAAGGTAAAAAACAAGGTAAAGATTGCACTGGACGAACTAGATGTGGGGAAGAGGCCGGAGACTAATAATTTCCGCCATGCCCGCATAGGTGTTCTTTTGATGTCAATTGAAAGCCTTTCTCTGGCAACCAAATTGCCACATTTCAACGACTCTCCCCGGCTGAAGACTGAAGTGGCAGCCTCAATATTGTCATTGAGTAGTATTTCTTTTGATCTGGTGTATGCCGTGACGAAATCTATAAGGGAAATCTCTCCTTATAGTAAGATTTCAGGAATAAAGAAAGGTGCTGATATTATTCGTGGTGGCTTTAAAATGGCAGCGGGCTTTCTTGGGGCTCTTTCTGGTTCATTAATAGTTTGGTTAGATATTCTTTCGGCTTATGATGAGATTAAGAAAGAAAGAACCAATAGGATTCTTGTGGGGATCTATGCAGGCCGGGCAGGATTAGGTGCTTATAATGCGATTGCGGGTTTGGTTGCCGCATTTTCCTATTCTGCTCCTTTGATGTTGCGATTGGCGGGCTCGCTATTTGCGAGAAATTCAAGTTTTTCATTAAGTATGGCCAAATTCTTTTTGGGGGCGGCCGCGCTTGCAAAAAATATTGGAGACGGAAGAACTCTTTTATTAGTAAGGCTGGCTCGATTCAACCTTATTGGTGTAGGGGTCACTGTTATCGAAGTGGGATATCGAGTATGGATCATGGATGATGAATTGGAGAACTGGTTTCAAGCATGTACTTTTAGGAAAAACAGAGGATTTCTTAGTGAAAAGCCATTTGACTCTGTTGAGAGAGAATTAATGGAATTGCAGAAGGCATTAAAAACTATCCAATCATAATTCTTGGGAAGAGCACGATGGAAAAAGAGAATGTTGAAAATACTTCTTCCGAAGAGGTTTTTTTTATTGTGGAAGGAAAGCTTACAGAGTTCCATATGGCGGCCACAAATGTAAACTTGCTCGGTAAAATTGAAAGCAGCCTTGCGGAAAAAAATCTGGCCGGTGGTGTCTCCGCCATCATCAATGGCATGCCTGGTGCATTGGCGACTGCAGCAATGCTGAGTTTTTACGATGGTGAAGATATGTACAATTTTGCCGGAATAGTCGACGGGAAAGTGGTATGTGGTGTTTTTAGAGACGCGGACAAGATCAAGGATGGCGATGTCGTCAAATTGGTGGTGACACAGAGAAAAGATGTGCTGTACGTGCACAGTTTGCTCCGCATTGACGATAGTTTTTTTATGATGCCACTGAATGCTTTTTGCGGAGAACGTGCTTTTTTTTGGAGTTGCATGAAATTTGCAAGGAACATGACATTCGGCGTTTGGGTAATTCTTTCTCTGATGTTTTTTCTATCTGTCGATGTGTCGCTGGAGAAAAATGAAAATTTAATTACGATGTTCGGAATAATATTCCTGGTGCCGCTGGTTTTTTGTTTTCCTTTTGAATATTGGAGTTTCAGAACCATGCGTGATTATTCGATATATGCGACGAAAATTTTCGTTGCCCTTGGTTTCCCAAGGCCAAAAGACTTTGATGTGCGCAAGGGTGCCACTTTATTCAAGGATCACAGCTATGGTTTTATTGGATATAGCTGTGAATTGGCCTTAAAAAAACACAGGTCAAAATACAAGATTCGATCTTCCTGATTATTGAAATGATACACGTCTCGTAAATTTTGGCTTTATCTGAGCCGCTTCCTATGCGAAATTGATGAGATCGCTGGCGAGATATTGCCAGTTCAGCGATCGTGAAAATATATATGCGTGAATTATCTTATACGTTGCTCAGCGGCATTGTTGGGAATTTAAGAACTTCCGACATGCATGTGAATTATTTGAGGAGCGCTGAATCATTCAGGAAAATGTCCGGTTTGACCTCGATCGTGCAGGCTGCGGCGGGCGAACCAACTGCCGCCCACAGCGCGCAGGCCGCCGTCAGTGAAGGCGATCCTGTCACCAGCTTCACCATGAATGTCCGCGGAACGCTGGTTGCAGGGAGCTTCTGGGAGGTTGATTTCAGGGATGGGGACGAGGTACAGGTTGTTGGATATGAACAAGGCCACATATTTGTCGCTATCGCAGTCGTTGATGCAAAGCAAGAAAAAATATGGATGCAGCCACATTGTGAACGTGGAACTCTCGCAAAAAAATATCATCTTTTAAAATGTTGTGGCTATGCTTTTATTGGATTATATGTTTTTGAAATTTTATTGGGATTTTTTACGGGTTTTCCGATGTGGTTTGTTTTGGTCTGCTCTACTTTTATGAATCCAATTATTTTGTTTGTGACTGTTGGCTTGAGTTGGAAGGATTTTATGGTTTTTTCAAAAGAAATGAATAGGGTAGGCAAGGCACTAGGGATCGCTGAGCCGGAAAAAATTGATCTTTTCAAAAATACTAGAAATTTGAGAACATCGGGAAAGCCGAATTTGCCGATGGGAGTGTATTATCTTTGAATCGGATAAATAAAATGGAAGATACTCCAGATTTTCCTGACGAACCCTTTTTCACGCTGGAAGGAAAACTGACGCATTTTCATTTATCTGGAACATCGGTAGATCTGCTGAATGACATTGAAAGGAATCTTGCGGAACAAACGCTAGCGGGTGGCGTAGTATCCACCTTCAATGGCATGCCTGGAGCGCTCGCAAATTCGGCCATGATGAGTTTGTATGACGGCGAAGATATGTACAATTTTGCCGGAATGGTGAACGGGAAAGTAGTGTGTGGTGTTTTTAGAAACGCGGACAAGATCAAGGATGGTGATATCGTAAAATTGGTGGTGACACAGAGAAAGGATGTGCTGTACGTACACAGTTTGCTGCGTATTGATGATAGCTTGTTGCTGATGCCATTGAATATCTATTGCGGAGAGCGTGCTTTTTTCTGGAGTTGCATGAAATTTGCGCGGAATATGATATTGTTTATGTGGGTGATGGCTTATGCTGCAATTTTTTCATATGTCGATATATCCGTGGAGAAAAGAGAAGATCTAATTGCGGCATGTGGCATAATATTCTTGATGCCGTTAATTTTTTGGTTTCCTTTCGAGTATTGGAGTTTTAGAACCATGCGTGATTATGCTATATGTGCAACAAGAATTTTCGCTGCACATGGTTTTCCTAGGCCAAATGATTTTGACATTCGAAACGGTGCAGCTTTATTCAAGGACCACAGCTATGGTTTTATTGGATACAGTTCTGAGTTGGCCTTGAAAAAACACAGATCGAAATACAAGATTCAGTCCGCCTGATATTTTACTCATGCACGTCTCGTTAATTTTTAGGTCGATGTGAGTCGCTTCCTGCACAACATTGATTACATTTCTGAAGAGGTATAGCTAGTTGAGCGATAGAGAAAAACATATGCATGAATTATGTTATGCGTTACTCAGCGGTATACATGTATGATCGCCAACGAAAATAATGAAAATACATCTTCCGACGAGAATTTTTTCGCAGTGGAAGGGAAGCTCACAGAATTTCATGTGGCGGCAACAAACGTAAACTTACTCAGTGCAATCGAAAGCAGCCTTGCGGAAAAAAATTCGGCCGGTGGTGTCTCCGCCGTCCTCAATGGCATGCCAGGTGCATTGGCGAATGCAGCAATGCTGAGTTTTTACGATGGTGAAGATATGTACAATTTTGCCGGAATAGTGAACGGCAAAGTGGTATGTGGTGTTTTTAGAGACGCGGACAAGATCAAGGATGGTGATATCGTCAAATTGGTGGTGACACAGATAAAGGATGTGCTGTACGTACACAGTTTGCTCCGTATTGACGATAGTTTTTTTATGATGCCAATGAATGCTTATTGCGGAGAACGGGCTTTTTTTTGGAGTTGCATGAAATTTGCAAGGAACATGACATTATTTTTCTGGATCGTGGCATATGCCGGATTTTTCTTGTCTATAGACGTGTCCTTGGAAAAGAACGAGCACATAATTGCCGCATGTGGTGCCATATTTTTTTTGCCGCTGATTTTTTGTTTTCCTTTTGAATGTTGGAGTTTCAGAACCATGCGTGACTATTCGATATATGCGACGAAAATTTTCGTTGCCCTTGGTTTTCCAAGGCCCGAAGACTTTGATATGCGGGAGGGTGCTACACTATTCAAAGATCATAGCTATGGTTTTATTGGATACAGTTGTGAATTGGCCTTGAAAAAACACCGGTCAAAATACAAAATTCAATCCTCCTGATTATTGTAATGATACACGTCTCGTGAATTTTCGGCTCGATCTGAGCCGATCTCAACGCGAAATTGATGAGATCGCTGGCAAGATATTACCAGTTCAGTGATCGAGAAAAAATATATGCATGAATTATCCTATACGTTGCTCAACGGTATTGTTGAGGATTTGAGAGCTTCCAATACACATGTGAATTATTTTAAGAATATTGAACAATTCAAAAAAGTATCTGGTTTGGCGGCGATAGTCCAAGCTGCCGCGGGCGAGCCTGGCGCCATTCACAGCGAGCAGGCTGCCACAAGTGACGGAGATCCTGTTACTGGCTTTGCCATGAATGTGGGCGGTAAGCTGGTGACCGGGAGTTTTTGGAAGGTTGGTTTTAAGGATGGGGATGTGGTTCAAGTGGTTGGGTATCAAAAAATCAATGAATTTATTGCTGTCGCAGTCGTTGATGTAAAGGAAAAAAAGATATGGATGCAACCGCATTCTGAGCGTGGAACAATTGCAAAAAAATATCACCTTTTAAAATGTTGTGGCTATGCTTTTATTGCATTGTATATGCTAGCCATTTTGGCAGCACTTTTTGGTGGCATCCCGGTCTGGTTTATGTTGATTTGCGCTACTTTTAGCACTCCAATTATTCTATTTCTAACTGTTGGTTTGAGTTGGAAGGATTTTATGTGGTTCTCAAAGGAGATGAATAGACTGGGGGCAGCACTAGCGATCGCTGAACCGGAAAAAATTGATCTTTTTAAAAGCACAAAAAAGGTAAGGAAATCAGGCAAGCCCGCTTTGCCGATGGGCGTGTATTATCTTTGAATTGGATATATAGAATGCAAGATGCCGCTGGTTTTCCTGATGAGCAGCTTTTCAGGCTGAAGGGAGTTGCTGCCAAAACCCTTGAAACCGGCGTGGCCGCGACCGTCAACGGCATGGATGGCGCATTGGCCAATGTCGGGCTAGTTAAGGGCAAAGCGGTGTGTGGCCTTTTTGATGATGCCAACAAGCTCAAAAATGATGACCTCGTCAAGCTGGGGATATCTGAACGAGGGAAAGTGCTGCGTGGACATAGCCTGCTGCACCTCGAGGATAGTCTGCCTTCCAAGATCGGACGATTTGGAGATGTGCGACGGCATTACTCTGCATAAAGACTGCAGCGATGGTTGTGGGGGCGTGAATTGTGAATTGGCTTTGAAAAAAGAAGACAAGCGAAACGCTAGCCGCTTCCATGGTGTTTTTTGGATGAATCTGAATAATATGGGCGGTCAATCCAAGCGACAGCCTGTGCCAGGCTTTGTTGCGCAAGCTCCGGTTCTCTCGCATCGACGACGACGCTGGCTTGACCACGGCGAGCTCACCTACTTCCGTGTACCGCCACCCTCCCATGCTCTGCTCTTGCGCGATTGACCTGCTTCCAGCGCTTCTCAAGCAAGGTCATTACTATATCGTCGCTGACTTGCCGAAAGTCGGCATACCACTCGCCTACTGAAGTGAACGGGAACGGCGAGTGCAGGCATACCACTTCGTCGGCGATGCGTATCAGTGTTTTACGGCCTGTGCGGGGAGCGACGGGGACGGCGACGATGATTTTTGCCGGCTTCATGCGTCGGGCGGCCCGAATCGCCATGCACATGCTCGAGCCGGTCGCAATGCCATCATCGACCAGGATGACTATCTTGTCGTGAAGCGGCAGCGCGGGTTTGCCGGCGCGATATAGAAGCTCGCGCCTTGACAGCTCCGCTCTTTCCCGGTCGATCAGGGCGCGCACCGTTGCCATCTCCGTCCCGGATGACTTGATCTTGTCCAGGCGGAGCAGGCACATCCCTTCTCCCGAAACGGCGCCCAAGGCATATTCAGGCTGACTTGGCAGCCCGAGTTTGCGCACCATCAGAATGTCGAGGGGGGCGGCCAGCGCGCGCGCCACCCTATAGGCGACAGGCACGCCGCCACGCGGCAATGCCAGCACCAGCACATCCTGACGGGCGGCGTACGCCAGCAGCCGCCGAGCGAGTAAATGGCCTGCATGAAAACGATTTTTAAACAGGGGATGCATGCATCGTCTCGCTTTGCCACCTCCTTAGTGTGACAGCAGCACGGGGAGCTTCGCTTGACTGAGTAAATGGCGCGTCGTGCCGCCCAGTATCCACTCCTGGAAGCGGCTGTGTCCGTATGCCCCTGCGACGATCAGGTCGGCGCCGCTGTCCCGGGCATGCCGGCATAGGGCCATACCGTATTCCTCGGCGGTGACGCTGCTGTGCACTTCCACCCGCACGCCATGGCGCGCCAGATAGGTGGCCAGATCGGCCCCAGGTTCATCGCCGTGCTGCCCGAATCGCTGGCGTGGATTGAATACGGCGATGTGTACGCGTTGTGCTCGCAGCAACAGGGGCATGGCGCCCGCCACGGCGCGACTGGCTGCCGCGCTCGCGTTCCAGCCGATGACGATGTTGCGGCCGGGCGACGTCGCGGTAGCGCCGTCGTCGGGAATGACCAGCAGGGGGCGCGGGCAGTGCAGCGCCAGATAGCCGGGCAGGCGTGTCGACCAGACGAGGCCAGGATCGCTCAGATCGCTCTGGCCGGCAATGAGCAGGTCGCAATACAGGGACTGCAGTATCAATGCGTCGGCGGCGCTGCTGTCCTGAAAACGGGTTTCATAGGAGAGCACGCCAAGGCGGCTGCAACTGCTGTCGAAGCGGAGCAGCTGCTCCCTGGCCGCCTCGCGCAGCGGTTCATAGTCGAGCGGCGGCGGCGGTGCCAATGTTGCCGCGCCAAAGACAATGTAGTCGAGTTGGGCGCCCCCGCTGGCCGTCGTGCCGATCAGGTGGGCGTCGTAGTCTCGCGCAAGCGCTGCCGCCACTTCCAGACGCCGTTCGAAACCGGAAAACTGGTCCGCATACATGAGAATGGTCTTGTACATGCTTTGCTCCGCAGTGGCAGGCAAGGGGATTTGAGGCCGATTCGCCGTTTCATGGATGGCAGGCTAATCCTGTACGCCTAGGGAAATTTTCATTATGGCCGGCTTGCCGATATTGGGGGATGATCTGGATCATTTGTGGTACGGGTGCGGCTTGATCTGCGTCATGCGGCATGGCGATGCCCCGATATAGGATGACAGGGCGCTGCTTCATTCATCCGTAGGAGGCCTTCTGGCTTATGCATGCCATCCCGACAGGCACGATCGGCAGCCCGTCTGAAGCGGGGCCGGGCAGTGCTATCCATGGCAGGCGGCACCGTGCATGGCTGCTGGCCGCCATCGGCGTGCTGGCCCTGCTGCTGGTCGTCGGGGGCTATGCCTGGCGCCATGCCACAGGACCGCTGCCGCACTATGCGACCGTCGTGGCCGGGCGCGGCAGCGTCGCGCCGGCGGTCGTGTCCAGCGGCGCCGTCAATCCCGTCACCACGATACAGGTCGGCACCTATGTGTCGGGCGTCATCCAAGCCGTCCTGTGCGATTTCAATACCCGGGTGAGGGCAGGTCAGCTGTGTGCCCGGATCGATCCGCGCCCTTACCAGACCATCGTGGAGCAGGAATCGGCGTCGCTCGGCATGGCACGCGCACAGTTGGCCAAGGACCGTGCCAGTCTCGACTATGCGCAGCGCATCGATGCGCGCAACGCGGATCTGCTACAGCGCGGTATTGTCTCGCAGGAAACGGCCGATACCTCGCACAGCGCCTGGCTGCAGGCCAGGGCGCAGGTAGCCCTCGACGCGGCGGCAGTGGCACAGCATGAAGCCCAGCTGAAAGCGGCGCGCATCAATCTCGGCTATACCGACATCGTCTCGCCCGTCGACGGCACGGTCGTGTCGCGCAATGTCACGCAGGGGCAGACCGTGGCGGCAAGCTTCCAGACGCCGACCCTGTTCCTGATCGCCACCGACCTGACGCAGATGCAGGTCGACACGAATGTCAGCGAATCCGATATCGGCCGCATCGCCGTGGGCAATGCCGTGACCTTCAACGTCGCCGCGTACTCGGAGCGGCAGTTTTCCGGGCAGGTGCGGCAGGTGCGCCAGGCGCCGCAAACGGTGCAGAACGTCGTGACCTACGACGTGGTCGTCGACGTGCAGAATGCCGACCTGGCGCTCAAGCCCGGCATGACGGCGGCGATACGTATCGTCACCAGCCGCGCGGACCATGTGCTGCGCGTGCCTGGCCAGGCGCTGCGCTATCGTCCGACGACGCCAGCCGCGCAGCCGGATGGCGCGGTCGCGCCGCAACGGACCGGCGGCGCTGGCGCCCGCGCGGGGCAGGTCTGGATACTGGCCAATGGCAAGCCGCATCGCTTGCCCGTCGTCATCGGCCTGGAGGATGACGCGTATGCGCAAATCATCGGCGGCCCCTTGCGCGAAGGCGACGCGGTGATCGTCTCGGAACGCGGCGCGGCCGCCAGCCGCGCTCCGGTCGCGCCCTTCGGCCTGCCGGGGCCGGGACGCTAGCATGGGCGACGCCTGCATCGAACTGCGCAACGTCACGCGCACCTATCGCGTCGGCGAAGTCGATGTGCACGCCTTGCGCAGCGTCAACCTGACTATCGGGCACGGTGAATTTGTCGCCGTCATGGGTTCCTCCGGCTCGGGCAAGTCGACCTTGATGGCGATCCTCGGTTGCCTGGACCAGCCCAGCAGCGGTGAGTATTTCTTTGAAGGCAGGAACATCGCGCAACTGAGCGAACCGGAACTGGCGCACATTCGCAGCACCAGCCTGGGCTTTGTGTTCCAGAGCTTCAACCTGCTGCCGCGCACGAGCGCACTGGAGAATGTCGCCTTGCCCCTGTTTTATGCCGGGCCGCTGGCCGCGCAAGGCAGCCGGCGCGTGGAGCGGGCGCGCGCCGCACTGGCGTTGCTGGGGCTGGGCGAGCGCGAGCGGAATACGCCGGCGCAATTGTCCGGTGGGCAACAGCAGCGCGTGGCCATCGCGCGCGCCCTGATCAATACGCCGCGCGTGTTGCTGGCCGATGAGCCGACCGGCAATCTCGATACGCGCACCTCGCACGAGATCATGCGAACGCTGGTGGCGCTGAACCGCGAGCAGGGCGTCACCGTCGTGCTCGTCACCCACGAAACCGACATCGCCGCCTACGCGCAGCGCGTCGTGACCATGCGCGACGGCGCGGTGCTGTCCGACGTGCGCAGCGCGGGCGGCGCCGTGCCAGCGCCCCCGGCCGTAGCCACCCCGGCCGCGCCGCCACCGGCGCCGCCCAGCGCGGCGCACATTGCGGCGTCCTGGTCATTTCTCTCGATGATACTGACGGCGGCGGCCCAGGCGCTGCTGCGCAACAAGACGCGCTCGGCGCTCACCATGCTCGGCGTCTTCATCGGCGTGGCCGCCTTGATCGCGATGATCGCTGTGGGGCAGGGTGCGAATGACGCCGTGCGCAGGCAGATCGAGAGCCTGGGCACCAACCTGTTCGTCGTCGTGCCCGGCGCGACCACCAGCGGCGGGGTGCGGGCCGGTTTCGGCAGCGCGTCGACGCTGACGGTGGCCGACGCCGACGCCATCGGCCGCGACAGCACGCTGGTCGGCGCCGTCAGCTACCTGATCCGGCAGGGCGGCCAGGTGCAGTATGGCGACCACAACTGGACTACCGCCATCCAGGGCGTGACGGCCAGCTATCCGGCGGTCACCAACTGGCATCTGGCGGAAGGGCGGGGGCTGAGCGCCGACGATGACCACGGCGCCGCCCTGGTCGCCGTCATCGGCGCGACCGTGCATCGCCAGCTGTTCGGCGCCGATGAAAGCCCTGTGGGCGCGACCATCCTCGTGCGCGGCGTCCCGTTGCGTGTGGTCGGGCTGTATGCGCCGAAAGGCCAGACGGCGTACGGCCAGGACCAGGATGACCTGGTGATGATCCCGTTCGGCACGGCCGAGCGCAAGATACTCGGCGTGGCGGCGCCCAGCCAGCCGGCGAACGCCGCGTCGCCGTATCCGCCCCCGCCCAATCCCTTCGGCCTGCAAGCCAGACTGACCGGCTATGTGAATCAGATTTACGTGCAGGCCGCCAGCACGGCGCAAGTACCTGCGGCGATCGACGAGGTGCACGCCATCCTGCTGCGCCGGCACCGTATCCGGCCCGGCGATACGCCGGATTTCAATGTGCGTAACCTGAGCCAGATCGCTGATGCGGCCGAAGGCAGCAGCCGGGTCATGGCCGCGCTGCTGGCCGTCGTCGCCTCGATCTCGCTGCTGGTGGGCGGCATCGGCATCATGAATATCCTGCTCGTCTCGGTGACGGAGCGCACGCGCGAAGTGGGCTTGCGCATGGCCGTCGGTGCCCATCGCAGCCACGTGCTGCTGCAATTCCTGGCCGAGGCGGTATTCATGAGCGTTATCGGCGGCATGGCCGGCATCGCGGCGGGAACCATCGCCACCGTGATCATCTCGGCGCTCGCTAAATGGCCGACCGTCATCTCGCTGGCGGCCGTGGCGGGCGGATTCCTGTTCTCGGTCGCCGTCGGCATCTTTTTCGGCTACTACCCGGCCCGCAAGGCGGCGCGGCTCAATCCGATCGAGGCCTTGCGCTATGAATGAGTACGCTTCCCCTCCGCTGACGCCACCCATGCGCCGGCCTTGGGGCGTGGCGGCTGCATTGCTGCTGGCGTCCGGCTTGCAGGGCTGCACCGTCGGCCCCGAATTCGTGCGCCCGGCAGCGCCATCTTTCGAACATTACACGCGACAAGATCCGGCCGCCCTGACGGATGGGGATGGCGGCGTCACCCAAGCGCTGCGCAGGGGGCAGGGGGTGCCCGTGCGCTGGTGGCAGGCATACGGCTCGCCTGCGCTGGACGCGCTGGTCGCGATGGCCCTGGACGGCAGCGCGACCCTGGAAAGCGCGCGCGCGACCGTGGCGCAAGCGCGGCATGTGCTTGACGCGGCGCGCGGCGCGCGCTATCCGCGCATCGACTTGACGGCCTCGGCCGCCCGCACGCATGGCGCGCGCGACGGTGTGCAGGGCGGCGCCGAGAATGTCCTGTCCTTCGGGCCGGCATTGAGCGCTGACACCGACGCATTCGGCGCAAACCGGCGGCGCGTCGAACAGGCGCAGGCATTGGCGGACTATCAATTGGCGCAATGGCAGGCGGCACAGCTGAGCCTGAGCGGCAATACCGTGCTGCAGGCGATCGCCCTGGCGGCGGCACGCGAGCAGATCGCCGCCGTGGGCGACATCATCGCCGTCGACCGGCGCAACCTGGAACTGGTGCGCCTGGCGAGCGAGGCCGGCAAATCGGCGCGGCTCGACGTGCTGACGGCGGAAAGCCAGCTCGACAGCGACCGCGCGCTGTTGCCGCCGCTGCAGCAGCAAGCCAGCGTAGCCGCGCATGCGCTGGCCGTGCTGGCCGGCAAGACGGCGCCGTGGGAACCGTCCCCCTTCGCTCTGCGGGACTTCAGCTTGCCGGCAGAGTTGCCGCTGGTGCTGCCGTCGCGGCTGGTGCAACGCCGGCCCGACATCCTCGCGGCGCGGGCGCAGCTGCACGCGGCCAGCGCGGCGATCGGTATTGCCAGTGCTCAACTTTATCCCGATATCACCTTGAGCGCGCAGTGGACGGCGACGGGAGCGAGCGTGGGCGGCCTGTTTGGCGGCGCCAGCCTGTGGAACCTCGCCGCCAATCTCGTCGCGCCCGTCTTCGACGCGGGCACCCTGGCGGCCCAGCGCGCCGCCGCCACCGATGCCTATGCGGCGCAGCTGGGCGCCTACCGGCAAGCCCTGCTGCAAGCGTTTGGCCAGGTTGCCGATACGCTCGATTCCTTGCGCCACGATGCCGCCTTGCTGGAGGCGCAGCGCAAGGCGCTCGGGACGGCGCTGGCCGTGCTGGACCTGACGCGGCAAAGCTACCAGGCGGGCCAGGCCAGCCTGCTGCAATTGCTCGAGTCGCAACGCCAATATCAGCAAGCACGTCTCGGCGTAGCGCGCGCTCAGGAGCAGCGCTACACCGACACGGCGCAGTGGTTCATCGCCATGGGCGGGGCGCCTTCCCCTTGAGCGGCGCGTTGGTCGCGCGGCGCGCCGGCACGGGTGCGTCGGCGGAACGATGGAGAGGGCCATGTCGACACGCAGGTGGCAGGCGAAACGGCAGCGCGGGCAGGCGGAAACGGCGCAGTTGCTCGCCTTGAGCAAGCTTGATGCCGAGGCATGCTGCGCGGCGCTCGGTTCCACGCCGGCGGGGCTGGACTGGGATGGCGCGCAGGCGCTGCTGCGGCGCTACGGCCCGAATGTCGTCAGCCGGGAAGAGCCGCCCGGCATGGCACGCCAATTGTGGCAGCGTGCGCGCCACCCCCTGAATGCCTTGCTGCTGGGCCTTGCGGCTGCGGCCTACGTGCTGGGCGATGGCCGGGCGGCGCTGCTGATTGTCCTGATGACCTTGCTGGCGATCGGCATGTCTTTCCTGCAGGAACATCGATCGAGCGCCGCCGCCGCGCGCCTGCGCTCGATGGTTACGAACAGCGCCAGCGTGCGCCGCCGTGGCCCGGCCGGTGAAAGTGCCTGCACGGACGTGCCCATGGCAACCCTGGTTCCCGGCGATATCGTCGCCCTGGCGGCGGGTGACATGGTTCCCGGCGACCTGCGCCTGCTGGAAGCGAAGGATCTGTTCATCAACCAGGCGGCGCTGACGGGGGAAGCCATGCCCGCCGAGAAGTTTGCCGGCCCCAGCGCCCTGGCCGTCGATTCGCCGTTCGAGCTGCCGAATATGTGCTTCATGGGCGAGAACGTACTGAGCGGCTATGCCACCGGCCTCATCGTTCGCACGGGCGGCATGACTTTTTTTGGCGAACTGGCCGACCAGGCGGCCGGCAGCCGGCCCGCCACGGCCTTTGATGTGGGCGTGCGGCAATTCACCTGGCTGATGATACGTTGCATCGCCGTCATGGTGCCCCTGGTCTTGCTGATCAACGGCTTGAGCAAGCATGACTGGCTGGAGGCGCTGATGTTCGCGCTGGCCGTCGGCGTCGGGCTGACGCCGGAAATGCTGCCGATGATCGTCACCGTCAACCTGGCCAAGGGGGCGCTGGCGATGTCGCGCACGCAGGTCATCGTCAAGCGCCTCGATGCGATTCAGAATTTGGGCGCGATGGATATCTTGTGTACAGACAAGACGGGCACCTTGACGCAGGACCGCATCCTGCTCAAGCGCCACCTGGATTTGCGCGGCAAGGAATCCGAGCGCGTACTGCGTTATGCGTGGATGAACAGCCATTTTCAATCGGGCTTGAAGAATCTGCTCGATGTGGCCGTGTTAAAACATGTCGAACTACATGGTTTGCTGGGCGTCGATGCGGGCTATGCCAAGGTCGATGAAATCCCCTTCGATTTTTCCCGGCGGCGCCTGTCCGTGGTGGTGGCCACGCCGGAAGGGCGCCACCTGATGATCTGCAAGGGCGCGGTCGAA
This sequence comes from Janthinobacterium rivuli, assembly GCF_009208735.1. Taxonomy (GTDB): domain Bacteria; phylum Pseudomonadota; class Gammaproteobacteria; order Burkholderiales; family Burkholderiaceae_D; genus Janthinobacterium. The sequence continues at coordinate 157,153 of NZ_WFLJ01000016.1, read as the reverse complement.
GAAATCATGGCCGTCTGCAGCGGCTACGAGGCGGACGGCGAGCGCGGCGTGCTCGATGCCACGCATATTGCCGCCGCCAAAGAGCAGACACGGGCATTGAATGACGATGGCTTTCGCGTCGTCGCCATCGCCTACAAGGACGTTGCCGAGAATAAAGATGCCTACCGCGTCGCCGACGAGGCGGGCCTGACCCTGGCAGGCTATATCGCCTTCCTCGATCCGCCCAAGGAGAGTGCCGCCGCCGCGCTCAAGGCACTGGCGGACAGTGGCGTGGCCGTGAAAATCCTCACCGGCGATAACGACGTCATCACCCGCAAGGTGTGCCGCGAGGTCGGCCTGGACGCGGGCGAGGTGGTGCTGGGCAGCCGCATCGACAGCCTGGACGACGTGGCGCTGGCCGATCTGGCGCAGCGCACGCGCGTCTTTGCCAAGCTGGCGCCGGCGCAGAAGGCGCGCGTGGTGCGTTTGCTGCGCAGCAAGGGGCACGTGGTCGGCTTTCTCGGCGACGGCATCAATGACAGTCCGGCGCTGCAAGCGGCCGACGTGGGCCTGTCGGTGGACAGCGCCGTCGATATCGCCAAGGAGGCAGCCGATATCATTCTGCTGGAAAAGAACCTGCTGGTCCTGCGCAGCGGCGTACTGGAGGGGCGCAGGGTATTTGTCAATATCACCAAATACATCCGCATGGGCGCCAGCTCGAATGTCGGCAACATGCTCAGCGTGTTGGGGGCGAGCCTGTTCCTGCCGTTTTTGCCGCTGGCGCCGATCCAGGTGCTGACGAATAACCTGCTGTATGATTTCTCGCAAACGGCGATCCCGACGGACAACGTGGACGCGGCCGACATCGCGCTGCCACGGCAATGGGACATCCAGGGCATCTTCCGCTTCATGATGTTGCTGGGGCCGGTCAGTTCGCTGTTCGATTACGTCACTTTTGCCATGATGCTGTGGCTATTCGATGCCTGGCAGGACGCGGCACTCTTCCAGACGGGCTGGTTTGTCGAGTCGCTGCTGAGCCAAACCCTGATCATCCATATCATCCGTACGGCCGGACCGCCCTTCGTGCGCAGCCGGGCCAGCGCAGCCTTGTCGGCCACTGGCGCCATCGTTTGCCTGGCCGGCATCTGGCTGCCGTACTCTCCCCTGGGGCCGGTTCTTGGCTTTCGGCCCTTGCCAGCTGCGTACTGGCTCCTGCTGCCGCTGTTGCTGTGCGCCTACGGCGCGCTGGCGTATGCGGCGAAATGCTATTTCGAGCGGCGCTGGGGCCGGTGAGGCGGCAGGTTCCCGTTGTACTGCTTGGAGCGAGGCGGTAGTGAAGCCTTCATGCACGATTGATGCGGATCAAGGGTGGCCATTGACCGGCTCCTATGCTGGTGGAAGCGTCACGCGGCCTGGCCAGACGGCGAGGCCTCCATCCACTGGCTAACGGAGGTGCATATGCTGAGCGATAGTGAAGTCAGAAAGAATGTCGAACACGAACTGGACTGGGCGGCTGATGTGACCGCCAGCGATATCGCCGTGGCGGTCAAGGATGGCGTGGTCACGCTGTCGGGATTCGCGCACAGCTTCGGCGACAAGATGCGGGCAGAACGCTGCGTCAAGGGCGTGGCCGGGGTGGCCGGCGTGGCCAACGATATCGAGGTCAGGCTGGCCGGCCAGGCCCGGCCCGATCCTGAAATCGCGCGCGATGCCGTGGCGGCCCTCAAGGCGCAGCTGCCCAGTTCGTCCGAGGCGATCAAGGTGGTGGTGCAGGATGGCGTGCTGCGGCTGGAGGGACCGGTGGCGTGGAATTATCAGCGTCAGCGGGCCGAGGAAGCGGTGCATAACGTGCGCGGCGTGCGCAGCGTCGTCAACCAGATCAGTTTGCGGCCAAGTGCCTCGGCCGGTGAAGTGCGGCAAAAGATCATTTCGGCCTTCCAGCGCAGCGCCACCGTCGACGCGGCCCGCCTCACCGTCGAGGCGCGTGGTCCGCGCGTGGTGCTGAGCGGCACGGTGCGCTCGTGGACGGAGCGCGAAGATGCCGAAAAAGCGGCCTGGAATGCGCCTGGCGTGACGGAAGTGGAGAACCACGTCAAAATCAATCCGACGCTGACATAGCCATGGCCGTCGGCGTAGTGACGTTCGCCTGATGCAGCAGGGCGCAAGCGAAGGGGCGTGTCCGCCTGCCCCTGGCTCTTTCTTGCGTCGTTCCCTGCGAGCGTTGCAGCACGGCGTGATGAATGGGCGCTCTCGGTGGGCGCGCTTGGGATTGGGCCTGCCCGCTGCAATCTCGCGCTGGCCTGCTTCCTTTGGCGGCTATCGATCTCTACTATCCATTTCTACCGGGGGGAGGTCGCCTGGATCGCGGCTGCCTGCAAGGAATGGCTGCCTTCAGAGCGGTACCTTCTAGACGGGCGATAGCCGGGTGGCGAATTCGGGCGTGGCTTGTCCCAGGCGACCCAGTTCCGCGGCCAGTGCCGTCAATTGTTCGATATGGTGGCCAGATCGCACTGCGTGTTCGCGCAAGCACAGCCTGGCAATCGGTTCCCGGTGGCACAGCGCGGCCATTTCGTCGAGCGCATCTTCGCCGCCCCGCGCGCCCATGGTGCAAAACAGGCCAACCCGGTCGAAGTGCTGGCGCTGCTGTTCAATATAGTTGCGCATGGGGGCGCTCATATGGCCCGCCCAGACTGGCGTGCCGAGCACGATGAACGGGTAGTCGGATGGATGCCGTTGCGTGGCGGCGATGGGAGCGGGAATGCGACGCACGGCATCCCAGACGGCGCGCAGGAAGCCGGCGGCGTTGCGGTAGGAGCGCAGCGGCTGCAGCGCTTCGATATCCGCACCGCATGCCGCGGCCAGCGCATGGGCGGCCTGGTCGGTCACGCCGGTGCGCGAATAGTAGACGATCAGACAGCTTTTCATGGTGTCCTCCTTTATGGACAGAGGGTGGCGAGGTGGCGGGAGGTCTGGGTGGCGGGGCCGCGTCAGCTGGCGCTACCGTTCGCGTGCCCGTCGGTCATGGGGACCGCAGACGTCGCGCGGCCGGGAAAACCCACCGTCTGCGCCAGTATGATGCGCTGGGTCTCCCGCAGCCCCAGGACGTGCGCCAGCACCGGGCGGTCCACCCAGGCGCGGGCCACGGTCGCGAGGCCCTGCGCGGCGCAGAACAGGTAGACATTCTGGCTGATGAAGCCGGTGTCGAGCGCGGCATAGAATTTTTGCTCCCAGCGTGGGGCGTGATCCATCTTGGCCAGATCGGCGACATACACCAGGTTGACGGGCGCGCCGGCGACGAAGTCCTGCCAGCCGGTGGCGGCGCGCACATCGCGCCGCCCCAGTTGGCGCAGTGCACCGGCGGCGGGTTCGAACAGGAACAGCCCGTCTTCCTGGGCCACGTAGATATCGATCTCCTGCCAGTTCTTCGCCGATGGCGCGGTGCGCTGTCCCGTCTCCAGGCGGTTCACGCCGCAGGCGGCCCACAGCAGCTGCGCCAGTACCGGCGCCGGTACCGGGCGCGACGAGAAAAGACGCTCGCTGCGCCGTTGCTCCAGCACCTGGCGCAGCGACTGGCTCAGCGGTGTCAGTGCGGTTTGTCCACTCTCGAGTGGCAGGTTGTGCAGCAGCGGATCGCTGGTCAGCAGGCTCGTTTCCGGACTCATGGCATGCTCCTTCCGATAGGGATGGCAGGTTCAGGGTTCTGACAGCTACCAGGAGGCGGCTGCCTCCGGATGTGGGTTCGACCTGCGGACCGGCGAAAGAGTTCGCGCTGTTTCGCCATGGCGCGGCGCCTGCTGGCCCGTGGCACGGCGGCGCCGAATAGCGCTTGCCCAAACACTTGGCAGACTGAGCATTTACCGTCTTGTTTCGCGTCAACTCTCGTTCATGCTTTTTCCGCGCCTTTGTCGCACATCAAAGTGCCCAGCGCGCGCCGTCCTAGTATGGGGCTTCCGCGCCGGTCATGTACGGCGCATCACGACAGGCTGCAAGCACAGGAGGACATATGCATATCCAGCACCATATCAAGGCATGGCTTTTTGCCGGATTCATCGGCGCACTCGCCGGTGGCGCCACGGCGCAGTCCGGCGATGGTGCGGCTGCCAGGAATGAGGCGGGCGCCGAGACGGCGCAGACGGCGGCGCAGCGGGTGACGGAAGCGCTGGCGGTAGTGCGCCAGCTCGACGCGGAACCGCGCATGAAGCAACTGCTGCAGCAGGCAAAAGGCGTGCTGATCGTTCCTTCCTACGGGCGGGCCGCATTGGGTGTCGGCGCGCATGGCGGCGCGGGACTCTTGCTGTTGAAGCGCGCCGATGGCGGCTGGAGCGGCCCCGCCTTCTACAATCTGGGCGGCCTGACGGTCGGCCTGCAGGCCGGTATCGAAGGGGGGCCGATGGCGCTGGTGCTCAATAACGACAAGGCGGTACAGGAATTCATGAAGAAGAATAACTTCTCGCTGAGCGCCGATGCGGGCCTGACGGTGGTCAACTGGAGCAAGCTGGCCCAGGGCACGGCGGGCAACGGCGACGTGGTGGCCTGGAGCGCCTCCAAGGGCTTGTTTGGCGACGTGCTGACGGTGGGTGTGAATGATATCCGTTTCAATCAGCGCATGACCAACGCCTATTATGGCCGTGCGCTGTGGCCGCAGGATATCGCCGCCGGCACCGTGAGCAATCCGCAGGCCCAGCCGTTGCAGCAAGCCTTGGGCAGCGCATCCACCGTTGCCAGATAGGGCCAGCCTCGTTGCCGGCGCCATGCCAGTCATCTGTGGCGCCAGTAGCCATGCTTGCTGCCTGTTCCCGCTGTGCCAGATTGGCAGGTGGCCGGGCAGCAAGGCATCGCCACGCGCTCGGTGATGTTACCGCTAGTATCCTGCAGGGAGTACGTCATGTTTCAACACATCTTGTTTCCCACGGATGGGGAAGCCCCGTCCCGCACGGCGCTGGCGCAGTGCGTGGCGTTTGCGAAGGACTGCGGTGCACGGCTGACGGCCGTGCATGTCGTGGCGCCGTTCCACGTGCTCAGCACCAGCGCGGAAATGCTGCGCGATACGCCTGAAACCTATGCGGCGCATAGCCAGGCGCGTGCCAGGGTTTGCCTGGAACAAGTGGCCGAGGCCGCTCGTGCGCAAGGCGTCGTGTATGAAACGCTGGTCATGGAGCACGACGATCCCCATGAGGCCATTATCGAGGCTGCGCACAGCCGCCACTGCGACCTGATCGCCATGGCATCGCATGGACGGCGTGGAATGCGGGGCATGTTGATGGGCAGCGAGACACAGAAAGTGCTGACACACAGTAAGTTGCCAGTACTTGTATATCGCTGACAGGTAGCCCGCGGCGTGTGCCATCGCAGCGATTGCGTATGTGGAGAGGCGCAGGCGGCCTGGGTCGCAGCCATGGGGAAGCAAGCGATGCCGTGCTGCGTCAAGACACCGCTTTCTCATGCTTTACCTGGCAGTGGCCGTAGCCGGTTTGCTGGTGCGGCCTCGCTTCCGTGGGGCGCGCATGGAACATGGGTAGATTTTTGCATGGCAGGCTCCATTGAGGCTCCATTGAATTTCTCGCTCGATGTACGGCAAGGTCCTGTGTCGCCAGGCATGCAGGACCGCGCGGCCATGCAACAGGCCCGCCTCTTGCACCTTCTTACGCGTCGCCTGGGGAACGATGGTGCGCGTGCGCAACTGATCGAGACCGATATCTCCTGGATACGGCTGACGGCTGATCTGGCCTACAAGTTCAAGAAGGCCATACGGCGCGATGTGCTTGATTATGGCAGCCTGGCGGCACGGCGCGTGGCCTGCGAGGAAGAGTTGCGCCTGAATCGGCGCTTTGCGCCGGAACTGTATCTGGGCCTGGCGAGCGTCAGCGGCAGTTGCTCGCGTCCCGTCATCGACGGGACGGGAACGGTGCTGGAGGTGGCGGTGCGCATGCGCCGCTTCGCGCAGTGCGCATTGTGGCAGGCGCGTCTGGCCGCGCGGGCACGGGCTGGCGGCGACCCTTCCGATGCGGACCAGGCCGTGCTGGCCTATCAGATGACGCATGCTGGCGCGCAAGGTTTGTCGGCGGACGAACTGGACGAGGCCGTGGCTGTCACCAACGACGCGCGATGTGATGGCGAGGCGTTGGCAGCGCTGGCGTCGCGCTGGCGCGAACGCCTGCAGCGCCAGGCAAGGGCCTCGCCAGGCGATCAGGGCACGCTACTCCTATCGGACAGGCAAGCGCCCGTTCAGTGAGCAATGCCGCCACCGGCCCGTGATGGTGGCCAGTACAGGCCACTTTTTGCCGGGATCGGGCTTGTGGCCCAGGCGCTCATGAGCGCCGCGCCGCGCGCTTTTGGTGCCGCTCATGCGCACAGGGGGGGCTTGCCCGTCAGCTCACTTCCCTCACACGACTTCATACAGGGTGGTATGGCCGAAGCCTTGCTCATAGTCGAGCACGGAGATCACGCTGGGCGTGATGCGCAGGAAGACGGCGCCGGCCCATGGCAGGGCGTTTGTTCCCTGCATCATGTCCTTAATGTGCGGGAAACGCCGCAACATGCATTCGGACGCATGCTGCGTTTCTTCCAGGTCATCGACGATGCGCGCCGTGGCCGCCATGGACAGGCCCTGGATATGCTGCCAGTCCGCATACGGCTTGGTGATGGCCAGCGAGACCTTATTGTTGCCCTGGATGTTGCAGGCTTTCTGGCTGCCCAGGCCGACGCCGACATACAGCGTCAGCCCATCGTGGGCATAGCTGACCGTGGTCGCCTGCGGATAACCGTCCGGGCGTATGGTGGCCAGGGTCAGGTCGGGCACCTCGTCGAGCAGATGCAGCACGAACTGTCGGGTGTGGTGGTCCAGCAGCATGATGGCGCTCCTAGATAGGTGAGTGGGACGAACAGGGGACGAGCCGTGCGTTCCAGCTTACCTTGGTTGTGGCGGCACCGCCTGAGCACACCTTGATCGATGTCATGCCAGGCGCAGTTAATACCCGAGGGTGTGTAATCGAGCACAACAGTAAGGTGATTTTTTCAACTGCCTGTTTGAGCAATGGCAAGACGGCTTGTTTGACGCATGTCAGAGTGAGACAGTCAGGGCGTTATAAGCTGGAAGGGTCGTCTGTCGGTGCACCTTCAGGTGCATATGTGTGATCGCGTAACACGCGCAGCCCACCTTGCAGGCACTTCACATTCAAGGAGATTTTCCATGGCCAACACTTTAATGCCCTTTAATCCATTGCGTGACATCGCCCGTTTCGATCCGTTTCGTGAGATCGACGATTTTTTCCAGGACTATGCGGCGTTCCCCAGGCTGCGCATGGCCGATGCCGCCCCACGCATCCGGGTAGATATGTCGGAGACCGAGCAGGCGTATGTGCTCAAGGCCGAAGTGCCCGGTGTCCAGAAGGAAGACATCAAGGTGGCCATCGATGGCAACCAGGTGTCCATTACCGCCGAGGTGAAGAAGGAAGAGCGCCAGGAAAACGGCAATATGGTGCGCAGCGAACGGTATTACGGCCAGCAGTATCGCAGCTTCAGCCTGCCGCAGGAGGTCGATGAGAGCAAGGCCGAGGCCAAATGTCACGATGGCATTCTGGAGCTGACCTTGCCGAAAAAACCGGGCGGCGGTGGCAGGACGCTGCAAATTCAATAGTTCCCGTATGCTGGCGCCGGTGAATGCTGGCGCCGCTCGCCACTGTGGTGGCTTTTTACAGGAGAGCAACATGGCTGCGATTTTGCAACGGAGTACTCCTTTGGCCGGGCGTTTTCCCTCCGTGGCGCGCCTGGAAGAGCGTTTCCGGCTATGGCGTTTGCGACATGCTCTGCACGCCCTGCGTGGGCGGCGGCGTTTCCGGCTGGACGTCACGGAAAATGACGACGCTTACCTGGTACAGGCGGAACTGCCCGGTTGTGACAAGGATGCCTTGCGGGTGGAAGTCGATGGCAATGCCGTGCTGATCTTTGCCGAGACTCCGCGCCAGGAGCAGGGGGGGAAGGATGGACGGCAATCGGAGGCGCAATACCGCTACTTCACGCTGGAGCACGCCCTCGATGACAGCGCGGCGGCGGCCCGGTATCACCACGGCGTCCTGGAACTGCGCTTGCCGAAAAAGAAATCCGGCCGGGGCCGGTATGTGCCGGTAAGTTGACCGTGCTTGCGCGGCGCCGGTAATGGCCATGGCGACGACTGGCAGCATGCTGGCGATGCAATGGCAGGGGCCAGGCCAGGCCAGGCATTGCGGCAGCAGCGTCTGCCCATTCCCGTGTGCGTCGCGGACGAGGTGCTGCTGCGCGTGCTGGCCTGTGGCTGTGCCGCACGGACTTGCACACCGTCGATGCGGAGTTGCCGCCGCATCGCCTGCCTGTGGTGCCGGGCCATGAAATCGTCGGCGAGCTGGTCCAGGCAGGCGCCCATGTCGACCGCTTCAAGGTGGGCCAGCGCGTGGGCGTGCCACGGCTGGGCGGCAGTTGCGGGCATTGCCGATAGTGCAGTGCGGCGCGCGAGAACCTGTGCGACCAGTCCGTGTTCACCGGCGATGACCGTGATGGGGGCCATGCGCAGTATGCGCTGTCCGATGCACGGTACTGCCTGGCCATGCCCGACCGCTATGACGCCGCGCATGCGGCGCCGCTGCTGTGCGCCGGTTTGATCGGCTACCGCGTGTACGTCCTGGCCGGCGCCTTGGCTTGTACGGCTTCGGCGCCGCGGCCCATTTGCTCGCGCAGGTTGTTCGCGCAGGTGGCACTGGCGCAAGGACGCGAAGTGTATGCGTTTACCCGCCCGGGCCGACCGACGTACGCAGCGCTTCGCGCGGTCGCTGGGTGTTGCCTGGGTTGGCGACAGCGACGCCGACGTGCCCGTGCCGCTCGATGCCGCCATCATCTTTGCGCAGCATGGCGCGCCCGTGCCGGCCGCGCTGGCGGCCTGCGCCAAGGGCGGGACTGTCGTCTGCGCCGGCATTCACATGTCGGCCATTCCCGCGTTTCCCTATGCGCTGCTGTGGCAGGAGCGCTGCCTGCGCTCGGTGGCTAAGCTGATTCGCGCCGACGGCGCAGGGTTCCTCGCCCTGGCCGCCCGCTTGCCCTTGCGGACGGTGGTGACGACGTTTCCGCTAGCCCAGGCAAACCGGGCCTTGGCGGCCGTGCGCGACGGCGCCATCGATGGCGCGGCCGTGCTGGTGCCGGTGCTGTTAAAATTATAAATTCGACATCGTTTTTGCGCACGACAACGATGCGGCTTCCGGCGACGGGCAGGGGCTTGCTGCGGCAAGCGGTGGGCATGGCGACGGCGTTTGCCGTGGCGTCAGGCGTGTGGGCTGATCGACAAGGCCGCCCTCATCCGCAACGCCATCGAGCGGGCGCATCGATCGTGCGCGACGCTGGCATCGACGGCTTGCCGTGCTGGCGCGGCCGGCTAGTCCGGCGCGGCAGGCGAGTGCGACCCTGCCGTCGTGAGCGCAGGTCAGTGTGCGGGGGACGCGCCGCTTCAGGCGGCCGCCAGGCGCCGGCCGCGCTGATGGTGGGCCAGCACCAGCGCCAGGGCCGCCGCCGCGATCCGCGCCTCCTTGCCGTCGCTGCCATGATTGAGGGCGATGGGGACCGCCGCGCCCGTCACCAGTCCGCAGCCGCACGCGCCAGCCAGGCATTCGAGCTGCCCCGCCAGCATGCTACCCGACTCCATGTCGGGCGCGATCAGGATATCGGCCTGGCCGGCCACCGGCTGCGACAGGCCATGGCGCCGTGCCGCGGCGGGCGCGATGGCGCTTGCCAGCGTCAGCGGACCGTCGAGCAGCGCGCCGTGAATTTGCTGGCGCTGCGCCATCTTGCACAGCGCCGCCGCATCGATGGTCGAGGCGAGCCTTGGCGTGACGGCGTCCTGGGCGGCAAGGATGGCCAGCCTGGGTTCTTCCATGCCCAGCGCATGCGCCAGTTCGATGGCGTTGCGGATGATGGCGGCCTTGTCGTCGAGGCCGGGCCGCACGTTCAGCACGGCATCGGACAGCAGCAGCGGCCTGTCGGACACCGGGGTGTCGAGGTGGTAGATATGCGACAGCAGGCGGCCCGTGCGCAGGGCGGTGCTGGCGGCCACCGCTTGCAGCAGTTCGTCCAGCGGCAAGCTGCCTTGCATCAGCAGCGCGACCTCGCCGGCGGCGGCCATGGCGCAGGCCCGTTCGGCCGCGGCGCTGCTATGCGCCACATCCACGATCTCGACACCGTCCAGCGAGCGCCCGCTTGCGGCGGCCACGGCAGCCAGGCGTGCCGCCGGCGCCACCAGTACCGGGATGATCAGGCCGCGCGCGGCGGCGTCGAGCCCACCTGCGAGGGCCATGCCGTCGCACGGATGGACGACGGCGCAGCGAAAGGGCGCCAGGCCGGCCGCGTGCGCCAGCAGGGCGGCAAAGCGCGCCGCGCTGTCGAACAGGTACAGTTGCGGCAGATGCGTGCGCGCCAGGCTGACGCGCGTCGCCGGGGCGATCACGCTGGCGACGCCATCAAGCACCAGGGCGCCCGTCTGGTTGCGTATGTCGCACTGCAGTTCGACGCGCCGTTTGTCGTCCTCTTTCGACAGCACGCAGGCGTGCACGCGCAAGGTGTCGCCGACGCGCACCGGCCGCAGGAAACGCAGCGTCTGTCCCAGGTAAATGGTGCCGGGGCCCGGCAGGCGCGTGCCCAGCAGGCGCGAAATGAGCGCCGCGCCCCACATGCCGTGCGCGATCACGCCATGGAAGCGTGTCGTTTCGGCGTAGGCCGGATCGAGGTGGGCCGGGTTGACGTCGCCGGAAATGGCGGCGAATGCCGCGATGTCGTCACGGCTCAGGGTGCGGTATTGCTCGGCAGTCTGTCCCACCCGCAGCTCCTCGTACGGGACGTTGACGAGGACGTCCGGCAGGTCCGATGGCGGCGTATCGCTCATGTGCCGCCCGCGATGGCATGGTAGCCGCCGTCGACATAAATGGTTTGTCCGCTCATGCCCGAGGCGCCATCGCCGGCCAGGAAGGCGGCCAGCTGGCCGATTTCCGCCAGCGTGACGAGGCGCCGCAGCGGGGCGTCACGCCGGTTGCGTTCCATCAGCGCGTCGAAATCCTTGAGGCCGGACGCGGCGCGGGTCGGCAAGGGACCGGGCGACAGCGCATGCACGCGGATGTTGCGTGGCCCCAGCTCGCAGGCCAGGTAGCGCACCAGCGATTCGAGCGCCGCCTTCACGGGGCCCATGATGCCGTATTGGGGCATGGCTTCCTCCGCGCCCAGGTAGCTCATGGTCAGCAGGCTGCCCCCATCGGGCATGTGCGCCTCGCATAGCCGGGCCAGCCGCGCGAACGAATGACAGGAAATATCCATGGCGCGCAGGAATCCGTCCACGCCGCTGTCGGTGACGCGGCCGTGCAGGTCGGCCAGGGGCGCCCAGGCGATCGAATGGATGACGAAATCGAGTCCGCCCAGTTGCGCCACCGCGCCGTGCACCAGCCTTTCCAGCGCGCCTTCCTGCTGCACGTCGCAGGTGAGCAGGGGAATATTCAAGCCCGTGGCGGCAGGCGCGGCGTAGGGCAGGGCGCGCTCATCGGCACACGACAGCACCAGCCTGGCGCCCAACGCCTGCGTACAGCAAGCGCAGCCATACGCGATGCTGTGCGCGTTGGCCAGGCCGAGGATCAGGCCGCGTTTGCCCAGCAGTGAAAATGGCGTGCCGGGCATGCTGCTCATGGCGTGCGCGTCGCCTAGTGCGACATCAGGACCGGCAAGGTCATCGAGCGCAGCAGGGTGCGCGTGACGCCGCCCAGCAGGATTTCATTCCAGCGCGCATGGCCATAGGCGCCCATGACGAACAGGTCGGCCTGCAGGTTCGCCGCCAGGGACAGCAGCGCCTCGCCTACCGGCAAGTCGGGCGGCGTGGTTTGCCGCAGGACTTCCACCTGGATGCCGTGGCGCGCCAGGTACAGTGCGATGTCGGCGCCTGGCTGGGCGCCATGGACGCCATATTCGCGCTCGCGGCACTGCGGCGCGCCGTCCACGTGAACAACGATGGTCTTGTACATGGCCCGCTCCTTTCGGATGACTGACTGCCAGCGTAGCAAAGCGCCGTCGCCCTGCGTGTGATCTACATCATGTGCGCGGCGATCGGCGGCAGAAAGCATGGGGCCGCGGATCTCGTGCCGAGCCCGTTGCCGCGGCAACCATGCTAGTCTTGCGCCTGCCGTATGTCCCGATGTCTTCATGCCCGACACAGGAAGATGACTATGCCGCCGAGGCGGCGGCCCGCCTTGCCGCCGATGGACCGAACGAGCTGCCCGCCGCGCCCCCGCTGGCGCGCTGGCGCCTGCTGGCCGATATTCTGCGCGAACCGATGTTTTTGCTGCTGCTGGCGTGCGGCGCCATCTATCTGCTGCTGGGCGACCGCCAGGAAGCCCTCATGCTGCTGGGATTCGTGGTGCTGGTCATCGGCATCAGCTATGTTCAGCGGCAGCGCACCGAACGCTCGCTGTGCGCCTTGCGCGACCTGTCCAGTCCGCGCGCCCTGGTGATCCGCGATGGCCGCCAGACGCGCATCGCCGGGCGCGAGCTGGTGCGCGGCGACCTGGTGCTGCTGGCCGAAGGCGACCGCGTGCCGGCCGATATCGCCCTGCTGACGGCGTCGAACCTGATGGCCGATGAATCGATGCTGACGGGCGAGTCGGTGCCGGTCATGAAGCTGCCGCCCGGCTGCGTGTACGCGGGCACCCTGATCACGCAGGGCACGGCCAGCGGCAGCGTGACGGCGACGGGCGCGCACAGCGCGCTGGGGCGCATCGGCGCCTCGCTGGCGGCGCTGGGCGGGGAACTGACGCCGATCCAGCAGGAAACGCGGCGCGTCGTGCGCGGCGTGGCCATCGGCGCGCTGACCCTGGCGGCCGCGCTCGGCATCGCCTACTGGTGGCTGCACGGCGACGCCCTGCGCGGCTTGCTGGTCGGGCTGACCCTGGCCATGGCCCTGCTGCCGGAAGAGCTGCCGGTGATCCTGACGCTGTTCCTGGGGCTGGGCGCCTGGCGCCTGGGACGCGAACAGGTGCTGGCCCGCAGCATTCCGGCCATCGAATTGCTGGGGGCGACGACGGTGTTGTGCGTCGACAAGACAGGCACCCTGACCAGCAACCGTATGCAGCTGCGCCGCCTGTGGTCGGAAGAGGCGGCCTACGCGTGCGGCCAGGCGCCGGAGCCGCCCCTGCCGGAAGAACTGCACGGTTTGCTCGAATACGCGGTGCTGGCCAGCCACCGGCAAGCGTTCGACCCCATGGAGGCGGCCATCGGCGCGGCCGGCGCCCGCTTGCTGGCAAATACGGAACACCTGCATGCGGACTGGGCGCTGATCGACGATTACCCGCTGTCGCGCCAGATGCTGGCCATGTCGCGCGTGTGGCGCTCGCCCAGCCGGCAAGACTACGTGATCGCCGCCAAGGGCGCGCCGGAAGCCATCATGGACCTGTGCCACCTGGCGCCGGCGCATGGCGCGCGCATCGCGGCGCAGGTGGCGGCCCTGGCCGACAGCGGCATGCGCGTGATCGGCGTCGCCTGCGCCACTTTCGCCGCGCCGCCCCTGCCGTCGGACCAGCATGCTTTTGCTTTCGTCTTCCTCGGCCTGCTGGCGCTGGAAGACCCCGTGCGGCCCGACGTGCCGGCGGCCGTGGCGCAGTGCCGTGACGCCGGCATGCGCGTGGTGATGATCACGGGCGACCATCCCGCCACAGCCCTGTCGATCGCGCACCAGGCGGGCATCGCCACGGACGGCGTGCCGCTCACGGGCGACGAGCTCGATGGCATGGACGACGCCGCGCTGCAGGCCCGCCTGGCCGGGGCGCGCGTATGCTGCCGCATCGCGCCGGCGCAAAAGCTGCGCCTGGTGCAAGCCTTGCGGGCGCGCGGCGACATCGTCGCCATGACGGGCGACGGCGTCAACGATGCGCCCGCCCTGAAAGCGGCGCACATCGGCGTGGCCATGGGGGCGCGCGGCACGGACGTGGCGCGCGAGGCGGCCGCGCTGGTCTTGCTCAAGGATGATTTTTCATCGCTGCTCACTGCCGTCCGCCACGGCCGCCGCCTGTTCGCCAACCTGCGCAAGGCCATCGTCTTCATCGTCGCCGTACACGTGCCGATCGCCGGCCTGTCGATCCTGCCTGTGCTGCTGGGCTGGCCGCTGCTGCTGTTGCCGGTGCACATTTTGTTTCTGCAACTGATCATCGATCCCACCTGCTCCATCGTCTTCGAGGCCGAACCGATGGAGGCGGGCGCCATGCGCCAGCCACCGCGACAGCCGCGGCAGCGCCTGTTCGACGGCGCCATCGTGCTGCGCGGCTTGCTGCAGGGCGCCGGCCTGCTGGCCATGTTGCTGGCCCTGTTCTGGCATGCGCGGCTGTCGGGCCAGTCCGACGAGGCGGCGCGCGCCGCCGTGTTCATCGCCCTGACCCTCTCCAACCTGGCCCTGATCCATGCCAACCGCCACGCGGCGGGCCGGGACGGGGAGGTGCCGGGCGGCAAGAACCCGTATGTGGGCTGGAGCGCCGCCGCGGCCGTGTCGCTGCTGCTGGTGGTGCTGGGCGTGCCAGGGCTGCGGCGGCTGTTTGCCTTTGCCATTCCCGCGACAGGGCCGTTGCTGCTGTGCGGCCTGGTGGCGGCGGCGACCCTGGCGTGGTGCGCCTTGCTGCGGCGAGCCCGCTGGCCCGCTGGCGCCCGCTGACGCGCGGCGTACACGCTCAGCCGCACCCGGGCAGCCGGCCGGGCTTGCGCCGTTGCCAGGCCAGCGCCGCCATGCCCAGGCCCAGCAACGCCAGCGTGCCCGGTTCCGGCACCTGTAATATCAGCACGGGCGTCTGGTCCAGCGCCACCGGAATCAGATTGCCTCCCGCATCGGCCAGCAGGATGTCATCGGCGAACAAAATGGTGTTAGCCGGCGCCGGTCCGGGCGGTATCATCACGTGGAAGGCCAGCGTGGCGAGCCGGAAGCCATCGCCTTGCAGCTGACCCAGGGTCAGGCCGTCGAGCAGCGACACTTCGTCTAGGCGCAACAGGCCAGGCGTGCTGGCGTCGGCGAACGCCAGGGCTTCGGCGCCGCCAGCCGTCTGGCCCAGCGCCGTGCCCCAGCCCGAGGTGCCTGGCAGATAGAACAGCAGATCCGGGTCGTAATACAGGTCCAGGTGGAACACGCCCAGCTCCGTGTTCAGGCCGCCAGACCCCAGGCCGGCGATGTTCAGGTCGACGAGCAGCAGGCCGCCCGGTGCGATATGGGCGCCGCCGCGCGGCACCAGGGACATTTGCAGGGCCTGGGCCAGTGGCGCCCAGCTCAGGCACGCCAGCCAGAACATGGCTAAAAAACAAAATTTCTTCATGATCACTCTCCTGGAAAATGAGCAAGCCGTTCGTGCACGGCCCGCATGGCGATGCCTGTCTACTTGCAAAGGGGGTGGCTGCATCTGGCCACCAGTTTGCGCACATCGAGCGCCGTGATCCGGCCGTCACGGTCGAGGTCGCGCGGATCGTTCGGGCCCGATGCCAGGGTGTTTAGGCTCAATAGCAAGATGTTCAGGTCATCGCGGTCGATCGCGTTATCGTTATTCAAGTCGCCCGGCGCGGCGCTGACGCTGGTGTAGGTGACGCTCAGTTCCGAGTAATCGACCATGGTGTCGTCCGCCGCCAGCACGTCCACGCGCTGGTCGCTTGCCAGCATGGGCAAGAGGTTGCGCACCTCGTCGGGCTGCCCCGTCACCGGATCGGCGAGAAAACTGCGCAGCGGGGTCTTGGCCAGATTCCAGATCAGGTCATAGGTGGCGCCCGCTTGCGGCGGAAAGCCCAGCAGGTCCTGCAGGGCGATCACCGTGCTCGATTGTCCGTCGTCGGAGACGTTGCTCTGGTTAAACAGGATGAGGTCGTTGTCGACGATGTCGCCCGTCATCCTGATATGCAATTTGACTCTGGCCGAGGTGATGGTGGCGCCTTCCGGCACGCTGATGCCATGTGTCAGTCCCACCGACTGGTTCACTGCGGGCTGGTCGAGGTCGATGGCGGGCGCCGCCACGAGATTGCGTTGCATGTCGAGTACGTGCTGTGACTTGGGGGGCGTGTCGGCCTCGTCGCCGGCATGGAAGTCATCGTCGTCGCCGACCAGGCTGATCTGGGCGGGCGCCCGCGGCACCAGCACGTCTTCCACCGGGTGATTGAAATTGTAGCTGTCAAAAAATACCCAGTGATATAGTGCGTCTCTATTGATCGCGACGATGTCGATCTGATTGTCTCCGAGCCGCAATGCCGGCGTCAGGTCGACCAAGATGGGGGTCTGCAGGGCGTTGGGCAACAAATGGTCATGCTGGTTATAGCTGGCTATCTGCTTGCCGTTGACTATCAAGACCATGTTGCCGACCGCCGCCATCAGCGCGACGACTTGCGGCTTCACGCCATTTTCCGGCTCCAGGTGGAAGTGGTGGCGGAAGTACGCAGAGCCTGGCGGGCTGCTGGCTTCGGGTACGCCAGGACCGGGCCAGCACCACATCAGGTCGGCATGTATCCCCAGCGGATTGATGAAGGGATTCGGCATCGTGAACGGATAGGGGTAGGGCCCATAGGCGGGGATCCAGCCGTCGGTGCCATTGCAACTGGCCAGCCAGCCGCTGCCGGCGCCGCTCAGGAGCTCGGTCCTGGGCTTGGCGGCGTCAGCGGTGTGCGCCACCATCAGCAAGCTGGCGGCGGCCAGCATGACGCGTCGTACGAAGATATTCATGATGTCCCCTCTTGAAGTGCTGCGACTGAAGGCGAAACGCAATCGCAGGCAGGTCATGCCTGCAGCACGTGTCAGAGCAAGAAGAGGGCCATCACGCGCAAGTTCTTGATTCATATCGAAGATGATTGTGGGAAAGCGGCTGCTACAGTGACGGCTGTCAAATCCTTCGACAGACCAGCTAAGTACTGATCCGCTGAGGGTATTTTTGAGGGCATCCGTTACTGCATGGTTTGGAATGCACTGAAAAATCAAGCTGGCCAGCAGGCCTTCGATACAGTCCGTACCGCCATGGGCATCGAACACCGCCTGGCACCGCCCCGGCACCCGCAAACGAATGGCATGGTCGAACAATGCAACGGTCAGGCGTGCAGATGACAGCAGCGGGCGGTTGGCAATGCCAGCCGCGCCGCCAGCCGTTAATGCGACAGAACCGAATCGCGCGACCTGTGCCCGAGGTAAGGCAGCAAGCTGATGAGGCCGAGCACGGCCAGCGCGACACCGACCCACAGCGGGGAGCGCAGGCCGTAGCCGGCGGCGATGCCGAGGCCGCCTAACCATGATCCGGCGCCCAGGCCGATGTTGATGACGGAAGTGTGCACCGTGTTGACCAGCGGCCCCGGGTGGGCGGTCTTCATCACGCGGGCGATGATGGCGGGATTCATCGACATCCCGACCAGGCCCGTGACGACCAGCAAGGCGACGCTGAAGGTCTTGTCGTGCGCAAAGACGGCGAACAGCGCCAGGCTGATACTGAGGATGACCATGCCCCAGACCATGATGACGGTGGTGTAGCGGTCCGCGTAGCGGCCGACCACGGCATTACCCACCACGTTGGCGACGCCGTAGACGCCCAGCAGCCAGGGGATTGAAGATGCTGGAAAACCGGTAATTTCCGTCAGGATGGCCGCGAAATAGCTGAACGCCGCGAAAATCGCTCCGATGATGAGGCCGCTGCTGGCGTACGCCGCCCACAGGTGGCGGTTGCGGAATTCCCCCAGTTCATTGCCGAGGCTGACGACTTCGGATGGTTTTGCGCGCGGCACCAGCACGGTGATGAGCGCCAGGCACAATAGCGCCAGCAGCACCACCAGCCAGAAGCTGGCGCGCCATCCCAGGTGCTGGTCGATGAGCGTGGCGACCGGCACGCCCACCACGGAAGCGAGCATGAGGCCGCCGATCACGACGGCGGCGGCGCGTCCGCGCGCGTTGGGCGCGACGATGTCGGCACAGATCGCCAGGGACAGGCCAAAGCAGGTGGCGGCGGCCACGCCCGTGACCACCCGCGCGATGGCCAGGATGTCATAGCTGGTGGCGGACGCGGCGACGGATTGGGCAAGGACATACAGGCACAGCAGCCACAGCAATCCCTTCTTGTTCGGCACGCGCAGCTTGAGCAGGACGATGGTGCTCAGCGGACCGCCGATGACCATGCCCATGGCGTAGAGCGAGATCAGATAGCCGATCCGCGTCACCGGTTCGTCCATGGCCAGGGCCAGCGACGGCATCATGCCCGCCACCATGAATTCGGATGTCGTCAACGAAAAGATCGTCAACCCCAGAATGTAGACAACCAGCGGCATAGCAATATCCTTCGAAAGTAATCACCAAAACACTCGCCAGGCGTGGCGCGCGCCCCGGCCGCAAGCGGCCCTTGCGCGCGCCACGCCCCGCTCAGGTGTTGCAAGACGTAAAGACGCTGTCGGGAATGTCGCCGACAAACAGGTTGGGGAAGTCGCGTACCGAAAGGTGCTGCGGGTCGTTGCCCGTGATCATGCGCAGCAGGCGGTTGCCGCCGGCCTCCAGGTAAAAGACCGATGACGGCTTGCCCGCCCGCTCGACCACCCAGGCGTCCGCTTCCCGGCCCAGCACGGTGTGGCGGCCATCGTGACGGGCGCCGCCGTCCGGCAGCACCGCCTGCGGCAGGAACAGCTGATGGACCGGGGTCACCTCATCGGCCAGCGCCGTGCCCTGCAGCTGCTCGCCAGCCGCCTCCGCTTGCCTTGCGTAGGCCACTTTCTGCTTGCGGCTTTGCTCGCGCCTGGCGTCGCCGATTTCCGACATCCACAGCAGGTGTCCATGTTCCTTTTCCGTCCAGGGATTGAACAGGCCATCGATGCGGCAGATGTTGCGCGCATAATCGAACCAGCAATAGCCGGACGTGACCTGGTCGTCCTCCTGCATCGGCGTCCAGTAGGAAATATAGGCGCTGCTCCATTGTATCGGCAGCAGCGGCGGGGCGGGGTGTGTCGGCATGGCAGCTCCCTAGCGGCCCAGCGCGTAGCCAAGGCTGGCCATCAGCGCTTCTTGTAGCGACGGCAAGTCCTTGCGGCGGGCGTCGAAGCTGGCGGTCAGCTCTGCGTTGCTCAGCCCGATACGCTCGCCCACGCTTTCAAACCACAGGCGGCTGCTGTTGGCGTGGTCCTTGAACAATTGCATCAAGGGCATGGCGCGGGCATTGAAACCGTCCAGGGCTGCGGCCGTGCCGGTTTCGGTATGGAGGATTTTCACCAGCAGCAGGGCCGCCACCACCGCCATGGTGGTGCCGTGGCCGATGGAAAAATGCCCCGATTGCAGCGCATCGCCCAGCAGGACGAACTTGCCGTCGCCGGCCCGCTCGTGGCTGAGGGTCATGAAGTTGCGCCAGCCCTGGCCTGGTTGACTCTGCAGCCCGTGCTCGCCGAGTTCGGCTTTGAACGTCCTGGCGATATACGCGGCGGCATCGCGCTCGGAAAGCGCTTCCAGCCCGGCCTTGGCATACGTTTCTTCGCTGCATTCGACGATGAAGGTGCTCATCGTGTCCGAATATTTGTAGGCATGGCCAATGAAAATGCCTTGTTCATTGCTGCGGAACACCAGGTTCATTTGGTCGAACAGTTGGGTGGTGCCGTACCAGATGTATTTGTTGCGGCCGAAATCGATGTGCGGCGTCAACGCTGGCGGCAAGTCCAGCGATTTGTAATTGACGCCATTCGAGACCACCACCAGGTCGTACCCGGCTTCCAGCTGCGCCTTATCGGCTGGCGGCGTTTCGTAGCGGATGGCGATGCCGGCCGCCACGCATTTGGCGCGCAGGGCTTGCACCAGGGCCTGGCGTCCGACGCCGCACAGGGTAACGCCCGTGCTCATCAGGTTGGGCTGCTCGTGATGCACGAGCTTGAATTCTTCCAGGAACTGCGGATTGAGCCGTTCCGGCTGCTCCAGGTAAGAGAGCGGATTGGCCGGATGGCGCGGCGGCCGTCCCGGCAGCACCACACCCCAGCCCAGCACTTCCTCCGGGGTGTTTTTTTCCGTAATGCTGATATTCCAGCCGGGCTGGGCCTGTTTCATCTGGCTGGCGAAGAGCAGGCCTGCGGGGCCTGCGCCGATGACGAGAATGTTCATTAATTTACCCTTCCAAGTTTGTACCAAACGTTTTGTTTCTTCTGGATTTGCTGCAACTCATCGTAGGGAACCGATGTGAAGTACAGTTTCTCCGCCATGTCCGGCGGATAAACACGGGGGAATTTCTTGTGCATGTAGCGCGTGTAGCGCGTCTGCAGGAAGAAAATCAGATTCGGATTGCTCAGCGCTTCATAGTTGGCGATCGCCATGTCCTGCATGGCGTCCGCCTGCACCTTGCGCTGCTGCGTGAACTCGGACAGGGCAGGGCCCAGGGCATTGCCGTGCTTTTCCAGCAGGGAAACGAAGACGTGGACGTCTTCCAGCGCCATGTTCATGCCTTGTCCGAGGAACGGGGCGGTGGCATGCGCCGCATCGCCGATCAGCAGGATATTGGCCTTGTAGTGGAAGGTGCTGGAGCGGACATTGATGAGGTCGTTGCTGGGCAGTACCATGAACTGGTCCAGCATCTCCTTGCGGCGCTCCGGCGGCAGGCTGCCGAAGTAGCGGCTGAAGAAGTCGGCCATGGCTTCGCGGTTGAGCGTGCCCAGGCTGGGCGTGCCGGTGTAGGGCAGGCACAGGGCAAAGCTGATGCTGCCGTCCGGGATGGTGGCGGCGCGGCCGGCAAACAGGCCCTTGGAATCCATGCCGAAAAAATACAGCAAATCCTTGCGGAAACCGAGATCTGCCGCGTCCGGCAACACCAGCGTCTTGTAGCCGTGGCGGAAGTAGCTCTGCTTGAACTCGAAACGGCGCATGCCGCTTTGCATGGCGCGCCGCACGGCCGAGTGGGCGCCGTCGGCGCCAATCACCAGGTCGCCATATAGTTGCTGCACGGCGCCGTCCGAACCCTGGACCAGCACGATCTTTCTTTCCAGGTCGACATCCAGGCATTTGTGCTCAAAGTAATACTTCACCTCGTGCAGGGCGGCATGCCGGTTCAGCAGGCGCTGGAAGGCCGTGCGGTCCAGCGACAGGGGAAACAGGCCTTCGAGCGAGGTCAGCTCGCGTATCCGGTGCCGCCCGCCCACGCTGAAGGCCATGCCGACGATGGGTTCGCCGCACTGGTCGAGCTCCTGTTTGCTGATGCCAGCGCCCAGGACGGCCTTGATGCCGCGCACCGTCATGCTCACGCCGATGGCGCGCGAATTGACCGGGTCGGCGTTGGCGGCATGCTCCAGCAGCGGATCGCCGCGTTTTTCGATCACGTGGACATCGTGCCCCCGTTGCGCCAGATAAATGGCGCTGAGGCTACCTGCCAGGCCGCCGCCGACGATAATGATTTTATGCATTTCAGGCCTCTCTTGACATCTTTCCCCGAGATAAATCGGTAAGTTGCTGATTAAAAAACTCCAACATTTCTATCGGCGCCATGCCGATGACATCGCTCTCCAGGCCGCGCGCGTACTGCGCCAGCGCCTGGCATTTCTGCGCCAGCATGTCGCAGCCCAGGCTGTAGTCGCCGCTGACCTGGCTGTCGACCGGTTCGGGCACGGGCGGTCCCGCGTGGCGGCCGGGCACGCCCGATGGCATGTTCATCAGGGCCGCCGACAGGGGACGCAACAGGCCGGTCATGATATCGATGGAGGCGTTCATCAGGCGCGAGCGGCGCAGGCTGCCCAGCGGCCGCTGCGCGAAATGGTGCGCCATCAGCAGGAAGGTCAGCTCGTAGCAGCCTTGATACAGCTGCATCAGCGCGCGCGCCGTTTGATCCGTCACCAGGCTGCAGTCCGCCCGCGCTGTCAGCACCGGATTCTTCAGCGCTGGCAGCGCCGGCTCGAAAGGCTTGCCGCAGGCCGAAAACTTGCCGGCGACGGTGCGCAGCCGCTGGAAGTGCGAAGAGGCGAAATGCGGCGAATCGACGGCCACGCCTTCGCCCTGCTCGGTGACGAAGTCGATGGCGAACAGCGCGCTGTCGCGGTCGGACACTTCCAGCTGGTAGCCGGGATAGGCGCGGTTGGTCAGTTCTTTCAGGAACAAATGATGTTCGCCGCCGCGCTTGCCGCCGCCGCTCTCGAACAGGCCGGGCAGCTCGGCTACGGCCTGGCGGATCGCGATATAGAAGGTGGCGATGGACTTGCCTGGCGTGGGAAGGTAGTCGGGCCATTCGAAACGCACGAAACGGGCCAGCACGTGCTCGGAAAATGGCTCGAATGCAAATTCCGTGTCCAGGCCGAAACGCTGGCGCGCTTGCTGGCCCAGCACCGGGGCGCCTCTATGGAACGGTTCGCCGAGCGCCATCAGCACATTGTTGACTAATAAATAGTGAATCATTTCTTCGTGGGCGATTTCCAGCAACATGCCGCGCGTGCCGCTGTTGCGGCGCCGGTCTTCGGCGCCGCAGGCCAGCTCCAGCTCGGCCGGCAGCCAGCGGCCCGCCTGCACCAGCGCCGCCCCTTGCGCATAATTGGGAATGGAATACGCGGCATACAGGTATTGCAGCATGAGCGACAGCTCCAGGTCGATGACCTTTTTCAGCTCGCCGATCAGTTCCGCCTTGCTGCCGATGGCGTGCGGCGTGGCCGGTGCCGGCACCGCCGCCCTGGCCTTTGCCTCGATCTGCGTCAGGTATTTCAGGAACAGGCGCGATTTCGGCAGCGACAGTTCGCGCGTGCTGGGCATGTAGTAGCTCTTGTCGCGGTTTTGCGGATCGCACATCTGCCACATCAGGCGCGCATACGTTTCGCATTTGCACTGGTCCGCCAGGCTGAAGACCTTGTCCGACATGAAGGGATACACGAGCTCGTAGTAACTCATCACATGCCGGTAGAGGAAGGCGTAGTCGACCCGTTCCGCCGGCACGTCGTCGAGGTCCCAGTCGTCGGGCAGCACGCGCACGCCGAGGTATTGTTTGTCCTTGCCAGCCCCCAGCACGATGCGGGTCGCGCCCGGCCGGCGTCCCGTCAGGGTCAGTGCCGTGTAGCCGTGCCCGAGCGGCGACGGCTGCCGCTCCACGGTCAGCAGGGCGCCGTCCTCGGCCTGTGCTTGCAGGGCCTCCGGCGCCGCCAGCGCGCCGCGAAAGCGGCTTTGCACGGTGATCGTCTGCGGGAATGCCGCGTGCTTGCTCGCGTTCGGCGCTTCCAGGTACAGATGGTTGCTGTCCGATTGCAGTACCCAGTCGGCCTCGTCCCACTGCGCCTGCGCGCTGCCCAGGCTGAGCGAACCTGCGGTGGGGGCATGTTGCAGCGGCACGTCGAAGACGCCGTGATGGCGCCAGTAATCGCGGTATAGCGGTTCCGGAATGCGGGCCAGCACGGTGCCGGCGCCGTCATGCAGCAGCAGGTCGCCGAGCGCCTGCTTGCCGCCCAGGGCATGCGTGGGATGCTGTTCCGACACGGCGCCCGCGTCGCGCGTGGTGAAGGGGATGGCGGTCGGCATGTTGAACGCAACGCGGTCCGCATGCAGTTGCACCAGCACCGGTCCCAGGCCGCCCTGGCGCGGCTGCAGCAGGCGGCCGGCCGGATAGGTGGCCAGCTCGTCGCGCCGCCACAGGCCGATGCTGCCGGCCAGGTCGTAGAACACGGGGGAATCGGGTTTTGGCGGCGTCGACATATTGAACAGGGCATACTGCACCGTCAGGCCCAGCACCTCGTCGTCGTCCAGGGCTTGCTGCAAGGCATGCATGCTGGCCGGCAGCGGCAGGTCTGGATTGAACAGGAAATGCGGGTCTTGCTTGGACACGGAGAACTGGAACAGCCTGGAGCGGCCGATTTCCTCATCGAGGAAATGCCCGTCGCGTTCCTTGATGTGGCCGCTACCGAGCCAGCGCACCGAGTGCGCCTGCGCGATGTCGGCGGTAAACAGCGTGGGCGTGTTGGGCGTGGCCAGCTTGTCGCTCAAGGTGAACTGGCCGGCGTAGATCAGCGTGGTGTCCGGCTGGGCCGGGTTGTTGTCGATCCACCTGGCGCGGTTGAAGGTCGTGCGCAGGTACTCGTTGTAGTGGCCCCACAGGCCCAGCTTGGCGCCCACCAGCGGGTCTTGCGTATCGACCTCGCCATGGCGCAGCTGGACGCCCGTGATCCTCGCGTTTTCCCACGAAAAATGATTATTGCCGCAAAAATTGTGGCCTGCCGCCAGGCTGAAGATGCCGTCCGGATCGGGTTTGCCCGCTGCATTGAAGCGGGGAGCAAGCTGTTTCAGGTATGCATGGAACTCAGCCGGCGGCCTGCTCAGGTCGACAGGCTCGCCCGCCATCGATACCGTATTCGTGGCGATATCGATGTTGCCGTGCGTATTGCGATTCCCCGTCGGCACATTGGCGCGGGCAAAACCCCGAAAATGCAGGCGGGGGAAGTCAAGTAGGCTCATGCGCGCTCGGTCGAGGAAGTGATGAAGGTATCGTTGGCGGCGACGACGTCGTCCCGTTGATCTAGCCGCTGCAGCAACAGGCCGCTGGCGTGCTGGGCACTGATCAGGCTGCCTTCCATCCAGCCGCAATGCGCGGTATAGGCATCCGAGCAGGAGATGATGCCGTCCCGGTGCAGCAGGACGGCCGGGTGCTCGGCTTCCGGCTCCACGCAAAACTCGACGCCATGCGGCCAGAATTTGTGGAAGTGCGCCTTGATCGGCGGCAGCGGCTGGCCATCGAGCGGCAGGACGTCTTCCAGGTGGCGGCGGACGCGTTGCAGATACACGCCTTCACCGAGTTCCAGGCTGTCGCGCCAGTAGGTGGCGCTTTTGCTGTCGGTGTAGAACAGCACATACTTGTCGCTCTTGAAGTAGATCTTGCGCAGGGGATTGGCCGCCATCAGCACCTTGTCGGTCAGCCCCAGCGCCTCCCACCAGGCCGTGTCGAACGTGAGGAATCCCTTGAACAGGGGCAGCGAGTCGTACTGGAACGGACTCCAGGCGTTCGGGAAATCCAGGTTCAGGCGCGGCATGGCGGACGGCGGGATGGCCATCACCAGGTGGCGCGTGCGGTGCATCTGCGTGTCGCCCAGGTGGCTGAAGGCGAGCACATGGTCGGCGCCGGATTTTTCAACGGACAGCAAGCGGTGTTCGAGGCGGAATTCCACCCCGGCGGCCTGGGCCTGGTACTGCAACTGGCACAGCAACGCGTGGTAGCCGTCGGTGGCATAGCGCCACTGGTTGGCGGCGTTTTCCGTAAAGTGCTGCGTTTCCGGGTGTTTCTTGATGATGTCGTAGGCCATGGCCGCCGACACCATCGGCAGCAGCAGGGCGTCATAGCCGGTCGCCTTGATGATGTGGGTGGCCTTGGCGGCGCCCAGGTAATGGCTGACGAACTCGAGGAAGGAGTCGTTCGGATGCTCCTTGAGCATCGGGCTCAGGCCATGCAGCGTTGCCTTCAGCTCTTCCAGCACGCTGTCGTGGGAAATGACCTCGGTGAACGGGTAGACGGCATGCGGCAGTCCGCTGCCCTGCATCAACTGCTGGAAATGCGGATGCAGCTGCGGCGAGTAGCGGGCGGCGCCGAGTTCGGCGATTTCCTCGCCGTCTATCCTTCGCGACTGGATGCGGCCGCCGACGGTGGGATTCAGGTCGAAGACCCGGATGCGCAGCTGCCTGCTGGCGGCGGCATCGATCAGGCGGGTGGCGCAAGTCAGGCCGCCTATGCCGGCGCCTACGATGCAAATGTCAGAATACGTGCTCATACGAAATTCCTTTTTAACGTTCATTAATCAAAAAGTTGCAAAATCGCTAGCAAAAGTTTCCCCTGCACGTGTAGGCAAGGGAGGTGGGGACGCTGGGTGTTACCGCACTTGGCGAGCGCTATCGGCTGGGGAATGAAGAGCCTGGCGAGAACTGGCGTTGTTTCTGGAATGGTCGATTCTTGGCTGCAGAGTTTCTGTTTCAAATCAAAGATGGCACCGACAGTAGCCCAGGCCTCGGGCGGTCAATTTGACAAATATCAATGTAGTTGTCGTTCGGCGTTGCGTCCTTGTCGACGCGGCGAGGCAGGCGCGATGGCGGTGGCAGTGTGCCTGGCAGTGGCGGGGAGGTAGGAAATGCGCTGCGGTGCGGCTTATCGCGCCGCTGGGCGAGTGTCGCCGTTTGCCGATGGCGCCAGGACCGGCGGTGGGTCCTGGCGCCATTGACGGTGGCTTGGTCTGCTTGTTGCTATTGCTTCTTGCTATTTTTACTGTTTCCGACTGTGCCCGTCAGAAATCCACGGCGGCCGACAGTTGCACGCTGCGGGGCGCCGATTGCGAGACCGTGCCATACGAAGCCACGCCGGCCCAGTAATGGCGGTCGAACGCGTTCATCAGGCCGGCGCGCAAGGTCGTCGCCTTGCCGGCGATGGCAGTGCGGTAGCGCAAGCCCAGGTCCACCTTGGTCCATGACGGCACCGACTGCAGATTCGCCTGGTCGACATACTGCTTGCCGGTGTAGCTGACGGCGCCCGTGGCCGTCAGGCCGGGCCAGAACGGCACATCCCATTCGCCCCCCAGGTTGGCCATGGCCGTGGGCACGCCCACGGGGCGCTTGCCCATGGTGGCGGCGTTGTTGGTCTTCACCAGGCGGCCGTCGAGCAAGGTGATGCCGGCCAGCAGGCGCACGGCCTTGCTGGCGGCGCCTGACAGGTTCAGCTCCAGGCCGCGGTTGCGCTGCTCGCTGTCCATGCTGTAGACCTTGCCGTACAGCTGGCCGCTCGGTTTGCTCACCTGGAACACGGCCGCGGTTGCCAGCACCACGCCGAAATCGGCCTTCGTGCCCACTTCATACTGCTTGCTCTTGTAGGGCGCGAACACCTGGCCCGCGTTGTCGGCGATGTTCGGCGCGATATCGCCCTTGCTCAGGCCCTCGATATAGTTCGCGTACAGCGACACGTGGCGCAATGGCTTGACGACGATGCCGGCCAGCGGCGTCAGGGCGCGCTGCTTGTAGTGCGTGGTCAGCGCGCCCGTCGTCGCATGGTAGTTTTTCGCTTCGACCAGCTGGCGGCGCACGCCCAGAGTCAGCTGCACGCGCTGGTCCAGCATGTCCAGCGTGTCGGCCACGGCCAGGCTGGACAGCGTGGAGGCGGACAGCTTCGGCGCGCGGGCCGGCGCGGCAATGCCGGGGTCGGCCACGGCGACAGGGTGGTAGATATTCGAGGCGATCAGCTTGCCGGAATTGCTGACGCTGCCAAATTCGTCCCGGTAGACATTGCCCATCACGACCAGCGCATGCTCGACGCCGCCCGTGCGAAAGCGCGGGCGCACGCCCGTGTCCGCGCTGGCGCGGCGCACGCGGAATTTCCAGTGCATGGGCGTGACCGTCATGTCGCCGGCCGCGCTGGTGATGGTCGGCGTCTGGTCCGAATAGCGCGACACGTCGGAGCGCGTGCCGCCCGCGTCGGCAAAGACGGTGACGTTATCGTTCAGGTCGTACTCAATCTTGCCCAGGGTGGCCAGGTCGTTCGATTTCCACCAGCCCCAGGATTGGGCGATGTTGCGGCGGCCGTCGGGCGCTGCCGGCACGGGCAGGCGCGCGGCCACGAGGAAGGGGCGCGTGGGCGCGTCGATCCACTGGTATTGCTCGATCAGGTCGAGCGAAGCGCGCAGCCGCTGTCCCTGGTAATCGAGGGCGATGGCCGCCACTTCCGCGCGCGACGTCTGGTGGTCGAGCGGCGTGTTGCCCTGGCGGTGCAAGCCGTTGAAGCGCACGCCGAAACGCCGGTCCTCGCCGAAGCGGCGGCTGACGTCGATGGCCGCGCCAGCTTGCGAGCCCGCGCCGTAATCGACGCTCAAGCGCGTCAGGTCGCGCGGCAAGGAGCGTTTTGGCACGGCGTTGACGACGCCGCCCACGCCGCCGTTCGGCGACATGCCGTACAGCAGAGCGGCCGGCCCTTTGAGCACTTCCACGCTCTGCAGATACTCCGTAAATAAATGGTAGTTGGGCGAGACGCCATACACGCCGTCAAACGCCACTTCGCTCAGATTGCCCTCGTTGAGGGGAAAGCCGCGGATGAAGAAGGAATCCGTGACGCCGCCGATCTGGCCCGTGAAGCGCGTGGACGGATCGCCGCCCAGCACCTCGGCCAGGGTCAGCGCCTGCTGGTCCAGCATCCGCTGGCTGGTGTAGCTGTTGACGCTGAACGGCGTGTCGAGCAAGTCCTTTTCGCCCAGCATGCCGGCGCGCGCGCTCTTGGCGATTTGTCCGCCGGCGTCCGCTTCGGCTTGTCCGTTGACCAGCACGGTGGCGAGCGGGGCGGACGCTTCGGTTGTCGCCTGGGCGATCGCCTGCGGCGTCACGCTGGCGACGAGCAGGCCGGCGAGGATCAGCCGGGTGGTGAGGTGGGGGTGGGCGAGTCGGGAATGTGGAATGGGCATCAGGGGCAAGCGTATGAAGTTGATAGGGAGGAATTGCACTCAGGATATTATAAATGAGAATCATTACGATTTATAATGATTAAATATCCATTGCCGCCACGGTCGCGTACATGCCGCGCGCATGGCTGGAGGGCATTTCAGCACGGAAAATGGCCATCCTGGGCCTTCAACTCAGGATATTTGCTGTCTTATATAAGATTCGTCGCCATCGGATACACAAACAGCGGCAGGACAGTCTAAAATACGCGGTGGGCAAGCACGGCGTCACCGCCGGCACACTAGCCGTCCAAAGCAAGGCTAACCGTCCTGTGTTTGGAATGAAGAAAGTTAACCACCAGGCATCACCGCATACAAGGGAATGAACATGGCAACACAAAAATCCAAAATCATCTACACGCTGACTGACGAGGCGCCGCTGCTCGCGACGTATTCCCTGCTGCCAATTATCAAAAAATTCACCGCGCCGGCTGGCGTGGACGTGGTCGCCAGCGATATTTCGGTGGCGTCGCGTGTACTGGCTGAATTTCCTGAATTCCTGACGGACGCGCAAAAAGTCCCGAACACCCTGGCTGAACTGGGCAAATTGACCCAGAATCCGGACACCAACATCATCAAGCTGCCCAACATCAGCGCTTCGCAAGGCCAGTTGATCGCCTGCGTGCGCGAATTGCAAGGCCGTGGCTACAAGCTGCCGGATTACCCGGAAGATGCGAAGACGGACGAAGAGAAGGCCTTGAAGGCCCGCTACGGCAAGTGCATCGGCAGCTCGGTCAACCCGGTCCTGCGCGAAGGCAATTCCGACCGCCGCGCACCGAAAGCCGTCAAAGAGTATGCGCGCAAGCACCCGCATTCGATGGGCGAGTGGAGCCAGGCGTCGCAAACCCACGTGTCGCACATGCACCATGGCGACTTCTACCATGGCGAAAAATCGCTGACGCTGGAAAAGGCGCGCGACGTCAAGATGGAACTGGTCACGGCCTCGGGCAAGACCATCGTGCTGAAACCGAAGGTATCGCTGCAAGCGGGCGAAATCATCGACAGCATGTTCATGAGCAAGAAAGCGCTGCTGGAGTTCTACGAGAAGGAAATCGACGACGCCTTCAAGACGGGCGTGATGTTCTCGCTGCACGTCAAGGCCACCATGATGAAGGTGTCGCACCCGATCGTCTTCGGTCACTGCGTGCGCATCTTCTACAAGGACGCGTTCGCCAAGCACGCCGAATTGTTCGACAAGCTGGGCGTGAATGTCAACAATGGCATGAGCAACCTGTACGACAAGATCGACACCCTGCCAGCGTCGCAAAAGGATGAAATCCTCAAGGACCTGCACGCCTGCCACGCCAACCGTCCGGAACTGGCCATGGTCGATTCGGCCAAGGGCATCACCAACTTCCATTCGCCGAACGACATCATCGTCGACGCGTCGATGCCAGCCATGATCCGCATCGGCGGCAAGATGTGGGGCGCCGATGGCCGTCCGAAGGACGTCAAGGCCGTGATGCCGGAATCGACTTTCGCGCGCATCTACCAGGAAATGATTGGCTTTTGCAAATGGCATGGCAACTTCGATCCGAAGACCATGGGCACCGTGCCGAACGTGGGCCTGATGGCGCAGCAAGCGGAAGAATATGGTTCGCACGACAAGACGTTTGAAGTGCCGGAAGGCGGCATCGCCAACATCACCGACCTGGAAACGGGCGAAGTGCTGCTGACGCAAACGGTGGAAGAGGGCGACATCTGGCGCATGTGCCAGGTCAAGGACGCGCCGATCCGCGACTGGGTCAAGCTGGCCGTCACGCGCGCGCGCAACTCGGGCATGCCTGCCGTGTTCTGGCTCGATTCCTACCGTCCGCACGAGAACGAAGTCATCAAGAAGGTACAGGTTTACCTGAAGGAGCACGACACCAAGGGCCTGGATATCCAGATCATGTCGCAGACGCGCGCCATGCGTTACACCCTGGAACGCGCCTTCCGCGGCCTGGACACCATCTCGGTGACCGGCAACATCCTGCGCGACTACCTGACCGATCTGTTCCCGATCCTGGAACTGGGCACGTCCGCCAAGATGCTGTCGATCGTGCCATTGATGGCCGGTGGCGGCATGTACGAAACGGGCGCCGGCGGTTCGGCACCGAAGCACGTCAAGCAGCTGGTGGAAGAAAACCATCTGCGCTGGGATTCGCTGGGCGAGTTCCTGGCACTGGCCGTGTCGCTGGAAGACATGGGCATCAAGACGGGCAATGCGAAGGCCAAAATCCTCGCGAAAACCCTGGATGAAGCCACCGGCAAGCTGCTGGACAACAACAAGTCGCCATCGCCACGCACGGGCGAGCTGGACAACCGCGGCAGCCATTTCTACCTGGCCATGTACTGGGCACAAGCCCTGGCGGCACAGAAGGATGACGCGGAACTGGCGGCGCACTTCGCGCCAGTGGCCAAGGCCCTGGCCGAGAACGAAGAAAAGATCGTTGCCGAGCTGAAAGCAGTACAAGGCAAGGAAACGGATATCGGCGGCTACTACCTGCCAGATCCGGCGAAGACGGAAGCGGTCATGCGTCCTAGCGCCAGCCTGAATGCCGTGCTCGACAGCATCTGATGTAAGCTTGATCGGCAGCGGGCTTTTAGCGCTGCCTGATTAAAAAAAAACGCCGCCGGAAGCGATTCCGGCGGCGTTTTTCATTTCCGTTCAGGTTTACTTGTAGTGCTTGTAGACCTCGGTGCCGCCATTGTTTTTGACCAGCAAGACGTCATACGCATCCTTGCGCGGTCCTTCCATGCCTGGCGAGCCCATCGGCATTGCCGGCACGGCCAGGCCTTTCGCCTTGGGTTTCTCGCGCAGCAGTTGCTTGATCTCGCTGGCCGGTACATGGCCTTCGATGGCGTAGCCGTTGACGAGGCCCGTATGGCAGGAACCGAGCGCGTCGGGAATGCCGGCCAGCTTGCGGTATTGCGCCGGCATCTCGACGTTTTTCGCGCGCACCGTGAAGCCGTTCGCTTCCAGGTGCTTGATCCAGTCGGAGCAGCAGCCGCACGAGGCGCTCTTGTAGACTTCAATGACGGGCAGGGCCGCCATGGCGAATGTGGGCAAGCCCAGCATGGCGGCGAAGGCGCCGCGCAGTAAGACGTGTTTGATCATGGTGTTGCTTTCAGACGGAATAGGGCTATGGTGGCCACCTTGGTGGCTTGCTTGGGACGAGCTTGGAATTTATGCGGAAAGCGGTCGCGGCGGCCGGCGCGGGCCGTCGGGAATGAAGCCCGTCAGCATGGTGGCCGTGGCGATGGCGACTTGCTGCGCGCCGGTGCAGGCGGCGGCAGGCAGGGCGGGGCAGGGCGCCATCAGCGTGCCCAGGCAACAGCTGGAACAGGCGCCGCATGCGGCGTGCTTGGCAGGAGGCTTCGTGTTTTCTTCTGGCGTGTCGGCGTTGTGCGGAACGGCAGCGGACTGCGCGGCCTGATGCTGGCAGGCCGCCGCCACTGCGACGGCAGGCGACGCGGCGCACGTCCGCATGGCGCCCGCGGCCGCCGCTTGCAGCGGCACCGCCACGATCAGCAGCAGGATCAGCCATGTTTTGAAGAGTCTTAGCATCGCGCAAAAGTATAGCATGGGGGCACTGTCGCCAGGAGGGCAGGCGCCCGCTAGCGCGAGGCGGTGGCCAGCATTTTTGAGGCGTACATGGCCCGGTCCGCATGGCGCAGCAGCAGTTGCATGCTATCGCCATCTTCCGGGTAGTGGGCCACGCCGATGCTGACGGCGATCTGCAATGACTGCCCGTCGCCCAGGTGCAGCGGCGCGGCCAGGGCCGCGTGGATCTTTTGCTCGATCAGCTTGACGTCCGCCGGCGTGACATTGCTTTCCAGAAGCACGACGAATTCATCGCCGCCCATCCTGGCCAGGGTGTCGGTTTCGCGCATGCAATCGCGCAGGCGGCTCGCCACCGTTTGCAGCAGCAGGTCGCCGCAGGCATGGCCGTGCTCGTCGTTGACCCGCTTGAAGTTGTTCAAGTCCAGGAACAGCAGCGACAGCCGGCCTTCCTGGCGGTGCGCGCGCGCGAACGCCGTGTGCAGGCGGTCGTGGAACAGGCGGCGGTTCGGCAGGCGTGTCAGCTCATCGTGCATGGCCATGAACTGCATTTGCGTCTGCAACTGCCGGCGCTCGATGGCGGTGGCAAGTTGCTTGGCAACGAACTGCAGCAAATCCAGGTCTTGCTCCGTGCCGATGACGGCAGCCTGCTCGCCTTGCAAGGCCAGCACGCCGATGCTGCCCAGCGAGGAATACAGCGGCACGCCCAGCCAGCACGAGGACAGGGCGCCGGCCGCCGTTTGCAGCGCCGCCGGCAGGCCGGCCAGTTGTCCCGCCTGCAGTAGCAGGGGACGGCCGCTGCGCAGGACTTCGTCGCACAGCAGGCTGGCCAGGGACGAGGTCGGCTGTGGCGCGCTGTCGTCCGCGTGGCAGGTGATGGGCGGCTGGATGCCGTGTTCGTCATGCAGCAGCAAGGTCAGGCTGTGCGTCGGCAAGTGTTCGCCGATGATGTGCTGGATGCAATGCAGCAAGGCGGGCAAGTCCTGCGTCGCCTGCATGGCTTCGGAAATGGCGTACAGCGCAGCCTGCTTTGCCTGCGCCTGTTTCAGCAAGGTGATGTCGCGCGCCACCGCCACGCGCAACTGGTCGGCGGCGGACCAGCGGGCCGACCACATGATGTGCGCCAGGCTGCCATCCTTGCGCACGTAGCGGTTTTCAAAGTGCGTCTGCGCATGGCCATCCATGATGGCGCGCGCGGCGGCCAGGGTGCGGGCGCGGTCGGCCGGGGCGACCATGTCGAGCATCTGCTTGCCGACCATTTCCTGCTGCGTGTAGCCGAAGATGCGTTCGCAGGCGGCGCTGACGAAGACGAAGCGTCCGTCCACGTCGACCATGCACACGGCGTCGAGCAACAAGTCGGTAAAGCTGGCCAGCGGGGCGCGCAGAATCTTATGTTCCATGGTGGCATTTTAATGGACATTCCCGGCAGTGATTCAACTTGTTGGGGTCGGCAAGGCCGGCGGCATGAAAATGTTTCATTTACCCGACGCTCATGCTTTGCCGTTTCTTGCCGTTAATGCAGTATTGCCATGCAGTACTTGCCACCACGCTAGATAACGTGACGCAAGGTTTGCCTGGCGCCAGGTGATTGCAAAAAAATTAACCATATCGATATTTTATGATGCCTCTTTCCGCCACTTGCAAGGTGACAGCGCCATGATTTCCATTTCTCCACTTTCCAGCTGGAATAGCACCCCGTCGCGGGCCTCCGCCGTCACGCCGAATCGCACGCAGGCGCCGCCGCCCGCACCCACGCCGTCCACCATCGTCGCTCTCAGCCCGGAGAGCGTGAACGACAGCACGCCGGCGGCGTTGGTGAAACCACCGATGGTGTGGGAAAGCGCAACGCGCGACAAGGTCAGCGAGGCGATGACGAAGAGTTTCTCGTCGTTTGCGTTTGGCGGCCGCTTCAGCGGACTGGGCGCGGCCATGCTGGGACAAGCCAAGCTGGGAAACTACAATTTCTCGCAGGCGATGCGTCAGCCGCCGCCGAGCACCACGCCGAACATCTATGCGGCGTCCGGCATCGCGCCGGGCAGCCTGCATGGCAATGGCGAAGACCGGGTTTCCCTCAGCATCACCACCAAGAGCGGCGTGGAAGTCAAGCTGTCGCTCGACAGCCAGGGCGATGGCCTGGCCGTAAACATGACGACCAGCGGCGACCTCAGCGACGCTGAAGCGAGCGCCCTGGGCGAGCTGGCGAAAGGTTTTCAGGAAGCCATCGACGGCATGGGACAGAGTACGCCGAAACTCAAGCTCGAAGGCTTGATGCAGTTCGACCAGAAAGTGCTGGAATCGGTGAAGCTGCATGCGGAAGTCAAGGTGCGCGGCGAGCCGGAAAGTATTCAAACCCTGGATTTCCAGGCCGATGGCGCGCAGCGCAAGGTCAGCTTCAGCGGCGTGGCCGGCAGCCTGGACCTGAAGGTCGACGCCAGCGCGCTCAATACCCTGGGCAGCCGCGAACGGCAAGCCAAGGCGCTGGACAGTTATATGAAGCAATTCGACCAGGCCGCGTCGCGCGGCCATGGCGACGCGGGCCTGGTGGCCATGCTCAAGGATGGTTTCACTGCCTTGCACAGCAATACCGCCGCGCCGCAAGCGGCCACGGACAGTCCCGAGACGGGCAAGTGGCGCCTGGCGGCCGAGGACAAGTCCATCCTCACGGGGCTGGCCGATTTCAGCGCCTCCGTGTCGCAAGCAGTGAAATTCAGCAATCCCATGCGCAGCACGGAAAAGGATGGCTTCAATTATGAAGTGTCGCAAAAGACGGAGCAGGCCGGCGCCAGCCAGGACGCGCGGTCGCTGCGGCAGCAACAGCAATCGAAGCTGAGCGCCAGCTTCCATCAGACGCTCGTCCCCGGCGTGCCGCTGCGACTGACGGCCAACACGGAATCGCAGAACTATACCTACCACCAGATCGAGGATACGGCCAGCAGCGACGCGCAGGTGGCCTACAAGGATGGCAAGATGGTCAAGGCGAGCCTGCGGCAGGAGGCCAATCAGTCCGAGCATGTCATGAAATATTTCCTGGGCAAGCTGGAATCGGACAAGACCACGCCGGGCAATTATTCCGTGCTGCGCGATTTGCTGCCCGTGCTGGGGCCGTATCGGACGGGCGAGCTGGGCATGACGCCCGAGAAGAAGGCGGAGCAGCGCCAGCAGGCGATGCTGACCTTGAGCGACGACGTGCTGCTGCAATCGTATGCGGGCCAGACCATCAGCCTGTGGCAAGCCGACCTGTTGCCGGAAGAGGGCGAGACCGCCGCCGTTTAGAAATAGGCGCGAGACCGCGTTGAATGCAAAAAGCCCGTCTGCGAAGACGGGCTTTTTGTTTGATGCGGCGCAAACAGCTTACGCTTTGGCCTTGCTTTGCTTGATCCAGTAACCGACGCCCAGCGCGGCGAGCCACACGGGGATCAGGTAGACGGAGATGCGCAGGCCCGGCGTCAGGTACATGATCACCAGGATGCCGGCCAGGAAGGCCAGGCACAGGTAGTTGGTGAACGGGTAGCCCAGGCTCTGGAACAGGGTCGTCTTGCCTTCGATTTTTTTCTGCGCGCGGAAGCGCAGGTGGATCCAGCTGATCATGGCCCAGTTGATGATCAGCGCCGACACCACGAGTCCCATCAGCACTTCGAACGCTTCGCCCGGCATGAAGTAATTGACCACCACGCAGGCGCCCGTCGCCAGGGCCGAGACGCCCAGGGCCACCAGCGGCACGCCGCGGCGGTTCAGGTGCAGCAGCGCGCGCGGCGCATTGCCTTGCTTGGCCAGGCCGAACAGCATGCGCGTGTTGCAGTACACGCCGCTGTTATACACGGACAGGGCGGCCGTCAGCACCACCACGTTCAGGGCCGTAGCCACCAGGTTGCTGTCGAGCGCATGGAAGATCAGCACGAAGGGGCTGCCGCCGGTGACGACGTTTTGCCACGGGTACAGCGACAGCAGGATGCCGAGCGCGCCGATGTAAAAGATCAGGATGCGGTAGATGGCCTGGTTGGTGGCGCGCGGAATCGTCGTGCTCGGATCGTCCGCCTCGGCCGCCGTGATGCCGACGAGTTCCAGGCCGCCGAACGAGAACATGATGACGGCCATGGCCATCATCAGCCCCTGCCAGCCATTCGGGAAGAAGCCGCCGTGCTGCCACAGGTTGGCCACGGACGCCTGCGGGCCCGCGTCGCCGGAGGCCAGCAGATACGCGCCGAAGACGATCATGCCGATGATGGCGACCACCTTGACGAGGGCGAACCAGAATTCCATCTCGCCGAAGGCCTTCACATTGAGCAGGCTGATGGCGTTGATGACGCAAAAGAAGATGAGCGCCGAGACCCAGGTCGGCACGCCCGGCCACCAATACTGCACGTAGATGCCGACGGCCGTCAGTTCGGCCATGCTGACGAGCACATACAGCACCCAGTAATTCCAGCCCGACAGGAAGCCGGGCAGGTGGCCGCAGTATTTGTCGGCAAAATAGCTGAAGGAGCCGGCGACGGGTTCGTCGACCACCATCTCGCCCAGCTGGCGCATGATCAGGAAGGCGATGACGCCGGCGATGCCATAGCCGAGCAGTACCGAGGGGCCGGCCATCTTGATGGTTTGCGCGATGCCCAGAAACAGGCCGGTGCCGATGGCGCCGCCCAGGGCGATGAGCTGGATGTGGCGGCTTTTCAGGCCGCGCTTGAGCTCTTGTGGTTCGGTATTCCCGACTGCCGTCATATGTTTTGTCCTGTTTTTACGGGGCTGAGGTCGCTGATTCTAAAGCATGGACGGGCAAAGCAGGAGCGAAATGCATGTTGCACTGCGGGGGCGCAAGAAAAGCCCCGTATCTTCGCCGAACGGCGCGCAAAACGGCGCTCCAGGCATCCGTTTTTACGCGCCGGCCGCGACGATGGCCGGTTCGTACGTGGCCAGGAACTCGGGCGGCAGGCGGCGCGCGCGGCCGCTGCTCAACTCGATGCAGATCAAGTCCCAGCGTCCACGCACGACGGTGGCGCCGTCGCTGTCGCGGATCAGCTGGAAGCGCCGCTCCATGCTGGAACGGCCATCGCTGGCGCACAGCCAGGTGGCCAGGGTCAGCGCTTCGCCGGCCCGCGTCGGCAGCAGGTAATCGTATTCGCCGCGGCGGATCGCCATGGCCCGGTCCAGGCGCCGGTAGTCGTCCAGGTCCAGCCCCAGGGTCGCCGAGTGGTGCCAGGCGATATGCTCGCACCAGCGCACGTAGACGGCGTTATTCGTGTGCTGCAAGCCGTCGATGTCGCCCGCTTCGGGCGTGACGGGCAGGGTGTGGGCGTGCGGATAGTCCCAGTTCAATTGCGCTCCTTTCGATACGGTGGCGGTTGATTGTACGGTCTCGCGGCGCTTTCTGTCTGCCGCGCACACCTGCAAAAACACTGTTTTTCCCATTGATGTATGATGCATCATAATTTCTCAACGATCAAAAACACGCATGAACCATCCATTGGACAGTCTGGTGCACGTCAACCTGGGCAAGTCCGTGTACGCCATGCTGCGCGAAGCGCTGGCGGCCGGGCGCTTTCAGCCGAACGACCGGCTGCGCATCCGCGAGCTGGCGCTGCAGCTGGGCACCAGCGTCACGCCCGTGCGCGACGCCATGCTGCAGCTGGTGCAGGAAGAGGCGCTGGTGCTGCGCTCGCCGCGCGACTTCCGCGTGCCCGTGCTGAGCGTGGCGCGCTACCTGGAAATCCGCGCGCTGCGTCTGGAGCTGGAAGGCCTGGGCGCGGCGGAGGCGGCGCAGCGCATCGACGCCGCCACCCTGGCCGACCTGGAACGCCTGCTGCAGGCGAATGAAGAGGCCATCGCCCGCCACGACCTGGCGGCGGCCCTGCAATGCAACCAGGCGTTTCACCTGGGCCTGGCGCAGGCGGCCGGCATGCCGACATTAAAACGCTTCGTCGACCATTTGTGGATGCAGACGGCGCCCCTGATCGCCGCCGGCTACGCCAGCTTTTCGCCCGACATGCGGGTGGGCCACCACCACGCCATCATCAGCGCGCTGCGCCAGCGCGACAGCGCGGCCGCGCGGCGCGCCATCGAACAGGACATCCTCGACGGCGGCACGCAGATGCTGGCCTATGTCATGCGCCAGGAGCGCATGCACGCCGGCGCAAACGAACAAGACAAGGACGAACATGACGCACCTCCAGCAAAAAATTGAACAGAAAATCGAACGGAAGACCGCCATCGTCACGGGCGCCAGCCGCGGCATCGGCCATGCCGTGGCCGAGCGCTTTCGCAGCCTGGGCTGGCGCGTCATCACCGTCTCGCGCAGCCCGATTCCGGGCGGCTGCCCGCGCAGCCAGGAGCGCAACACGCATGTGTGCATGGATTTGTCGGACCTGAGCCAGATCGGGCAGATGGTCGAGACGCTGCGCCCGATGCTGGGCGACGCCAAATTGCACGCGCTGGTGAACAATGCGGGCGTGTCGCCGAAGGGGCCGGGCGGCTCGCGCGTCAATTCGCTCACCACCGATATGCAGACGTGGCAGGAAATGTACAACACGAATTTCTTCGCGCCGCTGGCCCTGACGCGCGGCTTCGCGCAGGAATTGTCGAACGCGCATGGCGCCGTCGTGAACCTGTGCTCGATCGCCGGCTACCGCGTGCACCCGTTTGCCGGTTCCGCCTACGCCAGCTCGAAGGCGGCGCTGGCGTCGCTGACGCGCGAGATGGCCAACGACATGGCGCCGCTGAACGTGCGCGTCAACGCCATCGCGCCGGGCGAGATCGACACGGCCATTCTGTCGCCCGGCACCTCGCACATCGTCGACACGCAAATCCCCCTGCGCCGCCTGGGCACGACGGCCGAAGTGGCCGATCTGGTGGAGTTCCTGTGCAGCGAGCGCGCCTCGTACATCACGGGCGCGGAAATTCCCATCGACGGCGGCCAGCGCATTTGATTGAAAAGGAAGATCGCATGACCCAACATATCGGTATCGTCGGCTGCTCGGCCGAAGGCGCGGCCCTGTGCTACCGCACCATCTGCGAAGAGGGCGCGCATGCGCTGGGCGCCTATGAACATCCGGAAGTGACGCTGCACACGCCGCCGCTGGCGCGCTATGTGGCTTGCCTGGACGCGGGCGACCTGGCCGGCGTGGCCGAACTGATGCTGGCGTCGGCACGCAAGCTGGCCGCGGCCGGCGCCGATTTCCTGATCTGCCCCGACAACACCATCCACCAGGCATTCGAGCTGATGGCGCCCCGTTCGCCGCTGCCATGGCTGCATATCGCCGACGTCGTGGCCGCCGAAGCGGCGGCGCGCGCTTACCGACGCGTGGGCTTGACGGGCACGCGCTGGCTGGTCGACAGCGCCGTGTATCCGGACAGGCTGGCCGCGCGCGGCATCGAATGCGTGCGGCCGGGCGAGGACGAGCGCGACGAGATCAACCGCATCATCATGGGAGAGCTGGTGCCGGGCGTGGTCAAACCGGGCAGCGTGGCGCGCTTCCAGGCCATCATCGGCAGCTTGCGCGAGCAGGGCTGCGACGCCGTCATCCTCGGCTGCACGGAAATCCCGCTGATCATCAGCGACGCCAACTCGCCGCTGCCGACGCTCGATTCCACGCGCTTGCTGGCGCGTGCCGCCTTGCGCCGCGCGCTGGCGGCCTGACTATGTGATTGGCTGCGTGTCGAGCTGCGCCTGCAGCGCGGCCACCACCAGCGCGTGGTCGTCCGCCTGCGCCAGGCCGGAAACGGTCACCGTGCCGACCAGTCCCACCCCGCGTATCAGCAGCGGGAAGGCGCCGCCGTGGCCCGCGTATTCGATGTCATCAAGGTATTTCACGTCTTCGAAGGTGCTGCCGCGGCTTTTGTACGAGATGCCCATGTAGTAGGAGCTGCGGCAAAAGCGCCGCACCGTGTTGTTCTTGCGGCGTATCCAGTCGGCCTGGTCCGCCGTGGCACCCGTCATGGCGTGGTGGAACAGGACTTGACCGTTGCGCGTGATGTTGACGGTGACGGCCTTGCCCCGCTTGCGCACTTCCTCGACGATCCACAGACCCACGGCCAGCGCGGCGTCGTTGTCGAAGCGTTCGAATTGCAGGGATTCTTCCTGCTGCGCGAGGGTGTGCAGCAAATCGGCGTAATGATCCATCGTGGAGGAGGGTGGTAGTGGCTGGAAGCGTTACTGTAGCGCACCATGGGCCAGTCGCGCGCGCTTTTTCCATGGCGGGCCTACAATAGCTGGCATGAACCTGTCCCTGTTTGCCGATGAAGACCAGGCCCCGGCCGCTCCCGCGCCGCTGGTGCCCGGGTCGTCCGCGTCGGTCCTGTTGCGCGGCTTCGCGCTGCCGTATCTGCACGAGGTGCTGCCGGCGCTTGACGCCATCGTGCTGGCGGCGCCCCTGCGCCACATGGCCACGCCGGGCGGCTTGCGCATGTCGGTCGCCATGAGCAATTGCGGCGCCCTGGGCTGGATCACGGATGGGCGCGGCTACCGCTATGCGCGGCACGATCCGGCCAGCGGCCTTACGTGGCCGCCCATGCCGCCCGTATTCCTGCGCCTGGCACAGGAGGCGGCGCTGGCAGCCGGCTATCCGGGCTTCACCCCCGACGCCTGCCTGGTCAACCGCTATGCGCCCGGCGCGCGCATGGCCCTGCACCAGGACCGCGACGAATGCGATTTCAACGCGCCCATCGTCTCCGTCTCGATGGGGCTGCCCGCCACCTTCCTGTTCGGCGGCGCCGAGCGGGCCGACAAGGCGGCGCGCATCGGCCTGCTGCACGGCGACGTGGTGGTGTGGGGCGGCGCCGACCGCCTGCGCTTCCACGGCGTGGCGCCGCTGAAGGAGGGCGAACACGCGCTGCTGGGCGCGCAGCGCATCAATTTGACGTTTCGCAAGGCTGCCTGAGCTGGCGCCAGGGCGTGGCCGGCTTCAGAACATACTGCGCATGGACGTGGCGCCACGGAATGGCCAGGTACACCAGCACGACAAAGGCGCATTCGAAGGCGGTGGCCGTGGTGGCGGGATCGATGTTGCCATTGAGCCATTGCGGCAGCGGCACGAGCAGCAGCCAGATGGTCTTCCACAGCGCTTCCCACAGCAGCAGGGGCAGCATCTGCAGCGGGTAGCGCAAGCCAAGCAGGCACAACAGCGAGAACGCGGCCAGCATGCAGTTGACGGTGCCGCGCGCCAGCTCCCACGGCGCGTGCGGCGTGACGATGCCGGGCCACAGCACGCTGCCGAGGCCCAGGACGACCAGCAGATACATGGCGCGCAGCGCATACAGACGGGCGGTCGATACGGTATTCATGGTGCGTTCTCCTGGTCGTGGGGTGGCAGCGAAAGGGTTTATTCGACTTCCTTGAGGATGGTCTCTAGGCTGCTCAAACGCGCCTGGATCTGCGCCACGGAGGCGCTCAGCGCGGCCAGCGAGGCCGCCGTTTCCGCCTGCGCGGCGGCCATGGACCTGGCCAGTTCCTGGTAGGCGCCATCCTGCGCCAGCCGGGCGCGCGCCTGCACGATGCCGGACGCATATTTGAGGGCGAAGATGATGACGGCGGCCGTGCAGGTGAAGAAGAAGGCGGCGAAAAAGACATTCTCAGACATGATGACCTCTACAGTTCAGGATGGATCGGGGTTGGAGGTGAGCGTGGCTGCCGCCGCGGCGATGCTGGCCGGTGTCAGCCGCAATTCGAATGGGCTGGCTTCGAAGTAGTTGAGGGCCTTGCCGTCGTGCGACAGTTCCAGCTGGCTGGTGACCAGTCCAGCGTGTTCCAGCTTTTGCAGGTGCAAATGCAGCAGGGGCCGGCTGATGCCCAGGTCGCGCGCCAGCTGGCTGATGTAGTTGCGCCCGCCGCTGGCCAACGCGGCGATGATGCGCAGCCGGTGCGGGTTGTCGAGCGCCGCCAGCATGGCCAGCAAGCGGTCGCCAGTCGGTGGTGTATGTATGTCTGTCATGTGTCAACATTATCTGACATGTGTTGGCGCGTCAAGCAAAATCCTGTCTCTCATTTAATGCAAGATACTTGCAAATGCGGCGGTTCTTCTTCATGATATGCAACTTGTTTGCATATGGAGCCCTGACCATGAAGCGCGATTCGATTTCCTCGCCCCTGCCCGACGTGGCGGCCGGCCCCCATCTGGGCCATCCCTTGCCGCTCGAGTGGGTGGGCATGCAGGGCATCGCCTTGCCGCTGTGGCTGGAAGAGGGTGGGCAGGCGCAGCAAGTGCATGCCTGGGTCGACGTGCAGGTCGACTTGCCCGACCCGACAGTCAAGGGCATCCACATGTCGCGCCTGTATCTGCTGCTCGACGCGTTTGCCGGCGCGCAGCCGCTCGATGCGGGCGCGCTGGCCGCCGTGCTGCGGCGTATGGTGGAGAGCCACGCCGATTGCGGCAGCACGCAGGCGCGCCTGGCGCTGGCGTTTCCCGTGCTGCGGCGCCAGCCGGCGCTGCTGACGGCGGGATTGTCGGGCTGGAAATCGTATCCCGTGCGCTTGCAGGCCAGTGTTTCGCCGCAGGGTTTTACCCTGTCCCTGACGGTGGAGATCGGCTACTCGTCGACCTGCCCATGTTCGGCGGCGCTGGCGCGGCAACTGCTCGCCGACGCCTTCGCGGCACGCTTCGGCGCGGGCGGCATCGACGGCGCGGCTGCGCGCGACTGGCTGCGGGAACACGCGAGCCTGGCCACGCCGCACAGCCAGCGCAGCACGGCGACGGTCACCGTACCCTTGACGGAACAGGCCGAGCTGGACCTGTTTCCCTTGATCGACCTGGTGGAAGCGGCGCTGGCGACGCCGCTGCAGATGGCCGTGAAACGGATCGACGAACAGGCGTTCGCGCGCCTCAATGGTG
This sequence comes from Janthinobacterium rivuli, assembly GCF_009208735.1. Classification (GTDB taxonomy): domain Bacteria; phylum Pseudomonadota; class Gammaproteobacteria; order Burkholderiales; family Burkholderiaceae_D; genus Janthinobacterium. The sequence goes on along the minus strand of NZ_WFLJ01000016.1, from coordinate 114,406 downwards.
CTAACCTGATGTATGTGGAAGACGCGGCCCGCCGTGTGCAGGCGGCGCTGGCGCCACTGGCTCCACAGTATGCGCGGGCGCGTGTTACCGTACGGCATATGGAAAGCCTGCATCCGCACGACGCCGTGGCGCAGGCGGGCCAGCTTGCCGGAGATTGGTAGTCAACCACCGTGGAGGAGCACAACATGCCGGAGAAAATCGAGCGGGACGTCGACGATGACAGCCTGGAGCAGGAATTGGCACAGGACCTGGAGCGCGCGCGGCGCGAGCACGCGTTGATCGACGAGGAAAAGCTGGGGATGGACGAACTGGAGGAAGAGCGCCTGAAGCACGAGGGCGGGATGGATACAGACGACAAATCCAGGCGATAGCGTGGCAGCGCCGTAGAAAGGTGCACTTTCTTCCTGTGAAATTATTTATTTAATAACCACCACCACAAATACTTAGAAAAATGATATCGTCATTGTTATTGGCGGTAATTTTTAAGGATCTTTGAATAAGGAGTGGGGATGACCATATTTTTTCATGGTGAGAAGAACCGGCGTTGGTATTTTGCAGAAAATATCGGAAAAAGCGCAAAGGCGAAATCTCTATTGTTTTCTTCATTGCTATTGACTGCTGCAAATATCGCCGCAATGCCGCTGTCGATTTCTCCGGGGCATCCGCGACTGCTCACTACGCAAACGGCAATCGATCAGTTGGTGGGCCGATTGCCATTGCCGCCTGCCGTTTTTCCAGCCGCAGGCGGCACAATCGCTTTTGATTTTACGGCGGCCGAGAAAAACCCGGCGCTCGATGGCGGAGTGCAGCTGGTCTTTGGTGAATTGAATACCTCTAATGGGAAAAATGGCATATTCATCCGGCATACCGATGCGGATACGGCAGGTACCGCCAGTATCCAGGTCGGCATGTTGCAAAAGACCATAGGCAGCCAGGCGGCCCGATATATCGCCCAGAAAGTGGTGGATATGCCCATCGGTGTGGCGACGCGGATAGAATTTAGCTGGAATAGCCTTGCGAAAACAAGCAGCCTTAAAATAGGTGGCGTCAACATGCCGATGAGTCTCGAATGGCTGCGTGTTGATATGAATAACCCGAATAGTGAAAAAGTCAATTTTTCTCCGGACCTGACGGCTTTCCAGTTTCCGGGCAGGATGAATGAGGCAATCAGTAATTTTATCCTGAAAGATGCTCAAGGCAATACGGTGGTGCATTACCCTGATGCCGTGGACCTGAAGCTGGCGACGGCATGGTTCGACTTTGTTAGGCTGGTGGATCTGGATGTGGCCTCGCTCACTATGTGCCCCACCTCGGCCACGCCATGGACCGCCCCGGCCGTATGCAATACGGCTACCGGACATCGCAATTTGCTGGTCGCAACTGCCCAGCAATTGGCGCTGGCCTATAAAATCAAAAAACAACCGGCATATTTCTCTGCAGTCCTGAACTATATCGATAAACTGCGCGCCGTTCCGCTGAACGCGGGCGGGGATATGTCGATGGGCGGGCGTGTTACCGCGCTGGGCATCCTGTATGACTGGCTGCATGCGGAGCTGGGACAGACCGTCGTCCCAAACGACCCAGGCCAGGCCAATTATCTGACGGCGATGGCTGCCAGCATCAGAACGACCATCGTTGCGCAGGCAGCGCCGGGCGGCACCAATCTGTTAAGCGAGATTTGCGGCCAGCAGGGAATGTCTTCCTCCGCCTTCGATTGCGCCGTCAAGCCCGTCTTCAGCAACTGGAACCGTTATGCCGTGCCGCCGCAGCCTTCGATCGCCAACGCCTATATGGCAGGCATGAATTTCAGCAGCGTGTATGGCGCGGCGGCCGGTTTGCTGGCCATCGCCGATGCCCCGAACGCCGACGTACTGCCCATGATCGATACGGCGTATAGCCATTTCAACGAAGGCTTCCTGGCGGTGCGTCGCGATATTTCGACCGATGGCGGATATCACTCGGGCTTTTCCTACAGCCTGGTCGACTTGCCTTCACGCTTGTTGATGTGGAATACGGCGGTGCAAAACGCGGACGACATGGGGCAGGTGTCCGGATGGCTGCCAAAAACCATCTATCCCTACATCTATGGCTTGCGCGACGACAAAAGTTACCCGGCCAGCGGAGACAACTTCGTCACCTTGTCCACTGGCACACTGGTGGGCAGCGTTGCGCTGTGGGCTGCCGCTCACGCGAATGACGGCAATGCCTGGAATTTTTACCAGGAGAAAGTGCATGCCCAGCGCAAGTCGCCGAACCGCTATCCCTACATACTGGAGCAGCTGTTGTGGCCCGTAAATACGGCGGCCTTGAATGCGCCAGCGGAACTGGAGTTGTCACGCCACTTCCGCCGTTCAGGCCAGGTGCTTATGCGCGACCGCTGGACGCATGCCGATGCCACGCTGCTGGAGTTCAAGTCCACTTCGTTTATCAGCGACAATCACCACCATCTGGACCAGAACAGCATTTCCCTCAACTACAAGGGGCCCTTGCTGGTTGATTCGGGCCGCTACGACGCCTACGGCAGCGCCCACTGGGCCAACTACTATACGCGCAGCATTGCGCATAATACGGTCATCGCATTCGATGGCAACGAGCGTTTCCAGCGCCCGGGCAGCGGCACGAGCAAGGTGGAATTCAGCAACGACGGTGGTCAATGGCTGGGCAGCGCGCGCCAAGCCTATCCTACGCTGGAAGAGATACAGCCGGGCGCGATCAATGCGATGGACGGCATCGTCAATTACGAATACACGCCGGCCTACACCTATGTCCGGGGCAATGCGAGCAAGGCGTACGCCGCAAGCAAGCTGGATCAGGCGCATGGCTTCCTGCGCAGCATCGTTTACCTGCCGGTCCCCGCGACCGGCTCCCTGCCCATCATCCTCAGCTTTGACCGCGTGCGCACGAACGCCGCGCCTGCCACATTCTTGCTGCATACGGTTAACGAGCCGGCGGCAGCGGTGCCGGCGACTGCGCTCGGCAACGGACAGTACCGTTTTACCCATGCTGCGGGCGATGCGCGCGCCATCACCATCCGCAATGGCGGCGGCATGCTGATCGCCCGGACGCTGCTGCCTGAGCAGGCCGCGATCACCAAGGTCGGCGGCCTGGACGCGCATGGACAACTGTGCGATCAGATCAGCGCCGATTCGGCCATCGGCATCGGTACCTTGCAGCCAGGCGGCCCCACCGGCGATTGCCGGTTCACGGTACGCACTTTGCAGCCAGACAATAGCTATAAATGGCGTAATTATCCACCCAAGCCAGCGACCGGGCCTTACGACGACAGCGTCACGGGAGATATAGGCGCGTGGCGCCTGGAGGTACAGGCGTCCGAGGCCGCGCCTGCCGGTACGGTTCAGTATTTCCTGCACGCCTTGCACGTGGCGGACAATGATTATGGCAGCGGCAGCGCAGGCAGTGGTTCGGCGCAGCGGCTGGTGGCGGACAGCCATACCGAGGTGGTGCTGATCGGTACACAGACGGTGGTGGCGTTCAACCGCGACGCGGCGCCGTCGGCCCGCATGAGCTGGACTGGGCCGCCCTCGGCCACCACGGTACTGGCCACCGGCCTGTTGCCAAACTCGGACTTTTTGCTGAGCCGTGCCGCCACGGCGGATGGCGAACAGCTGATTTTGGCGCAGGCACCTGCCAGTAGCGCAACGTATCGCAGTTCGAGTGAAGGTGTGGTCAATATCGGCATGTAGAATAACGGTAGGCGGCGCTGACCGCCTACCGGCTCCCGGCGGATTTTCTGACTGGGTAACTGTCGACTATTTTTTTTAGAACGCATGAAACTCTATTTGCCTAGCGCCTTGTTGGCCGTATTGTCGGCTTTTTCCATTACGCCGGCCCAGGCCGCCACCATCTGCACCGCCATGGCGGACGCCAAAACGGGCGCCGTTCTGCTGCAAGAGGGTAATTGCATCGACCGCGTCACACCCGCTTCCACGTTCAAGATCGCCCTCAGCTTGATGGGCTACGACGCCGGCTTCCTCAAGGACGAGCACAAGCCGGCCCTGCCATACCGCCAGGGCTATGTGGACTGGGGCGGCGACGCGTGGCGCCAGGATACGGACCCGTCGCGCTGGATGCAGTACTCCGTCGTCTGGTATTCGCAGCAGATCACGCAGGCGCTGGGCGCCGAGCGCTTTCAGAAATATGCGAAGGCTTTGCGCTATGGTAACGCGGACGTGTCGGGCGACAAGGGCAAGGAGAATAGCCTGGAGCGCTCGTGGATCAGTTCTTCGCTGAAGATCTCTCCGCTGGAACAGCTGGGCTTTTTGCGCAAGCTGGTCAACGATCAGTTGCCGGTCACCAAGCAGGCGATGGAACAGACGCGCCGCCTGACGCGCCTGGCGGACGTGGCCGGCTGGCAAGTGCACGGCAAGACGGGGGCCGCTTTCCCGCGCAAGGCCGACGGCAGCTTCGACGAGGCGCATGGCTACGGCTGGTTCGTGGGCTGGGCCAGCAAGGGCGAGCGCAGCATCGTGTTTGCGCGCCTCGTGCAGGACGAACAGAAGGGAGCGCAATCGGCGGGCCTGCGCACGCGCGAAGCGATGCTGAAGGAATTGCCGGCCCTGCTGGAGCAGGCGCAGAAGTGACGGCCTGCATCGTCGCCGCCACCTTCCTCGCTTCCGACGGCGACTATCTGGAAGCCGTCATCGAGGTGGATGGCCAGCGCCTGCATGTGATGGACGAGTTCGGCGGTGGACAACTGGCCGCCGGCACGCAAGTGCGACTGGAACTGTCGGCCATGCCCAGCGAGATGGACGACTGGGACGCCATCTTCCGCGCCAATCCGGGCCGGGAGCAGCGCTTGTTGCGCCTCGATGGCTGGCGCTACCTGGCGCTCGGCGTCGTGATCAGCGTCGACCCCGTCGTCTGCGATTGCGGCTTGCTGCGGGTGGAAGACCCGTTTACGACGCATGATGCGCGCTGCGTGGGCGCGTATGTCGGCGTCACCCTGGCGCGCCTCGATGCTTGCCTGGCGTAAAATCCGGCCCGCTTTGTTGCCCGCCCTATATACTTGCTGAAACGGATCATCCGGCATCAGACAAGGTTACAAGCATGGCATCAGGCATGGAGCAGTTTCAGGAAAAAGCACGGCAAGCATGGACATGGGGGCGCGCGCAGGGCTTGCGTGTGGCGGGTGTGGCGTGGACCAGGGCAGTGGCGCTGTACCGGCGCGGCCATGCGCATCTGATGACCTTGCCGCCAGTGCGGCGCGCTCTGGTGCTGGGACTATGGTCGTTCCTGGCCGTGCTGGCGCTGGTGACCTTATACATGCTGTTGCTGATTCCCCTGACGCCGAGCATCCACGACTTGCGCCAGGCGCGCGCGGCCGCGCCCAGCACCATGGTCAGCGCCGACGGCAAGGAACTGGCCCGCTTCGACCAGGGCTTGCAGGAACGGGTTACCTTGCAGCAGATTTCGCCGAACGTGATCAGCGCGCTGATCTCGACGGAAGACCACCGGTTCTACCAACACCATGGCATCGACTTTACGCGCACGGCGGGCGCCATCTTGCACACGGCGGGAGGCAACCCCCAGGGCGGTTCCACCATCACGCAGCAACTGGCGCGCAATATGTTCCCCGAGGAAATAGGCCGCTCGCGCAACCTGAACCGCAAGCTGAAGGAACTGATCACGGCCTTGAAGATCGAGGCCACCTACAGCAAGACGGAAATCCTCGAAGCCTACCTGAACACGGTGCCCTTCCTGTACAACACCTACGGCATCGAAATGGCGGCCCGCACCTATTTCGACAAGCCCGCCTCGCGCCTCGACATCCTGGAAAGCGCCACCCTGGTCGGCATGCTCAAGGGCACGAATTACTACAATCCCGTCGGCAATCCCGAACGCTCGCTGCAGCGGCGCAACGTGGTGCTGGGGCAGATGCGCAAGCACGACGTCATCGACGAGGCCCGCTACAAGCAGTTGATCAAGCGACCACTGCGTTTGCATTTCGAGCGCCAGAGCGAACGGGCGCAATCGGACAGCCATTTCACGGCCTATGTGCGCAAATGGCTGATCGACTGGGCCGACGAGAATGATTACAACCTGGAGCGCGACGGCTTGATCGTGCACACCACGCTGGACCAGGATCTGCAGCAGGCGGCCGAGCGCGCCGTCGAGCGCCAGGCGAACGCCTTGCAAGCCATCGCCGACGTGGAATGGAGCCGCGCCGGCGTGCCGTCGTCCACCTCGACGGGCATGTATGCGGGCATGCAGGGCGGCAGCGTGCCGTTCGATTATTTCTGGAAGTCCCACCCGGCCTTGCTGGACGCCTTCGTGCGCGAGTCGGGCGACTACCGCAAGCTGACGGCCGCCGGCGCCACGCCGGACGACGCGCTGGCGCAGCTGAAAGGCGACCGCGCCTTCATGACTGCCCTGCGCAAGTCGAAGACGCGGCTGGAAGCGGGTTTTGCTGCCATGGACCCGGCCACGGGCGCCGTGCGCGCCTGGGTGGGCAGCCGCGACTTTGCGCGCGAACAATTCGACCACGTGTCGCAGGCGGCGCGCCAGCCCGGTTCCACCTTCAAGCCCATCGTGTATGGCGCGGCGCTGGAAAAGGGGCTCAGCCCCGATCACGTCTACCGCGACGCCGTGATGGATATCAAGGCGTCCGACGGCACGATATGGCGCCCGACGGACATGAGCGGCACCACGGGGCGCGACATGACCATGCGCGACGGCCTCGTCTACTCGAAAAACACCATCACGGCGCAAGTGATGCAAGATGTCGGCTTGCCGCCGATCATCAAGCTGGCGCGTGCGCTGGGCATCCGCGACAGCAAGCTGGAAAAAGTGCCATCGCTGGCGCTGGGCACCAGCCCCGTCACCTTGCTGGAAATGGTCAACGCCTACGCCAGCATCGCGGCCCAGGGCGAGGCGCGCCTGCCGTTCGTCGTCACGCACATCACCGACCGCGAAGGCAAGTTCGTCGCCCGCTTCGGCGAGGACAAGCCCAAGCGCGCCATGAAAGAAGCGTCGGCCGCCACCCTGACGGACATGATGCGCGGCGTGATCGACCGCGGCACGGGCACGGCCATCCGCAGCCGCTTCGGCATCCGCTCCGACGTGGCCGGCAAGAGCGGCACCACGCAAAACAATGCCGACGGCTGGTTCATCCTGATGCACCCGGAACTGGTGGGTGGCGCCTGGGTCGGCTTCAATGACGCGCGCGTCACCATGCGCAGCAACTACTGGGGCCAGGGCGGGCACAACGCCGTGCTGGTGGTGGGCGACTTCTTCAAGACGGCGCTCGACACGGGCAAGCTGTCGCGCGACGCCATCTTCCCCGGCGGCAAGCCACCGCCGCCGCTGCGCCATGTGGAGACGGTCGAGGAGCCAGAGGACGAGCCGGTGGAAGAGCCGGGAGATTTGCTGCAGGAAGGCGCTCCGCCGGCGCCGCTGGCCATGCCGGCCGAAGGCGACGGCGGACAGGAATCGCATGGCAAGGCGGTGCCGGAGCCGGTTCCCGCGCCGGTGCCGCAGCCGCAGCCGGTGCCGCAAGGGTAAGTCAACTATCGCAAAGAACAATCATGACCTCACGCAAGCCCACCCTGCGCCTGATACTCGGCGACCAGCTCAACGCGCAGCATCGCTGGTTCACCGAAGTCGATGACGCCACCATCTATGTCTTGATGGAAGTGCGGCAAGAAACCGATTATGTGCTGCATCATGCGCAGAAAATCCTGGCGATCTTCGCCGCCATGCGCGCGCTGGCGCGCCAGTTGCGCCAGCGCGGCCACACCATGCACTACATCGCCATCGACGACGCGGACAGCACGCGCTCGATACCGGAGAATATCGAAGCGCTGATTCGCCATTATGACGCCGGCGCCTTCGAATACCAGGCGCCCGACGAGTGGCGCCTCGACCAGCAGCTGTACCAGGCCGGGCGACGCTCGCGCATGCCATGGCTGATGGTCGACAGCGAGCATTTCTATACGGCCCGCCACGAGGCGGCCGATATCTTCGCCGGCCGCAAGCAGTGGCTGATGGAGTTCTTCTACCGCCAGATGCGCGGCGCCCACCAGGTGCTGATGGAAGACGCGAAAAAACCCGTGGGCGGTCAGTGGAACTTCGACCACGACAATCGCAAGCCCTGGCGCGGCACGCCCGCCGAGCCACAGGATCCGCGCACCGTGCATGACCATTCCCTGTTATGGCAAAGCATCGTCGCCGCAGGCGTGAAGAGCTTTGGCGCGCCGCATGCCGACCGGCTGCCGTGGGCGCTGAACCGGGACGAGGCGCTGCGGCAGCTCGACGCCTTCATCGAGCGGGCCTTGCCGCATTTCGGCGATTTCCAGGATGCGATGAGCGTCAAGGCCTGGCGCCTGTTTCATTCCCTGCTGTCGTTCGCGCTGAACGTCAAGATGCTCAACCCGCGCGAAGTGGTCGACAGGGCGCAGGCCGCGTATCACGCCGGCCATGCGCCGCTGGCCGCGGTCGAGGGTTTCATCCGCCAGATCCTCGGATGGCGCGAATATGTGCGCGGCGTCTACTGGGCGCATATGCCCGGTTATGCGGAAAAGAATTTTTTCGGCCATGCGCGCCCGCTGCCGTCCTGGTTCTGGGATGGCAAGACGAAGATGCATTGCCTGTCGCAGGCGATCACCCAGTCGCTGGAACAGGCGCATGCGCACCACATCCAGCGCCTGATGGTGATCGGCAATTTCGCCTTGTTGGCCGGCCTCGACCCGGCCCAGGTGCATGGCTGGTACCTGGGCGTGTATATCGATGCCTTCGAGTGGGTGGAGCTGCCCAACACGGTGGGCATGAGCCAGTTCGCCGACGGCGGCTTGCTGGCCACCAAGCCGTATGTCTCCAGCGCCGCGTATATCGACCGAATGGGCGATTATTGCAAAGGCTGCCATTACGATAAAAAGGCGCGCATCGGCGAGAACGCCTGTCCCTTCAATGCCCTGTACTGGGATTTTTTCCATCGCAATGCGGACACACTGGAACGCAATCCCCGCATCGGCATGGCGTATCGCCAGCTGGAGAAGATGGATGAGGCCGCGATCGCCGCCTTCCGGCAGCAGGCGGCCACGATGCTGGCCCGGCTCGATTCCCTGTAACGCCTGGAAGCCCGGGGTGCGCTTACAGGGTAGTGCGCCGCAAGAGCACTTCCCGCACGAACACTTGCAGCGCGGGCGTGATGGCCAGGCTGCCGTTCGCTTGCTGGGGCACGGGCAGGCCCAGCGCCTGCGCCATGTCCACGGGGTAATTCGTGAAGTCGCCATACGGCCGCTTGCCGTCGACGTTCGGGGTGGGCCGAGCCTTCGGCCAAATAGTCTTCCGCCTCCATGCCCAGCATTTCCAGCGGCATCCACGACTGCTGCCGCAGCAGCAGGGTCAGATGCCGCGCAGTCAAGGGGAACGGCGCCTTGCCGTCGGCATAGCTGCCCGGTTTCAGGTCGGCCATTCTGCACGAAGTGGGGCAGCAGCGCCGCCGCAGGGGCTGGACCAGTCACGCCATCACGGTGCCGTCACGCCCTGACGCTGGAATTCGATGCGGTTTTCCTGGTAGTCCCATTTGGTGTAGGGCCCGAACACGCGCCGGTTTTCCTTGCTGTCGGCATTCGATTGCTCGCGCTTCATGCGCCGCACGAGGGCGGTATCGACCAGCGGCGCGGTCGTGGCGCTGAACACTTCGTGCCGCACGCTTTGCTTGGCGTCGGCACCGCGCGAAATGATGGTGAGCTTGCGCGCGGCGGGATCGAAGTACAGGCGCATGGCGAAGGTGTTCATGTCCTGCAGATACAGGCCGTCGTCGCGCCACTGGGCATAGAAATAGTCGCCGCAGACGGCCTTCGGTTCGCGCTTCCACTCGCAGGCGAGCAGGATCAGCAGGTGATGGTCATCGAGCTGCTTGATGGAAACACGGGCCTTGGAATAACCCCAGTTGCTGGGCGGCACGGTCGTCGACGAGAGCAGCTTGTATTCGCCCACAAGGTTGGGCATGGGCGCTTGCGCCGCGGCGCCGGCGCAGAGAGTCAAGGCGGCTGCGGCTGCGGCGCCGCGTAGTGTGGAAAAGGATGTCATGATGGCCATAAAGAAAAGTTGCCACATTATAGATGGCAACTTGCCAAGATGGCCGCGCGTTTGCCGCTATTTCAGCTTGCTCAATTCCGCCACGTCGATCTTGACGGCCTTGCCGTCAGCGGCGGCCACCAGGGCCAGGAAGTGGGGCGTCGCGTAGTGCGCCGTCAGGGCCGCCTTGTCGGTCCATTCTTCCAGCATGATGAAACGCGTGGGAATCTGGTTGTCGAGGTGCAGTTCGTAGCGCAGGCAGCCGCTTTCCTTGCGGCTGGGCGGTACGACGGCTTTCAGTGCGGCGCGCACGGCGTCGATATGGTCGGCTTGGGCATCGATGGTGGCGACGACGATCAGGGTCATGGTGGTCCTTGTGTAGTGTTGGGGCCGAAGCAGCTTAGCGTAGTTTGGCCAGTCCTGCCCGCCATGCCCAGTCAGGCTGCGCCGAGCTGGATCACGGCCAGCATGTCGCAGCCATCGGCATCCATGCCTTTTTCCACGAAACCCATGCTGGCATAGAATTGTTTGGCGTTGGCATTACCGGGCTTGTAGCAGATTTCGATGCTGCGCGCGTCGGGGCGGGCGCGGATTTCCGCCAGCGCCAGGGCCAGGGCGGCGCGGCCATGGCCTTGCCCCTGGCGCCGGTGATCGATCATGAAACGCCAAATCTGGTAGTGGCCGGGCGGATCGTCGGCGTCGGGCGAGACGAACATCAGGAAACCGATGACCTCCTCATCGCCATACACGGCGCGCGTATGCATAGTGGCGGGATGGAAACTCGCTTGCGCGATGGAATAGTCGTTGCTGGCCAGATAGTCGCGTTGCTGGGGCAACAAGGGCAATTCGCTGATGAGGTCGAAGTTGTCGACGGTGACGGGGCGCAGGCTGATGGGCATATTCGAGGGGGAGTGCAAGGCAGGGTGTGACACTATGCGTAAAAATTATTCAATAGTCAATGCTGCGCGTCGCCCGCCTTCCGCCGCCGCATGATGGTTCTGCCTGCCTAGAGTCCGGCCGCATCGCTCCGGTAGCGCGCCGGCGGCAGCTCGAACTGGGTCTTGAAGAAGCGGGTGAATGCGCTTTGCGAGGAAAAACCCAGGCGCTCGCCGATTTCCACCACGCTCAGGGTCGTTTCGCGCAGCAGCCGGCGCGATTCGCGGCTCTTGGCGCGCAGTTCCAGCGCGCGGAACGAGGTCCGTTCCTGCTGCAGCTGGCGCTGCAAGGTCCAGCGGTTCATCGCCAGGCCGTCGCACAGGGCCGGCAGCAGCGCGGCGCCGTCGGCGTCTCGCGCGCCTTGCTGGGCCAGCAAATCGATGATGGCCTGCTCCACGCGGGCCGAAAACAGCTGCGCGCCCTGCAGCTGCTGCAATTGGCCCTGCGCGTGGCGCAGCGCGTGCGGCGCCAGCATGGCGTTGAACTGGGCGAAGGGCCGGTCCAGCGCGGGCGCGTCAAACGTCAGCGTATTGCGCGCCTGGCCGAACGTGGCGGCGGCGCCGAAGCACTCGGCAATGGCCGGCGCGAACCACGGCGCCTTGCCCTGGAAGCCGGCGTGGAAGGCGGTGGGCGCGCCGGCGTCGTAGGCGCGCGCCACCAGCGACAGCATGCGGAAATTGGCCAGCGCCTGCATGGCGCCGCCCGCCGGGCAAAACTCGGACAGGTATTCGATCTCGATGCGCGTGCCGTTTTCGCTCATCAGCATGAAGTCGAATTCGCCGATCAGGCCCCGCAAATGCAGCAGCTCGTGCAGCGCGCTGCGCAGGGTAGGGCGGTTGAAGCAGACGTGGGCGATGCCCGAGTAATGCGCGAACCAGTGCGTCACGTCGAGGTCGAGTATGGCCCGGTGCTGCGGCAGCTGCTGCGCGTAGGCCGTCATGCGGCGGTGCCGCTCGGCGTTGATGCGCCCGCCTGGTTCCGTGAGCTGCGCCGGCGTGATGCCCGTGTGGCGGAAAAAGTCGGCGGGGTCGTGCCCGTCGGCCTGCATGGCGCGCGCGCATTGCTGCGCGATCCGGTTCGAAACCGTGCGCGTGTCGGGTTTGTGCAAGGCTGCCTCCTGCTTGTTGTAGTAATTTTTCACAAATATTAGCACTTTGTAGGAGATTGTTGGTTGTTGTGCCATCTAACCAAAAATTGTTCTCGCGGGTATAAAACGCGTGCTGCGCGGTCAAGAAACTCACGCATTCTCACGCTATATTGTTTTCGGCCGGCCTTGCTGCCGCGCCTTGATACCTACAAAAACAGTCTTGGAGATAATGATGAATTGCACATTGAAACCGATGGCCCGCGTGGTCGCCGGCTGCATCGCCACGCTTGCCCTGGCCGCCTGCGGCAACGACACCGTCAGCGAGGAATACACGCAGCCCGTGTTCGGCGCCACCACCTACACCCAGCTGAAGGTCGACGGCTATACCTTCAAGGACATGAACCGCAACGGCAAGATCGACCCGTATGAAGACTGGCGCCTGTCGGCCGAGGCGCGCGCCGACGATCTGCTGTCGCGCATGAGCCTTGATGAAAAAGCGGGCCTGATGATGCACGGCACGGCGCCCACCGTGTCCGACCCTTCCGGCATCGGCCTGGGCGGCGCGTATGACTTGACGGCCCTGCAGGACCTGATCGTCAAGCAGTACGTGAACACCTTCATTACGCGCATGGCGGGCGACACGGCCAACATGGCGTCCCAGTACAACAAGGTGCAGGCCCTGAGCGAAACGTCGCGCCATGGCATTCCCGTCTCCATCAGCACGGACCCGCGCCACCATTTCCAGTACACGGTGGGCGCCAGCGCCGGCACCAAGGGCTTCTCGCAGTGGCCGGAAACCCTGGGCCTGGCCGCCATCGGCGACGACGCGCTGGTGCGCCGCTTCGGCGACATCGCGCGCCAGGAATACCTGGCCGTCGGCATCACGCAAGCCCTGTCGCCGCAGGCCGATCTCGCCACCGAGCCGCGCTGGTCGCGCATCAACGGCACCTTTGGCGAAGACGCCGACCTGGCCAAGCGCATGGTGCAGCAGTATATCGAAGGCTTCCAGGACGGCAATACGGGCTTGCATGACGGCAGCGTGGTGGCCGTCGTCAAGCACTGGGTCGGCTACGGCGCCACGAAGGAGGGCTTCGATGGCCATAATTACTATGGCCGCTACATGACCTACCCGGGCAACAACTTCGCGTATCACGTCAAGCCGTTCGAAGGGGCGTTCGTGGCCAAGGCGGCTTCCATCATGCCGACGTACGCTCTGCCGGATGGCAATATCACCATAGCCGGCATCACGCTGGAGCAGGTGGCGGCCGGTTTCAGCAAGACCATGCTGACGGATTTGCTGCGCGGCAAATACGGCTTCGAGGGCGTGATCCTGTCCGACTGGGGCATCACCTCCGACTGCGACGCCAACTGCCGCAACGGCACGGCGCCGGGCGTGGCGCCTTCCTTCATCGGCTTCGGCACGCCGTGGGGCATGGAAGACGCCACCAAGGCCGAGCGGTACGTGAAAGCCGTGACGGCGGGGATGGACCAGTTCGGCGGCGTGACGGAAGCGCCCTATCTGACGCAAGCCGTGCAACGGGGCCAGCTGACGGAAGCGCGCATCAACGCTTCGGCGCGGCGCATCCTGATCCAGAAATTCAAGCAGGGCCTGTTCGAGCATCCGTTTGTCGATGCGGCCAAGGCGGCGACCACGGTAGGCAAGGCGGACTTCATCGAGGCGGGCCTGGAGGCGCAGCGCCGCTCGCTGGTCTTGCTGGAAAACAAGGAGAAGGTCTTGCCGCTGGCGGCCAGCGTCAAGAAGGTGTATTTGTACGGCATCGACGCGGCCGTTGCGCAGCAGTATGGCTACACGGTGGTGGCCACGCCGCAGGAAGCGGACGTGGCCCTGCTGCGCGTGGCCGCGCCGTATGAAACCCTGCACCCGAACTACATCTTCGGCAGCATGCAGCACGAGGGCCGCCTCGATTACGTGGACGGCAATGCCGACTACGAGGCGATCAAGAACGCGGCGAAGAACGCGCCGAAGACGGTGGTCACCGTGTACCTGGACCGCCCGGCCATTCTCGGCAACGTGCAGGACAAGGCCAGCGCCATCCTCGCCAACTTCGGCGTCAGCGACGGCGCGCTGTTCGATGTCCTGACGGGCAAGGCCAAGCCGCAAGGCAAGCTGCCGTTCGAGCTGCCCTCGTCGATGGCCGAAGTGCAGGTGCAGAAATCGGACGTGCCGTATGACACGGCGCATCCGCTGTACAAGTTCGGTTACGGGCTGGCGTACTAAGCGGCGTTCAACCCGGTGTCGTCCCGCTGCGCTGGCGCCAGGCGTGGCTGTCCAGGGAGTCGATCAAGCGCGCCAACGGCCAGTCCCGTTCCACTGCCTGCGGCATGATCTGCTGCGGCGTAGGCGGCGCCATGCCATCGATGGGCTGGTCGCGATCGAGGTTGCTGGGGAAGGCATAGCCTTTGGCGCAGGCGGCAATCGCGTGGCCGACGCCGGCGTCATCGAGGGCGCCCTGGTCGCGCAGCGTCTGCAGCGCGGGATACAGCGCGACGCTCATGGCGCGGCGGTCCAGCGCTTCCATGGCGCGTCCGAACGGCGCCGACGCTTGCAGCAGGTTGGCCATGCGGCGGATGTCGGGCGAGCGGTTATGCCCGGCCGCGTGGAACAGGGCCGGGTTGAAGAAGACGGCGTCGCCTGTGGACAGCGGCAGCCGCACGCAATGCTGCGCGAAGTAGTCGCGAAAAGTTGGCTGACGGTGGCGATGAAGTCTTGCAGGTCGCAGTTTTCCGGCGTGAGCCAGAAGGGGCCTGGTGGCGTTGCGCCGACGTTCGTGGTGGGCATGCGCTGTCTCCTGGGTCTTAGGTTGTAGAATCAGTATAAGGATGAAAATCCGCATTTTTCATCACAAAATCCATCAAAAAACCATCAACTGGAATGGAGCACGGCATGACGCATCCCTTTCCCGTCAAGGTCGTGGCGCTGCAGGCTGGCGTCAGCGCGGCCACGGTCGACCGCGTGATCAAGCAGCGCGGCGGCGTGCACGCCAATACCGTGCGCCGCGTGATGCAGGCGCTCGATGAACTGGCGCGGCAAAGCACGCAGGTGGGCCTGTCCGGCAAAAAATTCATGCTCGACCTGCTGATGGTGGCGCCGCGTCGCTTCACGGACGCCGTGCGCGCCGCGCTGGAGGCTGAGCTGCCGTCCTTGCATCCGGCCGTGCTGCGCTCGCGCTTTCACCTGCATGAAACCCTGGAAGTGGGCGGCATCGTCGACCTGCTGGAACGCATCCGCAAGAACGGCAGCCATGGCGTGCTGCTCAAGGCGCCGGATGTGGCGCCGGTGGCCGAGGCGGTGAACCGGCTGGCGGCGGCAGGCATCCCCGTGGTGACCCTCGTGACGGACTTGCCAGGTTCCACGCGCCGCAGCTATGTGGGCATGGATAACCGCGCGGCGGGCGAGACGGCCGCTTACCTGATCGGCCAGTGGCTGGGCAGCGCGAGAAAAAACAGCAGGTGCTGGTGCCCCTGAGCAGCAACCGCTTTCATGGCGAGGAGGAGCGCGAGATCGGCTTTCGCCGCGCGTTGCGCGAACGGCACCGGCACGTGAGCGTCGTCGAAGTGAGCGAAGGGCACGGCATCGATGGCGCCACGGGCGCGCTGCCGGCCCTGGCCCGGCCGGCGTCGCTGTCGGCCATCCAGGTGGTCTCGCCGTGGAACCTGCCGCCCCTGCAAGGAGTGAATTGACAGGCATGCAAGGCTGGCCGATACTCGTCGCTTCGCTCATCGCTCACCTCAGGAAGGAAATCCCCGATGTCCGTCATTCCGAAATTGCATCAGACCGTACTCGCCGCCTTGCTCGCCACCGCGTTTGTCATGCCGGCCATGGCAAACGCGCCGGCGGCGGCCAGCGCGCCATCGGCCTGGGTCGAGGCCAGCAACCGCAACGCGGCCATCGTGCTGGCGGCGCAGGCGCAGTATTCGCCGGAAAACGCTTCCGATACGGGCCTGGCGCAGTACGACGGCCTGGCCGCCGACCTGGGGCCGAACATCACCGAGCGCCAGGTGGCGGCCATGCGGAAGGCGCGCGCGCAATTGCAGCAAAAGCTGGCGACGGAAAAAGATGAGCGCGTGCGCCAGGATCTGCAAATCCTCACGCAGGCCGTCGACCAAGAGGTTGCCGGCACCCAGCTGGACGCCAAGTACGCCTTGCCGTGGATCGATGTGCCGCAAATGGTCTTTGGCAGCATGCAAAGCCTGCTGCAGGAACAGCGTCCGGCCGCGCGCCGCGCCAAGGCGCTCGAACGCCTGCAGCGCTATGTGGGCCAGTTCCCGGGCAGCACGCCGATCACGGCGCAGGCGAAGGCGCGCTTCACGGAAAAAATCGGCAAGCCGGGCCTGGCCGGACCCGTGCGCCTGCAGGTGGAGCAGTCGCTGGAAAACGTGCCGACGTATATCGCCGGCATCCGCAAGCTGTTCGCCGATATGCAGATCGCGGGCGCGGAAAGCGCGCTGGCCGCCATGGAGCAGCAGCTCAATGACTATGCGGCCTGGGAAAAGCAGGTGGTGCTGCCCTTGTCGCGCACGGATTTCCGCATGGCGCCCGAGCTGTATGCGTTTCGCCTGAAACAGGTGGGCATCGACATCGAACCGCGCGCGCTGGTCGAGCGGGCGCAGGTGGCCTACCTGGAAACGCGCGCCGCCATGCAGGCGCTGGCGCCCGTGGTGGCGGCGAAAATGGCGCTGAAGGGCGTCGACGGCGCGGATTACCGCCAGGTGCTGCGCGCGCTGAAGACCGATTCCATCCCGAACGAGCAGCTCGAGGCGCACTACAAGGGCGTCAATACGCAGCTGGAACAGCGCATCGCCCAGCAGCGCGTGGTCGATATCCCTGCGCGCGCCATGACCATGCGTCTGGCGTCCGCCGCCGAATCGGCGGCCCAGCCGGCGCCGCATATGCGTCCGCCTCCGCTGATCGGCAATACGGGAGAGCATGGCCAGTTCGTGCTCCCCGTCAGCAATCCGGCCGCCAGCGGCAAGGGCGAAGCGTATGACGATTTCAATTTCGCGGGCGCCGCATGGACCCTGAGCGCACACGAAGGCCGTCCTGGCCACGAGCTGCAGTTCAGCGCCATGGTGGAGCGGGGCGTGTCGCAGGCGCGCAGCCTGTACGCGTTCAACAGCGTCAACGTGGAAGGCTGGGCGCTGTACGCGGAAGCGGAGATGATCCCGTACGAGCCAGCCGAAGGCCAGTTCATCGCGCTGCAGTTCCGCATGCTGCGCGCGGCGCGCGCCATGCTCGACCCGATGCTGAACCTGGGGCAGGTCACGCGCGAAGAGGCGGGGCGTATCCTGACGGACGAAGTGATGCTGTCGAAAGCGATGGCGCGCCAGGAGCTGGACCGCTACACCTTCAACATGCCGGGCCAGGCGGGCAGCTATTTCTATGGCTACACGCGCATTCTGCAGCTGCGCGCGGAAACGGAGCTGGCGCTGGGCGAGAAGTTCGACCGCCTGGCCTTCAACAACTTCCTGCTGGGCCAGGGCTTGCTGCCGCCGGACTTGCTGGCCAAGGCCGTGCGCGAGCACTTCATCCCCGAGCAGAGAAAAGCCAGGGACTGACGGC
Organism: Janthinobacterium rivuli; assembly: GCF_009208735.1. Taxonomy (GTDB): domain Bacteria; phylum Pseudomonadota; class Gammaproteobacteria; order Burkholderiales; family Burkholderiaceae_D; genus Janthinobacterium. The sequence goes on along the minus strand of NZ_WFLJ01000016.1, from coordinate 96,761 downwards.
GGTCTCCTGCGCATGCCATACTGGCGCCCTTGAATGACGACGTGAAAGTAGCAGGCATGTGGCGCGGGATCGTATGTGGTGTGCTGGCTGGCGCCTTCTGGGGCGCCGTTTTCATTGTGCCCGTCCTGTTGCCGGACTTTTCTCCGCTCGAGCTGATGGCGGGCCGCTACGTCTGTTACGGCGCGCTGGCGGCCGGCCTGATGCTGCCGCGCCTCCTGCCCCTGCTGCGGCGCTTGCGGCGCGGCGACTGGCTGGCCATGCTGCGCCAGGCGCTTGCCGGCAACGTCGTGTACTACCTGCTGCTGGCGTATGGCGTCAAGCTGGCCGGCGTGGCGCCCACTTCCCTGATCATCGGCTTGCTGCCCCTGAGCGTGACGATTTTCGGGCGCAAGGATCATGGCGCGCTGCCGCTGCGCCGCCTGGCCTGGCCGCTGCTGGTGGTGGCCCTGGGCATCGCCTGCATCAATGTCGATATCTTCCGCCACGACGGTGGCGCGGGCGGCGCCAGCCTGGCGCACAAGCTGGCCGGCGTGCTGTGCGCCGTTGGCGCGCTCCCCTGCTGGACCTGGTATGCGCTCGACAATGCCCGCTTCCTCAAGCGCCATGCGCATGTCAGCTCCGTGGAGTGGGCTATGCTGTATGGCCTGGCCAGCGGCGCCATCGCGCTGGTCGTGGGCGCCGTGGTGCTGGCGCTGCAGCAGGCCGTCGGAGGCGATGCGGCGCCGGCGCGCGACTGGCCCCGCTACTGGCTCGTGTGCCTGCTGCTGGCGCTGGGCGCTTCCGTGATCGGCAACTACCTGTGGAACCTGGCGTCGCGCCGGGTGCCGGTCACCTTGTCGGGGCAGCTGATCCTGTCGGAGACCCTGTTCGCGCTGCTGTACGGCTTCGTCTATGCGCAGCGTATGCCGCGCCTGCTGGAATGGGCGGCCATGCTCTTGCTGACCGCAGGCGTGCTGTGGTCGGTGCGGCGGCATGCGCAGGAGGAGGCAGAAGGGCGGGAGGCGGGGCGGACGTAGCGAAAAATACATCATTGGCAGCCTGCCGTTTGCGCCGGGCGGGCCGTATAATGATCCTCATTTGCCGGCCATCCAGGGAGTTCCGCTTGCAGCTACCGATCCGTTATCCGAACATGCCGCAACTGCTGCTGAAGGCCCGCGACAGCCTGCTGCAGCATTTTCGCCCCATCCTCAATCACTTCGGCGTGACGGAGCAGCAGTGGCGCATCATGCGCGCGCTGAACGAAAGCCCGACCCTGGAGCCGCGCGAGCTGTGCGAAATCTGCCAGATTTCCAGTCCCAGCATGAGCGGCATCCTGGCGCGCATGGAAGAAATCGGCCTGATCGGGCGCAGCAAATTCGAAGGCGACCAGCGCCGCCGCAAGGTGCACCTGTCGGAAGCGGGCGCCAGCCTGCTGCTGCAGATGGGGAAACTCATCGACCTGCAATATGCCCACCTGGAAGCGGCCTACGGCAAGCAGGTGTTCGAAGACATGCGCCGCACCCTCGAAGCCTTCATCGCCCTCGAAACCTTGCCGGTGGCGCCCGCCATCCTGCGCTGACCTTGCCGTTTCCCCCCGCTTTTCCGCCTGCCTGATGCTCCGCCGGACGCGTGTTTTTTGACACGCGCCGCCGCCGCTTTGTCCATGCCTGTTCCGTGTATTTCCGCAGTCTGCCGGGCTTGCGCCCGCGCGCCTGCCGGTTTTGCTATAAGACACAAGAAAGTTTTGCTATAAGACTACGCCTTACAGTCAATCACTTACATGTGAGTAAATAGGCGTATAATTTGCGTCACTTGATCCAAATCAAGAAGAACAGCGGACGTCCCATCAGTGGATGGGGCGGCACGCGGCGCCGCGCCGGTATGTCGTCGTCACGGCGGCAATACTTGTCGGGCATACAATAAAACAGGAAAATCAGGAAAAAAATGAACACACCATGCATGCGCGCTGCGGCGCTGGCCGTCACCACGCTGATCGGCGCAAACGTTTGCGCCCAAAGCAATGTCACCATCTACGGCGTCGTGGACGCGGCCACCGCGTACGCGAGCAACCAGGGCGGCAAGTCGAACACCTATATGCGCAGCGGCAATTTGTCCGCCAGCAAGATCGGTTTCCAAGGCGTGGAAGACCTGGGCGGCGACCTGAAGGCGCTGTTCCTGCTGGAAAACGGCTTTGAAAGCGACACGGGCGCACAAAGTTCCGCCAGCTCCCTGTTCAACCGCCAGGCCTATGTGGGCTTGCAGTCGAACGCCTACGGCACCTTGACGGCCGGCCGCCAGTACACGCCGTATTACCTGCTGGTAGGCTCGCTGGCCTCGAGCAACGTCTTGACGGGCGCCACCGGCGCCCACCCGGGCGATATCGACGGCCTCGATACGACCGTGCGCATCAGCAATTCCGTCACCTACAGCATGCCGGCCTGGCGCGGCCTGCAGGCCAGTGCGCAATACGGTTTTGGCGAAGCGGCCGACGGCAATGCCGTGGGCAGCAGCTTCAGCGCGGCCGTCAAGTACAGCACCTCGCCGGCCGAATTCGCGCTCGGCTATCTGAAACTGAAAAATGGCCAGAATGGCGCCGGCTGGAGCGACAACGCCTCGGGCAGCTTCGGCATCTCGGCCATCAACCGGGGCTACGCTTCGGCCGACAGCATCGAGTTCATCGCCGCCAGCGCGCGCTACACCATGGGCAAGTGGATGGTGGGCGCCAATGCCAGCAACGTGCAATACCAGGCCGGCAGCCGCTCGGCCTTCCGCGACACGGCCATCTTCAACACGGCCGGCCTGATCTCGAGCTACCAGCTGACGCCGCAATGGTTCCTGGCCGCCGGCTACAGCGACACCTTCGCCAGCCACGCCAACGGCGTGTCGGACCGCGCGCGCTACCGCCAGCTGTCGTTCGAGCAGAATTATGCGCTGTCGAAGCGCACCGCGATCTACCTGATCGAAGCGCGCCAGCTGGCGCGCGGCCAGACCCTGGGCCAGGACGGCGGCATCGTCAATGCCGTCGCCTCGGTCGGCGATTCGCAAAACGGCACGCCGTCGTCGAACGGCGGGCAGACGGTGGTCATGGTCGGTCTCAAGCATTCTTTCTGAACGGTTGCTGAACTCACGGGAGCTTCAATTGGACGCTATACACAATAAGGAGGGCCGCGGCCCTCTGAACCCCGGCCGCCGCATGGTGCTGGCCGGCCTGCTGTCGGCTTCGGCCGCGGCGCTGATCCCCTGGGCATTGGCCGAACCGGTCGCCAATGCGGAGCAGGGCGCCTTCCTGGGCGTGTCGGCCATGCTGGTCGGGCGGCAAGTGCTCGACCCGGCGCTGGCCAAACGCCTGTATGACGCGCTGGTGGCGCAGGACGCCGCCTTCCCCGCCAAGGTGCGCGCGCTGCTGGCCTTGATCAATGCGCAGGGCTTGCAGGCGGCCGGCCTGCAGGAAGCGCTCGACGCACTCGACCCGGCCCAGGCGCCGCTGGCGGCCCTGCCGCGCCAGATCGCCAGCGCCTGGTACCTGGGCATCGTCGGCACGGGCGAGGCGGCAGTTTGCGTCGCCTATGAGCAGGCGCTCAACGCGGCCGTCGTGGCCGACGTCCTGAAGCCTCCCACGTATTCCTATGGCGCCTACGGCAGCTGGGCCAGAAAACCAATTTGAGGAGCCATCATGGCTGAAGAACTCTCCGCCGATTACCTCGTGATCGGCTCCGGCATCATCGGCTCGCTGGCCGCGCGCAAGCTCGCGCTGGCTGGCGCCTCGGTGCTGATCCTGGAAGCGGGCCCGCGCGTGTCGCGCGGCGAAATCGTCGCCCGTTTCCGCAACACGACGCGCCGCAGCGACTGGATGTCGCCGTATCCCTCGGTGGACACGGCGCCGCACCCGATCTACCAGCCGAAGGACAACGGCTACCTGGTGCAGGCCGGCCCGTATCCGTACCCGGCCGAATACATCCGCCAGTTCGGCGGCACCTCGTGGCACTGGGCCGCGCAGGCGTGGCGCAACGTGCCGAACGATTTCCGCATCCATACCCTGTACGGCGTGGGCGTCGACTGGCCCATCAGCTACGAAGACCTGGAGCCGTTCTACCAGGAAGCGGAAGACATCATGGGCGTGTCCGGCGCTGACAACACGGGTTCGCCGCGCAAGCAGGCCTTCCCGATGGACCCCGTCACGGAGCCGTACGCCATGCGTCGCATCCGCGAACGCCTCGACCCGTCGTACAAAGTGGTGGGCAACACGGTGGCGCGCAACAGCGTCGGCTACGATGGCCGCCCGGCCTGCTGCGGCAACAACAGCTGCCAGCCGATCTGCCCCATTGACGCGCAATACCACGGCGGCATCGCCGCGCAGCAGGCGGAAGACGCTGGCGTCAAGATCGTCTGCAACGCCAACGTCTACAAGCTGGAACACGACGCGCAGGGCCGCATCACGGCGGCGCTGTACTACGACGTGGATAAAAAGAGCCACCGGGTCACGGCCAAGACCTTCATCCTGGCCGCCAACGGCATCGAAAGCCCCCGTTTGCTGCTCGTTTCCGCCACGGACAAGTACCCGAACGGCCTGGCCAACAGCAGCGACATGGTGGGCCGCAACCTGATGGACCACCCGAGCACCTCGATCACCTTCGACGCCGATGAAGACCTGTGGCTGGGCCGCGGCCCGCAAAGCCCCAACTCCATCAACACCATGCGCGACGGCGATTTCCGCAGCCAGCACTCGCCGTACCGCCTGGATTTCACGAACATCTCGCGCGTCGATGGCGCCACCAGGGAATTGATCGGCAAGGGGGTGTTCGGTGAAGCGTTCGAACAGCAGCTGCGTTTCCGTTCGGCCCGCGAAATGAGCCTGAAGAACGTGCTGGAAGTGCTGCCGAACCCGGAAAACCGCATCGCCCTGAGCAGCGAAAAAGATGCCATGGGCATCCCCAAGCCGCAGGCGCATTATGCGATCGACGAGTACACCCGGCGTGGCCACGAGCGCTCGAAGCAGGATTTCGAGCAGATCGCCAAGCTGATGGGCGGCACCAATCTGCGCCACAGCAAGGAAGGCGTGTTCGCCAACAACCAGCACATCTGCGGCACCCTGTCGATGGGTTCCGACCCGGCCAAGGCCGTGTGCGACCAGTGGGGCCGCACCTTCGACCACGCCAACCTGTTCCTGTGCAGCACCGGCGTGCTGCCCACGTCCGGCACCTGCAATTCGACGGAAAACGGCCTGGCCGTGGCGCTGCGCACCGTCAAGCACATCCTCGACGAACAACAGGGAGGAACAGCATGATGGCAACCTTCAGAATGGCGGCGGGCGCCGCACTGCTGTCCCTCGCGGCCATGCCCGTGCTGGCGGCCGACAAGGCCGTGCCCGATGCGGCGGCGATCGAACGTGGCCGCTACCTGGCAATGGCCGGCGACTGCATCGCCTGCCACAGCGTGCCCGGTGGTCAGCCGATGGCCGGCGGCCTGGCCCTGGCCACGCCGCTGGGCGCCATCGTTGCCACCAACATCACGCCGTCGACCACGCACGGCATCGGCAACTATACGCTCAAGCAGTTTTCCGACGCCGTGCGCCATGGCGTGCGGGCCGACGGCGCCAACCTGTACCCGGCCATGCCCTACACGGCCTACGCCAAGGTGACGGACGAGGATACGGCGGCGCTGTACGACTATTTCATGCATGGCGTGGCGGCGGTGGACAAGGCGCCGGCGCAACAGACGGACTTGCCGTTCCCGTTCAATATCCGCCTGTCGATGGCGGGCTGGAATTGGCTCTTCCTCGACAAGAAACCGTTCGTGGCCGATACGGCGAAAAGCATGGAGTGGAACCGCGGCGCCTACCTGGCCCAGGGCCTGGCCCACTGCACCACCTGCCATACGCCACGCAATGCGCTGATGGCCGAGCAATTGTCGAAGGAGCTGGGCGGCGCGGACCTGGGCACCTGGTATGCGCCGAACATCACCTCGGACGTCAACAGCGGCGTGGGCGGCTGGAGCCAGCAGGAGCTGGTCGGCTACCTGCGCACGGGCCGCGCGGCCAATAAGGCGCAAGCTGCGGGACCGATGGCCGAAGCCATCGACCATAGCCTGAAGCACCTGAACGACGCGGACCTGAACGCCATCGCTCACTACATCAAGAGCGTGCCGGCCATCCGCGACAAGGCCGATACGCAGCCGGTGACGCAATGGGGCAAGGCGGGCGACGAGCTGGCCAGCATCCGCGGCGTGCCGCTGCCGCAAAACCTGAACAAGATGTCGGGTGCGCAGCTGTACGATGCGCAGTGCGCCAGCTGCCATCAGGCCAAGGGCGAGGGCAGTTTCGACGGCAGCCTGCCGCCGCTGTTCCACAACTCGGTGACGGGCCGCGGCAACAGCAACAACCTGGTGATGGCCATTCTCGACGGCGTCGAGCGCCAGGACCGCAACGGTAGTCATGCTGCCGGACACCTGATGCCGGCCTTCCGCCAGACGCTGTCGGACGAGCAGATCGTCACCCTGGGCAATTACGTGCAAAAGATGTACGGCAATCCCGACGTCAAGGTGACGGCGGAACAGGTGACGACCCTGCGCAACGGCGGACCTGCCTCGAACCTGATCGGCCTGGCCCGCGCGGGCATCATCGTCGGCGTGCTGGTGCTGCTGGCACTGCTGCTGTGGTGGCGCGGACGGCGGCGCAAGGCGATGTAAACGCTGAAGCATGGGCTGGGGCCAGACTGGAAAGTCTGGCCCCTTTTTTTATGCCGCGAAGCCGCCATCGATCTTCAGCCCGGCGCCCGTGACGAAGGCCGCTTCCTCGCTGGCCAGGTAGGCCACCATGCCGGCGATTTCATCGGCCGTGCCGTGGCGGGGCAGGGCCATCAGGCCGTGCATCAGGTCGGCGAAGTCGCCCGTGGGCGGATTCATGTCCGTGGCGACGGGGCCCGGTTCGACGTTGTTGATGGTGATGCCGCGCGGACCCAGGTCGCGCGACAGGCCTTGCGTCAGGCCGCTCAGCGCCGATTTGCTCATGGCGTAGGCGGCCGCGCCGCCGAACGGCATGCGGTGCGCATTCGTGCTGCCGATGTTGATGATGCGCCCGCCCGTCCGCATGTGCGCCACGGCCGCCTTGATGGCGACGAACACGGCGCGCACGTTGACTGCCACGGTCTTGTCGAAATCCGCCAGCGAAAAGTCGTCGATGGCGCCGGGCAGGAACACGCCCGCGTTGTTGACGAGGATATCGACGCGGCCAAACTGCGCCGCCACCTTGTCGATGGCGGCCGTCAGGGCGCTGGCGTCGGCCGCATCGGCCTGTACGCCCAGGGCCTTGCCGCCGGCCGCTTCCACCTTGGCGGCCAGTGCCTGCGCTTCGGCGGCGGAGCTTTGATAGGTGAAGACGACGTTGGCGCCCTGGCGCGCCAGGCGCTGCACGATGGCGGCGCCGATGCCGCGCGAGCCGCCCGTGACGAAGGCGATCTTGTTCAGCAAGGACTGGGAAGTGGTGTTTGCGGTTTGCATGATGGGCTTTCTAGATGAGGAGTCGAGGAAGCCAGTATCTGCCTTTCATTGCCTGCGCGCTAGCCATGAATCGCTACAATTACTTTCAACCATTTGGATCGAATGAGCGGGTAGAATAGGCGCATGGATGCACTCAATCACTTGCAATCGTTCGTACTGGCGGCCGAGCTGGGCAGCTTTTCCGCGGCCGCGCGCCGCCTGGGCCTGACGCCGGCCGCGGTCAGCAAGAACGTGGCGCGCCTGGAAGCGAGCCTGGGACTGCGGCTGTTCCAGCGCAGCACGCGTCGCCTGACCCTGACGGAAGGGGGCGAGCGCTTCCTGCAGCAGATAGGCGGCGCCCTGAGCACCCTGCGCGAAGCGATCGCCGGCGTGGCCGAGGAGGGCGGCCAGCCGGCCGGCATCCTGAAAATCAGCATGGCGCCGTCGTTCGGGCGCAGCTACGTGGTGCCCCTGCTGGGCGAGTTCATCGCGCGCTACCCGGGCGTGGTGCCCGACTGCCATTTCGATAACCGGCAAGTGGACTTGATCGGCGAAGGATTCGATGTCGCCATCGGCGGCGGCATTGAGCTGACGCCCGGCGTGGTGGCGCGCGAACTGGGCCACGCCTACGTCGTCGCCACGGCGTCGCCCGCCTTCATGCGCGGCAAGACCATGCCCGTCCACCCTTTGGAGCTGGCGCAGTTCGACGGCGTGGCGCGTCGCTCGGCCGGCAGCGGCAGGTTGCGCAGCTGGATCCTGCGCAATGACCAGGGCGGCGAAGGCGTGGCCGAATGCCGGCCGCGCGCCATCTTCGACGACCCGGAAGCGATGGCGCAGGCCGCCATCCTCGGTGTCGGCGTGGCGCTGTTGCCCATGCCGCATGCGCTGGCGCATTTGCGCAGCGGCGCCCTGGTGCGGTTGCTGCCCGGCTGGCATGCCGATTCCGGTCCCCTGTCCGTGTACTATCCCAGCAAGAAGCTGCTGCCCGCGAAGACGCGCGTGTTCGTCGATTTTTTGCTGGAGCAGTTCCGCCAGCGCGATTTCGCCGCGCAGATACGGCCAGATTACAACACCTGACAAAATCGTAGCGAGCGGAAGGAAGGCTCGGCGCCCCCGTTGGCTCGAGAAGCGCAACTGTACGAAGTACGGGGCCGCCGAGGCAGTGAGCATCACAGACCGCAAATTACGACGCGCAGTAGGTGTTGATAGCTGTTCTACCACATGGTGATGGCCATTCTCCCCAGCGCAGCCTGGGCTAGCCGCCACATTGTTGTAAATATACTTTCTTTTCACAAATAACATGACATGGCGGGTGGTAGCGACACGATCTGTCGCTACGCTTGTGTAAGATGAAAACATTCCGAAAAGAAAGTTTTTGTCGGTGCCGTCCATTCCTGACAGATCCCATCCACGAATCGCCGCATGCGCTTGCCGCGCGACTATAGGTATGGGATCAACATCGCCTGGAGCGCAGTTATTTAAACCGTTGTCGATAGAAAGTCCTCACGATGCATTCTCCTGAAATTTTGCTGCAAGATTTGAACGCTGCCTTACGCGAATTGCATGGCGCCAGTCAGTTGATTGACGACGAGCGCCTGCGCACCGACATGCCGCTGATCATGCGCCGCCTGTTGCTTGCCGAAGTGCTGGGCACGACGTCGATCCTGGCGATCGGCGGCTCGCAAGGGGCGGGAAAAACTACACTGCTGCGCTCGCTGTATGCGCTCGATGGCGAGTCGGCGCAATGGCTGCAGCCTAACGAAGGCCGGGGCGAGAAGCTGCCCGTGCTGGTGCTGGAAGATGCGTCGCACACCGAGGTGCAGGGCGCGCTGCGCTGCCTGCGCCGGCAGGACGGGCAATACGTGCTGGTGGAGGACGACGTCGATGTCGCCACCTTCCAGAAAGCCGTATGCGACCCGGAAATGGAGGTGCTGCTGCCCGTGCTGAAGGTGCCGCAACGCTATTTCAACCGGGCGAACCAGGCCTGGCTGCTGCTGCCTGGCTACGAGACGCAGGACCGCGAGAATAAATCATGGCAGGAACTGATGCGCCAGGCGCTGGTCGGTGCGGTCGGCTGCATCGTCGTCACGGACGAGACGCGCATGGCCAACCAGCAGCAGCTCGACATCGTCACCGACATGCTGCAAGGCGAACTGGGTGGCGCGCAAACCCTGGTGGTGATCAGTAAAACGGAGGCCGCGCGCGGCAAGCCGGAGCGCCTGCAGGCGTTGCGCGATACGGCGGCCCATGTGTTCAAGGTGCCAGCCGACTTGGCCGGGACCAGAATCATTTGCGTCGGCGCGGATGACCAGAACTACCGTCAAGACTGGCTGCCAGCTTTGACCAAGGCGATCCAGGACCTGTCCTGCTCGGGCGGCGGCGACCGCAAGGCGCAACTGAGCCGTCTGGCAGGGGTGCTGAGCCGTGACCTGACCTCGGTTCTGGGACTGGTGCACAACAAAACCAAGCTGCTCTTTCATGAACGCGAGAGCGGCAATGAGGGCTTGCAGGCAGTGCGCAGCTATCTGGAGGCCTTCGACGAGGCCAGGGATAGCTTGCGCGAGGACTATCTGGAAGGCGTCGATCAATTGCTGCAAGCGCATCTGGGTGCGGCCTGGAAGACGCTCGAAGGCAGCTTGATCAGCGATCACGAGGGTGTGGTCAACAAAATCAAGGACTTCGCCAGAACGGCCACGCAAAGCCACCAGCACATAGAGCAGAGCGTAAGCGCATCGTGGGGCGGCCAGGCCGACGTGCTGGAAAAGCACACCGACATGATCGGCGGGCTGACGCAGAAGAAACTGCGCGGTGAGCAGGGCCAGCAAGTGCTCGCCATCGCGCACGGAAGCGATGCGACAGCGATGCAAAAACTGGGCTATGTCGATGCAAAGCGGCAAGCGATTGCCTGGCTGCGTCCGGACGAGGACGACCAGCAAAATCTGCGGGTGATTTTGGGCGTGAAGGGGGCGCCGGAGGGGCAGGCCCAGCTGGTGACCAAGGATGTCGTCAGCGCGATCAAGCTCTTGCCGGCCCTGACGCTGGAATATGCGCGGCTGGCCAGCATGATGCCCGCGCTGGTGGGCCTGACGCCTGAATTGAAGACGGCAGAGGCGTCCGATCAAGCCGACATGATGAAAAAGGCGGTGCAGCAATTGGGCGACGGCGTGACCTTGGGCAAGACGGTCTTGCGCAGCATTGCCACCGTCTTTGCCGTCGACGTGCTCAGCGATGGCGATGTCGATGTGATTCCTGCGCTGATGAGCATGTTCAATCCGGCGTCCGCCTCGGCCGCTGCGGCCGGCACCGGTACTGGCGGGACGGCGGCGGCCGGTGCCGCCATCGGCGGCGTTGGCGCCGCCGTGGTTGGCGCGGTGGCGGTGGGGTATCTGGCGTATTCCGCCATGCAGGCCACGCGCATCCATGATGAGAAGGCACGGCTCGTGTCGCAATCGATGTTGCAGAGCATACAAGAACACCACCACAAGCATTTTATCCACCATTTCAATCAGATGATGGGCCAGATGCGGGGCCGGCTGGAACAGTCATTGCGCGCGCGTTACCGCCTGGATGAAGCGCTGATGGAAAAAGACCGCCTGGCGAAGGCCCTGGCCGATGTGCGTTCGCTGCAGCGTGACCTGCTGTTTGAACTGGGCCGGTCCGGGCATACGATGGCGCTGTTCCATGCGGATGCGGCCGCGTGAGCCGGGGCAGCTTGGCGCCGGCACAAGCGTCCGGCGTGCGCGCGGCATGGGCACAGCATGACCAGGAGCGGCTGGACTGGGCCTTCCGGGCATATACGCGCTTTGCCGAATCGCTGAGCCCTGAAATCCGTGACCGCCTGGCCAGCAAGGATCAGCAGGCGGAAGCCTACGTGATCGTTTTCGGCAAGACTCAGGTCGGCAAAACCACCTTGCTGATGGAGTTGATGGGCGTGCTGGCGACGCACATGCCGCGCGTGGCGCGGGTCTTGCGGGGTGGGCGCGCGGCCGGGCAATCGGCCACCGCCACCACGATGGAATACCGCCGTTCGCCGGATCAGCGCTGGGGACTGAAAGTCAACGACACGGCCACCGCATGGTACGGCGATGACCAAGCCATGGAGGCGGAACTTGGCCGGTTGCGAACGGCGATGGAAATGCGCCAACTGGTCGCGCATGGGCCGTGCGTCGTGTTCGTCCCGCTGGAATGCTTTGATGCCGATGTCGCGCAGTCGGGCGTGCGCATGCTCGATCTTCCCGGCGACAAACCGGCAAACGCGGCAGAGCAGGAGCATGTACATGCGATGGCCCGCAAATATGTGCCACTGGCCGATCTGATCCTGCTGGTGGGGCGTGGTGATGACTTGTCGTTCCTGCAGGGGGGCGGCCTGACGTTGCCGGGCATCGAGGACTGGCAAAGCGCGCCGCGGCGTTTTCGGATTGTCACCACTTATTCCTTCACGGCGCAGTCGGTGCGCGACATGGTGCGCGAGCATGCGGGCGAGGCCGAAGTGCCGCTGTACCGGCGGCGCCTGGTCGAACAGATTGAACGCTCGATACCGCTGAGTGAGGATGTCAAGCGCGCGGCGAACTTTTTCCCGCTCGAGTTCGGGCAGTCGTGGCTCGATGCCCGCGAAGCCGAGCCCCTTCTGTATGCGCGGGTACAGCCGATGATGCTGACACTCAAGCAGCAGTTGCTGAGCGACATACAGGCGTCGACCACGCCATTGGCGCGTCTGCGCGTTGCCGTCGATGCGCACGTGGTGATTGCCAGGGTGAAGGAAAAACGCCAGGAAGTACTGCGCGGCGAGAGCGAGGCGCTGCAAGCGGTACTGGGGCGGGCGCAGCACGAACAAGGGCAGGCGCAACTGGCAGCCGAGAATATCGGCAAACAATGCGCCAGCCTGGCGCAGGCGCAGGAAGCATTGACGGACGAGATTTTGTCGAAAGACATAGCGCGGCATTTTGTTTTTGCTACGACGGCGCCTGGCGATCCATACGAAAGCGTCGACGGCTTCAAGGCAGTGATCCGGCGCGCGAAGTCATCCCTGAGGCAGGCATTTGTGTCCAGTCATCCAGACACGGCACGGATGTCAGGCACGCAGCTGTTCTGGCGCCGTGTGGAGTTGAAGGATGGCGCCAGCGGCAGCGACGACATACTGGACGATGCGTTCAGCAGTTTCCTCTCCACCCTCAATGCCTACTGGGTGGACAAATACTGGAGCACCGGCGAGGGCAGCGACTATGCCAGGGATCTCAGGACCTTCAAGCGCTGTATCGACGAGGTCCAGACGGAACTCAAGGCGCTTGCCCGCAAACGCTGGCTGGCCGCCGCTCATGCCTGGCGGGAACACCTGCTGGAGGAGCTGGAGGAGCAACGCTACAAACGCGACGATTTTCAGCGGCTTGCCGATGGCGGCATCGCGCCGATCAAGCTGCTGGAGGAGAAGCTGGCACAGCACACGCAGGCGCGCGAGCTGTTTGAACAGCGGATGGAAAACGACCTGGTGGAGAGCCGCCGCTTTGCGTCGCTGCTCGACGCGGAGTATGTCGCTGAGCTGGAACAGCGGCGACAGGCGATCTGCACCGCCGGCAACTTCGTCACCGGCTTTCTGGGCCTGCTGGCTGCCGTACGGCTTGCGGACGTACGCAAGCAAGTCCTGCTGCACATCGAACCCTCCGCCATTTAATTCACTTTTACTTCATATTGACCAAGGCCATGAATAATCAACACGATATCGCCCGCCAGGAACACGAATTTCAGGAATTATTGCAAAAAGTAATGCAGGAACCGCTGGCGCCTGTTACGAAGTCGGTCCGAGAGCTGGACAAACGGTTGAACCAGTTTGAATCGATGCTGGAAGATTTACAGGCCATTATCCAGGGCACCAATATGAGTGCGGATGACGCGCTCACGCAGATTCGCTCGCTCAAATCGCTGGCCGAAGAGACGCCGCGCGAAATTCGCCTGTCGTTGCAACCCATGCTGCACCAGGTCCAGAATACGCTGGAACAGGGCACGGTGACTGCCCACCGCGATTCGGTGGATAAATTGTCGGGACAACTGGTGCAGCAAGGTGAGTCCGGCAAGCAATCCTTCATTCAGTTGCATGAAATGATGGCGCAGCAGCGCCATGAGCTGGGCACGCAGGTGGCGGCATCGCTCATGGAGGTTGCCCGCCTCAACGAAGCCGAGGTGGCGCCGCTGGTGCAGTCCGTGGCGCAGATGCATTTGGCGTTTGCCGAGCAGCAAATGCAATTGACCGCGCTGGCGATGCAGCAGGAGGCGTGGGCCAGAAAATGGACGGAGCAGCTGGCGTCCTCGACACAATCTGTGCGGCGTTGGCTGATTGCCACCCTGGTCGTGGCCAGCGCAGGCTGTGCCGCCGGAATTGCCATGTTTGCCGGCAGGGTCTGACTGCCGCAGCGATAAAGAAACTGGCCATGCCCCAGGCCTGCTCAGCCGCTGTGCGCCACCAGCCTGATTCTCGTAATCTCGGCCGGCGCGCCGATGCGCTTGGGCGGACCCCAGTACCCGGTGCCGCGGCTCACATATATCCACAGGCGGCCGCGCCGGTGCAGGCCGGCGACATACGGCTGCTGCAGCGGTACGAACAGATTCCATGGCCAGAATTGTCCCCCGTGCGTGTGGCCGGACAGTTGCAGGTCGTAGCCGGCCACTTCGGCCGCCGCTGCGCTGCGCGGCTGATGCGCCAGCAGGATGCGGGGGATGTCTGCCGGTGCGCCGGCGATGGCCGCTTGCGGGTCGCTTGCCTGGGCGGGATCGAAGGCGGCGGCGTTGAAGTCGGTCACGCCGGCTAGCGCCAGGCGCGCGCCGTCGTGCTCGAGGATGGCATGCTCGTTCATCAGCACGCGCAAGCCCAGGCGGCGAAATTCCGCCACCCACGGCGCGGCGCCCGAATAGTATTCATGGTTGCCCGTCACGAGAAACACGCCGTGGCGCGCGCGCAGCCCGCCCAGCGGCGCCGTGTGGCCGCCCAGTTGCGCCACCGTGCCGTCGACCACGTCGCCCGTGATGGCGATGACGTCCGCCTGCAGGCCGTTGGCGCGCGCGACGATGGCCTCCACGTAGGCGCGCTTGATGGTGGCGCCCACGTGGATGTCGCTCAGTTGCACGATGGTGAAATTTTGCAGCGCCGGCGGCATGCCGGTGATGGGCACGTCGACGTCGCGCACGCGCGCCACACGGCGGGCGTTGATGAAGCCGACGACGGTGGCCAGCAGCGCCAGGAGCAGCACAAGCACGGCGGACGCCTGGGCGTGCGGGCGGGTGGCGGGGATCAGCATCAGCAGTTCGCGCAGCACGGTGAGCAGGAACAGCGAGGAAAAAAAGCCCATGCACAGCGAGCCGGCCCAGCTCAGGCGGTCGGCCAGGCGCGCGTCGCTGGTGACGGCGCGGGCGAAGATGGTCATCGGCATGAGCATGGTCGACGCCAGCAACACGGCGCCGCCGAGCAGCCAGCCGGCCAGGCCGACGGGCAGGGCAGGCAGCAGCAGCCAGCCGAGGAGGGCATGCAGGGCGCCCAGTATCATGGTGATGCGCAGCAGCGGCGTGCGGGTGGTCATGTCATGCTTCCAGAGGTAAGGCGGCCGCCGATTATAGCCGACGCCTTGATCGACAGTCAGCCGCAACCTCGCTCATGGGGCGATATGCAATCCCAGCCTGGCCAGCTTGCCGAAATCGACGGGTTTGGCGAAGTGCTCGTTGAACCCGGCCTGCAGCGCCGCCTGGCGGTCGTGTTCCTGGCCGTAGCCGGTCAGCGCGACGAGCTGGAATTGCTGCGGGATCGGCAGCCCGCGCAACTGGACGGCCACCTCGTAGCCGCTCATGTCGGGCAAGCCGATGTCGAGAAAGACGATATCGGGCTTGAATTCTAGGGTGCGCTCGGTCGCTTGCGCCCCCGTGTAGGCCGTGCGCACCGTGTGGCCGTACATTTCCAGCAGTTCGGCCAGGGTGTCGGCCGCATCGCAATTGTCGTCGACGACGAGGATGCGCTGGCTGCCGCCGGTGGCCGCCTGCGGCGCCGGCGCGGCCGGCAGCGGCACGTTGGCGTCCAGCGGCAGCAGGACTTCGAAGGTGCTGCCCAGTCCCACGCCGGGACTGTGCACGCTGACCTGGCCGCCGTGCAGGGTCACGAGGTTGCGCACCAGCGACAGGCCGATGCCCAGGCCGTCCTGCACCCGGTCGGGCGAGTGGCCGCTTTGCTCGAACAGGCCGAAGATGCTGTCGATGCTGGCGGCGGCGATGCCGATGCCATTGTCGCAGAGGCGTATGCGCACGTTGTCGCCTTCGCGCGCGGCGGAAATGGCGATGCGTCCGCCCGGCGCCGTGAATTTGGCCGCGTTGAGCAGCAGGTTGGCGACGATCTGCGACAGGCGCACGGCGTCGCCGCAGACCCACAGTTCTTCCTGGGGCAGGTTGACGTCCAGCGCGTGGCCGCGCGCTTCGACGCTGTGCGAACTCGTTTCCAGCGCGCTGCGGATGACGCTGTCCAGGCGCACGCTTTCCCATTGCAGCGAGATCTTGCCCTGCGAAATGCGCGACACGTCGAGCAGGTCGTCCACCAGGCGCACCAGGTGGTCCGTGTGGCGGGCGATGGTGCGGCGAGCATTGTCCTGCACGGCCGGCACGACGGGGTCTAGCTTGCACAGCAGGGCCAGCGCCGTGCGGATGGGGCCCAGCGGGTTGCGCAGTTCGTGCGCCAGGGTGGCCAGGAATTCGTCCTTGCGGCGGTCCACGTCGCGCAGCGCGCGCTCGACCCGGCCCAGGCGCAGCAGCGCCTTGACGTTGGCGATCAGTTCATCGGCCTCGATCGGCTCGACCAGGTAATTGTCGGCGCCGCCATCGAGGGCGCGGATCTTGTCGGCCGTGCCGATGCACGACGCGGACGTCTGCAGCACCAGGATGGTGTTGGTCTCGGCGCCGCCCTTCAACTGGCGGCACACTTCCAGGCCATTGATGTCGGGCAGCTTGACGTCGAGCAGGATCAGGTTGGGGCGGTCCTGGCGGGCGCGCAGCAACGCGTCGCCGCCGTTCGACGCTTCGATGACCTTGAAGCCGGCGCGTTGGAGGATGCGCGATTTGGCGTAGCGAGCGCCATCGCTGTCATCGACGTTCAGGATCAGAGCATCGCTGTTGTTATCCGGTAGCATGCGCATTGTCCCAGGTGGTTGTGCCTTGCGGCGGAACCGGCTCTTGCCGGTGGTGTTGGTTGCCGATCAGCGCGCGCAGGGTCGCCAGCAATTGCTGGCGCGACAGCGGCTTGACGTAGTAGGCGTCGGCGCCAAGGGCCAGGCCCTTGCGCACGTCGTCGATCTCGGTGGCGACGATGACGGGCACCTGGCGCCGCAGCGGATCGTTTTTCAGTTCGGCCAGCCAGTGCCAGGCCGTTTCGCCGTGCAGCAGGATGTCGAGGATGACGGCGGCGGGGCGCTGCTGTTCCCAGCGTTCCTGCGCCTCGCGCACGCTGCGCGCGGGAACCACGCGAAACTCGCTGCCGGCCAGGAATTTTTCATACAGCAGGCGCACGGGCGGATTGTCTTCCACCACCAGCACGGGTATGCGCTGGTCGTTGCCATTGTCGTTGGCCGGCGCGCTTGGCGGCAGGCTGCCCTCGGGCGCATGGTAGCTGGCGGGCAGGACGACGGAAAACAGCGAGCCGTGGCCCGGCGTGCTTTCCACGCTCACCGTGCCATTGAGCAGCGTGGCCAGGTTGCGGCACAGGGGCAGGCCCAGGCCCGTGCCCTTGACCTTGCGCTGCATGTGGTTTTCCACCTGGCTGAATTCCTCGAAGATCAGCTGCACGTCCTCGGCATCGATGCCCAGGCCCGTGTCGGAGACGGAAAAGCGGATCGCGTCCTGCTCCGGCAGTGGCGTGGCGCTGACGACGATGGCCCCGGCCTCGGTGAACTTCAGGGCGTTGGAGATGAAGTTGCGCAGGATTTGCGACAGCTTGCCTTCATCCGTGTGGATGTGCAGCGCCGGATCGGGATCGATGAAGGTGAGCGTGAGCGTGTCGGACACGAGCAGCGGACGCAGCATGCCGCGCAATGCGCTGAACAGGTCGGCCACCTGGAAGCTGTTGGCGTGCACGTCGACCTTGCCCGCCTCGATCTTGGCCAAGTCCAGCAGGTCGTTCACCAGGTCGCTCAGGCTGACGGCGCTTTGCAGGATGAACAGCACCTGCTTTTCCTGTTCCTCGGACAGCTCGCCGTCGATGCGGTCGAGCAGCAGCTTGGACAGGGCGCGGATGGAGCTGAGCGGCGTGCGGAATTCATGGCTCATGTTCGACAGGAAGCGCGATTTCATCTGGTCGGCGCGGCGCAGGTGGTCGGCCTTTTCATCGAGTTCAGCGAACAGCGCCACCACGCCCCGGTTGGTGTCTTCCAGTTCGCGCGTCAGCTGCAGCAGGTCGTCCTGGCGCGTCTTCAGTTCGGCCAGAGTGCTCAGCAGTTCGCGGTTCTGCTGCTGCACTTCCGACAGCGTGATGTCCGGCGGCAGCGCCTGCAGGCTGCCGGACAGCGCGCCGACCATGCTTCCGTCGAGCAGGGGCGCGTCGCGCGGGAACAGCTTGTGCAGCGTGATCTGCGTGCCGTCGCCCGGCGCGCTGCGGATATGGCAGCGGTCCATCAGGCGCTGCGCGCCCAGGATGCCCAGTCCCATGCCCGTCGGCGAACGGTAGGTGCCGGCCAATATCTTGTCGAGATGCGCGATGCCGGGGCCCTGGTCCTCGATGCGGATGCTGAGCACCTGCGGCGCCGTCTGGCCATCGATGGCGAAATGCACCTTGCCGCTGCCGGCGTAGTTGTAGACGTTGCGCGCCAGTTCCGACACGGCCGTGGCGATGCGCACCTGGTCCTGCACGCCGAAGCCGCACAGGGCGGCGATCTGCCGCGCGCGCTGGCGTGCGCCCACCACATCGAGTTCGCTGCCGATATGCGCCGTCAATATGCGTTGTGTCATGCTGTGTCGCTCCTTTCCGCGGTGGCGGCCCGCTGTTCCTCGTGTTCGCGCAGAACCACCACCGTGACGTCGTCGCGCCCGCGCGCAAAATCGCGGTACAGCACGGCGGCGACGAGGCTGGGGTGGCAGTGCGCCAGGCCCGGATAGCGTTCCAGGTCCCAGCGCGTGTGCAGGCCGTCGCTATGCATGATCAAGGTCGTCCCCGGCTGCCATGGATAGCGGAATTCCTGCACCTTGCGCAGATTGCTGCCGACGATGCCGTTATGCGACAGTAGATGCCGGCGCTGCTGCGCGTCGAAGGCGCAGGCGGCGATGTTGCCCACGCCCGCATAGCGCAATTGGCGGGAGGCGCTGTCGATATGCGCCACCGCCAGGGCCGCGCCGCGCGTGGCGCGCAGGGCGCCGTGGGCCAGTGCGATGAAGGGGGCGGGCAGGGGCGGCAGGCCCGGCGTGTCGTGTTCCAGCAGCGCGCTGGCGCATTCCGAGGCGCGCGCCGCCAGCGGGCCGTGGCCCAGGCCATCGGCCACCATGAGGCTCAGTTCATGGCCTTCGCAGACGACGTTCCAGGCGTCGCCGCACACCTGTTCCGAGGCCAGCGGCAGGCAGACGGCGCCGATCTGCCAGTTCGGGCTGGCCGGGATGGCGCTGCTGGCGTCGGGACCCCAGACCACCATCATCAGCACCGTGCCCTGGCCGGGTGCCGTGTACAGGTCGAATTCCTGGCTCAATCGGCGGATCGCGCCCAGTCCCACGCCGTAGGTGCCCGTGGTGGAATGGCCATCCTGCATGTGCTGGCGCACGTTGGCCATGCCCGGGCCGCTGTCGATGGCCAGCACTTCGATGCCGCTGGTGCCGCCGCGCAGCACCTTGCGCAGCAGGATTTCGCCGCGCTGCGCGTGCTTGACGATGTTGGTGGCCGCTTCGCTGATGATGATGGCCAGCTGGCCCGTGCGCACGTCGTCGAAACCGATGCGGCGCGCCAGTTCGTTGCCGGCGCGGCGGGCCGCGGCGATCTCGCTCGGTTCGCCGATGGGAAAAGTTCTTTGCCTGAGAATGTCAGGCTGCGGTTCCTGGTGGTTCAAAACAGCTTCCATTTCGCGATGGTGACGGTGGTGCCCGCGCCGGGCGCCGTGTCGATGTGAAATGCGTCGGCCAGGCGCTTGGCGCCGCCCAGCCCCAGTCCCAGTCCGCCGCCGCTGGTATAGCCATCGGTCAGCGCCAGGGGAATATCGTCGATGCCCGGTCCCGCGTCGACAAAGCGCAGTTCCAGGCCCTGGCGCGCGCCGTCGCTGACGCGCGCGATGCGCGCTTCGCCGCCGCCGCCGTAGCGCAGGGTGTTGCGCGCCAGTTCGCTGGCCGCCGTGATGATCTTGGTCTGTTCGATCAGGCCAAAGCCCATGGCGACCATGCTGTCGCGCACCTGCTTGCGCAGCCGCACGACGTCTTCGTCGCTGTGCAGGGGCAGCACCTGCTGCACCCCGGCCTGCGCCCGCTGCGGAGTCTGCGCGCCTAGCACGGCGCCCCCGTCATGCGCATGCGCCGCCCCGTTCCAGCAGCTTGATGCCCCGTTCCACGTTGAGCGCCGTGCTCACGCCTTCCAGGGTCAGCCCCAGTTCCACCAGGGTGATGGCGACGGCCGGCTGCATGCCGACGACCACGGTGCGCGCGTCGAGGATTTTCGCCATCGCCGCCGTGTTGCTGATCATGCGGCCGATGAAGGAGTCGACGATGTCTAGCGCGGAGATGTCGATCAGCACGCCCGTGGCGCGGTCCGTCACGATGCGGGTGGTCAGATCGTCCTGCAAGGTCATCGCCAGGCGGTCATGCATGTCCACCTGGATCGTCACCAGCAGCAGCCGGCCCATACGTAAAATGGGGATTCTTTCCATAGGCGCCTCAGTGTTGTTGCTGCTGGTAGGTGATGCTGGAGCCCGTGCGTTTCAGGGCCACGACGAAGGCGTCGGCCAGGGTGGCCTTGGTCATGACGTCTTCCAGGTTGACGCCCAGATGCACGATGGTTTGCGCGATCTGCGGGCGGATGCCGCTGATGATGCAGTCGGCGCCCATCAGGCGCGCGGCGGCGATGGTTTTCAGCAGGTGCTGCGCCACCAGGGTGTCGACCGTGGGCACGCCCGTGATGTCGATGATGGCGATCAGGGCGCCCGTGTCGACGATCTTTTGCAGCAGGCTTTCCATCACCACCTGCGTGCGCGCGCTGTCGAGGGTGCCGATCAGGGGCAGGGCCAGCACGTTTTGCCACAGCTGCACCACGGGCGTGGACAGTTCCAGCAATTCCTGCTGCTGGCGCAGGATCACCTGTTCGCGCGCCTTCTGGTAGATGGCGATGGTCAGCAGGCCCAGTTCGTCGAACAGCTTGCTGGTGCTGACGATGGCGTCGCCCAGCTGTTCCGGCTGCGCCGTGATTTGCTGGCGCAGATAGGCGAACAGCGGTTCCTTCAGCGCGAACATGAAGCTGGCCGTGTCGATCGGCGAATAGCCCTGGCGCACGCGCGATTGCGATATTTCCGCCAGCAGCTGGCGCGTGTCGTCCCAGGCGCCGCCTTCGAGGTCGAACGAGTCGCCGCTTGCCAGCGCGCCCGCCAGCAGCGGCAGCAATTGCGATGCCTGCTGGCGCAGCTCGTTTTCCGCGATCTTGTCGCGTCGCACCAGGCGGGCGATCAGGCCGGCCATCCAGCCGTCCAGCAGTTCCGTGTGGTGATCGTTGATGATGCCGGCCAGTTGCTGCGCCTGGCCCGTGCCCGCTTTGATTTTCATGCTCATCCTTGGCTGAAGTGGAGGGTGCGGCGCGGCCGTGAACGGATGCGCGCTGTGATGAATAAATTATAGGCAAGCACGATTGTGGCTTGTGTTCTGTGCCGCACATAGTGGCGCATGTCGTTCCAGATTTCCGCCGTAAACCTGCCACTTTAAAGATGTATATGGTTTGCATGTTTATGCGAATTCCGCTACACTGGCTGCACTCAACAAGAGAAACACGCCATGAATATCGATAAATTCAAACAGCAGCACCTGGCCATCCTGGCCGCCATCGACGACTTGCGCCAGCTGGCGCGCGGCGGTGTCGCCGCGCAGGCGCAGGCCATTGCCGAACAGATCATCGCCATGAGCGGCTTGATCAAGCTGCACCTGGCCGTCGAGCAGCGCTACCTGTATCCGGCCGCGCAAGCGTCCGGCGTGGCCAGGGTGGCCCAGCTGGGGCGCCAGTACGAAAACGAAATGCACGGCATCGCCGGCGCCTACCTGGATTTCGCCGGCCGCTGGAATACACCGGTGCGCCTGGAAGCGGAACCGGAGGCCTTCCGCAGCGAAGCCAACACCGTGCTGCAAGCGCTGTTCCAGCGCATGCGGCGCGAGGATCACGATCTGTATCCGGCCATTGAATCGCTGGCCTGACACCGCTTACCCATCTAGACACAGGAGTTCCACATGCTGACCCAAGAACAACGCGCCATCATCACGGCCACCGTCCCCATCCTCGAGCAGGGCGGCGAAGCGCTGACGCGCCACTTCTACAAGAATCTGTTCCGCGACCATCCCGAAGTGTTGCCGTACTTTAACCAGGCGCACCAGCACAGCGGCGACCAGCAGCGCGCGCTGGCCAATGGCGTGCTGATGTATGCCAAGAACATCGACAAGCTTGCGGCCCTGGGCGACCTGGTGGCCACCATCGTCAACAAGCACGTGGCCCTGCAAATTCGTGCCGAGCACTATCCGCTGGTGGGCGCCAGCCTGCTGCAAGCCATCCGCGAAGTGCTGGGCGAAGAGGTGGCCAGCGACGCCGTCATCGACGCCTGGGGCGCGGCCTACGGCCAGCTGGCCGACATCCTGGCCGGCGAGGAAGGGCGCATCTACAAGGCGCAGGCCGCCGCGCCGGGCGGCTGGAGCGGCGCGCGCGACTTTATCGTGCGCGGTAAGACGGTGGAAAGCGCGGAGATCACCTCGTTCCTGATGGCGCCCGCCGATGGCCAGCCCGTGCTCGACTTTGCGCCGGGCCAGTACATCGGCGTGCTGGCCACGGTCGATGGCGTGCCCATGCGCCGCCAGTATTCCTTGTCGGCCGCCAGCAATGGCCAGACTTACCGCATCAGCGTCAAGCGCGAAGCGGGCGGCAAGGTCTCCAATTTCTTCCACGACCAGGTGCAGGCGGGCGACACCGTGCAGCTGACGCCGCCATCGGGCGACTTCGTGCTGACGCAGAGCGACAAGCCGCTGGTGCTGATCAGCGGCGGCGTCGGCATCACGCCGACCCTGGCCATGCTGACGGCGGCCCTGCGCGGCAAGCGTCCCGTGCATTTCATCCATGCGGCGCGCAACCACGGCGTGCATGCGTTTCGCGCGCAGATCGACGAACTGGCCGCGCAGCACCCGCAATTGCAGCGCTATTACTGCTACGCGGAACATGGCGGCGAGCAGGATGCGCCGGACGCCGTCGGCTTGCTGAATAAAGAACAGCTGGCGCACTGGCTGCCGGCCTCGCGCGACGTCGACGCCTACTTCCTGGGGCCGCAGCCATTCATGCGGGCCGTCAAGCAATACCTGCGCGAACTGGGCGTGCCGGAACAGCAGACGCACCATGAGTTCTTCGGACCGGCGGCCGCCTTGAACTGATTTTTCCTGCCTTGTGTTGTCCCGGCGAGAAAAAACCTTGCCGTAAGGGGCGGGTAAGCCTCGCGCTGTACTGTGAATCCAAGCTCGAAAACAACAGAGCAGCTTTTACATAACAGGAGGCAACACAATGCATGACGATCTCGTTCAAAAAATCAAGGGCGACCCCAGCTATCATCAGTTGGTCAAGGTGCGCTCGCGCTTCGGCTGGGCCCTGACGGGCCTGATGATGCTGGTGTACTACGGCTACATCCTGCTCATCGCTTTCGACAAGGAATTTCTTGCCACGAAAACGGGCACGGGTGTCATGACCTGGGGCATGCCGATCGGCCTGTTCGTCATCGTGTTTACCGTGGTGATCACCGGCATCTATGTGCGCCGTGCCAACAAGCAATTCGACGACCTGACCAGCGCCATCCAGGCACGGGTGCAAGCATGAACGCCGCCAAGCTCGCCTCGCGCGGCGCATCCTGCCTGAGCGTATTGGCATTGCTGGGCGCCAGCAATGCCGTGTTCGCGGCCGGCGCCGACCTGGGCCAGGCCGTCAAGCAACCCACCAACTGGACGGCCATCATCATGTTCGCCGTCTTCGTCATCTTCACCCTGTTCGTCACCAAGTGGGCGGCCAAGAAGACCAAGTCCGCGTCCGATTTCTACACGGCCGGCGGCGGCATCACGGGCTTCCAGAATGGCCTGGCCATCGCGGGCGACTACATGTCGGCCGCTTCCTTCCTCGGTATTTCCGCCGCCGTCTTCCTGAACGGCTACGATGGTCTGATCTACGCCATCGGCTTTCTCGTCGGCTGGCCCGTCATCACCTTCCTGATGGCCGAGCGCTTGCGCAACCTGGGCCGCTACACCTTTGCCGACGTGGCCGCCTACCGTTTCAAGCAGGCGCCGATCCGCATCTTTTCCGCGTCTGGCACGCTGGTGGTGGTGGCGTTCTACCTGATCGCGCAGATGGTGGGCGCGGGCCAGCTGATCAAGCTGCTGTTCGGCCTCGAATACTGGATCGCCGTCGTCCTGGTCGGCACCTTGATGATGATCTACGTGCTGTTTGGCGGCATGACGGCCACCACCTGGGTGCAGATCATCAAGGCCGTGATGCTGCTGGGCGGCGCCACCTTCATGGCCGTGGCCGTGCTGGCGCAGTTCAACTTCAGCCCGGAAGCGCTGTTCGCCAAGTCGGTGGATGTGCATGCCACCAAGGAAGCCATCATGGGCCCCGGTTCCTTCATTAAGGACCCGATCTCGGCCATCTCGTTCGGCATGGCGCTGATGTTCGGCACGGCCGGCTTGCCGCACATCCTCATGCGTTTCTTCACGGTGCCGAGCGCCAAGGAAGCGCGCAAATCCGTGTTCTGGGCCACCACCTGGATCGCCTACTTCTACATTCTGACCTTCATCATCGGCTTCGGCGCCATCGTGCTGGTGAGCACCAATCCCGAGTTCAAGGATGCGGCCGGCAAGCTGCTGGGCGGTAACAACATGGCGGCCGTGCACCTGGCCAAGGCCGTGGGCGGCAACGTCTTCCTCGGCTTCATGTCGGCTGTCGCGTTTGCCACCATCCTGGCCGTCGTGGCGGGCTTGACCCTGTCGGGCGCGTCGGCCGTGTCGCACGACCTGTATGCCACCGTCATCAAGAAGGGCAAGGCGACGGGCGCCAATGAATTGAAAGTGTCGCGCGTGACGACGATCGTACTGGGCATCATCGCCGTGGTGCTGGGTATCGCGTTCGAGAAGCAGAACATCGCCTTCATGGTCTCGCTGGCGTTTGCCATCGCCGCCTCGGCCAACTTCCCCGTGCTGTTCATGTCGGTGCTGTGGAAGGATTGCACCACGCGGGGCGCCACCATCGGCGGCTTCCTGGGCTTGATCACGGCCGTCGCGCTGACGGTGGTGTCGAAGTCCGTGTGGGTCGACGTGCTGGGTCATGGCCAAGCGCTGTTCCCGTATGCCTCGCCGGCGCTGTTCTCGATGACGGCGGGCTTCGTCGGCATCTGGCTGTTCTCGGTGCTCGACAAGAGCCCCCGCGCGCGCATCGACCGCGCCGGCTATGAAGCGCAGCAAATGCGTTCGGAGACGGGCATCGGCGCCTCCGGTGCCAGCGCGCATTGATGGATTAGTTCGTAATTGAAGTAAAAAATGCCCGGTTCGCCGGGCATTGTTGTTTTTGGCGCGCTTACTTTGCCATGCGCAGGGGAATCACGCCCGCCGCCAGCGCCGGCGCGCCCGGCGTCGCGTCGAGTATCGATGCGAGGGTCACGGTGTCGAGCACGGCGAGGAAGGCGGCCGTGGCCTGGCCCAGCTTGGCCTTCAGCAGGCAATCGGGCGTCAGCGGGCAGGTATTGTTTTCTTTGTTGAAACATTCCGCCATGAAAAAATCATTTTCCGTTTCGCGCACGACGGTGCCGATATTGATCTCGGCCGGGTCGCGCGCCAGGCGCAGGCCGCCATTCCTGCCGCGCACCGTTTCCACGATGCCGGACAGGCCCAACTGGTGCACCACCTTCATCAGGTGATTCTTTGAAATCGCATGCAGGTCGGCGATGTCCTGGATGGTCACGAGGCGGTCGCGGTGCACGCCCAGGTACATCAGGGTGCGCAGGGTGTAGTCGGTATAGGCAGTCAGTCGCATGGGATATCGTTCATAAGATGTGGATTACATCCTTGTTTCAGCCGCCAGCATACAGGAGAGCGCGTGGCATGTGTGTTGCGCCGCCACTTTTCAGTCTCGAAAGACAAAAGTTGGTTGCCTTTCGCTTAAATGCGTAGTAAATTTTCATATTGTTGCCCTGGCAAACAGCTCGCATGCCCTGTAAAGCCCTTTGAGCATGAATTTTATTGATGAAAATCAAGAGGATGGTGAGACAATAAGGTAAATTTACTACAAATTCGACGATGGGCGTTTCCCGGGCCGGGAAGCGCGTACTACGCAATCTGTGCGGTGCCGCCGTGGCCGCCCCAGGAAATACATACCATGCAAATGAATGAAGTGAAAGACGAGCTGCTGAGCAGCGATATCCGCCAGCTGGGCCGTCTGCTGGGCGACGCCATCCGCAACCACCTGGGCGACCCCGCCTTCGAGCGCATCGAACATGTGCGCCAGCTGGCCATCCGTTTCCGCCGCGACAATGATGAAGCGGCGCGCGCGCAGCTGTCGGACGCGCTGCAAGCGCTGTCGCAGGAAGAAACCACGCAATTGACGCGCGCCTTCAGCTACTTCTCGCTGCTGGCCAATATCGCGGAAGACCAACATCACATCCGCCGCACGCGCGCCCATCTGATCGCCGGTTCGCCGCCGCGCCAGGGTAGCCTCAGCCATGCCGTCGGCAACGTGTTTGACGCTGGCAAGGCCGATGCGCTGGAAACGTTCTTTGAAGATGCGTTTGTCAGCCCCGTCTTCACGGCGCACCCGACGGAAGTGCAGCGCAAGAGTATCCAGAATTGCCAGATGGCCATCGCGCGCCTGTTGAGTGAGCGCGACCGCGTGCAAATGACGCCGGAAGAGGCGGAGCAAAACGAAGAGGCGCTGGGCCGCGGCATCGTCACCCTGTGGCAGACGCGCTTGCTGCGCACGAGCAAACTGTCCGTCATGGATGAAGTGGCCAATGGCCTGTCGTTCTACGACCACACCATCCTGCGCGAACTGCCGAAACTGTATTCGTCGTTGGAAACCATGCTGGCCCAGCGCGATGCCCGCTGGGAAGATGCGGAATTGCCCAATTTCATGAAAGTCGGCAGTTGGATAGGCGGCGACCGCGACGGCAACCCGTTTGTCACGGCCGACATCCTGCGCAGCACCCTGCAGACGCAAGCCGACAAGGTGCTCGATTTTTACCTCGGTGAATTGCGCAAGCTCGCTTCGCAACTGTCCTTGGCGCAAATACTCAATGCCTGCAGCGAGCCGCTGCGCGCGCTGGCCGAACGCTCGGCCGATGCCTCGCCGCACCGCGTCGACGAGCCGTACCGCCGCGCCTTGCACGGCATCCATGCGCGGCTGGAAGCCACGCGCGTGGTGCTTTCTGGAAAGGGCAAGCAAGCCGACGGCGTGCAGCCGTATGCCGCGGCAGCTGAGCTGCTGGCCGACCTGGACGTGGTCCAGCATTCGCTTGTCAGCAATGGCTTGCGCGCGCTGGCCCGTGGCCGGCTGCGCCAGCTGCGCCGCGCCGTCAAGGTCTTCGGCTTTTCGCTGGCGCCGTTGGACTTGCGCCAGAATTCCGACGTGCATGAACGCGTCGTGGGCGAACTGTTCGCCGGCGCCCAGCCTGGCCTCGTCTACCTGGACCTCGATGAAGAGCAGCGCATCGCCGTGCTGCTGGCCGAGCTGGAGTCGCCACGTCTGTTGACGTCGCCATATGCGCAATACTCGGAAGAAACCACGTCCGAACTCGACATCTTCCGCGCCGTGCGCGCAGCCCACGTCAAGTACGGCCGCGAATCGGTGCCGAACTGCATCATCTCGAAGGCGGCCAGCGTCTCGGACTTGCTGGAAGTGGCTTTGCTGCTGAAAGAAGTGGGCTTGCTGCGCCAGGACAGCCGCGAAGTTGACGTCAACATCATCCCCCTGTTCGAAACCATCGACGACTTGCGCGCCGGCCCCGCCATCATGGCGCGCGCCTTCGGCTTGCCGTTCTACCGTGGCTTGCTGGCGTCGCGCGCGGACCAGCAGGAAGTCATGCTCGGTTACTCGGACAGCAACAAGGACGGCGGTTTCCTCACCTCCGGCTGGGAACTCTACAAGGCCGAGATCGAGCTGGTGACGGTCTTCAAGGAATACCAGATCAAGCTGCGCCTGTTCCACGGCCGCGGTGGTTCCGTGGGACGCGGCGGCGGACCCAGCTACGAAGCCATCCTGGCCCAGCCGGCCGGCGCTGTGCAGGGACAAATCCGCCTGACGGAGCAGGGCGAAGTCATCACGGCCAAGTATGCGAACCCGGAAGTGGGGCGCCGCAACCTGGAAGTGCTGGTGGCCGCCACCATCCAGTCGACGCTGCTGCCGCAGGCGCAATTGCAACCGAAGGCGTCGGCTGGCGCGGGTCACCTGGCCGCGATGGAAGAGCTGTCCGGCACGGCCCTGAACGCCTACCGCGACCTCGTGTATGGCACGGACGGCTTCGAACAGTATTTCTGGGAATCGACGGTGATCGCGGAGATTGCCGCGTTGAACATCGGCAGCCGTCCCGCGTCGCGCAAGAAATCCACGTCCATCGAGGATTTGCGGGCCATTCCCTGGGTCTTGAGCTGGGCGCAATGCCGTTTGATGTTGCCGGGCTGGTTCGGTTTCGGTTCCGCCGTGCAAGCCTACCTGGCCGCCCATCCAGCCGATGGTGCGGACGTGCTGCGCGGCATGTACACGGATTGGCCCTTCTTCACGTCCCTGCTGTCGAACATGGATATGGTCCTGGCCAAGAGCGACATCGCGATTGCCGGCAAGTATGCGGAACTGGTCAAGGACAAGGCCTTGCGCGACGCCATCTTCACGCGCATCCGCGCCGAATACGCGGCCACCCTGGACGCCTTGAAGCTGATCACGGGCCAGGAAGAGTTGCAGCAAGCTAATCCGCTGATGCAGCGCTCCATACGCAACCGTTTCCCTTACATCGACCCGCTCAACCACGTGCAGGTGGAGCTGTTGAAACGCTTCCGTGAAGGCAAACAGGATGCGGCGGCGCGCACGGGCATTCATTTGTCGATCAATGGCATCGCGGCAGGGTTGAGGAATAGTGGTTAAGTAAGTCATTCAAACAATATCAAGGAGACAGCATGACCATCAAAGTTGCCATCAATGGCTATGGCCGCATCGGCCGCAATGTTTTGCGCGCGTTTTATGAAGGCGGCAAGCAGCAGGATATCGAGATCGTCGCCATCAATGACCTGGGCGACGCCAGGTCGAATGCGCATTTGACGCGCTACGACACGGTGCACGGCAAGTTTCCCGGCGTCGTCACCATCGACGGCGACAATATGCTCGTCAATGGCGACCGCATCCGCGTCTTCGCGCAACGCGATCCGGCCTTGATCCCCTGGGGCGAACTGGGCGTCGACGTCGTGCTCGAATGCACGGGCTTCTTCACGACCAAGGAAAAAGCGTCGGCGCACCTGAAGGGCGGAGCGAAGAAAGTCATCATTTCCGCACCGGGCGGCAAGGACGTGGACGCCACCATCGTGTTCGGCGTCAATCAGCACGTGCTGAAGGCCTCGGACACGGTGATTTCCAACGCTTCATGCACGACGAATTGCCTGGCGCCATTGGTGAAACCGCTGAACGACGCCATCGGCATCGAATCGGGCCTGATGACCACCGTGCACGCCTACACGAACGACCAGGTGCTGTCGGATGTGATGCATGAAGACTTGCGCCGCGCCCGCTCGGCCACGCATTCGATGATCCCCACCAAGACGGGCGCGGCGGCGGCCGTCGGCCTGGTCTTGCCGGAACTGAATGGCAAGCTCGATGGTTTTGCCGTGCGCGTGCCGACGATCAACGTCTCGCTGGTCGACCTGTCCTTCATCGCCAAGCGCGATACGACGGTCGAGGAAGTCAACGCCTTGCTGAAAACGGCGTCGGAAGGCGCGCTGAAGGGCATTTTGACGTACCAGACGGAACCGCTCGTTTCCATCGATTTCAACCATAACCCGGCTTCGTCGAACTTCGATTCGACCCTGACCAAGGTCTCGGGCCGCCTCGTCAAAGTGTCGTCGTGGTACGACAACGAGTGGGGTTTCTCGAACCGCATGCTCGACACGACCGTCGCCCTGATGGCGGCCAAGTAAGAACGTAGTACCGCTGATCCAGCGCACCAGGACGGCCGGCCCACAAGGCCGGCCCTTGTAGCAGCACGAACTTTATAGAAAGCAGCACACCATGACCATGCAAGTACAGCAACGCGCCACCAAGATCGTTTCCACCATCGGCCCCGCTTCGAACGATATCGATACCCTGGTCCGCATGTTCAAGGCCGGCGTCGACGTCGTGCGCCTGAACTTCTCGCATGGCAAGGCGCAAGACCATATCGACCGCGCCCGCATGGTGCGCGAGGCGGCCGCCCTGTGCGGCCGCGAAGTGGCCATCATGGCCGACTTGCAAGGCCCGAAGATTCGCGTCGGCAAGTTTGAAGAAGGCAAGATTTTCCTGGAAAACGGCGCCAAGTTCATCCTCGACGCGAAATGGGGAGAGAACGGCGAGCTGGGCAATATCGAGCGCTGCGGCCTCGACTACAAGGAGTTGCCGCGCGACTTGCGCACGGCCGACGTGCTGCTGCTCAACGACGGCCTCATCGTCTTGACGGTGGATAAAGTCGTCGGCAGCGAAATCCACACCACCGTGAAGATCGGTGGCGAGCTGTCGAACAACAAGGGCATCAACCGCCAGGGCGGCGGCCTGTCGGCGCCGGCGCTGACAGCGAAAGACATGGAAGACGTGAAGACGGCGATGAGCTTCCAGGCCGATTACGTGGCCGTATCGTTCCCGAAAAACGCCACCGACATGGTCATGGCGCGCCAGCTGGCCAATATCGCCGGCGAAGCGTGGGACCACAAGCCGATGATGATCGCCAAGATCGAGCGCGCGGAAGCCATTCCTGCGCTGCAAGAAATTCTCGACGCGTCCGACGGCATCATGGTGGCGCGTGGCGACCTGGCCGTGGAAGTGGGCAATGCGGCCGTGCCTGCCCTGCAAAAGCGCATGATCAAGATGGCGCGCGCGTCGAACAAGCTGGCGATCACGGCCACGCAGATGATGGAATCGATGATCGTCAACGCCGTGCCGACGCGCGCGGAAGTGTCCGACGTGGCCAACGCCGTGCTGGACGGCACGGATGCCGTCATGACGTCGGCGGAAACGGCCTCGGGCCGCTATCCGATCGAGACGGTGGAAGCGATGGCCGCCATCTGCCTGGACGCGGAGAAATGGGATACCTGCAAGCTGGACGCCGATTTCCTCAACGCCACGTTCTCGCGCATCGACCAATCGATCGCCTACGGCGCGCTGTTTACGGCCCACCACCTGCGCGTGAAAGCCATCGCCACCCTGACGGAATCGGGTTCCACGGCCCTGTGGATGAGCCGTTGCAACATCGATATCCCCATCGTCGCGCTGACCCCGAGCGTGGGCACGCGCCGCAAGCTGGCCCTGTACCGCAACGTCAGCACCCTGGAACTGACGTCCGGCACCGACCGCGACAAGGTCTTGCAACAGGCGGAAGACTTGCTGCTGGAACATAAAGTCGTGGCCAAGGGCGACACCGTCGTGCTGACCTGGGGCGAGCCGATGGGCAAGGTCGGCGGCACGAACGCGCTGAAAATCATGAAGATCGGTCAGCACTGACCGTATCAGTGGCCAAGGGCCGCCCGCAGTCTTAAGAACGACTGAAAGCGGGGCGCTTGGCTTCGCACCGCAACGGCAAATCGGGCATTTGCCGTTGCGGTGACCTCCTTTCCGTGTCAGCATGCATTTCCTGCCTTCCCAGGCGCCTTCGGAGTTCATGATGACCGCATACCTGCCTGCCCTGATCTGGTCCTTGTCGGCCTTCGCCTGCCTCTTCATTGCCAAACGGCGCTCCTTGAAAATAACGGCTGTCAATGCCGTCCTGGTGACTTTTCTGGGGCCGCTTGCCATTCCCTTCGTGCTGGCCGCCAAGCCCGGAAAGCGCACGTTGGCCTGATGAGGGGCGCGCGACAGGCATGCCACTTCGCCTGAAACAACAGTTTCCGCGCGGGGGCAGACATCGGCATTGACGCCGCAGGCAATGATTTGTGATAATGAGAATTACTATCAATTGGCCGCGCCTTGCCTTGCGCATCGGAGTCCCCCAGTGAACATTGCGCAGTCCAGCGATTCAATAGCCGGCATCTACAGCCACCACCATGGCTGGCTGATGCGCTGGCTGCGCGCCAAGCTGCAGTGCGCCGACCATGCGGCCGACCTGGCGCAGGATACCTTCGTGCGCCTGCTGACGGCGCCGCCGGACTGCCGGCAGAGCTTGCGCGAGCCGCGCGCCTACCTGACGACCGTGGCGCAGCGCCTGCTGATCGACCATTACCGGCGCCTGTCGCTGGAGCAGGCGTGGCTGGAAACCCTGGCGCAGCAGCCTGAATTGCTGATGCAGTCGCCGGAAGAGCGCTTGCTCGTGCGCGAAGCCTTGCAGCGCATCGATGCCATGCTCGACGGTTTGCCGCCGCTGGTGCGCAATGCCTTCCTGCTGGCCCATGTCGATGGCCTCGGCTACGGGGAAATCGCCCGGCGCTTGGCCGTGAGCGAGCGCAGCATCAAGCGCTACATGGTGCAGGCGTTCGAGCGCTGCATCCTGCTGATCCTGTGAAGGGGACGGTCGATCCCCGCGCCGCGCGGGCGGCGGCGCGATGGCTGGTGCGCCTGCATGCGGGCCCCTTGACTGGGGCCGAGCAGCAAGCGTTCCAGGCCTGGCACGCCAGCGATCCCGCGCACGAAACGGCGTGGCAGCGGGCCGAGCTGGTGTGCGGCACCCTGGCCAGCGTGCCGGTCGCGCTGCGCCAGACGGCGGACGCGGCGCCGCGCTCGTCGCAGCGGCGTGCCGTGCTGTACGGCCTGGCCGGGCTGATCTCGGCCGGGCCGGCATGGTGGCTGGCCAGCCAGTCGGCGCCCTGGCAAGCGTGGCATGCCGCCATCCGCACGGCCACGGGGGAAATCCGCCACATGACGTTACCCGACGGTACGCAACTGGTGCTCAATACGGACACGGCCATCGACGTGCGCTTTGACGACGCGGCGCGGCAGGTCGTGCTGCACGCGGGGGAAATCCATGTCGCCACGGCGCACGATGCGGCCGTGCCGGCGCGTCCGTTCCTCGTGCGCAGCAGCAATGGCGCCGTGCGCGCGCTGGGCACGCACTTCAGCGTGCGCCAGGGCGGCAGCGTGCTGGCGTCGCGCACGCAGGTGAGTGTCAGCGAAGGCGCCGTGGAGATCGAGCCAGCGCAGGCCCCAGGCGCCTTGCGCAGGGTCGATGCGGGCCGGCAGGGCGGTTTCGATGATCTCGCCGTGTCCCCCTTGTCACCGCTGGCGCCGTATGCGGACGCGTGGTTGCGGGGCGTGCTGATCGCCGAGCGCATGCCGCTGGGCGAGGTACTGGAACAGGTGGCGCGCTATCGCCACGGCGTGCTGCGCTGCGATCCCGCGCTGGCGGCCCTGCCCGTGGACGGCATTTTTCAATTGAACGACCCGGACAACATCCTGCTCTTGCTGCAACGCGCCTTGCCGATCCGGCTGGCGCGCCGCACGCGCTACTGGATCAGTGTCGAGGCGGCCTGAAGAAATTATTGGCTATGTCACCGTCAGATGTGGGAACGCTCCCAGCGTTGCTTTCAATAACGTTTCGGGTGAGCGGATGCGCTTGGCGTCGAGTATCCAGCGCCATCCCAGGTAGTTTGGCAGATAGCGCGTGGCCACGCCGTGAAACGGCCTTAACCATTCGCGCAGGCGGCTATGATACGCATTGACGTTCTGCACATGCGCGGCACCGCGCACGCGGATGCCGGCGCGCAGGTTGACGGCCTGATGACTGAGGCCCGCTTCCATGGCAAACGCCCGGTAGGCGGCATGGCCATCCGTGACCAGCAGGATATCCTTATCGATGATGGGCAACAAACAGCGGTGCAGCTGCGCCTTGGTCAGCGCGCCTTTGCCGGTGACGAAATCGAGGGTCTGGCCCGTGCGGTCGCGCGCCACCAGGATGCAGACTTGCTCGTTGGATATGCCGCGCCGTTGCGCATGGCCGCCCCGGCGGCGGGCCGGACGCGTCATCTGCCTGGATCCCTTTTCCGATTCCAGCACATATAGCTCGTCGGCCTCGGCGATGCCATGCAGGCCATGCGGCCGGTCCGTTTTTGCCAACGATAAAAAGCGGTGGCGCCAGCGAAACGTGGTGTTGCGGTGCACGCCCAATTGGCTGGCCGCCTGGCGTACCGACCGGGAATCGAGCAGGCAATCGGCATAATCGAGCCACAACGCCTTATGGCGCAGGCGGGCCAGTGGCGTGCCCGTCAAGGCATTGAAGGTGCGCCCGCAAGGCACGCAGCGGTAGCGCTGCAGGCCGTGCGCATGGCCATGCCGATGCAGGTGCGGCGAGTGGCAGGCTGGGCAGGCCAAGCGCGACTGCGCCACGCTTTCCAGCAACGCGACGGTCGCGTCGTGTGGCGTGTTGCCATGCAGCAGGGCCATGCCCGCCTGCCGCTGGCGCCGGTTCAACTGCGCAAACTGCGCGATAAAGCTGATCCATTCGGCTGGCCGCATGATCTGCTCCCTGTGTGGTGGGTATGCAGAGTCAGACAGCACCGCCAAGGGAAGATTCCGGCATTTCCCCTATTTTACGAGGACAGCGCCAAATTATTTGCCGCTTGCCTGTCCCTTTTTTGAGATTGCTTCGTCATACAAGGTAGAGAACGAACAATCCGAACCATCGAAAGGGTCCACATGGCTTTGCAGTACCGCAGCTTCAGCACAGCACGCATGACGCTCCATCCCACCACCGGCGCCGTGCGCGCCGCGCTGGTCCTGTTCCTGGCCGTGAGCGCCGCCGGCACCGGCTTGCCGCACGTGGCGCTGGCCGCCGAGGCCAGCCCGGCCGCCAGCGTGCGCGACTACCATATTCCCGCCGGCAGCCTGCGCGATGCGCTGTCCACGTTTGCCATCGCCGCCGGGATCAACCTGTCCACCCAGGGCGTGGCGCTCGACGGCCTGGTGACGCCGGGCTTGCAGGGACGCCATGGCGTTACCGCCGGCCTGCAGCAACTGCTGCAAGGCAGCGGCCTCGAAGTGCTTGGCAGCGGCGAGGGCAATTACCTGCTGCGCAAGATCAATACCAGCACGGCCGATGGCGGCCTGGCCAGCATGCCCGCCGTGGTCGTCAGCGCCGAGGCGGACCGCGCCACGGAAGGCACGGGGCTGTATACGTCGCGCAATATGTCGACGGCGACGGGCTTGAACCTGTCGCAGCGCCACACGCCGCAAACGGTCAGCGTCATTTCGCGCCAGCAAATGGAGGATTTCGATCTGACCACCTTGCAGGACGTGGCGCGCGCCACGCCCGGTCTGTATGGCAAGACGCAGGGCGTGTCCGACCAGGAAACCACGTATTTCGCGCGCGGCTTCGCCCTGAGCCACGTGAATGTCGATGGCTTGCCGCTCGATGTCACGGGTTTCAATGAGCGCAACGTCTCGGCCGACATGCTGATGTACGACAGGGTGGAAGTGGTGCGCGGCGCCACCGGCTTGATGGAAGGGGCGGGCGCGCCGTCGGGCAGCATCAACATGATACGCAAGCGCCCCACGGCCACGCCCTTGCTGAACGCGTCCGCCCACGTGGGCAGCTGGCAGGACCGGCAAGGGACGGTGGACGCCAGCAATGCCCTGAACGAATCGGGCAGCGTGCGCGGGCGCGTGGCGGCCAGTCTGCGCGACAGCGACAGTTTCGTCGACGTGGTCAACAACAAGAACAGCACCGTGTATGCGATCGTCGAGGCGGACCTGACGCCGTCGACCACGGCCGGCATCGGCTTTTCGCGCCAGCACAGCCGCACCGATGGCGTGTTCGTCGGCTTGCCGACCTTGCTTGACGGCCGCCACATGGACTTGCCCCGCTCGACTTTCCTGAATAACGCCGACTCGTTCCAGAAACGCGACAACAACGTCGTTTTCGCCGACCTGGAAACGCAGCTGGGGCAGGGCTGGCGCAGCCGCTTCGCCATCACGCATATCGACGCCTCGTCGAGCACGCGCAATACCACCAACAGCCGCGTCGACGGCGAAACGTATTTGCTGGAACAGTCGGAAACGGGCTGGAAGTACAGCACGCAACAAGTGGTGGCGGACTGGCGCTTGAGCGGTCCCGTCACCTGGTTCGGCCGTCAGCATGACGTCATCGTCGGCGCCAGCTACCGCCATGACGATTCGGACGCGGCGCAGAGCTGGGAAGGCGCCGGGAAGCGCGTGATCGACATCCGCCGCTGGAATCCGCGCGCTTACCGCATGAACGGCGCGCCTTTCGAGCCGTACAACTGGGGCCGCAAGACGGACGAGAAGGGCTTGTACGCGGCCGGCAACTTCAGCCTGGCAGATCCGCTGCGCCTGCTGCTGGGCGGACGCTTCGGCTGGTATGCGCAGGACGTCACGGGCTGGTATGCCAGCACTCCGACGTGGCGCCGCGACCTGACGGAAAGCGCGAAATTCACGCCGTATGCGGGCCTGGTCTACGATGTGGACCCGCATCACTCCGTGTATGCGAGCGGCACGCAGATCTTCCAGCCGCAAAGCGTGCTCGATGTCAACGGCAATGGCTTGCCACCGTTGAGCGGCACCAACCTGGAAGTGGGTGTCAAGGGGGAGTATTTTGGCGGCAGGCTCAACGCCAGCGGCGCCTTGTTCCGCATCAAGCAAAACAACCGCGCCATGACCGATGAAGTCAATTGCCCCACGGGCGGCGCCATCTATTGCGCCCGCGCGGCCGGGCAGGTGCAGAGCGAAGGCGTCGATCTGCAATTGTCGGGCTCGCCATTGCCGGGCTGGCAGATCGCGGGCGGCTACACCTATGTGCTGGCCAAGTACACGAAGGATAGCGTGGCCGCCAACATCGGCCAGCGTATCGCCACGGACGAGCCGAAGCAATTGTTCAAGCTGTACACGAACGTGCAGCTGCGCGGCAGCCTGGCCCAATGGAACCTGGGCGCCTCCGTGACTGCGCAGGACAAGATCGAGCGGCGCGACAAGGCTTACCTGACGCGGCAGGGCGCTTATGCCATCGTCGGGCTGAATGCCGGCTATCGCATCAACGAGCAGCTGCAGCTGCGCTTGAATATCGACAACGTGCTCGATCGCCGCTACTACCAGGGACTCGGCTACGCCTGGTCGGGCGGGCTGGAACGCTACGGCGCGCCGCGCAGCGTGATGCTGTCCTTGAACTACAAGCTGTAGCCGTGGCGCCAGCGGAGCGCGCCCGTCCGGGCGCCTCTGCTACACTGCCGCCGTCTTTATCTTTTCACTTTGCCATGACCGCCATTCCTCTCCTCACGCCCCTGAAAAGCGCTTTTCAGCAATCGCGCGCCGAAAATAACATCGAGCTGATCCTGCCCGAACTGCTGGTCGCGCAATTACACGTCGTCATCGGCGGGCAAAGCGAGCAGATCGACCTGTTCCTCGTGCCGTCGCCGAACCCCGAGCGTCAGTGCGTGACGGTGGCGGAAGATCCCGCCTTCCTCGCCGGTATCCATTTTCCCAAGATTCCCGTCACGGGCGCGCAGCTGCTCGCGTCGATTCCCCCCGAGATCGAGATCGTCCTGCTGCATGGCGACGGCGCCAATTACCTGACGCGCGAGCACCTGGCCTGGTTCCGCGGCATGCTGGCGCAGAACGCTTGAGCGCAGAGCCGGCGCGCAAGCTGAAACGGGCACGCGCCGAATGGATCTGCTTTGCGCCAGCCGACGATGCGGCGGCCCAGGCCGCGTTGATGGCGGACATGCGTCCCGTGCTGTCGCGCAGCGTGCTGCTGGGCGGCTGCGCGCTGATCATCGCCTTTGTCTTGCAAGCCGTCTGGCGCGACATGCCGTATGCGGGCGAGGCAGTGTTGTTCGGCCCGCTGGCGCTGGCCGCCTGGATCGCCGGCCTGGTGCTGTTTCCCGGACGCGCTTTGCTCTTTCATGTGGAACTCGACGACGCTAGCCTGCTGCTGCGGCGCCATGCGCGGCACCTGCCGGGCTGGGACAAGACGGTGCAGCTTGACCTGGCGCAACTGCAGCGGGTCGAACTGGTCAGCCATGCGGGCGCATCCTCCGTCTACCGCGGTTCGACGCCGCTGACGCGCGTGGACCTGCTGCTGCAGACGACGCGCGCGGATTTTCCCGTGATCCGCGTGGTGGGTCTGGACCTGCCCGTGCCGCAGCGCTGGTCGTTGCGGCAGATCAAGGATGAGCTCAGCCGCCGCTGCACGCTTGCCGGCATTGCCGTCAGCAAGACGGCCGGCCCGCATTGCCAGTCGTGCGCCGCCATCCGCGCGCGCTGGCCGCAGGCGTAATTGACTCTGCTATGATGCTCGCACGCCGGCCCCGTGAGCGCCGGTGAAAAGGAAATGTCCATGTATCGTTTCTTGCCTTGCCGCTTTCCGCAGGTTTGCGCGCTGCTTGCCTGCGCCGCCTTTTTTCTGCACGCCGCCGCCGCGGATGGCGCCGATGCCACGCTGGAAGCGACCATCGTCGCGCTCGACGCCAAGGCTTTCGATGCCTTCAATCACTGTGCCGAAGCGGGACGCTTGCAGGAACATGCGAGCTACTTTGCCCCGGACGTGGAGTTTTACCACGACCAGGGCGGCGTCACGTGGAACCGCGACGCCATGCTGGCCAACACGCAACAGCATGTCTGTGGCAAATTTCGCCGGGAAATTGTCGCCGGCTCGCAGCGCGTCTATCCGATCCGGGACTTCGGCGCCATCGAGCAGGGTGCACACCGCTTTTGCCAGTTCGATACGGGCAGCTGCGACGGCCTGGCCGATTTCACCATCATCTGGAAGCAAAGCCCGGCAGGCTGGCAAATGACGCGCGTGCTCAGCTACGGCCATCGCGCGAATAAATAAGTGAGCGCCGGGCCAGCCTTGCCACAGCTGTCGCTGCGCGCCGTCACTGCTGGCAACATCGATGCCGTGCGCGCGCTGGCGCCAAAGGCGGCGCAGCAAGACTTTATTGCCAGCAATGCCGAGTCGCTGGCGCTGGCAGCCGCACACCCGCACATGCACGCGCGCGCCATCTATGTCGGCGACGTGCTGGCCGGCTTTGCCCTGTATGCGGAGCCCGGCCCGGCGGGCCGGCAAGATACCCACGTGCTATACCGGCTGATGCTGGCGGCGGGCTGGCAGGAACGGGGCCTGGGTCGGCATGCGCTGGAGCTGCTGCTGGACGAGATGCGCGCCCGTGGTGCGGCCCGCGTGGCGCTGTACTACGCGCCCGCTAATCTGGTGGCGCGGCAATTGTATGCATCGGCCGGTTTTGTCGAAACGGGCATCGATGCGGAGGGCGAAATGCTGGCCGTGCGCACGCCGGCGTGACGGCGGCGCACCTGGCGACGACGGGAAAATGTCGCCGTATCGCTGCATAATATATATTTCCTGACAACTATATTGCTGAAGTCCTATGAATATGTTCGCAAAGCAACTATACTCATGGCTCTTTAAAAAATCATCGTCACGCTGGCGGCCAGCCATCCGCGCCAGAGTTCGTACGCATTCCGCTTTTTCACCCTGTAAAAAGCACCTTTCCCCCGCGCGGTAGGCGCGGGCGTGATGACCGAGCCTTGCCCTGGTCGACTGCTACCGTTGTCATTTCCGCTGTGTTGCCGCTTTAGTAAAGAGCGTGGCGCCGGCGCGCGCGGTGCGCCGTCATGTTTTGCGACGTCACGTTTCACTCACCTTATGCCACGACAGTATGTTTAGTTCCATCTTCGCCGTCTCGAGCGATACCATGCAGTACATCTACGGCACGCACAATGGCTGGCTGGTGCTGTTTTCCATCGGTATCGCCATCTTTGCCTCGTTCATGGCCCTGCAGATCGCCGGCATGGCGCGCAGCAGCGAGCGCGGCTTCCAGCGCCAGACGGCC
Source organism: Janthinobacterium rivuli (assembly GCF_009208735.1). Taxonomy (GTDB): domain Bacteria; phylum Pseudomonadota; class Gammaproteobacteria; order Burkholderiales; family Burkholderiaceae_D; genus Janthinobacterium. The sequence continues at coordinate 57,107 of NZ_WFLJ01000016.1, read as the reverse complement.
ATCGTCACGGGCGCCATCGCGCTCGGCGGCGGCATCTGGTCGATGCACTTCATCGGCATGCTGGCCTTTGACATCTGCACGCGCGTCTCGTTCGATCCCAGCCTGACCCTGCTGTCCATGCTGCCCGGCGTGGCCGCTTCATGGGTGGCGCTGCACCTGCTGGCGCGTCCCAGCATCAACTGGCGCCAGCTGGTGGTGGGCGGCGTGCTCGTCGGCGTGGGCATCGGTTCCATGCATTACAGCGGCATGGCCGCCATGCAAACCTCGCTGACCCTGCACTACCAGCCGTGGCTGTTCGCGCTGTCGCTGCTGGTGGCCGTCGTCATGGCCATGCTGGCGTTGTGGATACGCTTCGGCCTGAGCGCCATGCGTTTGCGCCTCGGTCCCCTGGCATCCTTGCTGGTCAGCAGTGCCGTGATGGGCCTGGCCATTTCCGGCATGCATTACACGGGCATGCTGGCGGCGCGCTTTTCCGGCACGCCCACGGCGGGCGAGAATACGATCACAGTGCAGGCGTCGTTCGTGGCGCTGGCCGTGGCGCTGATCACCGTCACCCTGACGGTGTTTGTCGCCGCCGCGAACGGCTTGCTGCGCTACCGCCAGCTGCTGCGCCATGCCAGCGCCAGCGAATCGCGCCTGCGCGCCATCGTCGACACGGCGGCCGACGGCCTGATCACCATCGATGGCCAGGGCAAGGTGCGCTCCTTCAATCCCGCCGCCGAAGCGCTGTTCGGCTGGCGCGAAGCCGAGATCGTGGGGCGCGACGCCAGCGTGCTGCTGCAGCCGGCCGACGCGGCCGAGTATGAGGGCTATCTGCGCGACTACCTGGAAACGGGCGCCTCGCGCATCCTCGACAGCGGACGCGAACTCGATGGCTGCCACAAGGACGGTGCCGTGCTGCCCATGCGCGTGGCGATCGGCAAGATCGACACGCCAGGCCAGCCCCTGTTCGTGGCCTTTGTCACGGACATGCGTTCGTCGCGCAGCATGGAGCAGGCGCTGAAGGACAGCGAGCGCCAGTACCGCACCCTGATCCGCAACATCCCCGGCGTGTCCTTCCACTGCAGCTTCGCGCCCGAATGGAAGATGATCTTCATCAGCGACGCCGTTTTCAACCTGACGGGCTGGATGCCGCAGGACTTCGCCGAGGGCCGCGTCAAGCTGTTCGACCTCGTGCACCCGGACGACCGCCGACGCGTCAACGACACCTGCGTGCAGGCGGCGGGCGAGAAGCGCGACTTCGAGAACGTCTACCGCATGATCCACCGCGACGGGCGCGAACGCTGGGTGCGCGAAAGCAGCGGCCCCGTGCTCGATAACGACGGCGTGGTGCGTTGGATCGACGGCGTCATCCTCGACATCACGGAAAGCGAATTGCGCAACGCCGAATACGAAGGCAAGGTGACGGCCATCTCGCGCGCGATGGCCGTCATCGAGTTCGACCTGCAGGGCCGCATCCTGGCGGCCAACGAGAACTTTCTCAACCTGGTCGGCTACCGGCTCGAGGACGTGCTGGGCCTGCATCACAGCATCTTCTGCGAACCGGGCTACGTGACCTCGCCCGACTACAGCGCGTTCTGGCAGCACCTGGCGCAGGGTGAATTCAACACCGGCGAGTACAAGCGCATCGACAGGGCGGGCCGGGAAGTGTGGATACACGCCTCGTACAACCCGATCTTCAACACGGACGGCAAGCCGTTCAAGGTGGTCAAGCTGGCCACCGACGTGAGCGAACGGCGCGCCATGCAGGAAAACCTGCGCGCCGCGAAAGACCGCGCCGAGCTGGCCGCCGAATCGAAGACCAGCTTCCTGGCCAACATGAGCCATGAAATCCGCACGCCGATGAACGCCATCATCGGCTTTACGGAAGTGCTGCTGGGGACCGCCCTGGACAGCCTGCAGCGCCGCCACCTGGGCACGGTGCGCCAGTCGGCCCGCTCCCTGCTCGAACTGCTCAACGACATCCTCGACATGGCCAAGCTGGAAAAAGGCGCCACCGAGCTGGAACTGGTGGACTTTTCGCTGCCCGACCTGGTCGACCACGTGGCCGCGTCGCTGCGCATCACGGCGCATGCGCGCGACCTGGTGCTGCACGTCGATATCGATCCCGGCATGGGCCAGTTCTTCCTGGGCGACGCGCGCCGGGTGCAGCAGGTGCTGACGAATTTGATCGGCAACGCCGTCAAGTTCACGGAAGTGGGCCATGTGCGCGTGGCCGTTGGTATGCGGGGCGAGCAGGTGCATATCGCCGTGCACGACACGGGCATCGGCATCCCCGCCGACCGTCTGGACAAGATCTTCGCGCCGTTCACGCAAGCCGATTCCTCGATGAGCCGCCGCTTTGGCGGCACGGGCCTGGGCACGACGATTTCGCTGCAGCTGGTCGAGCTGATGGGGGGCACCATCACGGTGGAAAGCACCCTGGGCGTGGGCAGCGTCTTCCACGTGCTGCTGCCGCTGGCACCGGGCAAGGCCGTGGCGCGCCGCAGCGAGCAGCCCGTTGTGGCCTTGCCGCCGCTGCGCATCCTGGCGGCCGACGACGTGCCGCAGAACGTGGAGCTGCTCCTGATCAGCCTGGGCGCAGCCGGCCACCAGGTGATCGCCGCCAGCGATGGCGAGAGCGCCGTGCGCGAGTTCAGCCGTGGCAGCTTCGACATCGTCCTGATGGACGTGCAGATGCCGCGCATGGATGGCCTGGAAGCGACGCGCCTGATCCGCGTGCACGAGCGCGAACAGGGCTTGAAGGCGACGCCCATCATCGCCCTGACGGCCAGCGTGCTGGAACAGGACCGGCGCGCCGCGCAGACGGCCGGCATGAACGGTTTCGCCTCGAAGCCGCTGGAAATGCACAAGCTGACGGCGGAAATCGCCCGCCTGCTCGACATCGCCGTGGCCATGCCGCCGCCGGCGTCCGGCGCGGCGGCGCGTGCGGCCGCCGGCCAGGTCGACTGGCAGCGCGGCATCGCGCTGTGGGGCGGACGCGAAGCCTTGCAGCGGGCGATTGGCCGCTTCGTGCAGGCCAATGGCGATTGCGCCGCCATGCTGGCGGCCGAACTGGAACGGGGCGGCGGCAGCGTGGCCGGCCATTTGCTGCACCGTATCAAGGGCGCGGCGGGCAACCTGTGCCTGGTGCAGGTCGAAAGCCTGTTGGGACGCATCGAACAGGCCATTGCGCGCCAGCTGCCGGCGACGCAATTGCTGGTGCAGCTGGCCGCCGCCTTCATGGCGCTGGCCGGCGAACAGGAAGAGGCGGGCGAGGCGCCCGTGGCCGGTGCGACGCCGGAAGCGGCCGCGCCGCTCGACGCCGCCACCACCGGCGCCTTGCTGCGGCAAGCCATCGCCAGTCTGGAAGGCGGGCAGCTGGACGACGCCTTGATCGCGCGGATCGCCGCCATGCTGGCGCCGCACGGCCAGCAGCCGCGCCTGCAGGCGCTGGCCAGCGCCATCGACGACTTTGAATTTACGCGCGCCGCGGGCGTGCTGCGCCAGCTGCTGGCGTGGCTGGATACGCCAGCGCCTGCCGACCTTTCCTGATATTGGGCGAACCATGACCTTACACGAAGACAAACCGATCCTGCTGCTGGTCGACGACGAAGCGACGAACCTGCAGGTGCTGCGCCAGATCCTGCAGGACGATTACCGCCTGCTGTATGCCAAGGATGGCGAGAAGGCGCTGGAACTGGCGCGCAGCAACCCCGTCGAATTGATCCTGCTCGACATCATGATGCCCGCCATGACGGGCTATGACGTGTGCCGCCAGTTGAAAGCCATGCCGGCCACCGCGTCCATTCCCGTGATATTCGTCACCGCCCTGTGCGACGTGAAGGACGAGGCGGACGGTTTTGACGCGGGCGCCGTCGACTACATCACGAAACCCGTCAGCCCGCCCATCGTGCGCGCCCGCGTGCGCACGCATCTGTCGCTGGTCGACGCCGAGGAATTGCGCCGTTCGCGCCTGCAGGTGATCCAGACCCTGGGCCAGGCGGCCGAATACAAAGATAATGAAACGGGCATGCACGTCATCCGCATGAGCTATTACGCGCGCCAGTTGGCGCTGGCGGCCGGCTACAGCGCGGCCAGGGCGGAAGATTTATTGAATGCGGCGCCCATGCACGACGTGGGCAAGATCGGCATCCCCGACGCCATCCTGCAAAAGCCGGGCAAGCTCGATGCGGACGAATGGCAAGTCATGCGCCGCCACGCGGAAATCGGCGCGGCCATCATCGGCGAGCACGCGGGCGGCCTCTTGAAAATGGCGCGCACCATCGCCCTCACGCACCACGAGAAATGGGATGGCAGCGGCTATCCGCAAGGTTTGAAGGGCGAGGAAATCCCGCACGAAGGCCGCATCGTCGCCATCGCCGACGTCTTCGACGCCCTCACCAGCGAACGCCCCTACAAGCCCGCCTGGACGGTGCCGGACGCCATCGCCACCATGCAGCGCGACAGCGGCACGCACTTCGACCCGGACCTGCTGGCGCTGTTCATCGAGCACTTGCCGGCCATGCTGGAGATCAAGGACCAGTGGCGCGAGCCGGCGTAGGGAGTGTCAGGTCAGGGTGGGTCCACGCGCAGGTGGTCAGCAAGCAGGCTGGCATAGGCAGGGGTGTCGCCGAACGTCAGATGCGAACGCGCCATGTTCCTGCCCAGCGTTGCCATGTAACGCGAGGTGAGGGCATAGGCGAGTTTTCCGGGCTGACGGCGCGACGGATAGATGAAGCCATGAATCCCCCCTGCCTCCTGTGTAATGATCTGATCGAGCTGCCAGCCCAGCCATTGGCACCAGCCGTGGTCAAGGCTGCGCATTGGTCATAGATGCCCAGCCGGCTGGCGGCCAGACCCGTCAGGTCGAGCAGTCGCAGTGGCACGCTGAATGACAGCGTCGCGATCAGCGCTTGTTGCGCATTGTGCGCGATATAAAAGGTGCCCGGACGCGTGACGTCGTTACGGCACAGCTGGGCTTCCCAGGCTGCCGTGTCGGCATCGTCTGCGATATATATCCAGTGATAGGGGAAACCGCTCGGACCAGCCAACTCGGCGGGCGGGCCGAAGCGGTACGTGCGTTCGACTTTCAGCGGCCAGATCGATGCCGTGTTCCACGCTGCGCGTACCAACGGTTGGCCTGCTTGATGGGTGGCAAGTTTGCTTAATAAATCAGCGCGCAGCGAGGTCAATGCCGGCAGGCGCGCAGCCATGTCCGGCGGGACGGGGGACGTTGTATGTCCGTGTCGCATGTTAACCTACGATGTCAGCCATCCCCCTATGCTGCCACTTCGCCAACGCAAGCACCTTGCGCAATCTCTCGTTTGCCGGCAGATTCAGCAGCGCCTGCTGGCTTGAATGGATATCGACCCTCGTTTCGAACGATTTGCCTGCAAGCATCTCGGCTGGCGATAGTTCGTTGAGTTCGTCTGTGCTGCTGATCCAGAAGGCATGGATTTCACTACTCGGCTGGCCGGCCAGGATGGCCAGCACGGGCGCGATCAGTTCCGGCACGGGCTGCACAAATTGCCATGCCGGAAATTCCTTGCCGATACTGCGCCCTGTTGGCGTCACGCAATAAAAACGCTGGCTTTCCACCGCGCGATACAGGGAGGCCTGCGACAGTTCTACCCATCCTTGTCCAATGACATCAGACACCTTGAGTTTTGACACGGGAAGCTGGGGCGGCGTGAGCGGCGGCGGGGCGCTCAGCAAGGCGCGCGCTTGATGGAGCGCGCGCGTGGCCACGTCGATCAGGCGCTGGCGCTCGGGCCCTTGTGCCAGTATGTCGAGCTGTGCGGTTACTAGCTGCGAGAATTGTTCCACCACCCGAAGGTCACTATCTGTTAATGCCTGACGGTCGGGCGCCAGCGTATCGTGATGCAGATGCACTGTCATGATGATTCCTTTGCAGTAGCTTGGTAAAGAACATCGTATACGAAATTCTCATGTTTCGCAATTTTATCATGTGACGTAACTTTCTTATTCAGCGATAATCCACGCGGAAATAATGCCAAGCGCATCAGGGCAAGGTATCAGGCAGCCGCAAAATCCGCCGTATCTCCAGAATCGCCTGCGGGCTTTCCTGCACGCTGTGCCAGGACGGGATGACTTTTTCCGACTGCGCGCCGTCGAGGTGGGCGCTGGCGTAGGGCACCACGCCGTCGCTCGATTCCGCCAGTGGCAGGTCCGGCGTGTCGTTGCCCATGATGGAGTAGTAGCGCACTTTCGGGCTGATGGGCAGGTCGGCCACCAGGCGCACGAACGGGTCCTTGTCGCTGAGGTTATCGATGCTGTTGGGGATGCGCAGCGGTTCGCTGCTGCCCGTGTCGAGCTGCGCCAGGCTGCCGGCCGCGTCCGACAACTGGTCGAGCATGTTGATGGGCAGGGTGATCAGGTTGGCGATCCAGCGCGCCACCTTGTGGTTGGCGAACGAGGTGCCGCGGTGCGGCGCGGCGATGAAGATGGCGCGGTTCACCTGCGGCATGGCCGTGAAATTCAGGTAGGGCGCCAGACCGGCGCGCACCTTCTCCGCCTTCTTGCCCTTCAAATTGTATTCTTCCGTGATGGCGTCGAGCAGGGTGTTGCTGGCGTCGGAGACCATCAGGCGCGCCAGCACGCCGCCCATGCTGTGGCCGATCAACACCATGTCGTTCGCGGCATCGGCCTTGGCCGCAGGGTCGAAATGCGCCAGGGTCGCGTTCAGCGCCTGGCGGATGGCGGCGTTGTTGGCCGCCAGCGGCGCGTTGCTCGGGTAGTACACCTGCCAGATCTGGTAGCGGCGGCGCAGCTGTTCGTCGCCCATCAGTTCATTTGCCACGTTGATCCACGCTTCCGGGCTGCTGGCCAGGCCATGCAACATGACGATGGTGCGCTTGTTTGGGTCGTACGGCTGCATCAGGTGCACCTGCGGGCGCGAGATGCCGTCGGCGCGGCCGAACAGGGTGCGCAGCGCCTGCACGCCGAAGCCGGAGCGGGCCAGCCACAGGCCATAGCCTGCCGTGAAATTGGCCGCCACCGGCAGTTCCTGGCCCGCCATGCGCGTCGATTCGCTGCGCGTCGGGTCGACCAGCATCACCAGCAACTGCTGCGTGGCCAGCACTTCTTGCAGGCTGTTGCCGTCGAAGCGGATCAGCGCCGTGACGACGGGGAAGCGCGTTTCCTGATACGGCACATACTCGCCTTTCGATGCCTGCGGCTTGGGCATGACGGCCACCAGGTCGGCGCCGAAGCCGTCGCGCCGGTACACATTGCGCAGGCCGGAAAACGACAGTGAGGTGGCCGGCAGCAGTTCCTCGGGCAGGGTGCCGTCCTCGGGCAGGCGCAGGGCCGACAATTCGCTGTCGATCTGCCAGCCGGCGACGCGGATCACATGGCCGTCGGGACGGTATTCGCCGCGGTGGCGGAACAGGTTGCCCACGGCCTTTTGCACGGCGTAGTTATAGTAGTCGCGGATCTGCGTCTGCCGCTCTTCGAAGGCGCGCTGGCCCGGCGTGCGCGTCGTGTAGAACAGGTAGGCGTACGCGTAGCGGGCCGATTCGAGCCACGCGGCCAGCCGTTCGGCGCTCGGGTGGCCGCCCTGTTTTTCCTCCGCCAGGGCGCTTTCCAGCCACAGTTCGGAGAGGGTCGCCAGGCGCTGCTCGTCGCTGAGCAGCTCGGAGCGTGCCAGGTCGGCGCGGCAGCTGCCCGTATTGGCTTCGCAGGCGGCGATGTCGCTGCCGATGATGCGCAGCACCTCGCTGGCCGAAGCACTGAGTTTGCCCGTGGTGAGGATGTCGCCGCGCCGCTGCTGCAGGTAGTCGGCCGGCGAGATGGCGCTGACGGTGACGGCGGCGCAGCCGCTCAGCAGCGCCGCGGCGCACAGCAGGGCGCATGCGCGCAGGCGCCGCATCAGCATCGCCGGCACCTCAGAACGAGTAGACCAGGGTCAGCGAGGTTTGCGTATCCGTGTTCTTCTTGTCGTCCGGTACGCGCGTGTCGTTGCGGGCGCTGAAGGCGGCCTTCATCTGCATGGTGCCGTTGATTTTCGTGCTGAGGGCCGTCTCGGCGATCGAGTGGGTGTTCGAGGTGCCCCGTTCCACGCTGACCGTCTGCGTAAACATCGCCGACTGGCTGATCTTCCACTTCATGGCGGCCGCGCCGCGCACCGTCAGGCCGTGCTCCGATTCGCCCGCATCATTGGTGCCGCTGAAATAGCCCGGACCGATTTCCACGTCGACGCTCTTGTCGCTCGACTGGTACCAGCGCGAGCCATGACCGACGGCCAGGGTCGAGTACTTGGTGTAGGCGCCGAACTTGTCGTTCACGTGCGAGGCCAGCACGAACAGTTTTTCATGGTCGGCCATCAGCTTGTAGGCGGCCTTGGCGGAGGCGGAAAAGCGTTCGGCCGAGCGTTCGCGCACCTTCTCGCCGTCGTCGTTGGTCGTTTCATCTTCCTTGAAGTAACCGCTGAAGATGTACTGGTTGCTCCAGTCGTCGAGTTCCTGGCGCGCGTCGATCTTGCCAGTGACGGAGGTGCCGACCGTGTTGCCCGAGGTGGTGATGGCGCCCAGTTCGGCGGAAGTGCTCCAGCTGCCGATGGGGATTTCATCGAACAGCATGCTTTGCTTGGTGTCTGCGGCGGCGGCGCTGCCGCATGCGATGGCCAGCGCCAGTGCGAGAGAGTGGGTCGATTTCATGGCTGTATTGGTCTATGGCGCGCGCCAGGCGTGCCGGATGTTCGTTAATGGCAGTGGTGTCCAAGCAGGCCGCGGCAATCCGGAAGGCGCTCAAAACATGCGCCAATAAAAACATGCGCACATGCGCGCGCGGGCGCGGCCAAACAATGTCGAGGCTGTATTGTACCCGACCCTGTCGTCGCGCGCCGCACGCGGCGGGACTGGCAAGCGGCGCGCGCCTGGCGTATGCTGCGCCTATTTGCTGTCCCGATTTTTTACAAGGAACTCCCGTGCGCTGCCTGGTCATCGAAGACGAAGCCGAAACTTCCCGCTATATCTGTGCCGGCCTGCGCGAGGCGGGCCACGACGTCACCGCCTGCGACAATGGCATCGACGGCATGCGCCTGGCCTGCGGCGAAGACTGGGACGCGCTGGTGCTCGACCGCCTGCTGCCCGGCGAGATCGACGGCCTGGCCATCGTCGCGCGCCTGCGCGGCATGGGCCGCAACACGCCCGTGCTGGTGCTGTCGGCCCTGTCCAGCGTCGACGAGCGCGTGCGCGGCCTGCGCAGCGGCGGCGACGATTATTTGTCTAAGCCGTTCGCCATCGCCGAACTGCTGGCGCGCATCGAGGCGCTGCTGCGGCGCGCCGCGCCCGTGCCCGAAGCGACGCAGCTGCAGGTGGCCGACCTGGTGCTCGACATGCGCACCATGCGCGTGACCCGCGCCAACCGGCAAATCGCCCTGCAGCCGCGCGAATTTCGCCTGCTGGAATACCTGATGCGCCACCAGGGCCAGTCCGTGACGCGCGCCATGCTGCTCGAAGCCGTGTGGGACTACCATTTCGACCCGCAGACCAACGTCATCGACGTGCAGGTGAGCCGCTTGCGCACCAAGGTGGACAAGGAATTTTCGCCGCCGCTGATCCACACCGTGCGCGGCGTCGGCTACACCCTGGGCGTGCTCGACGGTGCGTAACTTGCATCGCTCGATCGCGGCCCGCCTGGCGCTCGGCTATGGCGTGCTGGTGGTCGTCTCGATCAGCATCGTCTGCGCCGTGTTCTATTTCGGCACCATCGGCGTGCTCGATCGCAGCGTGGACCGCAAGCTGGCCCTGCTCTCGGAGCGCCTCGCCGCGCTGTACCAGCAGGGGGGCAGCAGCCGCACGACGGCGGAAATCGCCCATTTGCTCACTGACCGCACCGACAGCGACACGGAGATTTTCCTGCTGGTGGACGCCGATGGCCGCCGCGTGGCGGGCAATCTGTCGTCCTGGCCCGACCTTGGCAGCCCCGTGGGCCGCTTGCTGCACCGCGACGTCACGCGCGAAGGACGCCGGGTGCCCGCGCGCATGCTGATCCGCGACCTGGAGGGCGGCGCGCGCCTGTTCGTCGGGCGCGACATGGAAGAGGGCAAGTCGATCCGCACCCTGGTGCTGCGCTCGCTGGCCTATGGCGGCGGGGTGGCCATCCTGCTGGTGGTGGCGGGCGCGTGGCTGTTCCGCCGCCAGCTTGAAGCGCGCATCGGGCAGATCCGTCGCACGGCGGGGGAGATCGAGGCGGGAGACCTGAGCCGGCGCATTCCCGTCTCCAGCGAGGATGAATTCGGCTTGCTGAGCCGCGACATCAACCGCATGCTCGACCGTATCGAACACCTGATGGAAGGCGTGCGCCACGTGTCGAACGCCATCGCGCATGACCTGCGCACGCCGCTGGGCCGCATCCGCAACAAGCTCGATGGCGCCTTGCGCCAGCAGCAGGGCGTGGCTGGCTACGAGAGCGCGGCGCAGGCGGCCATCGACGATATCGACGACTTGACGCGCGTGTTCGACAAGCTGCTGCAGATCGCGGCGGCCGAATCGGGCATGCGCCCGGAGAATTTCGACAACCTCGACCTGCAGCAGATCGGCGCCGACATCGTGGAAATGTACGAAGCGACGGCCGACGAGCAGGGCGTGCTGCTGGTGCAGATGTATGGCGAGGGCGTGCCGGCGCGCGGCGACCGCAACCTGCTGGGCAGCGCGCTGGCCAGCCTGGTCGACAACGCCATCAAGTACGCGGGGCCGGGCGCCACGGTGGAAGTGTCGGCCGGCAGCGATGAACACGGCAGCTGGCTGGCCGTGCGCGACAACGGCCCCGGCGTACCAAAGGAGGAACTGCCGAAGCTGACGCAGCGTTTTTACCGGCTCGACAAGAGCCGCCATTTGCCCGGCAATGGCCTGGGACTGTCCATCGTGGCCGCCATCGCCGCCCTGCATGGGGGCCGCCTGGAGATCGAGGATGCGGCGCCTGGCTTGCGCCTGCGTTTCAGGCTGGCCGATTTTATTGTCCGCTAAGCCCGCCTTGCTGGTCGCCGCGTGTTTTTTGCTATAAGTGTTGCTATATTTGCTTTTTAATAAAGCATCATGATATAATTTTAATACTTTTGTGGCGTCGCCATTGGACGGTGCATCCTGCCCGTCGTCGTGCGGCCGCATCGAGTGATCGCCACATCTGCCTGGTTCTCTTTGCTGGCGCGGTGCGCCAGTTCGACAGGTGGATATCGGGAGTAAGCATGATTGGTGCTGGCATGAAGAGTGGCCATTTCAGCGGCCGCATCGTTTCTCTCGATGGCTTGCGTGGCCTGGCCGCGATGCTGGTCGCCGTGTATCACCTGCCAGTCATATTCGGCTTCAAGATCACGCACGCCTATCTGGCGGTCGACTTCTTTTTCATTCTGTCCGGCTGGGTCATGGCACACAGCTATGAAGAGCGCATCCGCCTTGGCATGCCGTTCAGAGACTTTCTGTATAACCGCTTTGCCAGGCTGTATCCGCTGTACGCCGTCGCGCTACTGGCGGCCCTTGCCGTGACCCTGGTCAAGAGCCGCATCGGCGCCACGTCAGCGAACATCGCATGCTTTGTGCCCAATGCGCTGATGCTGCCCTGCCTGCAGGATGACGGGCCTACCTTCCCCTTGAACGGACCCAGTTGGTCGATTTTCGTCGAGGTGTCCATCAATCTGATCTGGTTCTTTGCCGTCCGCATGGGCATGCATGGTTTGCGCTGGAAGCTCGCGCTGCACCTGTGCTCGGCGCTGCTGCTATGGGGGTTCGCCGTCTGGATGAACCGCTACCTGACTGGCTATGAGTCCGATGACGTACACGAAGGCTTGCTGCGTGGCCTGCTGGGTTTTACCGGTGGCTTACTGTTGTTCCAGTGCCGCATGCATGCCTGGATACTGGCCTATTTTGCGGCGCTGGCGCTAGGCGTGTTTGCCGCTTTTTATGCGGTAGGAGATACCGTCGATGTCATACCGCTGGGCCTCGTCGTGATGGGCGTCCTGCCCGCGACGGTGTGGCTTGCCGCGAGGCTGCGGCCGGCGATACTCGAGGGCCAGGCAGCCGCCTTCCTGGGCGACTGCTCGTATGCCATCTACTTGCTGCATGTGCCGCTGGCCATGGTGCTGCAAAAGCCGCTACGCCTGATGTTGCCTAGCACGGGCATATCGGACTACATCATGAAGGCGACGATCTTCACCGCCATCCTGCTCGTTGTCAGCAGCATCAGCTACCGCTTGCTGGAAGTGCCGGCGCGGCGTTGGCTGCTGCGGTGGCTCAAGCGCGACCTTAGGGAACCTGCCGCCGGCTCCCTGCCGTAATGTGCTTGTGCGCCATACGCCAAGTCGACATTACCAATTTGTAACCCCCTTCATTTTCGCCTCCCCCTATCATCCGCTCTACCCGGTGTTGAGCGGCTGCGTGCGCGCAGCCGCCTTTTCCGGGCTGCCCGCGGCGCGCCGCGGCTTGCCAGTCCCGACCCGTCGCAGAGCCGTTTTCATGCATACTTTTACCGCCACCGGCGACAATGCCGCAGCGCAGCAGGCGCCACTGCGCCAGCATGGCCACCGCATCAAGGCCGCGCTGGGCGCGCTCGTGTTTCCGCTGCAGCGCGCCCGCTGGCAAGCCTACATCGCCGGCACGCCTGGCCTGGCGGCGCTGGCGCAAGCCCATCCCAGTCTGCTGTACAAGATTTATCGGCCCTACGCCAGCCGCCAGCTCGGCTGCGCGGCAAGGGTGGACCTGCTGTGCGGGCATTACCGCTTCCTGTGGCAGGCGGGCGCGCGGCCGCTGGTGGAATACGCGGCGCGGCGCGCATTGGTGCTGGCCGCCATCGAGGGCAAGGATGGCGCCACCTACCGCCTGCAGCTGACGGCCATCCACGATAGCCACCGCGAGGGGGAGCTGTGCCTGCGCCTGACGCGCGACGGCGTGCCGCTGTACCTGGCCAGTTTCCTGTTCCGTCCCCGGCCTGGCGGCAGCGTCATCCAGCTGGGCGCCCTGCAGGGCTTGCGCTCGTCCGCCGGCGCGCAGGCGGTGAAAGAGGCCACGCGGGCGCTGCACGGCTGCCGGCCGAAAAACCTGATGGTGGCCGCCTTGCGCGACCTGGGCGACTTTTTCGGCTGCGCCCACCTGGACCTGGTCAGCAACGCCAACCGCATCGCCCTGAACTGGCGCCGGCGCCGGCATATCTCGTGCGACTACGACCTGGCGTGGCGCGAACTGCATGCGCTGCCCACCGGCGACGGCGATTTCCGCCTGCCATGCGGCCCTTGCCGGATGCCGGACCTGGAGCTGGTGCCGTCGAAAAAACGGGCGGACGCGCGCCGCCGCGGCGCCATGCTGGTGCAACTGGCGGCCGACATGCGCTGGCAAGTGGCGGCCCTGCAGCACGCGCAATGAGGGCGCAGGGAGGTCTTTCTTGACCTGCGCGGCTTTTTTGCCGGCCGGCCCGGCGCAAGCGGCGCGATCGGCGTATACTGACCGGCGTTGTTAACCTGAAGCCAGTCATCCCATGCCAGCACAATTCCCCACTTCGCGCATGCGCCGCCTGCGCGCGACCCCGCAACTGCGCGAGCTGTTCCGCGAAACCGAGATCAATCCGCGCGACCTGGTCCTGCCGATCTTCGTCGACGAAGGTTCCAGCGATTTCATCGACATCAAGTCCATGCCCGGCGTGCGCCGCATACCCGAAGCGAAGCTGGCGCAGGAAATCGAGCGCTACGCGCGCGCCGGCCTGCGCTCCGTCATGACCTTCGGCATTTCGCACCACAAGGACAGCCACGGCACCGACACCCTGAACCCGGACGGCCTGGTGGCCCGCATGTCGCGCATCATCAAGGACGCCGTGCCGGAAATGGTGGTCATGTCCGACACCTGCTTCTGCGAATACACGGACCACGGCCATTGCGGCATCCTGCATGGCGACACGGTCGACAATGACAGCACGGTGCTCAACCTGGGCAAGCAGGCCGTCATCGCGGCCCAGGCGGGCGCCGACATCATCGCCCCGTCGGCCGCCATGGATGGCCAGGTGGCGGCGATCCGCAGCGCGTTAGATGCGGCCGGTTTCCACGACACGCCCGTGATGGCGTATTCGACCAAGTTCGCCTCCGGCCTGTATGGCCCGTTCCGCGACGCGGCCGGCAGCACCCTGAAGGGCGACCGCAAGACGTACCAGATGGACCCGATGAACCGCCGCGAAGCCGTGCGCGAGTCCCTGATCGACGAAGCCGAAGGCGCCGACGCGCTGATGGTGAAACCGGCCGGTGCCTACCTGGACATCATCCGCGACCTGCGCGAAGTGACGCGTTTGCCGATCGGCGCCTACCAGGTCAGCGGCGAGTACGCAATGATCAAGTTCGCCGCCGAGGCGGGCGCCATCGACGAGCGCCGCGTGGTGCAGGAAACCCTGGGCGCCATCAAGCGCGCGGGCGCGGACATGATCTTTACGTATTTTGCGATGGATGTGCTGAATAATCCGTATTAAACATTTCCCATCAAGTTAATGCTTGTTTTCACCCCCAAAGCAAGAGCTGGGGTCAGACCCGGCGGGTCTGACCCCGGAATTTTCCGTTGGGTTTATTTAGCTTATCCATGCCCCTGAAAATCTCCCGCATCCTGCACGCCGGCTATGTCTTCGAATGCGAAGGCACGGCCATCGCCTTCGATCCCATCGTCGAAAACCCGTTCAGCCGCAACTGCCACGCGTTTCCGCCCGTGCGCTTCGACCTCGACGCCGTGCGCCGGCTGCGCTGGGATGCCGTCCTCATCTCGCACTTCCACGACGATCACTGCTCGCTCGACAGCCTCGACGTGCTCGACCGCGCCACGCCCATCTACCTGTACTGCGTCTTCGACGAACTGTTCGCGATGCTGCGCGCGCTCGGTTTTACCCACGTGGGGAAGTTGCAGGTCGACGTGCCCGTGCGGGTGGGCGCCATCGAGGTGATTCCGCGCCGCGCGCTCGATGACGATGTCGATTCGCTGTTCCAGGTGCGCGCCGATGGCCTCAACGTGCTCAATGTCGTCGATTCCTGGATCGGCCCCGAGACCCTGGCGCAGCTGGCCGCCTTCGCGCCCTGGGACATGGTGCTGTGGCCATTCCAGACCATGCGCGAGATCGCCGTCATCGCGCCGTCGCAGGCGCCCCCTGGCCCGGTCGAACTGCCCGACGACTGGGTGCCGCAGCTGCGCGCGCTGGCGCCCCGTTACCTCGTGCCCAGTTCCTGCCAGTTCGTGCAGGAAGACTGGTCCTGGTACAACCATGCGATGTTCCCGATCACCTACCGCCGGTTCGCGCGGGAGATCGGCGCCGCGCTGCCGGATGCGCACATCTTCCGTCTCGACCCGTCGACGGCCGTGCTGCTCGACGCGCACGGCATGACGCCGGCCGCGCCTTTGTCGTGGGTCGTTCCCGTGGGCCCGCAGGACGTCGATTTCGACTACCGTCCCGATGCGCCGCCACCTGCCACGGCGGACATCGCGCGCCGTTTCGCCCCCTTGAGCGCGGATGATGCGGCATTGGTGCTCGATTTTTGCCGCCAAGGTTTACTTGAACGCTACCGCGACATGGAGCTGCCCGAGGATAGCTATTTCCAGGCCCCGCGACTGTGGCGCCTGAGCCTGTACGGCCATGACGGCGCGGCCACGGTCCTGCATTACCGCACGCATGGCGACTTGATCGACCTCGTGCCCGACACGGGCGAGGCGCCCGGCTGGACCACCGAAGTGCCGCTGGTGAAATGCCATGCGGCGCTGGTGCTCGGTGAATCGCTGACGTCGATGTACATGCGCATCAACGATGGGCCGTTCGATGCCGGGGCGCGGGCCGCACTGGAGGAGGCCGACATCGTCGACGATCCCTTGATCCGCTGCCTGTTCAACGACGCCATCGGCGCCTACCAGGCGGCGCAGCTCAAGCGCTTGCTGGCCCGCTGAAGAAAGTCGCGCGACAGGGTAAGATAGCTGCTTCTGACTACAACGGGAAAGACACCATGGCACAAGACAAGGAAACCGCGATCCTGGCGGGCGGCTGCTTCTGGGGCGTGCAAGACTTGCTGCGCCGTTATCCGGGCGTGCTCGCCACGCGCGTGGGCTACAGCGGCGGCGACGTGGCCAACGCCACCTACCGCAACCACGGCACGCACGCGGAAGCGATCGAGATCATCTTCGACCCGAACACCATCAGCTATCGCAAGATCCTGGAATTCTTCTTTCAGATCCACGACCCCAGCACGGAAAACCGCCAGGGCAATGACCGCGGCACGAGCTACCGTTCGGCCATCTTCTACACGAACGACGAGCAAAAACGCGTGGCCGAAGACACGATACGCGACGTCGACGCCTCCGGCCTGTGGCCCGGCAAGGTGGTGACGGAAGTGGCGCCGGCCGGTCCGTTCTGGGAAGCGGAAGCGGAGCACCAGGATTATCTGCAGCGCTTGCCGCACGGCTATACCTGCCATTACATCCGGCCGGACTGGGTCTTGCCGCAGCGCGCGCAGTAAGCGAAGCGGCAGAGGGGAGCGGGCATGCGTTACTGGCGCGTCGAGCGGCGGCAGGCGGAAGGGCAGCTGGACTTCGGGCGTACCCTGGAGCTGATGGCGGCCATCGGCCATGCGGACGTGAACGCCGTCGCCGGGGTCATCCTGAAGACGGTCAGCACGGTCGCGCCCATCGCCCAGTGCACGATCTTTGCCTATGAATTTGGCAACCGGCCCCGCACCGTCGCCGTGGCCGACCGGCGCGGCGGCCGTTTTCTGCAAGACATTGCCGAGAGTTACGCGCGCCACTATTACGCGCTCGATGGCAACCAGCGCGTGATCGCGCCGACGCCGGGGCGCAAACTCGATCCCGCCATCGTGCTGCACCAGCAGGCCAGCGACGAGATCGACCATCCCGGCTACCGCGCCACCTGCTATCAAAAACCGAATGTCTCTGACCGGCTATCCTTGCTGGTGCAGCCGGCCGGCGACATCTGGCTGTCCGTCAATTTTTATCGCGACAGCAGCCAGGGCAAGTTCCTGCCCGGCGAAGTGGCGGGCATCGAAACCCTGTCACCGCTGTTTGCCCATGCCGTCAAACACCACTACAGCTTGAATGGCCAGGCCACGCTAGGCGTCGCGCCGATGATGCTGGCAAGGCTGCGCCAGCATTGCCCCGCCTTGAGCAAGCGCGAACTGGACGTGTTGCGCTGCGTGCTCGAAGGCCTCACGGCCGTGGAAATCGCCGAGACCATGGGCCTGCAGCCATCCAGCGTGATCACCTACCAGAAGCGCGCCTATAAGCGCCTGGGCATTTCCAGCCAGCGACAATTATTTGCGCTATGTCTAGGGGCATAGGCTGGATAAATGCTGGCGGTAGGGGCATGCCAGGGGCTGCATAAAATTTCCTGAATTCAAGGCAATAATGTGAGCATATTGCTAGCAAAATATTGACTATGCTATCTGCAGAGTGTTGATGCGCCAAAGCAAAACGGCCATCGGCAAGGCTGACAGCCTATGCCTGTCGCGTCCCGCGATCTCTGTCTTGATGGCTCAGAAATCATTTCCGAAGGAGTCCATTGTGTCCTCATCTGAACTGAATGCGGTAGAGCACGTGTTTCTGATCGCAGGCAATCTTGGCTTGCCTGGCGCACCGATCCTGAATCTGGCTCTGTTTTACAATCCTGACGATGGTTCCGTCAGCGGCGAAGCACTGATCACGCAATCGATCGCCCCGCCGCATGGCCGCGTGGTGATTCGCCCCGTCAGCGGCCCCGTGCACGGCCTGGGCATCGGCGGCGCCACGCGCGTCTTTAGCCTGAGCGGCGAGTATGTCGTTTCCGTGCCGCCACCGGCCATCGGCAGCTACCTGGCCAAGTTCGACGCCACCTTTGTCACCGATAACAACTGGAGCGGCCACGGTTCCTTCAGCTATGGCAACCAGAAAATCGATAACGTGCCTATCAAGAAACGCGGCTAAGCTCGCTGGCTAGTCCTTTTGGCCGATGGTTGTCCCCAAAATGGGGACAACCATCGGCATAGTCGTCTGCATACTGTGTTGCAAGCCGGGATCACCCGGCCGCTCTCACCCAAGAACAATAACAAGGGGAGGGCGACACCTTATGGAGACCAGCATGACCATCACCCAGGCGGTTCCCCCCGCCACGCCCGCTACTGCCGCGCCCGTTTCTGACGCGGCCACCCTCCAACTGGAACAGCAGGTGATGCGCAAGGTATCGCGCCATTTGCTGGGATTTTTGTTCCTGCTGTTCGTGTTTTCCTTTCTGGATCGCATCAATATCGGCTTCGCCGGCCTGACCATGATGCAAGACCTGGGCCTGTCCGGCACCCAGTTCGGCTTTGCCACCACCCTGTTTTATATCGCCTACATCGCCTGCAGCATCCCCAGCAACATCGTGCTGGCCCGCATCGGCGCCCGTAAATGGATAGGCTCCATGATGATCGCCTGGGGCCTGGCCTCGACGGCGACCCTGTTCGCCAGCGGCCCGGCCAGCCTGTACGCGCTGCGCTTTCTCGTCGGCGTGACGGAGGCGGGCTTTCTGCCCGGCATGCTGCTGTATCTGACCTACTGGTTTCCCAGCGCCTACCGGGCGCGGGCCAATGCCCTGTTCATGATCGCCATGCCCGTCACGGCCGCCATCGGTTCGGCCCTGTCGGGCCTGATCCTGGGCTTGGACGGCCACTGGGGCTTGAAAGGCTGGCAATGGCTGTTCTTGCTCGAAGGCATGCCTTCCGTTCTGCTGGGCCTGGCCGTGTACGGTTACCTCGACGACTCGCCCGCCAAGGCGAACTGGCTGGGCAAGCTGGAGCAGCAAGTGCTGGCGCGCATGCTGGCGGCCGAGCACAAGCCGGTGGAGCCCCGCCAAAAAACCTCGGTGCTGGCGGAAATGCTGTCGCCCACCGTGCTGAAATTCGGCATCGCCTATTTTTGCCTGGTGAATACCCTGGCGATGGTGGCCGTGTGGACGCCGCTGATCGTGAAAAGTTTTAACAGCAACGCCAGCAACACGCAAATCGGCTTGCTGGCGGCCATTCCGCAAGTGTGCACCGTGATCGGCATGATTGCCTGGGGCCGCCGCTCGGACCGCCTGCAGGAACGCCGCTGGCACATCGTCTGGCCCATGCTGCTGTCGGCCGCCGGCTGGCTGTTCACGGCGTATTCCGGTAACCCGGTGGTGCAGCTGCTGGGCGTGTGCATGGCCTCGACGGGCGCGTATACCGCGATGTCCGTCTTCTGGACGACGCCGGACCGGGCATTGAGTCTGGGCGCGCGCGCCATTGGCATCGCCGTCATCAATGCCACGGGCAATATCGGCTCGGCCCTGAACCCCGTCGTCGTGGGCTGGCTGAAGGATCTCACGCACAGCTTTGCCACCGGCTTGCTGTACGCCAGCGTGCTGCTGGTGGCGGGCGCGGCCATCGTGCTGACCCTGCCCATCGCGCGAGCCGGTAAAACACATTCTTGAAGAGGAAGCCATCATGAGCGACACGTTTCACCCCTATCCCCATGTGCCGAAGGTGTATCCGCCCGGCAAAGCAGTTGGCGCCGGCACCCAGCACGTCCCGGTCCTCATCGTCGGCGGCGGCCCCGTGGGCCTGGCCACGGCCTTGGGCCTGGCGCGCCACGGCGTGCGTTCGGTGCTGATCGAAGCGGACGATGGCGTCTGCACGGGCAGCCGCGCCATCTGCATTTCGCGGCGCAGCCTGGAAATCATCGAACGGCTGGGCGCGCTCGACGGTTTCCTGGCCAAGGGCTTGCCCTGGGCGGGCGGACGCAGCTTTTACCGCGACGAGGAAGTGCTGCACTTCACGATGCCGCAAGACGCGAACCAGAAGCTGCCGCCCATGGTCAACCTGGCGCAATACCATATCGAGCAATTCCTGCTCGACGCGGCCGAACGCCAGCCCGAGCTGATCGATATCCGCTGGCAAACGCGGGTGACTGGCCTGGAGCGGCGCGCCGACGGCGCCACCGTCACCGTGGCCACGTCCGATGAAACCTACCAGATCGAGACGGACTGGCTGGTGGCGGCCGACGGCGGGCGCAGCGCCGTGCGCGAGGCGCTGGGCCTGAAACTGCAGGGCACCAGCTATGAAGGGCGCTATGTGATCGTCGATATTCACCTGAAGAGCGAGCGCCCGACGGAGCGCCTCGCCTATTTCGACCCGCCGTCGAATCCCGGCTCGACCGTGCTGGTGCACAAGCAGCCCGACGATATCTGGCGCATCGACTATCAATTGCGCGACGACGAGGATGCGCAGGCGGCCGTGTTGCTGGAAAACGTGGCGCCCCGCGTGGACAGCCTGCTGGCCATGATGGGCGAGACGCAGCCATGGCATCCCGTGTGGATCACCATCTACAAGGCGAATGCCTTGACCCTGGACAAATACCGGCATGGTCCCGTGCTGTTCGCGGGCGACGCGGCCCACCTGGTGCCCATCTTCGGCGTGCGCGGAGCCAATTCCGGCATCGACGACGCGGACAACCTGGCCTGGAAGCTGGCCTACGTCGTCAAGGGCCAGGCACCGCAGGCTTTGCTGGACAGCTATTCGAACGAGCGCGTGTATGCGGCCCATGAAAACCTGCGCCACGGCACGAAAAGCACGGAATTCATGGCGCCGCCCACCTTCGCCTTCGAGCTGATGCGCACGGCCGTGCTGGGCCTGGCGGGCAAGCATGCGCACGTGCGCTCGCTGATCAATCCGCGCCAGACCAGCGCCATCGCGTATGCGCAGTCGGCCCTGAATGCGCCGGACCTCGACACGTTTGCCACCGGCCCCGCGCCGGGCACGGTCTTGCCCGAATGCCCGCTGGCGCTGCCGCACAACGGCGGGCAAAAAGCGGGGTATATTACCGATCTGGTGAAGCGCGTTGATGGCGATTTCACGGGACTGTACTTCAGCGAGGATGGCCAGGTGCCTGCGGACCTGCTGGCGCTGGGCGACACCTTGCCGCTGACGACCGTGGCGATTTCCCGCAGCGGGGCGCAAGGGTGCGCCTGGGACCATACGGCGCAGGTATGCTCGCTGTTCGACGCGCAGCCCGGCACGTTGTACCTCGTGCGCCCCGATGGCCACGTGCTGGGACGTTGGCGGCAAGTGCAGGCGGGACAGGTGGCGGCAGCGCTGGCGGCGGCCGGCATCGCCCAATCGAAGTAACAAGGAGACAACATGACCGACATCGAACTGGATAATCTATACACCGAGCTGTGCCACACCATGGGCGGCCTGGGCGAACAGCGTTCGCCCCTGTTCCTGGCCCGCTTCGCCTTGCTGGCCATGGGCGCCATCGGCAAGGCCGATGTGGTGCAGGGCTTGCTGCGCGACGCGGCCGACGGCCTGGCGGAGCGCGCATGATAGGCGCTGGCTACCAAAGCGGCTTCGGCAACGAATTTGCCACGGAAGCCGTGCCCGGCGCCTTGCCGCAGGGGCAGAATTCGCCGCAGCAGGCGCCGCTGGGCCTGTATGCGGAACAATTGTCGGGCACGGCCTTCACGGCGCCGCGCGCACAGAACCGCCGTTCGTGGCTGTACCGCATCCGTCCCGCCAGCCAGCATCCGCCATTCACTGTGCTTGCCAACACGCGCATCGTCAGCGACTTCCACGCCATGCCGCCGACGCCGCCGAACCAATTGCGCTGGGACCCGCTGCCGCTGCCCGATGGCGCCACGGCGGTGGATTTCATCGATGGCTGGCAGACGATGGCGGGCAACGGCAGCGCTGAAACGATGAGCGGCTGCGCCATCCACGTGTATGCTGCCAACCGTTCCATGCGGCGCTTCTTTTATTCGGCCGATGGCGAATTGCTGGTCGTGCCGCAGGAGGGCCGGCTGGCGATCGCCACGGAACTGGGCTTGATCGAGCTGGAACCGCAGGAAATCGCCGTCATCCCCCGCGGCGTGCGCTTCCGTGTGACCCTGCCGGACGGCAAGGCGCGCGGCTATGTGTGCGAAAACTTCGGCACGGCCTTCCGCCTGCCCGACATGGGGCCCATCGGCTCGAACGGCCTGGCCAACAGCCGCGATTTCCTCACGCCGCACGCGGCGTATGAAGACATCGACGGCGAATGCGAGCTGGTGGCCAAGTTCGGAGGCCATCTGTGGCGCACGACCCTCGACCATTCGCCGCTGGACGTGGTGGCCTGGCATGGCAACTACGCGCCATACAAATACGATTTGCGCCGCTTCAACACCATCGGCTCGATCAGCTACGACCATCCCGACCCGTCGATCTTCCTCGTGCTGCAGGCGCCCAGCGAAAATCCCCTGTTCGGCGCCATCGACTTCGCCATCTTCCCGCCGCGCTGGCTGGCCGCCGAGCACACTTTCCGCCCACCGTGGTTCCACCGCAACGTGGCCAGCGAATTCATGGGACTGATCCACGGCGTATACGACGCCAAGGCGGCCGGTTTCGTGCCGGGCGGCGCCAGCCTGCACAACTGCATGTCCGGCCACGGCCCCGATGCGCAAACGTTCGAGAAGGCGTCGCACAGCGACACGTCCGCGCCCGTGAAGGTGGGCGACACCATGGCCTTCATGTTCGAGACGCGCACCATTATCAAGCCCACGCCGTTCGCGCTCGATGGCGGCCTGCTGCAGAACGATTATTTTGAGTGCTGGCAAGGCTTGCGCAAGCGTTTCGACCCGGACCCTGATTGATCAGACGGCCAGCTCAATTGCTCAGTGCGGCAAGCACACGTGCCCGACCAGCGTCACCACGCCATCGCCCGCATGCGCGCGCAGTTGCAGCAGCATCAGGGCCACGCCCAGCATGAGCGCGGCTGCGCAGAGTTTCTTGTGCATCGTCTTTTCCGTTTTCGCTATCGATGGAGGGGTTCAGCGATATTATTGCCGAAATTCATCGTGCGGACTGAACAACTGCCAAGCGTGCTTTACAATTATGCATCGTGCGCATCCGCGCCATCTGAATTCTATGCATAGTATGTGAAGGGAATGACAAGCCTGTGACTTCCAAGCCGATCAAGATCGCCGCCACCGTCGTCGTGGCACTCGCCGCTGGGGCCGGCATTTATGCGTACACCCGTCCCGCCGTCACCGCCACGCCGGGCGCCCCGTCCTCGGGCAGTCCGGCCGCCGCACCTCAAGCGACCGTCGACACGGCCGCCGTGGCCGCCCAGTTCCGCGACTTGCTGGGCAATTTCCGCAAGATTATCGTGTTGCTGGCCGACGAGCAAAGCTTGCCCGAAGGGGCGCGCGACGAAGCCCGTAAAGTGGGGCAGGCGCTGTTCCATGACAACCAGGAACGCATCGCCAAGCTCGATGCGGCGCTCGACCAGTTGACGGCGCCCACCAATCCGGGCCGCTTCGAAGCGCTCGACAGCCTGTTGACGTATATCGAATCCGATCCCGGCCTGTATGACGCGGACCGCCTGGCCTTCCGCGAGCTGCTGCAAAGCATGCTGGTCGACGTGGCGAAAGACTCGTCCTTGCCGGCCATCAAGCTGCACAAGCGCATTTCGGAAGACCTCGATGCGCTGGGCGAGATCGAGCGCAATTATGAGAAGGAAATCCGGCAAATCTTCGGCAACCTGGGCCAGCGCGCCATCGAACTCAAGCGCGAACGGTGGGACGATTACGTGGCGCAGCTGAAAAAACTTTACAGCCGCGAACAGATTTTGAAGGAAAACGGCATCGTCGTACCGTATGCGACACCGCCGGCCGGCTCCGTGCCCGACGCCAAGCCCGTCCCCAAGAAGGACGAGGCGGAAATCTTCGGCCTCGGCTTGCCGAAGAAAACCATCGTGCTGACCTTTGACGACGGCCCGCACCGCCGCTACACGGAAGAGATCACCGCCATCCTGAAACAGTATGGCGTGCCGGCCGTGTTCTTCAACGTGGGGCGCAACCTCGGTTCGCTCGACGCGGAAGGCCACGCCAAGCTGAATGCGGGCGCGGAAGTGAGCCGCAAGCTGATGCAAGAGGGCTATGCCGTGGGCAACCACAGTTTCAGCCACGCGCAATTGTCGAAACAGACGGGCGACAAGCTGAAAGGCGAAATCCTCGGCACGGATACCTTGCTGAAAGCCATCAGCCCCGAGCGGGCCGCGCTGTTCCGCTTCCCGTATGGCGCGCGCAACAGCGAAGGCATGGCCGCGCTGGCCGATGCGCATTTGAAATCCGTGATGTGGAATATCGATTCGCTGGACTGGGCCGACCCCGTGCCCAGCTCGATCACGAACCGCGTGCTGGCCTCCGTCGACAAGGCGGGACGCGGCATCGTGCTGTTCCACGACATCCACGAGCGCACGGTGAAAGCCTTGCCGGCCGTGCTCGACAAGCTGATCGCCGAAGGCTATCAATTCGCGGGCTGGGATGGCACGAGCTTCCAGGTGCCCAAAAGCACGGCGCCCGCGCCTGAAAAAGTGCCCGTCACCACCGGTTATGCCAATTCCTGGGCCGTCGTGATCGGCATCGACGATTACGCGAAATGGCCAAAGTTGCAATATGCGGTGCGCGATGCGCAAGGCATCCGCGAGACGCTGATCGAGAAATTCGCGTTCGCGCCCGAGCGTGTCGTGACCCTGAAGAATGGCGAAGCGACGCGCAACAACATCCTGGCCGCCTTCCACGACAAGCTGGCCCATGGCGGCGTGCAAAAGAATGACCGCATCTTCGTCTTCTTCGCCGGCCACGGCGCCACGCGCAAGCTCAGTTCCGGACGCGACCTCGGCTACATCGTGCCCGTCGATTCCGACCCGGCACAGTTCGCCACGGATGCGATTCCGATGACGGAAATCCAGAATATCGCGGAGTCCTTGACGGCCAAGCACGCGTTCTTCGTCATGGATGCCTGTTACAGCGGCCTGGGCCTGACGCGCGGCGCCGGTTCCAGCTCTTTCCTGCGCGACAACGCCAAGCGCATCGGACGGCAAATGCTGACGGCCGGTGGCGGCGACCAGCTGGTGGCCGATGGCGGGCCGAACGGCCATTCCGTCTTCACGTGGACCCTGCTGCAGGGCCTGGCTGGCAAGGGTGACCTCAACGGCGACGGCTTGATCACGGCCACGGAACTGGCGGCCTACGTGGCGCCGGCCGTTTCCAGCGTCTCGAACCAGACTCCCGCGTTCGGCAGCCTGCCGGGCTCGGAAGGGGGCGATTTCGTCTTCGAATTGCCGGGCGAGACGGAATTCCTCAGCCCGAACACGACGCAGCTGTCGACGGAAGCCATCGCCCTGAACAGCAAGCTCGACGCGAAGCCGGCCACCGCCAGCGTGACGGTCAAGGACTTGCAGGGCGGCGAGCAGAAGATCGTCACGCCGGGCGCCGTGCCGACCTCCACGCGCCAGCTGGCGCAGCGGGCCAACGACCGCGGCTTGCAGCTGTACAAGGAGAAACAATATGCGGCGGCGGAAGCGCAATTTACGGAAGCGCTGAAATTGCGCCCCGATTTCGCACTGGCCGCCAACAACCTGGGTTTTGTTTTCTACAAGCAGGAAAAATACCGCGAAGCGGCCCGCTGGTTTGAAAACACGGTCAAGATGGACCCGTCGCGCGCCATCGCCTACTTGAACCTGGGCGACGCCTATGCCAAGGCTGGCGATGCGGCCAAGGCCAAGGCCGCGTATAAGACGTATCTGGAACTGGCGCCGACGGCCTCGACGGCGCCGGCCGTGCGGCAAAAGATGGAGAAGCTGTAAGCGTGCCCATCGTCCACGTGTTTGCCTGCAGCGGCCGCTTTCCCGGCCGGGAAGCGCTGCAGGCCTATGTGGCTCCCGCGTACACGGACGATGGCGATGCCGTGCCGTCGCCATTCTTCCTGGAAACGGGTCTCACCCGGTACGAGCCAGCCTGTATTGAAAGCGCGCTGTTGCCGGCGCCCGTGCCGCTGGCGCAGCTGCTGGACGGCGTGTCGTATGCCGACAGCTGGCTGGCGCAAGCCTGTGCGGATGCGCAGGCACAGGGCGTGCTGGCCGACACGAGCGTGTGCGTGTTCGCGCCGAATCAGCTGGCGCATCCGCAGTGCAGTTCGCTCCACTATGTGGGCAGCTACCGTTACCGGGTGGATTGATCGCCGTCCTCGCGTCCCTCGTGCAATAGCTTGTTGACGGCCGCCAGCAGACTGGTGCCGGACGTGGTGATGAAGCGCGCACCCGCCGCCTCCGCTTCCGTGCCATAACTTGCCAACGTATCTTTGCTGCAATAGACGATGATGGGCAGCGCAGGCTGCGCCTGTCGCACCTCGCGCACCGTGCGCACGCCCGCATCCTTGATGCGCCGACGGTTTTCCACCCGTGCCATGTCCGTGATGAGCAGCGCATAGGGTTTCTGTTGCAGCATGGCCAGCGCCTGCCGCGTCGAGGCCGCCTGGTCTACCTTGATGTTTTCCCGTTCCATCTGTTCCACCAGCAAGGTATTGTTGCGTGGATGGTCATCCAGCCACAGCACCAGAGTGGCGGGCTTTTTCTCCGCCGGCATGCCGGCCAGGGCCGTGACCGCCGCGCCCCCGTCCGGCGGATGGGCCAGCAGCAGCTGCGTCACGGCTTCCTGCATGTCGTCGAGCGACTTTTGCTGCAAGCGGCTCAATTCCGTCACTTCGATTTCCTTGCCGCTTTCCAGGCGCACGGATTCATTCTTGACGAGGCTGTCGGCGCGCTTGATCATGATGGACAGGTAAATGCGCGTGAGCAGGTAGCCGATCAGAAAACCATGCACGGAAAAGAACAGCATGATGCCGCCCACGATGGCCATGGCCGTCGGCGTGTCGGTGGCCAGGCTGGGCGCGATGAAGGCGGCCATGCTGCGCGCGCTGCCGGGCAGACTTTTGAGCTCGATCAAACCCACGCCGACGATGATTTTCGTCAGCCAGTCCGACACTTCCACCAGATTCGAATTGATTTCCATGGGCGTGGGCGTGCCCAGGAACAGGGTATTGCTGGCGTTGCCTGCCGCCACGTCGGTGCTTGCCGGGGGCGGCTCGTCCGTGGTTCGGCCCTTGCCATTGGTCCGCTCGTCGGGCGGCGCCGCGTTGACGGTACCCGATGGCAGGCTGCGCGGTATGCCGAACAAAAATCCCAGCAGCATGCCGCTGACGCAAAAGCCCAAGCTCCACAGCAGGGCCGGCACGGCGTGATAGTGGGGCGGCAGCAGGGCGCCCGCGAGCACGGCCAGCAAGCCCGCCAGCAGGATGAACAGCAGGATGTACGGCAGCGCATCTTTCTTGCGCACCGCTGCCGGCGCACTGGCGCCGTCGCTGCTGGTCTCCGATTTGCCCACGGCCCCTCCCAATGGATGCGGCATTGCACAAGCTGCATATGCTCATCATAGGAAGTGGGGCGGCCGTGGCATTGAGACGGCGCAAAGCGGCGGCATCCTGGCAGTGTCAGTCTTTGTCAGCCGCCTCCTTGCGCCAGCGCCGCTTCGCGCGCCACCCGCGTATAGGCATTGGCCAGGTCGTGCCATTGCTGTTTCGCCGCATTCAGGTGCAGCCGCTCGAGGAAACTGCCCAGCTTGTCGTTCTGCGCCGCCTTGAGCAGGTCGAGGATGGATTGCATGTCGGTCTGGGAGGTGACGACAGCGCCCAGCAGTGCGGCCAGGCCGGTCTCGGCGCCGCGGCTGCTGCTGTCGAGTTGCTGGAAAGCTGCCGAGATGTTCTGGATCGAGCGTTTGAAGTCGTCGCGGATGGCATTGAACTTTTGCGGCAAGCCATCCTGGCAGTGATGCGACTGGGCCGCCTGTTCTATCTGTCGCAGCGCTTCCTGGGCCGAGCGGTCGGCACCCTCGATGGCCAGGCGGATCTGTTCGCGATAGGCGCTTTGCTGCTGCAGCGACACCGCCAGCGCCTGCGTGCCCGCCTTCAGCTGGGCCGAACTGCGCTCCATGTCGCCGCTCAGCTGTTGCAGCGCCTGCGTCGCCGTTTGCCGCTGCTGGTCGTTGGGCCCGATTCCCTGGCGAATCTGCTCCTGCACCGCCAGCACGCGGTCGGCGTTCGCGTCGAAGGCGCGGCTAAAGGCCGGCAAGCTGTCTATCCACGCTTGGGTGGGAGCATATGCCGTGCCCAGGTTGCCCGCATCCCGTTCGGCGCGGGCCAGCACCTGATCGAGCTGGTTGCGCGTCCACGTGAAATCGACATTCTGCGACCATGTTTCCGTGGTCGTCTTGGTGCACATGCCCAGGCCCCACCACGCATGCTCGCTGCACCAGCTGCACTGCGTGTACAGCGGGTACGGTCCCAGAGGCTGGCGCACGGCATTGCGCATATTCGCCACTTCGCGCTGGAATTGCGCCAGCTGGCGCAGCGCGTTTTCCAGCGCGTCGGTATTGCTGTTTTGCGCCATGGCGGGCGCATGCAGCAGTCCCAGCGCCAGGGTGGCCATGGCCAGCAGATGCAGCAGGCGCGCGGCGGCGCGCCTCATGGCTGCCATCCCGCCGCGACGGGCGGCGCGGGGAAGTCGACCAGCGCGTTGCTGGCGTAGCGTTGCGCGGCGGTGATGAGCGCCTGCCACAGGGGAAAGGCCATGGCGCTGGCCAGTGTTTGCGCCAGCCAGCTGTCGTTGCCCAGATCCGCGTCGCTGGCGTCGGCCGCCAGCTGGGTCGTACCGGACCCGAGAGCGCTCCAGGCGGTGCGCAAGCCGTCCAGCCAATGGATTAGCTCGTCGATAGCCGTTTCCAGCCAGCCGCCATTGGTCAGCAGCAGGTTGACGCCTTCCAGTTGCAGTCGCAGCTGCTCGGACAGCGCCGTGTCGCGCGCCAGCTGCTCGCGCAGGGCGTGCAACTGCGCTTCCAGTTCCTTTTTCTTGTGCCCCCTGAACAGGCCCAGGTGCGCCAATTGTCCCTCTATCGATGCGATGGTTGCCTGCAAGCGCCCCAGCGCCTCTTGCTGCGCCTGCAGATCAGTGCCCGTCTGTGTTGCCAGCTGGGCCAGCGCCGCATTCGCCGGCAAGACGCCATCCTTCCATTTGTTCAAGCCTTGCAGCAGGGGGGCAATGGAGGCGCGCGCTTCTTCCACCATCGGTCCCAGCGCATGCAGTGCTTCGCGCCTGTCGCTGGCGGCAATACCGGCCTCCAGCAGTGATTGTTGATACGACAGCATGCTGGTGGCGGCACTTTTCAGGCGCAAGACAAACCACACCAGGCCCGCGTACAGCATGGCCGGCGGCGTGTTCTGCGCCAGGGCGTCAGGCGCTGTGGCCAGCAGGGCACGCAAGCTTTTCGGCGTGCCAAAGCGGGCAGCCTCGTCCGCTACGGCTTGCGCCGCCGCTGCAAGCGCCTTGTCCGGACCGGGCTGCTGCTTGTCCGCCTGGACGATGTAGTACGTGAGGTGAACCCAGGCGCTGCCGTCTTCAAACGCCAGATGGGGATTGCCATCATCAACAGCTTGCCGCAGCGCCGCCTGTTGCACTGCCAGCGGATATCCGAATTGTCTCGACATGGTGTTTGCCTTTCTATAAGCCAACGATCGGTATGTTTGCCCCCCGCTGCCTGAGCCGGGGGGCAACTGTCATCAGGCGGCGCGCTGGTTTTCCGACAAGTGCTGGCCGAATGCGAGGCTGTCGTAGTCGACCAGCGACTGCACGGTAAACTGCTTGGCGCTGTCATCGATGGCTTGCCAGGAATCGATGGCCAGCTTGGCTTTCGCCTTGACGAGGAAAGGCATGCTGCCCACGTTCGATTCCGTGATGCTGTTGCCCAGCGTGATCATGTCCGTATTCATCTGCACCCACACGCCTTCCACCGTTTGCAGGCTGCCAAGGAATTTGGACATGGCCGGCCCCACGCGCGCCATCTGCGTGTTGAAGTCGCCCAGGTCGCTGCGCAGCCGCTGTTTCTTTTGCAATTCCTGCGTCTGGCTGCTGATCTGTGTGCAATATTCGTTGTAGGCGGCGCGGTTCTGCGCCGCCTTGACGCCCAGCCCTACGCCGGCGGCGATGGCGGCCGCGCCGCCCACCAGCAGCGAGACGCCTCCCGTGAACGGCGCCAGCAGGCCGCCGATCAGCGCGCAGCCGACGGACGCCGTGACGGCGGCGATGGTGAAGTCGCGCCAGGCCTTGTAGGCTGCATCGCGCAGTTTCTCCAGCTCCACGATCTTCGTTTCCAGGCCGCCGATGGTGCGGTTGACATTGGCGATCATCGTCGACGAACTGCTGGTAAATGCCTGCAGCTTGCTGTTGTATTCATTCATTTTCTGTTCGAACAGACCCAGCTTCCTGATCAGTACCGCCACTTCGGCCGACATTTTTTGCGCCAGCGGTATCGGACCCATGGTCTGGTCGAACAGATAGGCTTTCAGGTTTTCCACCTGTTCCTTGGGAGGCAGGCCCGGCAGTTCATCCAGCACGCTTTGATAGCCGCTCACCAGCTTGGTCGAGGTGTCATGCACGCGCTGGCCCAGCCATACTGTGTGCGTGTAGATTTCTGTCGGCGGCGTCGGCGTGGCCAGCAGGCCGGGATTCTTGATCAGGGCCGCGCGCAGGCTTTTCGGGTTGCCGAATTCGGTGGAGGCGTTTTGCACGCTTTTCATTGCGCCGATGCAATCGAGTACCGTTTGCGAGCCATCGACGGCGCCGTACTTGCTTTCGAAATCGCCTTTGGTGATGGGCAATTCGGTGGCCGAGCCCACATAGGCTTGCAATTCGATCCAGCTATCGCTGAACAGGGCAAACTGGCTCTTTTGTCCGGATTGGGGATTGGCCGGCGTGGTCAAGCCAGGCGGCGGGTCGATCGATGGCGTGGCGGCGGTATTAATAGCGGTAACACTCATGGTAGTTCCCTTCAGTGATCAGGTCAGACTGCGTGGAAGTACGGAAAACAGCTACTGAAAACGCTGGCGTCAGGCGGCGAGCCTGGCCGCCAGTTGCTGCTGCCAGTCGGGCTGGTCCGGCGGCAAGCTGGCGCCAAAGCCGATCAGATTGGCATCGACAAAGGACCCGGTAACAAACGCCTTCAAGGCGTTGTCGAGCGTGCGCCAGCCATCGGCCGCCTTGACCATCTCGGCTTCGCGCAGCCATGGTCCGGTATGCAGGTTGTCCACGCTCAAATCGCTGGCGCGCGCGCCCAGTTCGCGCGCCGATGTGCTCCAGGCCGCTTGCACGCTGCGCAACTGGCCCAGGATGCCGTTGGATGCCGGCAGCGAGAATTTCATCAGTTCATCGAGCGCGCCCAGGTCGCTGCGGTAGCACACGCGCTTGGCGAGGAAGGCGCTCTGCTCGTGCACTTCCTGTACCAGACCATCGTATTTGCCGCGCGCCACGCCGGCCGCCGCGCCCAGCGCCGCTGCGGAGAGGGCCACGCCGCCGCCCGTGACGGCCGAACCGATGGCAAAGCTGCCGCCGCCCGTGGGCACGGCCAGGATCACCATGATGGCAATGCCGATGATGCCGATGACGGCGGGCACGATGCAGGCGGAAATAGTCAATGCCAGCCATTTCGAATAGGCGGCGTCGCGCGCGCGCTCCAGTTCTCCGATTTTCTGTCCCAGGGCGCCGATTTCCTTGTCGAGTTCAGTGCGCGTCTTGGATGAGCGTTCGGTGAAGGTGCGCATCAGCAACTGGGCTTCGTCCAGCGCTGTTTCGATGTATTCGAACTCCGCGATCAACTCGCCGATTTTCGCGATGGTGTTCTGCATATTGTCGAGTATCTGGCCATTGTCGAGGAACAGGCTCTTGATGCCGGCCGTGGCGTCGGCCGCCGATTCGTGGCGCGCCATCTCCGGGATGCTGCGCAAGGTCGACGACAGCGTAAAGGCATCCCGGTGTGCCCGCTCCACGGTCCAGACGGTGGCGGAAAAGGCATCGTTTTTCGGGCGCGTGCCGTTGGCCAGGAAATTCGGGTCGTGCAGGATCTTCGCCCGCAGGCTGCTGGGACTGCCGTAGCGTTCGGCCGTCTGGCGCAGCTTGCGCATGGCGTCGAAGCATTCCTTCATTTGCGAACCGGACGAAGCGTCGCCGTAGCGCTGTTCGTATTCGCCGATATCCGACGGCAGGGCCAGCACGGCCTGGATGCGCGTCTGCAGGTCGATCCATTGCTGCGAGGCCAGCACGAAGCGCTGGCCATCAGGATTGTCGCCCGGTGTCAGCAGCGTGGAAGAGGGCAGGAACAATGTCATGTAGTTCTCCAGTTCAAAGTGGTCGCCAGGCCGCGCCGTGCAGGCGTGCCGGTGTCTGACAATATGGAAAAAACCAAAGACTTTGCCGTGGCTGCGCCAGCCTGCATGGTCGACATGGCAGGGCGTCGCGTAGACGGCGAAATCACAGCGACAGCCCTGATGCGCGCGGCGGAGCGGCGCGGGCGAAAGAGCGGCAGGCATGGCAGGAGATGCTGGCGGGCCGGTCTTGTGCGCGGATTCTGAAAGGTAGTATGCACTTTTTATATGACGACATTCTCTCTAAAGATAACTTCGCCGCTATTTACTTCATTGTTTGAAAACATGTGTTTTGCGGCTTGATTTTGCGCAATGTTTGAATCCGAACGCCGGTGTTTTGCGTATCTTCAGAGGCGAGTCACAAGCAGTTGTTTTCAGGATGAACGGGAGAAAATATGCAATCAAGGAAAATCCCTTTGGCATTGGCCTTGCTGGCCATCCAGGCCAGCGCATGGGCGGAGCCGCCTGCCGCCGCGGTGCCTGATGCAGTAGCCAATGCGGCGCGCACCGTGCGCGTGACGGGCCACTACGACAACGCCGTCGGCACGTCGGACGCGGCCAGCCAGGGCGTCATCACGACCGAATTGATCGTCAACCGGCCCGCCTTGCGCACGGGCGAATTGCTGGAATTCGTGCCGGGGCTGATCGTCACCCAACATAGCGGCGACGGCAAGGCCAACCAATATTTCCTGCGCGGCTTTAACCTCGACCATGGCACGGATTTCGCCACCTACGTGGACGGCATGCCCGTCAACATGCGCTCCCACGCGCATGGACAGGGTTATTCCGACCTCAATTTCCTCATTCCCGAGCTGGTGCAGCGCATCGACTACAAGAAGGGGCCGTATTTCGCCGGCGAAGGCGATTTTGCCTCGGCAGGCAGCGCGCGCATCCGCCTGGCCGACAAATTGCCGCAAGGCCAGGCCAGCGTGTCCATCGGCCAGCACGGCTATGCGCGCGGCGTCGTGGCCGATTCCGTCGCGGCCGGGCCGGGCACCTTGCTGTACGGGCTGGAAGTACACCGCAACAACGGTCCGTGGGACGTGCCGGAGCGCGTGCGCAAATACAGCGGCGTGCTGCGCTACAGCCAGGGCACGGCCAATGACGGCTTCAGCGTGACGGCCATGGCGTACAAAAACAGCTGGAACGCCACCGACCAGGTGCCGCTGCGCGCCGTCGCATCCGGCGAGATCGGCCGCTTCGGCTCGCTGGCGCCCAGCGACGGCGGCGACACGTCGCGCACCAGCCTGTCGTACGCCATGCGCAAGCGTACGGAGAACCGCCTGTTCGAATTCGACGCCTACCTGATCCGCTCGCAGCTGGAACTGAACAGCGATTTCACATATTTCCTGGCCAACCCGGCCACCGGCGACCAGTTCCAGCAAAGCGAGCGGCGCACGGTGGCGGGCGTGAGCGCCAGCGAAAGCTGGAGCACGCAGCTGTTCGGTCTTCCCCTGCGCAACAAGCTCGGCGTGCAGGCCCGCTACGACCGCCTGTCGCCCGTCGGCTTGTACAACACGGTGGATCGGGTACGGCAGAGTACGGTGCGCGAAGACAGGGTGCGCGAGGCCAGCATCGCCCTGTACGGCGAAAACACCGTGCAATGGCTGCCCTGGCTGCGCTCCGTGGCGGGCTTGCGCTACGACGCTTACCGTTTCAAAGTCGACAGCAGCATCGAGGGCAACAGCGGCGCGGCGAACGATCACGTGGTCTCGCCCAAGCTGTCCTTGATCCTGGGGCCATGGAGCAAGTGGGAGTTTTTTGCCAATTATGGCAAGGGATTCCACAGCAACGATGCGCGCGGCACGACGCAGACGCGCTTGCCGGACGGCACGCCGTCCACGCCCGTCACGCCGCTGGTGCCGACCAGGGGCATGGAACTGGGGGCGCGCACGGAATGGCTGCCGGGCCTGCAAAGTTCGCTGGCCCTGTGGCGCCTCGACGTCGCATCGGAATTGCTGTTCGTCGGCGACGCGGGGGAGACGCAAGCGAGCCGCGCCAGCCGCCGCCACGGCATCGAGTGGAACAACCATTATATTGCCGCGCCCTGGCTGCTGTTCGACCTGGACCTGGCCGCCTCGCGCTCGCGCTACACGCAAGACGATCCCGCCGGCAACCATATCCCGGGCGCCATCGACAAGGTGGCCTCGTTCGGCGTGACCGTGACGGACCGTGGTCCGTGGTCGGGCGCTTTGCAATTGCGCTACTTCGGCCCCCGGCCCTTGATTGAGGACAATAGCGTGCGTTCCGCCTCGACGACCCTGGCGTATGCGCGCCTCGCGTATCAGCTCAACCGCAGGACGCGGCTGTCGCTCGACGTGTTCAACCTGTTCAACAAGCGCGCCAGCGACATCGACTATTACTATGCGTCGCGCCTGCCCGGCGAAGCGCAAGATGGCGTGAACGACCGGCATTTTCATCCCGTGGAACCCCGTTCCGCGCGCCTGACCTTGTCATACGCGTTCTGATAACGGTAAACTGGGGCATGACAGATCACTTGGTACATACCAGTAAATTTCTTTCCCTCATATTGCGCCACGCGCCCGAGAAAATCGGCCTTGCGCTCGACCCAAACGGCTGGGCCGATATCGGCCAGCTGCTGGCGCAGGCGGCCCGGCATGGCCGCCGCCTTTCCCGTGAACAATTGGATGACGTGGTGGCGCGCGACAGCAAGACGCGCTACGCCATCAGCGACGACGGCATGCGCATCCGCGCCAACCAGGGACATTCCCTGGCCGCTGTCGATATCGATCTGCCGCCCGCCACGCCGCCCGCCATGCTGTACCACGGCACGGCCAGCCGCTTTGTCGACGCGATTCGTGCCGGCGGCTTGCTGCCGGGAGCGCGCAACCACGTGCACCTGTCGGCCAACCACGAAACGGCCGTGGCCGTCGGCACGCGCCATGGCAAGCCCGTCGTGCTGGCGGTGGACGCGGCCGCCATGCAGGCGCAGGGCCACGTGTTTTACGTGTCGGCCAATGGCGTGTGGTTGACGCAAGCCGTGCCAGCGGGGTTTATCGGCTTTCCCTGAAGGGAGCTTCCACGCCCGAGCAGGCCAGCACGGCGATGCCCCGGTGCGTCAGCCAGCGCAGGACGACCTGGTCCACGGATTTGCCATGTCTGGCGGCGATGCCCAGCAGCAATTCATTGTGGAACAGGTTGTTGCGGCCCTCGGCGAACGGCGCCCACGCTTGCGGCTGCACGCCGTGCTCGAGCATGAAAGCCACGCTGTCCGCCTGCTGGTGGAAAGGGTTGATCTCGATCTGGTTGACGGCGGGGGCGACGTCGTTGAAGGCGATCAGGTCCATCAGACGGTCCGTATGGAAATTGCTCACGCCGATGGCGCGCAGCTTGCCGCCGCGACACGCGTCCTGCATGGCGCGCCAGGAACCGTGCACGTCGCCGAACGGCTGGTGGATCAGGAACAAGTCCAGCTAATCGAGCCGCAGGCGCCGCAGCGATTCGTCGATGGCGTCGCGCGTGCGCTCGTAGCCCGTGTCCTGCACCCACAGCTTGCTGGTGACGAACAGCTCTTCGCGGGCCACGCCGCTATTCCGGATGCCCTTGCCGACGGCCGCTTCGTTCAGGTAGGAAGCGGCCGTGTCGATCAGGCGGTAGCCGGCGACGGGCATGGTGATGCCGTTGTTCAGGGTGACGCGGTTCATGGCTAACTCCTTCTATCATAGACAGGAGCTACTCTACGGTGTCATCTACTCTTTGATAAGCCGCTGGAATCGGCATGGTCTTATTAGTTGCGCTAATGAATGGCCTCCGACCATGCCCTCATGCGCTGATCAGTTTGATGTCCGCCACCCGCTCCACCAGCCACACGCACGCCACCAGCGCGATGGCCAGCGAACCGACGGTCAGCACCTGGCGGTAGAACCAGGTCTTGCGCAGCAGCCAGGCCAGCGGCAGGAAGGCGGCGACGATGGCCAGCTGGCCCAGCTCCACGCCCACGTTGAAGCCCAGCAGGCTGGCCAGCAGGGAACCCTGCGGCAAGCCCAGGTCGCGCAGCACGCTGGCAAAACCGAAACCGTGGATCAGGCCAAAGGCGAAGGCGGCCACGGGGCGCTTGCCGCGGAACAGGGGCAGCAGGTTGTTCAGCGCGGCCAGGATCACGGAAGCGGCAATGGCCGATTCCACCCAGCGCGACGGCAGGGACACGAGCGACAGGCTGGCCAGGGTCAAGGTGATGGAATGGGCGAGCGTAAATGCCGTGACGACCTTCAGCACGTCATAAAAAGCCGTTTTCAATCCTTGCTGCTGCTCGCGCAAGCCAGGCAGCAGCACGGCCGGCAGCAGCAGCGACAGCAAAAACAAGATATGGTCGTAGCCGATCCAGATATGCCAGACGCCGTGTTTCACGTACGCGCCGAACTGCGCCAGGCGGTCGGGCGTGGCCAGGGAGATCGTCTGGCGCGGGCTGTCCGGGTCGAAGATGGCCGTTTGCGTGTTGCCATCGCTGGCGAGCTTCAACAGTCCCTTGTGCTGTGGATCGAGGTCCGCGAACAGGGTGTAGCCGATGCTCACACTGGCTGGCGCGGCGCCATCCGGGCAGTCGGCGCGAAAGCGCAGCACGTTGTAGGCGCCGTCCGTGTGCTTGTCGATCAGCTGCTCGACGGCTTGCAATGGGCACGCGCCCCGGTCGCTGGCTATCTGCAGGCGCTGCAGCGCGTAGGCGGCGATCGCCGCGTGGCGCGCGCGGATTTCATCCCAGGTCAGGGCGCCGTCGCCATTGCCATCGAGGCCGATGGCGAAATCGAGGTCGCGCAGGGCGATATCCCATTGCCCTTCGATCTGCTGGCCATGCACGGTCAGGCTCAGGTAGCTGTCGCTGGGCTTGTGCGCATGTGCGGGGGCCAGCCAGGCGCACAACAGCAGGATGACAAGGCAGCGATTCACAGGACACCTCACAGGACACCTGCTTTCTTCGTGGTACTGATTTTTTGTCCATCCCGCGGCCCCAGCTGCCTGACGAGGCGCTGCAGGGCCACGTCCTCCACGCCATTGGCGGCGATCCAGGCCAGGACAGGCTGTGCCGTCGCGTAGTTGCGCGCGGCCAGGGCCGCTTCGAGCAGGATGCGCATGTCGGGCACTTCCTTCTGGATGGCCCAGTTCTGCTGCGCCAGCTGCACGGCGGCGGCAATATCCTGCTGCAGGAACAGGGCGAAACGGGCCTGTTCCCGCTGGTGCACGGTGTCGCCCCGTTGCATGGCGGCGTTGAAGCGGGCCGCCAGTTCCGCTTTCGCCGCCAGGAAGGCCGTCTGCTGGCCGGGCAGCGCTTGCAGGGCCAGCGCGTAGCGCAGCAGCAGGGCGTCGATGCGCTGCTGGTCTTTCAGCAAGTTGACGACTTCCTGCGGGCGCCGCTGGTCGAGCAGGAAATCCGTATAGGCGCCCAGCAGGTAGCTGTCGCGCGGCTGGCGCGCCAGCGCCTGCCGGTAGCGCGTTTCCGCGATGGCGTTCTCGCCGCGCCGCGTGGCCATTTCCGCCAGCAGGGTTGCGGCCCAGCTGTCGAGTTCGGGCGCCGCGCCGGCGCTCCTTTGCAGGGTCAGGTCCAGCAGGCGCTCGCTGCTGGCGGCGCGGCCCGTGACGCTGGCGATGCTGGCAAGGCAGGTGACGGTGACCAGTTGCGTCGTCAGGGTGGAGAGGCGGGCGCAGGCCGCTGTCGCTTGCGCGTACTCGCCCCGCACGGTGAGCACGGTGGCGCGCGTCAGCCAGGCCTGGGCGTTTTGCGGCTGCTGCGCGATGACGGCGTCAAGGTCTTGCAGGGCGGGGCCGAAATGGTGGGTGCTTTGCAGGATGGTGGCGCGCAGCAGCCGCACGGGGACGGGCGGCGCCGCCTGCCGCCACCAGGGCGCCAGCGCCGCTTGCGCGTAGCCGAGGTAGCGCGGGTCCGTTTCGCTGCGCGCCAGGGCGATGTAGCGCTGCGCCAGGTCGCTGGCCAGGGCCAGGTCGCGCGGCGTGGCATCGAGCCGCTGGCGCAGGCCGCGCAGGGCGAGCTGCGTGGCGTCGGCGCGGCGCGGCAGCTGCTCGATGACGGCGCCGCCATCTTTCGGCGTGTAGGGCGCGGCGCCTGCCAGCAAGGGCAGGCAGGCGCACAGCAGGGAAATTGGTGTTTTCATCGTGGCTGCCATCGACGTTGGAGTGGCGCGGGCGCCGGGCTGAACTCCTCCCGGCGCCCGCGGGGCTTACAGCGGCACTGGCTCCGTAGTTTCCGGAGACGTCGCCATGATGGCGTCGATGGCCACGCCATCCTTGTCATCGCTGGTGGTCAGGATGACGTTGCTGACGGCCACGTAGAACGCATCGAGCAGGACCACGGGCGGCGGCGTGGTGCCGCCGTTGCCGTTATCGCCGCCATGGCTGCTGCCACCGCCACCGCATCCGGCCACCAGGGAGGCAAGCGCCAGGGCGCTGACTACATAGAGCTTTTTCATCGCATTCTCCTGGTTGGCTTACAGTTGCGGCGAACCGGCCACGGGTGTTTTCAGGTAGGGGAAACCAGCCGTGAACGCGGTTTCATCGAGGAAGGCGCCGTCCGTGAAGTGCAGGCCGCCGGCGGGCGCGTCGGCCGGGGCGCAGCCGATGTTCAGCGTGCACAGCTTGCCCATGGCCACGCGCAGCACCACGTCGACCACGTCGTCGCCGGGGCGGCGGCCGTTCGGGAAGCCCGCGTTATCGCCGCCGATCACGCCGAGGCGGTTTTGCGCGCCGACATTGGTGGCCGCGATCGAGGTGTTCAGGCGCAGCATTTCCGATGCCGTCACGGTGACGGGCTGGTTGACGCCCTTGATGCCCGTCAAAAAGGTGGCCACCAGGTCGTTGCGGGGGAAGTTGGTGGGCGCCTTGGCGCCTGCCGAGCCGAACAGCACTTCCACCAGCGCCGGCGCCGTCGGGTTGGTGACGTAGTCGGCAAATTGCGCGTCGCCCGACGGTTTGCTGGCGTTGAAGCGGTCCTTGTCCTTCAAGCCGATGACCAGTTCATTCACCAGCGGCATGCCGAGGCGCGACACCTGCACCCACGCGCCGCCTTCCTTCGACGCCGTCGTGCTCGTGCCCGGCGCCGGGTTCAGCAGACGGCCCTGGCGCAGGCTGGCCGTGGTCCAGCCGCCGATGACGGGGTCGCTGCCGGCCGTCAGGCAGGCGGTCGGCACTTCCATCTCGATGGCCGTGACGTTTTTGCGCGCCAGGTCATCCTTGGCGGCCGATTCCGCATTCGCGGCGAATTCCGTGGCGGGCGCCTTGATGTTGATCAAGTCGAATGTTTCACCGAGGTTCACGACGAACGGGTCCTTGCGCTGGCCGACGAACATGCGCGCCGGCGTGCCGCAGCCGGGGATGTTGACCGCGTAGACGTGCTGCGCGGCATACGCGGCGTAGTTGGGGATGGACTTGGTGCCGATGTAGTCGACGGGCTTGTCGAAGGTCGTGCCGCCGCCGCTGGCGTTGGTCACGCTGCTGCGCGTGCCCGTGCGGCGGTCGCCGCGCACCACCGTCACGCTGTAGGTTTCGCGCACGTTCAGGCCGGCCGGGTTGACGGAATCGATGGCGCCGCCGTTGATCACCAGCGGAATCGACACTTTCTTGCCGCCCACGGTGAACTGGCCATCCTTGATGGTGTTGGTAAAGCGGAACTGGAAGGTGAGGTCTTCCTTGCCGTCGCCATTGTTGTCGATATGGATTTCATACAGGGCGTTCGGGTCCATGGCGAAGTAGTTCGGGCCGCCGTAGGCGTCTTGCAGGGGAATATAGTCGGCCACCAGGGTGGTGTAGGCGCCGCGGCCCGCCTCATAGCTGCGGAACATATAGAAGTCGGTGGCGTCGACTTTCGGGTTTTGCGTGATGAACGGCGCTTCGCGGTGGCTGGAGGCATGGGCCGCTGGCGCGATGGCCAAGGCCAGCAGGTTGCCCAGCAGGGCGGCGCCCACGGTGGTTTTTGACAGTGACAAAGACATTTCGATTCTCCCGATTGTTGTTGGCGTTGACAGACCAGTCCAAGAAACTGCAGGCTGCCTGACTTATACGACCGGGGGAAAAAAACGGATTCAACTCTTTGTCAATGTGTTCATGTCACCTTGCCGGCCGCTTACCAGGCCAGCACTGCGGGGCCGATGGCCGCGCCGATGGCGGCCGGCGCCAGCATGCCCAGCACGTACCAGAAGCCGACGAAGCTGGCCGCCAGTTCGGGGCAGTGCAGGCAGTAGACGAGGGCCGCCATGGCGCCGGCGGCAAAGCCGGCGGCCGCGCCCGCCAGGCGCAGGCGGGTCGGCGCCAGCTGGCGCATCAGGCGCAGCACGGCGGCCAGGATGGGCAGGGAGAGGGTGGCGATCAGCAAGGGGCAGCTGCGCCAGGTGGCGCCCCAGAACAGTTCGGCGCGCTGCTCGGGTGCTGCTTCCTGCACGATGATGGCGCCCAGCGCCCACATCAGCAGCAGGGGCATGGCGAGCAGCAGGGGCAGGGCGCGCGTGGCGGCGCCCGGCACGCACAGGCGGCGGCTGACTTGCCAGGCCGCCAGCGACAGGCACACGACAAAGCCGACCTTGATCCAAAAGTCGGGCAGCAGGGCCAGCTGTTCCAGGTTGGGGCGCACGCCCAGCAGCATGGCCATCAGCGCCACGCTGGCCAGCAGGCCGGCGCCCAGGGTGCCGGCGGCGCGCCAGCCGGCGCCCGGGGGCGGCGCGGCGGCCACGTCGGGGCCCCTGGCCAGCATGGCGATCAAGTCATCGGTTTTCATGATGTGCTTCCTTCTATCCTCAAATTGGCGGCCAGCGCCTTCAAGCCGCGATGCACGGCCACCTTGACGCTGGCTTCCGAAATACCCATGGCGGCCGCCGTGTCGCGCACGGACCATCCGTCGAGCTTGGTATGCACGATGGCGTCGCGCTGCTGCGCCGGCAAGGTGGCCAGCAGCTTGCCCAGGTCGCGGCTGGCCTCGGCCGCCTCGGCATCGGCGCTGGAAAACAGTTCCTGCGCGCTATCTTCTTCGTCATACGGCAAGTGCTGCGCCTCGCGCCGCCCATGCCGGCGCAGCCAGTCGATCATTTTGTAGCGCGCGATCGCATGGATCCACGACGTCAGCGGCACGCCCGTGTCATACGTCAGGCGCTGGTTGTGGATGGCCAGCAGACATTCCTGCACCAGGTCCTCCACCTCGTCCGGCCAGCGCTGCAGGCGGCGCCGGAAAAACGCGCGCAAGTGCGCACTGCTTGCCTGCAAAAAACTGCGGTACGCCGCCGCATCGCCTTCCAGCCCGCGCAGCATCAAGCCATGCAGCCGCAATTCCGTGCCATGCAGGTGCTCACTGACAGGTATTCGTTCCATGCGGGCCTTAGGTGACAGGCGTTGAAAAAAATAGATATCACTAATTTTGCCGGCGGCTGTAACCAATCCCGCCATCGCGGCGAATTGACAGGCAAGCACGTTTCTTCATTCACTATAACGGGTAGTCATCATGCACATCAAGCACCGCCTTGCCGCCAGCCTCGTTCCGCTCTGCCTGTGGGCCGCGACGGCACCCGCATACGCGCAACTGGCCGCCGGCCAGCGCTGCGCCGTGCAAAGCGGTCCGCGGACGGCGGCGCTGGTGGAGCTGTACAGCAGCGAAGGCTGCTCCAGCTGCCCGCCCGCCGACCGCCGCCTGAACGCCTTGCGCAAGGAGGCGGGCGCGGCCAGCCTGGTCGTGCCGCTGGCCCTGCACGTCACGTACTGGGACCAGATCGGCTGGACGGACCCGCTGGCGCAGGCGCAATTTGACTCTCGCCAGGCCGAGCTGCTGCGCCACCAGCCTCGCCACGTGGCCTACACGCCGCAGTTTTTCGTCGGCGGCACGGAATTGCGCGGCTGGGATACGCAGCTGCCGGCCGCCATCCGCCGTATCAACGCGACCGCCGCGCCCGTCAACATCGGCCTGTCCGCCACGCCGGCGCCAGGAGGCAAACTGGTGCTTGAAGCCGATGCCAGCGCGCCGGATGGGCAGACGGGCGGCCAGCTGTATGTGGCCATCAGCGAAAGCGGCATCGTCTCGACCGTGCTGCGCGGCGAAAACCGGGGCGCCACCCTGCGCCACGATGCGGCCGTGCGCCTGTGGCTGGGGCCAGTTGCGCTGGCGCAGGGCCGCGCCCGGCTGCGCCGCGAAGTGCAACTTCCCGCCAGCTGGCGCCCGGAGCAGCTGCAAGTGGTGGCCTTCGTGCAGCGGGCCGACAGCAGCGCCATCCTGCAAGCCGTCAGCACGGCATCCTGCGCGAAGGGAGCGATGTGATGAACGGACAAGCGAGCGTGATCCACCCCGCCTGGCTGCGCCTGACGCACTGGCTCAATGCCGTGGCCGTCGTGGTGCTGGCCACCAGCGGCTGGCGCATCTATAACGCGGCGCCATTCTTCCCGTTCGAACTGCCGCGCGCGCTGACCCTGGGCGGCTGGCTGGGCGGCGCCCTGCAATGGCATTTCGCCGCCATGTGGCTGCTGGTGGCCAATGGCTTGCTGTATCTGATCATCAATATCGTCACGGGACGGCTGCGGCGCCAGTTCTTTCCCTTGTCGCCGCGCGCGCTGCTGGCCGATTTCGTCGCCGCGCTGAAGGGCAAGCTGGCCCATGCGGACCCGCGCCATTACAACATGGTGCAGCGCGCCGCCTACCTGTTCGTCATGCTCGACTGCATCGTGCTGGTGCTGTCCGGCCTGGTGCTGTGGAAATCCGTGCAATTCCCCCTGCTGCGCGAGCTCATTGGCGGCTATGAGAGCGCGCGCCGAGTCCACTTCATCGCCATGGCGCTGCTGACGGGCTTTGTCGGCGTGCATTTGCTGATGGTGGCGCTGGTGCCGCGCACCCTGGTCGCCATGCTGCGGGGACGTTAAAGGAAACGATCATGAAAAAAACCATCATCGAGCAAGAAGAGGGCCAGGCCATGCTGGCCGACGCCTTGCGCCAGATCAAGCAGCCGTCGCGCCGGCTGTTCCTGCAGCGCAGCCTGACCCTGGGCGGCCTGTCCCTGCTGACCGGTTGCAACGTCAGCGACCCGGCCAGCATCGAGACGGCGCTGACGGCCGTCTCGCGCTTCAACGACACGGTGCAGGGCTGGCTGTTCGACCCGCATAAACTGGCACCCACGTACCCGGATTCCATGATCACCCGGCCGTTTCCCTTCAACGCGTATTACGGCGAGGACGAGGTGGAAGAGGTCGATGGCGACGCCTGGCGCCTGGAATTGAGCGGCTTGATCGCCGACAAGAAACCATGGAGCTTGCCCCAACTGCGCGCCCTGCCGCAGGAAACGCAGGTCACGCGCCACATCTGCGTGGAAGGCTGGAGCGCCATCGGCAAGTGGGGCGGCGTGCCGTTTTCCCACTTCCTCAAGCGCATCGGCGCCGACACGACGGCCAAATACATCGGCTTCCGTTGCGCCGACGATTATTTCACCAGCATCGACATAGCCACGGCCCTGCATCCGCAAACCATCATGGCCTTGACGTACGACGGCCAGCCATTGCCGCCGAAATACGGTTACCCGATGAAATTGCGCATGCCGACCAAGCTGGGCTACAAGAATCCCAAGCACATCCAGGCCATTTTCGTGACGAACACGTATCCGGGAGGGTATTGGGAGAACCAAGGATATAACTGGTTTGGCGGCTCTTGAACATTTTTAGCAGCACCCTGCAGCACCGCAGTCGTTTTCACACCGGGCATTTGCCCAACTAACCCAGAGACAAGGACATATCATGAAAACCACCATCACCACCGTCGCCGCCATCCTCGCTTCCGCCATCCTCATGTCGGGCACCGCGTTCGCCCAGGACGCCATGAAGAAAGACGCCATGGCCAAGGACGCCTCTGCCGATGCCATGCACAAGGATGCCATGCACAAGGACGCCATGCACAAGGATGCGATGGGCCAGGACGGCATGCACAAGCCGATGGCGAAGAAACACATGAAGAAGGATCACATGGCCAAGGATGGCATGGCGAAAGATGCCATGGCAAAAGACGGCATGAAGAAGGATGACATGAAAAAGGATGGCATGGCCAAGGATGCGATGGCCAAGTAAGGCGGGAACCCGGCGCCGTCGAGGCGAGGGCGCCGGGCCTGGCTTGCGCTTGTCCGGCGCCTGCGCACTCTTGATCTTGCAATAATATTATTCTTGTCACGCCTTGAGATGCGAAGTTGCCAATTGGTGTAAGCTGGCTGCCTCGCGTTTTTCCCGCTTGCAAAACCATGAACGAACCGTCCGCCACCACGCTGTCCCCCGCAGTCACTCCCTCCGACAAATCGATCCGCCGCCGCTCGCTGTTCGCCGCCTGCAGCGCGCATGCCGTGCATGACGGCTTGACG
The DNA here is from genome assembly GCF_009208735.1 of Janthinobacterium rivuli. Taxonomy (GTDB): domain Bacteria; phylum Pseudomonadota; class Gammaproteobacteria; order Burkholderiales; family Burkholderiaceae_D; genus Janthinobacterium. Next base: position 12,719 of record NZ_WFLJ01000016.1, on the reverse strand, counting down.
GACGTGATCTATGTGCTCCTGCCCATCTGGCAGGCGCAGTTCGGCATCAGCTACGCCATGGTGGGCCTGTTGCGCGGTTCCTACTCGGGCATGATGGCCGGCTTCCAGCTGCTGGCCAGCCGCATGGCGAAACGCTGGGGCCGCGAGCGCCTGCTCGTGGGCGGCACGGCGCTGGCCGGGGTCGCTTACCTGATCGCCGGGCAGGCGGGCGGCCTGGCCGTGCTGCTGATCGCCTTGCTGCTGGGCGGCCTGGGTGCCAGCACGCAGCATCCGCTGGCCTCGTCCATCGTCACCGACACGCACGAGGCGGGCGGCGGCGTGAAGGAGGCGCTGTCGCACTACAACTTTGCCGGCGACATCGGCAAGACCCTGATACCCGCGCTGGTGGGCTTGCTGTTGCTGGTGTGCAGCTGGCAAGCGAGCGTCTCGCTGCTGGGCTTGCTGGGCCTGGCGGCGGCCGGCTTGCTGTGGTGGCTGCTGCCCAAGCCGGGCGAGCTGCAGGCCAGCCAGAAAAAAGCGGGCAAGACGATCACGGGCAGCGGCGCGAAAGGCAGTTTTCGCGCGCTGCTGGCCACGGGCACCCTGGACAGCGCCGTGCGCATGGGCTTTTTGACTTTCCTGCCATTCCTGCTGAAAAGCAAGGGCGCGGGCACGGCCGGCATCGGCGTGGCGCTATCCCTGCTGTTCGTGGGCGGCGCCTTCGGCAAGCTGCTGTGCGGCTATCTGGGCGCGCGCATCGGCATGATGAAGACCGTGTGGCTGACGGAATCGATGACGTCCATGCTCATCGTCGCGGCCCTGTGGCTGCCGCTGGTCGGCATCATGGCCATGCTGCCACTGCTGGGGCTGGCGCTCAATGGCACCTCGTCCGTGCTGTATGGCGCGGTGCCGGAGCTGGCCGAGCCCGGCAAGCGCGAGCACGCGTTCGCCCTGTTCTACACGGGCAGCATCGGCGGCGGCGCGCTGTCGCCCGTATTGTTCGGCGCGCTGGGCGACCATACGAGCGTGCACACGGCCCTGCTGGCGCTGGCGGCCGTATTGCTGCTGACCTTGCCACTGGCGTGGAAAGTGCAGCGGGGCCTGGCGCACGGCGGCACCGCATGACGGGAGGCCTCGCATGAGTCTGCCACTGCCGCGCGATAAGCACGATACGCGCAACGCGCAAGCCCTGATCGCCTTGAGCTGGGAGCAAATCCGTCCAGCCATGCCGCAGATCCTCGAGTGGGTGCAAGATGCGAACTGGCCGGTGGCCGGCGTGCTCCTGCCGTATCTGGCAGGCATCGGTCCACGTCTCGCCCCGTATGTCAAAGCGGTGCTGGCCGGTAATGACGAACAATGGAAGTATTTTGTTTTGCATGGCATCGTGCGCCATTCACGGGAGCTGGCATTCGAATTGGACGGGGAATTGCAACGCTTCGCCCATGCACCAACGGGGGGAGAACTGGAAGAAGGCGTGGCCGAGGTGGCCCGGGAGATTTTGCGGGACAGCGCTGCCGATACGGCGTGACTTGCCCATCAGTCCCCCCATCGTCTACACTCGCCGCATGAAAAATTTTGAAAAGCGGCGCGACCGCTATGACTTGTTCCGGGCGTTTGACAATCCCCTCGTCAACATCAACTTCCAGCTCGACGTGCCGGATTTCCGGCCCTGGTGCAAGGAACGGAAAATCCCCGTGTTCCACTTCTTCCTGTTCTGCCTGCTGAACACGGTCAGGGAGATCGATCAGTTCATGTATCGCATCTACCAGGGCGAAGTGATCAAGATCGATGATTTTCCCGCCTCGTATACCGTCATCAATGGCGATGAAAACCTCAATTACACGCGTTTCACCATGACGGACCAGTTGGACTTGTTCATCGAACGCAGCCTGGAAGCGAAACGCATCGCCGAAAGCAGTTCCGCGCTGATCAACATAGGCGAGGGCGAGACGGAGCGCGAGCAGCGCAACAATGTCTTCATCACCTGCCTGCCATGGCTGGAACTGGCGGCCATCGAACACCCGATCCACCGCCACCGCGACGCTGATATCCCGACCTTTACCTGGGGCAAGTTCGGCCCCGCGCAGGCTGACGGCCGCATGCGCATCCCGTTTTCCGCCCAGGCCCACCATGGTTTTGTCGACGGCTACCATGTGCAGAAACTGGCGCAGGCGCTGGACCGGCGCATCGCCGCCATCATTGCCTAGTTCGACAGATAGTCGCTGGGCGCCTGGCCCAGCACGCGGCGGAAGGCGGCCGTGAAGGCGCTGGGGCTGGCATAGCCGAGGTCGAGCGCGACCCTGGTGACGGCTTGGCCTTCGGCCAGGCGCGTGATGGCCGCCAGCAAACATGCCTGTTGGCGCCATTGGGCAAAGGCCAGTCCCGTCTGGGCGCGAAATTGCCGCGTAAAGGTGCGCCGGCTCATGCCGGCCTGCGCCGCCATCGCGTCCAGGCTGCAGTCCAGGCTCGGTTGCCGCAGCATGTCCATGCACAGCCGCGCCAGCCGCGGTTCCTGCGGCAGGGGCGCGCTCAAGGGCAGGGGGCGGGCCGCGGCGATCTCGTCGAGCAGCAGAGCCATCAATCGTCCGGCGCGCGATTGTTCCACGTACAAGGCATCCACGGTCACGGCCTCGGCCAGCAGCTGGCGCAGCAGCGGCGAAGCGTCCAGCACCTGGCAGTGGGACGGCAAGCCCATCCCGGCGATGGCGGGCGCATCGATAAACACATTGTGCATGGTCACGGCGCCATGCATGCGCATGCCGTGGACGAGCTGGGCCGGTACCCAGCAAGCGCGCTGCGGCGGCACCAGCCAGTTGCCTTGCGGCGTGTGCACGCTGATGCCCCCGCGCGCCGCATACGCGAATTGCCCGCGCGCATGGCTATGGCTGGGAAAGACGGCATCGGCGGCATGGTCGCGCGCCGTGGCGATCAAGGGGCGGGGCACTTCCGTATAAAAATCATCCATGGCCCACACTCTACAGTATTTGACCTGGCATCGAAGGCGGGCCGTTTGACCTTCTTTTACCATGCATTCTTTTTCAGGAGCGTGTATGCATAATACCTATCATCGCGTGGGCCATGGCCCTCACGCCGTCATCGTCCTGCACGGCTGGTTTGGCGACGCCCACGCTTTTTCCCCGATGGAAGCGGGGCTCGATGGCGGCGCCTTCAGCTATGTCTTCATGGACAATCGCGGCTATGGCGGCATGCGCGGCGCGGCGGGCGAGTACTCAATGGACGAGGTGGCCCGCGACGCGCTGGCCTTGGCCGATGCGCTGGGCTTTGCCACCTTCAGCGTGGTGGGTCATTCCATGGGCGGCATGGCGCTGGAACGGCTGGCCTTGCTCGCGCCCTTGCGTCTGCGCAAGCTGGTGGCCGTGGCGCCCGTGCCCTGTTGCGGCGTGGCGTTCGACGGGGAGGCGCGGCAACTGTTTCTCGACGCCAGCGGCAGTGTGCAGGCGCGGCGCGCCATCATCGCCCGCAGCACGGGCGGGCGCCTGCCAGCTACTTGGCTGGACTGGAAGGCGCAATACTCGTGGGAGAGTGCGGATCAGGCCGCGTTTGCAAGCTATTTCCTCGCGTGGAGCGGGACGGATTTCAGCGGGGAGGTGATGCGGGCGGCGCCGAAACTGCCCTTGCTGGCGCTGGTGGGCGAGCACGACCCGCGCTTCGACGCGGCCCTGATGCGCCGCACTTATCTGGCGTGGTACCCGCAAGCCCGGCTGGAGGTGCTGGGTAATGCGGGACACTATCCGATGAATGAAACGCCGCTGGCCCTGGCGGCCAGCATCGAGGCGTTTTTGTCGCAGTAGTGAATTACGCGGCCTTGCTGCGCAGGCGCAGCAGGCTCAGGCCCAGCAAGACGAAGGCGCCGCCGCAGATGCGGTTGAACAGCCTGGCGCGGCCCGGCGTAGCCAGCTGGGTTTTCAGCAGGCGCGCCAGGTTGGCGTAGAACAAGTGCGCCAGCATGGCGCAGGCGACAAACGAGGTCGTCAGCACGGTGAACTGGATGGCCACGGGTTCGCCCGGCGTGATGAATTGCGGGAACAGGGCCGAAAAGAACAGGATGGCCTTGGGATTGGTCAGCGCCACCGTCAAGCCCTGGCGGAACAGTTTCCAGAACGAATTTGGATTGGCCGCGCCTTGTACCACGGGGGCAGCGGCCACGACGCTGGTCTTGCTGCGCCATTGCTTGATGCCCAGGAACACCAGGTACAGGGCGCCAGCCAGTTTCAGCAGCATGAAGGCCGTGGCCGAGGTGGCCAGCACGACGCCCATGCCGGCCATGGCCACGCCAGAAATGATGAACAAACCAAAACCATTGCCCATGCTGCTGATCATGGCGCGGCGCGGGCCGACGGCGATGGCATTCGAGATGGCCAGCAAGACGGCCGGGCCGGGAGAAAACGTGACGAGCAGGGCGACGCTGCAGAAAAGCAGCCAGTTCGAGAGATGCATGGATGTTCCTGGATGGGGCCAAAGCCGGATGGAGAGTCAAAACACGCATATTGTACGAAGTTTTCGACTCCCGCGTCAGCGGCCCCGGATTGACATCATGCAAACAGGCTGGCGACCACATGGTTGATGGCGGCACCACCGGCGATCAGCCAGCAGAACAGCAGGCCGGCCAGCAGCAGGGGCTTGATGCCGGCGCGGCGGATGGCCGACATGTGCGTCGTCAAGCCCAGGGCCGCCATGGCCATGGCCAGCAGGGCCGTATCGATATCGGTAATGGTGGCCACCATGCTTGCTGGCAGCACGCCCAGCGAATTGAAGGCGACGACGCCGATAAAGATGAAGGCGAACCAGGGAATGGCCAGCTTGGCCGCGTTGCCGTCGCCGCTGCCGGCCCTGGCCTTGCCGCGCGCCAGCACCGCCGACAGGATGACGAGGAAGGGCGCCAGCATCATCACGCGCACCATCTTGGCGATCACGGCCGCATTCGCCGCTTCCTGTCCGATCGACTTGCCGGCCGCCACCACTTGCGCCACTTCATGCACGGTCGAGCCGATATACACGCCGAAGGCCGTGGGCGTGGCGCCCAGCACCTGCCAGCCCAGGTTCCAGCGGTACAGCAGCGGGTACAAAAAGATGGCGATGGTGCCGAACACCACGACGGTGGAGACGGCCACGGTGACGTCTTCGCTGCGCCCCTTGACGACGGGTTCCGTCGCCATCACGGCCGCCGCGCCGCAAATCGAGCTGCCCGCGCCGATCAGGATGGCGCTGTTGCGTTCCAGCTTGAACACTGTGGTGCCGAGGAACATGGCCAGTCCGAATGTAGACGCCAGCACCAATGCGTCGATGGCGATGCCGGCCAGGCCCACCTGACCGATATCCTGGAACGTCAGGCGGAAGCCGTACAGGATGATGCCGAGTCGTAACAATGTCTGCTTGGAAAACGCCACGCCCGCGCCGCAGGTGGGCGCCAGGCGGCCATACACGCTGTTGCCCAGCACAATGCCCAGCATGATGGCCAGGGTCAGGGCGCTCATGCCGTGGCTTTGCATCCATTCCAGCTTGCCCAGCGCGATGGCGCCCCAGGCGATGACGCCGCTCAGCAGCAGGCCGGGCAGCAATCGGCCGTAGCGGTCGCTGACACTGTTTGTATTCGTTGTTGAGAGGGAAGACATGCCGTACTCCATGGTTCTGTGTTCGTATGGGCAGACTGTACAGTTCGTCGATTAAATGGTAAAACGGATTGTTTTTGTATGTTTAACCAATTGAATAGGTAGATGAGATGGCTTTGACCTTGCGCCAACTGCAGATTTTCCTCGCCGTGGCGGACACGGGCAGCACCAGCGCGGCCGGCGAGGTGATCGCGCTGTCGCAATCGGCCACCAGCGCGGCCCTGAATGAACTGGAAACCTTGCTTGGCGCGCAACTGTTCGACCGGGTGGGCAAACGATTGCTGCTCAACGACAATGGCCGCCTGCTGTTGCCGCAGGCGCGGCAGATGCATGACGGGGCCGTCAGCATCGAGCGCCAGTTCGCCGGCGCCGACCCGTCCGTGCCAGTCAGCCTGCAAATCGGCGCCAGCACGACGATCGGCATCTACCTGTTGCCGCAGATCCTCGCGCAGGCGGCGCAGCAGTACGGACGCAGCATCCCGCAAGTGACGATCGCCAACACGGCCGACATCGCGGCCGCCGTGGCGGAGTTTCGCGTCGATATCGGCCTGATCGAAGGGCCGTGCCACGAAGCGGGCTTGCTGGTGGAGCCGTGGCTGACGGACCAGATGCTGATCGTGGCCGCGCCCACGCATCCGCTGGCACAGCTGCGCCATTTGCTCAGTTTTGCGGAATTGAACCAGGCGGGCTGGCTGCTGCGCGAGGCGGGCTCGGGCACGCGTGAAGCCGTGGAGCAAGCCTTGGTGCCCTACCTGCACTACTTGCGCGCCGCCGGCGAGTTCAGCAATTCGGAAGCGATCAAGTATGGCGCGGCGGCAGGGCTGGGCATCGCCTGCCTGTCGCGCGTGGTGGTGGCCGATCTGCTGGCCAGCGGTCAACTGGTGGAGCTGGAAACCATGCTGCCGCCATTGGCGCGCAACTTTTACCTGATCCGCCAGTCCAAAAAGATCCTCTCGCCCCGTTTGACGGGTTTCCTGGAATTGTGCCGCCACGCGTCACGCATGGTGGGGTAGCGTGCAAACAGCTTGACCGTTTTCCACATAAGGGATAAATTCCCATATATGGAAAACTTGACACTCGCAGAGAACGATACGGAACAGCGCCTTGCAGCGCGCTTGAAGCAGTTGCGCGTGGAGCGGGGCTGGTCGCTGGACCAGCTGGCCAGTGCCAGCCAGGTCAGCCGCGCGACATTGTCTCGCCTGGAAAATGGCGAAGTCAGCCCGACGACGGCCGTGCTGGGCAAGCTGTGCGCCGCGTATGGCCTGGCCATGTCGCGCCTGCTGCGCATGGTCGAGGACGATTTTCCACCGCTGCTGCGGCGGGCCCAGCAAAGCGTGTGGAGCGACCCCGACACGGGCTTTATCCGCCGTTCCGTGTCGCCCCCGTCACGCGCCTTGGCGGGCGAAGCGCTCGAATGCGAGCTGGGCGCTGGCGTGACGATCGCCTATGCGGCCTCGCCCCGGCCCGGCATGGAACACCATCTGTTGCTGCAGGAAGGCAAGCTGAACGTGACGGTCGATGGCCGCGCGCACGACTTGCTGGCCGGCGACTGCCTGCGCTACCAGTTGCATGGCGCCAGCGCCTTCACGACGCCGCCGGACAGCGGCGCCCGCTATTTTCTCTTTCTTGTCTGAGGTCACCATGTCCGCATCGCTACGCCACTTTTCGTCCACCGATATCCGTGACCGCTTGCCGGAACTGGGCGCCTTGCTGCAAGACTGCGTGCATGACGGCGCCAGCATCGGTTTTATCTTGCCATTCGACACGGCGGCCAGCCAGGCCTTCTGGATGGATAACGTCTTGCCGGCCGTCACGCGCGGCGTGCGCCTGCTGCTGGTGGCCGAAGTGGAGGGAAGGGTGGCGGGCGCCGTGCAGCTGGACTGGGATACCAACCCCAACCAGGCGCACCGGGCCGAAGTGCGCAAATTGCTGGTCGCGCCCGCTTTCCGCCGGCGCGGTCTCGCGCGCCAGCTGATGCAGGCGCTGGAAGCGCAGGCGCGCCTCTTGCCGCGCAGCCTGCTGACTCTGGATACGCGCAGCGGCGACCACGCCGAACCGTTGTACTCGTCGCTCGGCTACGCGGTGGCGGGCAGCATCCCCGGCTATGCGCTGGCGCCGGCCGGCGACCGGCTGGACGCCACCACCATTATGTACAAGCAGCTCTAACAAGCAACGATGGCGACTGCATGACGCGGGAACTCAGGCTTTCAACCGCGCTCTAACACTTGCGGCAGGGATGTTTTCGGGCGCGGTGACGACGTGGCTGGCCGGTGCGGCCACCAGGCTGATGCCGTGCGCCGTCTGGGCGTGGTCACGGCTCAGCTTGAAGATGCCCACCGTGCCCGACAGTAGCGTGGCGCGCTGCTGCATGCTGGCCGCAGCCGTCGATGCCTGCTCCACCAGGGCCGCGTTTTGCTGCGTCACCTGTTCCATCTGCACGATGGCGGCATTGACTTGTTCAATGCCGGATAGTTGCTCGCCGCTGGCCATGCTGATTTCGCCCATGATGTCCGTCACGCGGTGCACGCTGGCCACGATCTCGCGCATGGTGGCGCCGGCCGTGTCGACCAGGCGCGCGCCTGCGTCGACCCGCTCGACGGAGTCGCCGATCAGTTGCTTGATTTCCCTGGCCGCGCCGGCCGAGCGTTGCGCCAGGGTACGGACTTCAGCGGCCACGACGGCAAAGCCGCGCCCTTGTTCGCCGGCCCGCGCCGCTTCCACGGCCGCATTCAAGGCCAGGATATTCGTCTGGAAGGCGATGGCGTCGATGACGCCGATGATGTCAACGATCTTTTTCGACGACGCGTTGATCGAGCTCATGGTATCGACCACTTGCGCCACCACCGTGCCCCCTTTGCCGGCCACGGCGGCGGCCGACTGGGCCAGCTGATTGGCTTGCGTCGCGTTATCGGCATTTTGCTTGACGGTACCCGTCAGTTCGTCCATCGAGGCGGCCGTGCGCTCCAGAGAGCTCGCTTGCGCCTGCGTGCGCTGCGACAAGTCCAGGTTGCCGGCGGCAATCTCGCCGGAGGCGCCCGCGATGTCGTGCGTGCCGCCGCGCACCTCGCCCACGATCGTGATCAAGCTGGCATTCATGTCTTTCAGGGCTTGCAGCAATTGCCCCACTTCATCACGGGAATCGACGCGGATATGCTCGCTCAAGTCGCCGCCAGCCACCTTACGGGCCACTTTGACGGCATGCCGCAAGGGCCGCACGATGCCGCTGCTGATGAACCAGGCTGTGGCCAGGCTCAACACGCCGCCGACCAGGCCCAGCGCGATGATCAGCACGCTGGTATCGTGCGCGCGTACCATGGCAGCCTCGGCCGCCGTGCGCATCTGCGCCGATTGCGTGGCGATCTGCAGGTCGAGTTCGCGCAGGGCAGCTTGTTCTTGCGTACTGTTGCGCGTGGCCTGCAATTGCGCGATGCGCGCATAGCGCTGGTTCACGCTGCTATCGATTTCCCCGCTCACCGTGGACAACTGCCACGTGCTGATGGCCACCACCACGGCCAGTAGAAGCGAAGTGAGCAAAAAGCCTGTGGTCAGGCGCACACCGATACGTATGTTTGAAATATTCATGTCCCCTCAGCTGTTGTCCCATGGTGGCCGTCTCCCATGCCGGCGGCATGGCGTGGCGCTTGTCCCCTGAAGTTGCCGGGGTGAAATGAGTGTAGCAGCGCAGTACTAAGTAATCTATAAATATTTCCATATTGGAATTAGTTACTGCCTGTTTAGCAACAGCGGCACGGTTTGTTGCCGGATAAAATCACCCGCCGTAATACAGATCTATCCTACATCGATACCCGGCATCGTCCGACTGGCATGTGCGCATGCCGTGCCTACACTGTTCCTTGCACAGACCCGGCGCGGGTTCTTTCTTCTTACTCACAGGAGGCTGACATGGCGAATATCCAGGCAGGATCGGACGGTGCGGCAAATGAGGAAATGTCGGCCAGGCGCCTGAACGTGGTGGACTGGATCTCGATGATCCTGCTGATCGTGGGCGGCTTGAACTGGGCGCTGGTGGGCCTGTTCGATATCGATATCGTGGCCCGCATCCTCGGTGCCATGTCGACGGCGTCGCGCGGCGTGTATGTGCTGGTGGGGTTGGCGGCGTTGTATTCCATCTATCTGTGCGTGCGCAAGCTGCCAGCCAAGTCTTAGGGGAAGCATATGCCTGTCGGTGCCAGTCCCAGGCGCGAGCGTGAATTCAAGCAGCTGGAGAAGAGTTCAAGCAGGAAGGGCGCTATCCGGGCCGCGAGGAAGAAGTTGCGGCCCGCATCGTGAACAAGCAAAGGCCGCAGGCGGGGGAAACCCGGGCGGCGCCGAAGCGGAAAAAGGCCCCCAGCCACACCTCGGATGCGGCAGCGTCAGACTTGCCGATCGCAGGCTACCAGCATTTGACGGTGGCGCAGATCCGCGACAGGCTGGGCGGCCTGTCCGATGCCCAGCGCCAGCATCTGCGCGCCTATGAAGCGGCGCACAAGAAGCGCAAGGGTGTGCTGCAAGCGCTGCAGGCGTGCGCTGGAGTTGTTTATTGCGTGCGCAGATAGGCCAGCAGATCGGCCACTTGCTGGGCGCTGCCAATGCCCCAGAAGCGCATGTTATTGCCGGGAATGAAATCGCTCGGTGCTTTCAGGAAGCCGGCCAGGTTTTGTTCGGTCCAGACGATATTCGCGTTTTTCATGGCCGCCGAGTATTTATAGTCGGTGGTGGAGCCGGCTTTGCGACCGATCACGCCCGTCAGCTTGGGGCCAAAACCGCCGCGCGCCGATGGCCCCACCTGGTGGCAAGAGGCGCACTTGCGAAAGGCGGCCTTGCCTGCTTCGGCATTGCCCGTGAGGGGGGCAGGAGCGGCTGCCTGTGCGGCGGCGACTGGCGCCAGCAGCAAGGCTGCGGCGGCCAGATGGGAGGACCAGCGAAAAAGAAATGGGTATGTCATCGGTCAGGCGGAAGTGCGCGATATGGCAAGCAATGACGCATTTTACAGCCGGGAATCAAAATATGCCCGTCAGCCGCGCAGCCACGCCAGGCAGCTGTGAATGAAGGAAGTGCGGCAGGAAGCGGTACAAGACGGGGCGGATGCCGCTAGCGCTTGCCGCCCTGTGCGCCCAGCGCCGCCATGGCCGACGCGAACACGATGCAGGCGATCGCCAGCCACTGGGTCAGGCTCAGCAGTTCTCCCAGCACTGCCATGGCGGCCAGCGCGCTGACGGCTGGCGCCGCGCTGCTGAACATGCCGAACACGCCTTGCGGCAAGCGGCGCAAGGCAAAGATTTCCAGAGAGTACGGCAGGGCGCTGGAGAGCATGGCTATGGCCAGGCCCATCAAGGCAATCGACGGCGCAAGCAGGGCTGTGCCCGAATACGCGACACCGATGGGCACCGTCACCATGGCCGCCACCGTCATGCCCCAGGCCACGGCTTGGCCGCCCTGCAAGGTCGAAGCGCGCTTGCCGAAGATGATATACAGCGCCCAGCACAGCGCCGCTCCCAGCGCATACGCCACGCCGACGGGGTCCAGGCTGCCCGGACTGCCTTGCAGCGGTAACAGTAAATACAAGCCGAACACGGCGCACGCCACGGCCAGCAAATCGCGGGGACGCCGCGACGACAGCATGGCCACGGCCAGCGGCCCCGTCACCTCGATGGCCACCGCGATGCCGATCGGTATCAGCGCAAACGCCCGGTAAATCAGCAAATTCATCAGCCCCAGCACGGAACCGTAGACCAGTAAATTGAGCACATCCTTGCGCGTCAGGCGGTAGCGCCAGGGCCGGAAGATGGCCAGCAGAATCAGCGCCGAAAACCCCACGCGATACGCCGTGATCCCTTCCACGCCAATGACAGGAAACAGATTCTTCGCAATCGCCGCCCCCAGATTGACGGAAATCTGCCCTCCCAAGACGGCCAGGGAAGGGAGCAGGATGCTGTCTGGGAGGGCGGAGGTCGAGGCGGGGGAGGTCATGGGACGGTATTTTAATATGCCTGAGGCTGACAGTCGCTGGCAGATTGGTAAGCCGGGGAGATTTAACGAGGTAGTTGCTGACATGACTGGTGCATTGCGGCTACTTTTTCGATATCATGTTGCAAAATACGCTACAGTTGTGGAATCGTTTACTAATGGTCAGAAGTAGCGTCTCCTAATCGAACAGCCTTTTCCATTTTGAGTCTTAACACTTTCGGGAGCTGCCATGCAAATGGTCCGGGTAAATTCCAGCGCCATTGTTGCAATTGGTTACGACGAGCAAACAGCTCGCATGCGTATCCAATTCCAGCAGGGGCATAGTTATGATTTTTGCCAAGTACCTCCAAATCTGCATGCTGCGTTCATGCGTGCCTACTCCAAGGGTATTTACTACAACGACCGATACCAATGCTAATCGGAATTTCGACTAAAAGAGTCGGCAATCGGCCCAGGCTGTGTGAAAACGCAGAAAAATTCTGGTCCTTCAAAAAATCGGCCTCTCAAAACGCGCGCTACGCCGGTTTCTCGGTGTTGGGAATGGTAATCCTACCCACGAATATTTTAAGATTTGGAGTTTTCACACAGCCTGGGCCAGAAGCAGCCGTTCAGAACAATTTTTGCGCGGGAGAGATAGATGAAAGTAGTGAATCCTGCAATTATCGCTACCGTAGAAATTCTTTGGCTGCGAGGAAACGGTGACGAAGTATTAATTCAGGCCTACATTGGACTGCCTTATGAGCATAGTGGTGCTTGGGCGTGTCCGGCGGCCCTGATGGGCGTTGACGAAAGATATCCGGATATTGTGGGTGAAAGCTCCATGCAGGCGATACATCTTGCCATCAGGCTGATTCGGCAGCGCCTTGGAAATTTGCTTGATACAGGCGAAGTGTTGGTTTACCAAAGTGAGCGAGATAATCGCTGGGATATCGAATCTCTAAACGCCGTATTTGGTCTGGGGTAATTTTTTTTGACGGCTACCGGCCAGAAGCGGACAGTCGGCAATTGACCAATAAAGCTTTACTCAGAAAGTCAGCATGTCTCACCGTGATCCTTTTGATGTTATTTCATCCACCGTTGATCTGGATGATCCGGTAGAGCACGGTGATGCTCAACGCTTTATGGTTAACGCCCTGGCTCGGG